>NZ_JOEI01000117.1 GCF_000718095.1 Streptomyces scopuliridis RB72 | reverse complement strand
GCTGGTGTGGTGGTGGGTGAGCCGGGTGGTCGGTTGTCGGGTGTGGGGTTGTTGTCGGGTGAGGAGGGGGAGATCTTCGCTGGTGACTGGGGTGTGTCGGGGGTGGGTGCGGGGGTGGTGCCGGTGGCGTTGCCGGGGTTGGTGGCGTCGCGGGTGGTGGCGGGTGTGGGTGTGGTGGCGGTGGTGTGTGGTGGTGTGTCGTTG
>NZ_JOEI01000116.1 GCF_000718095.1 Streptomyces scopuliridis RB72 | reverse complement strand
TGATCGCGGACGGCGGCTACCGGGCACCGGCCTGGAAAGAGGAACACAACACCTCCCACCGCAAGGCCCGCGCCCGTGTCGAGCACGCCTTCGCCCGCATGACGACCTGGATAATCCTCCGCGACTGCACGGACGTCGGCTACAGCCCGCCGCAGGGACACCGCCGACGCCTGCACCACCATCACCATGGAAGACGGCGACGAGGTC
>NZ_JOEI01000115.1 GCF_000718095.1 Streptomyces scopuliridis RB72 | reverse complement strand
GATCCACGCCGGTGCGGGTGGTGTCGGCATGGCGGCGATCCAGGTGGCGAACCATCTGGGCGCCGAGGTCTTCGCGACCGCGAGCGAGGGCAAGTGGGAGGTGCTGCGATCGCTGGGCGTGGCCGAGGACCACATTCGCTGGGCGTGGCCGAGGACCACATCGCCTCGTCGCGTACGACGGACTTCGAGGCGGCGTTCGCGGAGGTCACCGGCGGCCGGGGCGTCGATGTCGTACTGAACTCGCTGGCCGGTGAGTTCGTGGACGCGTCGCTGCGGCTGGTCGGCCCCGGCGGCCGGTTCCTGGAGATGGGCAAGACCGACATCCGGGAGGCCGCCGA
>NZ_JOEI01000114.1 GCF_000718095.1 Streptomyces scopuliridis RB72 | reverse complement strand
ACCACGGCCATGTGGACCGTACGGTGGTCGATGCCGTTCCGCCGGCGGTAGGTCACGGCCCGCTCGGTGAACAGCGAGGCCCAGCACCGGCTGACGTGCTGGAGGACCGCCGTCGGCCCCACGACGTTCAGGTACGTGTCCTGCTGGCCGGCGAAGGAGGCCGTCGGCAGGTCCTCTGCCGTGGCGCTGGATCGGACGGCGTAGGCGGCCTGCTC
>NZ_JOEI01000113.1 GCF_000718095.1 Streptomyces scopuliridis RB72 | reverse complement strand
AGCAGCAATCTCGTCCGGAGTCACACCCCCATCAACGCACACCGAACCCGAAAGACACGCCACACCCCAACCAACCTGACCAAGCACTACTAGAGCCTGTCTTCAAAGTCCCGCCTGCCCGGCGACGTCCGGCACGCACGCTCGCGGCGTTGTCGGGATCACCCCAGTACGTCCAGTACTGGGGCGACCCTCCGCCTTGCGATCGCCGCTCGGCATCCGAAGGAGGA
>NZ_JOEI01000112.1 GCF_000718095.1 Streptomyces scopuliridis RB72 | reverse complement strand
GGCCACGAGCAGGTCGAAGTGGGTGTATTCGAAGCGGGTGGTACCGCCGATGGGATCGGTGTGGGTGAGGCAATTGCCCTCGCCGTCGTAGGACCAGGATCCGGTCGCGCCGTCCGGACCGGTACGACTCACGAGTTCGCCCTCGATGGTCCACTGGAGGAGGACAACCGCTCCCAGCGGGTCCGTGATCCGTACGGGGCGGCCGAACGTGTCGCGTTCGTAGCGGGTGA
>NZ_JOEI01000111.1 GCF_000718095.1 Streptomyces scopuliridis RB72 | reverse complement strand
GGCCACGAGCAGGTCGAAGTGGGTGTATTCGAAGCGGGTGGTACCGCCGATGGGATCGGTGTGGGTGAGGCAATTGCCCTCGCCGTCGTAGGACCAGGACTCGGTCGCGCCGTCCGGACCGGTACGTCGCGCGAGTTCGCCCTCGATGGTCCACTGGAGGAGGACAACCGCTCCCAGCGGGTCCGTGATCCGTACGGGGCGGCCGAACGTGTCGCGTTCGTAGCGGGTGA
>NZ_JOEI01000110.1 GCF_000718095.1 Streptomyces scopuliridis RB72 | reverse complement strand
GCTGCCCTTGGCCTGCGCCACCCCGCCGGCCGTGCCGCTGACGGAGAAGGTGTAGACGAACGTGATCTTGCCGGCGTCCGGGCCGGTCTTGGCGCGCATCACGACCACGTCCTCGGTCATCGAACCCGAGAGACCCTCGAAGGAGATGCTGCCGAGGTCCTTGGGGCCGTCGGCGCCCTTGCCGTCCTTACCGCCCTTGGTGTCCTTGCCGCTCTTGCCGTTGCCCTTGAAG
>NZ_JOEI01000109.1 GCF_000718095.1 Streptomyces scopuliridis RB72 | reverse complement strand
CTTCAAGGGCAACGGCAAGAGCGGCAAGGACACCAAGGGCGGTAAGGACGGCAAGGGCGCCGACGGCCCCAAGGACCTCGGCAGCATCTCCTTCGAGGGACTCTCGGGTTCGATGACCGAGGACGTGGTCGTCATGCGCGCCAAGACCGGCCCGGACGCCGGCAAGATCACGTTCGTCTACACCTTCTCCGTCAGCGGCACGGCCGGCGGGGTGGCGCAGGCCAAGGGCAGC
>NZ_JOEI01000108.1 GCF_000718095.1 Streptomyces scopuliridis RB72 | reverse complement strand
CGGGTCATGGGTTTGGGCGGCGTAGTGCCCTCGGGAGGATGAACCACAGGCCGGTGAACATGGTGAGTGTGGCAGCCGTGATCGTGACGGCGGCGGTCAGGCCGAGGACAACATCCATGGGGAGTAGAACAACGCCGTTGAGGGCGAGGGCGAGGAAGACCAGACCGATTTCGGCGAGCCGCGCGGACAGGGCGACGATCCGGATCTTGGCGCCCCGGTGGAACAGGCCACGGTGCAG
>NZ_JOEI01000107.1 GCF_000718095.1 Streptomyces scopuliridis RB72 | reverse complement strand
GCCACTAATCCACCCCGAAAGGCTTCATCGTTCGACTTGCATGTGTTAAGCACGCCGCCAGCGTTCGTCCTGAGCCAGGATCAAACTCTCCGTGAATGTTTACCGGTAATCCGGCGGACACCACGAGAGCGGAACAGTCGGAAGGAATAATCCCGACCGTTCACAGCGTCCTCGCTGTGTTTACTACAAAGGAACCTCAACCCACCGGACATCCGGCAGGTCGGGGTATCAACATATCTGGCGTTGACTTTTGGCAC
>NZ_JOEI01000106.1 GCF_000718095.1 Streptomyces scopuliridis RB72 | reverse complement strand
CCCCACGACGTTCAGGTACGTGTCCTGCTGGCCGGCGAAGGAGGCCGTCGGCAGGTCCTCTGCCGTGGCGCTGGATCGGACGGCGTAGGCGGCCTGCTCGCCGAGCTGGGCGAGCGCGCGGGTGACCGCCGCCGCGAGATCGCCCGGGATGGTGATCCCTTCGATGGTCCGGCGGATCCGCGCGCTGAGCGTGCGGATCGCCTCCCGGTCGTCCGGGTTCAGGCGCGACAGCTGATCGAGCCGATCGTCGATCGACGGCG
>NZ_JOEI01000105.1 GCF_000718095.1 Streptomyces scopuliridis RB72 | reverse complement strand
GTGCCAAAAGTCAACGCCAGATATGTTGATACCCCGACCTGCCGGATGTCCGGTGGGTTGAGGTTCCTTTGTAGTAAACACAGCGAGGACGCTGTGAACCACCGGTCTTATTCCGGCTGGTGGTTCCGCTCTCGTGGTGTCCGCCCGCGCTTTTAATTAAGCACTGCCGGGCATACATTCACGGAGAGTTTGATCCTGGCTCAGGACGAACGCTGGCGGCGTGCTTAACACATGCAAGTCGAACGATGAAGCCTTTCGGGGTGGATTAGTGGC
>NZ_JOEI01000104.1 GCF_000718095.1 Streptomyces scopuliridis RB72 | reverse complement strand
GGCGGGCGCGGGAGACGACCTGGAGGCTGATGATGGAGTCGCCGCCGAGGTCGAAGAAGTTGTCCTCGATCCCCACCCGGGACAGACCCAGCACCTCCGCCCACACTCCGCAGAGAATCCGCTCGGCCTCGGTACGCGGCGCGGTGTACGCGGACTCCGCGGCCACGAACTCGGGCGCGGGCAGGGAACGACGGTCCAGCTTGCCGTTGGCGTTCAGGGGCAGCGAGTCCAGTACGACGAAGGCCGCCGGGACCATGTACTCGGGCAGAGCCGA
>NZ_JOEI01000103.1 GCF_000718095.1 Streptomyces scopuliridis RB72 | reverse complement strand
CACCCTCCTCGGCACAGCAACCCTGACCGGCGGAGTCACCACCTTCACCACCTCCACCCTGAGCGTCGGATCCCACTCCCTCACCGCCGTCTACAACGGTAATGTGAACTTCGCCGGATCCACCTCCCCAATCGACCCCCAGACGGTGAACAAGGCCGCCACCAGCACCGCGCTGACCTCGGCCCCCGACCCCTCCGTCTTCGGACAGCCCAAAACCCTCACCGCCACCGTCACCGCGGTGCCGCCAGGAGCGGGTACGCCGACCGGAACCGTCAGCTTCTTCGACGGC
>NZ_JOEI01000102.1 GCF_000718095.1 Streptomyces scopuliridis RB72 | reverse complement strand
AGGTGTCGATGTTGGGGGTGGTTGAGCGGGAGTGGGTGGTGGGTGCGGGGCGTGGTGTGGTGCGTGGGTTGTCGGGTGGTTCGGTGGTGGAGGGGTTTGTGGCGCGGGTGGCGGAGTCGCCGGGTGCGGTGGCTGTGGTGTGTGGTGATGTGTCGTTGACGTATGGGGAGTTGGAGGCTCGGGCGGGGCGGTTGGCTCGGGTGTTGGTGGGGCGTGGTGTGGGTGTGGAGTCGCGGGTGGGGTTGTTGTTGGAGCGGTCGGTTGATGTGGTGGTGGCGATGTTGGCGGTGGTGAGGGCGGGGGGTGTGTATG
>NZ_JOEI01000101.1 GCF_000718095.1 Streptomyces scopuliridis RB72 | reverse complement strand
GGTGACTGGTGGAGTTGACCGGTACTAATAGGCCGAGGGCTTGTCCACTGGGTTGATAGGCCGGATATGGAAGCCAGGTGACTGGTGGAGTTGACCGGTACTAATAGGCCGAGGGCTTGTCCTCAGTTGCTCGCGTCCACTGTGTGGTTCCCGGGTTGCGAACAGTCGCACCGGTTGAACCAGTATGTACTCAATTGAAGAGTGTGCTTGTTCGCTAAGTGCCGATATCCCGCTCTGCGGGATGGCCCGATAGGGTTTCGGTGGTCATAGCGTGAGGGAAACGCCCGGTTACATTCCGAACCCGGAAGCTAAGCCTCACAGCGCCGATGGTACTGCAGGGGGGACCCTGTGGGAGAGTAGGACGCCGC
>NZ_JOEI01000100.1 GCF_000718095.1 Streptomyces scopuliridis RB72 | reverse complement strand
TCCCCGGAGAGGTCGGAGACGGAGACGCCGGCGACGAGGACGAGCCCGAGGAAGGCGACGAGCAGCCAGCCCGCCTTCCGCCGCGTGAGGCGCTCCTTGAAGAACAGGGCGCCGAGCAGGACCACGAAGAACGGCTGGGTGTGGTAGACGACGGTGGCCACCGAGATGGACGTCCTGCCGTACGCCTCGAAGAGGAACGCCCAGTTGAACACGATGAACACGCCGCCCAGCGCGGCCAGGGCGAGCTTGCGGGGAGTGAACCCGTGGTTCCTGAGGAAGCCGCGCGCGAGGCAGTACAGGCCGAGGAACAGGGCGCCGAACACGCACCGGTAGAACAC
>NZ_JOEI01000099.1 GCF_000718095.1 Streptomyces scopuliridis RB72 | reverse complement strand
GGTGGTGCCGCATGGGGCGATGGCCGGGCTGGTGCGCTGGGCGGTGGGGCTGGGGGAGGGACGCTTCTCGCGGACGCTGTTCTCGACGTCGCTGAACTTTGATGTGTCGGTCTTCGAGCTTTTCGGGACGTTGGCCGCTGGTGGGACGGTGGAGGTCGTTCGGGATGTGCTGACGTTGACGGAGCGGGAGTCGTGGTCGGGGTCGCTGGTCTCGGCGGTGCCGTCGGCCTTCGCGGGGGTGCTGGGGCAGGAGAGGGATGTCTCGGCGGATCTGGTGGTGCTGGCGGGTGAGGCGTTCCCTGCCGGTCTGCTGGAGCAGACCCGTCAGGCTATGCCGGGTG
>NZ_JOEI01000098.1 GCF_000718095.1 Streptomyces scopuliridis RB72 | reverse complement strand
GACGGGTGATGTGGTGCGGTGGCGTGCGGATGGGGTGTTGGAGTATGCGGGTCGCGGTGATGATCAGGTCAAGGTGCGGGGGTTCCGTATCGAACTCGGTGAGATCGAGAGCGTGTTGACGTCTCACTTGTCCGTGGCTCAGTCGGTGGTGGTGGCGAGGGAGGATCGTCCGGGTGTGAAGCGCCTGGCCGCCTACCTGGTCGCCGAGGCGGATACGCCGCTGGACGTGGCGGTGGTGCGTGAGCATGTGGCCTCGGCTCTGCCCGAGTACATGGTCCCGGCGGCCTTCGTCGTACTGGACTCGCTGCCCCTGAACGCCAACGGCAAGCTGGACCGTCGTTCCCTGCCCGCG
>NZ_JOEI01000097.1 GCF_000718095.1 Streptomyces scopuliridis RB72 | reverse complement strand
GACGGTGGAGGCGGCGACTGTGATGCCGGGAGTGGCGAGTTCGCCGTGCACCCTGCGGTAGCCCCACGACGGGTTCTCCCGGACCAGGCGCAGGATCAGGATGCGGATCGAGCGGGCGGTGGGCGGTCGGCCTGGCCTCTTGGGCCGGCACGTGCGGGCGTGGCGCTGCTTCATCAAGTCCCGGTGCCAGCGCTGTACGGTGTCGGGTTGGACCAGCAGCCGCAGTCGGCGCAGGACCTGGCGGGACAGCGGTACCAGCGGAGCGGCGGGGAAAGCCCGGTCTTCCGGAGCGAACTTCACCCGGTCCGGACCGAGCTGCCGTTCGAGGACGGTGATCTGGTGGCGCAGGGCGAGGATCTCCGTGTCCTTG
>NZ_JOEI01000096.1 GCF_000718095.1 Streptomyces scopuliridis RB72 | reverse complement strand
GGTGTTCCGCCGATTGGGGTTCCGGTGGCGGGTGCGCGGGTGTGGGTGCTGGATGGCTGGCTGCGTCCGGTGCCGGTGGGTGTGTTGGGTGAATTGTATGTGGCGGGGCCGGGGTTGGCGCGTGGGTATCTCGGTCGTGCGGGGTTGAGTGCGGAGCGTTTTGTTGCTGATCCGTTTGGTTCGGGTGGGCGGTTGTATCGCACGGGTGATGTGGTGCGGTGGCGGGTGGATGGGCAGTTGGAGTATGTGGGGCGTGGTGATGATCAGGTGAAGGTGCGTGGTCTGCGTATCGAGTTGGGTGAGATCGAGGCGGTTCTTGCCCGGCACGTGTGGGTGGGGCAGGTGTCGGTGATGGTTCGTGAGGACCGTCCCGGTGTGAAGCGGAT
>NZ_JOEI01000095.1 GCF_000718095.1 Streptomyces scopuliridis RB72 | reverse complement strand
GGATGTCTCGGCGGATCTGGTGGTGCTGGCGGGTGAGGCGTTCCCTGCCGGTCTGCTGGAGCAGACCCGTCAGGCTATGCCGGGTGCGGTCGTGGCCAACATTTATGGTCCGACTGAGGCGACGGTCTATGCGACGGGCTGGTTCTCGGATGCGGACCAGGTGCCTGAAGGGCCGATGGTGCCGATCGGCCGTCCGGTGGCGGGCAAGGCCACGTATGTACTTGACGGTGGACTGTCTCCTGTGCCGGTCGGTGTCTGGGGTGAGCTGTATCTCGGTGGTGCTCTGGCGCGTGGGTATCACGGGCGTTCCGGGCTGACGTCGGAGCGGTTTGTGGCGGACCCGTTCCGGTCGGGTGGTCGGTTGTATCGGACGGGTGATGTGGTGCGGTGGCGT
>NZ_JOEI01000094.1 GCF_000718095.1 Streptomyces scopuliridis RB72 | reverse complement strand
TCGGCGGCGTATGTGATTTATACGTCGGGTTCGACGGGGCGGCCGAAGGGTGTGGTGGTGCCGCATGGGGCGATGGCCGGGCTGGTGCGCTGGGCGGTGTCGCTCGGTGAGGAGCGTTTCTCGCGGACGCTGTTCTCGACGTCGCTGAATTTTGATGTGTCGGTGTTCGAGTTGTTCGGGACGTTGGCGGCTGGTGGGACGGTGGAGGTGGTTCGGGACGTTCTCGCGTTGACGGAGCGCGACTCGTGGAGCGGTTCACTCGTTTCCGCGGTGCCGTCGGCGTTTGCCGGGGTGTTGGGGCAGGAGAGGGATGTCTCGGCGGATCTGGTGGTGCTGGCGGGTGAGGCGTTCCCTGCCGGTCTGCTGGAGCAGACCCGTCAGGCTATGCCGGGTG
>NZ_JOEI01000093.1 GCF_000718095.1 Streptomyces scopuliridis RB72 | reverse complement strand
GGATGTCTCGGCGGATCTGGTGGTGCTGGCGGGTGAGGCGTTCCCTGCCGGTCTGCTGGAGCAGACCCGTCAGGCTATGCCGGGTGCGGTCGTGGCCAATATCTATGGTCCGACTGAGGCGACGGTCTATGCGACGGGCTGGTTCTCGGATGCGGACCAGGTGCCTGAAGGGCCGATGGTGCCGATCGGTCGCCCGGTGGCGGGCAAGGCCACGTATGTGCTTGACGGTGGACTGTCTCCTGCTCCGGTCGGTGTCTGGGGGACGGGTGATGTGGTGCGGTGGCGTGCGGATGGGGTGTTGGAGTATGCGGGTCGCGGTGATGATCAGGTCAAGGTGCGGGGGTTCCGTATCGAACTCGGCGAGATCGAGAGCGTATTGACGTCTCACGCGTCGGTTGTTCAGTCGGTGGTGGTGGCGAGGGAGGATCGTCCGGGTGTGAAGCGCCTGGCCGCCTACCTGGTCGCTGACGGGGATGTGGGCCTGGACGTCGACGCGGTACGCGAGCACGTGGCGTCGGCTCTGCCCGAGTACATGGTCCCGGCGGCCTTCGTCGTACTGGACTCGCTGCCCCTGAACGCCAACGGCAAGCTGGACCGTCGTTCCCTGCCCGCG
>NZ_JOEI01000092.1 GCF_000718095.1 Streptomyces scopuliridis RB72 | reverse complement strand
GCTGGGTGAGGGTGGTGAGTCGTTGACGTATGGCGAGTTGGGTGTGCGGGTGGATCGTCTGGCTGGGCATTTGGCTTCGTTGGGTGTGGGTGTGGAGTCGCGGGTGGGGGTGTCGCTGCCGAGGTCGGTGGATTTGGTGGTGGCGGTGTTGGGGGTGTTGCGGGCTGGTGGTGCGTATGTGCCGTTGGATCCGGAGTATCCGGGGGACCGGCTGGAGTTCATGAAGGCGGACAGTGGTGTTCGCGTGGTGGTGGACGAGGCGATGGTGGCGGGTCCGCTGCTGGGGGGCGCGGGCGCGCGCGTGGCCCTGCCGGCGTCCGCCTCGGTGTCGTTGTCGTCGGCGGCGTATGTGATTTATACGTCGGGTTCGACGGGGCGGCCGAAGGGTGTGGTGGTGCCGCATGGGGCGATGGCCGGG
>NZ_JOEI01000091.1 GCF_000718095.1 Streptomyces scopuliridis RB72 | reverse complement strand
GTGTCCTTGCCGCTCTTGCCGTTGCCCTTGAAGGTCTTTCCGAAGCTCACTCCGCCGGATGCCTCGGTGGAGGTCTTGGTGATGTCGACGTCCGGCGCCAGTTCCGGTTCGAGATCGGGTTTCTTTGAGGCCGCGTCCTGTTGGCAAGCTCCCATCGCCGCCCCGGGGTTGTAGCCGCTCTGGTAGCGGCAACCGTCATTTGCTCTGAGCCGGGATGCCGGCGGAGATGCTCGCCGTGACGCCGCCTCCGGTCTCGGTCACCCGCTCCAGGGTGACGGTGCCGTCGGACCACTGCTGGAGCTTGACCGTCTCCGAGGCGCTGATCTTGATGAAGGCCACTTGGATGACGACGGTGTCCTTGGTCTGATCCTGGGACAGCAGACACTTCGCGGGCTCGAACGGGTCGCCGTTGGGGACGAAGGGATCGTCCGGGTCCCCGCCTCCGCCGTCGTCGCCCCCGCCGTCGTCACCGTCGCCCGCGTAGTCCCCGGAGGAGCATGCCTCGGCCCCGCTCATCGGGTGAAGTATTCGGCACACCGCGCTCTTCAGCCCGGTCGCCTCGTCGGCGGGCACGCTCAGACCGACGATCGCCGCCACGACCAGCGAGACGACGCC
>NZ_JOEI01000090.1 GCF_000718095.1 Streptomyces scopuliridis RB72 | reverse complement strand
GTGTCCTTGCCGCTCTTGCCGTTGCCCTTGAAGGTCTTTCCGAAGCTCACTCCGCCGGATGCCTCGGTGGAGGTCTTGGTGATGTCGACGTCCGGCGCCTTCTCCGGTTCGAGGTCGGGCTTCTTCTTGCCGGCCCGGGATGCCGGCGGAGATGCTCGCCGTGACGCCGCCTCCGGTCTCGGTCACCCGCTCCAGGGTGACGGTGCCGTCGGACCACTGCTGGAGCTTGACCGACTCGGAGCTGCTGATCTTGATGAAGAGGATCTGGATGACGACGGTGGTCTTCGTCTGGTCCTGGGACAGCAGACACTTCGCGGGCTCGAACGGGTCGCCGTTGGGGACGAAGGGATCGTCCGGGTCCCCGCCTCCGCCGTCCCCTCCGCCGTCGTCACCGTCGCCCGCGTAGTCCCCGGAGGAGCATGCCTCGGCCCCGCTGAGCGGGTGAAGTATGCGGCACACCGCGCTCTTCAGCCCGGTCGCCTCGTCGGCGGGCACGCTCAGACCGACGATCGCCGCCACGACCAGCGAGACGACGCCGACCATCGCGGCG
>NZ_JOEI01000089.1 GCF_000718095.1 Streptomyces scopuliridis RB72 | reverse complement strand
CGTCTTCGGACAGCCCAAAACCCTCACCGCCACCGTCACCGCGGTGCCGCCAGGAGCGGGTACGCCGACCGGAACCGTCAGCTTCTTCGACGGCGCCACTCTCCTCGGCACAGCAACCCTCAGCGGCGGAGTCGCCACGTTCAGCGTCTCCACCCTGGGTATCGGATCCCACTCCCTCACCGCCGTCTACAACGGCAGCCCGAACTTCACCGGTTCGACGTCGCCCGTGGACATCCAGACGGTCACTCAGGCCGCCACCACCACGATGTTGACCTCGGCTCCCGACCCCTCTGTCTTCGGACAGGCGAAGACCCTGACCGCCACCGTCACCCCCGTACCCCCCGGGGCAGGAACTCCGACGGGCACAGTCAGCTTCTTCGACGGCGCCACCCTCCTCGGCACAGCAACCCTGACCGGCGGAGTCACCACCT
>NZ_JOEI01000088.1 GCF_000718095.1 Streptomyces scopuliridis RB72 | reverse complement strand
GCTGGGTGAGGGTGGTGAGTCGTTGACGTATGGCGAGTTGGGTGTGCGGGTGGATCGTCTGGCTGGGCATTTGGCTTCGTTGGGTGTGGGTGTGGAGTCTCGGGTGGGGGTGTGTTTGCCGAGGTCGCTGGATTTGGTGGTGGCGGTGTTGGGGGTGTTGCGGGCTGGTGGTGCGTATGTGCCGTTGGATCCGGAGTATCCGGTGGATCGGCTGGAGTTTATGAAGGCTGATAGTGGTGTTGAGGTGGTGGTTACGGAGGAGGTGTTGGCGCGTTCTCTGGTGGGGGATGTGGTGGCTCCTGAGGTGGTGGTGTCGTTGTCGTCGGCGGCGTATGTGATCTATACGTCGGGTTCGACGGGGCGGCCGAAGGGTGTGGTGGTGCCGCATGGGGCGATGGCCGGGCTGGTGCGCTGGGCGGTGGGGCTGGGGGAGGGACGC
>NZ_JOEI01000087.1 GCF_000718095.1 Streptomyces scopuliridis RB72 | reverse complement strand
CCGCTGATCACGGCCGGGATCTCCAGCTGGGCGAGCAGGTCCGGCAGCGGGTCGTCGGCGTGGACGGAGACCAGGAGGACGCCGTCCACGCGGTGGGCCGCCAGGTACTGGGCCAGGCGCTGTCGCTCGCGGTCGCTGCCGGCGAAGATCAGCAGCAACTGCATCTCGGTGTCGGAGAGTTCGGCGCCGACCCCGCGCAGCATGTCGGAGAAGTACGGCTCCGCGAAGAACCGGGTCTCCGGTTCGGGGACGACCAGCGCGATGGCGTCGGTGCGGTTGGCCGCGAGGGCGCGGGCGGCGGTGTTGGGCACGTAGCCGAGTTCGGCGACGGCCGCCTCCACCGCGGCGCGGGTGGCGTCGCTGACCCGGGGCGAGCCGTTGATCACCCGGGAGACGGTGCCCCGCCCGACCCCGGCCCGGGCGGCGACCTCTTCCAGGG
>NZ_JOEI01000086.1 GCF_000718095.1 Streptomyces scopuliridis RB72 | reverse complement strand
CAGGACCAGGGCGACCTGTCCGCGTACGAGGTCCAACAGCACCTCCTGACGCTCAACCGCCGTCAGCCCCGCCAACCGCTCCACCAGCCCGGCCGCCGTCGCCGAACCAGCCACCGCGGCAGCCCGACGCGACCGCGAACGAATCAACGACCGCAACAACGAAGGAACTTCACCCTGCGCACGCAGCACCGGCAGATCCAGCCGCACCGGAGCCACCACAGCATCCCCGGTCGCCAGCGCGGCATCGAACAACGCCACACCCAGCTCCACCGACAACGCCGGCACACCCGCACGAGCCATCCGCACCGCATCCGCCTCAGACAACGTCCCCGTCATCCCACCCGACTGATCCCACGGACCCCAGGCAAGCGACACACCCGGCAGACCCTCAGCCCGACGACGCTCCATCAACGCATCCAGGAACGCGTTACCCGCCGCATAA
>NZ_JOEI01000085.1 GCF_000718095.1 Streptomyces scopuliridis RB72 | reverse complement strand
GGACACGACCCCTGCGCGCCCCCCTTCACTGCCCGCACAGGCGGCCCGGCCGTGCGCGAGGGCGGGCGGGGGAGGCGGCTGCGATCTCCCGCACCGGCCTCACCAGGGCAGTGAGTGGCGGGGAGGCGGCCCGGCCGTGCGCGAGGGCGGGCGGGGGAGGCGGCTGCGATCTCCCGCACCGGCCCCACCAGGGCAGCGAGCGGCGGAGCCCACTGGCCCACGCGCCCTCACCGGGGCGGCGAATGACCGGGGCCACCGGGCCGCACCCGCCCCCAATGCCCAGCCGGGCGGCGAGTGGTGGGGCCCACCGGGCCGCACCCCGCCCCCGATCCCCAGCCGGGCGGTGGGTCGCGGGGGACCACCGGGGGGAGGGGGTCGGGGTCGGAGGAGGTGCGTGTCCGGACGTAAAGCGTCGCAGCTCGCGCGAAGGGGGGTGAGGAAAGCAGTCCGGGCAGGCGCCTCCGGAGGCCCCGGCACCCGCACCACGACCACGCACCCGCACCCCCGCCGGACGGCGCACCGCACCACGACCCCCTGCCGGGAGGCGCACCGCACCACGACCCCCTGCCGGGAGGCGCACCGCACCACGACCCCCT
>NZ_JOEI01000084.1 GCF_000718095.1 Streptomyces scopuliridis RB72 | reverse complement strand
GGGGGTGTGTATGTGCCGTTGCATGGGTCGTATCCGGAGGAGCGGGTGCGGGAGGTGCTGGGGCGGAGTGGTGCGGTGGTGGTGGTGACGGACCGGGGGGTGGATGAAGTCGGGGGGCTGCCGGTCGTACGGGTGAATGCGCAGCCGGCGTCTGATGTGCGGCTTCCTTCGGCGCTTCGGGCGGGCTCGTTGGCGTATGTGATGTTTACGTCGGGGTCCACGGGTGTGCCCAAGGGTGTCGCGGTGACGCATGGGGACGTCGTGGCGCTTGCTGCTGATTCCCGCTGGTCGTCGGGCGCGCACGAGAGGGTTTTGTTTCATTCGCCGCACTCGTTTGATGCGGCGACGTATGAGGTGTGGGTGCCGTTGTTGAACGGTGGCACGGTGGATGTGGCCGAGGCTGACTTGAGTGCGTCGGTGGTGCGTGCAGCGGTGGCGCGTGGGGTGTCTGGGCTGTTTCTGACGAAGGCGCTGTTCGACGTGCT
>NZ_JOEI01000083.1 GCF_000718095.1 Streptomyces scopuliridis RB72 | reverse complement strand
TCGACGCCGGAGAAGGTCATGTTCCAGACGGCGTTGGTCCAGCCGCCGACGGAGCTGTCGCGGGTGTACCACTGCTGCTGGGAGTAGGGGCCGACGGTGCCGTCGATGCGGCTGTCGGCGATGTAGCCGCCGCTGGCCCAGCCGTAGCCGTTGGGTGCGAGGTTGAGGCCGCCCTTGACGTGCATACGGCGGAAGGGGGCGGCCTGGGCGACGGCCCAGCGGTTGGTGCCGCTGACGGGGTTGAGGGCGAGGTTCTCGGCGGAGCGCCAGAAGTTCTGGGTGGCGTTGCCGTTGAACCAGCCGGCGTCCACGGTCACATCACCGTTGAACGTGGTGTCGTCGGGCGACAGCCCGAGGCCGGAGATCGAGGTGTAGAAGCCGAGCTGCGCGTTGATGTTGTTGTACGTGCCGGGCTTGAACAGCAGCTGGTAGCGGCCCGAGCCGAACTGCGCCGACTCCTGCTGACGGAAGATCTCGTCCAGCCTGCCCTGGATATTGGGCGTCGACGGATCGAAGACCACCACATTCGGCCCGAGATCACCACCGCCCGG
>NZ_JOEI01000082.1 GCF_000718095.1 Streptomyces scopuliridis RB72 | reverse complement strand
CCACGGCGCCGCGGTGGTCGGTGTGGATCGTGGTGAGTTGTTGTCGGGTTTGCGGGCGTTGGTCGGTGGTGTGTCTGGTTTGGGTGTGTCTGGTGTGGGGTCGGGGGGTGTGGCGTTTGTTTTTTCGGGTCAGGGTGCTCAGCGGGTGGGGATGGGGCGTGGGTTGTATGGGGCGTTTCCGGTGTTCGCGGGTGCGTTGGATGAGGTGTGTGGGGTGTTCGATCCGCTTCTGGGGCGGTCGTTGAGGTCGGTGATGTTTGGGGTTGAGGGGTCGGTGGAGGCGGGTTTGTTGGGGGAGACGGGGTTTACTCAGCCTGCTTTGTTTGCGTTTGAGGTGGCGTTGTTTCGGTTGTTGGGGTCGTGGGGTGTGGTTCCTGATGTGGTGGCGGGGCATTCGGTGGGTGAGTTGGTGGCGGCTCATGTGTCGGGTGTGTTGCGTCTTTCGGATGCGGTGGGGTTGGTTGTCGCGCGTGCGGGGTTGATGCAGGGGTTGCCGCGTGGTGGGGCGATGGTGGCGGTGGGTGCGGCGGAGTCGGTGGTGGCCGCGCAACTG
>NZ_JOEI01000081.1 GCF_000718095.1 Streptomyces scopuliridis RB72 | reverse complement strand
GGCGAGTACGGCCCGTATCCCGAGCGGCTGCGGGAGCAGTTCGAAGGGGTGATCTGGCGGTTCCGCACCAGCAGCCAGTGGCGGGAGATGCCAGGCGAGTTCGGCCCGTGGCCGACGGTCTACGGTCGCTTCCGGGTATGGAGGGACGCCGGCGTCTTCACCGCGCTGCTGGAAGGCGTGATCGCCGAGGCCGCCCGGCAGGGACAGACGGACTTGTCCCTGGTCAGTGTGGACTCCACCACTGCCCGCGCACATCATGACGCCGCCGGGATGTGTATCGGCAAGGAGGCCATGGACGCCTTGGAGGAAGCAGCTGCAGACCAGGAACGGGCCCGGCAAAAGGGGGCGGCCCGCCAGGACGGAACGGACAGGACGGACGTGACGACCCCGAGCGGGAAGAGCGCCCCGTGCTGCAGAAAGTGCGGATCCGTCTGCCGGTCGGTCGTCCCCGGACCCGGCCTGACGCCGTCGCCGCGGACAAGGCCTACTCATCCCGCGCCAACCGCTCTTACCTGCGCAAACGCAACATCAAAGCAGTCATCCCGGAGAAGAAGGACCAGTCCGCCAACCGGAAGAAGAAGGGCAGTCGCGGCGGCCGACCCACACGCCACAACGCCGATCTCTACAAGGAGCGGAACACCGTCGAGCGCCTGATCAACAAGCTGAAGGCCTGGCGGGGCATCGCGACTCGATACGACAAGACACCCGAGAGCTACCTCGCCGGCCTCCACCTCCGCGCCTCCATGATCTGGATCAACGACCTGCT
>NZ_JOEI01000080.1 GCF_000718095.1 Streptomyces scopuliridis RB72 | reverse complement strand
GCGGTCGTCGGTGGGAAGACGGCGGTGCTGTTCTCGGGTCAGGGTTCGCAGCGGCTGGGGATGGGCCGGGAGTTGTACGGCCGGTTCCCGGTGTTCGCGGACGCGCTGGGCTCCGTACTCGCCTCGTTGGAAGGCAAGTTGGGCCGGTCGCTGCGTGAGGTCATCTGGGGTGACGACGCGGAGCTGCTGAACGAGACGGGGTTCACCCAGCCGGCGTTGTTCGCGGTGGAGGTGGCGCTGTTCCGGTTGGTCGAATCGTGGGGTGTGAAGCCGGACTTCGTCGCCGGGCACTCGATCGGTGAGATCGCTGCCGCGCATGTGGCGGGGGTGTTCTCGTTGGAGGATGCCTGCAAGCTGGTCGTGGCGCGGGCGTCGTTGATGCAGGCGTTGCCGGTGGGTGGTTCGATGATGGCGGTGCAGGCGACGGAGGATGAGGTTCTTCCGCTGCTCTCCGGCGAGGTGTCGATCGCCGCGATCAACGGTCCGTCGTCGGTTGTCGTCTCCGGTGACGAAGACGCCGTCCTGTCGGTGGCCGCGCGGTTGGCGGAGCAGGGGCGTAAGACCACGCGTCTGCGTGTCTCGCACGCCTTCCACTCGCCCCTCATGCAGCCGATGCTGGA
>NZ_JOEI01000079.1 GCF_000718095.1 Streptomyces scopuliridis RB72 | reverse complement strand
GGGCCGGTGGCGTAGGTCGGGTCGCCGGTGATCGTCTGGTTCTTCTCTTCGTGGGTGATGTCGATGCCGAAGAGTTTGAAGCCGAGGCTGACCTGTCCGGCGGAGATGCCGAAGCCGATGCCGAGTGAGGCGTTCCACCAGTCGGTGTTGGCCTTGTAGTCGAGGCGGGTGAGTTTGCCCTTGTCGTGCAGGAGGCGCTCGATCGGGCCCGCGTCGTCGTCCAGTGCCTCGGCGGCGTCCGAGGGGGTGGGCAGCGGGTTGCTGGCGGGGGCGTCGCCGCGTCCGCGCAGCCAGTCCTCGACGGCGGTGCTGTCGGTGTCGTTGTCGAGGGTGACCTCGGCCGACTCGGTGTGGATCTGCGAGTTGACGGTTCCGCCGCCGCCACCGACGTCGATCGTCACGGGTCCGGCGTTGGCTCCCGCGCCGGCCTGGATGCCGGGACCGTCGCCGGATTCCTGGCTGGTGGTGATCGTCAGCTTCTGCGGGTGGTGCGGTTTGCCGTCCTTCTCCTCCTGGTCGTAGGCCGCCGCGTCGTAGGTGACCGCGACCTGCTGCATCCTGCTGCCCTTGGCCTGCGCCACCCCGCCGGCCGTGCCGCTGACGGAGAAGGTGTAGACGAACGTGATCTTGCCGGCGTCCGGGCCGGTCTTGGCGCGCAT
>NZ_JOEI01000078.1 GCF_000718095.1 Streptomyces scopuliridis RB72 | reverse complement strand
GCCGTCGAAGAAGCTGACGGTTCCGGTCGGCGTACCCGCTCCTGGCGGCACCGCGGTGACGGTGGCGGTGAGGGTTTTGGGCTCAGGGTGGAGGTGGTGAGGGTGGCGATGCCGCTGGTCAGGGTTGCTGTGCCGAGGAGGGTGGCGCCGTCGAAGAAGCTGACTGTGCCCGTCGGCGTGCCTGCTCCTGGTGGTACGGGGGTGACGGTGGCGGTGAGGGTTTTGGGCTGTCCGAAGACGGAGGGGTCGGGAGCGGAGGTGAGGGCGGTGGTGGTGGCGGCTTGGGTGACGGTCTGGGTGTCGATGGGTGAGGTGGATGCGGTGAAGTTGCTGCTGCCGTTGTAGACGGCGGTGAGGGAGTGCGACCCAACGCCCAGGGTGGAGGTGGTGAAGGTGGCGACTCCGCCGGTCAACGTTGCTGTGCCCAACAGGGTGGCGCCGTCGAAGAAGCTGACTGTGCCCGTCGGCGTACCCGCCCCTGGTGGTACCGCGGTCACGGTGGCGGTGAGGGTCTTGGGCTGTCCGAAGACGGACGGATCCGGAGCCGAGGTCAACGCGGTGGTGGTGGCGGCTTGGGTGACCGTCTGGACGTCGACGGGCGACGTCGAACCGGTGAAGTTCGGGCTGCCGTTGTAGACGGCGGTGAGGGAGTGGGGTCCGACGCTCAGGGTGGAGGTGGTGAGGGTGGCGATGCCGCTGGTCAGGGTTGCTGTGCCGAGGAGGGTGGCGCCGTCGAAGAAGCTGACT
>NZ_JOEI01000077.1 GCF_000718095.1 Streptomyces scopuliridis RB72 | reverse complement strand
AGCACGTCGAACAGCGCCTTCGTCAGAAACAGCCCAGACACCCCACGCGCCACCGCTGCACGCACCACCGACGCACTCAAGTCAGCCTCGGCCACATCCGCCGTGCCACCATTCAACAACGGCACCCACACCTCAAACGTCGCCGCATCAAACGAATGAGGCGAATGGAACAAAACCCTCTCGTGCGCACCCGACGACCACCGAGAATCGGCAGCCAGCGCCACCACGTCCCCATGCGTCACCGCGACACCCTTGGGCACACCCGTAGACCCCGACGTAAACATCACATACGCCAACGAGCTCGCCCGAAGCGCCGAAGGAAGCCGCACATCAGACGCCGGCTCCGCATTCACCCGCACGACCGGCAGCCCCCCGACTTCATCCACCCCCCGGTCCGTCACCACGAGCGCCGCGCCACTCCGCCCCAGCACCTCCCGCACCCGCTCCTCCGGATACGACCCATGCAACGGCACATACGCACCCCCCGCCCTCACCACCGCCAACATCGCCACCACCACATCAACCGACCGCTCCAACAACAACCCCACCCGCGACTCCACACCCACACCACGTCCCACCAACACCCGAGCCAACCGCCCAGCCCGCGCATCCAACTCCCCATACGTCAACGACACATCACCACACACCACAGCCACCGCACCCGGCGACTCCGCCACCCGCGCCGCAAACCCCTCCACCACCGAACCACCCGACAACCCACGCACCACACCACGCCCCGCACCCACCACCCACTCCCGCTCAACCACCCCCAACATCGACACCT
>NZ_JOEI01000076.1 GCF_000718095.1 Streptomyces scopuliridis RB72 | reverse complement strand
TGGGTGTGTGTTTGCCGAGGTCGGTGGAGTGGGTGGTGGCTCTGTTGGCGGTGGTGCGGGCGGGTGGTGTGTATGTGCCGTTGGATCCGGAGTGGCCGGCGGAGCGTATGGAGTTTGTGACGGCGGACAGTGGTGTCCAGCTGGTGATTGATGAGGAGATGCTGGAGGCGCTTTCCGGGGCCTCGGCGTCTTCTGCTGTTCCTGTGGGTCGGGTGTCGTTGGACTCGGCGGCGTATGTGATCTATACGTCCGGCTCGACCGGGCGTCCCAAGGGAGTCGTGGTCTCCCATCGGGGTGTGGCCGGTTTCACCGCTGCGATGGTGGAGCGGTTCGGGCTTGACGCGTCCTCGCGCGTGTTGCAGTTGGCGTCGGCGGGTTTTGATGCGTCGGTGATGGAGTTGTTGATGGCTCTGGGTGGTGGTGGGACGTTGGTGATTCCGGAGGGCGGTCGGCCGTTGGCCGGGCAGGAGTTGCTGGACGTCTTCGCGGGGGAGCGGATCACGCATTCGCTCGTTCCGCCGACGGTCCTGGGCAGTATGCCTGCCGGTGATCTGCCTGACCTGCGGGTATTGGTGACGGGCGGCGAGGCATGTGGCCCTGAGCTGGTCGAGCGGTGGTCGGAGGGCCGGACGGTGATCAATGCCTACGGTCCCACGGAGGTGACGATCGCCGCGTCCATGAGCGGACGGCTGGAGCCCGGGGCCGGTGTTCCGCCGATTGGGGTTCCGGTGGCGGGTGCGCGGGTGTGGGTGCTGGATGGCTGGCTGCGTCCGGTGCCGGTGGGTGTGTTGGGTGAATTGTAT
>NZ_JOEI01000075.1 GCF_000718095.1 Streptomyces scopuliridis RB72 | reverse complement strand
TGGGTGTGTGTTTGCCGAGGTCGGTGGAGTGGGTGGTGGCTCTGTTGGCGGTGGTGCGGGCGGGTGGTGTGTATGTGCCGTTGGATCCGGAGTGGCCGGTTGAGCGTATGGAGTTTGTGACGGCGGACAGTGGTGTCCAGCTGGTGATTGATGAGGAGATGCTGGAGGTGCTTTCTGGGGCCTCGGCGTCTTCTGCTGTTCCTGTGGGGCGGGTGTCGTTGGACTCGGCGGCGTATGTGATCTATACGTCCGGCTCGACGGGGCGTCCCAAGGGTGTCGTGGTCTCCCATCGGGGTGTGGCTGGGTTTACTGCGGCGATGGTGGAGCGGTTCGGGCTTGACGCGTCCTCGCGCGTGTTGCAGTTGGCGTCGGCGGGTTTTGATGCGTCGGTGATGGAGTTGTTGATGGCTTTGGGTGGTGGTGGGACTCTGGTGATTCCGGAGGGCGGTCGGCTTTTGGCGGGGCAGGAGTTGCTGGATGTTTTCGCGGGGGAGCGGATCACGCATTCGCTTGTACCGCCGACGGTCCTGGGCAGTATGCCGGCCAGTGATCTGCCTGACCTGCGGGTATTGGTGACGGGTGGCGAGGCGCTGGGCGCCGAGCTGGTGGGACGGTGGTCCGCCGGTCGCGCGATGTTCAACGCGTACGGTCCGACGGAAGTGACCGTCGCGGCGTCGGTCAGCGGGCAGTTGGAGCCTGCAGCGGCGGGTGTTCCGCCGATTGGGGTTCCGGTGGCGGGTGCGCGGGTGTGGGTGCTGGATGGCTGGCTGCGTCCGGTGCCGGTGGGTGTGTTGGGTGAATTGTAT
>NZ_JOEI01000074.1 GCF_000718095.1 Streptomyces scopuliridis RB72 | reverse complement strand
CCGCCGGGTTCCTATAGCGCAAGTAACTCACCCGGCAACGAACCCAGACCAGACCAGCAACCAACAATCACCCAAATGGACTACGACAAGCCGTAAGGATCTAAGTCGGGGATCCCGCATCCATCGACGACCTTCCTTCCGGTCGCCAACTCGGTTACATGCGTTACGCGCAGAGCGGCTCGCCTCATCAAACGACCCGTGTTCCGCTTCCTTGCCAGTTCGCAAAAGGCGTGATGAGCAGCGGTGATGTCGACTTGGGAGCGCATGACGAACGTGACGAAAAGGCTCCCTGTGAGAAGCATGTGCCCTTATTTCAGCGGTAGTTGGACACGACGCCAGTCATGGCCTGGGCATTTGTACGTTGCGGACTAACGAGCCGTTCCGCCGGCGCTGTACGTGGAGAAGATCCGAATCAAGGTCTCGAACCAGGTGGCTGGACAGGCACCCGAGCTGGTGGAGCACGAGATGACTCTGCGGCAATGTGACCGCTCGCGAACCCCCGGGCCAGTTCAGACATCCGATCAAACTACGATGCTCCTGAAAGGGGCTTCCCGAGGGCCGAGTTGGTCACCATCGAGTGGATCGACCGGTGCAACCACCGCTGCCGCTTGGCGTCATCGGCCGCGTCCCATCGATCGAAAGGGAGGTCGACGATCACCAGCAGAACGCGAAAACGCAGGCAGCCGCACAACCTAGAGGCGGAGTTCCGAAAGACTTCCTTACGGCTTGTCGTAGTCCATTTGGGTGATTGTTGGTTGCTGGTCTGGTCTGGGTTCGTTGCCGGGTGAGTTACTTGCGCTATAGGAACCCGGCGG
>NZ_JOEI01000073.1 GCF_000718095.1 Streptomyces scopuliridis RB72 | reverse complement strand
CGCGAACACCGGGAACCGGCCGTACAACTCCCGGCCCATCCCCAGCCGCTGCGAACCCTGACCCGAGAACAGCACCGCCGTCTTCCCACCGACGACCGCACCCGACACCGCCGACGGATCCGCGTCGCCGGACGCCAGAGCCGCGAGGGCTCGTACCGCGTCCGCCGGATCCCCGGCCAGCACGACAGCGCTGTTGTCGAAGACCGACCGGCCCGTGGCCAGCGCGTAGCCGATATCCACCGGTCGCAGCTCCTGACCGGACTCGACATAGGAGAGCAGCCGGCCCGCCTGGCCGCGCAGCGCCTCCGGCGTCTTGCCGGACAGCACCCACGGCACCACACCCGGCTCCACCACGGGAGCCTCCGGCCTGGCGACCACCGTTCCCCGGATCACCGTGGCCGGCTGCTCCAGGATGATGTGGGCGTTCGTACCGCTGATCCCGAACGACGAAACAGCCGCCCGCCGCGCGCGACCGACCTCCGGCCACTCCACCGGCTCCGTCAGCAGTTCCACCGCGCCTTCCGACCAGTCCACATGCGACGACGGAGCGTCCACGTGCAGCGTCTGCCGAGCGTCGTCCCCGTACCGTGCGCCTCCACCACATCGACGTCGTCCATGGACAGTCCGCCGCTGGCCAGCGCCTGACGGATCACGCGCTGCTGCGACGGACCGTTCGGGGCAGTGAGGCCGTTCGACGCACCGTCCTGGTTGACGGCCGAGCCCCGGACCACCGCCAGCACCTGGTGGCCATTGCGTCGCGCGTCGGACAGCCGCTCAAGCACCAGCATGCCGACACCCTCCGACCAGCCCACGCCATCGGCCGACTCGGAGAACGCCTTGCACCGGCCGTCGGGCGACAGACCCCGCTGTCGGGAGAAGTCGACGAACACCGTCGGCGTGGACATCACGGTCACACCGCCGGCCAGCGCCAGCGAGCATTCGCCGCTGCGCAGCGCCTGCATCGCCCAGTGCATCGCGACCAGCGACGACGAGCACGCCGTGTCCACCGTCACCGCCGGACCCTCCAGGCCCAGCGTGTACGAGACGCGGCCCGACGCCAGACTCGTGCTGCCGCCTCCCTGGAAGCCCTCGAACTCCGGGCCGCCCAGCAGAGTGGTGTAGTCGCTGTACATCACACCGGCGAACACACCGGTCGCACTGCCCTTCAGCGACACCGGGTCGATGCCTGCTCGCTCGATCGCCTCCCAGGACGCTTCGAGCAGCAGCCGCTGCTGCGAGTCGGTGGCCAGCGCGTCGCGCGGCGACATACCGAAGAACGCGGGGTCGAACTCGTCCGCGGTGTGCAGGAAGCCGCCTTCCCCGAGGCCACCCCGCCCGGATAGCGGCAGCTCATCCCGACGACCACGATCGGATCGTCGGCCACCGCGGCGGTCCGCGTGGCGGCCGGCACGGCCACCGCGGCTTCGGAGCCCAGCAGTTCATCGAGCAGATGGTCGACCAGCGTCTGGACCGTCGGGTAGTCGAAGGCCATCGTGGCGGGCAGCCTGAGCCCACTGGCCGTGTTGAGCCGGTTACGCAGCTCCACCGCCGTGAGCGAGTCGAAGCCCAGTTCACGGAAGGCGCGGCCCGGGTTGACCGCATTCCCGTCGGCATGGCCCAGGACCAGGGCGACCTGTCCGCGTACGAGGTCCAACAGCACCTCCTGACGCTCAACCGCCGTCAGCCCCGCCAACCGCTCCACCAGCACCGCAACAACGACGGAACTTCACCCTGCGCACGCAGCACCGGCAGATCCAGCCGCACCGGAGCCACCACAGCATCCCCGGTCGCCAGCGCGGCATCAAACAACGCCACACCCAGCTCCACCGACAACGCCGGCACACCCGCACGAGCCATCCGCTCCGCATCCGCCTCAGACAACGTCCCCGTCATCCCACCGGACTGATCCCACGGACCCCAGGCAAGCGACACACCCGGCAGACCCTCAGCCCGACGACGCTCCATCAACGCATCCAGGAACGCGTTACCCGCCGCATAA
>NZ_JOEI01000072.1 GCF_000718095.1 Streptomyces scopuliridis RB72 | reverse complement strand
GGTTCGGGCCGGGGGCGTGGCCGAGGCCGGACCCTGCGGGGGGCGTGGCCGGACCCTGCCGGGGGCGTGGCCGGACCCTGCCGGGGGCGTGGCCGAGGCCGGACCCTGCGGCGGGCGTGGCCGAGGCCGGACCCTGCCGGGGGCGTGGAGGTGTGTTCCGGCCATGCGGCAGAATCGGACGTATGACGAGCCCCGAGCAGCCCACCGAGCCGACCTACGCCGACCGCGTCTTCCGGTCGGCCGGCGGGATCGTGGGCGGCGGCCTGCTGCTCGCGATCATTCTCTGGATCGGCGGCGACGCGCTCTTCCGCGGGACGGGCAGCACGCCGTGGCTGGCGCTCGCCGCGATGCTGTTCCTCGTACCGCTCGTGATCGCGTTCAGCCTGCGCCCGGCGGTCTACGCGAACGCCGACCGGCTGCGGATCAGGAACCCGTTCCGGACGATCACGCTGCCGTGGGCGGCGGTCTCGACCGTGCGGGCCCAGTTCTCGTGCGAGGCGCTGACGGAGGACGGCCGGAAGTTCCAGCTGTGGGCGGTCCCGGTCTCGCTGCGCCAGCGCAAGCGGGCGAACCGGGTGCAGGGGCGGGGCGCGTCGGCGTCTGCGGGTGGGGGTTCCGGTGCGGGTTCCGGTGTGGGGGCTGGTGCGGGGGTCGGTGCGGGGGTCGGTGCGGCCGAGGTTCGGATGGCTCAGGCGGACCGTACGGTCGCGGATCTTCGCGAGTTCGCGGAGCGGTCCGCGTCGCGGCCGGCGGCGCAGGGGGAGCCGACGGTGCGGTGGGCGTACGAGGTGCTGGGGCCGGCGGCGGCGGGTTTGATCGTGCTGATTGTGCTGCTGCTCGTGGGCTGACGGGGCTGGGGTCTCGTGGTGCCGGGGGCCGGGGCCTCCGGAGGTACATGTCCGGACGGCATGATTTACGGCGCGTACCGGCCCACAGTTGGGATGCGGGCGTTCGCGCGCCACAAATCACGCTTT
>NZ_JOEI01000071.1 GCF_000718095.1 Streptomyces scopuliridis RB72 | reverse complement strand
GCTGGTGGAGCGGTTGGCGGGGCTGACGGCGGTTGAGCGTCAGGAGGTGCTGTTGGACCTCGTACGCGGACAGGTCGCCCTGGTCCTGGGCCATGCCGATGGCAACGCGGTCAACCCGGGCCGCGCCTTCCGCGAACTGGGCTTCGACTCGCTGACCTCGGTCGAACTCCGTAACCGGCTCAACACCGTGACCGGGCTGCGACTGCCGGCCACGATGGTCTTCGACTATCCGACGGTCGAGACGCTGGTCGACCATCTGCTCGATGAATTGCTCGGCGCCGATGCGGCCGTGGCCCTGCCCGTGGCCAGGCGCGCCGCCGCGGTGGCCGACGATCCGATCGTGGTCGTGGGCATGAGCTGCCGCTATCCGGGCGGGGTGGCCTCGCCGGAGGATCTGTGGCGACTGGTCACCGAGGGCAGCGATGTGATCTCCGCCTTCCCGACCAACCGTGGCTGGGACGTGGATGGGCTGTTCAACCCGGACCCCGACCACAAGGGCACGTCGTACACGCGACAGGGTGGATTCCTGCATGACGCGGGCGAGTTCGACCCGGCGTTCTTCGGGATGTCGCCGCGTGAGGCGCTGGCCACCGACTCCCAGCAGCGCCTGCTGCTGGAGACCTCGTGGGAGGCGATCGAGCGAGCAGGCATCGGTCTCGTACACGCTGGGCCTGGAGGGTCCGGCGGTGACGGTGGACACCGCGTGCTCGTCGTCGCTGGTCGCGATGCACTGGGCGATGCAGGCGCTGCGCAGCGGCGAATGCTCGCTGGCGCTGGCCGGCGGTGTGACCGTGATGTCGACCCCCTCGGTGTTCGTGGACTTCTCCCGACAGCGCGGACTCTCTCCCGACGGCCGTTGCAAGGCGTTCTCGGACGCGGCGGACGGTGTCGGCTGGTCGGAGGGTGTCGGCATGCTGGTGCTTGAGCGGCTGTCCGACGCGCGACGCAACGGTCACGAGATCCTTGCCGTGGTCCGGGGCTCGGCCGTCAACCAGGACGGTGCGTCGAACGGCCTCACCGCCCCGAACGGTCCGTCGCAGCAGCGCGTGATCCGTCAGGCGCTGGCCAGCGGCGGACTCTCGGCCGACGATGTCGATGTGGTGGAGGCGCACGGTACGGGGACGACGCTGGGCGACCCGATCGAGGCGCAGGCGCTCCTGGCCGAGTACGGGCGCGATCGTGACCCGGAGCGCCCGCTGCTCCTCGGCTCGGTGAAGTCGAACATCGGCCACACTCAGGCTGCCGCCGGTGTCGCCGGTGTGATCAAGATGATCATGGCGATGCGTCACGGCGTGCTGCCGCAGACGCTGCACGTGGACGCTCCCTCGTCGCATGTGGACTGGTCGGAAGGCGCGGTCGAGCTGCTGACCGAGCACACGCGGTGGCCGGAGGTCGGTCGCGCGCGGCGTGCGGGTGTCTCGTCGTTCGGGATCAGCGGTACGAACGCGCACGTCATCCTGGAGCAGCCGGCCACCGTCATCCAGGGAACCGTCCTGGGCAGTAAGGAAGTACCCGAGACCGAGTCGGGCGTCGTCCCGTGGGTGCTTTCGGGCAAGACGGCCGAGGCGCTCGGCGGCCAGGCCGCCAAGCTGCTGTCGTCGATCGAGGCGCGGCCGGAGCTGCGGCCGGTGGATATCGGCCACTCGCTGGCAACGGGCCGCTCGAAGTTCGACCACCGGGCCGTGGTGCTGGCCGGGGATCCGGCGGACGCGGTACGCGCCCTCGCGGCTCTGGCGGTCGGCGAGCCGGACGCCTTGGCGGTGTCGGGGGCGGTCGTCGGTGGGAAGACGGCGGTGCTGTTCTCGGGTCAGGGTTCGCAGCGGCTGGGGATGGGCCGGGAGTTGTACGGCCGGTTCCCGGTGTTCGCG
>NZ_JOEI01000070.1 GCF_000718095.1 Streptomyces scopuliridis RB72 | reverse complement strand
GGTGTGCGTTGATGGGGGTGTGACTCCGGACGAGATTGCTGCTGTGCGTGGTGAGTTGGAGGCGTTCGCGGCGGAGGTGTTCGAGCCGTTCGTGCGGAACGATCAGCGCCGTTGGGGACAGGTCTACCTGCGTGGGCTGCTGACCGACGGCAGACGTAAGTCGGTCGAGCCGATGGCTGCGCGGCTGGGCGAGGACGGGAACCGGCAGGCCCTGGCGCACTTCGTCACCACCAGTCCGTGGGATCCGTCCCATATCCGGGCCCGGCTTGCCTGGAAGATGGAAGCGGTGATCCGGCCGGCCGCGGTGGTCTTCGATGACACCGGTTTCCTCAAGGACGGCGACGCGTCGGCGTGCGTGTCGCGGCAGTACACCGGCACCGCGGGCAAGGTCACCAACTGCCAGGTGGGCGTCTCGCTGCACCTGGCCTCGGATCACGCGTCGGCGGCGGTCAACTGGCGGCTGTTCCTGCCGGAGACCTGGGCGGCCGGATCGCCGAAGGCGGATCCGGACAAGGTCGCACGCCGTACCGCCTGCGGTATCCCTGACGACATCGGGCACGTCGAGAAATGGCAGCTCGCGCTGGACATGCTCGATGAGACCCGCTCGTGGGGGATCGATGTGCCGCTGGCCGTCGCGGACGCCGGCTACGGCGACGCCGCCGCCTTCCGGCTCGGTCTGGCAGCCCGCGGCCTCAACTACGTGGTCGGCATCTCCACCACGCTGTCGGCCCAGCCGGGTGAGGCCGTCCCGGTCACAGCGGACTACTCCGGGACGGGACGGCCGCCGGTGGCGAAGTACCCGGACAAGCCCCGATCGGTGAAACAGCTGGTCATCGCGGCGGGCCGGAAAGCGGCGAAACCGGTGCAATGGCGGGAGGGATCCCGCCCCGGCACAGGCCGGTCCGGACTGAAACGTATGTACTCGCGGTTCGTCACGCTGCGGATCCGGCCTGCCGGACGCGAGATCGCCCGCGCCACCGACGGCCCCGTACTGCCCGAGTGCTGGCTGCTGGCCGAGTGGCCCGCCACCGAGGACGAGCCGGTCCAGTTCTGGCTCTCCGATCTGCCCGCCGACACCCCGTTCACCACGCTGGTCCGCCTGGCCAAACTCCGCTGGCGCATCGAACACGACTACCGCGAGATGAAACAGGCCCTCGGCCTGGCCCACTTCGAGGGCCGCACCTGGACCGGCTGGCACCACCACGTCACCCTCGTCTCCGTCGCCCACGCCTTCTGCACCCTGCAACGACTGGCCCGAGCCCCAAAAGACACGGCGCCGGCCTGAGCCTCTACCAAGTCGTCCGCGAACTACAGACCCTCCTCGCAACCTGGACCGGCGCCTGCCCCACCTGCCACCGCGACATACCCACAGCAACACCAACCTGACCAAGCACTACTAG
>NZ_JOEI01000069.1 GCF_000718095.1 Streptomyces scopuliridis RB72 | reverse complement strand
CCTGTCGGTGGCCGCGCGGTTGGCGGAGCAGGGGCGTAAGACCACGCGTCTGCGTGTCTCGCACGCCTTCCACTCGCCCCTCATGCAGCCGATGCTGGATGACTTCCGTACGGTGGCGGAGGGGTTGTCGTTCGCGGCGCCCCGGATCCCGGTCGTCTCGAACCTGACCGGCGCCCTGGCGTCGGCCGAGGAGCTGTCCTCGCCCGAGTACTGGGTACGGCATGTCCGGGAAGCCGTCCGCTTCGCCGATGGCGTGCGGACGCTGGCCGAGCAGGGCGTGAGCACGTTCCTGGAGCTCGGCCCGGACGGTGTGCTGTCGGCCATGGCCCAGGAATCCGTACCGGACGGCGCCACGACCGTACCGATCCTCCGCAAGAGCCGGTCCGAGGAACTGTCGGCCGTCACCGCGATGAGCCAGTTGCATGTGCGTGGTGTCGTCGTGGACTGGGCCGGTTTCTTCGCCGGTACCGGGGCGTCGTGGGTGGATGTGCCGACGTACGCCTTCGAGCACCAGGCGTTCTGGCCCCGGAGCCTGCGCGGTGGTGCGGACGACGCGGCGGCGATCGGGCTGGTGTCGGCGGCGCATCCGCTGCTGAACGGTGTGGTGGAGCTGGCCGAGGGCGAGGGCGTGCTGTTCACGGGCCGGCTGTCGCGGGTGCCGGGGCCGGGGTTGATTTCGATGCGTCGGTGTGGCCGCCGGTGGGTGCCGAGCCGGTGGATCTGGATGGTTTCTACGATGCTCGGGCGGTCGAGGGCTTCGCGTACGGTCCGGTGTTCCAGGGGCTGCGGGCGGCTTGGAGCCGGGATGGCGAGATCTACGCGGAGGTGAGCCTGCCCGAGGACGCGCAGGGCGACGCGGTGGCCTTCGGCCTCCATCCCGCGCTGCTGGACGCCGGGCTCCACTCCGCCTGGTTCGTCGGCTCACCTGTCGACGGCTCGGATCGGCCGGGCGGTGGTGTCCCGTTCTCGTGGAGTGGGGTGTCGTTGCAGGCGTCGGGGGCTTCTTCGGTACGCGTGAGGCTGGCCCGTGGGGCTAATGGTGCCGTGTCGATCGCGGTGGCTGATGTGACGGGCGCGCCGGTCGCGTCGGTGGAGTCGCTGGCGATGCGGGCGCTGTCGGCGGAGGCTCTGGACGATGAGGGTGCGCTGACGAGGGACGCGCTGTTCCGGCTGGACTGGACACCGGTATCCGCCACGTCTGCCGGCACCTCGCAGACGATCGCGGTGGCGGGCCAGGACACCCTGGGCCTCATCGAAGCCCTGCGTGCTGCGGGAGCCGATCCCGAACTGGCCCCGGATCTTGCCGCGTTGGCCGCTGATGGGTCCTCGGCACCAGGTGTGGTGCTGATCCCGGTGGTCGGAGAGCTTGGTGCCAACACGGCTGAGGCGGCACGGGCGTTGACGCATCAGGTCCTGGGACAGCTTCAGGAGCGGTTGGCGGATGAGCGGTTCGCGGAGTCGCGGTTTGTCTTTGTGACGCGGGGTGCTGTGGGTGGCGCTGATGTGGCGGCTGCTGCGGTGCGGGGTCTCGTACGGTCGGCGCAGTCGGAGAATCCGGGTTGCTTCGGTCTGGTCGATCTCGACCCGGCCGAGCCGGTCGCTCTCCCGCTCTCGGTGCTGAACGCGGATGAGCCGCAAGTGATCGTGAGGGACGGCGAGGTCCTGGCCGGGCGTGTTGTGCGCGCGGCGGTGGCCGGGCTTGCGGCACACCAGGTCTGGGACGGCGACGGCAGTGTGCTGATCACCGGTGGTACGGGTGGTCTCGGCGCGGTCGTGGCGCGGCATCTGGTGGCGGAGCACGGGGTACGCAGGCTGCTGCTGGTGAGCCGTCGGGGCCTGGGCGCCGAGGGCGCCGAAGCACTGACCGACGAACTGACCGAGCGTGGCGCCGAGGTGTGGTGCATGCGGCGGGTGTGCTGGATGACGGTGTGGTCGGTTCGCTGACGCCGGAGCGGCTGGACACGGTCCTGCGGCCGAAGGCTGACGCGGCCTGGAACTTGCATGAACTGACGCACGGTCAAGATCTTTCCGCCTTCGTCGTGTTCTCGTCGATCGCCGCCCTGTTCGGTAGTGCGGGGCAGGGGAATTATGCGGCGGGTAACGCGTTCCTGGATGCGTTGATGGAGCGTCGTCGGGCTGAGGGTCTGCCGGG
>NZ_JOEI01000068.1 GCF_000718095.1 Streptomyces scopuliridis RB72 | reverse complement strand
CGGCGGAGCGGATGTTGGCCGCGTGCCCGGGGACGGTGCTGGTGAATGGTTACGGTCCGACGGAGTCGACGACGTTTGCGGTGAGTGGTCCGATCGTGGTGGAGGATGCCGTGGGTGGTTCGGTGCCGCTGGGACACGTGATGGACAATACGACCGGGTATGTCCTGGATGGCGCGCTGCGGCCGGTCGGGGTCGGGGTTCCCGGTGAGCTGTATCTCGGCGGTCTCGGTCTGGCGCGTGGGTATGACGGGCGGGCGGGGCTGACGGCGGAGCGTTTCGTGGCCGATGCGTTCGGTTCGGGTGGGCGGTTGTACCGGACGGGTGATGTGGTGCGGTGGCGGGCCGATGGTCGGCTGGACTTCCTCGGCCGGGGTGACGGACAGGTCAAGATCCGTGGCTTCCGTATCGAACTCGGCGAGATCGAGGCGGTGTTGGCGCGCCATGAGGGCGTGGGAGGCGCGGCGGTGCTGGCCCGGGAGGACCGTCCGGGGGTGAAGCGTCTGGTCGCCTACCTCGTACCGTCGTCGGGGGAGCTGGATGTCGCGCTCGTACGGGAGCATGCCGCCGGCCTGCTGCCGGAGTACATGGTGCCGTCGGCGTTCGTCGTGCTGGACGAGTTGCCGCTGACGGTGAACGGGAAGGTCGACCGGCGCGCGCTTCCCGCGCCCGAGTTCGACGCGGCGGGGGAGTACGTCGGACCCCGCACCAGCCTTGAGATGGCGTTGGCCGACGTCTGGGCCGAGGTCCTCGGTGTCGAGCGGGTCGGGATCCACGACGACTTCTTCGAGCTGGGCGGGGACTCCATCTCCAGCCTGAAGGTGGTTTCCCGTATCCGTTCGGTGCTGAAGGCCGGGCTCTCTCCCCGGGCTCTCTTCGACCATCCCACCATCGCCCGCCTGGCCGGGGAGCTCCCAGTTCGCGAGGACGCCTCGGAGGCAGGTATCGAGCGGGCGGCGCGGGACGGCCATCTGCCGCTCTCGTTCGCCCAGGAGCGCCTGTGGTTCCTGGAGAACTTCACTCCCGGCGGGGTGGAGTACAACATCACGGGCGGTCTGCGCCTGACCGGCACACTCGACCTCCCCGCGCTGCGTTCCGCGGTCTCCGGGCTGGTGGAGCGGCATGAGGCGCTGCGTACGACGTTCGACTCGGTCGGTGGACGAGGCGTGCAGGTGGTTTACGCCTCGCTGGACGTACCGGTGCGTACGGTCGTATCAGTGAGTTGTATGCGGCTGCGGTGCGGGGTGAGGAGGCGCGGTTGCCGTTGTTGCCGGTGCAGTATCCGGATTTCGCGGTGTGGCAGCGGGACAGGCTGGCCGGGGAGGCGCTGGATTCCCAGATCGCTTACTGGCGGGGGCAGTTGGATGGTCTGGAGCCGCTGGAGCTGCCGACGGACCGGGGCGGTGACGCAGTTGCTGCTGTCCCGCTACAGCGGTCAGCGGGATGTCGCGGTGGGCACGGTCGTGTCGGGGCGTGAGCGGGCGGAGTTGGAGGGGCTTGTCGGGTTCTTCGTCAACACCCTCGTCCTGCGCTCAAGGATCGACGCGGAAGCGAGCTTCGCCGATCTGCTCGCCGACGTACGAGCGACGACACTCGACGCGTTCGCGCACCAGGATGTGCCGTTCAGCCGGCTGATCGAGGAACTGTCTCCGGAGCGGGACACCAGCAGGACCCCGCTCGTACAGGCCCTGGTGGCGCTCCAGAACTCGCCCATGGGCGAGTTCGAGCTGCCGGGCCTGCGAGTGACCGATGAGGAAATGCCGCGTGAGGCAGCGCAGTTCGAGCTGAGCCTGCACTTCCAGGAGACCGGCGGGGGCGGTGGCCTGGCCGCGGTGGCCGAGTTCAATACGGATCTGTTCGATGTGGAGACGGTTGAGCGTTTGTGTGGTCATTGGTTGGTGTTAGCGGAGCGGGTGGTGGCTGAGCCGTCGGTGCCTCTGGTGCGGGTCGGGATGTTGGGTGCGGGTGAGCTGGAGCGGTTGTTGATGGGGTGGGCGGGTCCTGGGGTCGGGGTGGGTGAGCGGTCGGTCGTGGAGCTGGTTCAGG
>NZ_JOEI01000067.1 GCF_000718095.1 Streptomyces scopuliridis RB72 | reverse complement strand
CTTGAACTGCGGCGGATAGTTCTTCATGACCACGAGATGTCCGTTCTCAGATCCTCAGGATCCAGTGTCTCGTGTGTCCAGGATCAAGGGTCAAGACCCGGTGTAGGTGCGGCGGCCGGTGTGGCTGTCGTCGATGCTGAGGGGGGAGCCGTCGGCCTGGTAGCCGAAGGTCCGTTCCAGGACGTCGGTGTGCTGCGTTCTGAGAGACTGACGGGCAAGGCGGCCCACTTCGTCCCAGTCCTG
This sequence comes from Streptomyces scopuliridis RB72, assembly GCF_000718095.1. GTDB lineage: Bacteria > Actinomycetota > Actinomycetes > Streptomycetales > Streptomycetaceae > Streptomyces > Streptomyces scopuliridis. Next base: position 1,487 of record NZ_JOEI01000067.1, on the reverse strand, counting down.
GCGGAGCGTAAGCGTGTCCTCAAGGGTGCGTGCGGTTTCACGTCCGAGCGCGTCGCGGTCGAAGCGGAAGGCGTGGTCTCCGGCCGTGTAGGTGGCCAGTCCTTCCCAGGTGTAGGCGAGGTCGCTGCCGGCGCCGGACGGGGTGCGCCGGTGAACGCGGGCGACCGAGCGCGTCGTAGGCGAAGGCCAGGGTGCGCCCGTTGGCGGTCTCGGAGATGACCCGTCCCGCCGCATCCCGCTGGAGGTCGATGCGCGCGTGGGCGTTCATTATTCGTGAGACGTGGCCGGTCTCTCCCCAGGTGAAAACGCCTACGGAGCCATCGTCGTGGTGCAGCTGGGTGACGCGGCCGAGGACGTCGCGTTCGAACGTCAGACTCTGGCCGGCGGCGTTGGTGCGGCGTATCAGACGTCCGAGGGCGTCGTGCTCGTAGGACAGGGTGCGGCCGTCGAAGTCGGTCTCGGACACGAGTCGGCCGGCCGCGTCGTAGGTGTAATGCCACTGAAGGCCCTGGGCGTTGGTGACTTTGGTCAGCCGCAGTTCCGTGTCGTGGGTGAAGCGGTAGCCGCCTCCCTCCGCGATGCGGGTGGTGACGGGCAGGTCGAAGTGAGTGGCCGTGGAGGAAGTGGTGCGGCCCATACGGTCGGTGTGGCCCACGAGATTGCCCTCGGCGTCCCAGGTCCATTCCTCCCGGGTGCCGTCGGGCAGCTCACGCCACGCAGGCTTTCCCTCGACCGTCCAGCCCTGGCGGAGCGTGCCACCCAGGGCGTCGGTGACGGTAGTGACGCGGCCGAAGGCATCCCGGGCGCAGACGGTACTCGCACCGTCGGGCGCGGTGATCCGCAGCGGCAGACCGGCCGCGTCGGAGGTTGTTCGCGTGACGTCGCCAAACGCGTTGCGGACGCCGGTCACATGACCGCGGTCGTTGAACTCGTACTCCGTGCGGGCGCCGGTGGGCTCGATAACTGCGGTGCGGTTGCCCTGCTGGTCATACGCGTAGGAACGCCGGATACCGCCGCGCTCGGTGACCTCGACGGGTTGCCGCATCTCGTTGTACACGGCGGTGGTGCGCACACCGTCAGGGGCGACAAGGCAGACGAGGCTGCCGTGAGCGTCGCGTTCGAAGCGGGTGGTGTGACCCAGGGCATTGGTCTGCGCCAGCAACTGGTCCTGGGCGTCGAACTCGAAGTGGGCCGTATGCCCCAGGGGGTCGGTTTCGGCGACGACCTGAAGGGCCTCATTGATATGGAAGACCGTGGTGGCGCCGGTGGAATCGGTGTAGCGGGTGACGCCGTGGCCGGTCTCGCTGTGGACCTCGTAGGTGAACGCGGAGGAGAGGAATCCGTCGGGGCCGAACGTACGGATGACGCGGCCGGAGCTGTCGTACACGTACTAGGGCCTGTGTGACGTCGTGATCAATCTTGTCGATCCGGATCCGCCTGGAAGACGGATCCGGTAGGAAGACGATCGTGACGCGCAGGCAACTCAC
>NZ_JOEI01000066.1 GCF_000718095.1 Streptomyces scopuliridis RB72 | reverse complement strand
AGCAGCAATCTCGTCCGGAGTCACACCCCCATCAACGCACACCGAACCCGAAAGACACGCCACACCCCAACCAACCTGACCAAGCACTACTAGAGCCTGCGCTCAGAACCAGTTACGACGGCCACCGACCTCGGAGAGCCACTGGTTGAGATAGGCGGACCAGTCGGTGCCCTGGAAGTCGTTGAGCCCCACCTGGAACGCCCGGAACGAGTCGCTGCCCTCGGTGAACAGACCCGGCTTCTTGTCCATCTCCAGGATGACGTCCATCTCGCGGTCGTCCGCGACGAAGGACAGCTCGACCTGGTTCAGCCCGCGGTACTGCTGCGGCGCGAAGAACTCGATCTCCTGGTAGAACGGCAGCCGCTGACGCGTCCCGCGGATATGGCCGCGCTCCATGTCCGCGCTCTTGAAGCGGAAGCCCAGCCGGATGAAGGCGTCCAGGATCGCCTGCTGCGCCGGCAGCGGGTGGACATTGATCGGGTCCAGATCGCCGGAGTCCAGCGCCCGTGCGATCTCCAGCTCCGTGATCACACCGATGTTCATCCCGCGCAGCGACTGACCGTCGATCGTCGTGATCGGGGTCTCCCAGGGGATCTCCAGACCGAACGGCACCACATGGACGGCCCCGGCCTGCACCTCGAAAGCGCCACCGATGTTCTGCTTGGTGAACTCGATGTTCTGCTTGGTCTCCTGGTCGCCGCCCTCGACCTCGACACGCGCCTGGAGTCCGACGTTGAGCCCTTCGATCTGCTGATTCACGGATCCGCCCTGGAGCCGTACCTCGCCCTGGACGACCCCGCCGGGGACGACGTTCAGCTCGGTCAGCTCCGTCTCGACGGACGCGCCACCGGCGCCCATGCTCGCGAGCAGCTTCTTGAAGCCCATGTTCACTCCTTCTAGGTCCTGACCTCTACATACGCGCCTCGACCGTATTCGGTTCCCCGGTAGGCTCGGGCGCCATGACCGAGAGTCCCGACCGCAGGCCGCTGCCCCGCGACTTCTTCGACCGGCCGGTCCTTGAGGTCGCACCGGACCTCCTGGGCCGCACGCTGATACGGGACACGGACGACGGTCCCATCGAACTCCGGCTGACTGAAGTAGAGGCGTACGCGGGCGCGGTCGACCCGGGCTCGCACGCCTTCCGCGGCCGCACGGCCCGCAACGAGGTCATGTTCGGCCCGCCCGGTCACGCGTATGTCTACTTCACCTACGGGATGTGGCACTGCCTCAACCTGGTGTGCGGCCCGGAGGGCATGGCGAGCGGGGTCCTGCTGCGGGCCGGCAGGATCAGTGTGGGCGCCGAACTGGCCCGCAAACGTCGAATCTCGGCCCGTCATGACAGAGAACTGGCCAAAGGACCGGCCCGCCTGGCCACCGCCCTCGATGTCGACCGCGCCCTGAACGGAGCGGACGTCTGCGCCGGCCCCGACGCGCCGCTGTCGATACTCGCCGGTACGCCCGTCCCGGCTGACCAGGTCCGCAGCGGCCCGCGCACCGGAGTGGGCGGCGACGGCGCGGTTCACCCCTGGCGCTTCTGGATCGCCGGCGACCCCTCGGTGAGCCCCTATCGCGCCCACGCGCCACGCAAACGTCGAACTTGACTCGTGCTGTTCATCCGCCTAACGTAGCCCGAGCCGCTTTCAACGGGTCCTGTTGTTCAGCAGTCCCCGAGGCGGCCACCCACTACTTTCGACCACACCCTGACGGGTACGGATTTCGGCATGCCGAAATCCGGGCTCAATGGCTCGATTATGAGCCGGGCAGGGATTCGGTTAAAGTAGTGAACAGCCGAAAGGCAAAAGGCCAGTCCAAAGGCCATCGGAATTCTTGAGGCGGAACACGCCGAATGAATCTGATAGAGTCGGAAACGCAAGACCGAAGGGAAAAGCCCGGAGGAAAGCCCGAGAGGGTGAGTACAAAGGAAGCGTCCGTTCCTTGAGAACTCAACAG
>NZ_JOEI01000065.1 GCF_000718095.1 Streptomyces scopuliridis RB72 | reverse complement strand
AGGACCCGTAATTTAACTACTGCTTGAGTTGATCTCGTCGTGGTGCTCGATCAGGCGCTTCAGGGCTTCGAGTGTGCGGGGAGGGTGGGTCCTGTGGAAGACGAGGACTCTGGCGAGCTCGGGCCCGGCGAAGGCCAGCATCGGCTTGGACCTCCCAGCGTGGTAGCTCAGCACGTTGCGCTTGCGGCCCATCAGTTCGGCCGCGAGGGTCAAGGTGACGGTGTTGCGACTGCGGAGCACGGCGGCCAGGACACGGTGGCGGTGATCGAGGGTGCCGAAGCCGGGATTGCGGCCGCGGCCGTCCCTGTCTGCGCTTTGGCGTTCGGCTTCGGTCAAGAGTAGTTGGCACGGTTCGAGCTGGAGCACGAGCTGCTCGAAGTGTTCTCGGGTCATGCCAGTGAGCACGGGGTGGGTGAGGAGGAAGGTGGCCTCGGCCGGGATCGGAGAGCCCGACTCGTCCCGTGGATCTTCCGGAAGCTGCTGGCCGGGGTCCTGAGGGGCGATGGTGTAGTTCCACTCACCATGGAACTCATCGCGTTCGACCCGTTGCTCGGCGCGCTGGCGTTCGGCTCGGGTGAGCACGCGCCCGGTGGGGTACGCGTTCTCGTCCAGCACGGCCTGGACGGTCAGTCCGGTGCGGGTGCGGGTGGCCGAGATGGTCTCCAGCAGTACCTCGTAGCTGGTCAGCGGCTGCCCGCGCAGGCTGTGGGTGATCCGGGAGAACAGACGGTGTTCTACCTTGTTCCATTTTGAAGTACCTGGCGGGAAGTGCATGACGGTGATACTCAGCCCGCACTCGTCGGCGAACTCGGCCAGGCCCATCTTGAACAGGCGGGAGTCCGCCGAGTTAGCGCCTCCACAATCAGCGGTGACCAGCAAGCGGTCGGTGCTGGGGTAGTCGAGGCGCCCCTGGACCTGCCACCAGCGGCGCAGAGACTCCACCGCGAAGGCAGCGGTGTTGCGGTCGGTGCCCACATTCACCCAGCCGCTGTCGCGGCCCAGGTCGTAGATGCCGTACGGGATGGCGAACGGAGTGTCGGGACCGAAGAAGTCGTGATCCGGGGCAGTGATCGGCTGCCCTTTGGGGCGGTAGGTGCGGCCGGGGCGTGCGAAATCGCCGATCGGTTCCTTCTGCTTCGCATCCACACTCACCACCGGCAGGCCCTGCGCCAGGAAACGTTCGGCGGCGGTATTGATGTGACGGAACTGGGCGTCTCGATCGGGTACCTGACTGCCGGCCCGAGTCTTGGCCATGCCCTGCAGACTGAAGCCCATCGCACGCAGCAAACCGCCGACCACCGGGGCACTGACTGGATGACCGGCAACGGTCAACTCCTGGGACAAGTCCCGCAGCGAGGCAGTGGTCCAGCGCAACGGGGACACGGGATCACCCACCGCATGCGGCTCGATCAACACTTCGAGAGCCGCTAGCAGACCAGGGTCGCGCCCGGCAGCGGACTTACGCCCGCCGCCCGGTCTGCGTACCCGCCCCAGTGCTGGCGCTCCGACCGCGAGTTCCGCACGCCCTCGTGCGACAGTCGACTCCGAGACCTCCGCCAGCCTGGCCACGGCCGCGATCCCTCCATGCCCCAGAGCCTCCGCCTCGGAAGCCAAATACAGACGACGCTGCCGCTCGTCCAGATGTGGCAGCACCACCGCGAACTTCGTATCCAGTACCGCCAGGACTTCATCCGGAATCGCCACAACAGCCCAACTACATGGCGCCACCGAGGTATCGGCCGAAACCGGCAGTAGTTAAATTACGGGTCCTCACCAGCGCGTCTCCCCGGCGAAATACTTCGCCGCCTTGCGCAGGATCTCGCGTTCCTCCTCCAGCTCACGGACCTTCTTGCGCAGAGCGGCGTTCTCCGCCTCCAACAGCGTCGGCGGCTCGGGCGGCACCTCCGCCCGGCGTCCCCGCGGCCGGCTCGCACCGGCTGCCCGCACCCAGTTCCGCAAGGTCTCGGGGTTGATTCCCAGATCGGCAGCGACTTGCCGGATCGTCGCCTCGGGCCGCGACTGGTACAGCGCGACCGCGTCCGCCTTGAACTGCGGCGGATAGTTCTTCATGACCACGAGATGTCCGTTCTCAGATCCTCAGGATCCAGTGTCTCGTGTGTCCAGGATCAAGGGTCAAGACCC
>NZ_JOEI01000064.1 GCF_000718095.1 Streptomyces scopuliridis RB72 | reverse complement strand
GCTCAGGGTGGAGGTGGTGAGGGTGGCGATGCCGCTGGTCAGGGTTGCTGTGCCGAGGAGGGTGGCGCCGTCGAAGAAGCTGACTGTGCCCGTCGGCGTACCCGCCCCCGGAGGCACCGCAGCAACGGTGGCGGTCAGGGTCTTCGCCTGTCCGAAGACGGACGGATCGGGGGCGGAGGTGAGGGCGGTGGTGGTGGCGGCTTGGGTGACGGTCTGGGTGTCGATGGGTGAGGTGGATGCGGTGAAGTTCGGGCTGCCGTTGTAGACGGCGGTGAGGGAGTGGGGTCCGACGCTCAGGGTGGAGACGCTGAACGTGGCGACTCCACCGCTGAGGGTTGCTGTGCCGAGGAGGGTGGCGCCGTCGAAGAAGCTGACTGTGCCCGTCGGCGTGCCTGCTCCTGGTGGTACGGCAGCAACGGTGGCGGTGAGGGTTTTGGGCTGTCCGAAGACGGAGGGGTCGGGGGCGGAGGTCAACGCTGTGGTGGTGGCGGCTTGGGTGACGGTCTGGGTGTCGATGGGTGAGGTGGATGCGGTGAAGTTCGGGCTGCCGTTGTAGACGGCGGTGAGGGAGTGGGATCCGACGCTGAGGGTGGAGACGCTGAACGTGGCGACTCCGCCGGTCAACGTTGCTGTGCCCAACAGGGTGGCGCCGTCGAAGAAGCTGACTGTGCCCGTCGGCGTGCCTGCCCCGGGGGGTACGGCAGCAACGGTGGCGGTCAGGGTCTTGGGCTGTCCGAAGACGGAGGGGTCGGGGGCGGAGGTCAGTGCGGTGGTGGTGCCGGCCTGAGTGACCGTCTGGACGTCGATGGGTGAGGTGGAGCCGGTGAAGTCCACATCACCGCCGTACACGGCCGTCAACGAATGCGACCCGACACCCAAGGCAGAAGTAGTGAACGTGGCGACTCCGCCGGTCAGGGTTGCTGTGCCGAGGAGGGTGGCGCCGTCGAAGAAGCTGACGGTTCCGGTGGGGGTGCCGACGGTGGAAGTGACGGTGGCGGTGAGGGTTTTGGGCTGTCCGAAGACGGAGGGGTCGGGGGCGGAGGTGAGGGTGGTGATGGTGGCGAACGGAGCGGTGGGGGTGACGCTGACAGTGTTGTCGCCGTTGTTCGCGATGTAGGCGTTCAGGCCGTTCGGGGTGATCGCTACGCCGAAGGGTGCGGTACCGACGGGGATGGTGGCGGTGACGGTGTTGGTGGCGGTATCGATCACGCTGACGGTGTTGTCGCCGTTATTGGTGATGTAGGCGTTCAGGCCGTCCGGGGGGATGGCCACGCCCAGGGGTGCGGTACCGACGGGGATGGTGGCGGTGACGGTGTTGGTGGCGGTGCTGATCACGCTGACGGTGTTGTCGCCGTTGTTCGCGATGTAGGCGTTCAGGCCGTTCGGGGTGATCGCTACGCCGAAGGGTGCGGTACCGACGGGGATGGTGGCGGTGACAGTGTTGGTGGCGGTGCTGATGACGCTGACGGTGTTGTCGCCGGAGTTGGTGACGTAGGCGGTCAGGCCGTCCGGGGTGATCGCTACGCCGAAGGGTGCGGTACCGACGGGGATGGTGGCGGTGACGGTGTTGGTGGCGGTGCTGATGACGCTGACGGTGTTGTCGCCGGAGTTGGTGATGTAGGCGTTCAGGCCGTTCGGGGGGATGGCCACGCCGAGCGGGACTGATCCTACGGGGATGGTGGTGGTGACGGTGTTGGTGGCGGTGCTGATGACGCTGACGGTGTTGTCGCCGGAGTTGGTGATGTAGGCGGTCAGGCCGTTCGGGGTGATCGCTACCCAGAACGGGACTGATCCTACGGGGATGGTGGTGGTGACGGTGTTGGTGGCGGTGCTGATGACGCTGACGGTGTTGTCGCCCTCGTTGGTGACGTAGGCGGTCAGGCCGTTCGGGGTGATCGCGACTGCTGTGGGAAAGCTGCCCACGGGCACGGTCGGATCTGCCAAGGGTGTGACCTGCGGGCGGTTGAACCAGCGGAACCTGAGTAGTTGACGCCACTGTGACTTGAGTGCCTCGGACATGAGTGCCCCTCGTGGTGAGTTCCGGGAAATCTGGATGACGGCTATCGGGGATCCATCAAGTCCGGTACGTCCATGGGGAGTTGCTATCCGGACTTTCCGTAGCGTCCATCGAGCCTGCCACCGACCGCCGTACGTTCGGGCAGCGGCTATCAATCCCCCGGAAAGGTGGGCAGCCCGCCGGGTTCCTATAGCGCAAGTAACTCACCCGGCAACGAACCCAGACCAGACCAGCAACCAACAATCACCCAAATGGACTACGACAAGCCGTAAGGA
>NZ_JOEI01000063.1 GCF_000718095.1 Streptomyces scopuliridis RB72 | reverse complement strand
GGGGGTGTGTATGTGCCGTTGCATGGGTCGTATCCGGAGGAGCGGGTGCGGGAGGTGCTGGGGCGGAGTGGTGCGGTGGTGGTGGTGACGGACCGGGGGTTGGGTGAGGTCGGTGGGGTGCCAGCGGTGGGGGTGGATGCGGGGCCGGTGGGTGATGCCGCGCTTCCGGTGCGGGTTGCGGCGGGGTCGTTGGCGTATGTGATGTTTACGTCGGGGTCTACGGGTGTGCCCAAGGGTGTCGCGGTGACGCATGGGGACATCGTGGCGCTGGCTGAGGATTCCCGCTGGTCGTCGGGCGCGCACGAGAGGGTTTTGTTCCATTCGCCCCACTCGTTTGATGCGGCGACGTTTGAGGTGTGGGTGCCGTTGTTGAACGGTGGCACGGTTGATGTGGCCGAGGCTGACTTGAGTGCGTCGGTGGTGCGTGCAGCGGTGGCGCGTGGGGTGTCTGGGCTGTTTCTGACGAAGGCGCTGTTCGATGTGCTGGCGGAGGAGGATCCGGGGTGTTTCGCGGGTCTGGGTGAGGTGTGGACGGGTGGTGAGGCGGCGTCCGGTGTGGCGATGGGGCGGGTGCTGGATGCTTGCCCGGGCACCGAGTTGGTGCATGTCTACGGTCCGACGGAGTCCACGACTTTCGCTGTGTGCGGGCCCGTCGGTGGCGTGGACACCGAGGGTACGACCGTGCCGCTCGGCGGTCCGATGGACAACACGTCCGCGTACGTTCTCGACGACGTGTTGCGGCCGGTCGGTGTCGGGGTGTCGGGTGAGTTGTATCTCGGTGGCGCTGGTCTGGCGCGTGGCTATGACGGCCGTGCTGGGCTGACGGCCGAGCGGTTTGTGGCGGACCCCTTCGGTTCCGGTGAGCGGTTGTATCGCACGGGTGATGTGGTGCGGTGGCGGCCGGACGGCCGGTTGGACTTCCTGGGCCGGAATGACGGTCAGGTGAAGGTGCGGGGCTTCCGTATCGAGCTCGGTGAGATCGAGTCCGTACTGTCGCGCCACGCGGCGGTGGGGCGGGTCTCGGTGATTGTTCGCGAGGACCGTCCGGGGGCGAAGCGGCTGGTCGCGTATCTCGTACCGTCGTCGGGCGAGCTGGATGTCCCGCTCGTGCGGGAGCACGCCGCCGGCCTGCTGCCGGAGTACATGGTGCCGTCGGCGTTCGTGGTGCTGGACGAGCTGCCGCTCACGGTGAACGGGAAGGTCGACCGACGAGCACTGCCCGCGCCTGACGCGGAGGTGGCCGCGGATTACGTGGCCCCGCGCACCGACGTGGAACGGCTGCTGTGCCAGGTCTGGGCCGAGGTTCTCGGAGCCGAACGTGTGGGCGTTCATGACAACTTCTTCGCTCGCGGTGGGGACTCCATCACCGGCCTCAAGGTGGTGACTCGCGTACAGAAGCCGCTCGGGTGCGAGCTGTCGACGCGGACGGTATTCGATCACCCCACGGTCTCCGCGATGGCGGAGGCCGTGGCACGGGCGCAGACGCCGGGGCACGCTCACGCTCCGTCCCCGGCCACCTCGATCGCACCCGTACCCCGCGACCGTGAGCTTCCGCTCTCGTACGGCCAGGAACGCCTCTGGTTCCTCGACGACTTCACACCCGGCGGTGTCGAGTACAACACCGGGCTGGCGCTGCGTCTCACCGGCGACTTGGACCTGGCTGCTCTACGAGCCGCGCTCGACGGCCTCACCGCGCGGCATGAGGCGCTGCGTACGACATTCGGCGGTGGAGTGCAGACGGTGCACCCCACGCTGACCGTCCCCCTGCGTGCCGTCGACCTCTCCACGGAGAACGACGCGGACCGCCCGCACGCGCTGGACAAGGTGCTGAGGACCGAGCAGTCGACGCCGTTCGATCTCGCGGCCGGGCCCCTGTTCCGTGTCCTGACGGTACGGCTCGGGGCCGAGGAACACGTCCTTGTCCTGTCGATGCACCACATCGTCACCGACGGCTGGTCGATGGGCGTGGTCACGCGCGAGCTGGGCACCCTCTACGCCGCTGCTGTACGGGAGGAGGAGGCGGATCTCGAAGAGCTTTCGGTGCAGTATCCCGACTTCGCCGTCTGGCAACGTGAACGGCAGGCCGACGACGCGCAGACGCAGCAACTCAGTTACTGGCGGCAGCAGTTGGACGGTCTGGAGCCGCGGCGGTGACGCAGTTGCTGCTGTCCCGCTACAGCGGTCAGCGGGATGTCGCGGTGGGCACGGTCGTGTCGGGGCGTGAGCGGGCGGAGTTGGAGGGGCTGGTCGGGTTCTTCGTCAACACCCTCGTCCTGCGCGCGCGTATCGATCAGGACCGGCACTCCTTCGATGACCTCCTCGACCACGTTCGTACGACGGCCCTTGATGCCTTCGCGCACCAGGAAGTGCCTTTCGACCGGATGGTGGACGCGCTCGCGCCGGAGCGCGATCCGAGCCGGACGCCGCTGGTGCAGGCGTTGATCGTCCTCCAGAACTCAGTCGATATGGCTGGAGACTTCGCGGGCCTGACCGCGCGGCGTGAGCCCGTACCGCGTGAGTCGTCGCGATTCGACCTGACGCTGGAGTTCTGGGAGTCCCCGAGCGGACTCACCGCGGAACTGGAATTCACTACGGATCTGTTCGATGTGGAGACGGTTGAGCGGTTGTGTGGTCATTGGTTGGTGTTGGCGGAGCGGGTGGTGGCTGAGCCGTTGGTGCCTCTGGTGCGGGTGGGGATGTTGGGTGCGGGTGAGCTTGAGCGGTTGTTGATGGGGTGGGCGGGTCCGGGGGTCGGGGTGGGTGAGCGGTCGGTCGTGGAGCTGGTTCAGGCCCGGATCGATGCTGCGCCGGGGGCGGTTGCGGTGCTGGGTGAGGGTGGTGAGTCGTTGACGTATGGCGAGTTGGGTGTGCGGGTGGATCGTCTGGCTGGGCATTTGGCTTCGTTGGGTGTGGGTGTGGAGTC
>NZ_JOEI01000062.1 GCF_000718095.1 Streptomyces scopuliridis RB72 | reverse complement strand
CGGAGGTGCTGGGTCTGTCCCGGGTGGGGATCGAGGACAACTTCTTCGACCTCGGCGGCGACTCCATCATCAGCCTCCAGGTCGTCTCCCGCGCCCGCCGCGCCGGACTCGCCCTCTCCTCCCGCGACGTCTTCCTCCACCCCACCGTCATCACCCTCGCCTCGGCTGTCCAGATCCCTGAGGATCGGCCCGACACCCTCGCCGAACAGGGTGCACTGTCCGGACGCGTTTCCACGCTGCCCGCGCGCGAGTGGTTCTTCGAGACCCACCCCGTGGCACCCGCGCACTTCAACCTGTCGGTCACGGTCGCCCTCGCGCCGGACTTCGACGAGCGCGCGCTGCGGGCGGCCGTCGCGGCCGTACTGGCGCAGCATGACGCCCTCCGGATGACCTTCGGAGTCGGCGCGGACGGTGGGAGGGACGCCGAGTACCGGTCCGCCTTCGGTGTGGACGCCGTGCTTGAGGTCCACGATCTGTCGGATCCGCTCGACGGGGACCGGCGCTGGCGCGAACTCGTCCTCGACGCCCAGTCCGGGTTCGATCTGGAGAATGGCCCGCTCGTCCGCGTTGTGCTCGGACGCCCGGCCCCCGGTCCCGGCGGTGCCCGGCTCGCGGTCGTCGCGCACCACCTGGTGATGGACGGGGTGTCGCTGCGCGTCCTGATGGAGGACCTGTCCACGGCGTACGAGCGGATCGTGGCCGGCCGGCAGCCCGACCTGGGCCCCAAGGGCACCTCCGTACGGCAGTGGGCGGCGCGCCTCGCCGAACACACCGCGCGTGGTGGCTTCGACGCCCAGATCCCCTACTGGCGTTCGGTCACCGAGGGAGCGGTCACCCGTCTGCCCGTCGACCACACGGACGGCCACAACGCGGTCGCTTCCCAGCGCGCCGTCTCGGTGGAGCTGACGTCCGAACAGACGCGGGCCCTGCTGCACGACGTTCCGTCCGTCTACCGCACCCACGCCAATGACGTCCTGCTGGCCGCCCTCGCACGCACGCTCCGTACCTGGACGGGCCATGACCGGGTCGCGGTCAATCTGGAGGGTCACGGCCGTGAGGAGATCTTCGACGACACCGATCTGACCCGTACCGTCGGCTGGTTCACCTCCATCTACCCCGTCGCCCTCGCGCTGCCGGAAGACGCCGACGACTGGGCCTCGGCGATCAAGCAAGTGAAGGAGCAGCTCAGGGCCGTGCCTGATCGCGGTGTCGGCTATGGAGCGCTGCGCTATCTGGCCGGCGCGCCGGCCGGGGAGCTGGATCCGCGGATCAGCTTCAACTACCACGGGCAGTTCGATGTGGCCGGTGACACCGCCGACGGTCTGTTCCGGGAGGCGCTGCCCGGCGAGGGCGGGGACCACGCCCCGGCCGAGCGCCGCCCGCACCTGCTCGATGTCGTCGGCGTTGTCCAGGACGGCCGGCTGGTGTTCTCTTGGATCTACTCCGCCGACACGTACTTGGAGGCGACGGTACGCGGCGTCGCCGAATGCTTCGCCGCGGAACTGGTGGCGTTCGCCGAGCACTGCGCGGAGCCGGGTACGGGCGGCTGCACTCCCGCGGACTTCCCACTGGTACGGCTGAGCCAGGCCGAGGTGGACCGGATAGCCGGCGACGGCCGGGATGTCGAAGACATCTATCCGCTGACCCCACTCCAGTCCGGCATGCTCTTCCACGCGCTGGCCGAGCCCGACTCCGCGGCCTATCTGGAGCAGCTTGCCTTCACCCTGGAAGGCACCGTCGACCTCGACCGGCTGACCCGGGCGTGGCAACGGGTCGTGGAGCGCTCGGACGCGCTGCGGGTCTCGCTGGTGTGGGACGACGTCCCGGAGCCGGTGCAGGTGGTGCGTCGTCGCGTCAGCCTCCCGGTGCGGAGGATGGACTGGTCCGGTGCCGACGAGGGCGAACAGGGCCTGCTGCTCGCGGACTTCCTCGCCGAGGACCGCGAGCGGGGCATGGACCTGACGGACGGACCGCTGCTGCGCGTCGCTCTCGCGCGGCTCTCGGACGACGCGGTCCGGGTGGTGTGGACGTTCCATCATCTGCTGCTGGACGGCTGGAGCAACTCGGCGCTGCTCTCGGATGTGATCGCCGAGTACGCGGCGCTCGACGCGACACCGACACCGACACCGGCACCAGCACCAGCACCGGCATTGGCACCGGGCTCCGACTCGGACCCGGAGGCCGGGGCGCAGGCTACGGTGTCGTCCGCCGGGCGGGCGGCGGTGTCGCGTGGTCGGTTCGGTGATTACGTGCGTTGGCTGGCGGACCAGGACCAGAACGCCGGCCGTGAGTACTGGCGTGCCGCGCTGGCCGGGTTCGGTGACCCGGTGGCGCTGCCCTTCGACCGGGCGCCCGAGCAGGCACGCGGCGGCGGATCGAGCGAGCGGATCTCGGTGGACGTGCCGCCCGAGGTCGCCGCACGGGTGACCGGCTTCGTACGGCGTCATCGGCTGACGGTGAACGCGGTGGTGCAGGGTGCGTGGGCGTTGGTGTTGTCACAGTACGCGGGGTCGTCCGATGTGGTGTTCGGTACGACGGTGTCGGGGCGTCCGGCGGATCTGCCGGGGGCCGAGGACATTCTCGGGCTGTTCATCAACACACTTCCGGTCCGCGTGAAGGTGGACCCCGCTCGGCCGGTCTCCGGCTGGCTCGGCGATCTCCAGGCCCACATGGCCGAATCACGGCAGTTCGAGTACGTGGCGCTGTCGGACATCGACTCCGCTGTGGCCGCGGGCGCTTCGCTCTTCGACAGTCTGGTGGTGTTCGAGAACTACCCGGTCGATACGGAGGCCGCGGCGCGGCACGGGCTGAGTGTGCGCGGTGTGGAGGCCGTCGAGTCGACGAACTACGCGCTGACGCTGGTTGCGTCCGCCATCGGCGACCAGTTGGAGATGACGCTCGCCTACGACGCGGCACTGTTCGACGCGAGCACGGCGGAGATGCTGGCCGCGCGGCTGACCAGAGCCGTCACCAGTCTGACCAATACGGCGGACGCCCCGCTGGGCACGCTGTCCCTGCTGCCGGACGAGGAGTGGCGACGGGTATCGCGCGAGTGGAGCGTGGGTGTCGTGGATGACCGCGTGTCCCCGCGGTCCCTGGTGGACGGTTTCGCGGCCCGCGTGGCGGCATCTCCCGATGCCTTGGCGCTGGTGTGCGGTGATGTGTCGCTGACGTACGCGCAGCTGGACGCGCGAGCGGTACGGCTGGCGCGGGTGCTGGCCGGGCGCGGCGTGGGTGTCGAGTCGCGGGTGGGGCTGCTGCTGGAGCGATCGGCGGATGTGGTCGTCGCGATGCTGGCGGTCCTGAAGGCGGGCGCCGCTTACGTACTGTGCCGGTGATCGAGTCGGACGCGGAGCCGGTGGGTGATGCCGTGCTTCCGGTGCGGGTGTCGGGGGGTTCGTTGGCGTATGTGATGTTTACGTCGGGGTCGACGGGGGTGCCGAAGGGTGTTGCGGTGACGCATGGGGATGTGGTGGCGCTGGCTGCTGATTCCCGGTGGTCGTCGGGGGCGCACGGCAAGGTGTTGTTCCATTCGCCGCATTCGTTCGACGCGGCGACGTATGAGGTGTGGGTGCCGTTGTTGAGTGGTGGGACGGTGGTGGTGGCCGAGGGCGAGTTGAGTGTGTCGGTGGTGCGGGATGCGGTGGTGCGCGGGGTGTCGGGGTTGTGGGTGACGGCGGCGTTGTTCGGTGTGCTGGTGGAGGAGGACGCGGGCTGTTTTGTGGGTTTGGGTGAGGTGTGGACGGGTGGGGATGCGGTGCCGGCGGTGGCGGCGGAGCGGATGTTGGCCGCGTGCCCGGGGACGGTGCTGGTGAATGGTTA
>NZ_JOEI01000061.1 GCF_000718095.1 Streptomyces scopuliridis RB72 | reverse complement strand
CTCGCTGGCCGGTGAGTTCGTGGACGCGTCGCTGCGGCTGGTCGGCCCCGGCGGCCGGTTCCTGGAGATGGGCAAGACCGACATCCGGGAGGCCGCCGATGTGCCCGACGGCGTGAACTACCAGGCTTTCGACCTGGGTTGGGTGGACCCGGACGGTATCCAGCGGATGCTGGTCGCCGTCATGGACCTGTTCGAGCAGGGTGCGCTGGAGCCGCTGCCGGTGCGGTCGTGGGATGTACGGCGGGCACGCGACGCGTTCCGGTTCATGAGCATGGCCCGGCATGTCGGCAAGATCGTGCTGACCATGCCCCGGGTCTGGGACGCCGAGGGTACGGTCCTGATCACCGGCGGCACGGGCGGTCTGGGCGGCGTGCTGGCACGGCACTTGGTGGCCGAGCGCGGCGTACGGCACCTCGTGCTCACCAGCCGGCGCGGGCTCTCCGCCGAGGGAGCCACGGAACTCGTCGCCGAACTGACGGCACAGGGCGCCTCGGTGTCCGTCGAGGCGTGTGATGTCGCGGACCGCGACGCCCTGGCGGAACTGCTGGGCGCGCTCCCGGCCGAGCATCCGCTGACGGCGGTCGTCCACACGGCGGGTGTGCTGGACGACGGCATCATCGGCTCACTGACCCCCGAGCGACTGGCCCGGGTGCTGCGGCCGAAGGTCGACGCGGCCTGGCATCTGCATGAGCTGACCCGCGATCTCGATCTGGCCGCCTTCGTGGTCTTCTCCTCGGTCTCCGGTGTGATCGGCGGCGCGGGGCAGGCCAACTACGCGGCGGGCAACGCCTTCCTGGACGCCCTCGCCGCGCACCGTCAGGCCGCGGGCCTGCCGGGAGTCTCGCTGGCATGGGGCGCCTGGAACCAGGGCGCCGGGATGACGAGCGGCCTCGGCGAGGCCGATCTGCGCCGGGCCGCCGAGGCCGGCATGCCCCTGCTCTCGGTCGACCAGGGCGTATCGCTGTTCGACGCCGCGCTGGCCACCGGTCAGGCCGCGGTGGCGCCCGTACGGCTCGACCTGTCGGTGCTGCGCGCGCAGGGCGCCGTCCCGCCGCTGCTGCGGGGACTGGTCCGTACAACCGCGCGGCGTACGGCGGTCGCGGGGCCCGGCGCGGGCACGGACGCCGGGCTCGCCGAGCGTCTCAGCAGGCTGGAGCGCGCCGAACGGCACGAGACGCTGCTCACGCTCGTACGCGGCCAGGCGGCGCTGGTGCTCGGTCACGCGAGCGGCGACGGGGTCGACCCGGCACGGGCCTTCCGTGACCTGGGCTTCGACTCGCTGACGGCGGTCGAGCTGCGCAACCGGCTCAACACGGCGACCGGACTGCGGCTGCCCGCCACGATGGTCTTCGACTACCCGACGGTCGAGGCGCTGGCCGAGCATCTGCTCGAAGAACTGGTCGGCCCCGACGCGGACCTGGACACGGACGCGGCGGCACCGGAACTCTCCCGGGCCATGCTCGACGACGATCCGGTCGTGGTCGTCGGTATGAGCTGCCGCTTCCCCGGCGGCATCGGGTCGCCGGAGGATCTGTGGCGGGTGGTCACCGAGGGCGCCGATGTCGTCTCCGACTTCCCGACGAACCGCGGCTGGGACGTCGACGCGCTCTACAACCCCGACCCGGAGCACATGGGTACCTCGTACACGCGGCAGGGAGGATTCCTGCACGACGCGGGCGAGTTCGACCCGGCGTTCTTCGGGATGTCGCCGCGCGAGGCGATGGCGACGGACTCGCAGCAGCGGCTGCTGCTGGAGACGTCGTGGGAGGCGATCGAGCGGGCCGGCATCGACCCGGTGTCACTGCGCGACAGCCAGACCGGTGTGTTCGCCGGTGTGATGTACGGCGGCTACAACACCACCTTGAGCGGCAAGGAGTTCGAGGGCTTCCAGGGCCAGGGCAGCGCGCTGAGCGTGGCCTCGGGCCGCGTCTCGTACACCTTCGGCTTCGAGGGCCCCGCCGTCACGGTCGACACGGCGTGCTCGTCGTCGCTGGTGGCGATGCATCTCGCCGCGCAGGCGCTGCGCAGCGGTGAGTGCTCGCTGGCGCTGGCCGGCGGTGTGACCGTGATGTCGATCCCCGACACCTTCGTGGAATTCTCGCGGCAGCGGGGCCTGGCCCCCGACGGCCGGTCCAAGCCGTTCTCCGAGTCGGCCGATGGCGTCGGCTGGTCCGAGGGCATCGGCATGCTCCTCCTGGAGCGGCGGTCGGACGCGCTGCGCAACGGCCACGAGATCCTCGCGGTGGTCCGGGGCTCGGCCGTCAACCAGGACGGTGCGTCGAACGGGCTGACGGCGCCGAACGGTCCTTCGCAGCAGCGCGTGATCCGTCAGGCGCTGGCCAGCGGCGGACTGTCGCCCGCCGATGTGGACGCGGTGGAGGCGCACGGTACGGGTACCACGCTGGGTGACCCGATCGAGGCGCAGGCGCTGCTGGCCACGTACGGCCGTGATCGTGACCCGGAGCGTCCGCTGCTGCTCGGTTCGGTGAAGTCGAACCTGGGGCACACCCAGGCCGCCGCGGGCGCCGCCGGTGTGATCAAGATGATCATGGCGATGCGCCATGGTGTGCTGCCGCCGACGCTGAATGTGACCGAGCCGTCGTCGCATGTCGACTGGTCGGCGGGCGCGGTGGAACTGCTCACGGAGTCCGCGGAGTGGCCGGAGACCGATCGCGCGCGACGGGCGGGTGTCTCGTCGTTCGGTATCAGCGGTACGAACGCGCACGTCATCCTGGAGCAACCGGTGACGGTGATCCAGGGAACGGTGGTGACCGGGCCCGAGGCATCCGAGGCACCGGTGGTGGAGCCGGGCGTGGTGCCGTGGGTGCTGTCCGGCAAGACGCCGGAGGCGCTGCGCGGCCAGGCGGGCCGGCTGCTCTCCTACATCCAGGCACGGCCCGAACTGCGGCCGGTGGACATCGGGTTCTCGCTGGCGACAGGCCGGTCGAAGTTCGACCACCGGGCGGTGGTGTCGGCCGGCGAGCGCGAGGAGACGGTGCGCGCGCTGGCGGGCCTGGCGGTCGGCGAGCCGGACGCCTCGGCGGTGTCGGGTGCGGTCGTCGGTGGGAAGACGGCGGTGCTGTTCTCGGGGCAGGGTGCGCAGCGGCTGGGGATGGGCCGTGAGTTGTACGGCCGGTTCCCGGCGTTCGCGGAGGCACTGGATTCCGTACTGCCGCTGTTGGACGGCGAGTTGGGGCGTTCGCTGCGTGAGGTGATGTGGGGCGAGGACGCGGAGCTGCTGAACGACACGGGCTTCACTCAGCCGGCGTTGTTCGCGATCGAGGTGGCGCTGTTCCGGCTGGTGGAGTCGTGGGGTGTACGGCCGGACTTCGTGGCGGGTCATTCGATCGGTGAGATCGCGGCGGCGCATGTGGCGGGGGTGTTCTCGCTGGCGGACGCCTGCGCGCTGGTGGTGGCGCGGGCGCGGTTGATGGGGGCGCTGCCGGCCGGTGGAGCGATGGTCGCGGTCCAGGCGACGGAGGACGAGGTGCTGCCGCTGCTGTTCGAGCGGCAGGACCAGGTGTCGATCGCCGCGGTCAACGGCCCCTCGGCGCCGCGTATCCCGGTGGTGTCGAACCTGACGGGTGGTCTGGCGTCGGCGGAGGAGCTGTGCTCGGCCGAGTACTGGGTACGGCATGTCCGCGAGGCCGTGCGCTTCGCGGACGGGGTACGGACGCTCGGTGAGCAGGGCGTGAGCACGTTCCTGGAGCTGGGTCCGGACGGCGTGCTCTCCGCGATGGCGCGGGAGTCGGTATCGGACGAGGCCCTCACGGTGCCGGTCCTCCGTAAGAACCGCGCCGAGGAACAGTCGGCCGTCACCGCACTGGCTCAGCTGCATGTGCGTGGTGTCGCCGTGGACTGGGCCGGGTTCTTCGCCGGTACCGGGGCGTCGCGGGTGGATGTGCCCACGTACGCCTTCGAGCACCAGCCGTTCTGGCCCGGCGGGATGCGGGGCGGCGCCGACGCGGCGGCGATCGGACTTGTCCCGGCCGGGCATTCGCGGGTGCCGGGGCCGGGGTTGATTTCGATGCGTCGGTGTGGCCGCCGGTGGGTGCCGAGCCGGTGGATCTGGATGGTTTCTACGATGCTCGGGCGGCCGAGGGCTTCGCGTACGGTCCGGTGTTCCAGGGGCTGCGGGCCGCTTGGAGCCGGGATGGCGAGGTCTTCGCCGAGGTGAGCCTGCCCGAGGACGCGCAGGGCGACGCGGTGGCCTTCGGCCTCCATCCCGCGCTGCTGGACGCCGGGCTTCACTCGGCGTGGTTCGTGGGTTCGTCGGCTGATGGCGCGGACCGGCGGAGTGGCGGTGTGCCGTTCTCGTGGAGCGGGGTGTCGTTGCAGGCGTCGGGGGCTTCTTCGGTACGCGTGAGGCTGACGCGCGAGGCCGATGGTGCCGTGTCGATCGCGGTGGCTGATGTGACGGGCGCGCCGGTCGCGTCGGTGGAGTCGCTGGCGATGCGGGCGCTGTCGACGGAGGCTCTGGACGATGAGGGTGCGCTGACGAGGGACGCGCTGTTCCGGCTGGACTGGATGCCGGTGGCTGCCGCGTCCACCAGCACCGCACAGCGAATCGCCGTGATCGGCCAGGACAGCCTGGGCCTGGTGGAGGCGGTGCGTGCTGCGGGTGCTGAGGCCGAACTGAGTGTGGATTCGGCTGCGTTGGCCGCTGATGGGTCCGAGATGCCGGGCGTGGTGCTGATTCCGGTGGTCGGGGAGCCCGGCGCGGATATGGCTGGTTCGGTACGGGCGTTGACGCATCGGGTGCTCGGGCAGCTTCAGGAGCGGTTGGCGGATGAGCGGTTCGCGGAGTCGCGGTTCGTCTTTGTGACGCGGGGTGCTGTGGGTGGCGCTGATGTGGCGGCGGCTGCGGTGCGGGGTCTCGTACGGTCGGCGCAGTCGGAGAATCCGGGTTGCTTCGGTCTGGTCGATCTCGATCCGGCCGAGCCGGTCGTGCAGTCGGTGCCGCTGTCGGTGCTGAGCGCGGATGAGCCGCAGGTGATCGTCCGCGAGGGTGAGGCGCTGGCCGGGCGGCTGGTACGCGGGTCGGCACCGGGGCTTGCGGCACACCCGGTCTGGGATGGCGATGGCAGTGTGCTGATCACCGGTGGTACGGGTGGTCTGGGCGCGGTGGTGGCGCGGCATCTGGTGGCGGAGCACGGGGTGCGCAGGCTGCTGCTGGTGAGCCGCCGGGGCCTGGGCGCCGAGGGAGCCGAGGAACTGGTCGCCCAGCTGGAGCTGCAAGGGACCGAGTGGTGCATGCGGCGGGTGTGCTGGATGACGGTGTGGTCGGTTCGCTGACGCCGGAGCGGCTGGACACGGTCCTGCGGCCGAAGGCTGACGCGGCCTGGCATCTGCATGAACTGACCCGTGAACAAGAGCTTTCGGCGTTTGTGGTCTTCTCCTCCGCCGCCGCCCTGTTCGGTAGTGCGGGGCAGGGGAATTATGCGGCGGGTAACGCGTTCCTGGATGCGTTGATGGAGCGTCGTCGGGCTGAGGGTCTGCCGGG
>NZ_JOEI01000060.1 GCF_000718095.1 Streptomyces scopuliridis RB72 | reverse complement strand
TCGCTGATCCGTACGGTGGTGTCGCGGGTGGGCGGATGTATCGCACGGGTGATGTGGTGCGGTGGCGGTCGGACGGGAATCTGGAGTATCTGGGCCGGGCTGATGAGCAGGTGAAGATCCGGGGTTTTCGGGTCGAGTTGGGTGAGATCGAGGCGGTGCTGGCGGGGTGTCCGGGGGTGCGTCAGGTCGCGGTGATCGCGCGTGAGGACCAGCCTGGTGTGAAGCGGTTGGTGGCGTATGTGGTGGGTGATGCGGGTGTGGATGTGTTGCGTGAGCTTGTGGGTGCGGCTTTGCCGGAGTACATGGTTCCTGCGGCGTTCGTGGTGGTGGACGGGCTGCCGGTGACGGCGAACGGGAAGTTGGATCGCCGGGCGTTGCCGATGCCGGACTTCGGTGCGGTGGTATTGTCTCCATTCAGCTGGTCAGCCGGGCGCGTAAGGCGGGTCTGGTGTTCACGCCGCGTGATGTGTTCCAGTCCCGCACCGTCGCCGCACTCGCCGCCGTCGCCATTGAGGCTGACGAGGCGCGGACGCAGGCCCCCGACGACGGGGTGGGGCCGGTCGCGCTGACACCGATCGTGCACTGGCTGCGGGAGCGTGGTGGTCCCGTCGAGGGTTTCCGTCAGTCGATGGTGGTGCGCACGCCCGCCGGGCTGACGTGGGAGCGGCTGACGGCGGGGCTGGGGACGTTGCTCGATCATCATGACGCGTTGCGGCTGCGGTTGCGGCGTACGGGCGGCGACTGGGAGTTGGAGACGATGCCGCGCGGCGCGGTGGACGCCGCCGAGGTCGTCACGCGTGTGGAAACGGCGGACGCGCTGAGAGACGAGCCGTTGCGGCCGGACGCGGGCGAGATGGTGCGCGCGGTGTGGTTCGACGCCGGTCCTGCCGAGTCCGGGCGGTTGTTGCTGGCGTTGCATCATCTGGTGGTCGACGGTGTCTCGTGGCGGATTCTGCTGCCGGATCTGGCGGCGGCCGTCGCGGGCAAGGAGCTGGAACCGGTCGGTACGTCGTTGCGGCGCTGGGCCGAGCGGCTCACCGGCTTGGCCCAGGAACCCGCCCGCCTCGACGAACTCCCTCTGTGGACCGGGATCCTCGACAGACCCGAGGCCCCCCTCTCCCACCAGCCCCTGCGGCCTTCCCGTGACACCGGAGCCACGCAGCGGCACCTCCGACTGAGCCTGCCGTCGGACCGTACGCGGCCACTGCTGACCACCGTGCCGGCCGCCTTCCACGGCGGTGTGAACGATGTGCTGCTGACCGCCCTCGCGCTGGCCGTCGCCGACTGGCGGCGCCGCAACAACCGCGGGGACGCGACGTCGCTTCTTGTTGATCTCGAAGGCCACGGCCGTGAGGACATCGCGGACGGCGCCGATCTCTCCCGTACCGTCGGCTGGTTTACCAGCCTGTATCCGGTACGACTGGATCCCGGTACGCCGGACTGGGACGACGTCGGGCGAGCGCTGAAGGTCGTCAAGGAACAGTTGCGGGCCGTGCCCGACACCGGCATTGGTTACGGCCTGCTGCGCCACCTCAACCCCCGGACGGCGCCGGTGCTCGCCGCCCTCCCGACTCCCCAGATCGGCTTCAACTACCTCGGCCGCCTCGAAACCGGCACCGAGGCCGACTGGGCCGTGGAGAGCGCGTCCGGCGGTGCCGACGACGGCATGCCGTTCGTCCACGCCCTCGAAATCGACGCGCTGACGCACGACTCGCCCGACGGCGCACAGCTCAGCGCCACCTGGACCTGGCCGGATGCGCTCTTCTCCGAGGACGACATCCGGGACCTGGCCGAGACCTGGTTCCGCGCCCTGGACGCCCTCGCCGCCCACGCGGAACAGCCGGGAACCGGCGGACGCACCCCCTCCGATCTCCCTCTCGTCCCCCTGGACCAGGGCGAGATCGAACTTCTGGAGCGGTCCTGCCCCGCACTGGCGGACGTCCTGCCGCTCTCACCGATGCAGGAAGGGCTGCTGTTCCACGCCCTGTTCGACGAGGAAGCCGCCGACGTCTACACCGTGCAGCTCTTCCTGGGCATGGAGGGCGACCTCGATGTGCGGGCGCTGCGCTCGGCGGCGGAGACACTGCTGCGCAGGCACCCGAACCTGCGCAGCGGATTCCGGCACGAGCAGGTGAGCAGACCGGTCCAGGTCGTCCACCATGAGGTGGAGCTCGACTGGGACATCCAGGATCTCCGTGGCCTCGACCCGGACGAGCAGTCGGCACGGCTCGCCGGCGTCGCCGCGGGGGAGCGGGGCCGCCGCTTCGATCTCGCCGCGCCACCGCTGGTGCGGTTCGTCCTCGTACGGCTCGCCGACGACCGGTTCCGTCTGCTCATGACGGTCCATCACATCCTGCTGGACGGCTGGTCGATGCCGCTGCTTGCGCAGGAGCTTTTCGCGCTCTACGTGCGGAGAGGCGACGACACCGGGCTGCCCCGCCCCACTCCGTACCGGGACTATCTGGTCTGGCTCGCGGGCCAGGACCGCGAAGCCGCCGAGCAGGCATGGCGGCTTGCCCTCGCAGGAGTCGAGGAGCCCACTCTGCTGGCCCCGGGCGGCGCCGAGCGCGGGGCCCTCCCGCCCGAACGGGTCGCGCTGGAGCTGTCACCGGAGCTCACCACCGCACTCGGCGACCGGGCCCGGCACCTCGGGCTCACCCTGAACACGGTTGTTCAGGGCGCCTGGGCCGTGCTGCTCGGCCGGCTCACCGGCCGTGAGGATGTCGTCTTCGGCGCCACGGTGTCCGGACGGCCGCCCGAGATCGCCGGTATCGAGTCGATGGTGGGTCTGTTCATCAACACTCTCCCGGTGCGGGTGGAGTTGAGGCAGGACGAGACACTGGCACAGCTGCTCACGCGGCTCCAGGAACAGCAGTCGGCGCTGATGGAGCACCAGTACGTCGGATTGCACGACATCCAGCGGCAGGCAGATGTCGGGGAGCTGTTCGACACGCTGACCGTCTTCGAGAACTACCCCCTCGATCCAGGCCTGTTGGATGTCTCCGGCACCGGACTGCGTGTCACGGACGCCGACGCCGACGATGCCACGCACTACCCCCTGACTCTGGTGGTGGTTCCGGGAGCGCGGCTGGGCCTGCGCCTCGGCTACCGGCCCGATCTGCTGACCGCCGAGACGGCCGGGAGCATCGGAGCCCGGCTCGGCCGGCTCCTCGAAGCCGTCGCCGCCACCCCCGACCGGCCGGTCGGGGAGATCGACGTCCTGGACGCGGCGGAGCGCGAGCGGGTGCTCGTGGAGTGGAACGCCACCGAACGGCGCGTACCGTCCGTCACGCTGCCCGAGCTGTTCGAGGCGCAGGCGGCCCGTACCCCGCGGGCCACAGCGGTGGTCTTCGAGGGCCGTGAGCTGTCCTACGCCGAGCTGAACGCCCGTGCCAACCGCCTGGCGCGGCTGCTCGTCGATCGGGGCGCCGGCCCCGAGGGATACGTCGCCCTCGCTCTGCCGCGTTCCCAGGAGCTGATCGTCGCTCTGCTGGCGGTGCTGAAGTCCGGGGCGGCCTATGTGCCGGTCGACCCCGACTACCCCGCCGAGCGGATCCGGTACATCCTCGACAACACCCGCCCCGCGCTCATGCTCACCAAGCGTGACGTGGACGCCGCGCTGACCGCCACCGACGGGACCGACCGGCTCGTGCTGGACGACCCCAGGACCGGGGCAGCCCTCGGCGCGTACGGGGACACCGATCTCACCGACGCCGACCGGCTCGCGCCCCTCGGTGTCCTCAACACCGCCTACGTCATCTACACCTCGGGCTCCACGGGCAGGCCCAAGGGTGTCCTCGTCCCGCACGAGGGAATCGTCAACCGGCTGCGCTGGATGCAAGGGAGGTACGGCCTCGACGCCTCCGACCGGGTGTTGCAGAAGACACCGTCCGGGTTCGATGTCTCGGTGTGGGAGTTCTTCTGGCCGCTCATCGAGGGGGCCACACTGGTGGTCGCCCGCCCCGAGGGTCACAAGGACCCGGCGTATCTCGCCAGGCTGATCCGCGAGGAACGCGTCACCACACTGCACTTCGTCCCGTCCATGCTTCAGGTCTTCCTCACGGAGCCCGCGGCGGCGCAGTGTGACAGCCTGCGCCGTGTGGTGTGCAGTGGCGAGGCGCTGCCCGGCGAACTGCGCGCGAAGTTCTTCGAGACACTGGACGTGCCGCTGCACAACCTGTACGGGCCGACCGAGGCGTCCGTGGATGTGACGTCATGGGAGTGCGCCGCGCACGACCCCGCCGGGCCGGTGCCGATCGGCGCTCCGGTGTGGAACACCCAGGTACGCGTGCTGGATTCACGGCTGCGGCCGGTGCCGGTGGGCGTGGCCGGTGAACTGTATCTGGCCGGTGTCCAGCTCGCCCGTGGGTATTTGGGTCGTCCGGGGTTGACGGGGGAGCGGTTTGTCGCTGATCCGTACGGTGGTGTCGCGGGTGGGCGGATGTATCGCACGGGTGATGTGGTGCGGTGGCGGTCG
>NZ_JOEI01000059.1 GCF_000718095.1 Streptomyces scopuliridis RB72 | reverse complement strand
GGTGGTGCCGCATGGGGCGATGGCCGGGCTGGTGCGCTGGGCGGTGGGGCTGGGGGAGGGACGCTTCTCGCGGACGCTGTTCTCGACGTCGCTGAACTTCGATGTGTCGGTCTTCGAGTTGTTCGGGACGTTGGCGGCTGGTGGGACGGTGGAGGTGGTTCGGGATGTGCTGGCGTTGACGGAGCGGGAGTCGTGGTCGGGGTCGCTGGTCTCGGCGGTGCCGTCGGCCTTCGCGGGGGTGTTGGGGCAGGAGAGGGATGTCTCGGCGGATCTGGTGGTGCTGGCGGGTGAGGCGTTCCCGGCCGGTCTGCTGGAGCAGACCCGTCAGGCGATGCCGGGTGCGGTCGTGGCCAATATCTATGGTCCGACTGAGGCGACGGTCTATGCGACGGGCTGGTTCTCCGACACCGATCCGGCTTCTGACGGACCGATGGTGCCGATCGGTCGCCCGGTGGCGGGCAAGGCCACGTATGTACTTGACGGTGGACTGTCTCCTGCTCCGGTCGGTGTCTGGGGTGAGCTGTATCTCGGTGGTGGTCTGGCGCGTGGGTATCACGGGCGTTCCGGGCTGACGTCGGAGCGGTTTGTGGCGGACCCGTTCCGGTCGGGTGGCCGGTTGTATCGCACGGGTGATGTGGTGCGGTGGCGTGCGGATGGGGTGTTGGAGTACGCGGGTCGCGGTGATGACCAGGTCAAGGTGCGGGGGTTCCGTATCGAACTCGGTGAGATCGAGAGCGTGTTGACGTCCCACGCGTCCGTGGCTCAGTCGGTGGTGGTGGCGAGGGAGGATCGTCCGGGTGTGAAGCGCCTGGCCGCCTACCTGGTGGCAGACGGGGATGCGGCTCTGGAGCTGGAGGCGGTGCGTGAGCATGTGGCCTCGGCTCTGCCCGAGTACATGGTCCCGGCGGCCTTCGTCGTACTGGACGCTCTGCCCCTGAACGCCAACGGCAAGCTCGACCGCCGTTCCCTGCCCGCGCCCGAGTTCGCGTCGGTGGATGCGGCCTATACGGCTCCGCGTACGGAGACCGAACAGATCCTGTGCGGAGTGTGGGCGGAGGTGCTCGGAATTGAGCGGGTCGGGATCGAGGACAACTTCTTCGACCTCGGTGGCGACTCCATCATCAGCCTCCAGGTCGTCTCCCGCGCCCGCCGCGCGGGACTCGCTCTCTCCTCCCGCGACGTCTTCCTCCACCCCACCATCTCCACCCTCGCCACCGGCCTCACCGAGGCCGACCAGGGGACTGACGATGCCGGGCCGGCCCAGCAAGGGCTTGTCTCGGGTCCTGTGGCGCCAACTCCCGTACGCGAGTGGTATTTCGACACGCACCCGGTCGCGCCGGAGCACTTCAACATGTCCACCACGTTCCAACTGCCCGAGGATGTCGACCTCGACGCCCTGCGGATCGCCGTCGGCGCGCTGCTGTCCCAGCACGACGCGCTGCGCAGCACGTTCACCCGTACCCCCGAGGGAACCTGGACCGGGCACATCACATCGGCCCTGGATGTCAATTCGGTCTTCAGCGTGCACGATCTCGCCGGTGTCCCCGACGGTGCTGTCCCCGACACCGACGCGCAGTGGCGCGCACTCGTCGTCCGTACGCAGTCAGGGCTCGACCTCGAACGCGGTCCCCTCTTCCGTGTTGTGGTCGGCGCGCCGTACGAGGGCGGTGGTCCGGCACGTCTGCTGATCACCGCACACCACCTGGTGATCGACGGAGTGTCCTGGCGCATCCTGCTGAGTGACCTCGCCACGGCCTATGACCAGGCCGTCTCGGTCGCCGCGACGGATCTCGGGCCCAAGTCGACGTCGGTACGCGCATGGGCCGACCGGTACAACACACACGTACGGGACGGTGGGTTCGGCGGCCAGCTGGAGTACTGGCGGTCGGTCACGAGCACGGCCGACACGGGGCTCCCGATGGACACACCGGACGGCGGCAACAAGGTCGCGGATCAGGCCGCCGTCATGGCGTACCTCGATGTGGACGACACCCACGCCCTGCTGCACCAGGTACCGGGCCGGTTCCGGACGCAGATCAATGACGTACTGCTGGCGGCCCTGGCGCGCACGCTCCGTACCTGGACAGGTCATGACCGGGTCGCGGTCAATCTGGAGGGGCACGGCCGCGAGGAGTTGTTCGACGGCATCGACCTGACCCGTACCGTCGGCTGGTTCACGTCCATCTATCCCGTCGCGCTCGAACTGCCGGAGACCGATGACTGGCCGGCCACGATGAAGTCGGTGAAGCGGCAGCTCAGGGCCGTTCCGGACCGGGGCGTCGGCTACGGCGCGCTGCGCTACCTCAGCGGCGAACTGGCCGGCGACCCGGACCCCCGGATCAGTTTCAACTACCTGGGGCAGTTCGGTACCGGCGGTGCGGGCGGTACGGGCAGTGCGGGTGGTACGGGGGCAGGGGCGGCCGAAGGCGGCCTGCTCAGCACCTCGCTGGCCACGGACGGCCAGGAACACGGCCCTCAGCAGGAACGCAACCATCTGATCGATGTCGTCGCCGTTGTGGACGAGGGAAGGTTCGTCGTCACCTGGTTCTACTCCACCTCGGTGCACCGGGAAGCGACCGTGACCGCGCTGGCGGAGGACTTCATCGCCGCGCTGCGGAGCGTGAGCCGGGGCTGACGTACGCGCCCCACCCGCGCACACCTCACGCCTTCGTTCCGTCCTTCCGCCCCACCTCCCCGCCGAACGCCGTTCTTTGTGTCACAAGGAGATGCGAGATGAGCACGCCACCCTCCCGTGAAAGCCGGATCAGCGCGCTGCCGGAGCACATGCGGGCGCTCCTTCGGGCGCGTATGGCGGGTCACGCCGTGGTCACCGATGCCATCGCGCCCGTGGACCGTACGGCCGAGCTGCCGGCGTCGTTCGCGCAGCGGCGGCTGTGGTTCCTGGAGGAGTTCCGGCCGGGCGGGGTGGAGTACAACTCGGGTCTCGCCCTGCGGATGACGGGGGCGCTGGACCGGCAGGCCCTGACATGGGCCGTCGAACAGATCGTGGAGCGTCATGAGGGGCTCCGTACGACCTTCGACGCGGTGGACGGCCGCGCGATTCAGGTCGTACACCCTTCGATGACCGTTCAGGTCGAACACCTCGACCTGTCCGCGTACGCCGACCCGGCGGCACGGGACGCGGCGGCGGACCGGGTCCTGCGGGAGCGGTTGCTCACGCCGTTCGACCTGCGAGTCGGGCCGCTGTTCCGGGTCCTGCTGGTGCGGCTCGGCGACGACGACCACGCGCTCCTGCTCTCGATGCATCACATCATCAGTGACGGCCGCTCGCTCGACATCCTCACCGGGGAACTGGGCGCGTGCTACGCCGCCGCGCTCAACGGGCGCGATGCCGCCGAACTGCCCGCGCTGCCGGTGCAGTACGCCGACTTCGCGGCCTGGCAGCACGACCGGCTGACCGAGACGGAGCTCCAGGGCGGACTGGAGTACTGGCGGCAGCGGCTCGACGGCCTCCAGCCGCTGGAACTGCCGACGGACCGCCCCAGACCTACGGTACGGAGCGGGGCGGGCGCGGTGCACGCGTTCGACATCCCGCAGGAGCTGGCCGCCGGGCTGGCGCGTCTCGGCCGGGAACACGGCGCGAGCTTGTTCGTGACGCTCACGGCGGTCACTCAGCTGCTGCTCGCGCGCTACAGCGGCCAGGACGACATCGCACTCGGGACCGCGACGTCCGGCCGCGACCGCGCGGAGCTGGAGAACCTGGTCGGCTTCTTCGTCAACACGCTGGTCCTGCGCTCCCATGCGGATCCGTCGGCGACGGTCGGTGACTTCCTGGCATCGGTGAAGGGGACGGTCCTGGAGGCGTTCGACCACCAGGAGGTCCCGTTCGACCGTGTGGTGGAGGCACTCGCCCCCGAGCGCGATCCCAGCCGAATGCCGCTGGTCCAGGCCATGGTGGTGCTCCAGAGTTCCACGAGTGCTGCGCCAGTGTTCGCCGGGCTCCGTACTGAGCCGATGAGTGTGTCCCGGGACGCCCTTCCGTTCGACTTCATGCTCGAATTCGAGGAGCGGGAAGGGGAGTTGCAGGGCGCGATCGAGTACGGCACGGATCTGTTCGATGCGGGGACGGTCGGGCGGATGGCGGGGCATTGGCTGGGGTTGGCGGGTGCGTTGGTGGCTGGGGGGTCGGGGCGGGTGTTGGGTGAGGTGTCGATGTTGGGGGTGGTTGAGCGGGAGTGGGTGGTGGGTGCGGGGCGTGGTGTGGTGCGTGGGTTGTCGGGT
>NZ_JOEI01000058.1 GCF_000718095.1 Streptomyces scopuliridis RB72 | reverse complement strand
TATCGAGTTGGGTGAGATCGAGGCGGTTCTTGCCCGGCACGTGTGGGTGGGGCAGGTGTCGGTGATGGTTCGTGAGGACCGTCCCGGTGTGAAGCGGATTGTGGCGTACGTCGTTCCGGCGGGACCGGGGAGTGAGGGGGGCGAGGCGGGAGTGTTGCGGGAGCACGCTGCCGCTGAGCTGCCCAGCTATATGGTGCCGTCGGTGTTCGTGGTGCTGGACGCGCTGCCCGTGAACGCGAGCGGGAAGGTGGACCGCAAGGCCTTGCCCGCCCCGTCGGACGATCTCGCCGACGAGTATGCCGCTCCGCGCAACGAGACCGAACGCGTCCTGACGGCCATCTGGACCGACGTTCTCGATGTCGGCCGCGTGGGTATCCACGACAACTTTTTCTCCCTCGGCGGGGACTCGATCCTGAGCATCCAGGTGGTCTCACGAGCCCGCCAGGCCGGGCTGGAACTCTCCTCCCGCGATGTGTTCGCCCGCCAGACCGTGGCTTCCCTCGCCGCCGGTGCCGGAGCGGCCGACGCGGGGACGGGCATGTCGGTGGCTGAACAGGGTGTGGTGTCGGGGGAGGTGGGTCCGACCCCGGTTCGTGACTGGTTCTTTGCCACCCACACCGTCAGCCCCGCCCACTTCAACATGGCCATGGAGCTCGAACTCCCGCCGTCCACCGGCCTGCCCGCGCTCCGGGAGGCGGTGCGCGCGCTCCTGCTCCACCATGACGCGCTACGGAGCACATTCGACCGGAACGCGCACGGGCGGTGGACGGGACGGATCGCCCCCGAGGCCGACGTCGACCGCGTACTCACCGTTCACGACCTCACCGACGCGCGGGCGGACCGTGAGGAGTCGGCCTGGCGGGAATTGAAGGACGCCGCGCAATCCGGGTTCAGCCTGGAGGACGGCCCGCTGGTCCGCGTCCTGGTCGGCACGCGCGCGGCCGGTCGCACCCTGCGCGTGATCATCATCGCCCATCACCTCGTGGTGGACGGAGTGACCTGGCGCATCCTCCTCGAAGACCTCAGGACCGCGTACGCCCACGCCGCCGCCGGCCGGCCCGCCGAACTCGGCCCCAAGACCGCCTCCGTACAGCAGTGGGCGGCGCGGCTCGCGGAGCACACGGCGGCGGGCGGTTTCGACGACCAGATCCCGTACTGGCGTTCCGTCATGGACGGAGCGCGGACGGACATCCCCCTCGACCATCCGGACGGCGCCAACACCGGCGCCGACCAGGCCGTGGTGTCCGGCGGGCTGACACGGGAGGCGACGGAGCAACTCCTTCAGCGGGTCCCCGCCGTCTACCGCACCCAGATCAACGACGCGCTGCTGACCGCTCTGGCGCGCACGCTCCGTACCTGGACAGGCCATGACCGGATCGCGGTCAATCTGGAGGGGCACGGCCGTGAGGAGATCTTCGACGACGTCGACCTGACCCGTACGGTCGGCTGGTTCACGTCCATCCATCCGGTCGCGCTCTCGCTGCCCGAGGGCGACGACTGGGCAGCCACGATCAAGCGGGTGAAGGAGCAGCTCAGGGCCGTACCCGACCGTGGGATCGGCTACGGCGCGCTGCGCCACCTCGGCGACGCGACAGCACACCAGGCGGACCCGCTGATCAGCTTCAACTACCTCGGCCGGCTGGACATGGCGGGCGGTGCGGACGACTGGTACCGCTCGGCCACTCTCAACCCCGGCGGAGAACACAGCGTTCGGGAGAGGCGTCCCCACCTCCTTGATGTGACGGCCGGACTCCTCGACGGTCGGCTGGTGTTCTCGTGGCACTACTCCGCGGGGCTGCACCGCGAGGAGACGGTACAGGCCCTGGTGGACGATTTCGCCGCCGAACTCTCCCGCTGTGTCGCACACTGCGCCGAACCGGACGCGGGCGGCTGCTCCCCGTCGGACTTCCCGCTGGTGCGTCTCACGCAGGGCGAAGTGGACCGGATCGCGGGTGACGGATGCGGGATCGAAGACGTCTATCCTCTGACGCCTCTTCAGTCCGGCATGCTCTTCCACGCGTTGGCCGAGCCCGACTCGCCCGCCTATCTTGAGCAGTTCGCGTTCACCCTGGACGGGGTGGACGACCCCGCCCGGCTCGTGAACGCCTGGCAGCGGACGGTGGAACGGTCGGACGCACTGCGGGTGTCGCTGGTCTGGGAATCGGTCGGAGAGCCGGTGCAGGTGGTGCACCGGCAGGTAACCGTACCCGTGACGACGCTGGACTGGTCGGGCACCGACGAAGCAGGGCAGGAGACCCTGCTGCGTGACTTCCTCCGTGACGACCGGGCGCGCGGACTCGATCTGACAGCCGCCCCGCTGATGCGGGTCACACTGGCCCGTACCTCGGACGATGTGGTGCGCGTGGTCTGGACGTTCCATCACCTGCTGCTCGACGGCTGGAGCACGTCCGCGTTCCTCTCCGATGTGCTGGGCGAGTACACGGCGCTCGGCGGGACGGAGGCGGCGCGTCCGGAGGCGGCGCGTCCGGCGGTGGGCCCGGTGGCGCGTCCGGTGGACCGCGGGCCGTTCCGCGATTACGTGCGGTGGCTGGGCGCTCAGGACCGCGGCGCGGCTGCTGACTACTGGCGCGGTGTGCTGGCCGGATTCGAGGAGCCGGTGCCGCTGCCGTACGACCGGGTGCCCGAGCAGGCCCGGCGCGGACAGTCGGGGGAGCGGGTACGGGTCGCGCTGGAGGCCGGCGTGGCCGAGCGCGTGGGCGGCTACGCCCGCCGCCACCGAATCACGGCGAACGCGCTGGTCCAGGGGGTGTGGGCGCTGGTGCTCGCGCAGTACGCGGGGGTGTCCGGGGGCGAGCCGTCCGGTGCCGGTGCTTCGGATGTGGTGTTCGGTACGACGGTGTCGGGGCGTCCGGCGGATCTGCCGGGGGCTGAGGACATCCTCGGTCTCTTCATCAACACACTGCCGGTCCGTGTGACCGTCACGCCGGACCAGCCGGTCACCGACTGGCTGCGGCAGATCCAGGACGGACAGTCGGAGTCGCGGCGTTACGAGTACATGGCGCTGTCCGACATCGAGTCGGACGTGCCGGCCGGTGCCTCGCTCTTCGACAGCCTGGTGGTGTTCGAGAACTACCCCGTGGACGAGGCCGCGGCGGAGCGCCACGGACTGGGCGTCCGCGAGGCCGAGGCCGTGGAGTCGACCAACTACGCGCTGACGCTGATCGCGTCGGCGACCGGTGACCGGCTGGACATGACGCTTGCCTACGACCCCGCGCTGTTCGACAGGACCACGGCGGAACGGCTGTCGGCGCAACTCGGAAACGCGGTCACCCGTCTGGTCGCGAACGCGGACTCCCCGGTCGGGGACCTCGATCTGCTGGGCGAGGCCGAGCGCGCCACCGTGGTGGATGAGTGGAGCGTCGGCCATATCGGGGAGACTCTGGGCGCCGGGGCTTCCGTGATCGGGGTCTTCGGCGAGCGGGTGGCCGCCGCCCCGGAGGCGGTGGCGGTCGAGTGCGGTGATCGTACGTTGACGTATCGACAACTCGACGCCCGGACAGACCGGTTGGCGAAGGTGCTGATCGAGCGGGGCGTCGGCGCGGAGACCCGCGTCGCGCTCCTGCTGGAACGCTCGGCGGACGTCCTGGTGGCCATGCTGGCGGTGCTGAAGGCGGGCGGGGCGTACGTCCCGCTGCATGTGGCGTACCCGCAGGAGCGCCTGCGCCAGGTGGTCGAGCAGAGCGACGCGCTGCTCGTGCTGACCGACCGGACGGTGGACGAGGTCGGTGGGGTACCGGCTGTGGCGGTGGACGCGGAGCCGGTGGGTGATGCCGTGCTTCCGGTGCGGGTGTCGGCGGGTTCGTTGGCGTATGTGATGTTTACGTCGGGGTCGACGGGGGTGCCGAAGGGTGTGGCGGTGACGCATGGGGATGTGGTGGCGCTGGCTGCTGATTCTCGCTGGTCGTCGGGGGCGCACGAGAGGGTGTTGTTCCATTCGCCGCATTCGTTCGACGCGGCGACGTATGAGGTGTGGGTGCCGTTGTTGAGTGGTGGCACGGTGGTGGTGGCCGAGGGCGAGTTGAGTGTGTCGGTGGTGCGGCGGCGGAGCGGATGTTGGCCGCGTGCCCGGGGACGGTGCTGGTGAATGGTTACGGTCCGACGGAGTCGACGACGTTTGCGGTGAGTGGTCCGATCGTGGCGGAGGATGCCGTGGGTGGTTCGGTGCCGCTGGGACACGTGATGGACAATACGACCGGGTACGTCCTGGACGGCGCGTTGCGACCCGTGGGTGTGGGTGTGCCGGGAGAGCTCTATCTTGGCGGTCTCGGTCTGGCGCGCGGCTATCACGGCCGGGCTGGGCTGACGGCGGAGCGGTTCGTGGCCGATCCGTTCGGTTCGGGTGGGCGGTTGTATCGCACGGGTGATGTGGTGCGGTGGCGGCCTGACGGGCGGCTGGACTTCCTCGGCCGGGGTGACGGTCAGGTGAAGGTCCGTGGCTTCCGTATCGAACTCGACGAGATCCAGGCCGTGTTGATGAGGCACGCGGAGGTGGGCACGGCCACGGTTGTGGCCCGGGAGGACCGTCCCGGGATCAAGCGGCTGGTGGCGTACGTCGTGGCTGACGGGCAGCTCGATGTCGCGCTCGTGAGGGAGCATGCCGCCGGCCTGCTGCCGGAGTACATGGTGCCGTCGGCGTTCGTGGTGCTGGACGAGTTGCCGCTGACGGTGAACGGGAAGGTCGACCGGCGCGCGCTTCCCGCGCCCGAGTTCGACGCGGCGGGGGAGTATGTCGCACCCCGCACCGGGGCTGAGCGCGTCCTCGCCGACGTCTGGGCCGAGGTCCTGGGCGTTGAGCGGGTCGGGATCCATGACGACTTCTTCGAACTGGGCGGAGACTCCATCTCCAGCCTGAAGGTCGTCTCCCGTATCCGCGCGGCGCTGGGAGCGGGGCTCTCCCCGCGCGTCCTGTTCGATCACCCGACCGTGGCCGGACTCGCGGAGACGGTCCCGGCGGTGGAACCCGCCCCGGAAGTGGAGGGGGCGGCGACGTCCGGCGCGATCGTCCCGGTGGCACGCGATGGACAGCTGCCGATGTCGCTGACGCAGGAACGCCTCTGGTTCCTGGAGAACTTCACCCCCGGCAGTATCGAATACAACATCGTCGGAGCGCTCCGGCTGACCGGATTCCTCGACGCGGAAGCCCTCCGCACGGCCCTGGCCGGGCTGGTGGACCGGCACGAGGCGCTGCGCACCACATTCGACAGTGAGTTGTATGCGGCTGCGGTGCGGGGTGAGGAGGCGCGGTTGCCGTTGTTGCCGGTGCAGTATCCGGATTTCGCGGTGTGGCAGCGGGACAGGCTGTCCGGGGAGGCGTTGGATTCCCAGATCGAGTACTGGCGGGGGCAGTTGGATGGTCTGGAGCCGCTGGAGCTGCCGACGGACCGCCCGCGCCCGCTGGTGCGGACCGCGTCCGGGAACACCCATATCTTCATCGTCCCGACGGAGTTGACGGAGCAACTCGGCTCGCTGGGGCGCACCCGGGGCGGGAGTCTGTTCATGGCGCTGATGGCGGTGACTCAGCTGCTGCTGTCCCGCTACAGCGGGCAGCGCGACATCGCGCTGGGAACAGCGGTGTCCGGCCGGGAGCGTGAGGAGTTGGAGGGCCTGGTCGGGTTCTTCGTCAATACGCTCGTTCTGCGCGCCCGTATCGACGAGTCGCAGTCCTTCGACGAGCTGCTGGCCGGGGTCCGGGACACCACCCTGGAAGCGTTCGCGCACCAGGATGTGCCGTTCAGCCGGCTGATCGAGGAGCTGTCTCCGGAGCGGGACACCAGCAGGACACCGCTCGTACAGGCGATGCTGACCCTCCAGAACACCCCTGGAGGAGCGTTCCGGCTCCCCGGACTCCAAGGCGAGGAGTACGAAGTCCCGCGTACGGCGGCGCAGTTCGAGTTCGGTCTGCACTTCCAGGAGAGCGGCGACGGAGGTCTCGTAGGGGTCGCCGAGTTCAATACGGATCTGTTCGATGTGGAGACCGTTGAGCGGTTGTGTGGTCATTGGTTGGTGTTGGCGGAGCGGGTGGTGGCTGAGCCGTCGGTTCCTCTGGTGCGGGTCGGGATGTTGGGTGCGTCCGAGCTGGAGCGGTTGTTGATGGGGTGGGCGGGTCCTGGGGTCGGGGTGGGTGAGCGGTCGGTCGTGGAGCTGGTTCAGGCCCGGATCGATGCTGCGCCTGGTGCAGTCGCGGTGCTGGGTGAGGGTGATGTCTCGTTGACGTATGGCGAGTTGGGTGCGCGGGTGGATCGTCTGGCCGGGCATTTACGGTCGTTGGGTGTGGGTGTGGAGTCTCGGGTGGGGGTGTCGCTGCCGAGGTCGGTGGATCTGGTGGTGGCGGTGCTTGCGGTACTGCGGGCCGGTGGTGCGTATGTGCCGTTGGATCCGGAGTATCCGGCGGACCGGCTGGAGTTCATGAAGGCGGACAGTGGTGTTCGCGTGGTGGTGGACGAGGCGATGGTGGCCGGTCCGCTGCTGGGGGGCGCGGGCGCGCGCGTGGCCCTGCCGGCGTCGGCCTCGGTGTCGTTGTCGTCGGCGGCGTATGTGATTTATACGTCGGGTTCGACGGGGCGGCCGAAGGGTGTGGTGGTGCCGCATGGGGCGATGGCCGGG
>NZ_JOEI01000057.1 GCF_000718095.1 Streptomyces scopuliridis RB72 | reverse complement strand
CCCACACCAGACACACCCAAACCAGACACACCACCGACCAACGCCCGCAAACCCGACAACAACTCACCACGATCCACACCGACCACCGCGGCGCCGTGGTCGTGCGCGGTGCGGGTGGTGGCGAGGGAGAGTCCGATGTCCGCGGCGCCGAGTTCCGGGTGGGCCTCGACATACGCGGCCAGCCGGGCGGCCTGGCCCCGGAGGGCGTCCTCGGTCCTCGCGGAGACCGGCCAGGCCACCACGGGCGGCGGCGATACGGCGCGTTGCCGCGAGATCTCGTCCGTCCCGACGGCCGCGGGCGGTGCGGCGTCCTCAGGGGCCGGCTCCTCAAGGATGACATGGGCGTTGGTCCCGCTCACCCCGAACGCGGAGACGGCGGCGCGCCGGGGGCCCTCCGCGCGGGGGGGCCAGTCGCGGGCTCGGTCGAGGAGTTCCACCGCTCCCGCCGACCAGTCGACCATGGGCGTCGGTTCCGTGAGGTGCAGGGTCCTGGGCAGCACGCCGTACCGCATCGCCTGCACCATCTTGATCACACCGCCGACTCCCGCGGCGGCCACCGTATGACCGATGTTGGACTTCAACGAGCCGAGCAGGAGGGGCTGTTCACGGTTCTGTCCATAGGTCGCCAGCAGCGCCTGCGCCTCGATGGGGTCGCCGAGCCGGGTCCCCGTGCCGTGCGCCTCCACCGCGTCCACATCGGCGGCCGTCAGACCCGCACTGGCCAGCGCCTGCCGGATCACCCGTTCCTGTGAGGGACCGTTCGGCGCTGTCAGACCGTTGCTGGCACCGTCCTGGTTCACCGCGCTGCCCCGCACCACCGCCAGCACCCGGTGGCCCTTCCTGCGGGCGTCCGAGAGCTTCTCGACGACGAGCAGGCCGACGCCCTCCGACCACGAGGTGCCGTCGGCGGACGCGGAGAACGATTTGATGCGCCCGTCGGGCGCCAGCCCCTTCTGCCGCGAGAAGTCCACGAATCCGCCGGGCGTCGCGGTGACGGTGGCGCCGCCCGCCAGTGCGAGCGTCGACTCGCCACGGCGCACCGACTCCACGGCGAGATGCAGGGCGACCAGCGAGGACGAGCAGGCCGTGTCCACCGAGAGGGCGGGGCCCTCCAGGCCGAAGGCGTAGGAGATCCGGCCGGAGGCGACACTGCTGAGCTTGCCGGTCATCAGATAGCCCTCGAACTCCTCGGGGCCTTCGAGTCCCAGATAGCTCTGCTCCACCACCCCCGCGAAGACACCGGTCCTGGATCCCTTGAGGGTCGCCGGATCGATCCCGGCGTGCTCCAGCGCCTCCCACGCGGTCTCCAGCAGGACCCGCTGCTGCGGGTCCATCGCCACCGCCTCGCGCGGGGAGATACCGAAGAAGCCGGCGTCGAAGAGGGCGGCGCCGTCGAGGAACCCGCCCTCGCGGGTGTAGGAGGTTCCCGGCTCCTCGGGATCGGGGCTGTAGAGCGCTTCCAGGTCCCAGCCCCGGTCGTCGGGGAACGGGCCGATCGCGTCCCTGCCCTCGCTCACCAGCCGCCACAGATCCTCGGCCGAGGCGACCCCGCCGGGGAACCGGCAGGCCATGCCCACGATCGCGACGGGCTCCTGGCCGGCCGTCTCCAGCTCGGTGATCCGCTCACGCGCCTTCTGGAGGTCGGTCGTCACCCACTTCAGATAGTCGACCAGCTTCTGCTCCCTGGCCTCGGTCGGCTGCTGCTCATGGGACATGTCTGTGGACATGCGGAATCAGTCTCTCCTCGGTACGGCACGATGCCGGGAAGCGGTTCAGGGCGCCACGGCGCGGCGGTGGACGGTCAGCCCGCCGCGCGGCCGAGCTGGGTGTCGATGAAGGCGAAGATCTCGTCCGTCGAGGCGGCGGCGATCCGGTCCTCCCGGGGCGTCGGGTCCTCGGACGCGACCATCTTCGCCAACAGGGTCTGGAGCCGTACGGATATCCCGGAGCGTGCCTCGTCGTCGTCCGGGATCTCTCCCAACGACGCCTCGATACGGTCCAGTTCGTCATGGACGGAGCGCACGGCGTCCATGGCTCCGGGCGCGGCCTCGGCGCGCACGTACGCGGCGAGAGCGGCCGGGGTCGGGTGGTCGAAGACCAGGGTGGCGGGCAGCCGGACACCCGTGGCCGCGTCCAGCCGGTTACGGAGTTCGACACCGGTGAGCGAATCGAAGCCCAGCTCGCGGAAGGGCCGGTCGGGGGCGATACCGGCCGGACTCGCATGGCCCAGGACCGCCGCGACCAGGGTGGTGATCAGGTCGAGCAGATACCGCTCCTGCTGGGCCTCGGAGAGTTCCGCCAGCCGCTCCGTCAGCGACGGCGCGCCGGCCGCCTCCGTGCTGGTGTCGCGGGGCACGCCTTCGGCCCGTATCCCGGAGACTGCCGCCGTGGCGGCGAGGGGAGAGGCGACCAGCGCCGGGAATCCCGAGGCCACTCCCCGGTCGAAGAGGGCACGTCCCTCGGCTTCCATGACGGGCCGGAACCCGTCGCGCGCCAACCTGCTCAGATCCTGGTCGGTGAGATCGGCGTTGATGCCCCGGCCCCGCCACACTCCCCAGGCGAGCGAGGTGGCGGGGAGTCCCCGGGCGGCGCGGTGCTGGGCGAGGGCGTCCAGGAAGGCTCCGGCGGCGGCGTAGTTGGACTGGCCGGGCGCGCCGAAGACTCCCGCCGTGGACGAGAAGAGCACGAAGGCCCGCAGGTCCAGCTCCCGGGTCAGTTCGTGCAGATGCCACGCCGCTTCGGCCATCGGCCTCAGCACGGACTCCAGCCGCTCGGCGCTCTGCGCGGGAAGCAGCCCGTTGTCGAGAACACCGGCGGTGTGCACGATCCCGGTCAACGGTCGCTCCCCCGGGATCCGGGCCAGCACCGAGGCAAGGGCCTGCCGGTCCGATACATCACAGGACTCGACCGTGACCGTGGCTCCCAGCCCGGTCAGCTCGGCCGCCAGCGCCCCAGCTCCGTCGGCCTGTTCGCCGCGCCGGCTGACCAGGAGCAGATGGCGTACTCCGTGCTCGGCCACCAGGTGCCGGGCGAAGACCCCACCGAGCGCGCCGGTGCCGCCGGTGATCAGGACCGTACCGTCGGAGCCCCAGACGGCCCCGGGCGGTGTGACCGCGTCGTCGTCCCCCGTCTGCGGCCCGGTTCCGGCGGATCCGTTCTCCGGTACGGCCGTCAGCCGGGGCAGCAGCAGCTGGTCCTCACGCACGGCCGTACGGGGTTCTTCGCCGACCGCTACGGCGGCCAGCCACGCGTCCGTCACGGACGGCGCGTCGACGAGCACGATACGGCCGGGTGCCTCGGACTGGGCCGAGCGGAGGAGTCCCCAGGCCGCGGCGGCGCCCAGATCCGGTACGTCGTCGCCCTCGGACACCGCCACAGCGCCCGAGGTCAGCACCACGAGCCGGACGTCCGCCAGCCGCTCCTCGGCGAGCCATTCCCGTGCCAGCACCAGAGCGCGGTGCGGACCGTCGACGGAGTGCTCCGAAGGGAGCCGTGCGGGGAACGGGACGAGTACGGCGTCGATCCGCGTCCCGGAGGCCACCGCGTCGGCGATGTCGGCGATGCGGGCGAACCGCTCGGCGGCGGGCAGCGCCTCGGTGCTCCACTCCGCCGGGACGAGGACCGCCCAGTGCGGTGGCCGCTCGGGCGCCGACGGGGTGGCGGGGGTCCACTCGACGCGGAAGAGGGAATTCTCGGCGGGGGCGGGGTCCGGGATGTCGGGCCGCAGCCAGTACGGCTGACGCTGGAAGGCGTAGGTGGGCAGATCCACCCGGCGGGCACCCGTGGCGGAGAAGAACCCCGGCCAGTCCACCGCGACGCCACGGAAGTGCAGCGTGCCGAGCGCGGAGACCAGCGCCTCGGGCTCGGGCCGCCCACCGCGCACGGCGGGCACGGCCACCGTGGTGTCGGGCTGCCCGGCGGAGTGCGCCACCAGAGCGCTGAGCACCGCGCCGGGGCCCACTTCCAGTACGGTCGTGACGCGTTCGGACTCCAGCGTGCGGACCGCGTCGGCGAAGCGGACGGCGTGCCGTACCTGCTCCACCCAGTAGTCGGCGGTCCGCAGATCGTCGCCGGAGGCGAGGCGACCGGTCAGGGTCGAGACGACCGGGATACGCGGCACTCCGAACGTGACGTCCTTCGCCGCTGTGCGGAACTCCTCCAGCATGGCGTCCATATGAGGCGAGTGGAACGCATGGGAAACCTTCAGCCGACTGATCCTCCGCCCCAGCCCCTCAAAGTGCCCGGCAACCTCCACCACCGCCGACTCATCACCCGAAATCACCACCGACTCCGGACCATTCACCGCGGCAATACTCACCTCACCCTCACGCCCCACCAGTTGCGCGGCCACCACCGACTCCGCCGCACCCACCGCCACCATCGCCCCACCACGCGGCAACCCCTGCATCAACCCCGCACGCGCGACAACCAACCC
>NZ_JOEI01000056.1 GCF_000718095.1 Streptomyces scopuliridis RB72 | reverse complement strand
ACATTCACGGAGAGTTTGATCCTGGCTCAGGACGAACGCTGGCGGCGTGCTTAACACATGCAAGTCGAACGATGAAGCCTTTCGGGGTGGATTAGTGGCGAACGGGTGAGTAACACGTGGGCAATCTGCCCTTCACTCTGGGACAAGCCCTGGAAACGGGGTCTAATACCGGATAATACTTCTGCCTGCATGGGCGGGGGTTGAAAGCTCCGGCGGTGAAGGATGAGCCCGCGGCCTATCAGCTTGTTGGTGGGGTGATGGCCTACCAAGGCGACGACGGGTAGCCGGCCTGAGAGGGCGACCGGCCACACTGGGACTGAGACACGGCCCAGACTCCTACGGGAGGCAGCAGTGGGGAATATTGCACAATGGGCGAAAGCCTGATGCAGCGACGCCGCGTGAGGGATGACGGCCTTCGGGTTGTAAACCTCTTTCAGCAGGGAAGAAGCGAGAGTGACGGTACCTGCAGAAGAAGCGCCGGCTAACTACGTGCCAGCAGCCGCGGTAATACGTAGGGCGCAAGCGTTGTCCGGAATTATTGGGCGTAAAGAGCTCGTAGGCGGCTTGTCGCGTCGGATGTGAAAGCCCGGGGCTTAACCCCGGGTCTGCATTCGATACGGGCAGGCTAGAGTGTGGTAGGGGAGATCGGAATTCCTGGTGTAGCGGTGAAATGCGCAGATATCAGGAGGAACACCGGTGGCGAAGGCGGATCTCTGGGCCATTACTGACGCTGAGGAGCGAAAGCGTGGGGAGCGAACAGGATTAGATACCCTGGTAGTCCACGCCGTAAACGTTGGGAACTAGGTGTTGGCGACATTCCACGTCGTCGGTGCCGCAGCTAACGCATTAAGTTCCCCGCCTGGGGAGTACGGCCGCAAGGCTAAAACTCAAAGGAATTGACGGGGGCCCGCACAAGCAGCGGAGCATGTGGCTTAATTCGACGCAACGCGAAGAACCTTACCAAGGCTTGACATACACCGGAAACGGCCAGAGATGGTCGCCCCCTTGTGGTCGGTGTACAGGTGGTGCATGGCTGTCGTCAGCTCGTGTCGTGAGATGTTGGGTTAAGTCCCGCAACGAGCGCAACCCTTGTTCTGTGTTGCCAGCATGCCTTTCGGGGTGATGGGGACTCACAGGAGACTGCCGGGGTCAACTCGGAGGAAGGTGGGGACGACGTCAAGTCATCATGCCCCTTATGTCTTGGGCTGCACACGTGCTACAATGGCCGGTACAATGAGCTGCGATGCCGCGAGGCGGAGCGAATCTCAAAAAGCCGGTCTCAGTTCGGATTGGGGTCTGCAACTCGACCCCATGAAGTCGGAGTTGCTAGTAATCGCAGATCAGCATTGCTGCGGTGAATACGTTCCCGGGCCTTGTACACACCGCCCGTCACGTCACGAAAGTCGGTAACACCCGAAGCCGGTGGCCCAACCCCTTGTGGGAGGGAGCTGTCGAAGGTGGGACTGGCGATTGGGACGAAGTCGTAACAAGGTAGCCGTACCGGAAGGTGCGGCTGGATCACCTCCTTTCTAAGGAGCACTTCTTACCGGGCTTCGGCCTGGTCAGAGGCCAGAACACCGGCGAATGTCCGGTGCTGGTTGCTCATGGGTGGAACGTTGACTACTCGGCACGACAGGTTGGGATCACTAGTACTGCTTCGGCGTGGAACGTGAGCTTCAACAGGTCGGGTCGGGCACGCTGTTGGGTATCTGAGGGTACGGGCTTTCGAGTCTGTTCCTTCGTGATGCCGGCCCCAGTGAACTCGCCTGTACAGGGTGGGGTGGTGGGTGGCTGGTCGTTGTTTGAGAACTGCACAGTGGACGCGAGCATCTGTGGCCAAGTTTTTAAGGGCGCACGGTGGATGCCTTGGTACCAGGAACCGATGAAGGACGTGGGAGGCCGCGATAGGCCCCGGGGAGCTGTCAACCGAGCTTTGATCCGGGGGTGTCCGAATGGGGAAACCCGGCAGTCGTCATGGGCTGTCACCCGCTGCTGAACACATAGGCAGTGTGGAGGGAACGAGGGGAAGTGAAACATCTCAGTACCCTCAGGAAGAGAAAACAACCGTGATTCCGGGAGTAGTGGCGAGCGAAACCGGATGAGGCCAAACCGTATGCGTGTGATACCCGGCAGGGGTTGCGCATGCGGGGTTGTGGGAGTTCTCTTGATCGGTCTGCCGGCCGGTCGGCGAGTCAGAAACCGTATGGGTAGGCGAAGGACATGCGAAAGGTCCGGCGTAGAGGGTAAGACCCCCGTAGCTGAAATCTGTACGGCTCGTTTGAGAACCACCCAAGTAGCACGGGGCCCGAGAAATCCCGTGTGAATCTGGCGGGACCACCCGCTAAGCCTAAATATTCCCTGGTGACCGATAGC
Organism: Streptomyces scopuliridis RB72; assembly: GCF_000718095.1. Classification (GTDB taxonomy): domain Bacteria; phylum Actinomycetota; class Actinomycetes; order Streptomycetales; family Streptomycetaceae; genus Streptomyces; species Streptomyces scopuliridis. The sequence goes on along the minus strand of NZ_JOEI01000056.1, from coordinate 2,605 downwards.
GGATAGTACCGTGAGGGAATGGTGAAAAGTACCGCGGGAGCGGAGTGAAATAGTACCTGAAACCGTGTGCCTACAAGCCGTGGGAGCGTCGCGCATCGAGTTTACTCGGTGCGTCGTGACTGCGTGCCTTTTGAAGAATGAGCCTGCGAGTTTGCGGTGTGTTGCGAGGTTAACCCGTGTGGGGAAGCCGTAGCGAAAGCGAGTCCGAATAGGGCGGTTTAGTAGCGCGCTCAAGACCCGAAGCGGAGTGATCTAGCCATGGGCAGGTTGAAGCGGAGGTAAGACTTCGTGGAGGACCGAACCCACCAGGGTTGAAAACCTGGGGGATGACCTGTGGTTAGGGGTGAAAGGCCAATCAAACTCCGTGATAGCTGGTTCTCCCCGAAATGCATTTAGGTGCAGCGTCGTGTGTTTCTTGCCGGAGGTAGAGCACTGGATAGGCGATGGGCCCTACCGGGTTACTGACCTTAGCCAAACTCCGAATGCCGGTAAGTGAGAGCGCGGCAGTGAGACTGTGGGGGATAAGCTCCATGGTCGAGAGGGAAACAGCCCAGAGCATCGACTAAGGCCCCTAAGCGTACGCTAAGTGGGAAAGGATGTGGAGTCGCAGAGACAACCAGGAGGTTGGCTTAGAAGCAGCCACCCTTGAAAGAGTGCGTAATAGCTCACTGGTCAAGTGATTCCGCGCCGACAATGTAGCGGGGCTCAAGCGTACCGCCGAAGTCGTGTCATTGCAGCATGAGGGCCAACGCCCGCTGTGATGGGTAGGGGAGCGTCGTGTGCCGGGTGAAGCCTCCGTGGAAGCGAGGGGTGGACGGTTCACGAGTGAGAATGCAGGCATGAGTAGCGATACACACGTGGGAAACGTGTGCGCCGATTGACTAAGGGTTCCTGGGTCAAGCTGATCTGCCCAGGGTAAGTCGGGACCTAAGGCGAGGCCGACAGGCGTAGTCGATGGACAACCGGTTGATATTCCGGTACCCGCTTTGAAACGCCCAGTATCGAATCAGACGATGCTAAGCCCGTGAAGCCGTTCCGGACCCTTCGGGGAATGGAAAGTGGTGGAGCCGGTGACCCGGATCTGTAGTAGGTAAGCGATGGGGTGACGCAGGAAGGTAGTCCAGCCCGGGCGGTGGTTGTCCCGGGGTAAGGGTGTAGGGCGTTGTGCAGGTAAATCCGTGCAACATGTGCCTGAGACCTGATGCCGAGCCGATTGTGGTGAAGTGGATGATCCTATGCTGTCGAGAAAAGCCTCTAGCGAGTTTCATGGCGGCCCGTACCCTAAACCGACTCAGGTGGTCAGGTAGAGAATACCGAGGCGTTCGGGTGAACTATGGTTAAGGAACTCGGCAAAATGCCCCCGTAACTTCGGGAGAAGGGGGGCCACACTAGGTGATGGGATTTACTCCTTGAGCTTGGGGTGGCCGCAGAGACCAGCGAGAAGCGACTGTTTACTAAAAACACAGGTCCGTGCGAAGCCGTAAGGCGATGTATACGGACTGACGCCTGCCCGGTGCTGGAACGTTAAGGGGACCGGTTAGTCAATCTTCGGGTTGGCGAAGCTGAGAACTTAAGCGCCAGTAAACGGCGGTGGTAACTATAACCATCCTAAGGTAGCGAAATTCCTTGTCGGGTAAGTTCCGACCTGCACGAATGGCGTAACGACTTCTCGACTGTCTCAACCATAGGCCCGGTGAAATTGCACTACGAGTAAAGATGCTCGTTTCGCGCAGCAGGACGGAAAGACCCCGGGACCTTTACTACAGTTTGATATTGGTGTTCGGTTCGGCTTGTGTAGGATAGGTGGGAGACTGTGAAGCTTGGACGCCAGTTCAGGTGGAGTCGTCGTTGAAATACCACTCTGGTCGTGCTGGATGTCTAACCTGGGTCCGTGATCCGGATCAGGGACAGTGTCTGATGGGTAGTTTAACTGGGGCGGTTGCCTCCTAAAGAGTAACGGAGGCGCCCAAAGGTTCCCTCAGCCTGGTTGGTAATCAGGTGTTGAGTGTAAGTGCACAAGGGAGCTTGACTGTGAGACCGACGGGTCGAGCAGGGACGAAAGTCGGGACTAGTGATCCGGCGGTGGCTTGTGGAAGCGCCGTCGCTCAACGGATAAAAGGTACCCCGGGGATAACAGGCTGATCTTCCCCAAGAGTCCATATCGACGGGATGGTTTGGCACCTCGATGTCGGCTCGTCGCATCCTGGGGCTGGAGTCGGTCCCAAGGGTTGGGCTGTTCGCCCATTAAAGCGGTACGCGAGCTGGGTTTAGAACGTCGTGAGACAGTTCGGTCCCTATCCGCTGCGCGCGTAGGAGTCTTGAGAAGGGCTGTCCCTAGTACGAGAGGACCGGGACGGACGAACCTCTGGTGTGCCAGTTGTTCTGCCAAGGGCATGGCTGGTTGGCTACGTTCGGAAAGGATAACCGCTGAAAGCATCTAAGCGGGAAGCCTGCTTCGAGATGAGGACTCCCACCTCCTTTGAGGGGTTAAGGCTCCCAGTAGACGACTGGGTTGATAGGCCGGATATGGAAGCCAGGTGACTGGTGGAGTTGACCGGTACTAATAGGCCGAGGGCTTGTCCTCAGTTGCTCGCGTCCACTGTGT
>NZ_JOEI01000055.1 GCF_000718095.1 Streptomyces scopuliridis RB72 | reverse complement strand
CGGAGGTGCTGGGTCTGTCCCGGGTGGGGATCGAGGACAACTTCTTCGACCTCGGCGGCGACTCCATCATCAGCCTCCAGGTCGTCTCCCGCGCCCGCCACGCCGGACTCGCCCTCTCCTCCCGCGACGTCTTCCTCCACCCCACCATCTCCACCCTCGCCACCAAGGCCGGTCAGGTCGACACCGGCCCCGCCCTGCTCGCGGAGAGCGGACTCGTCACCGGCGCCGTAGGGACAACTCCCGTACGTGAGTGGTTCTTCGACACTCATCCGGTGGCTCCGGAGCACTTCAACATGGGTGCCGGGTTCACACTGTCTCCCGGCACCGACCTCGATGCTCTCCGGGCTGCTGTCGGCGCGCTGCTCTCCCAGCACGATGCGCTGCGCAGCACGTTCACCCGCACTCCGGACGGAACCTGGACCGGGCACATCACACCCGCCGTCGACCTCGACGCGGTCTTCACCGTCCACGACAGCGGCACCGAGGAGTGGCCCTCGGTCGTCGCGGCGGCGCATGCCGGACTCGACCTGGAATGTGGGCCGTTGTTCCGCGTCCTCGTCGGAGTGACGGGGCCGGAGGCTTCGATCCGGGTCGTACTCGCCGCGCACCATCTGGTGGTCGACGGTGTGTCCTGGCGCATCCTGCTGGAGGACCTGGAGTCCGCGTACGAGCGGATCGTGGCCGGCGGACAGCCCGACCTGGGTCCGAAGGGCACCTCGGTACGGCAGTGGGCGACGCGGCTCGCCGAGCACACGGCCGCGGGCGGCTTCGACGCCCAGCTGCCGTACTGGCTGGCGACGAGCGACGGTGTCACCACACGGCTGCCCGTCGACCGTCCGGGCGGCGACAACACGGTGCAGTCCGAGCGTTCGGTGTCCGTGCGGCTGTCCGCCGAGGAGACGCGGGCGTTGTTGCAGAGCGTGCCCGCGGTGTACCGGACGCGGCCGAACGATGTGCTGCTCTCGGCGCTGGTGCGTGCGGCGGGGCCGTGGGCCGGTGGATCGCGGTGGGCCGTCGACATCGAGGCGCATGGGCGCGAGGAGATCTTCGCCGACACCGATCTGACCCGTACCGTCGGCTGGTTCACCTCCATCCACCCGGTCGTCCTGGACGTTCCGGGGGACGAGGGGGTGGCGGACTGGCGCGGGACGATCCGGGCAGTCAAGGAGCGGCTCAGGTCGGTTCCGGACCAGGGTGTCGGATACGGCGCGCTGCGCTATCTCCCTTCGTCCGAAGGCGACTTGAGCGCGAGCCCGAGCGCTCACGGTCTCCGGGCGGCCCCCGTTCCCGAGCTGGCCTTCAACTACCTCGGGCAGTTCGGCGGGGCCGACGACACCAGCGGCTGGTACCGCTCGCTCGCCCTGAACCCGGGCGGCGAGCACCACCCCGCCGAGCTGCGGAGCCATGTGCTGGAGGTGGTGGGCGCGGTCCAGGACGGTGTGCTGGCGTTCACCTGGTCGTACTCGGCGAATCTGCACGACCGCGCCACGGTGTGGAGCCTCGCCGAGCGGTTCACCGCCGAGCTGCGGTCGCTCATCGAGCACTGCGCGGAGCCGGATTCGGGCGGTTGCTCCCCGTCGGACTTCCCGCTCGTACGGCTGACCCAGGCCGAGATCGATCTGATCGCCGGCGACGGCCGCGATATCGAGGACATCTATCCGTTGACGCCCCTTCAGTCGGGGATGCTCTTCCACTCCTTGAACGCGCCAGGCTCGGCCGCGTACCTCGAACAGTTCACCTTCGTCATGGACGGAGTCGCCGACCTGGACGCGCTGGCGCGCGCCTGGCAGCGTGTGGTCGATGCCTCGGACGCGCTGCGGGTGTCGATCGCCTGGGAGGGCCTGTCCGAGCCGGTCCAGATCGTGCACCGCCGCGCAGAAATCCCCGTCACCCGCGTCGACTGGACCGGCCGCGTGGAGGCTGAGCGCGCCGAACTGCTGGCCGTGCTCGTCGCCGAGGACCGTGCCGCCGCCGGACTGGACCCGGGAAGCGCCCCGCTCACCCGCGTCACCCTGGCCACACTGCCGGGCGAGCGCGTACAGGTGCTCTGGTCGTTCCACCACATGTTGCTGGACGGGTGGAGCAGCGCGGCGGTGTTGTCGGACGTCGCGGCGGAGTATGCGGCGGAGTGCGCGTCCCTCGTGTCGGAGGCGGGTCCCCGCCCGGCGGACCGGCCAGCGCGCGGCGCGTTCCGGGAACACCTCAGGTGGCTGGCCGACCGTGACCAGGCGGCCGGGCGCGCCTTCTGGCGCGACCGGCTCGCCGGCTTCGAGGAGCCGTCCGCGCTGCCCTTCGACCGCGCGCCGGACAGCGCACACCGCGCCCGCTCGACGGACCGGGTGACCCTGCGCCTGCCCGCCGCCACCGCCCACGCCGTCGTGGACTTCGCGCGCCGCAGCCGGGTGACCGTCGGCACGATGGTCCACGGAGCCTGGGCGCTCACACTCTCGCAATACGCGGGGTTGTCCGATGTGGTGTTCGGTTCGACGGTGTCAGGACGTCCGGCCGACCAGCCGGGAGCCGAGAGCACGGTGGGGCTGTTCATCAACACCCTGCCCGTACGGATCGACACCACGCCCGCCGAGCCCGTGGCGCGCTGGCTGCGGCGGATCGGCGACGAGCAGGCGGAGGCACGGCAGTACGAGTACGTCGCGCTCCACGAGATCAGCACCGATGTGCCGTCCGGCGCCGCGCTCTTCGACAGCCTGGTCGTCGTCGAGAACTACCCCGTGGACCCGGACGCCGCCGCCCGACACGGCATCGTCCTGTCCGGTCTCGACGCGGTCGAGTCGACGAACTATCCGCTGACACTCACCGCTCGCGCGGGCGGCGGGACCGGGGAGCAGTTCGTCCTCACCTTCGGGTACGACCCGGAGCTGTTCGACGCCGACACGGTGCGGCGACTGGCGGAGAGCTGTGCGCGGGCGCTCGAAGAGCTTGCCGAGGACGGGGAGCGGATCGTCGGCACGCTGACACTGCTCGGCGGTGACGAGCGGGCGCGGGTGCTCGGGGAGTGGAGCGGCGCGCGCGACCACGAGGCGATACCCATCGTGCGTCCGGCCTCCGTGACGGACGCGTTCCGGGAGCGGGTGGCCGCTTCGCCGGACGCCGCCGCCGTGAAGTGCGGTGACACGACGCTGAGTTACCGTCAGCTGGGCCGGCGGGCGGACCGGCTCGCCCATGCCCTGCTGAAGCGCGGCGTGGGCGCGGGCTCGCGGGTCGGACTGCTGCTGGAGCGGTCGCCGGAGGTCGTGGTGGCGATGCTCGCGGTGCTGAAGGCGGGCGGCGCGTACGTACCGCTGCACGCGGCGCACCCGGCGCGACGTATGAGGGAGGTGCTGGAGCGCAGCGGCGCGGAACTCCTGCTGATCGACGGGACGGTGCGGGCGCCGGAGGGCGTGGCCGTGCTCGATATGGCCGATGTCGAGGCTGACGCCGGGACCGCTGCCGAGGCTGCTTCGGCGCCCGTGTCCGTCAGCGTTCCGTCGCAGGCGCCTGCGTATGTGATGTTCACCTCCGGGTCCACCGGGACGCCGAAGGGCGTGGTCGTCAGCCACGGTGGTGTGGTCGCTCTCGCGGCCGACCGGCGATTCGGCTCGGAAACCCACCGGCAGGTGCTCTTCCACTCCCCGCACTCCTTCGACGCGGCGACGTACGAGGTGTGGGGGCCCCTGCTGAACGGCGGCTGTGTCGTCGTCGCCGACGAAGAGCTGACCGCCCAGGCCGTGCGGCGTGCGGCGGCGCACGGCGTCACAGCGGTGTTCGTCACGACCGCCCTCTTCGGGGCGCTCGCGGACGAGGATCCCGGATGCTTTGCGGGACTGCGGGAAGTGTGGACCGGGGGAGAAGCGGCATCGGCGCCCGCGATGGCACGGATGCGCGCACACTGCCCGGACACCGAGCTGATGCATGTGTACGGGCCGACGGAGACCACGACCTTCGCGCTGTGCGGACCGGTCGCGGCCGGGGACACCTCAGGCGGGCCGGTGCCGCTCGGTGGTCCGATGGACGGCACTCTGGCGTACGTACTGGACGGTGCCCTGCGCCCGGTCGGTGTGGGTGTGCCGGGCGAACTGTATCTGGGCGGGTCGGGGCTGGCGCGCGGATACGACGGCCGGGCCGCGCTGACGGCGGAGCGGTTCGTGGCCGACCCGTTCGCGGCGGGCGCACGGCTGTACCGGACCGGCGACGTCGTACGCCGACGGGACGACGGCCGCGTGGAGTTCCTGGGCAGGAACGACGGACAGGTGAAGATACGCGGATTCCGTATCGAACTCGGCGAGATCGAAGCACTTCTGACGCGGGGCCAGGACATTGCCGCAGTGGCGGTCGTGGCCCGTGAGGACCGACCCGGAACGAAGCGGCTCGTGGCCTATCTGGTCCCGGCCGGCGGCGCGGTGCTGGACATCACGTCCGTACGCGAGCAGCTGACCGCGACGCTCCCCGCGTACATGGTGCCGTCCGCGTTCGTCGAGCTGGAAGCACTGCCGCTCACGGTGAACGGCAAGGTCGACCGGCGGGCCCTGCCCGCTCCCGGGCACGGGAGCGACGATGAGGAGCCCTATGTGGCTCCGCGCCCCGGAGCCGAGGAACTGCTCGCCGGGATCTGGGGCGAGGTGCTCGGCACCGAACGGGTGGGTGCGCACGATGACTTCTTCGCACTTGGCGGTGACTCCATCGCCGCCCTCAAAGTCGTCTCCCGTGTCCGCGCGGCCCTGGGGTCCGGGCTCTCGCCGAGGGCGCTGTTCGACTATCCGACCGTGGCGCGCCTGGCAGCCGCCGCCGGTGTCGGCGAGGACGAGTCCGTCGCCGCAGACCCGGCCGACAACGGTATCGCCCCGACTCCACGGGACGGCCGGCCCCTTCCCCTGTCGTACGCACAGGAACGACTCTGGTTTCTGGATGAGTTCACCCCTGGCGGCGCCGAGTACAACGTCGTCACCACCCTCCGCCTGACCGGCACACTCGATCTGTCTGCTCTGCGGGCCGCTGTCTCGGGACTGGTGGCCAGGCATGAGGCGCTGCGGACCACATTCGACTCAGCCGACGGGCGGGGCGTACAGAAGGTTCATCCAGCACTTGACGTCACGGTACGTATTGCCGAGGCGCACGGAGAGACCGAGCGGGACGGGCTGCTCCGCGCCGAGGCGGCGGAGCCGTTCGATCTGCGCACCGGTCCGCTGCTCCGGGTGCTTCTGGTGCCGGAAGAGACTCCGGCCTCATCTTCCTCTTCCTCCTACCTGTTGATGCTGACGCTGCATCACATCGTCACCGACGGCTGGTCGATGGGTGTGATCACGCGTGAGCTGAGTGAGCTGTACGCGGCCGCGCTGCGGGGTGGGGAAGCAGAACTGCCGACGCTGCCCGTCCAGTACCCCGACTACGCGGTCTGGCAGCGCGAGCGGCTCACGGGCGATGCCCTCGACACGCACCTGGACTACTGGCGCGAACACCTCCGGGAACTTCCCGTACTCGAACTGCCCACCGACCGGCCGCGTCCGGCCGTACGGTCCGGGCGCGGGGCGTTGCACACCTTCCGCGTTCCGGAGGAGCTGACGGCCGCGCTCACGGAAGCGGCGGGAAGGCGCGGCGCCACCCTGTCGATGGCGCTGACAGCGGTCACTCAGCTGCTGCTCGCGCGCTACAGCGGACAGGACGATCTCGCCGTGGCCACAGCCGTCTCGGGCCGGGAACGTACCGAACTCGAAGGTCTCGTCGGCTTCTTCGTCAACACGCTGGTCCTGCGGTCCCGGATCGACGCCACCGCCGACTTCGCCGCTCTGCTCGCGCAGGTACGGGAGACGACGCTCGCCGCGTTCGCCCACCAGGACGTGCCGTTCAGCCGGCTGGTCGAGGAACTGGACCCCGAGCGCGACCCCAGCCGCACCCCACTCGTGCAGGCGGCGGTCACGCTCCAGAACGCACCGCGAGAGACCTTCGCGCTGCCCGGCCTGCGGGTCGAGGAGACGCTGCCACCCGTGGAGACGGCACAGTTCGACCTCAACATCGAGTTCGAACCGGCCCCCGGGCGCGGCCTGTTCGCCGTCGTCTCGTACAGCACGGATCTGTTCGATGCGGGGACGGTCGGGCGGATGGCGGGGCATTGGCTGGGGTTGGCGGGTGCGTTGGTGGCTGGTGGGTCGGGGCGGGTGTTGGGTGAGGTGTCGATGTTGGGGGTGGTTGAGCGGGAGTGGGTGGTGGGTGCGGGGCGTGGTGTGGTGCGTGGGTTGTCGGGT
>NZ_JOEI01000054.1 GCF_000718095.1 Streptomyces scopuliridis RB72 | reverse complement strand
GGGAGGTCTCGGGCCCTCCGTGGCCGTCTGACGGCCGATCACGGGGCCGGGCGCCGTACCCCCGCCGTCACCACTGCGGGCGCGTGAGGCGACCGCACGGCCCGTCTATGGCGGGCGGGGAGCTGGCAGCTGCCGCGATGCGGCCAGGGCCGGTGTGGTCGCTCCGCTCGGTCCCGGTCTCGCCGTGGCACGGGAGCGTGTCGTCAGAGTCCGCAGAAAGTGCCGGCCGAACCGCGGAGACCACCCCCGGTCGGGCTCCGCCCGACCAACGCTCGCGGGCGGCTGCGGGTTACGGCTGCGGCGGCTGCGGCCGGTGATCCGGCCACAGAGGCAGCCGCCCGCCAGTCCCCAGCCGCCGCCGGTCCGGCGCCCGCCACGCGGCCGGGAGCACGGGCCGAGCAGGAGGCGGAGGGGGCGGCGGAGTTTCGTCACGTGACGGCTGAACGGGTCCGGGAGTTTCGTCACGTGACGGACCGGAAGCGGGTCGGCGGGCCAGGGCGGACGCGACCGCAGCCACGACCGCTTCGCGCTGGCGACGGGCCTCGTACGCGCGCTGGCGGCAGGACCGGCGGCAGTACTCACGCGGGCGCCCTGTCTTCACCGGCGGCGGCACCGGCTCACCGCACCACGCACAGAGCCGCGCAGGGGCGCCAGGGGTCGGGATCGTCATCCAGCGACCGTACCGGCCGCCCCACAAGACCGGCCGCTAGACGCTAGATCCGAGGTCAGGCCCAGGATCAGCCGCTAGCGGCCCCGCTAGACCTAGCACCCGTTCCCCCGCTGGGACATGCCGGAGCCCCACCCCCCGGATCAGGGGTGGGGCTCCGGCGGCCGTTGGGCGGGTCAGACGGAGAGGTACTGCCCGGCCACGTCCACGAACGCGTCGTGCGCGTCGAGCGCGGTTTCCCGGGCGGCCGTCAGTCCCTCCCGCGTGAGGGCCGCGTCCGTGGTCCCGTCCGCCCGGCGCATCCCGAACGTCGCGGCCACCATGAAGTCGGCCGCCGCGCGAACGGCGGGATCCTGGACCAGAATCCGCACCCGTACGAGGGGCTCGGTCACCTCCGAGCGCGTCACGTGCGACTCAGCGCGCAGCTGCTCAACGCGCTCCGCCGACTCGCCCCGCAGCCGGGCATCCCCGCGCATGTACATCGCCCGCCGGTGGGCGCTGATTCGTCCGGCCAGTTCGGTGACGGCCGCCAGGCGCTCGCGCCGTAACTCCGCCGTACGCGCCGCAGCTTCCGTCCGCCCGGCCGCCCGGTGCTGAAACAGGCCGGAGATCACGACGCCCGCCAGCGTCCCCAGGACCGCGATCAGCGTGCTGATCATTTCAACCACCCCTTTGCGTCAACTTGCTTCGGTTGACTCAGCATGACACATGCGTGTCAGTCTGCGCAAGAGGCCCCACACCTATGCATCACGATCCCCCGGCGAGAGTGCCGGCCGAATCACCCGCGCGGGGGGTCCGGCCCTGGGAGCCAGTTCCCAGGGCCGGGGTTCGGGTCACTCCTGGGGAATCTCCGGCGGATCGAGCACGTCGATGCCCCAGACCAGGCCCCACGACTCGATCAGCATCCGTACCGCACCAATCCCGCCCGCCTCTGCGGCCCGGATCAGGTCCAGCGACCGGCCCCGGTGGCGCAGTACAGCGCCGTACCAGGTCTCGGCAGGGATGAGCGCGACGCCGTCCCCGCCGACTTCCTCTTCGGCGATCTCGTCATCAGTACGGTCGTCCAGCTCCACCAGCCCGGCGAGCAGGGCCCGCAGGCCGTTGCTCCAGTAGATCGCCCGGATGCCGTGGGCGCCGTACTCGTACTCGTGCCACAGCGGGACGTCGTCAGCGAGCCCGGCCGCCGCGCCTTCCGCCACCTCGAACGGCATCCGGCTGCCAGCGCGGCCCTGCTTCAGGTCGGCGCGGGCCAGCTCTCCGCCGGGAGTCCAGCGCTCGAACCGCGCCTTCCCATCCTGGGCCTTGAACAGGTAGCGGCTGAACTGCCGGGCATCCTCGGGCCGGGGGACGTCGACCTTCACGCCCCGGTCGTTGGGCCGGTAGCCGCCCGCCCGCTCCACCGAGCGGATCCAACGGGCGCGAGTAGCCGCCTCGAACGCGTCGGCGCGGTCGCGGGTCCACGGCCGGTCCGTGAACAGCAGGACGTGGAAGTGCGGGTGCCACCCGTTCTCGCCCTGCGTGCACTCCCACACGCGGACGTAGCCGACGATGCCGTGGTCGGTCTGGAGCCGCTGCCACATCTTCCCGGCCCGGCTGCCGAACGCGGTGATCCACGCGTCGTGCTGAATGCCCACCAGGCCGCCCCGCTCGCGCTTGCGGGTCGTACCGAGCGGCATCCGCCGGTAGTGCCGGAGGGTCAGCGTCATCATGGCAAGCCCGTGATCGGCCGCCTGCCACGCGGCCGTCACCGTGTCGATCTCCTCGGACCGGGCGGCCCGGATCTTCGCGGAGCAGACCGGGCAGAGGTGAATCTTCCCGCAGGTCGCGACCCCTGCGAGATGCGCGACCCCGCCGTTCAGGATCACGCCGACCCCACCCGCGATGGCGGACCGGCCGCAGCCCTTCAGGCCCTTGTCCTCGGTGACCCGCTGAATGCCCTCCCGGAGGGTCCAGCGAGCGTCACGGGACCGCGCTCCGCCCGTGTCCGCTTTTGCCTCTCCGGCCTCTCCGGCAGGCCTCTGACCTGCGCGGGTTGCACTTTCTCCGGTAGTACCAAGGCGCCTGTCCGGATTTGCTTCCGCCGGGGATGCCTCACCGGTCCCGAGCAGCTTCGCCAGGGCCCGTTTCGCGGCCTTCCGGCAGGCGTCTGAACAGTAGATCCGGGTCCGCTTGCCCGGGATGATCTGGATGGCCGTGCCGCAGGGGCAGCGGGGCCCGGTGAGCCGCTGTGGCGGGGTCGTGCTGTCTTCTCGTACCCTGGTCAACGCAACGTTTCCTGTCGGTCGGTACACCGATTCGGGGGCGGCGAACCCGGGCTCCTACACCCGGGTTCGTGCCATTTCTGGGGAGTGATCCTGTCACTCGCTGATCACGCAGTGCACAGCGCCCCGCCGGACCGGCGGGGCGCTGTCGTGTCGTCAGAAGAGCGTGGCTGGCGGCTCGGTGTCGAACCGCCGCCGTGCAGCGTCGGCTTCACGCTGGCGACGGCGGGCCGCCTGGTGGCACTCCGGGCACCAGGCCCGGAGCGATCCGGCAGGCAGCGCGACCGCGTCGACGTCGGAGAGGGTCAGGTCATCCGGCGCCACGATCAGCCGGACCCGGCCGGGCCCCTTGCGGTACTGGTCGTGGCGGATCGGGCACCGCAGGTCGGTGCGGGAGTGCTGGGAGCCGCACAGTCCGCCTGTGCACTGGCACCGGTATCCGGCAGCTTCCGCCACCAGCTCCCATCGCTCGACGTCCGCGAGGGGCCGTGTGTGGATCTCTGGCTGGGTAATCTCGAACGCGTACATCGGTTCTCCTCCGATGTGCCGGGCCGCAGGCGGTTGCACGCCGTACGGCCGATGGCGGGGCCGGACGTTCTCAGCGTCCGGCCCCGTAGTGCGTCAGATGGCGGTCACGCCGCCCGCGTCCCCGGCGGGCCGGGGGCGGACGGAGATGCGCATCGTGCCGTTGGGCTGGGGCTCCATGGCGACCGCGTGCCACGAGCCGTCAGGGCCTCCGAGGGCGTCCGCCTGGAACGCGTCGGCCGGGATGTCCATGGAGCCGCCGTGGTGCATCAGGATCGCCACGAGCGTGGCGTGAGAGAGGTCTTCGGGGCGGTGGGGGAGCTTCATCGGTCCCGCCCTCAGTCCTGGTAGGCGATCGGGGAGAGGGCGGAGTGCGCCCTGTTGAGCGCCTCGTACAGGGTCTGGGCGGCGTCGTGGGCGTCGGCCAGAGCGCCGTAGGTGTCCTCCAAGTCCGCGTCCAGGGTGCCCTTGTCGCTGCGCAGGTTCCCCGCCATCGACTCGGGCAGGTACCCGATCTGATCGAGGGCCTGCGGGAGTCCGGCGGCCATGCGGGCGAGCGCCCCGACAACGCTGTACGCGTCGCCGGGGAACTCCCAGCCCGGACGCTGCGACTGGGTGGCGTGGTTGATCGCGCGGACGGCCTCGGCCGCGTCGTCGGCGAGCTGGGCGGGGGTCTTCGGTTCGGTCATGGCCGGTCCTTTCGGATTGGGGCCCGGGTGCCGGCCGATTCGGCAGGCACCCGGGCGGGGGGTTGGTCAGGCGGTGGGGTTGTAGCCGGGGAACTCCTCGGCCACCAGCGCGAACAGCTCGGGCCCCGGTCGGCCGAGGAGACCGGCGGTCGCCATCGCGGCGTTCGCCTCGTACGCCGCGTTGGTCAGCGTCTCCTCAGCGCCCGGGTGGTGCGGGTCGTTGGCGGCGGCGGCCGTCGCCTTGAGCAGGCGGTAGAAGGCGCGTACAGCCTCGCGGGTGGTGTCGTCCATGTCGTCTCCCGAGTCAGCGCGTCAGTCTGTCTGACGTGAGTCAGTCTGACACGCACGTATTAGGTTGCGCAATAGGGGCCGGAGGGGTGTCCCTCCGGCCCCCGGGGTTTACGCGGCGGCGGGGATTTCGATCTCGGTCTGACCCTCGATCAGGGCCGGTCCGTGCTCTGCGTCGAGGCGTGCGTACACCCGCTGTACCTGGGATGCGGACCGGGTGGACACCCGGGCTGCCTCGCGGATCGAGAGGCCGCCGCGCCACGCCTTCTCGATCGCATCGCGGGCGTCCACGGTGCCCAGCTTCGGGCGCGGGGGGACAGTCGGCGCGGGGAGGTGTTCCCCGCAGATGACCAGGGCGGATACCGGTGCCGGCACTTCCGCCGGGGGGAGGGTGGGGGACACCGTGGCGTCCACCGCCGGGAGTTCGGTGTCCCTCTCGATGTCCACCACCGGGGCCGCGACCGGCTCCGGCTCGGCCACGAGGCCATGGACCTGCCGCATGAGGAGCCCGAACGCCAGCAGGGCGGCGGCCGGGGGGACAGCGGCGGTCACGTAGTCGAGCAGGGGGACATCGGTCCGGCCGTTGCCGACTCCGGCCACGTTGAGGGCGATCGAGCCGACCGACCCGGCGGCCGTGGCGAGGATCGCCCACCAGTCGGTGCGGCCCTGGAGTCCGGCCCGGAGCATCAGCAGCTCGCCGCCGACGATGAACAGGTCCAGGGTCGCGGGCCAGGCCCACCGCCGGATCGGAGAACCGGCAAGCCCGTGCTGTCCGGCCACTTCCGCAAGGTGCGCGTAGGAGAGCCAGAACGCCCCGGCGGTCAGGGTGACGATCACGATCCCGGCCGCGACCAGCGCGTACCGCTCCATCTTCTGCTTGGTCATGGTCACTTCCCCTTCCGGCGGAGCGCGATGGTGACGCCGACCCCGGCCGGGGTGGCGGCGGCGACTGCGGTCGCCGTGTCGGCCGCGAGCTGCATGAGCGCGAGCACGAGCCCGGCGAGCGTGAGGAGCCCGACGCTCGCGGCGAAGACCAACAGGCCCGTGAGCGCGGCGCCCTCGAACCGGTCCTGATCGAGGCTCATGCCGTGGCCTCCGTCGCGCCCGGGACGCTCACGGTGCCGTCGTCGTGGCGCACGAGCTGGCCCGCGTCCACGAGCCGCTTCACGGCCTTGGACACGGTCCCCTTGGGCAGTCCGCTGGTGACGACGATGTCCTTCTGCCGGACCGGCGGCCGGAGCAGGGACAGCGCCTCCAGCACCTTGGCGTCGGTCCCCTCGGCCGGAGCCACCGGGCGCGGCGCTGGGACCGAAACCGCGGGCGGTGCCAGAAGGAAGTCCCCGTCCTTCACCAGCCGGAGACCGGGCCGCTCGGTCGCAGCCGGAGAATCGGCCGGCACTTCCGCCGGGGCCTCCGTCCAGTGCTTCGCGGGCAGCGACTTCACCATCGCGTCGGTCATGGTCCACGTGCGGATCAGGCGAGGGCCGTGCCCGCCCAAGTACCCGTGGCCGCGCATCTTCTTGGACGCCTCGATGAGGTGCGGGCCGTAGTCGGCATCGTCGTCCAGGGCGACCTGAGCGTGGGTGAGGTTCTTGACCCGCAGCGCGAACCGGCTGTCGGTGTTCGCCGCGATCTGCGCGTGGATGCCGGGCGCGTCCCCGGAGGTGACCGGGTACTGCGTCGCCCACCACAGGACCACGCCGCGCGAGCGGCCCAGCGCGCTGATGTCGATGAGCTGCTGCGTGAGCTTCTTGTCCTTCAGCGCGAGGATCACGCGGCCCTCATCCACGAACAGGGTGAGCTGTGGTCCGTCCCACACGCTGATCCCGCGCCGCTTCATGTCGGCCTTCCGGCGGTTCATCTCTGCGTGCACCTCAGCGACCGCCGTCCGGATCTCCTCCGGCTCCACGGCGACCCGGCAGACCTTCTCCCAGACCGTGGCCTCTTCGCCCTTGCCGTCGACGAACACGAGGTGCCCAGCCCTGTGCGCGGCAGCCATGTGCGGCCGTGACGACCACGACTTGCCGGAGCCGGAAGCTCCGGCCACCGTCAGCCGGTTGTCGAGCGGGATCTCAACCGGCTCGCCGGTCACGGTGTCCAGCCCGATGCCGACTGCGGTCGGCGCCCAGTCCATCCGGGCGCCATCGGCCGCCAGCCTGGTCCGCAGCGTGAGGACCGCCCAGCCCCCCCGCTCGCCCGCCCGGATCTCCATCCGGAGCGCGGTCCGGCACCCGAGCAGGGCCCGGATGTTGCCCATCGCGTCGTCCAGCTTGCCCGGCGTCCACTTCCCATCCAGGCGAACCTGGACCGCGATGCCGGACGCTGTCAGCTCCGGACGGCCGGTCACCGTCCCGTCCAGCCCACGGCCGGGGGCGTGCTCGGTCCAGTGCTCCGGCTGGAGTCGAGCCAGGATCTCCGACTCCTCCTGAGTCGGCTCCAGTCCAGGCTCGGGCGCCTCGAACCGCGCGACCGACACGGCCAGCCAGGCCAGACCGGCGACGACCGCAGCCGCGACCGCGACCGCCGACCACAGCCACACCCGATCCGGCACGTACGGCAGACCGACGTACCCGGCGACGCCGACCCCGGCGACCGTCTTGGTCGCGAGCCACAGCAGCGAGTTCGGAACCCGGCGCTTCGCCGTCCGCAGCTCGCGCTCCGCGCGGTGCACCGCCGCCGTCTTCCGCTCCGGGTCGTCCTTCCGCGCTACGGCGACCGCACGACGGGCGTCCCGTACGAGCGGCTGAGTCAGCTTCCGCAGTTCCCTCCGGCGCTCCGCCTCAGAGCGCCACTTCTCGGCCGACCAGCGGCCCGTCTCGGCCGTCCGTCCGGCCGCCGTCTTGGAGTACTGCCGGATGATCATCCATACTCGTGCCTTGTCCACGATGTCCCTTTCACAGAGATCGTTGGGCGCGGGCGGCAGACCTAGCCGGGTCTGTCGCCCACTTGCGTTTCACAGGCGCGTGACCTGCAAGTTTCCGGTTTCCCGGTTTCCACCGAGGGGGGCCCTACGCGTGCGCACGCGAGGGAGGGTCAACTCCTCCCGCTTCGCCGGGTCTGACCGAAACTCCCGAAACCGGGCAGTTCGTCTAGGCGGTGTCGTCCGCCTTCCGCCACGCTCGCGCCGTGTTCGGGGCGACCCCGGTCAGTTCGTAGATCCGCCGGAGGGGGACCTCCATTCGGACCGCCTGAACGAGCACGGGGCGCAGCTCGGCATCGAGGGCTTCGAGCTGAGCGAGGAGCTTGATCCGCTTCTGACCGATCGGCTTGAGATCGGCTTCCGCTTGGGCCCTCAACTGGGCCGGTGTCTGCTGCGTCATGTGTGCAGCCTGACACACTCGGATCGCTTGCGCAAGCGTGTCTATCTAAGTCGTCATGTCGACACCGTGACCGGCCGTGCGGCTGTACGGCCCTGAGAGCGCGTCAGAGGCCGCCGTACGGCTCCGAGTCCGCCGGGCCCGGGAAATCGGCCCTGAGGGGCGTACAGGCGGTCTCACGCCCCCGCCTGGGCGGTGGGGCGGAATCGGTG
Source organism: Streptomyces scopuliridis RB72 (assembly GCF_000718095.1). Lineage (GTDB taxonomy): Bacteria > Actinomycetota > Actinomycetes > Streptomycetales > Streptomycetaceae > Streptomyces > Streptomyces scopuliridis. The sequence continues at coordinate 178 of NZ_JOEI01000054.1, read as the reverse complement.
AGCGGTTTACATGGCCAGCCGTCCGCCGGGCGCGGCTCTCGCCGTTGCGGACGTCATCAGGGGCTGGCGGGGAGGGGAGGGGAGGTCTCGGGCCCTCCGTGGCCGTCTGACGGCCGATCACGGGGCCGGGCGCCGTACCCCCGCCGTCACCACTGCGGGCGCGTGAGGCGACCGCACG
>NZ_JOEI01000053.1 GCF_000718095.1 Streptomyces scopuliridis RB72 | reverse complement strand
GGCTGACTTGAGTGCGTCGGTGGTGCGTGCAGCGGTGGCGCGTGGGGTGTCTGGGCTGTTTCTGACGAAGGCGCTGTTCGACGTGCTGGCGGAGGAGGAGCCGGCGTGCTTTGCGGGCCTCGGCGAAGTCTGGACGGGTGGTGAGGCGGCGTCCGGTGCGGCGATGGCACGAGTGCTGGAGGCGTGCCCGGAGATCGAGTTGGTGCATGTCTACGGTCCTACGGAGTCCACGACCTTTGCCGTATGCGGGCCGGTCAGCGGTCTCGATGCCGAGGGTGCGGCGGTTCCGCTCGGCGGTCCGATGGACAATACGTCCGCGTACGTTCTCGATGACGCGTTGCAGCCGGTCGGTATCGGGGTTCCCGGCGAGTTGTATCTCGGTGGCGCTGGTCTGGCGCGTGGGTATGACGGCCGTCCTGGGCTGACGGCCGAGCGGTTTGTGGCGGACCCCTTCGGTTCCGGTGGGCGGTTGTATCGCACGGGTGATGTGGTGCGGTGGCGGTCGGACGGTCGGTTGGACTTCCTGGGCCGGAATGACGGTCAGGTGAAGGTGCGGGGCTTCCGTATCGAACTCGGTGAGATCGAGTCCGTACTGTCGCGCCACGCGGCGGTGGGGCGGGTCTCGGTGATCGTCCGCGAGGACCGTCCGGGGGCGAAGCGGCTGGTCGCGTATCTCGTACCGTCGTCGGGCGAGCTGGATGTCCCGCTCGTACGGGAGCACGCCGCCGGCCTGCTGCCGGAGTACATGGTGCCGTCGGCCTTCGTCGTCCTGGACGCGCTGCCCCTGACCATGAACGGAAAGGTCGACCAGCGGGCGCTTCCGGCCCCCGACCTCGCCATGGAAGGGGAGTATGTCGCCCCCCGCACGGAGGCGGAGCGGGTGTTGTGCGAGGTGTGGGCCGACGTTCTCGGGAGAGAACGGGTGGGGGTCCACGACAACTTCTTCTCCCTCGGCGGGGACTCGATCTCCAGCCTCCAGGTGGTCTCCCGGGCCCGTCGCGCCGGGCTGGATCTCACCTCCCGCGATGTGTTCCTTCGGCAGAACATCGCGGACCTCGCGGCCTCTGCGGTGACCATCGCGCCACGTAACGTCGCGCTCGCGCCGCAGGAGGCGGTGAGCGGGCCCGTGGGGCCGACGCCGATCCGTGAGTGGTTCTTCGCCCATCACCCGGCGGCGCCCCATCACTTCGCCATGTCGATGGCCTTCGAGCTGGCCGCCGGCACCGATCCCGCTCATCTGCGTTCGGCGGTCGCCGCCCTGCTGGCACAGCACGACGCGCTGCGGTCGACCTTCATCCGTACCGAACGCGCCGCACACACAAGTGGCTGGGCCGGTCGTATCGCCCCTGCCACGGACGTCGACGCGGTGTTCACCGTCCACGACCTGACCAGCGCCGCAGACGCCGAAAAGGCTTGGCAGGAACAGGTATTGGCCGCACAGTCCGGGATGGACCTGTCCAGCGGCCCCCTGTTCCGTGTGCTTGTCGGGGACCGGGGACCGGAGCGCCCCGGGTGGCTGTTCATCGCCGCGCACCACCTCCTCGTCGACGGTGTGTCGTGGCGCATCCTGCTGGAGGACCTGGCCCGTGCGTACGCGCAGGCCGCGGCCGGTCGGCCCGTACGCCTCGGGGAGAAGAGCGCGTCCGTACAGCAGTGGTCGCGGCGGCTGGCCGGCCATGTAGCCGCGGGCGGCTTCGACGACCAGGTCGGCTACTGGCGGACGGTGACGGACGCGGGGGCCACGGAGCTGCCTGTCGACCTCCCGGGCGGCGGCAACACCATGGCAGCGCAGGCCACCGTGGACGTCACCCTGGACACGGAGGAGACCGTGGCCCTGCTGCACCGCGTGCCCGACGTGTACCGGACACGCACCGACGACGTACTGCTGGCCGCGCTCGCCCGTACGCTGCGGACCTGGACCGGGCGCGAGCGTACGGCCGTCGCCGTCGAGGGACACGGCCGCGAGGAGCTGTTCGGCGACCTCGATCTGACCCGTACGGTCGGCTGGTTCACGTCGATCCATCCTGTCGCCCTCGCGCTCCCCGACAGCGACGACCAGGCATCGGCGCTCATGTCCGTGAAGGAGCAGCTCAGGGCGGTGCCCGACCGGGGACTCGGGTACGGCGCGCTGCGCCATCTCGCCGTCGACAGCGCCTCCGGCCGGGCGCTCGCCGACGCCGCCGAGCCGCGCATCAGCTTCAACTACCACGGCAGATTTGACGGATCCGCCGACACTACCGGCCCGCTGCGCGCGACCCTGCCCGCCGTCGGGCAGGACCACCATCCGGCCGAGGAACGGGCGCATCTGATCGATGTGATCGGTGTGGTCGCCGGGGGCCGTCTGACCTTCACCTGGACGTACTCGACCGAGCTGCACCACCCCGCGACCATCGAGCGACTGGCCAAGGACTTCGCCTCGGAGATCAGCGGTTTCGTACGACACTGCGCACAGCCGGACGCGGGCGGCCGTACCCCCTCGGACTTTCCGCTCGCCCGGCTCGACCAGGCCACCGTGGACGCGCTGGTGGGGGTCGGCCCGGCGGTGCGGGAGTCGGCGGTCGAGGACATTTATCCGCTCACCCCCATGCAGAGCGGCATGCTGCTGCACACCCTCACCGAGCCGGGTGTCTACCTCGACCAGGTGTCGTTCCTCCTTGAAGGAGCCGGTGATCCCGGGCTGCTCGCCACCGCCTGGCAGCGGCTCGTGGACGCGACGCCCGCTCTCCGTACGCAGGTGGTGTGGGACGGCGTGCCCGAGCCCCTTCAGGTGGTACGGCGGCACGCGACCGTGGACATCCGTCGGCTGGACTGGACCGACGCGAACCCCGACGAACAGGCGGTACGTCTGAGGGAGTTGATGGACGAGGAGCACGCGGCGGGTATCGATCTGACCGTCGCTCCGCTGATGCGGCTCGTCCTGATACGGGCGCGGGAGGGCGCCGTCCGTGTCGTGTGGACCTTCCACCATGTGGTGCTCGACGGCTGGAGCACCACGCAGATCTTCGAGGACGTCTTCGCCCAGTACCGTGCGCTCGCTTCGGGCGCGGGCGGGGCCGCTCCTCTGGCAACCAGGCCGCCGTTCCGGGACTACGTGGAGTGGCTGCGCCGGCAGGACACGGCGGCGGCGCGGGAGTACTGGCGCGGGGCGCTGGCGGGGTTCCGCTCGCCGACGCCCCTGCCCGTCGACCGCCGTCCAGCCCCCGGCCACCGGTCCCACGCCGCCGAGCGGGTACGGATCGAGCTGTCCACCGAGGACGCCGGCGCGCTGACGGAGATGGCCGGACGCCACCGGCTCACCCTCAACTCGGTGGTGCAGGGCGCCTGGGCGCTGCTCTTGTCCCGCTATTCGGGCGAGAGCGACGTGTGTTTCGGCGCCACCGTCTCGGGGCGGCCCGCCGACCTTCCCGGTATGGAGTCCACGGTCGGCAACTTCCTCAACACACTGCCTGTACGGACCCGGATCCCGGAGACCGAGAGCCTCCTCGACTGGCTCGGCCGGCTCCAGACCGAACAGGCCGAGGCGAGAGGCTTTGAGCATCTCGCTCTCCGGGAGGTGCGCGACTGCGCCGAACTGCCGTGCGGCACTGAACTCTTCGAGAGCATCGTCGTCTTCGAGAACTACCCCGGCAACGAGGAGGCCGCCGCCGCGCACGGGCTGCGGGTCACCGATGTGCACGCGGTCGACACCGCCGGCTACCCGCTGGATCTGACGGCCTACGCCGACAGGGACAAGCTGGCGCTGGTGCTCGCGTACGACCCGGCGCTGTTCGACCACGACCGCGTCGCGCACATGGCCGAGCATCTGGCCGTACTGCTGCGCGGCATGCCGGGCGGCGCACACCGGCCGCCCGCCGATCTGCCTCTGCTCTCGGACCGCGGACGCGATCGACTCCTGGGCGGCCAGGGCGATGGCGACGGCGAGGGCTGGAGCGGTCGCCGGATCCCCTACGAAGACTCCAGCTGCCTGCATGAACTCGTCGCCGCGCAGGCCCGCAGAACGCCGGACGCGGAGGCGGTGGTGTTCGGTGCGTCCACACTGACGTACGCCGAACTCGACTCGCGTGCCAACCGGCTCGCCCAGCATCTCGTCACGCGGGGCGTCGGCCCGGAGACGGTCACCGCCATCTGTCTGGAACGCGGCCCCGACATGGTGGTGGCCCTGCTGGGCGTCCTCAAGGCGGGCGGCGCGTACGTCCCGCTCGACCCCGCCCACCCCGCAGAGCGGCTGGCATACGTCCTCACCGACAGCGCCGCCCGGCTGGTGATCACGCAGCGGTCCCTCGCCGACAGGCTGCCGGCCGGGCCCGCGCCGCTGCTGCCGCTGGACGAGCGGTGGGACCTGATCGCCCGGCTGCCCGACCGGACGCCGGAGACCGGGGTCACCCCGCGTGATCTCGCGTATGTCATCCACACCTCGGGGTCCACCGGACGGCCCAAGGGTGTGATGGTCGAGCACCGCAGCATCAGCCATGGCGCGGCGTCCTGGAACGCGGCGTACGGGTTCACCGGCAGGGAGGAGATCGAGGGGCCGGGGGTCGGTGTGCCCGGGGCCAGTGAACCCGAGGCCGGTGGGGCGGCATCCGACAAGCCGGTATCCGACGGGCCCGTACGGCAGCTCAACGTGGCCAGCATGTCCTTCGACGTGTTCGTCTCCGACCTGGTGCACTCCCTCTGCCACGGCGGCGCCCTGGTCATCGCCCCGCCCGAGGCCATCGCCGACCCCGCACAACTGCTCACACTCATGCGGACCGCCCGCGTCACCCATCTCGACACCGTGCCGGCGCTGGCCACCGCGCTCGCCGACGAGTCGGCGCGGTACGGCGAGGGCCTTCCCCCGCTGCGGGTGCTGGCGGCCGGCGCGGACCTCTGGCGTACCGACGACTGCCGACGGCTCCTGGAGCAGGCCGCCGAGGGCACCACCGTGCTCAACACGTACGGCGTCACCGAGGCCACGGTCGAATCCTCGCTCTATCCGGCGGTGCGAGAAGCGCTGCCGGACACCGCCGGCGTACCGATCGGCAGGCCGAACCCGGGCATCCGGATGTATCTCCTCGACAGCGCGCTGCGGCCCGTGCCGGTCGGTGTGACCGGGGATCTCTATCTGGGCGGTCCCAGTGTGGCCCGGGGATATCTGAACCGTCCGGAACTGACCGCGCTGCGGTTCGTCGCCGATCCCTTCGGTACGGACCCCGCCGAGCGGCTGTACCGGACCGGCGACCGAGCGCGCTACCTGCCGGGCGGCGACATCGAGTTCGCCGGCCGTGCCGACGAGCAGCTGAAGATCCGCGGTTTCCGTATCGAGCCCGGCGAGATCGAGTCCGCGCTGCGGCAACACCCGTCCGTCGCCCGCGCGGTGGTCGCCGCGCGGCAGGACGGTGGCGGAGCGGCGCGGCTGGTCGGCTACACGGTCGTACGGGACGGGCACACCTTCGCCCCCGGTGAGCTGCGCGCCCATCTCAAGGGACTGCTGCCCGGCTACATGGTGCCGTCGGTGTTCATGGAACTGGCGAGCCTGCCGCTGAACGCCAACGGCAAGGTCGACCGCCGGGCCCTGCCCGCCCCGGACGCCGCCGCGCAGGCGGACACCGCGTACATCGCACCGCGCACGCCCGGCGAGGAAGTGCTCGCCGGCATCTGGCAGGAGGTGCTGGGCGTGGAGCGGATCGGTGCCGAGGACGACTTCTTCGAACTCGGCGGCAATTCGATTCAGATCCTGCAGATCAACTCGCGGATCAGGGCCGCGTTCGGGGTGGGGTTCTCCGTCCGCGCCTTCTACGACTCCCCGACAGTGGCCGGTCTCGCGGTCACGGTGGAGGAGCGCATCCTCCAGGAACTCGAAGACTCGATGCAGAGAGATCAGCCCGAGCAAGAAGAGCACTGAGCAACAAGCGGGAACTGGAGGGGGATTCATGAACACGGCGTCCTCGCCGAACTGGAAGTCCGTATCCGTGGCGGAGGGGCGCCCCGTACCGGAGAGCTGGAACGACACCGTACGGCGGGACCTGCTCGGCACCACCGTGCTGGGGACGATCGAGCGGTGGGCCAGGGACACCCCGGACGCCGTGGCGGTCGAGGACGAAGGGACCACGCCAGTAAGCGTTCTGACGTACCGTCAACTCGATGAGGACGCCAACCGCTTGGCTCATCTGCTGCGGGGACACGGCGTCGGCGGCGAAGCCCGCGTCGGCGTCTGTCTGGAACGGTCCGCCGAGCTGGTCGTGGCGCTGCTCGCCGTACTGAAGGCGGGCGGTACGTATGTGCCGATCGACCCCGGATACCCGGCCGACCGTATCGGCTACATGCTCGCGGACAGCACCCCACAGGTCCTGATCGCCCGGCACGGCACGCTCGCGCCCCCGGCCGACGGGGCAACGCCCGCCGTCCTGGAGCTGGCTGGTCTCGACGCCGCCCTGGCCGGCTGCCCGGCGACGGCGCCCGAGGCCGCAGTCGGGGCGGACACCTCCGCGTACATGATCTATACCTCTGGTTCGACCGGCCGGCCCAAGGGCGTTGTGGTGCCGCACGGGGGCCTCCTCGGGCTCGCCGTGGCCCATGTCGAGGCGCTGGGGCTGCGTGCGGAGAGCCGCGTGCTCCAGTATGTGTCGCCGAGCTTCGACGTCTCCATGGCCGACATCATGATGACCCTCGCCGCTGGGGCCACCCTCGTGCTGGCTCCGGGACAGCCCATGGGCGAGGAACTGCTGCGGCTGCTCTCCGAACGCCGTGTCACGCATCTCATGGTCCCGCCGGTCGTCCTCGGCACCGTACCCGAGTCCGAACTGCCCGACCTGCGGACCGTGGTGATCGGTGGCGAGACCTGCCCGGAGGATGTTGTCGCCCGCTGGTCGGCCGGCGGGCGCCGGGTGATCAACGCGTACGGCCCGACCGAGGCCACCGTATGCGCGACCCTCAGCACCCCGCTGTCCGCCGACGCACCCGGCCCGTACCCGATCGGCGCGCCGATCGCCAACACCCGGGCCCATGTACTGGACGACACGCTGCGGCGGGTTCCGGTCGGTGCCTGGGGCGAGCTGTACCTCGGCGGCCCCCTGGCCCGTGGGTACCACGGGCGGGCCGGGCTGAGCGCCGAGCGGTTCGTCGCGGACCCGTTCGCCTCGGGCGGCCGGTTGTACCGGACCGGGGACGTGGTGCGCTGGCGGACGGACGGTGCGCTGGAGTACGGCGGGCGCAGCGACGACCAGGTGAAGGTGCGCGGTCTGCGCATCGAACCCGGGGAGATCGAGGGCGTGTTGGCGCGTCACCCGGCGGTGCGCAGTGCCGTCGTCGTGGCACATGAGGACCGGCCCGGTGCCAAGCGGCTCGTCGCCTATCTCGTGGCCGAGCCGGGTGTCGTGGGTGGAACTGGTGTCATGGGTGGGCCGGGTGTCGAGGGTGGGCCGGACATGGGTGAGGTGCGGGCGCATGTCGCTGCCGAACTGCCCGACTTCATGGTCCCCGCCGCCTTCGTCGTACTGGACGCGCTCCCGCTGACCGCCAATGGGAAGCTGGACCGGCGTGCCCTGCCCGCGCCCGACTACGGGACGTACGGGGCGTACGGCACCGACCGCGAGTACATCGCCCCGCGCACCGCGACCGAGCGGACGCTCTGCGCCATCTGGACCGAAGTGCTGGGCGTCGAACGGGTCGGTACCGAGGACGACTTCTTCGACCTCGGCGGTGACTCCATCCTCGCGCTCCAGGTCGTGTCCCGGGTACGGGGAGCTCTCTCTGTCGCGCTCCCCTGGCGTACGCTCTTCGACCAGCCCACGGTGGCGGGCCTTGCCGCTCTGGCCGGGCGGCCCGACGACGCCGCAGCCGCCGCAGGACCGGTCGCCATCCCCGTCGCCGACCGGGGCACGGCGCTGCCGCTCGCCCCCGGGCAGCAACGCCTCTGGTTCCTGAACGAGTTCACCCCTGGAAGCGTCGAGTACAACACCGCCGCCGCGCTCCGCCTCGCGGGCGAGCTGGACGGAACCGCGCTGCGGGAAGCCGTCACGGATCTGGTCGCGCGGCATGAGACCCTGCGGACCACCTTCGAGACCGTGGACGGCCGCCCGGTCCAGGTGGTGCGTCCCGGCGCCGTCGTCCCTGTACGCACCCTCGATCTCTCCGCCCTCGCGGAGAACGCGCGCGCCGTCGAACTCGACGCGGTGCTACGGGCCGAGCAGGCCACCCCCTTCGACCTGCGCACCGGTCCGCTGCTGCGCATCCTGGCGATCCGGCTCGGACCCGCCGAACATCTTCTGGTCGCGACGCTCCACCACATTGTCACGGACGGCTGGTCGGTCGGGGTGCTCGTACGCGACCTCGGCGCGCTGTACGCCGCGCGTCTCGTCTCCCCTGCCGTGACATCCTCCGTGCTCCTCGGCTCGCCCCCCGCCGATCTGACCGGTCTGCCCGAACTTCCCGTGCAGTATGCCGACTACGCGCTCTGGCAGCGGGACGCGATCGCCGGCGTTTCGGTGGAGAATCAACTCTCCTATTGGCGAGAGCAGTTGGCGGACCTTCCCGCGCTCGATCTGCCGACCGACCGGCCGCGTCCCGCCGTCCGTAGCTCGGCCGGGGCGGTACACACCTTCGAGGTGCCGAAGGAACTGGCCGACGGCCTGACCTCGTTGGGCCGGAACGAACGCGCCAGCCTGTTCATGGTGCTCACAGCAGTGACGCAGCTGCTGCTGGCGCGTTACAGCGGCCGTCAGGACATCGCCGTCGGCACAGTCACTTCGGGGCGTGACCGCGAGGAGACCGAGAACCTGATCGGGTTCTTCGTCAACACCCTCATCCTGCGCACACGGATCGACGAGTCGCGCCCGTTCCGGGACCTCCTCGCCTCCGTCAGGGACACCGCGCTGGAGGCGTTCGCCCACCAGGACGTGCCCTTCGACCGGCTCGTGGACGAGTTCGCCCCCGAGCGCGATACCAGCAGGACCCCGCTGGTGCAGGCGGCCGTCGTTCTCCAGAACGCCTTCGGGGGACTGACGGAGTTCGGCGGGATGCCCGCCGAGCGAGTGTATGTGCCGCGCGAGTCGGCCCGGTTCGACCTCACCTTCGAGTTCTGGGGTCACGACGGGGGCCTCTCCGGCGAGATGGAGTACAGCACGGATTTGTTCGATGCGGTGACGGTGGAGCGGTTGTGTCGTCATTGGGTTGAGTTAGCTGGTGTGGTGGTGGGTGAGCCGGGTGGTCGGTTGTCGGGTGTGGGGTTGTTGTCGGGTGAGGAGGGGGAGATCTTCGCTGGTGACTGGGGTGTGTCG
>NZ_JOEI01000052.1 GCF_000718095.1 Streptomyces scopuliridis RB72 | reverse complement strand
TATCGAGTTGGGTGAGATCGAGGCGGTTCTTGCCCGGCACGTGTGGGTGGGGCAGGTGTCGGTGATGGTTCGTGAGGACCGTCCCGGTGTGAAGCGGATCGTCGCGTACGTCGTTCCGGCGGGACCGGGCAGTGAGGGTGTTGAGCCGGGGGTGTTGCGGGAGCACGCTGCCGCTGAGCTGCCCAGCTATATGGTGCCGTCGGTGTTCGTGGAGCTGGACGCGCTGCCCGTGAACGCGAGCGGGAAGGTGGACCGCAAGGCCCTGCCCGTGCCCGATGCCGGTCCGGTCGCCGGATACACGCCTCCGCGTACGGATACGGAGCGGACCCTCTGTGACATCTGGGCGGACGTGCTGGGCCTGGACCGGGTCGGGATCGAGGACAACTTCTTCGCCCTGGGTGGGGACTCGATCCTGAGCATCCAGGTGGTCTCACGGGCCAGGCAGGCAGGGCTGGAACTCTCCTCCCGCGATGTGTTCACGCGGCAGACGGTCGCGGACCTCGCGGCCGTCGCGGGCACAGTCGGTGCCGGTGCCACCGTGCTGGCGGAGCAGGGCACGGTCACGGGGGAGGTGGGTCCCACGCCGATCAGGGAGTGGTTCTTCGCGGTCCACCCCGTGGTGCCCGAACACTTCAATATGGCAACGGAGTTCACCCCGGCCCCCGGCACCGACCCGGCCGTGCTGCGGCGCGCCCTCGCCGCCGTACTGGAGCAGCACGACGCCCTGCGGACCGTCTTCGCCCGCCGTGGGCCGCGGCACTCGCAACACTGGACCGCGCGGATCGAGCCCCAGCTCGACCTGGACGCCGTGTTCACGATCCACGAACTCCCGGGCGGCCCCGGCGACGAGGCCGGCACGGCCGCGGCTGCGGAGGGCGTCTGGAGGGAGCTGACGCGACGCGCGCAAGCGGGCTTCGACCTCGAACGCGGCCCGCTCATCCGCGTTCTCGTCGGCGTCCCGGCCGGCGGCCACCACGCCTCACGTGTCCTGATCGCCGTGCACCATCTGATGATGGACGGGGTGTCCTGGCGCATTCTGCTGGACGATCTCGCCATCGCCCACGCCCAGGCCCGCGACGGCAGCCCCGTCGATCTGGGCGCCAAGACCACCTCCGTACGCCAGTGGGCGGAGCGCCTCGCTGAACACACGGCGCGAGGCGGATTCGATACCCAGCGCGACTACTGGCGGTCCGTCGCGGACGGTGCGCACTTCGCCGTCCCGGTCGACATCCCGGACGGGAACAACACCGTCGCCGCCCAGGAGACGCTGTCGGTGACACTCGACGCCGAGCAGACGGAGGCGCTGCTGCACCAGGTCCCGCCGGTGTACCGGACGCGGGTGAACGATGTGCTGCTGACGGCCCTCGCCCGCACCCTGCGTACCTGGACCGGGCACGACCGGACAGCGGTCAATCTGGAAGGGCACGGCCGTGAGGAGCTGTTCGACGACGTCGATCTGACCCGTACGGTCGGCTGGTTCACCTCCATCCACCCGATCGCGCTCGCCCTGGCCGATGACTGGGCGGCGGACATCAAGTCGGTGAAGGAGCAGCTCCGCGCCGTCCCGGACCGGGGCATCGGACACGGCGCGCTGCGCTATCTCGCCGCGGAGCGGGTGGCGGAGGAGATCGGCGCCGTCGAGCCGAGCGTCAGCTTCAACTACCTCGGTCAGCTCGACGGACTGGCGGGCCGGCACGATCTGTACCGGTCCATGACGCTCAACCCCGGCGGCGAGTTCGGCCCGGCCGAGGCTCGTCCGCACGAGCTGGATGTGATCGGGGAGGTACGGGCCGGTCGGCTCACCCTGACCTGGTCGTATGCCCGGTCCCGGTACCACCGGAGCACCATCGAGCGGCTCGCGACGGACATGACCGCCGAGTTGCGCGGCTTCCTGCGGCACTGCGCCGAGCCGGGCGCGGGCGGCCGTACGCCGTCCGACTTCCCGCTCGCCGGCCTCGATCAGCGCGAGGTGGACCGGCTGGTCCAAGGACGCGACGGCGGCGGGATCGAGGACGTCTACCCCTTGACGGCACTCCAGGCGGGCATGGTCTTCCATGCGCTGGCCGAGCCGGAGTCGCCCGCGTACCTCGAACAGTTCTCCTTCGTGATCCAGGGCGCACACGATCCCGAATCGCTCGCGCGCTCCTGGCAGCGCGTGGTGGAGCGGTCGGACGCGCTACGGGCCTCGGTGGTGTGGCGGGACATCAGCAGTCCGGTGCAGGTGGTCCATCGCGCGGTGACCCTTCCGGTGCGCGGCCTGGACTGGTCGGACCTGGGCGAGCCCGAACGAGCCGCCGCGCTGGGAAAGTTGCTCGCGGAGGACCGGGAGCGCGGTATCGACCTCGAATCCCCGCCCCTGATGCGGCTGGTGCTGATTCGGCTCGGCGACGGCAGGATCCGGGTGGTGTGGACCTTCCATCATCTGCTGCTGGACGGCTGGAGCACAGCGGCACTGCTCTCCGATGTGATCGCCGAGTACGCGTCCCTCACCGGCACGGGTACGGGTACGGGTACGTATACGGGCACTGACAACGGGTCGGCATCCGGGACGGACAGGGGTCCCTTCCGGGACTATCTCGCCTGGCTGACCGCACGCGATCAGCATGCAGGCCGGGCCTTCTGGCGTGAGCGGCTGGCCGGTTTCACCGAGCCGACGGCGCTCCCGTACGACCGGACCCCCCAGGGCAGGGCGAGCCACGGACAGTCCACGGAACGGGTCTCGCTCGTCGTCTCCGACGAGCTTTCCGCGCAGGTCACGGCCTTTGCCCGGCTGAACGGCCGCACGCTCAACGCCGTGGTGCAGGGCGCGTGGGCGTTGGTGCTCTCGCAGTACGCGGGGTCGTCCGACGTGGTGTTCGGTACGACGGTGTCGGGGCGTCCGGCGGATCTGCCGGGGGCCGAGGACATCCTCGGCCTCTTCATCAACACCCTCCCTGTCCGGGTGAAGGTCGACCTCGGGCTGTCGGTCGCGGAGTGGCTCGGAGGCCTTCAGGCCGCACAGGTCGAGGCGCGTCGGTACGAGGAGATCGCGCTGAGCGATCTGGAGACCGAACTGCCCCCGGGTACGGCCCTCTTCGACAGTCTGCTCGTCTTCGAGAACTACCCCATCGACACCGATGGAGCCGAGCGATTCGGGCTCTCGCTCCGCGATATCGAGGTGACGGAGACCACCAACTACCCCTTGGCACTGACCGCCTACGCGGGCGACCGGCTGAGCTTCGACCTCGGCTACGACCCCGCGCGGTTCGACGCCGACACGGCGCGGCGACTCACGGCGCAGATGGAGCACCTTCTCCATGCGCTCACCGTCGAACCGGACACCCGGGTGGGGGCGTTGCCGCTCCTGCCGGATGACGAACGGGAACGTCTGGTAAGGGGCTGGAGCGACGGAGGCGGGACGGTCCCCTCGGACGTGTCGGTCGTCGACGCCTTCGCGGAGCGCGCGGGCGGCTCGCCGGGCGCGGTTGCCGTGGTGTGTGGTGATGTCGCCCTGACATACGGGCAGTTTGTGCCGGTGATCGAGTCGGACGCGGAGCCGGTGGGTGATGCCGTGCTTCCGGTGCGGGTGTCGGGGGGTTCGTTGGCGTATGTGATGTTTACGTCGGGTTCGACGGGGGTGCCGAAGGGTGTTGCGGTGACGCATGGGGATGTGGTGGCGCTGGCCGCTGATTCTCGCTGGTCGTCGGGTGCGCACGGCAAGGTGTTGTTCCATTCGCCGCATTCGTTCGACGCGGCGACGTATGAGGTGTGGGTGCCGTTGCTGAGTGGTGGCACGGTGGTGGTGGCCGAGGGCGAGTTGAGTGTGGCGGTGGTGCGGGATGCGGTGGCGCGCGGGGTGTCGGGGTTGTGGGCGACGGCGGCGCTGTTCGGTGTGCTGGTCGAGGAGGACGCCGGCTGCTTCGCGGGTCTGGGTGAGGTGTGGACGGGTGGGGACGCGGTGCCGGCGGTGGCGGCGGAGCGGATGTTGGCCGCCTGCCCGGGGACGGTGCTCGTCAACGGTTACGGTCCGACGGAGTCCACGACCTTCGCCGTCAGCGGACCGATCGCGGCCGGTGATGTCGCGGGCGGATCGGTGCCCCTCGGCAGGGCGATGGACAACACGACCGGATATGTCCTGGACGGCGCGCTGCGGCCGGTCGGGGTCGGGGTCCCCGGTGAGCTGTATCTCGGGGGTGCCGGACTGGCGCGTGGCTATGACGGTCAGACGGGCCTGACGGCGGAGCGGTTCGTGGCCGACCCGTTCGGCTCCGGCCGGCGGTTGTACCGCACCGGTGATGTGGTGCGGTGGCGGTCCGATGGTCGGCTGGACTTCCTCGGCCGTGGCGATGGACAGGTGAAGGTCCGTGGGTTCCGTATCGAACTCGGCGAGATCGAGGGGGTGTTGGCGCGCCACGAAAGTGTGGGCGGCGCGGCGGTGCTGGCCCGGGAGGACCGGCCGGGGGTGAAGCGTCTGGTCGCCTACCTCGTACCGTCCGGCGAACTGGACGTCGCCGTCGTACGCGCCCACGTGGCCTCCGTACTCCCGGAGTACATGGTGCCGTCCGCGTTCGTCGTGCTGGACGCGATGCCGCTGACCGTGAACGGGAAGACCGACAAGCGTGCATTGCCCGCACCGGAGTCCGATATGGCGGGGGAGTATGCCGAACCCCGCACGGCGGAGGAACGCGCGCTCGCCGAGACCTGGGCCGAGGTCCTGGGTGTCGAGCGTGTCGGCGTCCACGATGACTTCTTCGAGCTGGGCGGGGACTCGATCTCCAGCCTGCGGGTGGTTTCCCGGATCCGTACGGTGCTGGGCGCCGGGCTCTCGCCCCGGGCCCTTTTCGACCATCCGACTGTCGCGCGCCTCGCGGAGACCGTACGGCGTGAGACCGTGCCCTCGGAGACCGGCCCCACTCCCACCCCCCTCCCCGTGGTGGAAGCCAGTGGCCCGGTTCCGGTGCCGCGCGACGGCGACCTCCCGCTGTCCTTCGCGCAGGAACGGCTCTGGTTCCTGGACGACTTCGCCCGTGACAGCGTCGAGTACAACGTCGTCACCGCCCTGCGGCTGACCGGCGACCTCGACACCTCCGCCCTGCGCATGGCCGTCTCGCGGCTCGTCGCCCGGCACGAGGCGCTGCGGACCACCTTCGACTCCGTCGACGGGCGCGGTGTGCAGCTCGTGCACGCTGCGGTCGATGTACCGGTCCAGGCCACCACCCTCGACGAGGCGCTGTCGGCTGCCGTCTCGACACCGTTCGATCTGCGGACGGGCCCGCTGCTGCGCGTGTTCCTGGCGGAGGTGTCGGAGCGCGAGCATGTGCTCGTACTGGCGATGCACCACATCGTCACCGACGGCTGGTCCATGGGCGTGATCACGCGTGAGCTGAGCGCCTACTACGCGGGAGCCGTACGAGGCGGGGAGCCGGGTCTCGCCGAACTGCCCGTGCAGTACCCCGACTTCGCCCGCTGGCAACGCAACCGACTGGTCGGTGACGCGCTGGACGATCATCTGGCCTACTGGCGCGATCAATTGGCCGGCCTGGAGCCACTGGAGCTGCCAACGGACCGGCCGCGTCCGCCGGTGCGCGCCGCGGCCGGGGCCCTGCACGCCTTCGAGGTTCCCACGGAACTGACGGAGCGTCTGGCCCAGGCTGGCCGGCGGCGCGGCGCGAGCCTCTTCATGGTGCTGACGGCGGTGACGCAACTCCTCCTCTCCCGCTACACCGGCCGGCGCGACATCGCGGTGGGCACGGTGGTGTCGGGCCGTGAGCGGGCGGAACTGGAGGGCCTGGTCGGGTTCTTCGCCAATACGCTGGTGCTGCGCTCGCAGGTGGACGAGGAGCTCACGTTCGACGGGTTCCTGGCCGAGGTCCGTACGACCGTGCTGGACGCCTTCGCGCATCAGGACGTGCCGTTCAGCCGGCTGATCGAGGAGCTCGCCCCCGAGCGCGACACCAGCCGCACCCCCCTCGTACAGGCCATGCTCGTGCTCCAGAACACCCCACGCGCCGAGTTCGACCTGCCGGGCGTACGGGTCGGTGAGTTCGTACCGCCGCGCGACACCGCGCAGTTCGATCTGCACCTGGAGTTCCAGCCCCGGCCGGGCGGTGGCCTGGAGGCTGTGGCCGTCCACAGCGATCTGTTCGATCCGGCCACCATCGACCGGCTGACCCGGCACTGGCTGACGCTGGCCGACCGGCTCACCGCCGGCCCCGAACGGCCCTTGCTGGAGCACGATCCGCTGGACGCCGCGGAGCGCACACTGCTGCTGGAATCCTGGAACGAGAGCGGGGATCCGGGGGTGCCCGCGGTGTCGCCCCTCGTCATGTTCGAGGACCGGGCCCGTGCGATACCCGGTGCGCCCGCCGTGACGTTCGGGGACACCACCATCGACTACGGGGAGCTGTCCGCGCGGGCATCGCGCCTCGCCGCCCGGCTCGCCGCGCACGGGGTGGGACCGGAGTCCCGAGTGGGGCTGGTGCTGCCGCGCTCGATCGATCTGGTGGTGGCGATCCTGGCCGTGCTGAAGGCGGGCGGAGCGTATGTGCCGGTGGACCCGGCGTCCCCGGCCGACCGGATCGCGTACATCATCGAGGACTGCTCGGCCGATCTGGTGATCACCAGCCGCGAGACGGCGTCCGTCCTGCCCGCGGACGCGGCGCGCCGCTCGGTGGTGCTGGACGACCCGGCGGCCGTGGTGACGGACGTACTCCCTCCGGCGCCCGTCTCCGAGGTCTCCGCCGCCTCCGCCGCGTACGTCATCTACACCTCGGGATCGACCGGACGTCCCAAGGGCGTGGTGGTCTCCCACGGCAATGTGGCGGAGCTGCTCGCCGCCACCCAGGAGCAGTTCGCGTGCGGCCCGGACGACGTATGGACGATGTTCCACTCCTACGCGTTCGACTTCACCGTATGGGAGCTGTGGGGAGCGCTGGCGTACGGCGGGCGCCTGGTCGTGGTGGACCGCGATGTGGCGCGCGCGCCCGCGGACTTCGCGCTGCTGCTCGAACGGGAGCGCGTCACCGTACTCAACCAGACCCCATCGGCGTTCTACCGGCTGGCCGAGGAGATCGATGCGGTGGACGGGCTGCGGGAGCGGCTCGCGCTGCGCACGGTCGTGTTCGGCGGCGAAGCCCTGGACTGGTCGCGGATCGCGGGCTGGGTGGAGCGGTCGGGGAACGGCGGTCCCGTACTGGTCAACATGTACGGGATCACCGAAACCACCGTGCATGTCACCAGCCGGCGGGCCGAGCCGGCGTTCGCGGCCCCGGGCGCCGGAAGCGTGATCGGCCGGGCGCTGCCGCATCTGCGCGCGTATGTGCTCGACGCCGCGCTCCGCCCGGTGCCCCAGGGCATACGGGGCGAGTTGTACATCGCCGGGGGCGGCCTGGCCCGCGGCTATCTGCGCCGGCCGGGACTCAGCTCCGTACGGTTCGTCGCGGACCCCTTCGGCGGCCCGGGCGCCCGGATGTACCGGACCGGCGACACCGCTCGCTGGAACGCAGCCGGGACGCTCGACTACCTGGGACGCAACGACGACCAGGTGAAGATCCGTGGCTTCCGGATCGAACCGGGCGAGATCGAGGCCCTGCTCGTACGCGATCCGCGGGTGGCCCAGGGGGCCGTGGTGGTACGGGAGGACCAGCCCGGCGACCAGCGGCTCGTGGCGTACGTCGTACCCGCCGGCGGGCCGGCCGGGCTCGCGGGGTTCGACGAGGCCGGGCTGCGGCGGACGCTGGGCGAGGGACTGCCGGACTATATGTTTCCGGCCGCGTTCGTGGCGCTGGAGCGGCTGCCGCTCACCACGAACGGCAAGCTCGACCGCCGTGCGCTCCCCGCGCCGGAATACGGCAGCCGAGCCTCGTACGTAGCCCCGCGCACCCCGACGGAAGAGGCCGTCGCGGAGATCTGGGCGGAGGTGCTCGGGCTGGAACGAACCGGAATCGAGGAGGACTTCTTCAGCCTGGGCGGAAACTCGGTCCTGAGTCTTCGCGTGATTGCTAGGGTCCGGACTGTGTTCGACATCAACCCCTCGGCCCGCGTGATGTTCGATTTTCCCACGATCGCGCAACTCGCCGGGAAGATCGAGGAGTTGATCATCGAGGATATCGAGAACGGCGGTGATCCGACTCTTTAGCGAGGCCGGAAACCACCACCGCCGCACCACGTAACACGCACCTCGCACTACGCACCTCGCACTACGCACCACGCACTACGCACCATGTGTCATCCGCGTGCGCGTCGACGGACCAACAGGGCCGGGACAGGCCCGAAACCCCGTCGACTGCGCACGCGGTGCTTTTGCCTGCTTGTTTTCATGATGTGGATATGAGGGAGCTTTCCATGGACGCCGCTTCTTCGCGCGAGGCCCGGATCAGTTCGCTGCCGGAACACGTGCAGGAGAGACTCCGGAGCCGGCTCGCGGGGCGCGCGGGCGGCGGCCGGAACACCATCGAGTCCGTGGACCGCAGCGGAACGCTCCCCCTGTCGTTCGCTCAGCAGCGGCTCTGGTTCATGACGGAGTACGAGCGGGACTCCACGGAGAACAACTCCGGTCTCAGCCTGCGGCTCACCGGCCCGCTGGACGTGGCCGCGTTCCGGGCCGCGCTCGACGCCGTCGTGGCGCGGCACGAGCCGCTGCGTACCACCTTCGCCGCCGAGGAGGGGGTGGCGCGGCAGATCGTACGCCCGGAGGGGGAGCTGCCGTTCCGTTTCGTGGATCTCGCCGCCTCAGCGGGCCCCGAAGGCGGCGGCCACGGGGCGGAGCGGGAGAGTGACCGGCTGATCTCCGCGGCGATGGCCGAACCGTACGACCTGCACACCGGCCCGCTGGTGCGCGCCCTGCTCATCCGTGTGGGCGCCGAGGAGTACCGCTTCCTGCTCGCCATGCATCACATCGTCACCGACGGCGCTTCGATGGAGATCCTCGTCCGGGAGCTGCGGGCGTACTACGCCGCCGCCCTGCGCGGCGATGTCGGCGCGGCCGGACTGCCCCCGCTCGCGGTGCAGTACGCCGACTACGCCGCCTGGCAGCGCGGCCGGTTCGCCGACAGCGCGCTGGACCGCCATGTCGGCTACTGGCGCGACCAGTTGGAGGGTCTGGAGCCGCTGGAGCTGCCCACCGACCGCCCTCGTCCGGCGGTCCGCGGCGGCTCCGGCGCCGTCCACGCCTTCACGCTGCCCGCAGATGTCGCCGCAGGGCTCCGGAACGTGGGCAGGGACCAGGGGGCCAGCCTCTTCGTCACCCTCACCGCGGTCACTCAATTGCTGATGGCCCGGCACAGCGGGCAGGACGACATAGCGGTGGGCACGGCGGTACCCGGGCGTGAGCGGGCGGAGGTGGAGAATCTCGTCGGATTCTTCATCAATATCCTGGTGCTGCGGTCCCGTATCGACCAGACCCGTTCGTTCACCGAATATCTCGCCGAGGTACGCGAGACCGTACTGGAGGCATTCGAACACCAGGACGTTCCCTTCGAGCGGCTGGTGGAAATTCTCGCGCCGGAACGTGACACCTCGCGTACCCCACTCGTCCAGTCGATGGTGGTGCTCCAGAACACCCCTGTCGAATCGGCTGAATTCGAGGGTGTCCGGGTGGCACGCGGAAGCCTCGCCCGCCAGGAATCCCCGTATGACGTGAGCTGGGAATTCGAGGAGGACGAGGAGGAGGAGCTGCACTGCGCGATCGAATACAGCACCGACCTGTTCGACCCGGCCACGATCGAACGGCTGGGGCGGCATTTCGTCGTGCTGGCCCGTGCCCTGGTCACCGACCCCGAACGGCGTCTTGGCGAGGCCGAACTGCTCACCGCCGAGGAGCTGGCGGGGCTGCTCGCCGACGGCAAGTCGGTCGCGCGGCCCGAGGCGGCCGCCGGCACCATCCCGGCGCGCTTCGCCGAGCAGGCCGACCGCACACCCGACGCGCCCGCGCTGACCAGTGGTGACGATGGGACTCTGACATACCGTCAACTCAACGAGCACGCCAATCGGTTGGCGCACCATCTGATCGACGGCGGAGTCCGCCCGGAGGAGCCGGTCGCGGTCTGCCTGCCGCGCGGCACCGACCTCGTCGTCTCCATCCTGGCCGTGCTCAAGGCGGGCGGGGCGTATCTGCCGGTGGACCCGGCGCTCCCCCGGGACCGCGTGGCGTGGATGCTGGCCGAGAGCGGGGTGCGGGTCGCGGTCACGGTGGACGCGCTCGCTGGGCTGCTGCCGGACGGCTTCGGCTCCGGCAACTCCCCTGGCGCTGAAGAATCCGGTGGTCTCGACGACTCCAACGACTCCGACGACTCCGACGACTCCAACGACTCCGACGACTCCACCGGCACCGTCGTCGCCGTCGACCGCCTGCGCGACCGGATCGCCGCACTGCCCTCGCGTACGCCGCGGGTCGCCGTCGCCGCGAGCAACACCGCGTACGTCATCTACACCTCCGGCTCCACCGGCCGGCCCAAGGGAGTCCTCGGCCTCCACGGCGGCCTGCTCAGCCGCTGGGCATGGTTCGCCGAGACCTACCCCGAGTGGCGCGACGCCGTCGTCTGCGCCAAGAGCTCGGTGAGCTTCCTCGACAGCGCCACGGAGATCCTCGGCACCCTCGTGCACGGCGGCCGTATCATCCTCGCCTCCGACGACGAGGCCAAGGACCCCCTCGCGCTGGCCCGGCTGATCGAGCGGCACCGCGTGGAGCGGATGACGCTCGTGCCCAGCCTGCTCTCCGTCCTCCTGGACGAGACCGACCCGGCCGCCCTGGCCTCCTGCCGCTGCTGGATCAGCAGCGGCGAGCCGCTCAGCCGCGCCCTCGCGGCCCGCTTCCGCGAGCAACTGCCGCACGCGCGGCTCCTCAACCTCTACGGCTCGTCCGAGATCAGCGCGGACAGCCTGGTCTGGGAGGCGGAAGGGCCGGACGTACGGATCGGCAGGCCCGTCTGGAACAACCAGGTGTACGTGCTCGACAGCAGGCTGCGCCCCGTACCGCGCGGTGTTCCCGGCGAGCTGTACGTGGCCGGGGCCGGGCTCGCGCGCGGCTACGCCAACCGTCCCGACCGTACGGCGGAACGCTTCATCGCCGACCCGTTCGACCCCTCCGGGCGGCTCTTCCGCACCGGCGACCTCGTCCGCTGGACATCGGACGGCACCCTGGAACACCTCGGCCGCGCCGACGACCAGGTGAAGGTGCGCGGTTTCCGTATCGAGCCCGGCGAGATCGAGGCCGCCCTGCGCCGGCACCCCGCGATCAGCGACGCCGCGATCGTCGTACGGGACGACCGGCAGGGCACGGCCCGGCTCGCCGGGTATGTCGTCCCCGCCGAGGGCCACTCCGTACCCGCCGCCCGCGACCTGCGCGATCTCATCCGGCAGAGCCTCCCCGACTACATGGTGCCCGCCGCCTTCGTGCCGATCGCCGCGCTTCCGCTGACCTCCAGCGGCAAGCTCGACCGCCGCTCCCTGCCGACCCCCGACTGGGCGGAGTCCGCCGAATACCTCGCCCCGCGCACCGACACCGAGCGGGCGCTCGCGGCCATCTGGGCCGAGGTGCTGGGAACGGAACAGGTCGGCGCCGAGGACGACTTCTTCTCGCTCGGCGGGCACTCCCTGCTGGCCACCCGGGTGATCAGCCGCATCCGGAGCGGTCTGGGCGTCGAACTGACCGTACGTCACCTCTTCGAAGCCCCCAGGCTCGCCGACCTTGCGGTCACTCTCGATGCTCTGGCGGGAACTTCCGCACCGAATGCCTCGGCGAGCGGTGGCGCCCACTCCGCCGGACAGGGCGCCCACTCCGCCGGACAGGGCGCCGACGCGATCGTTTCCGCGCCGAGGGAGGGGCGGCTGCCGCTCTCCTTCGCCCAGGAACGCCTCTGGTTCCTCGACGACTTCGCCCCCGGCGCCGCCGAGTACAACGTCTGCGGCACCCTCCGGCTGACCGGCACGCTCGACCTTCCCGCGCTGAGGGCCGCCGTCGCGGGACTGGTCGCCCGGCACGAGGCGTTGCGTACCACCTTCGAGACGGTGGACGGGCTCGGCACCCAAGTCGTGCACGACACCATGGACGTGGCGGTACGTACGACCGCACCCGGCACGGACAGCGAGCTGGACGCCGCCCTCCGCGCAGAGGCAGCGGCCCCGTTCGACCTGGCGGCGGGCCCGCTGCTGCGGGTGTTGCTCGCCACGACGGGCACGGACAGTCACACTCTGATGCTGACGATGCATCACATCGTCACGGACGGCTGGTCGATGGGCGTCATCACGCGTGAACTGAGCGCCCTCTACGCCGGCGCGGTGCGCGGCGAGGAAAGCGGCCTGCGACCGCTGCCGATTCAGTACCCCGACTACGCGGTATGGCAGCGTGACCGACTGGCGGGCGACACCCTCGATGGCCAACTCGCCTACTGGCGCGGGAAGCTCGGCGGACTGGGACCCCTGGAACTGCCGACGGACCGGCCGCGCCCGGCGGTGCGTACCTCGGCGGGCGCGCTGCACGCGTTCGAGGTCCCGGCGGAGCTGACCCGGCTCCTGACGGACGTCGGCCGCGCCCGGGGCGCGAGCCTGTTCATGACGCTGACCGCCATCACCCAGCTCCTGCTGGCGCGCTATAGCGGACGGACGGACATCGCGCTCGGGACGGGTGTCTCAGGGCGCGAACGGGCCGAGCTGGAAGACCTCGTCGGATTCTTCGTCAACACCCTCGTTCTGCGGACAACGGTCGATGAGTCCGAGAGCTTCGGCCAACTGCTTGAACGAGTCCGTACGACCGTGCTGGACGCCTTCGCGCACCAGGACGTGCCCTTCAGCCGGCTGATCGAGGAGCTGGCCCCCGAGCGCGACACCAGCCGTACCCCACTTGTACAGGCCATGCTCGTGCTCCAGAACACCCCGCGCGCCGAGTTCGACCTGCCGGGGCTCAGGGCCGAGGCGATTCCGTCGGTCCGGGAAGCCTCCCAGTTCGACATCACGTTCGCGTTCTCGGAGCAGGACGGACGACTGATCGCCGCGGCCGAATACAGCACGGATGTGTTCGATGCGGTGACGGTGGAGCGGTTGTGTCGTCATTGGGTTGAGTTGGCTGGTGTGGTGGTGGGTGAGCCGGGTGGTCGGTTGTCGGGTGTGGGGTTGTTGTCGGGTGAGGAGGGGGAGATCTTCGCTGGTGACTGGGGTGTGTCG
>NZ_JOEI01000051.1 GCF_000718095.1 Streptomyces scopuliridis RB72 | reverse complement strand
CGGAGGAGGTGCGTGTCCGGACGTAAAGCGTCGCAGCTCGCGCGAAGCGCGGTGAGGAAAGCAGTCCGGACACGCACCTCCGGAGGCCCCGGCACCCGCCACCAGACACCGCGCCCCGCACCACAACGCACCCCGCACCCCCGCCGGACGGCGCACCGCACCCCGCGCAACGCCCCCCGCCGGACGGCGCACCGTACGACTCAGCCCGCGTCCACGACCCCCCGCCGGAAGGCGCCCAGCAGCCCCGCCACCACCCCCGCCCCATTCAGCGTCAGCACCGACTCCGGATGGAACTGCACCGACGCGAACCCGTCGCCCCTCAGCCCGTACACCTCTCCGCTGTCCCCGTCCCGGCTCACCTCCACCCCATGCGCCGCCAACTCCCCCACCGCCGCGTCATCGCACCGCGCGGTGAAGCTGTTGTAGAAGCCGACCGTCTCCTCCCGCCCGAACAGGTCGATTCTGGTCTGCGCGCCCTGGTACGGCACCCGCTTGCGTACCGTCTCCAGGCCCAGCTCGGCCGCGATCAGCTCATGCCCGAGGCAGACCCCGAGCAGCCCGTGCCGCCGGTCACGGAGCAGTCCCGCCGCCAGCCCGCGCAGCACCCGCATCTTCGGGTCGGCCGTGTCCGTCGGGTCGCCGGGGCCGGGCCCCAGCACCACCGGACCCTCGTGCGACAGCACATCCCTCCGCAGATCCGGCTCGTCGTAGCGCCGCACCGTCACCTCCAGACCCGACGACCGCAGCACATGCGCCAGCATCGCGGTGAACGTGTCCTCGCCGTCGACGACCAGCGCGTGCCCGGTGAGCGTCGCGGACGCGGTCCGCATCTTCAGCCAGAACGGCGCGAGGTCCGCGCGCCGCGCGTCCAGGGCGGCGCGGACCCTCGGGTCGTCGGCGAGCCGGGGCCGCGCGGACTCGTCGCGCGGCCGGCCCGGCCGTACCCCCAGCGCCGCCAGCACCCCCGCCGCCTTGGCGTGGGTCTCGGCGACCTCGCTCTCCGGGCGCGAATGACGTACGAGCGTCGCCCCGACCGGCACCCGCAGCCCGCCGTCGCGGTCGATGTCGGCGGTACGGATCAGGATGGGGGAGTCGAGGGTCTGCGCCCCGCCGGCGTCCCGCCCGATGAGCGCGAGCGCGCCCCCGTAGTAGCCGCGCCCGCCGGCCTCATGGCGTTCGATGACCCGGCAGGCGTTCTGCACCGGCGAGCCGGTGACCGTCGCCGCGAACATCGTCTCCTTCAGCACCTCGCGCACATCGAGCGACGAACGGCCGCGCAACTCGTACTCCGTGTGCGCGAGATGGGCCATCTCCTTGAGCCGGGGGCCGATCACCACCCCGCCCCGGTCGCCGACGGTGCACATCATCTTCAGTTCCTCGTCGACGACCATGGAGAGCTCCTCCGTCTCCTTGCGGTCGCCCAGGAACTCCAGCAGCGCTTCCGGGGTCGGGCCCTCCGGCGGATAGCGGAAGGTCCCGCTGATCGGGTTCATCACGACGGTGCCGCCGCTCATCCGGACATGGACCTCCGGACTGGCGCCGACCAGGGTGCGGTCGCCGGTGTGGACGAGGAACGTCCAGTACGCGCCGCGCTCACCGGTGAGCAGCCGCCGGAAGAGCGCGAGGGCGTCGGCCCGCCCGAAGCCGGGGACCCGGCCCTCGAAGGTCCGCCGGATGACGAAGTTCGCGCCCTCGCCCCGGCCGATCTCGTCCTCGATCACCCGCCGTACGATCTCCGCGTACCGCTCGTCGTCGATGTCGAACGCGCCGTCCTCGACCCGTACGTCATGGGCGGGCAGCCCGGCGAGGAGATCACCGAGCGGCAGTTCGTACGTCTCGTCCGCGACCAGCACGGCCAGCGGGGTCCCGTCGTCCCGTACGTCGAAGCCGCGCTCCCTGATCTGCCGGAACGGCACGAGCGCGAGCGAGGGCCCGGCGCCGTCCGGCAGTTCGGCCAGCCGGTCGGCCTCGTGTACGGATCCGATCAGCAGCTCCACGACGCCGTGGTCCCGGCCGGGTGTGCGGCGGCGGAGCAGGGCGAAGGGCGGGCAGTCGTCGTCCAGGAGCCGTGCGACGAGCGTCCGCGGTGTTGCGTTGGGCATCGGCGGTGTTCCTTCCGGGTGGGGGAGGAACGGCCCGCGTCTCCGGTCCGAAGCCCGGACCCGGAAAACACTGAAGGCCGCCCCTCGGGCGGCCTTCGCGATTCGTGGTGCGCGCGTGAATCAGTGGGCCGCCGAGCGAGCGGTCCACCACCAGGTCTGATTCGAATGCGCGAACATGGGCGGCAACATAGCACCCCTCTCCGCGATCCGCCCGTTCCACACTGTGAGCGCCGCCTGTACCACTGCCCGCGACCACGTAATCTGGAGCGCGTGACAGTGAACGCTGAGAACCCCGCGGCCCATGTGCCCTCCTGGCAAGATCTTCCCGCTGCCCAGCAGCCGGAGTATCCGGACCAGGAAGCCCTGCGCGAGGTCGTGGCCGAGCTGGGGACCTATCCTCCGCTCGTCTTCGCGGGGGAGTGCGACCAGCTGCGCGCCCGGATGGGGGCCGTCGCCAAGGGCGAGGCGTTCCTGCTCCAGGGCGGCGACTGCGCCGAGGCGTTCGACGCCGTCTCCGCGGATCACATCCGCAGCAAGCTGAAGACGCTCCTTCAGATGGGCGCCGTCCTCACCTACGCGGCGTCCGTGCCGGTGGTGAAGGTCGGCCGGATCGCCGGGCAGTACTCGAAGCCGCGCTCCAAGAGCACCGAGACCCGCGACGGCGTGACGCTGCCGACGTACCGCGGTGACTCCGTCAACGGTTTTGACTTCAACGAGAAGGCCCGGATCCCGGACCCCGAGCGGCTCAAGCGGATGTACCACGCGTCCGCCGCCACGCTCAATCTGGTCCGCGCCTTCACCACCGGCGGCTACGCCGATCTGCGCCAGGTGCACGCCTGGAACCAGGACTTCGTGAAGTCGTCCCCGTCGGGCCAGCGTTACGAGCAGCTCGCCCGCGAGATCGACAACGCGCTGAACTTCATGAAGGCCGCGGGCACCGACCCGGCGGAGTTCCGCACGGTCGAGTTCTTCTCCTCGCACGAGGCGCTGCTGCTGGATTACGAGTCGGCGCTGACCCGGATCGACTCCCGTACGGGCCGGCTGTACGACGTCTCCGGCCACATGGTCTGGATCGGTGAGCGCACCCGCCAGCTGGACGGCGCGCACATCGAGTTCGCCTCGAAGATCAACAACCCGATCGGGATCAAGCTCGGCCCGACGACGACGGTCGACGAGGCGCTCACCTACATCGACCGCCTCGACCCCGACCGCGAGCCGGGCCGGCTGACCTTCATCGTCCGGATGGGCGCCGACAAGGTCAGGGACAAGCTCCCCGAGCTGGTCGAGAAGGTCACGGCCTCCGGGGCCACGGTGGCGTGGGTGACCGACCCGATGCACGGCAACACTTTCGAGGCGGCCTCCGGCCACAAGACCCGCCGCTTCGACGATGTGCTCGACGAGGTCAAGGGCTTCTTCGAGGTCCACAAGGGCCTCGGCACGCACCCGGGCGGTATCCATGTGGAGCTGACCGGCGACGATGTCACCGAGTGCGTGGGCGGCGGCGACGAGATCTTCGTCGACGATCTGCACCAGCGCTACGAGACGGCCTGCGACCCGCGGCTCAACCGCAGCCAGTCGCTCGACCTGGCCTTCCTGGTCGCCGAGATGTACCGCGACCAGTAGGAACGCCCGAGCGGGCCGGAACGCCACGATGGGGCACGGATCGATGTGATCCGTGCCCCATCGGTGCTTCCCGGACTTTTGTGTGGCCGGGGTGGCGGGTAAGGTTAGGTTAGCCTCACCGGGAATACGGGGTGGCCTGGCTCCAGCGAACCCTTCGGGAGGTGAACCGCGTGTACGTCTGCTCCTGCTTCGGCATCACCGAAACACAGGTGAGGGAACACGCGGCCGCCGGGGCGTGCACCCCCCGCCAGATAGCGTCGGCCAGCAAGGCCGGCACCGACTGCGGTTCGTGCGTACGCCGTATCCAGTCCCTTCTCGGCCGAGGCGGCTGCCCGCGCCGCGAGCTGCTCGACCAGGGCGCCCCCGCGCTCGCGGAGTTCGACGTACCGGAGAGTGCGGTCCCGCCCGCCCTCCGAAAAGCCGCCTAGGCGACCTAGCTGTCGGGCTGCTTGATCTGCTGGGAGATATAGAGCGGCTCACCGAGCTTCTCGATCAGCTCCAGCTGGGTGTCGAGATAGTCGATATGGTGCTCCTCGTCCTTGAGGATCGATTCGAAGATCCCCTTCGAGGTGTGGTCGGCCTTGTTCCGCATGACTTCGATTCCGCGCTTCAGCCGGTCGATGGCCTCGACCTCGACCTCCCGGTCCGCCAGGAACATCTCGGTCACCGTCTGCCCGACCCGCACATGGAAAAGCCGCTGGTAGTTCGGCAGCCCCTCCAGAAAAAGCAGCCGGTCGGTGAGCAGCTCCGCGTGCCTCATCTCGTCGAACGACTCGGCCCGGGTGTATTTCGCGAGCTTGGTCCACCCGTTGTTCTCCTGCATTTTGCTGTGCAGGAAATATTGATTGATGGCGGTCAGTTCGGCGGTCAGCTGCTCATTGAGGAATTCGATGACCTCGGGGTCGCCCTGCATCGCAGAGGCTCCTTCCAGGCGTGTGACGGGGCAGAATGCGCGCATCCTCGCACCGTCACCAGGGGCCGTCCAGTAAGTGCATGCTTAGTATGAGTTGCCCGATTGATTCCGCACCTGGTCATGACCACCCCTCGCGGTCTGTCACCATGGAAGGCATGGGTCAGCCGGAAAGCCGGGAACGTCAAGAGCCGGAACAGTCCGAGCTACCACCGGGGCAGCGTCTGCAGCGCGGCTGGCCGGTGACCCACTACGGGCCCGTACCGAAATTCCGGCAGGAACGCTGGGAGTTCCGGGTCTTCGGAGCCACCGCCGACGGCGACAAGCACTGCTGGAACCACGAGGAGTTCTCGGCGCTGCCGTTCTCCACGGTCGTGGGCGATCTGCACTGCGTCACGAAGTTCAGCATGGTGGGGGCCGAATGGGGCGGCGTCCCCGCCCGTACGGTCGTGGAACTCGCGCCGCCCGCGCCGGGTGTCACCCATGTCATGGTCTGGGCCGAGTACGGCTTCAGCTCGAATCTGCGCCTCGCCGACTTTCTCTCGGACCGCACGATATTCGCCACCCACAAGGACGGTGAACTGCTCACCGCCGAGCACGGCTTCCCCGTACGGCTCGTCGTACCGCATCTGTACGCCTGGAAGGGGCCCAAGTGGGTCCGGGGCGTGGAGTACATGACCGCCGACCGCCGCGGTTTCTGGGAGGAGCGCGGCTATCACAATGTCGGCGACCCCTGGGCCGAGCAGCGCTACTCCTACCAGGAGGTCCCGGGCGACGGCCCGGAGCTGTAGCCTCAGCCGTCGCGCAGCTTCTTCAACCGCGCCACATCCGCCGCGTGGCCCTCTTTGCCGCCCGGGGTCTCGATCACCAGCGGAACGTTCTCGGTCGCCGGATGCGAGAACAGCTCACGGAACGGCTCCTCGCCGATGTGTCCCGCGCCAATGTTCTCGTGACGGTCCTTGTGCGCGCCCGCCACATCCTTGGAGTCATTGGCGTGGATCAGCTTGAGCCGCCCCTCGCCGACCGTGTCCACCAGCAGATCCAGCGTCTGCCGCATCCCGTGCGGTCCCGCCAGATCGTGCCCGGCCGCGAAGATATGGCAGGTGTCCAGGCAGATGCCGAGCTTGGGGTGGGCGTCGAGCGCCTCGAAGTACGGGCCGAAGTCCCAGGTCCTTGAGCAGAGCGAGAAGCCCTGTCCCGCGGTCGACTCCAGCAGCAGGAACGGATCGTCGTCATGGGTCAGCTCGTCGAGAAGCGGCAGCATCCGCTCCCGTACCTGCGCGAGCGCCACCTCGCGGGGCCGCCCGCCGGTCGCCGAGCCCGTATGCACCACCACGCCCAGCGCGCCGATCTCCCGGCCCCGGCGCAGGCTGTGCCGCAGGGACTCCACCGACTTCTCGGCGGTCGCCTCCGTGTGCGAACCGAAGTTGATCAGATACGGCGCGTGCACATACGCCGGGATCTCCTCCGCCGCGCACCGCGCGCGGAACTGCTCGTCCTGCGCCGGATTGCCCGGGGGCGTCGCCCAGCCGCGCGGATTGGCCGCGAAGACCTGGACGGTCTCGGCGGCCAGCTCACGTGCGTAGGCCAGGCCGGTCGAGGCGAGGCCGCCGGCCACGGGGACATGGCCGCCGACAGGGTTGCGCATAGCTCCTAGAGCCCCTTGGTCGTGATGGTGATGGTGCTGCCCTCGGGGGCCTCCTGGCCGCCCTCGACCGACTGCTTGTCCACGGTGTCCCCCAGGAACGGGAAGCCCCGGTCCACGGTCACCTTGAAGCCGGCATCCTCCAGCAGCTGCCTGGCCTCATCGGTCTTCTTGCCGGTCACATCGGGTACGGAGATCATCCGCGGGCCCTTGGAGACCGTCAGCGTGACCGTATCGCCCCGGGCGAGCCGGGCGCCCCCGGCCGCGGACTGCCGGGCCACCGACCCCGCGTCCTCGGGGGCGTTCACGCGCTCGGCCGCGACCTTCACCTTGAGGCCTTTGTCCTCCAGCTCGGCGGTGGCGTCCTGAACGGACTGGCCGGTCACATCGGGAACGTCGACCGGGCTGCCCTTGCTCACCACGAGCGCGACCCCGGAATCGGGCCGTACCTCGCTCCCGGCCGCCGGGGTCGAACCGATCACGGTGCCCTGCGGGATGCCCTCGCTGAACTCCCGCGTGACGACCCCGGCCGCCAGACCCACCTTCTTCAGCGCCCGCCGGGCCTCGCCCAGCGGCATGCTCTCCAGATCCGGGACCTTCACGATCTGCGGGCCGCGCGAGATCACGACCGTCACCGAGCCATTGCCGCGGATACGCGCGCGGGGCGCGGGGTCGCTGCCCATGACCGTGCCGCGGTCGAAGGACTCGCTGAAGTCCCTGGTGACCTTCACCTCCAGCCCCGCGTCGGAGAGCCGCTTCCTGGCCTCCTGCTCGCTCTGGCCGAGCAGCGAGGGGACGCGCGTGAACTGCCCGGAATTGATGTACCAGACACCCGTACCGACAC
The DNA here is from genome assembly GCF_000718095.1 of Streptomyces scopuliridis RB72. Taxonomy (GTDB): domain Bacteria; phylum Actinomycetota; class Actinomycetes; order Streptomycetales; family Streptomycetaceae; genus Streptomyces; species Streptomyces scopuliridis. Next base: position 11,580 of record NZ_JOEI01000051.1, on the reverse strand, counting down.
CGAGCACCAGCAGCACGGCGACCACCGCCGCGACGACGCCCCGGCGGGGCATGACCGGGCGGCGGCCCGTCGGGCGGTCGGACGGGGGCGCCATCTCCAGCCGGCTGGTGCGGTTCGGTGCCTCGTCCTCCAACGGCTCGACCGGCCGGATGCGCGGAATCACCGTCGTACGGTTGTCGGCCCCGGCCCCTTCCTCCGGCTCGGGCCTGGCCCGCGGCGGTACGGCGTCCAGCTGCGCGTCCGTCAGCGCGGCCCGCGCCTCCCTGGCCATCGCGAGCAGCGCCACCGCGTCGGCGGGCCGCACCTCGGGGTTACGCGCGGTCGCCGCCGCGACCAGCTCGTCCAGCTCGACGGCCAGCCCCGGCACGGCGGCCGACGGCGCGGGCACGTCCTCGTTCAGATGCCGGTAGAGCACCTGCGCGGGGGTCTCCCCGCCGTGCGGCTTCGCACCGGTCAGCATCTCGTGGAGGACGACCCCGCAGGCGTACACATCGACGCGGGGGTCGGACGTGCCGTGCTCGATCTGCTCGGGCGCCAGATACGACACCGTGCCGAGGACGGTCCCGGTGGTGTTCGTGACATCGCCCACGGCCCGCACGAGTCCGAAGTCGGCGACCTTGACCCGGCCGTCGTCCCCTATCAGCACGTTCTCCGGCTTCATGTCCCGGTGCACGAACCCCGCGCGGTGCGCGGCCCCCAGCGCGGCCAGCACCGGCTCCAGAATATCCAGCGCGGCCCGCGGCCGCAGCGCCCCGCGCTCCCGCACGACATCGCGCAGCGTGCACCCCGCGACGTACTCCATCGCCAGATAGACGTACGCGCCCTCGGCGCCCTGGTCGAAGACCGCGACGACATTGGGATGCGACAGCCGGGCCACGGACTTGGCCTCACGGATGAAGCGCTCCACGAAGGTGGCGTCGGCGGCGAGGGCGGGGTGCATGACCTTGAGCGCGAGGACCCGGTCGAGCCGGGTGTCGACGGCCCGGTAGACCGTGGCCATACCGCCGACAGCGATCCGCGCGTCTACGCGGTAGCGGCCGTCGAGCACGTGCCCGACGATGGGGTCCTTGAGGGTCGTATCCACGCGCCGAGTCTACGAGCCGCGCGGGCCGGTGGCCGGGGTGCGGTGGTCTTTGGCTCGGGCCGGTGGTCGGGTGCGGGTTGTTGCCGGGTGGCGCGGTTCGCCTCCGGCGGGGGGCGTGGTGCGTTCGTCTGTGGCCTGGGGCCGGTGGTCCGGGTGCGGGTTGTTGCCGGGTGGCGCGGTTTGCCTTCGGCGGGGGCGTGGATTTACGGCGCGCAGCTGGCCTGACGATGGGTTCGGGCGGTCACGCGCCACAAATCACGCTTTAGTGTCCCGGACACGACCCCTGCGCGCCCCCCTTCGCCGCCCGCACAGGCGGCGGGGCCGGGCGCGAGGGCGGGCGGGGAGGCGGCGGCGATCTCCTGCACCCGGCCTCACCAGGGCAGTGAGTGGCGGGGCCCGCCCGGGGGGAGGGGGTCGGGGTCGGAGGAGGTGCGTGTCCGGACGTAAAGCGTCGCAGCTCGCGCGAAGCGCGGTGAGGAAAGCAGTCCGGACACGCCCCTCCGGAGACCCCGGCACCCGCACCACCCACCGCGACCCGCACCACAACGCACCCCGCACCCCGCGCCCGGCACCCCCGCCGGACGGCGCACCGCCCCGGCACCCGGCACCACGACCACGCACCCGCACCCCCGCCGGACGGCGCACCGCCCCGGCCCCCGGCCCACGACGACGCGACCGCAACCCGCACCACGCCCCCCGCCGGACGGCGCACCGCCTTAGGGGAACGCCGGTCTCTCCGGGTCCAGCGACGCCACCCCCTCCACCGGCGACGACGCCCGAGCGAACCGCCGCCGCGGCATCCGTCCCGCCCGCCACGCCAGCCGCCCCGCCGACACCGCGTACCGCATCGCCTCCGCCATCAGCACCGGCTCCCGCGCCCGCGTCACCGCCGACGCCAGCATCACCGCCGCGCACCCCAGCTCCATCGCCTGCGCCGCGTCCGACGCCGTACCCGCGCCCGCGTCCAGGATCACCGGCACCCCCGCCCGCTCCACGATCAGCTCGAAGTTGTGCGGATTGCGGATGCCGAGCCCGGAGCCGATCGGCGAGCCCAGCGGCATGATCGCCGCGCACCCCACGTCCTCCAGCTTCGCGGCGAGCACGGGATCGTCGTTGGTGTACGGCAGGACCGTGAAGCCGTCGTCGACGAGGGTCTCCGCCGCGTCGAGCAGCTCGATGGGGTCGGGCAGCAGCGTGCGCTCGTCGGCGACCACCTCCAGCTTGATCCAGTCCGTACCGAGCGCCTCGCGGGCGAGACGCGCCGTGAGCACCGCCTCGCCTGCCGTGAAACAGCCCGCCGTGTTGGGCAGCGCGCGGATGCCGAGCGAGTCGAGTACGGACAGGACCGAGCCGTGCACCGTGGGGTCGAGGCGGCGCATCGCGACCGTGGTGAGTTCGGTGCCGGAGGCGATCAGGGACCGTTCCAGCACGTCGAGGCTGGGCGCGCCGCCCGTACCCATGATCAGCCGGGACGCGAACGTGGTGGAGCCGATGGTCAGCGGATCGTCGGCCATGGTTCAGCCCCCCTGGACCGCGGTGAGGACCTCGACGCGGTCGCCGTCGCTGAGTGGTGTGCCGGACCAGCGGGTGCGCGGGACCACCGTCTCGTTGACGGCCGCGGCGACCCCCGAGGGCGCGGGGGTGAGCGTGGCGACCACGACGTCGAGGGTGGTGGCGGGCGCGAGCTCGCGGGGCTCGCCGTTGACGGAGATGTTCATACGGTCTGCTCCTGACGGATGGACGCGACGGCCGCGGCGGGCGAGAGGCGTGAGGAGAAACGCGACGGGGAGAAGGCGCGGGCCTCCGGGGGCAGTTCACCGGTCGTCAGCACCGCGGCCATCGCGTCGCCGGTGACGGGCGTGAGCAGCACCCCGTTGCGGTAGTGGCCGGTGGCGAGGGACAGCCCCGGCAGCGCGGTGGGCCCGAGCAGCGGCGCGTTGTCCGGTGAGCCGGGGCGCAGCCCGGCGAGAGTGTCGGTGAGCGGCAGTTCCGTGATGCCGGGGACGAGTTCGTGCGCGTCCCGCAGCAGTTCGTACACCCCGCCCGCCGTGACCGTGGTGTCCCAGCCGAGTTCCTCGCTGGTGGCGCCGACGACCAGTTCGCCGTTCTCGCGCGGCACCAGATAGACCTGGCTTCCGCGCACCACGGCCCGTACCGTCCTGGAGAGGAACGGCGCGTACGTACGGGGCACGGCCAGCCGCAGGACCTGGCCCTTGACGGGCCGTACCGGCGGCAGGACATCGGCCGGTACGCCCCCGAGCCGGCCGCTGAGGCTGCCGCCCGCCAGTACCACCTGGTCCGCGGTGAGCGCGCGGCCGTCGGCCAGGACGGCGCCGGCGGCCCGGTCGCGTACGACGGAGAGCCGGTCGGCATGGGCGCGGTGGAAGACCACCCCGGCCCGCTCGCACGCGGTCAGCAGGGCCGCCGCCAGCCGGCGGGGATCGATCTGGTGGTCGCCGTCGACGCGCAGACCACCGCGCACGCCCGGCGCGAGCATCGGTTCCAGGCGCCGGCACTCACGGCCCGTGAGCCACTGGGACGTCAGCCCCGAGCGCTGCTGGAGGGCGTGCAGTTCGCGCAACTGCGCGCGGTCGTCGGTGTCGAGGGCGACGGCGAGGGTGCCGCAGGCGCGATAGCCGGTGTCCTGCCCGCTCGCCGCCTCCAGTTCGGCGACGAAGCCGGGGTAGCGCGCGGCGGAGGCCAGGTTGAGGCCGAGCAATGTCTCCTCGCCGTAGTGGAGTTCGGTGACGGCCGCGAGCATCCCCGCCGCGACCCGCGCCGCGCCGCCGCCCGGATCGGGGTCGGTGACGGCGGTACGCAGCCCGCGCTGCGCCGCACGCCAGGCGGTGACCAGGCCGATGATCCCGCCCCCGATGACGAGGACGTCGGAGCCCGTACCGGTTCCTTCATGGGGTGACTGCATGGGCGTCCAGCCCCTCCCTTCGCCGGCATGACCCGGATCAGGTTCGTACGGTCGGAGGCCGCCTCAGCCTCCCTCTCAGCCCGGTGCGTCCGGACTCCCGCGAGGTAGTGTCGAAAGCCAGACTAACGCCCTGTCCCGCGCGCTGTAAGGGAGCGATCACCGTGGCCCGTTCACTGGACGGACTCGTCCTTTCCCCGGTCGCCGACCAGGCGCCGGGGCAGGTGGGCACCCGCACCCGCTTCGTCTACCACGAGGAGGACGGCCTGATCCGCGCCGAGTACGAGGGCGGTGACGTGGTCCGCGGATATCTCGTCGGGACGCGCGAGGGCGACCGGCTGGACTTCCGGTACGTACAGCTGAAGCGGGACGGCGCGACCTCGTCCGGGCACTGCGTCTCCATCGTGGCCGACCTTCCCGACGGCCGGGTGCGGCTGGAGGAGACCTGGGAGTGGGAGTCCCAGGAGGGCAGTGGAACGAGCGTGGTGGAACAGCTTCCGGCCGACGTTCCGTCAGCTGTCTGAGGCGGGCTGTCTAAGGTGATCGGGTGAGCGAGCGACAGCAGGGACAGCAGGAGCCCGAATCGGCCGGGCAGCCGCGGGTGGTCGTCGTCGGCGCGGGCATGGCGGGGGTGCAGACCGCGGTGGCCCTGCGGGAGAAGGGCTTCGGCGGCCCGGTCACCGTGCTCGGCGCCGAGCCGCATCCGCCGTACGACCGGCCCCCGCTCTCCAAGGCGCTCCTGCTGGGCACGGCGGAAAGCTCGGCCTTCGACATCGACTTCGCGACGCTGTCCGTCCGGCTCCGGCTGGGCCTCGATGTGACCGGACTGCGCCCCGGCGCACGGGAACTGGACACCGCGCGCGGGCCCGTCCCGTACGACGTGCTGGTCATCGCGACCGGCGCGGAACCGATCACGCTGCCGGGCACCGAGTCGCTGCCCGCGGTCCATCTGCTGCGCACGCTGGACGACGCGGAGCGGCTGCGTCCCGTGCTCGGCCGCCGGCAGCGGGTCGTGGTCGTCGGCGCCGGGTGGATCGGCGCGGAGTTCACCACGGCCGCCCGGGAGGCGGGCTGCGCCGTGACGGTCGTCGAGGCGGCCGGCCGGCCGCTCGCGGGCGTGCTGCCCGCCGAGGTCGCCGCTCCCATGACCGGCTGGTACGCGGAGTGCGGGGCCGACCTGCTGACGGACGCCCGGGTGGCCGGGGTCGAACCGGGCGCGGTGATCCTCGCGGACGGCCGGCGGCTGGCCGCCGACGCGGTGGTCGTGGGCATCGGCGCGCGGCCCGCGACGGGCTGGCTGGCCGGATCGGGGATCGAGCTGGGCCCGGACGGCGCCATCGTGGCGGACGAGCGGCTGCGGACCTCGCTGCCGGAGGTGTACGCGGTCGGCGACTGCGCCTCGTTCCCCTCGGCCCGTTACGGAGAGCGACTGCTCGTACATCACTGGGACAACGCGCTCCAGGGGCCGCGCACGGTCGCCGCGCAGGTGGTCGGCGAGACCGACGAGGTCTACGACCCCGTGCCGTACTTCTGGTCCGAGCAGTTCGGCCGCTTCGTGCAGTACGCGGGCCATCACGCGGACGGCGACACCCTGGTGTGGCGCGGCGATCCGGCCGAGAGCGCCTGGTCGGTGGTGTGGCTGCGGGACGGGGCGCCGACCGCGCTGCTGGCCGTCGACAGGCCCCGGGATCTGGCCCAGGGACGCAAGCTGATCGAGGCGGGCGCGCGGCTGGACCCGGAGCGGACCGCGGACCCGTCCGTACCGCTGCGCAAGGCCGTGCTCTGATCCCGGCCGGGATCCCGGCGCCGCCGGGGTCCCGGCCCGATTGGGGCTCCTCGGCTACCGTCTGTCAGTCCGGGATGGCACGCTTGTCCTTGTGACCGAGATTGACGCAAAGATCGATGCTCTCGTCCCCGCCTGGCTTCACCTGCCGGACATCGCGGAAATGCTCGATGTCGAGGTGACGCGTGTGCGGCAGCTGGTGAAGGAAGGCCAGCTGATCGCGGTGCGCCGCGGCGAGAACAGGACGCTCCAGGTGCCCGCCGCCTTCATCGACGGCAACAAGGTGGTCAAGGGCCTCGCCGGCACCCTGACGCTCCTGAGGGACGACAGCTTCACCGACGAAGAGATGCTTGAGTGGCTCTTCACCCCCGACCCCAGCCTGCCGGGCACGCCCGCGCAGGCGCTCAGTGAGAATCGCGGCACGGAGGTGAAGCGCCGGGCCCAGGCGCTCGCCGTCTGACATCACCATCCGCGGTGTGCGGTGGCCCCGTACGACCCTCCGGTCGTGCGTCGGCCGCCGTGCACCGCCGACCCAACACCACGGGGGGACTTTCCTTGTCCACGGCTTCCGAGTCCGCGGCTTCCGCGGCGCTGTCCGACGCCCGGCTCTATCTGTGCACGGACGCCCGTAAGCGGCAGGGGGATCTCCCCGAGTTCCTCGACGCCGTGCTGGCGTCGGGCGTGGACATCGTGCAGTTGCGCGACAAGGGCATGGAGGCGGCCGAGGAGCTGGACCACCTCCGGGTCTTCGCGGACGCCTGCCGTCGGCACGGCCGGCTGCTCGCCGTGAACGACCGCGCCGATGTGGCCCATGCCATCGGCTCCGACGTGCTGCATCTGGGACAGGGCGATCTGCCCGTCCCCGCCGCGCGCGCGATCCTCGGGGACGGGCCGCTGATCGGCCGTTCCACCCATGCCGAGGCCGAGGTGGACGCGGCGGTCGCCGAGCCCGGTGTGGACTATTTCTGTACGGGCCCCTGCTGGCCCACCCCCACCAAGCCGGGCCGCCACGCGCCGGGGCTCGGTCTGGTGCGGTACGCCGCGTCCCGCGCCACGGAGCGGCCGTGGTTCGCGATCGGCGGGATCGACGCGGCCAATCTCGACGAGGTGCTGGACGCCGGTGCGCGCAGGGTCGTCGTCGTACGGGCGATCACGGAGGCCGACGACCCGGCGGCGGCCACCGCGGCCCTGGCGAAGCGCGTGCGGGACCGGGCCATGTGACGGCTGTGCGGCGTACGGATGACGGCAGTGTGCCGCGCAGGAACGCGCCGGACAGGACCTAACCGGCAATCCGGTCAAAAGCCCCTCGTCCGGTTGGGGGACCGCCACGCCCTCGATAACCTGCACATATGGCCCTAGGCACAGCTTCGACCAGATCGGATCACGCGCTGACCGTGCGTGATCTGCTCGCGACCGGCAAAACTTCGTTCTCGTTCGAGTTCTGGGCGCCCAAGACGGAGAAGGGCGAGCGGAACCTCTGGAACGCACTGCGCCGGATCGAGGCGGTCGCCCCGAGCTTCGTCTCGGTGACCTATGGCGCGGGCGGCTCCACCCGCGCGGGCACGGTCAGGGCCACCGAGCGGATCGCCGCCGACACCACACTCACACCGGTCGCGCACCTCACGGCCGTCGGCCAGTCCGTCGCCGAACTGCGCAACATGGTCGGGCAGTACGCTGACGCCGGGATCCGCAACATCCTCGCCGTACGCGGCGATCCGCCCGGCGACCCCATGGGCGAGTGGATCAAGCACCCCGACGGTGTGCGCTACGCCGCCGAACTGGTCAGGCTGATCAAGGAGTCCGGGGACTTCTGCGTCGGAGTGGCGGCCTTCCCCGAGATGCATCCGCGCTCCACCGACTGGGACACCGACGTCAGGTACTTCGTGGACAAGTGCCGCGCGGGCGCCGATTACGCGATCACGCAGATGTTCTTCGACCCCGAGGGCTATCTGCGGCTGCGTGACCACGTCGTCGCGGCCGGTTGCGAGACGCCGATCATTCCGGAAATTATGCCGGTCACCAGTGTGAAGATGCTGGAGCGATTGCCGCAGCTCTCCACCGCGGTCTTCCCGCCCGAGCTGAAAGAGCGGATCCTCTCGGTCAAGGAGGATCCCGCCGCTGTACGCTCCATTGGCATCGAGTTCGCGACGGAGTTCTGCGCCGAGCTGCTCTCCGAGGGTGTCCCCGGCTTGCACTTCATCACGCTCAACAACTCCACGGCGACGCTCGAAATCTACGAGAATCTCGGACTGCACGAGCAGTCGTGACCGGCCGTACCCGCCCTGTCCCCGGGCGGTGGGCCCAGGAGAGGGGCGGGCATGGGCTGGACGGTCCTCTACATCGCATTCGGCATCGTGGCCCTGTGGCTGCTCGGTGAGGTGCTGCTCCAGTACAAGGCGCGGCTGCGCTGGCGACTGCTCGCCTTCACCGGGTTCATGGGCGTGGTCCTCGGCGTACTGATCCCCAACATATTCGTCATCGCGCTGGGCGCGATCGCGTTCGCGGTCGGCCAGACGTATGTGACGCTGTCCTTCCGCCGCGGCTTCTCGACGGGCTGGGCGATAGGCGGCAGTCCGGGCGCGAGCCGCCGCCGCAAGGCCGGGAGCGGGCAGGCGGAGGAGCGCGAGCCCGCGCTGGAGGTCTCGAACCTGGAGTATGAGCCGGTGGCGTACGAACCGGCCGCCTACGAGCCGGAGCGGCCGCCCGCGCCGGCCGCCGCGGTGTACGAGCCGGAGCCGCTGCCCGACGACACCGGGCAGTACGGGATATACGACGACGCGGCCCGTGCGGCCCATCAGCCCCAGCAGCCTCACGCGGGCGCGGCGGCCGGCGCCGGCGCGCATGAGTACAGCGGCGGATATGACGCGTATCAGGGGTACGGGCAGCAGCAGCCGGCGGGCCAGGACGGCTACGTACCTCAGGACGCCTACCACTCCGGCCAGGACACGTATCCCGGCCAGGACGTCTACGCGCAGCAGTACGGCTACGACGCCGGACAGCAGCAGTACGCCGCGTACACCGACCCGTACACCGGTTCGGCCAACAGCGGCCAGCAGCACGGCTCGTACGACAGCTTCGGCGGCCAGCAGCAGTACGCCGACCCGTACGGCGGCCAGCAGCAGTACGGCGGCGACACGCCGCCCGGCGGCGTGTGGGTCCCGCAGCAGCGCGAGCGCGACGGGGAGCAGTTTCCGCCGATACCCCAGGAAGAACCACGCCGGCAGGGATACCAGGACCCCGACTACAACGAGCAGCGGTACCGCTACTGATACCGGGCATCACTGACGGAGCGTCAGGAAAGCCCGGTGGGGCGCCTGTTGAGCGAGGGGGCGCGGTGGCGGTGCGCGTGGCTCACCGGGAGCCGCGGAAGTCCGCCCCCTCGACGATCAGTCCGGCGACCAGCGCCCCCGACATCCCGGCGTGCGCGAGCCCGCCGCCCGGATGCGCCCAGCCGCCCGCGCGGTACAGCCCGGACAGCCGGGTGGAGTTCGCCGGAAGCAGCAGCCGGCCCTCGGCCCCGGCCAGCGCGGGCGCCGGTACGGAACCGCCCGCGGCCCCCGTCAGCACCGCCGTGTCGGCCGGGGTACGTACCTCGCGCCACATGAGCCGCTCCGCGATCTCCGGCACGGCCGCCCCGGCAGCCGCCACCAGCACATCGGCGTACCGCTCGCGCAGCGCCGCGTCGGACCAGTCGACCGGGCCGTGCGGGGCCACCGTCGCGGTGAGCGTCACCGCCTCGTGGCCGTCGTCGGGGCGCGTCTCCGCGTCATCGGGCCGTAGCACCGTGACCGTGGGCCGCGCGGCGGTCCGGCCCGCGAAGACCTCGGCCGCCTCGGCGCTTCCGTCGGGGGAGTGCACCACCGTCCGGTGCGCGGCGCCGGGTTCGCGGGCGCCGCGCAGCGCCAGCAGCACCGTGAACCTCCCGGGCGGCAGGGCATCAACGCCCGCAGGCCGTACGTCACCGTCCGCGTCGAGCCGCCCCTCCACGAGAGGGCCGGGCGCGATTCCCGCCACCACATGGCCGGCCTCCGCGACCGTACCGTCCGCCAGCTCGATCCCCGTCGCCGCGCCGTCCTTCTCCACGATCCGGGTCACCTCGGCGCCGAAGACGAACTCCACCCGGCGGGCCAGGCACCGTTCGTACACCGCGCGGGCCAACTCCCGCATGCCGCCGCCGACATACCAGCTGCCGAAGGTCTGCTCCAGATACGGCAGCAGGGCGGCGCTCGCCGGGGCGCGCCGCGGGTCGAGCCCGTACGACAGGGCGTAACCGTCCAACAACGCCGCCAGCCGCGGGTCGGCCAGCTCCCAGGCGCCGATCTCCGCGACCGTCGTGGCCTGCCGGGCGCCGCGGAGCAGCCGTCGCTGCCGTACGGCCGGATACGGATCCCGGCCGAGCACCCGCCAGTCCGCCCACAGCGGCTCCTCCAGCAACGGACGGCGCGAGCGGTCCCAGGCGTCCCTGGCCCGGCCGAGGAACTCCCCCCAGCGCTCTCCGGCGCCCGCGCCCAGCGCCGCGTCCAGGGCGGAGACCACCCCGCCGCGCGACGCGTTGGGCAGCCGTACGTCGGTGCCGTCGGCGAAGACATGCCGGCTCGCCGGATCCACCTGGCCGAGCCGGACGCGGCTCTCCAGCGGCTCCTTGCCCGTCTTGACGAACAGATCACGGTAGACGGCCGGCAGATGCAGCAGACCGGGCCCGGTGTCGAAGACGAACCCGTCCCGCTCGAACCGGCCCACCGAGCCGCCGTACGTCGCCGCGCGTTCGTACACCGTCACCCGCTGACCCGCCACCGCCAGCCGGGCAGCCGCCGCCATGGCGCCCATCCCGGCGCCGATCACCGCAATCCGTGCCATGGCAGCGATTTTAGAACGCCGGTGGAGCGCCGGTCGCCAGGCGTTTCTCCGCGCGACGCCGCGCCCTGCGGCGCAGGAAACCGCGGATCCTGGACGCGAGGAAGGCCACCGTCACGACGCCGAGCAGCAGCAGCGTGCCCGCGATGACGGCGGCGGCGACCGGATGGAAGACGGCGAAGGCGATGATCCCGGCGACGCCCAGATCCTCGGCCGTACTCACGAAGATATTGCTGAACGGCTCGGGGGAGGTGTTGATCGCCATCCGGGCGCCCGCCTTGACCAGATGGCTCACCAGCGCCGTCGAACCGCCCACGGCGCCCGCCGCGACCTCCGGCAGCGAGCCGCTCTGACCGGCCAGCAGCGCGCCGACCACCGCGCCCGACACCGGTCTGATGACGGTGTGCACGGAGTCCCAGACGGAGTCGACGTACGGGATCTTGTCCGCCACCGCGTCACAGAGGAAGAGCGCCGCCGCGACGATCAGTACGTCGGTGCGCTGCAACGACTCGGGCACCTCGTCGCTCAGCCCGGTCGCGCCGAAGACGCCGAACAGCAGTACCACCGCATAGGCGTTGATGCCGCTGGCCCAGCCGCTGGTGAAGATCAGGGGGAGGAGGGACACCGCCCGATCGTATCCAGGCCGCGCCCGCGCTGGGCGGGAGTACGCAGGACTGAGTACCGGTACCTAGTGGGGGAGATGAGTAGGCACGCGGATGGGCCCCGACCTGCGCGGACGGAAGAGTGGGGACCACGGAAGGGGCGCGGCGCCGGCACCGCCGACACGGGGTGGCGGAACGGCGCGGCTCCCCTGCCGTAACGGGGGTGCAGACGGGGAGCCCAGCGACCACGGGGGATCACGGGGGATCACGGGGAAGCGGGGCTCTCCGGCATCACGGGGGAACGGGGTACGGGGGAACGCGCCGGTCCGGTGAGGCT
>NZ_JOEI01000050.1 GCF_000718095.1 Streptomyces scopuliridis RB72 | reverse complement strand
GCACGTCAGCCGGTGCTGGGCCTCGCTGTTCACCGAGCGGGCCGTGACCTACCGCCGGCGGAACGGCATCGACCACCGTACGGTCCACATGGCCGTGGTTGTGCAGCAGATGGTCTTCCCACATGCGGCCGGCGTCCTGTTCACGGCCGACCCCGTCACGGGCAACCGGAAGGTCGCCACCGTGGACGCCGGCTTCGGCCTCGGCGAGGCCCTGGTCTCCGGCCTGGTGAACCCGGACGTCTTCAAGGTGCGACACGGCGAAGTCGTCGTCAAGGCGATCGCCGCCAAACAGCGTGCCGTTCACGCCCTGCCGGCTGGCGGTACGCAGGAAGTGACGATCGACTCGCAGCGGCAGGAGCAGCCGGCGCTGACGGATGCGCAGGTCGTGCGGCTCGTGCAGCTCGGGCGGCGGATCGAAGCGCACTTCGGCCGCCCGCAGGACATCGAATGGTGCCTGGTCGATGATGGCTTCCAGATCGTTCAGAGCCGGCCGATCACGACGCTGTTCCCCATCCCCGAGGTTCCCCATCCCCACGAGACCGGCGACCAGGAGAATCACGTCTACGTCTCCGTCGGTCATGGGCAGATGATGACCGACCCCATGAAACCCCTGGGGCTCTCCGTGTGGCGGCTGACGGCCATGGCGCCGATGCACGAGGCCGGCGGGAGGCTGTTCGTCGACGTCACCCGGCGCCTGGCCTCGCCCGCGAGCCGCGCCGGCCTCCTGGACGTCATGGGGAGAGGTGATCCGCTGATGAGGGACGCGCTGGAGACCGTCCTCGACCGCGACGATTTCGTTCCGTCGCTCCCGGACGCGGGTCCCGGCGGGCCGCCGGCCAGCGGTGCGTCCGCCCCGATCGAGACCGATCCGGCCATCGTCACCGAGCTGATCGAGCGCAGCCAGGTGTCCATCGCCGCCCTGGAGCGCGACATCCGGACGAAGACCGGACCGGCGCTGTTCGACTTCCTGCTGGAGGCCTTCGAGGAGCACAAGCGAGTCCTCAGCGATCCGCTGAACCTTCAGGCGATCATGGCGGGGATGGAGGCCACGTGGTGGCTCAACGACAAGCTGCAGGAGTGGCTGGGCGAGAAGAACGCGGCTGACACGCTCACGCTGTCCGCCCCCGACAACGTCACGTCCCAGATGGGACTGGCGCTGCTCGACGTCGCGGACGTGATCCGCCCGCAGCCGGAAGTGGTGGCGTTCCTGCGGGGCGTCGAGGACGAGGGCTTCCTGGACGAGCTGGCGAAGCTCGCGGGCGGGACCGAAGCGCGCGACGCCATAGAGGCCTACCTCGACCGGTACGGCATGCGCTGCGTCGGCGAGATCGACATCACGAGGCCACGTTGGCGCGAGCGCCCCACCACGCTCGTGCCCGTGATCCTCGACAACGTCAGGAACTTCGAGCCGGGCGCCGCCGAGCGGCGCTTCGAGCAAGGGCGGCAGAAGGCGCGGAAGAAGGAACAGGACGTGCTGTCACGCTTGCGGTCCCTGCCGGACGGGGACCAGATAGCCGACGAGGCCAAGCGGATGATCGACCGGGTCAGAACCTTCATCGGGTACCGGGAGTACCCGAAGTACGGCATCGTCAGCCGCTACTTCGTCTACAAGCAGGCCCTGCTGGAGGAGGCCGAGCGCCTCGTACAGGCCAACGTGCTTCCTGAGAAGGAGGACATCTTCTACCTCTCGTTCCAGGAACTCCACGACGTCGTGCGCTCGAACCAGGTGGATGACCAGCTCATCCAGCGGCGCAAGGACGCCTTCCGGTCGTACCACGCGCTCACACCGCCCCGGGTACTCACATCGGATGGTGAGGCCGTCACCGGGGCGTACCGGCGCCACGACGTGCCGGCCGGTGCCCTGATCGGCCTACCGGTTTCCGCCGGGACCATCGAGGGAAGGGCCCGCGTCATCCTTGACATGGCGGAGGCCGATCTCGAAGCGGGCGACATCCTGGTCACGGCCCACACGGACCCCAGCTGGTCGCCGCTGTTCGTCGGAATCGCGGGCCTGGTGACGGAGGTGGGCGGCCTGATGACCCATGGCGCAGTGATCGCCCGGGAGTACGGCTTGCCGGCCGTCGTGGGCGTGGAGCAGGCCACCCGGCTGATCCGGGACGGGCAGCGGATCCGCGTGCACGGAACCGACGGGTACGTCGAGATCCTGCCTTGACCGACCACACCGGGAAGCCCCATCCGTAGCGTCCGACTGAACAACGCCAAGCAGTCGATGACCACCCCACGACCGCCGTCCGCAACGCGCACACGCGAACACGACCCGTAACTGTTCTTCACCTGGGAAGTGCCTCTTCCGCTACCACGTACAGGACCCTCAGAGCGCTGCCCGAACGCCTGGAAGCTGGGGGAGGAGATCGCCCCGCTCGGCTACAAGGGCAGCTACCAGCGTGTTCGCGCCTATCTGTACAAGAAGCGCACGTCACCCCGGCCCGAGTTTGGACAGCGCTGGGGTACTTCCCAGGGCCGCATCGGGGTGCTCCTGGTGAAAGGTCCTGGTCATGCCGCACATGTCCAAGGTCTAGTCCCCCTCCCGGTAAGGTTTGCCACGCCGCTCCTTGACGCGCAAACGTTGCCGGTCGCGGCACTAGATGATCAACTCCAAGGGTACGACTGAGCGTTGCATCTGGCGGCTGAGGGCTTGAATCGGCGGCTCCTCGTGCTCCAGCAGTTTTATGTGCACCCGTCGGCTGATTCTCACTCCTCCTGAGTGATGACATGGATGCGCCCGGCGGTTGACGTCCGTGGGGGCAGTGGTGAATGAGACTTGAACTCCGTTGCTTGAATGGGGAGTTCAAGTGGATCGATGGGATCGGGCTGGGCGGGTCGCGGCGTATGGGGCAGCGCTGGCGCTGACGCCTTACCTGCTGATCAAGGTGTCGTGGGTGGTCGGTTCGCTCTTGGGGCTGCTGCCGGTCGGGACCGGGTTCGGCAAAGCGGAGTGGGTGGTACTCAACAGCGCCACGATCGGTATGGCAGGGATCGGGATCGCGGTGGCGCTCGCGCTGGTGCGGCCGTGGGGGATGCGCATACCGGCAGTGCCGTTGGCTTTCTGTGCTTGGGTCGGGACGGGGTTCCTCGTCCCGGTGTTGCCGTACGCCGTTCTCAGTTCGCTGCTGGGCTCGGAGGATGGCAATCCGAAGAGCGGGAGTGACGCAGGCCCGTCGATGCCGGCCTGGGAGGCCGCGCTGGTTCAGATCGGGTTTGTAGGCATGGGGCTGGGTCTGGCCATCGCCCTGCCCACGTACCTGCGGCGGCGCTGGCCGGACGCGTTCGCGGGTCGGCTCGGGGACGGCGGAGAGGGCTCGCCAAGGGCGCTGCCATGGATGGCCGTGGTCGGCGCCGCAGTCGGTCTTATCTGGCTGTACTGGGCGGTGGGCGGCACCGCAGGGGTCGCCCACCGCGGCGAGCGGGACCTCGCTTGGCATGTGCTGTCCGGCGTCTTCGGGCTCTGGGCCTTCGTGGCGTCCGCCGCCACCTGCGCTGCCGTCCGAGGCCGGCCCGCACGAGTCCCCCGATGGGGCCCGATGGTGCTCGGCTGGCTCGGCTCGGGCTCGTTGTTCGCCTGGAGCGGCTGGAAGCTTCCGTTCACCCTGTACCTGGCGGTCGCGCAGCCGGCCAATGCGGCCCTGCCGGAAAACCTCGCGCTCGCGGCGGTCCTGCACCTTGCAGCAGTGGGGGCGGGCGCCGCAATGCTGCGAGCGCTCGTTCGTACGCGGCTGGTGTCATCGAACTCGTAGCCGACCCTCTCCCGCGTGCCTCGCTCGGCAGGCTGAGCGCTTCAACGGACGAAAGGCGCCACGTGAAGCGCTCAGCCACACAAGGGGTGCTCGCGAAGACGAGAACGAGGGCGCCCAAGATCATTGTGTGACGAACAACCTGGACACCCTCGCGACAGCACTGTATGCGGCGACCGACGATCTACTGAAACAGCGCCCGGACCTGGCGCCGCGGCGGCCCGCCGTGGGTATCTCGTCGCAGCTCACCGACGCCGAGCTGGTCACCCTCGCGATGATGCAGGCAATGCTCGGGTTCACCTCCGAGGCCAGGTGGCTCCGGTATGCCCGGGCCCACCTTCGCCACCTCTTCCCGTACCTGCCGCAGCAACCCGGCTACAACAAGCGGCTGCGCAAGGCCGCCGAACTGCTACGTCGCATCACCCGAATCCTGGCCACCAGCACCTCGGTGTGGAGCGACGACGTGTGGATCGTGGACTCCACACCCGTAGAATGCGGCCGCTCGCGGGAGACCGTCAAACGGTCCGACCTGGCCGGATGGGCCGAGTACGGCTACTGCGCAAGCCACAGCCGCTTCTTCTGGGGTCTGCGCCTACACCTGATATGCACCCTCCAGGGGCTGCCCATCGCCTTCGCCCTAACCGGAGCCAAGGCCGACGAGCGCGAGACCCTGCTTGACCTGCTCGCGGCCGAACCACACCTCCTCGCCGCCCGGCCTGCCCAGACAGTGATCGGCGACATGAACTACTTCGGCCGCACCTTTGAGCACGAACTCGCCCAGCAGGGCATCCAGTTGCTACGGCCGACCCGCAAGGGCGAACAGCAGCGGCCCGGCGGATCGCTGTTCAAACCGCTGCGACAAGTCATCGAGTCGGTCAACGAAACGTTCAAGGGACACCTCAACCTCGAACAACACCGAGGACGCACACCCCGCGGTGTCATCACCCGCGTCCTGCAGCGCATCCTCGCCCTGACCGCCGTGATCTGGCACAACGATGCCACCGGACAGGACACCCTCCGCTCGCTGACAAGGTACGACCACTGATCCCTTGGAATTGATCATCTAGGCATGTGCCTCAACCTCTCCGGCCATGACCTGGGGAGCGTTAGGAAGTAGTGACGCGAGGTTGTCCCGCACAAAGTCCGACGCCCTCGTGATCGACTCATCGGCACCGGCTTGGTCCCGGAAGACGCTGGTCGAGAAGACCACTCCGTTCCCGGGATTGATCCAGTAGAAGGCCACGAAGCCAGGGATCTGGCGAACGAGGGGAATGAATCCCTCGTTCACGAGGCGGCCCACCTCGGCAGGATCGGTTACCCCTTCGTACCGGCGGACTGCTGCGTACATGGCGCTCCTTGCGGGTTCGGGGTGGATCCTTTGCTGAGACGCCATACCCGCGCGGCAGGTATCCGCCTCGCGAGGCGTTAGGCAATCACCGGAAAGGCCGCCTCCAGTGACGCCAATGGCGCCGCTTGGCGTCGAATGGGATGTCTGACCCGATGGCGCCCACCTGCTGGCCGCAGTGGAGTACGTCGCCGATCCGGTCAAGGTCCCGGCCACTGACTTCGCGAAGTACACGCTGGTCGGGCCGGACTGCCGAGTACCACTGCAAGTGGATCCGCGAGGCGTTCAAGTTCCGTCCGTCGATGGTCGCGGACGAGAAGGCGCTGGCCGAATGGCTCGCCGCGGAAGTCTGTCCGGTCGAGCTGGTGGAGGACCGGCAGCGCGGGGCAGAGGAACCGGGTCGGTGGTGACATGGCGGCGGGCCCAGATGGTGCTGCTGTCCGCGCAGGGACTGCCGGTCGCGAAGATCGCCGAGGTGTCGTTCACCAGCGACGACCGAGTCAGGGACGTAAGCCACAACTTCAACACCGACGGCTTCGACTCGCTGTATCCGAAGTACCCCGGTGGCCGCCCCAAGACGTTCACGCTGCCCGAGCGGCGTGAGATCAAGAAGATCGCGAAGTCCAAGCCGACCGAGCACGACCTGCCGTTCTCGACCTGGAGCCTGACCAAGCTGGCGGATTTCCTGGTCGCCGAGGGGGTGGTCGACGACATCAGCCATGAGGGCCTCCGCATCCTCCTCCGCGAGGAAGGCGTCTCCTTTCAATGCCTGAAGACCTGGAAGACCTCGCGCGATCCGGACTACGCGGCCAAGAAGGCCCGCGTCGAGCACCTATACGCAATCGCCGACGGCGAGGTCATACCCGAAGACGGTGAGCCTGAAGTTATCTTCCGCTTGGACGAGTTCGGGCCTCTCAACCTGATGCCCCACCCAGGGGCCGGCAATGGGCCGAACGCGGCAGTAAGCACAAGAACCCCGACCGTGAACCACGCCGGCGGCGACGAGCCATCTACAACCGCCACGGCGGGGTACGGCACCTGTTCGCCGCCCTGGACTTGGCCGACTTGGCCAAGGACAAGCTCTACGGACACATCAAGCCGATCAAGCGGCCCACCCAATTCCTGGAGTTCTGCCGCTACCTGCGCACCCTCTACCCGCCGACGGTACGGATTGCGATTGTCTGCGACAATTTTTCCCCACATCTGACCGCGAAAAGGTGCCAACGCGTCGGCACCTGGGCCGCAGCAAACAAACGTCGAGACCGCCTACACCCCTACCAACTCATCGTGGCTCAAACGCATCGAGGCCCAATTCACGGCCCTGCGCTACTTCACCCTCGACGGCACCGACCACGCCGACCACAAGGAACAGGGCAGCATGATCCGCCGCTACATCATCTGGCGGAACAACCACGCTGCCGACCAACGCCTCCGCATGGTCGTGGCCAGAGCGAACGTCGCCTGAATCCGACCACGCCAGCGTTTACGACTGCGGGTCGGGCCCCGACCTATCCGGCATCACCGCCGGCTGAGCCTGACCGGCCAGCCATGTCTTCACCCCGTACCAGGCGGCTTGTTCCTCGGCCTCGGTTCCCCACCACCAGGTGAAGGGCGAGTGGTCGGACATCAACTCTTCCCGCCACCAACTAACGCTGTCAGCCAGGTGTCGGCGGGCGACCGGGCTCATCTCCGCCTCCCATCGGGCGAGCCACGGGGTGATCGAGGAGCTCGCGGTCACACAGCTCTCGAACACCGCACACGCGGAGATAGGCGGCGACTCCGTCCGCAAAGTCTGCGTCCACCACGCTTCCAGGAAACCGGCCAATGCCCCGGCCTGCTCGCTGGGCCACCGCGACCAGCCTGCCGCGGCCAGTCCACGGGCCATGAGATCGGGCTCGGTCACGCCCTCGGCGAGCACCACGACGAGCTGCGGCAGGACCCGCCGAATGATCGCGGGCTGGTCATCCCAGTGGGAGGGATGTTTCTGCGCGACCCGACGGACGAGGTCCGTCGGGAGCGGGACGCCAGGAGTCCGCAGTAGCTCGACCTCGCCCTTGTCGAAGCACTGGCCACAGCCGCTCTCGTCCGCTTGAGCCGTCATACCGCCGAATGCCTTCGTAACCCTTGCCACCGCCGCGGCGAGAACATCGCCATCTGGAGAAGTCACCGTGCATCCCGTCAAGACTCCAGCAGGCTGCCCAACCGAAGAGAGCGACGTTACCAGGCGGCAACTCAACCATCGGAACAGGGCAAACGTTCTCTGCTACGGCACTGGCTGTACGCGGCGATCCGGCGCGATCACCGTGCCGGCATGAAGATGCGCGGCTGCTGACCCAGCACGTCGGATGCCCGGCGCCACTGAGCGGGCAGGACCCTGACCTGCGTGTGAGAATTGGGTACTGGATCGCAGTGAGGCCCGCCGGTCGCTGCATGGGGGAGCGGGCGCAGCACCCGACGGCCTGTCCCGCTGATCCCATCGACACGCTGGGAGGCTCTCTGTGAGCGAACGTCTCAATGCGTGGCCGACGCTGGTCTATGAGGACCTGGCGCCCATGGTTGACTACGTGAACCGGGTGGTACAGGTCGCAGGCAAGTACACCCTCGACGAGCCCTTCGAAGTCGGCTGGGGAAACACCGTCCTCGATGTCACCCCCCGGGGGCTCAGTACGCCAACCCTTCGGCAGCGAGGCGTGACCTTCGCGGTGCACTACAGCCTGCTCGACGGTGGCGTGGTCATCGAGGCTGACAATGGCTCGCGGACGGTGCCGTTGTCCAAGGGATCAGTCGCCATGTTCTATGCGTCCTTCTGCGATGCGGCAGACGAGCTCGGCATACACCGACCGCGCAGCTCGTTGATCTGCGAGATTCCGGATGCCCCGCCGCGCTTCGAGGACGATCACGTCGAACGCACCTGGGATGGCCACGCGGCCCGGCTGATCTGGACAGCGTTGAACCTCGCCGCTGACGGGCTTGAGGCGTGGCAGGCCCCCTTCCTGGGACACCGCCCCCGGGTCGGTGTGATGTGGGGCGGCTTCGACCTGTCCGCCACGCGCTACCGGGCGCAGCCCACCGTGCCGACGCCCCACCAGCCGCCGTTCATGCAGAACGCCCAGCTCGACGCGTACGTGTCGGTGGGATTCTCCTTCGGGGATGCAAAGGCGCCGAACGTGGGCATGTACGCGTACATCTGGCCCCAGCCGGACGGTCTCGGGGGCCGGTCCTGGGGTGTTGAGGGCGCCGCCTGGCATCCCGAGGCTGGTCTGGTTCGTTTGCCGTGGGCCAAGCTCAGGGAGACAGCGGACCCGCACCAGGCCATTGTGGCGTTCGGTGACGCCGTCTACGATGCCGCCGTCGAGACGGCAGGCTGGCCGTCCGACCTCGTCGGACCCCGCGTAGAGGGTTGGTACATGAGCCGGACACCGCCCGCGCTCGTCCAGCACCAGCGCGGCTGACTCAGGTCGGGATTGGTCCTCAAGGCCGACTCCTGTGGGTTCCATCTCGACGGCCCCGCTGAACGTCCTGCGGAGGGCCTGGAAGAGAGTGCCGCGTCCAGTGCCGTGAACGAGTCCAATGTCGTGCCCATCACCGCAGCTCACGCCGCCCGCCAGGGGGCCTCTCGGGACGCCGAACCTCTCTCTTCCCTGAGGAGTCAGCGAACAGGAAGAGGTCCACTCCCACGGCTGCGACGGTACGGGCCGACGCGCTGCGGATGCTGGGGTGCGTGCGGATAGCCACGGTCCGGCAGATGGCTCAAGTGATCACAGCAGAGGATGCCGACGGCCGGTCGTACGTGCGCAGGGCGATGAAGAAGCCGGCGGAGCTGGGACTGGCGGCGACGAACGGCAAGGACGGCCAGCACCCGATCCGGAACCTGACCCCGGTAGAGCAGAAGGCTCTGGCCGAAGGCAACGAGCTGCTGCCCCGACCGAAGGCCGGCACCGGCGCGAAAGCGGTGAAGGCCGGGTTCGGTCCGCACGGCGTGGCGGTGACAGACACGATCCTCGCCTACGGCAGCCGACGCTCGCTGACCGACCGACTGGCAGCTGGAGGTGAACCACGCCATCAAGGAGATCGTCCTGAGCTTCAACACCGACGCCGTCCTCGCCCAGCCCACAGCGACCAGCGAGGTCCGCCTCTTCGAGCTCGACAACGGCACTATGCCCCAGACACGCCTCGCACGTGAGGTCTGGGACCACGAGCGCTACGCCGGCCACCGGGTCTGGGGAGGAGCACGCGTCACCAACGGCAGCACGTACCCGTTCCGGCAGCGCCACCGCTACACCCGCTCCGAGCGCTTCCCGCGGCTGCACGTCGTCCTGGCGGGCAAGGAGGAGCACCTGCTCGACAACCACCGCCAGGCGCTCACAGCCGAAGTGCTGGTGCTGTCTGCCCGCAATTTGGTGGCGGACCGAGCGGTGCTTCAGGCAAGCTCTCGTGCATGGTCTCGGTATTGCAGAATGTGGCGATCGACTGTGCGGATGCCTATGAGCTGGCTCGGTTCTGGAGTGAGGTGCTCGGTTGTCCGCTGCATCGGGAGGACAAACCAGGTGATCCAGAGACTGAGGTGATGCTGCCGGAGGGCCCGCTGCTGCACTTCAACCAGGTGCCGGAACCGAAGACGATCAAGAACAGGCTTCACCTGTGTCTGCGTCCGAAGACCACGCGCGAGGAGGAGGTCGAGCGACTACTGAACGTCGGGGCCACCCTCGTCGACGATCGCCGGGAATCCGATGGTGCCGGCTGGGCTGTCCTCGCGGACCCTGAGGGCAATGAATTCTGTGTTCTCCGCGGTGAGGCCGACCGCGCAGCGATGTCTTCTTGAGGCTCACACGCGCAACGGCCGGTTGCCCCGCGGTAGCTGGTCACAGCCATTCGTTGATGGCCGCGACGAGGACGGTCGCTACGTAACGCCACGCGAGCTTGTCGTACCCGGTGGTCACCGCCCGGTGCCATTTGGGGCGATGCGGGAACGAGCCGACGGGGGAGAGAGCACCCAGGCCAGCAGCCGACCACTCCGCCGTCCGTTCGTCGGCCGGCCCACTTCCTT
Organism: Streptomyces scopuliridis RB72; assembly: GCF_000718095.1. Classification (GTDB taxonomy): domain Bacteria; phylum Actinomycetota; class Actinomycetes; order Streptomycetales; family Streptomycetaceae; genus Streptomyces; species Streptomyces scopuliridis. The sequence continues at coordinate 1,234 of NZ_JOEI01000050.1, read as the reverse complement.
CACAGACCGCCCGCGCGCTTGACGTCCTCTATCCGGGAAGCGATCGCATTGCTGCTCTTGTACGCCGTGTTGGCCTTCTTGAACGACGAGACAAAGGTGGAACCTGCTTGCTTCAAGCGGTTCGCACTCAGGTGGTCGAGGGCCTTACGGCACTGGAGGGTGGATTCCGCAGCGTCGAGGATCAACTGCTGCCACAGCGCCTGACCACGGGCATCAGGAATGCGGAAGTATGCGTAGGCGTCAATGGCTGTGCGGCCGAAGCGCTCGCAGACAGGACGCAAGCGAAACAGATAGCTGGGCTGCTCCTTCCCCTCAACGAAGGCCCGCTCGATCTCGATAAGCCTGCCCCGTTCCCGGCGGAACCTGGCCAAAAGGTCCTCTCCTCCAAGGTCACTCCAGGCATCCACTTGCCGCGCCTTGGTATGAGGAGCGACCACGCGAGCCTTCAGCCGGGTTGACACCTGCTGGACTTCTTCCTGGACAGCACGGACGTTAGCGACCTTCTGAGGTGTCCGGTTCTGCCGGTATGCCGCCTCGGCCGCCGACACAGCCAGCGCCGCAACGCACACCACCGCCACAAGGCCGCGCCGACCGGTAGGCCTGTCTCGTCGCAGCGGCCCCACTGCGACCGGCCGCGGCCGGTGGGACGCACGCGCCCTGCGGATGCCCGACACAGCCGCAGCGACTGCGAAGGAGGCGACGGTAGTGGTCATCAGCGTGAAGTCCAGCACGATGTGCAGATCGAGCCAGTCCCTGAGCCAAGCAGGCCGCCGAACGCAGGACGAGCTGAACACACTCAGCTCGTCGATGCAGCCATCAAAGAGCAGCAACACCACAACGCCGATCGTGCCCACCAAGGCCGCGACCTGCGCCGCGATAAGGGTCATGAGCGGCCGGTACCGTCGCGCACGCCCCGCTGCGATCGCACCGGCCGTCACCGCTGACACGGTCAAGGCGACGTACATCCAGGCGAGGAAAAGCAGCCCCTGAAGGTTGGTGCCCTGCACAGGCGGTCCCGTCAGACCGGTACGGGGATAAGCCACAACGGCCACGACTGCGACCCAGCACCCCACGCCACACAGCAACCCCGTCAGCAGCACGCCTCGCAGCCGCGGCGGGCTCTGCAACGAGGGCTCCACTGCACCTTCGATGTCGATCACGGCGCCGTGCGTCCACGGCCGCACCGCGGAGGCCGGCCGCGGTACCCAGGCGGCCAACGGCACGACCCACAAAG
>NZ_JOEI01000049.1 GCF_000718095.1 Streptomyces scopuliridis RB72 | reverse complement strand
CCCGGTCGCCTCGTCGGCGGGCACGCTCAGACCGACGATCGCCGCCACGACCAGCGAGACGACGCCGACCATCGCGGCGTACTCGGCCCCGCTCTGCCCTCTGTCTCCAAGCCCACCAAGCCGCCGGCTACTCCGTCCCTCATCATGCCCATGCCATATCTGGAACCTGCCGGAGCCCTTCATCTGTTCTCCTCGCCGACATCACCACCCGTTCCCCCAAGCGACAGCAGCCTAAGGATGGGCCCGGGCCCAAACGCAGGGCCCGCGGACCCAGTTGAGGGCCCAGCCGCCGACGGGCATGGCCGACCCGGTCCCTGACATCCTCGGTCTGCAACCAACACATCCCCGCCTGGCCAGAGACCTCAATGCATTACCCGGAAGTACGCAGCCAGCTCCGCCAGTTCGACTGGTCCATCTCGCAGCGCTGCGGCATACCTCCTCGTAGAAGGTCGAACGGACTGATCAGAGCAGTCCCTTCTCGCCGAGCATGGGCGAGTCTCACTTCCCGGAAAGGTTGGATCGGGCGCGTGTCCGTGCCGCGTATGAGTCGCCGGGGTGATCGGTCCTATGGACGCAGCCGATGTGAACCCGGAGACTATAGGCGCTTAAACCGGCAGCCGTGACAGGCTCAACTTCCGGGGGACCTCATGCGCACTCACCTCGCCGCTGTACTCAGCGCCGTCGCACTGACCACGGGCACGCTCCTGGGCGCGCCCGCGGCCACCGCCCAGACCTCCGCCTATCCGACCAGCGAATTCGACGTCACCTTCGGGAACACATACACGAGGGGCACGATCACCTGGTACAACCGGTCGGTCACCGTGGCGGGTGAACACAAGTCGGTCGACCCGGCAAGCTGCCGGGGCACCACGGCGTTCACCCTCGACAGCGCCGGCAACGAACTGAGAAAGGACTACAGCCTCTACAACGTGTGCGGCAAGAGCGACACATTCAGTATCCCCGTCGATGCAGACGTTCCCGGTGGTGCGGCCTTCGTGCGAGTCTGCCTCGATGACGGTGCGACAAACGGCCCGGTCACCTACCTGCTGTGCAAGCGCTACGGGCGCCCCTGATCCCTGTCACGGTCCCGGTGCAACGGGACGATCCTCCGCTTACTCGTACCGCTCACCCGCCGCGCACACCTCCTGCTCAGGAGCCAACGCCCGGTCACCGATGGTTGGATGGTGCGTTGAATCAGCGCAATCAACCAGGCTCCCCCCTCATGTGGGCAGGGCGGAGACCACCACTTGCGACAGCCACCTGCGGCGCAAGTCCACTGCGATGAGCAGCTTCAGGGCCCCGAAAACTTACCCTTGCTCCACCGGTCGGTGCTCAACCTTCCCTACGTTCTTCCTCGGGACCGGGCGAGCCCTTCGTATGGTTGGCCCACCCAGGGACGTCGGATGTTGCTTTCAACCTTCTGGCGCTTGTGGCTGGCATCGATTGGCCGCCCAGCGTCCCACGACGACTCGGCTGCCAATTAGGAATTGCGAATGATCGCTCCATAGGGAATCAACAGCGAGGTCGTCCGTCGGGAGGCACCAGCACCACACCCCACGGAGGCACCACATGGCCGCGATTTGGGCCGGCATCGACGCAGGAAGTCCCAACACCACTGCGTCGTGATCGACGAAGCGGCCGTCGGCTGCTCTCCCGACGCGTCACCAACGACGAACCCGAACTCCTCAAACCCCTCGCTGATGTCCTGGCCCTACCGCGGTGAAGGCAAGACCGACGCCAAGGGCGCAGCCGCCGTCGCAGACCAGGCCCGTATGTCGGCGTACACAGCCGCCGGTGCTCAAGCCCACGGTATTCTGTTGGCTGACCAATGCAATGATGGGTGAGATGATTCCCCGGCTGTCCAGCCGGGGACCTGACCCATCTCCAAGGGGGACCGACAGTCATGCCGAGGGAATCCGATTCGATGGAGGGGAAAGACGATGCGGTACCGACCGTCGCCGGCGCTCCGCTGAGCGAGGCCCTCTTCCGCGCGGCCCGTGTGCACCGGATCTTGGCCGGTAGTCTGCTGCGCAACACCGGCCTGTATCCGGGCCAGGAACTGTTGATGATGCAGCTGTGGGAGCGCGGGGAGCAGCGCCAGACGGACCTGATCAAGACACTCGGCCTGGATCCGTCGACCGTCACCAAGATGCTCCAGCGCCTGGAACAGTCCGGCTTCGTCACTCGTAAGCCCTCCCCGAACGACCGCCGGGCCATCGTCGTGAGCGCCACCCGCGCGGGTCAGGCATTGAGTGATCAGGTCAGGCAGGCATGGTGCGACCTGGAGCAGGTTACCGCGGTCGGCTTCACCGAAGCGGAGTACCAGCAGGCCATGCAGGTACTGGCTCGGATCGAGGCGAACCTCACGACCCCGCCGCCCATCGCCGGCGCCGCCGACACCACCACCGCCTGACGCCGGTCCGGTGCTCTTGGGGCCGACGCCCCGGCGCGCATGATGTCGCGCCCTGGTGGGCGCGGTGCTTCTCGTTGCCTTCCGTCGACTGCCCGACCTGGACCTTGGCCAGGTCGACGTCGAAGCCGGGGCATGGCCGTACCCCTCAATAGTTTCCTTGGTCGACCAATGTATAGTCGTAAGTAATTAGTTGGTCGACCATGGACTTGATCAAGTTGAGGCTGTGGGTACCGACTGCCTGAACGCCGTGCTCGCGACCCGCGATCTGTGACCCGCGATCCGCGACTTGTGATCCGCGGGCCCGTGAGGCGTGAGCCGCGACACCGTGCGCCGCGTCGCCGAGGGCGCCACGGCCCGACCACTTCACCAAGGAGTCACCATGTCTGAACTGATCAACGACCGCCCGACGGCCGGGCGACACGAAGGCCGGACCGCGGTCATCACGGGTGCTGCCGCCGGGATCGGCCGGGCTTACGCCCTCCGGCTGGCTGCCGAGGGCGCCGCCGTCGCGGTGCTGGACCGGGCCGACGGCACCGCGGTCGTGAAGGAGATTCACGACGCGGGTGGCCGGGCGATCGCCGTGCAGGCCGATCTCACCGATCCTGCCAGCGTGGTGGCTGCTCAGGAGGAGATCGCTGAGCAGTTCGGGGGGGTCGACATCCTGGTCAACAATGCGGGCATCTATCCCAACCAGCCGTTCGATTCGATCACGTTCGAACAGTGGCGTGCGGTGTTCACCCTCAACGTCGACGCCCTGTTCCACACGGCGAAGGCGTTCTCGCCGGGCATGCGTGAGCGGGGCTGGGGCCGGATCGTCAACATGACGTCGAACTCCGTCGCCATGGTCATCCCGGGCTTCTCGCACTATGTGGCGAGCAAGATGGCCGCGATCGGCTTCACCCGGGGGCTGGCCACCGACCTGGCCGACGCGGGCATCACCGTCAACGCCATCGCTCCGAGCATGGTGCGGACGGCGACGACAGAGGCCGGGCCGGAGGATCTGTTCGCGACGGTCCCGCGGCTGCAGGCCATCCGGAGGCTGCAGGTCCCCGAGGACCTCACAGGCATGCTGTCGTTCCTCGTGTCCGACGACGCCGCGTTCATCACCGGTCAGACGCTCTTCGTCGACGGCGGGCTCATCCGGTCGTAATCACGGCAGGGCGGACGACCTCGGTGGCCGACGCGGTGCTCACGGGTACGGCACGGTCCCACGAGGTCGGCGTCCGAGGCCGGCGCTTGTCGGGAGTCGCCTGTTCCCCTCCTTTGGGCGGCAAATTAAGCTCTCCGGTGAAGGAGGGTGTCGGGCGGGACGTCGGTGGCACGAGGTCGGTGTCCGTCGAAGCCCCTTGCTGCTTACGGTGGTTGACGCTCCGCAGGATGGCAGGGGGCTTCGTCCCATGCGGGGGTGTGGGTACATCGTGCATCACCCCAAACCGTTTCCTTGGTCGACCAATGTATAGTGGGGAGAGATAGATTGGCCGACCATGTTATGGAGAGTCTCGTGACCACCGCATTTGATCCGCTCAGCCTCGCGGGCGTGCCCCTGAACAACCGCGTCGTGATGTCGCCGATGACGCGCAGCCGCGCCCACGGCCCCGGCCAGGCCCCGACCGAGGCGACGGCCGTTTACTACGCTCAGCGGGCGACGGCGGGCCTGATCGTCTCCGAAGGCATCCAGCCCAGCGTGGTGGGGCAGGGCTACCCCAGCACCCCCGGCCTGCACAGCGACGCCCAGGTGGAGGCCTGGCGTCGGGTGACCGACGCCGTGCACGCGAAGGACGGCGTGATCTTCGCCCAGCTCATGCACACCGGCCGCATCGGCCACCCCAGCCTGCTGCCCGACGGCCTGATCTCCGTGGCTCCCTCGGCAGTGGCCGCGGACACCAAGGTCTTCACCGCCGAGGGCCTGCAGCCCTGCGTCACCCCGAAGGAACTCACGCCGGCCGAGATCGAGCAGACGACCGCCGACTTCGTCTCCGCCGCCCGCAACGCGATCGCCGCGGGCTTCGACGGGGTCGAGATCCACGGCGCCAACGGCTACCTGATCCAGCAGTTCCTCTCCGACAACGCCAACCTCCGTACGGACGAGTGGGGCGGCACGACCCAGGGCCGTATTCGCTTCGGCGTGGAGGTTGCCAAGGCGGTGACCGAGGCGATCGGTGCCCACCGCGTCGGCTTCCGCATCTCGCCCGGAAACCCCTTCAACGACATCGTCGAGAGCGACCTGCCCGGCCTCTACGGCGAGCTGCTGACCGCGCTCTCCCCGCTCGGCCTGGCCTACGTCCACCTCATGGAGGGCCCGGACCGCGAGCTGACCCTCCAACTGCGCAAGCAGTGGCAGGGCACGTTCATCCTGAACCCCTTCACCCACCCGAACCCCACCGGCCTCGACGCGCTGGGCCTGGTCGAGGACGGCACCACCGACGCGGTGTCGTTCGGCGCGCTCTTCATCTCCAACCCGGACCTGCCGCGCCGACTCCAGCAGGGCGGCCCGTTCGCTACGCCCGACCCCGCGACGTTCTACGGTGGAGATGAGCGCGGCTACACGGACTACCCGACGCTCGACTAGACGCCGCGCGCCGAACTCGGAACGCGATCCGGGCCGTTCAGCGCGATGACCTCAACGGCTCCGAGGCGGTATGGCAGGGATGCGGCCGTATCACCTCGGGCCGCCATGGAGCGGGCACGCAGGCGTCCGCTCCGCCCTCCCCGCCCATTACCCCCCACACCAGACGGAGTGGAATATTCCATGGGAAAAGTCACTGGCAAAGTAGCCCTCGTCACCGGAGCCGGTCGCGGCATCGGCAAAGCCGTCGCCGAACGCCTCGCGCAGGACGGAGCGACGGTCGCGATCAACTACCGCAGCAGCGCGGCACACGCCGAACAACTGGTCGCGGAGCTCAAGAAGAACGGCACCGACGCGATCGCACTCCAGGCGGACGTCTCCGACCCGGAGCAGACCGGACGCCTCGTCGACCAGGTCGTCGAGCACTACGGCAAGCTGGACATCCTGGTGAGCAACGCCGGGATCGAACACTTCGGCCGCCTCGACGAGATCACGCCGGAGGACTTCGACCGGGTCTTCTCCGTCAATACCCGTGGCCAGCTCTTCGCCGTCCAGCATGCGGCTCGTCACCTCCCCGACGGCGGACGTATCGTGCTCACCTCGTCGGTCAGCGCCACCCGGGCGATCTTCTACCACACGCTGTACGCCGCCAGTAAGGGCGCGGTGAACAGCATGGTGCTCAACCTGTCACCGGAGCTCGGTGCGCGCGGCATCACGATCAACGCCGTCGCCCCGGGCGGAACCGCCACGGACATGGCGGACACCCACGCCCTCAGCTACAAGCACCCGCTGCTCGACGCCTCGATGGATGCCTGGGAGAAGATGCACGGCGCCCTGGGCCGCCTGGCCCGCCCGGAGGAGATCGCGGCCGTCACCGCCTTCCTCGTGTCGGACGACGCCTCGTACATCACCGGCCGGACCATCGAGGTGGACGGCGGCTTCTTCTAGACAGGCCCTGGGCGAGCCACGCATGAACGGCATCGCCCCACCGGGCTGTGCAGCAGCCGGCGGAAGGGCCGACGTACGTCCGCTCCGTCGCCTGCCGTGCGCACGTGTACGGCGCCGGGCCTGTGCCCGCCGCCGACGGTCCCCTCGGCCCGCGAACTCCTCATGGCGTGCCGTCATGGCGTCCCGTCGTCCACGGCCGAGGGGTTCAGTGACGCCAACAGTTTCAGCAGCAGTGAGTGGGCCTGCTCCTGCTCCCTCGGCGTCAGCGCCTGCAGGGCTTCGGCGTGGGTGGCCTCCACCGCTTTTCCGGCCTCCGCTGCGAGCCGCAGACCCGCCTCTGTGGCGTGCAGTCGATGCGTACGTCTGTCGCCGGGGGTGGTCCGCCGTTCCAGGAGCCCCCGCTCGACCAGCCCGTTGACGGCGGTTCCCATGGACTGGGGGGTGATCGCCGCCCGGCGCGCGGCGGTCGCGCTGGAGACGCCCGGGTCGAAGGCGGCCTGGATCAGGGCGTTGTGCTGGGCAAGGGTCAGCTGGAAGGGGCGCAGGGTGCGCTCGATCCGGGACGCCATGATCTGGCCGATCTGCCAGGCCGCATAGCCCGTGCGCCGGTCGGGATGGTTCACGAGGTGGGACCCCTTTATAAGCCAACTGATTATGATGTATAAACATTATCAGCTGCCTTCTAATCTAGGAACCACTTCGATGCCCCTGCGAGTCGCCACCCGACAGCCTCACAAGCACGCCCTGGACGTGGCCCACGCGCCTCCACGCCCCGGGACCCCGCGTGCCGTCCTGCTCCCCGTAGCGGTCGTCCTGCTGATCGGCACCGTGTTCGTGAGCGTGTATCTCGCCGCCTTCCACGCGCCGCGCCCTCATGGACTCCGCGTGGGCACGACGGAGGTCGGCACGCAGCAGGCGTACCTGCGCAAGGACCTCGCCCGTGCCATCCCGGGCGGCTTCAGCCTTGAGACCTACCCCGACAAAGCAGCCGCCCGGCAGGCTGTCCAGGACAGGTCCGTGTACGCGGCCTACGTCGGCAAGGGGCACCTGCTCTACGGCAGCGCCAACGGAGCCGCCGTCACCGCGACCATGACCACTGCTTTCGGCTCCGTGGCTCACGCGGAGCACCATGACCTCTCCGTCGAAGACGTGGCCCCGGCGGCAGCGGGGGACACCAGGGGCCTCTCCGTGTTCTACGCGGCGTTCGGTCTGGTGCTGGCCGGATATCTGTTCGGCATGACGACCTACCAGCTCGCACCCCGGCTCCAGTACCGCTGGCGCATGGCCAGCCTGGGCCTGTTCGGCATCGTCGGCGGCATCCTGGTCACCGCCATCGCGGGAAGTGCGGGTTTCGACGCGCTGCCCGGCGCCTTCCTGCCCCTCGCCGTCGTCGTCGCGCTGATGGGCGCCGCGGTCGGCGCAACGACCATGGTGCTGTTGCGACTGTTCGGCTCCGCAGGCGTCAGCCTCGCCTCGATCCTGCTGCTGATCCTCGGCAACAGCAGCAGCGGCGGCATCATGCCCGCCGCCTACCTCCCCGCCTGGCTGCGCCCGCTGTCGGAGATCCTGCCGGTCGGTGTGGGTGTCCGCGCGATGCAGGGGCTGTCCCGGTTCCAGGATGACGGTCTGTCCCGCGCCCTGGTGATTCTCCCGCTGTGGGTGCTCGGCGCCGCCCTGGTGCTCTACCTGAAGGACGTGTTCCGGCGTGAGGCTCCCAACGCCGTGGCGGAGAAGGTCGAGCCGCAGCCTGCGGCGGTCTGACATAGGCATACCAGGCGGGCGGTCGAGATCGGCTTGCCCGCGGATCGTGGTCGCGTAGCGTTTTCACCCGCATGGGGGGATGGGGGCGAAGAGCGAGTCCCAGCGGACGCGACGGCTGACTTGGGCGAGTACTTCGCCCGGGTCAGCTGTCGCATCCGTCGGTGGGCGTTGAAGTGCTTATCGGCGCCTTCCGTCTTCTGCGTGTTCTGTTCTCCCGCGCGAAGTCCCCGCACTTGCGACCGTCCTCGGAGTCGAAGGGGCGTCGGCAGCCCACCGGAGCCGGTGAAGGCCTGGGGCCGGCGGCCCGAGCGCCCACGATGGGCTGTCCTCCGCGGACCGGTGGACTCCTGTCTCTTCTCTCGGGCCTCCTCATGGACAGTCGCCTTCCCGGCAGCCCAGTCGGCGAGCAAGTCCCGTCCGCCATTACATTGGCCGACCATATTTGGCGCCCTCGCCCCGGCTGCGGGGAGGCTGTCGGTGACAGGGTTCCAGTTGCCTTCCAGTCGCCTTCCGGGGGCCGGGCCGCTCGGCCGCGCGCCGTGCTGTAGGTGATGGATCGCATCAAATCCGTGTGGCGATTCGTTGCAGGGCCCGGACGGGGTCCCGTGGGGAGAGTTCCGATCCCATGACGGGCCGGCCTCTCCGTGATGCGTGGGCCGGGTGTGAAGCGCACGGTGGCTGGGTGGCCGGGGAGGCGCGGTGATGCCTGGTGAGATCGGAACCGACTTGTGGATCCGCTGGGGAATAGCTCCGCGATGGCGTACGCTGACGACTAAAGATTGGTCGGCCAATAAACGCATCGATCGCCGGGATCGCCGGGACCACCGATCGCCGGAACCGCCAACCGATCCGCATCCAGCACCCCACACCCCCGGAAGAGGTCTTCTCATGTCCGCTCAGCCGTTCACCGCCGACAACACCGCGATGCTCCTGATCGACCACCAGGTCGGCACCATGGGCTGGGTCACCTCCATCTCCTTCGACGAGATGAAGGCCAACGCCCTCGGCCTCGCCAAGGCCGCCAAGGCCCTGAACATCCCCCTGGTCCTGACCTCCTCCATGGAGGAATACGCCCAGGGCCCCCTGCTCTCAGAGCTGAAGGACATCGCGCCCGAGGAGTTCGCCGCCCGCGTCCAGCGCCAGGGCGTCGTCAACGCCTTCGACGACGAACACTTCGCCGCCGCCGTCAAGGCCACCGGCCGCACCAACCTCATCATCGCCGGCGTCACCAATGACGTCTGCACCGTCTACCCCACGCTCACCGCCCTCGCCGCCGGCAACCAGGTCCAGGTCGTCGCCGACGCCGGCGGCTCCCCCTCCAAGATCGCCGACGACATCTCCATCCGCCGCATGGACAAGGCCGGCGCCACCATCACCACCACCAACCAGCTCCTCGCCGAACTCGCCCAGAACTGGACCACCGAAAACGGCAGCAAGATCATCAACATCCTCATGGAACTCCTCCCTCAGAGCTGAACCAGCCCGACGAAACGGCCAGGCGGGGTGCGGGGCCGAAGCCAAGCCCGCACCCCGCCTCGCGACCTCGCCCGCCCAGCACCCCACGCCGGCCTCAGCGCCTGCGGCATCGGAACCCATCGGAAAGAAGAAGTGATGAGCACCACCCCGCAGACCCCGACCCCGAACGAGCCGGCCTTCGACGACGACCTCCCCGAGGGCTTCACACAGGTCGTCCGAGAGGTGAACGGCACGCTGATACACAGCGTCGTGGGCGGCGCGGGCGAGCCCGTCGTGCTGCTGCACGGCTGGCCGCAGACGTGGCGTGAGTGGCGGTACATGCTGCGGCCCCTCGCCGACCTGGGGTACACCGTCGTCGCTCCCGACCTGCGCGGTACGGGTGGTTCGGCGGTCACGGAGGCCGGCTACGACAAGGACAACCAGGCACGCGACGTGCACGAGCTGCTCCAGGCCCTGGGACTGACCGGTCCGGTCCGCATGGTCGGGCATGACATCGGCGGCATGGTCGCCTTCTCCTACGCCCGCCTGTACCCCGAGAAGGTGCACAAGCTGGCCCTGGTGGACCTGGCCGTCCCCGGGTACGGCCTGGAGGAGATCATGGACCCGGCGTCGGGCGGCCTCTTCCACTTCGGGCTCTTCATGACCCCCGAGGCGCCGGAACTGCTGTTCCACGGCAACGAAAAGGCCTTCCTGACCTGGTGGTTCGCGAAGATGGCGGCCAACCCCAAGGCCTTCCCGCCGGAGGAGGTCGACACCATCGCCACGTCCCTGCGCGGCCGGGACGCCCTGCGCGGCGGCTTCGAGCACTACCGCACGCTGCTTCAGGACGGCCGGGACAACCGGGCCTGGGGTGAGGCCGGCGGTGTCCTGACGATGCCCGCACTGGCCGTCGGCGGTGAGTACAGCGTCGGGAGCTACCTGGCGCAGACCCTGCGCCCCGTCGTGCCCGACGTGGAGGAAGCGGTGATCGCCGGCAGCGGTCACTACATCCCCGACGAGCTCCCCGAAGACCTCCTCGCCGTGCTCACCCCGTTCCTGGCGTAGGCCCGAGCGAACGCACCGACCCCATCCACATCCCCGTAGGCCACCGTCATGGGTGGCCGAGACAACAAAGGCTTGCACCGTGTCCACGGCATTCCTGGCCCAGCCCGAACAACAGCAGACGCTCGAATGGCTCGACGGCGGCACGTTCTCCGTCCTCCTCGACAGCCAGGCCACGGAGGGTCAGCTCACCGTGGGGAGATTCGATGTCGCCAAAGGGGAGGCGCCGCCCTTCCACATGCACACCCGCGAAGATGAGATCTTCATGCTCATCAAGGGCGAGGCGTTGCTCTGGCTCGGCGAGGAGCGGATGGAGCTGTCAGAGGGCGGCATCGTCTACCTGCCCAAGAACATTCCGCACGGCTACCGCATCACCTCGGACACCGCCGACCTCCTGATGATCACCACCCCCGGTGGCATCGAGGGAATGTTCCGGCAGGCCGGCCACGATGTCACCACCCCTCGGCCCAAGGACTTCGCTATCACGCCCGAGAGGCTGGCCGAGTCCGCCGAACAGTACGGACAGATCATCCTGGGGCCGCCGCGGTGACGAGCCGCTTTGAGTTCGGTGACGGCGGATGAACTCTTCGACATCCTGGACAGCGAGTTGCAGACCCCGGGAACGGCCCGTCGGACGACTGAGTCGGGTTCCACAAGCCGAGTCCCGTGTCCCCCGGGGCTTCACCACGGACAGAAAACCCGAACACGGGGTCGAGAATTTCCTCTCCCCGCGTTCGGGCCTGGCCGCGCGCGATGGACGTCTGCTTCCGTGCCGCTCTCCTTGTGGAGGCTGCGCTATTTGTTCAAGCAGGCATTCCCGCTGGTCCCCGAGAGCACGCTGGCGCCGGCCGGGGTGTTGTTGCTGCAATTGTTCAGTGGCTCGGACAGGACGCTGGGAGCGTTGAACCCTGACAGCAGTCCGGGGTTCTGGAAGCTGATAGCCGTGGCGTTATTGTCCGCGCACGCCACACCCGCCCCTGCCATCATCAAACTGCCGACAGCAACTACGGCGAACGGGATCTTCTTTGTGAAAGACACCGGGACCTCCCATGAGAAGTGAATCTACTCAGCCGAATGGGGCATTCTTCTCGGGAAACGAGCGACGTTTTCCGCAGTTACGCCATTGGCGTGCTGTTCCCTCGTTCGGCGGGGGTACTGGTGCCGCCAGGTGCTCGATCACACACTCCCGCATGTCATCGAGCACCTCGCCGACGTCCCAGTCGCACATGACGTCACAGCAGACGCGGTTGCGGTACTTAGAGGATGGCTACTCCGGATGGGTTGGAGCCCACTCGGATCGTGGCCGATACGCGGTTGGTGGCGGTGTTGATGACCGACACATTGTCAGAGAGGAGGTTGGTCACATAGACGCGGCCGCGGTGGGAGTCGATGGCCACTCCGGTTGGGGCATTGCCGACCGGGGTTGAGGTCGGAACGGTGTTGTTCGCCGTCTTGATCACCGACACCGTGTCCGCACCCTGATTGGCCACGTAGGCCCGGCCGTACCATGAACAGAGCGCGATGCCGAACGGGGAACTACCAACAGGAATGGAAGAGGTCAGCGTGTTGTTGGCCGTGTTGATCACGGACACCGTGTTCGACCCCTGATTGGTCACATACGCGCGGTGGCGGTTCTGATCCACAGCCACCCCGACCGGAGCGTTTCCGACCGAGATGGTGGCGGTCACCTGGTTGGTGGCGGTGTTGATGACGGACACGTTGTCGGAGGCGATGTTGGTGACGTACGCGCGGCCCCGGCTTCTGTCCACATCGATTCCGAACGGGCTGCCGCCGACGGTCACGGTGCCGATCACCCTCTTGGTGAACGTGTTGATCACCGATACCGTGCCGGAAGTTTCGTTGGCCACGTACGCGCGCCTGCGCTTGTCGTCCACCGCGATACCGAAGGGACCCGTGCCGACCGGCACAGCGCCGGTCACCTTGTTGGTTTTCGTGTTGATGACGGACACCGTGTTCGAATCATGATTGGTCACGTAGGCGTGATCGTGTCTGCTGTCGAGGGCGATCCCGAACGGGGTGGTGCCGACCGGGATGGTGCCAGTCGCTCTGCTGGTTTTCGTGTTGATGACGGACACCGTGTTGGAACCCTGGTTGACCACGTAGGCACGATGGCGGCCTCCTGCCGACCCGTTCGAGGATTCTGCTCCCTCTTCGTTCGAGGATCCCGCGCCCTCTCCGTCTCCCCCTGTCGGCGTGCGGACCGAAGGATGGCTTGTCGAAGCCTGTGCGGTAGCAGCCGGCAGAATGCCCGCGAACAGCGCGACCACGAGTCCGATGGCCCACCCCCGGCGCCGTCTGCTGTACGGCTTCGGAGATCCACGGCCCGACACCGAGCTTTCCCTTGGCATTTCATGGGTGGAAGACATAACTCTCCTGACAGGCTGTGGCTCACCGATGGAGCGAGAACAAGGATTCTGCGAGGCCGAGGCGGCCTCGCGACACTTGAGCGGTCCGACAGTAAAGATCTTGCGGTGCGCTTATGAGTCGTGCCACAGGAGATCGACTGGACGAGCAGGGCCGATTTCGGGTCAACGGCCGCAGGAGGAGTCGTCAGATGGGGCGACGCATCGTCGGATGGGGCGACGCGCCCGGAATTCCCGCATCGGCTGACCCACGTGGAGCACAGAGGCTCGCCACGTATGGCCGCGTGTGGGGTTCTCGTGACGTAGACAATCTGAACGGCCATCAACAGCTGGGCGCTACATAGCTGCAATGCTCTTCGGGCCGGTTCCCACAGCGCGTCGGAAACAGGCCCTGGCCACGCAAGAGTCCGGTATCCGCGTAAAGGGTTTACGCGGATACCGGACCGGGTGCGTCGACTTCTCCAGATCGGTTGGTCAGGCGAGAACGAGAGTGGCTGTCGCGGTGGACGCCGCGAAGGCTGAAGTCCCGGCGAAGTTCGCCGTGTAACGACTGCCCGCGCGGATGATTGTCTGCGGATCAACCGTGGCGTTGTTGAGCTGAGCCACACCACTGCTGTTCGTGACGGCGGTGCCGACAATCGTGGTGCCCACCTTGAAGGTGATCGTCTGGCCGGGTACCGGGGTTCCGGAGCTCAGCACGGTGAGCGTCGCCGAAAGCCTGGGGATGTGGGCCAGCCTGTCGGTTCCGATGGTGGCGGTGGCCGATGTGGCCGTCAGGTTGGTGGGCGCGGGGGCTGCGCTCGTCACCGTCTGGGTGACGATGGGTGAGGTAGAGGTGTTGAAGCTCGCGTCACCGTTGTAGACGGCGGTGAGGGAGTGGGACCCGATGCTGAGGGTGGTGGTGGTGAGGGTGGTGACTCCGCCGCTGAGGGTTGCTGTGCCGAGGAGGGTGGCGCCGTCGAAGAAGCTGACGGTCCCGGTCGGCGTCCCGGCCCCGGGTGGCACCGCGGCGACGGTCGCGGTCAGCGTGACAGGCTGACCGAAGGTGGACGGGTTGGGTGCCGAGGTGAGGGCCGTGGTGGTGGCGGCCTTGTTCACCGTCTGGGTGTCGATGGGTGGCTGAGGGTGGAGACGTTGAACGTGGCGACTCCGCCGCTGAGGGTTGCTGTGCCGAGGAGGGTGGCGCCGTCGAAGAAGCTGACGGTTCCGGTCGGCGTGCCTGCTCCTGGTGGTACGGGGGTGACGGTGGCGGTGAGGGTTTTGGGTTGTCCGAAGACGGAGGGGTCGGGGGAGGTGGTGACTCCGCCGGTCAGGGTTGCTGTGCCGAGGAGGGTGGCGCCGTCGAAGAAGCTGACTGTGCCCGTCGGAGTTCCTGCCCCGGGGGGTACGGCGGTGACGGTGGCGGTGAGGGTTTTGGGCTGTCCGAAGACGGAGGGGTCGGGAGCCGAGGTCAACATCGTGGTGGTGGCGGCTTGGGTGACCGTCTGGATGTCCACGGGCGACGTCGAACCGGTGAAGTTGCTGCTGCCGTTGTAGACGGCGGTGAGGGAGTGGGATCCGACGCTGAGGGTGGAGACGTTGAACGTGGCGACTCCGCCGCTGAGGGTTGCTGTGCCGAGGAGGGTGGCGCCGTCG
>NZ_JOEI01000048.1 GCF_000718095.1 Streptomyces scopuliridis RB72 | reverse complement strand
GAGGGCGAGGGCGAGGAAGACCAGACCGATTTCGGCGAGCCGCGCGGACAGGGCGACGATCCGGATCTTGGCGCCCCGGTGGAACAGGCCACGGTGCAGGGCGACCGGAGTCGCGAGCAGTGCCGAGGAGACCACCGTGAGCAGCAACGTCACCACGTACGTGCTGCGTTCGAAGGTGTCGAGGCGCGGAAACTGGCTGGTGAAGGCCACGCCGAGGAGGAAGGCGAAGACGATCTGCACGCCGGTCTGCACGACCCTCAGTTCCTGGAGAAGTTCGAGCAGGTTGCGGTCAGCCCGCTCCGCGGGCGTCTCCCAGCTCAACGGAGACAGACCGCCACCCGGCGAGATATGAGCCATGAGTCTCATTGTTCTCCGGTCGGCCGGTCACATCACGCGGCGCACCGTATCGCCTCCGAACGGGCCAAGCACTGTCGAGGCCCGTGCCGGGAAACAGTTGCTGGCCGGCACGCGCGAGCTCCGCTCACCATGGAGAGACGACGCGGCCCGGCCTGGAATGGAGCAGCACCGTCTCCGGAGTCCTGGCAAGGATCACCGATGGCCGTCGAACTTCGGCGCTGATGCCACGCTCGACAACCCACTCCGGGCTGCGCCGCTCGTGGTCAGGTGTTCTCGGGGAGGAGAGTGATGCCGTCGTCGTCGGCATGCAGGATGTCGCCGGGGCGGAAAGTGACGTTGCCGAAGGTGACGGGGACGTCGACGGCTCCCGCGCTGTCTTTGGCGCTCTTGCGGGGGATGGTGCCCAGCGCCTTGATGCCGAGCCGGAGCCCGGAGAGGGCGACGCTGTCGCGGACGGCGCCGTGCAGGATCAGTCCGCCCCAGCCGTTGTCCTGGGCGGCGCCGGCGATGAGGTCGCCGACCAGGGCGGTTCGCAGGGAGCCGCCTCCGTCGACGACGAGGACATGGCCGTCGCCGGGGGTGCGCAGCAGGTCGCGCAGCAGGCCGTTGTCCTCGTGGCAGGAGACGGTGCGGACGGGGCCGGCGAAGCTGTGGTGGGCGCCGAACTGGCGGAACTGCAGGTCGCAGACGCGCAGTTCGGGGCCGTACTGGTCGACGAGGTCGGCGGTGGGGACCGGGATGAGGGCATGGGGCCAGCCCACAAGGACGGCCGACCGGGATACGGCTGATGGTCCGTAGTGTCCCGCCTCGCAGCGTAGTTGCGCTTCACGGACACCGATGGCCATGCCTGACCGGCTCGCCTGAACACCCAAGACCGACCTGAACACCCAAGGCCGACGCTAGTTGACGCGTCAATAATCGGCACCTATCTTAGGTGACGCGTCAACCAAATGGTGTGGGGTCGCCGGCCCGGCCAACCCGTATCCGGCTCACTGCGGGGCATCGAGATGTCGGTGCACTGCCGGAGACCCGCGGACGCAAAGTTCCAGAAGGGGAATCTCGTGAGTACTGAGAACAAGGCCGGACTCGGCGCGCTGCTGACGCCCGAGGAGAGCGTGCTCGCCCTCATCGACCACCAGCCGTTCCAGGTCGCCAACCTGCACAGCCACGAACCGACGATGGTCATCAACAACGCCGTCGGGCTCGCCAAGGCCGCCAAGGTGTTCGACGTTCCGACCATTCTGACAACCGTTCTGGAGGAGCGCGGTGGTCTTCTTCTTCAGGGTCTGCAGGATGTGTTCCCGGAGCAGAAGCCGATCAACAGGACCTTCATCAACACCTGGCAGGACGAGCGTGTTGTGAATGCCGTCAAGGCGACCGGCCGCAAGAAGCTGATCATCGCCGGCCTCTGGACGGAGATCTGTGTGGCTATGCCGGCGATACAGGCGGCGGGCGAGGGCTTCGAGGTCTTCGTCGTCACCGACGCGTCGGGCGGTGTCTCGAAGGAGGCCCACGACATGGCGGTGCAGCGCATGATCCAGGCGGGCGTGGTCCCGATCACCTGGATGGCCGTGATGGGGGAGTGGCAGCGCGACTGGGCCCGTGAGAAGACCGTGCAGGGCGCCGCCGAGGTCCAGGCGCAGCACGGCGGTGCCAGCGGTGTGGCCTTCACCTGGGAGATGCAACTCCTGGCCACGCCCACCGAAAGCGAGGCCTGACATTCCCGCTACCCCGGCACCGATCCGTATCGGGTACTGCCTGTCGTTAACCGGTTCCCTCGCGGACAACAGCCGGTCGGCCCGTCTCGCCCATGAAATCTGGCGTAAAGATATCAACAGCCGAGGCGGACTTCTCGGCCGTCCTGTCGAGTTCGTCCGGTACGACGACCAAGGGAACGCCGACAACGTTCCCAGGATCTACGAGCGGCTGATCGACGAGCACGACGTGGATCTCGTCATCGGTGGATACGGAACCAACACCCTGCTGCCGGCCATGCCGTTGATAGTGGAGCGGGAGCGTTTCTTCGTCGGGCTGATGGGCCTCGGCGTCAACAACGCGCTCCTCTATCCGAACTACTTCGCCATGATCCCCACCGGGCCAGATCCAAATGCCGCACTCACGGAGGGGTTCTTCGCGCTCGCCGCGGAGCAGACCCCCCGGCCGGAAACCGTGGCGCTCGTGTCTGCTGAGGCCGAGTTCTCACGCAATCCCGTTCTCGGCGCCAAGGCGAATGCCGAGAAGTACGGCATACAGGTGGTCCACGAAGTCACATATCCACTGTCGACCGAGGATTTCGCGCCCGTTATCGACGCGGTCGCCGAAAGCGGCAGTGACCTGTTGTTCCTGTGCTCCTACCTGGCCGATTCGGTAGGCCTGGTGCGCACCATCCGTTCTCATCACTTCCGGCCGAAGATGGTCGGCGGTGCCATGATCGGACCGCAGAACACAGCGGTCAGGACGAAGCTCGGCCCGCTGCTCAACGGTTTCGTGAACTACGAGTACTGGGCGCCGGTGCCCAAAATGATGTTCCCGGGTGTTCAGGAACTGCTGAACACCTACCAGGAACAGTCCAGCGAAGCCGGTGTCGACCTCCTGGGGCATTACATGGCTCCACTCGCCTATGCACAGATGCAGGTGGTCGCCCAAGCCGTCGAAGCGACAGGCGGTTTCGACGACGCGAGCCTCTCGGCGTACGCACGGGAGGCGACCTTCCCGACCGTCATGGGCGATGTCAGGTTCGGAGCCAAGGGAGAGTGGTCGGAGCCGCGCGTCCTGCAGGTCCAGTTCCAGGGAATATCCGGCCATGAGGTCGGTCAATTCCAGAACGGGTCGAGTCAGATCGTCGTGTCCCCACCGGAATCTTCTTCCGGCAAGCTCATCTTCCCCTACGCGGAAGCTCTCGCCGCCGAGTGAGTGACGGAAGCCAATCGCAGCCTTTCGAGAACGGGTCGCCGGAGATTCCGGCGGCCCGTTTCTCAGAGGTGCACCGGCTTCTCGTGAGCACTCACTTCAAGGTGAGATCCTGAAATTGCGGTGACAGCTTGCCGTCGACCGGGGCGTGCGCGTCGCCGGCACCGCGAACGAGGGCAACCACGAGCTGCTCCGCTCCTTCGGCGTGCAACCGGCCGCTACAGTAGAGGGCTGGTCGAGCGCGTACGGGTCACCTTCCCGCGGGGAGTCGACGCGGTCCCCGACGCCTCCGGCCGCGGTGAGATCCAGGACTCGATCGAACTCGGCCGCGGCCCGGAACGTGTCCTCTCCCTACTGGCCCACGATGCAGCCGGGAGCGGTATCCAGATTCACCTGACCGAGCCGAAAACTGGTGGACCCCAAGCGCAAGGGGACATCCTCGCCCTCATCAAGGCGGGGCAGCTGCGGATGTCGATCCAGCGGACGTACCCCCTCGACGAGGTGGCGGCCGCGCTGCAGGTCAGCCGACGGGGGCACCAGAGCGGCAAGCTCGTACTTCCCCCTTCGTGAGAGCGCGACGTCCTGCGGACAAGGGCGGCACGCACTGCTAGGCGGTTTCGCGTGTGTGCTGGAAGGCGGAGAGGAATCCGGGGAGGTATTCGCGCAGGTGGGAGCGGAGTCTGTTGCCGGCCTGAGTTCGGTACCGGACGGCGTCCTGCTGGGCGCGGGCCAGGACGGCGATGGCCTGGGCGAGTTCGCTGTCATCGGCCAGCGGCCGGTGGCGGCTCGGGCGGTGCGCAAAATGTTCGCCAGCACCGTGGCGTCGGGGTGGTCGGACTTCTTTGCCGGCGACCGCGTG
The DNA here is from genome assembly GCF_000718095.1 of Streptomyces scopuliridis RB72. Lineage (GTDB taxonomy): Bacteria > Actinomycetota > Actinomycetes > Streptomycetales > Streptomycetaceae > Streptomyces > Streptomyces scopuliridis. The sequence continues at coordinate 12,620 of NZ_JOEI01000048.1, read as the reverse complement.
CCGGTCTCGGTAGCGGGCCGCTGCCATCGGGTTGATCGCACAGATAGGGCGTTTGGTGGCTCGCAGGCAAGCCACGAGCGGTCCGCGGGACGTTTCGATCGCGACCGGGATCGGGGCGTCCGGGTGATCGCCGTGGGTGGTGAGAAGGGCCAGGAGTTGTTGCAGGCCGACAGCGTCGTCGGTGATCCGGGCTCGGGCCAGGAGAGTTCCTTCGCGGTCGACCAGAGCGACGTCGTGGTGGTCGCTGGCCCAGTCGATCCCGCAGGTGACGGTCATCGTGGCCTTGTCGTCCTCTCGGTCAGGGGGCGTGTTGCTGCTGGTCGTGGCCGTGCGGGGGGCACGCGTCTCCCTAATGGAAGGGCTCGATGGCCCAGCATCCGATTAGGGCCTGTCCGGTCGATCTTCGCGGGCCCGCGACGCCTGGCACCGCACCTCGCCGCGTTGTCGGAGTCACCCAAGTACGTCCAGTACATGGGTGATCCTCCGCCTTGCGATGCACGGCACCAGACGCCGCGGGCTGATCCACGAAGATCGACCGGACAGGCCCTAGCCGTTCGTGACCCCAGCGACCCGCGGGCCCTCGGTCTGCTCGGGAGCTCGGCCGGCTCCAGGCATGATGAGAGGTGATCGCGTCCGGTCTCGTGGTGGTGGACGGTGCCGGGGGCCGGTGCTTGTCGAACGGCTCCAGGGCCCGGGCGTACTCTGCGGCTTTCCCGGCACCGACCACCACTACGAAGTGCTCTCTGTGAAGCGGGGCCCGCAGTCTCTTTCAGGGCCTCGACGGACCGGGGTGGGCCTGGCGGCGCCCCGCTTCACTGCCCATTAGGCGTACTCCTCCCGGGAGATCTGCGACCACCTGCGCAGACGCGGCATCCGCGCGGTGATCCCGGAACGGGCCGACGAGCAGTCAACCGGCGGCAGCGTGGACAGGCCAGTGGCAGACCACCGGCCTTCGACCGCGAGGCATACAAGCAACGCACTTGCCGTCCAGCTGGCCGGTGACTCACTGATCCGGCGACACTACGGCGGCTGTACTGATGACGCTATTGACCATGACCGCGGTCATGGTGCGTGCGACCGCTTCGCCGACGGCTCCGGCACCCCAGTTGCCGCGTTCCAGCTCCTGAGCACGGTTGATCACTGACGAGGTCCAGGGGATCTGCGGGTCGAACTGGTGGAGCGCGCCGCTGCCCCAGATCAGTGCAGCAAGTGCGGCGATGCGAGCGGTTGGCTCCGTACCGTCGACGAGGACGTCGCGGACTTCCTTGAGGAGGCCAGCCCGACGCCCGTTTTGACTGTCCTTGAGGACGGTCGTGTTGAAGAAACCAAGTACCTTGCGGTTGTCCCTGCGAATGTCGCCGCGTGCGATGAGGCGTTCCAACAGAGGTTGACGGAGTCTCGGACCGATCGCGGGGAGCACCGTCTGGACGCCACGGGGTTTGTCCGACACATATTCCCAGGCGGAGAGGAGGATCTCATCCGACGGCGCCTTCTCCCGGACGGCTTCCACGTTGACGGACCCAGTCCGGGTTGTCTTTATTGCTACAGATTCGTGAAGGGCAAGGTCCGCGAGCACAGCTCCGGCGAGCACGTAGAAGAGAGTGTTCTCGCCTGCGATGACCCCGGACTCGGGTTGAAAGAGGAGAAGCAGGAGGTCCTCGGGCAGGATCGGGGAGTCAGGACTACTTGCCCTCCAGGGTGTCTTTGCCCATGCCTCGATGGATGGTTCGTCAGGCTGCTGAGTCATTCGTCGGTACCTTCTCCTGTGGTGTGAACTGCTGTCGATCGAGGCTGAGGATGCCGAAGTAGGCCTCTTGGTCCGCTGGATCAACCAAGGCGCGTCGAGGCCAGCCATGCCGCCCTGGGCCGCGACGCCACCAAACAGTTGCAACGGCGGCTCCGACCTGCCGCTGCAACTGCTCCGCTTCAGGTCAGTTGGCAGGAGGGATCCTGTCAGCCTCCTCTTCTAACTCCTTGGCTCCCGCACTACGCCCGTCTCCGCCGGGATGGTCGGATCCGTGAACAAAGGGGCTTCGGTGCCGTGTTCGGCGTTCTCATCGAGCGGCGTCCACGACTCGTACGTGGACTGCTCCAGGGGCAGGGGTTTGCCGGCCGCGACAATGGTCTGTGCGGGGCGGTCTCCGCCGAGCAGGAAGTCGATCACCGGGCGGTCCACTTCCTCCGTGCCGTAGGGGAAGACACCGTGAACGCTCTCGTTGTCGACCGCGATCAAGCTCGTGTTTGGCAGTCCCGTGCCGGCCGCCCAGCCCTGCTCAAACGGCGTCATCGAGTCGAGCTCGCTCTGCAGGACGATGGTCTCGGGGAAGCTGTCGTCCTGCGTCGGCATCTTCGACTCCGTCGGCCAGAACGCACACGTCGGCGTTACGAGGAGCCCGAACTGCTCTGACAGAGGCGCGAGGGGCGCAGTGCGCTTGTGGAAGTCCTCCCAGTAATCGAGTCCCTGCGTCCACTGCCCATCTGTGCAGGCGGTGAACTCGATGACGTAGTCATACTTGCCCCGGATAGGCTCTCCCGGCTTGCTCTTATGTGGCGCCGCCAACAGCGCGAGCCTCTTGTGCGCTGCGGCGCGCTGTTCGTCAGTCAGCTCAGTCTGATCGACGACGCGAGCGGCGGATTCCGCGGGGACGACTGGTTTGGAAGGAGCCTCTCCCTCGGCGATGATGCCCGCCACGAGGCTTCCCACCGCCCGATACCCAATTGGATTCGAGAATGCCGCGGGGCCGTTCACTGCATTCCAGGCGTACTGCGCCGCGAGTGATTTCTCAGGCGTGCTTGTCGCTGCAAAATATCGCTTCCAGATCGCTTCCGGATCCGTCCCGAGTCCGAAGACCTCGTCATTGCGTGAAATCCAGTTGATCATATGCAGGCGGAACTGGCGGTCACGGCCCTCGTGGGCCGCGTTGTACAGGGCCTGAATCGATTTTTGTGTTGAATCTGTCGCCGAATCGAGGACCATACGCTCGATGTTGTCGGAGAAGAGACTGCCGTACCATGCCCCCAGCCAGGTGCCGTAGGAGTAACCCATATAGGTCACCTTATCGAGGCCGAGTAGATGACGGATGAAGTCCATGTCGTAGGCAGCCTGCTCGGTCGTCATCGTCGCAACATCGGCATCTTTTGAACAGGCTTCGCCGATTGCCTTCGCCGCAGCCGATGGCCCGCCGGCCGGATCGTATTCGTACGTGCATTCCGCGTGACTCGACTGCCCGAGGCCGCGCTGGTCGAAGCTGACGTAATTCGTCGTCGAACGAAGCTCTGGGGTGTACATCTGGACAGCGGTGCTGTACGACAGCCCGGATGCGTACGGTCCACCGGGATGCGCGATGACCGTTGTGTGGTAGTCGGGGTCCGAAGGATTAATATTCTGCGCCTGCGAAATGCGAACATCCCACGTGACCTCCGGATCCGGATTCAGCCAGTCCCGCGGCACCTTGACAGTCGCGCACTTGACATTGGCTGTGTCCGCTCCCGGAATAGGAGGGCCATCGCTGCTGAAATCGCAGGCCTCCCAGATCAACTCCTGATCGGCGAGTGGTCCTGCCAGCGCTGCGACATCCGGTACCTCCGTCTCTTCGCGGTCACTACAGGACACCACCGACGCTGTGAACGCGCCGATGGCGACCGCTGCGATCAGCGGTCGCCATCGGCGGGCTCGTCTGGCATTCAATCGTTCGGATCCGTCATGGAACACGAGTGGTCTCTCCTTGTTGTGCACAGTCACTTAACAGCGGGGAACCGAGTCGGACATACACGCCTCCCCCCCCCGCGACGAAGTCCACCCTGTGTTCCAAGGACAGAGTCAAGCGCCTACGGCTCTGCTCCCTGACTGGACAACCCTGCGACAACCTGCCTTCATCGAGGTCCATGCCATCGGATCATGATCAAGCCCTGCGTGGAGCAGGTGCCCTGTCCGCCTTTCCACTCTGCTTTTGCATGACACACACTCGGTCTTGCGCAAGAGTGCTGGCTTGGACAATCACGGCCAATTGGGCAGGGTTGTACAGCTCCGACATAGCGTCCACGAACGTCTGCGCGGTGACGTATCCGCTCTTGGACAGGTGCGAAGCAGGATCGCTTATCCACGGATAGTCGATGAGATTCTGCGTGAGAATCCGCGCGAGCCTTTCGACCAGAAGTTTCCGCGTCTCCTCGTCTGCGTCCGCCGGCAATCGATCGATGTCAGCACTGACGTCATCGGTGTCCGCCTCCACCATCTTCTGAACGTCCGCCAATGCGTTCTGGTCGTACAGCTGTCCGTAGATGTGAATCATCGAGCTGTCGGCCTCGGACAGTCGAGATGCCACGGACTCGAATCCGGCAGGGACGTCCGCCGGCGCGCGGGAGCGGAGGATTGCTGCGATGTCCGTCCGCGCCTTCTTCAAGCGTTCGATGCGCCTCTGGAGTTCGGCGTCGAGGTCGCGCAGGACACCCGGTGCGCTGTCGGTGTCGGCGCTGACGTCACCGATCTGTGCGAGCGGCACACCGAGCTCTGCGAGACGTCGGATGCGCAGCAGACTCACCAGGTGCCGCACCTCGTACTGCTTGTATCCGTTGTGCCGGCGCTCCGGTTCATCGAGCAGACCGAGATGGTGATAGTGGCGGATGGTGTTCACTGTTGTGTCCGCCAGCTCAGCGAGCTGGCGAGTGCTCCACGGCATGTCGTATCCCTCTCGCGTTCGAGGGGCGTATGTGGCGCCTCAAGTTCGGCGCCACATACGCCCCTCGTCGGCGGCGATGACGCGGTTCCGCGTCATGAGAAGCCGTCAGGGGAACAGCCGGTCATCCACCGTCACTTCGAGAGGAAGTCGCGCAGCGCGGTGTTGACCTCGTCGGCGTGGGTCCAGAGCAGGCCATGCGGCGCTCCTTCGACCTCGACGTACTCGGCCTCGGGGAGTGCCTTGTGGAATCGGCGCCCAGTGGCGTCGATCGGGAGGATGTTGTCCTTTGTTCCGTGCAGGATCAGTGCGGGCTTGCCGCTCGCGCGGACCGCCTCGACGTCGGCGCGGAAGTCCTCGATCCATGCCGGTACCACAGCGTACGCAGCCACCGGAGCGCTGCTGATCGCGACGTTCCAGCTACCGGTCACGACCTCCTCGCTGATACGGGTGCCGAGGTTCTCGTCGAGGTTGTAGAAGTCCGCGTAGAACTGCTTGTACCAGGCGTACCGATCCGCCTTTGCGGTCGCGGCGATGCCGTCGAAGACCTCCTGCGGCACCCCGTCGGGGTTGTCGTCGCGGGCGACGAGAAACGGTTCGAGCGAGGCGAGGAAGGCGAGCTTCGCGACACGCTCATGACCGTAGCGACTCACGTAGCGGGCGAGTTCCCCGGTGCCCATCGAGAAACCGACAAGGACGACATCCTGCAGGTTGAGGGTCTCAAGGACCGTGTTCAGGTCAGCGGCGAAGGTGTCGTAGTCGTAACCGGAGTTCACCTTCGACGACTGGCCGAAGCCACGACGGTCATAGGTGATGACCCGATAGCCCTGGGCCAACAGCTCGCGCGTCTGACGTTCCCAGCTGTGCCCGTTCAGTGGGTAGCCGTGGATCAGGACGACCGGCTGCCCAGAACCCTGATCCTCGTAGTAGAGCTCGACCGGCGTACTGTTCTCCGTGCCGACGGTGATGTAACCCATGATTTCTTTCCCTTCTGGCCGACGAAACGAACGCCGGCCCATATCTGTATGTGGAAACTGTGTGTTATCGGAGGCGGGTCAGAGGTTTCGCCGTTCCGCATCGGCCTGCGGTGGGGTGCGAATTTCAACCATGCGCGTTCAGCCGCCCTGACCTCCTCCCGCGATCGCGGCGTGTGGGTCAGCGTGATCCGTGGTGGGTCTGTTCGGCGTAGGGGCCAGAATAGAGAACAATTCCATCAGCCGAATTCCTCCCTTTGTCGACATGTGTCAAGCCCTTCTCTTCGCGGCCGGCTCCTGCGCCGAGCCACCCCGCGGCGGAATCACGGCTTGATCCACGTTGTCTACGAGTGTGATTCGGCCACCATCGCCGGGATCGGGATCGGGCATGATCGATTCTGGGTCGACGAGGTAGACCTCGTGCCCATTCAGCGTCAGCCGGCGTGCGACCTCCAGCAGCACGCGCCGTGCCACGTCGTCGATCGAATAGACCCTTGTCAGATCCAAAGCCACCCTGACTTCCGAAGGCGAGGTGTCCACGGCTTCCTGAACAACTCTCTCGGCTCCGGCAAAGCCGATGCCACCTTGCAGTTGCAGGACCCGGAGCGCGTTCGGTCCGCTGCCAACGACATGGTTGGATCGCACGACGGCACGCGCAGTGGCGGGGACCTCCATCACATGCAGACCCATGTCTGAAGAGAATCGTTCGAACAGTGACACCCCGCGAACACTGTTCCCGTGAGTATCCAGTCGTGGTGAGAACGTGGCAATGCCGATCTGTCCGGGGAGCGCGCCGATCAGGCCCCCAGCCACCCCGCTCTTTGCCGGAATACCGACCTGGGTCGCCCAGTCACCAGCGGCGTCATACATTCCACAGCTGAACATGACGCTCAGGACCTGACGCACCACCGGTTCCGGCACCACCTGCTCACCCGAGAGAGGGTTTATCCCACGGTTGGCCAACGTCGCGGCCATCATGGCCAGATCTCGCGTGGTGACGAGCACGGAACACTGGCGGGTGTAGCCGTCCACGATGGCCCTTGCGTCCTTGGTGAGGACGTTGTGACTACGGAGCATGTGTGCAATGGCGAGGTTGCGGTGCGCGTGCTCCATCTCTGACGCACATACCGCCTCATCCATCTTCAGTCGTCGACCGGCGAACGCCGAGAGGCCGTGGAGCACGCGTTCCACACGCTCTGCCGGATTCAGGTCCTCCGCGCCGGCCAGTGAGTGAACGGTGATCGCGCCAGCGTTGATCATGGGATTGAGAGGGCGCCCCGTATCGCTTTCGAGTGAGATCTCGTTGAACGCCTCTCCGGACGGCTCGACACCGACTTTGGCGAGCACAGGGTCGAATCCGCGATCAGACAGGGCCAACGCATATATGAACGGCTTGGAGATCGATTGGATTGTGAACTCGATATCGATGTCACCGGCACCATAGACCTCTCCGTCAATCATGGCAAAGGCCGCGCCGAGGCGCTCGGGGTCCGCTGCTGCGAGCTCAGGGATGTATCCCGCCGGCTCTCCGGACGTGTCCGACTCCACATCTCTCAGTACCTCGGCCAGATAGTCGGGAATGATTGGCCGCATTCGTCCTCCATGCATAATTGCAATCTTCACGCTGTGACAACCGCGTTGCGTCCGCCGTAGTACCAGGCTGCACCTGGCGGCGCTTCACCGCGTCACATTGTCGATGCAACCCAGGGAGATGACCTCACACTTCGCCAAGCGCGGCACGCGTGATTACTCCTATGTCGTCAGGTATCGGCTGGCGGAACACACCACCATTCGCGACAAATTCGTTGAAGACGAAGTCGGCCGTGCCGGTCCGGCCGAGGTGCTTCTGTTTTTCTGTTACGAGTGCTCAAAAAGTCTTGTCGGAGCAGGGGTGGCGGTAAGCGCGCGAAGCTGGTCGGCGTCGACATTGGCTCCGAAGGCGGGGGTTCCGGGCTCGAGCCGGACGCCCGCTGCGAGGTCGCCGATGGTGAGTGGGTCGAATCCGAGAGCGTCGATCAGCGCAGACACGACGGTGAGATCCTCGGGCGAGTCACCGGCGATCGCGATGGCCTTGCGTCCGAGGCCACCAGCTGGACGAGCCTCGTCTTCGAGGTCGTGGTAGCCCATGTGGTTGAGGGCTTTCACGACACGCGCGCCCGGCAGGAACCGCTGAACGACTTCGCTCGAAGAGGTATGGGGCGGGAGGATCGCGTCGCGGGGACCATCGACCTCCCACCAGTGGTTCATCGCGTCGATGACCAGCTTTCCTTCCAGCTCCGGAACTGGGAGGTCGCGGTGTTTGCCGAGCGGGAGAGCCAGGACCACCACGTCGGCGGCATCCGCGGCCTGGGCCGGCCACACGGCGGTCGCTCCGGGGGTGAGGATTTTGGCGGTAAGCGCGATCTTGGAGGGGTCACCGGACCCGGCGATCAGGACTCGATAGCCGGAGGCGACCGCCAGGCGCGCCAGGACGGTGCCGACTTTCCCGGCTCCCAGGATCCCGATAGTGGTGACAGGGTTGGTCATCGCGTCGCTCCCGCCGTGGCCGCGGGCTGCTCGGCCAGAAGCTCGCGGATCCGAGGGATGACTTGGGTGCCGTACAGCTCGACCGAACGTAGCCGTGCGGAGGCTGAAACGGTGCCGGCGGCGGAGTAGATCATGTCGAACCGGCCCGCGTTCAGTACCCGGATAGCATGAGCGATCTTGGCCGCGACCGTCTCGACCGAGCCGACATACAGCGACCCGTGGTCCACTTCGGCGTCGAATTCTTCCCGGCGGAGCGGCGGCCAGCCGCGCTGCGCCCCGATCCGGTCGCGGATCTCCTTGTACCCAGGGTAGAAGAGCTCCTTGGCTTCTTCGTCAGTGGCGGCGACGAAGCCGGGCGAGTGCGTCCCGATCGGCTGTGCGGTCGTGCCGAACTCCTCGCTAGCACGCCGGTACAGATCCACGTAGGGAGCAAACCGGTCAGGGGCGCCGCCGATGATTGCGAGCATGAGCCGGAAGCCATATTGAGCGGTGCGGAGCACGGACTGCGGTGTCCCGCCAACCCCTACCCAGGTGTTGAGACGTCCCGAATCGGTTTTCGGGTACACGTCTGCATTGTGCAGGGCGGCGCGCGTGGTGCCTTCCCAAGTGACCGGCCTCTCGTCCAGGAGCCGATGGAAAAGGTCGACCTTCTCCTCGAACAACACCTCGTAGTCCTTCAGGTCGTACCCGAACAGGGGGAACGACTCGGTGAAGGAACCGCGTCCGAGGATCACCTCGGCGCGGCCGTTGGAGAGCGCATCGACCGTGGCGAACCGCTGGAACACTCGCACCGGGTCGTCCGAGGACAGCACTGTCACACCCGAGGCGAGCCGGATGCGCTTCGTGGCTGTCGCGATGCCCGCCAGTACTGTCTCAGGGCTGGAGATCGCGTACTCAGGTCGGTGGTGCTCGCCCAACGCAACAACGTCGATACCGACCTGGTCGGCCAGGACCGCTTCGGTCACCGCAGCGCGGATCGCCTGCGCGTGCGAGACGATCATGCCCCGGTCGTTTCGGGGCCGGTCTCCGAAGCTGTCGATACCGAACTCGATTTGCGAAACATCCATCGTGTTCACTTCGTTCAACGCTTTCGTTGTGTCGGGGTGTGGCCGTGCGTGGTTCGTGACGACCGGGCGGGACGTCCGTCCCGGGCGACCTGCGCGAGTTCCCTGCCGGTCAGGTCCCGCGTGTCGTCATCGCCGGCCAGCAGTTCGCGCGCAGACGGGGAGGGGAGCCTGTTCGCCGAACAGTCGGATGCTCTGCTTCCGTGGCTGGCGAGGCACGTGTCGGTCGTACTTCGGGTTGGATCGAGAGAGGTGATTGGTGCGGACAGCACGTGCGATTCCCGGCGCCACCATCTCCACTCCACCGACATGCAGCGCCCCGCCGTCGATCTCCTGCCCGCTCATGGGGGGGCAGGTATGACCCCCGCTCTTCAACCCGAACAGCGAGACTCGCTTCGCAGTCCCCTTGGGCACCCACACCACCTCCGCCGATCTAGTTGATACGTAAACCATGACATCCTGTTGTTGTTGTGTCAACTAAAGCGTGGCATGGTGGGTGCAGCTACACGTCAGTGAACTGGCGCTCAGTCCACAACCGGGCCGACCGGGGGGCCTGGTCGGGCAGTTCGCCGACCGGGGTCGCCCCTCTTACCAGGCCCCGGCGGTGCTCAGATGATCGTGTAGTCCACCACGACAACCGGGTGGGTCCGAGCTGTCCTCGGCGTCCGGCCGGGTCGACAAGGCCGTGAAGACCTTCTCCGGTGGGCGTTGGGCGACCCGCGTCTGCGGCCATTCGTGGCGCCCGGCCCTGAGTCGGAGCCACTCGGGCGGTTCCGTGCGCGACGCCTCGACGGGCGTTCGCTAGAGCACGCCGTGATGTCGCCGTCGCGGTTTCAATTGAACGTTCAATTCAGCCCATGGGGGGAGTGATGCCGGTACGCGCTTCGCCGCCTGTGACGCGTCGATGGGTGTCGTCGCTCTGAACGGCCCAGAGCTGGAGAGCCTGAGCGCAAACTGCCGCGATGATTGCAGCCCGTTACGTTGCGGTTTCCGACCTCGCCGAGTGGACGTCGCAGTGTCCGTCCGCCTCGGCGTAACCGAGGCATTAATCGGGTTCTTCGGCATCAAGAGAAGGAAATGCCATGACCAATCAGCTGGTTGGTAGGAGCTACAAGTTCGACCTGGGGCCACTCAAGGTGAGGTTCACCTTGGGACGTTGTACGGGACCTCACCTTGCCCGAAGCAACCGCCAACGGGAACACCATGGTCTGAACCCAAGCGCACCGCAGGGCAGAGTTGTAGCTCCACCCTCCGGCCGGCGGTGCCAAGATGAGTGTGACGCAAGCATCGAACTTCAAGCGCAATATGCACGAGCGAGTCGATCTCGACGATAGTCTCCGCTTCTCCCGAAGTCGCATCAGCCATGCGCTCTTCGCTCCCAAAGTCACGAGATCCGCGACTCGCTGTTCAACGGCCTCGGCGGGCTTGGCGCTTTCGCTCTCGGCGACATCAGCGCGCGCATTATCGAGCTTCTCGACGACGATCAAACCGATTCATCGAGGCAGGCCAGTAGGGGCACCTGATAGGCCCCGCCTCCGATGGACGTGCAGTGACAGAAGTGCGTCCGCCGACGAGCCGAGCGTCCGGAACGCGTCGGCTTGTTCGACATTGAGCGGGCGGTAGCTGCTCTCGATGACGGGTTTCACCGCCACTTTTCTGCCTGCAGCTCGTTCAGCCGAATGTCTTTGTCCGCAAGCTTGTCGTACTGCGTGATCAATATCTCGCGGTGCCCTCTTCCCCAGGTTCGGCCACACGCCCGATGCTGGGAGCGTGATCTATTGGATGGACTTCCTCCCCTCTGCCGTATTGATATCCATAATCCCTGGAGCGAACCAGCTATTGGGCCTGAGTAACGCCATCCGATCCGGCGCTTCCTGGGCTCTTATCGGCATCCTCGCGCGCCTCGCTGCTTTCACTCTGCTGATCGGTATCGTCGTACTGGGTCTCGGCGCGGCCCTCGCACAGTCTCCTGGTGTGCTGACCGTAATAAAATGGGGTGGAATAGCGTATTTGGCCTGGATTGGTGTGGCGGCACTGAGAAGCAAGCCGGAGACCGCTTCTGTAGTCGAGGACGAAGAGGGCCGCACCGATCGATGGCGGATCCCTCGCCAGGAATTTATGGTCGCCATAACCAACCCCAAAGCGCTTCTGCTTTTCGCGGCACTCCTCCCTCAATTCACGAGCGGTGGACGGGATGCGGAACTGCACATTGCCCTTCTAGGCCTGGCCTACATGGGCGTTGAAGCCGTCGTTGGTGGCCTCTACGTTGGAGCCGGGAGAATTCTTCGATGGAGGTTTCGGTCGTATAAGGGATCGATCGCTCGTCGGGTCGACCAGCTTTCGGGAATCTGCATCCTCGCGCTTGCGGGTGCGTTGGCTGTGAGCAGTGTTTGACGTGGATCAGGCGTCCTAGCCGTAGGCGCACATTCCTGACGTGGTTCAGTGCTGAACCGCTCCACGATTGGTGGAGGCTCTATGCGTTGACTCCAACTGGCGGCCAGAGCTGGTTGTTGAACCAGCCGCCGCGGTGCCGAGTTCGATGTCGGCGATGCCGTGCCAGGGGCTTGCGGTTTCGTGTCGCACAGTCACCCCCCCCGTGCCCAGGAATGGCCCGGTCGGCGGCCTCTGCCGGCCGTTCGCTGATCACCACCTCGGGCGAGACGTGACCCATGCTCTGCACCGGGTGCGGGCACGGGGACGCGCCCGTGAGCTTCGTCGCGGAGCGGCAACCCGCTTTCGAAGAGATCGAATGAGATGACCTTAACGGTCAGGAGCTGGTCTCCGACGATCGTTACGACCCGGCAAACATGGCGGCGTTCAGCCTCTGATCAGGTGTTCTTCCGGGCGTACTCGGTGGGTGTGAGTCCATAGCGCTGCTTGAAGGCGCGGCTGAAGTGGCTGGCGTCGGCGAACTGCCAGTGCGCGGCGATTTCCGAGACGGCCAGCCGAGACGCCAACAGCGCCTGCCTCGCCAACTCCAAGCGCCGTTCCCGGATGTAGGCGGTCACCGATTCCCCACCCGCCGCGAACGCGCGCTGCAAAGTACGCACAGAAACATTCAGCTCCCGGGCCAGCATCGCCGGCGAGAGATCAGCGTCGGCGAGCCGCTGCTCTGCGAGGTTCTTCGCCGCCTGGGCGAGGGCCGGGGCAAGGCGGGTATTCACATCGTCGAAGCCGGAGTGTGTCACCGCGGTGGCCAACTCGACCAGCGTGTCTCGCGCGGCCTGGACACCGGCCGGGCTCAGATCGGGCAGCGCCTCCTCAACCATGCCGGCGTGCGCTACTAGGGCCTGTGTGACGTCGTGATCAATCTTGTCGATCCGGATCCGCCTGGAAGACGGATCCGGTAGGAAGACGATCGTGACGCGCAGGCAACTCAC
>NZ_JOEI01000047.1 GCF_000718095.1 Streptomyces scopuliridis RB72 | reverse complement strand
CGGACAGGTCAGCCTCGGCTTCAAACTCTTCGGCATCGACATCACCCACGAAGAGAAGAACCAGACGATCACCGGCGACCCGACCTACGCCACCGGCCCCAAGAGCGGCGGCGCCCGCCCCTGGGTCGAGTGGAAGAACTGCACGCAGACCAAGCCCATCACCACCTGACCGGCAGGGGGCACGTCCGTGAGCCGGGCCACCAGGCCCACGAACGTGCCCCCTCAGGCGCTGCTCCCCCTATCAACACGTAGTACTGGACGCTACCGATGACGAGCACGACGGCATCGATCAAGGTGCCGATCGTCTCTCGGGCAGCAGGCCAGGAATTGGGCCGTGTAGGAGGGTGTGGCGCGGAGGAAGTTCGGATGGGTGAGCGCGAGAAAGGGGTTCTGCCGCCGCAGCGCGACCTCCGGAAGCAGCTCGCTGGGGGCGTCGTGGCAGAAGTAGGGCAAGGTTGGACTGCACCTGGGGGTCGAGGTCGCGCGAGAGGCGGTCCAGGAGGTCGGGGGCAGGTGACGGGCGCGCGCGACGGTGCGCCGGACGGCTACGCTCGCGGAGGCAGCCAGGCGGCGCATCACCTCGGGGTCGTCGTGGAGCTCCTCGACCCAGTCCACACACCAATAGGGGCATTCAGAGACAAATAGAGACACTCGGAGATTGGCGTACTCGATTGTTGCCCGCCGGCGCCGTGGATCCTCTCGGCAGCGCGCGCAGCGCGACTGACACCGCCCATCCCCGTACGCTTCCCCTCCGAAGTGGTCCACGAGGTCAAGCGGCGCGCCGAGGCCGACGACCGATCGGTGGCCTCGTGGATCCGCGCTGTCGAGTACGAGCTCAACCGGACGGCGTGACCGAGGACCACACGCCGAACCACTGCTCGGCGCCGTACTCCTCGAACCGCTCCACCTCGGTGAACCCCAGCTTCGCCGCAAGACGCATCGCGCGGTCGTTGGCAGTCTGAGTGCAGAGCACCACCGGCTCGCTGGGAAGTGCGCCGGCGAACCAGTCGAGTGCCGCTGCACACGCCTCGGTGGCGTACCCGCGTCCCCACGCCTCCGGCAGGAACATGTAACCGAGCTCGGCCTCCCCGGCATCCGGACGGACGTGACCCGGACGCTCCGCGTCGCGCCGATCGAACGTGACCATCCCGATCATCGCTCCGTCGAGATCGATCACGAAAAGGCCAGGGCGCCGCCCGGGCACCTCAGGCATCGCGCGTTCGAGCTCATCACGCGGTCGAGGCCCACCGATGTAGGTGCCCACTTCTGGCGATGCGAACAGTTCGACGAACGCCACACGGTCCCGGGCCTCTGACTCGCGGAGCACGAGCCGCTCGGTCCTGATCGGGGCACGTGGCCAGGCGACGGGTCCGAGCTCAGTCATGGCGGGCAACCTATCGCACGCCCGCCGGGCAGGAGCGTCAGGCGGCCGGCAGCGGCAGCAGCTTCCGACCTGTCGGCCCGATCTGGATGTCGGTGGCCACCGTCACGCGCGCCTGGGGGTCGTCGTCTTGGGCCGGCACGGTGATCAGGTCGGCGTTCAGGCGCTTGTTCGCGACAAGGGTTTCGCGCAGTCCCCGGTCCGGGTGGTGGACCAGGTGTTCGGCGAGGTCGGGTTCGAGCAGTTGGGAACGTGCCACGCGCCACTGGCCCGTCGTGGTCAGCGCGTCGTTCCGTCCGTGACATCGGCCGGCCGAAGTCGGCCTGCTGGCAGGCGACTTCCTGGACCTGTGGCGAGGGGTCGTCGACCAGTGCGGACCGTCGACCCGCATCCAGATGCGGCCAGGCGTATCCGCAGGCCGGCGCGAGGGCCCGGCGGGCCGGTTCGGTGGTGGTGGAGGGCTGATTTCGCTCACGGGCTCTGACCTGCGAAGACCCTTGCTATTTCGCGATCAGGACGAGCAGCGCGCGGCCGCCGAGCCGATAGCTGGTGCCGGCGCCCCCGATGACGGCCTCAGCGCCGGGAGAAGCAACCTGGCCGGGGCCCTCGGCCCAGGCGGAGGTGTCCGTCACGCGGTACCACTGCTTGCCCGACCCTGGGGACGGCAGGGTGAAGTCGACGTCGCCAGACCAGCCGTTGTAACCGACGTATAGGGCGCTGCTTGAGTCGCCCAATTCGGTTCCGTCGATGCGCCACGCGAGCGCGTGGTTCGAGGGGTTATCCCAGTACGCCGCATCGGGGGCGGAGCCGCCAGGGGTGTGCCAGCTCAACTGGGGCATGCCGTTGCCGTTGGTGTCCGAGCCGCTGTAGAAACCGGCCGGGCGCAGCGCAGGGTGTGTCTTGCGGAAGGCGATCAGACGCTGGGCGAAGGTGCGGAAGGTGCTCTGGTCGCCGGTGTACGTGGTGCTGAGCCAGTTGGCCGACGAGTCCAGGTTGTAGGGGTTGTTGTTGCACCGCAGGGAGCGCAGGTGCTCGTCGCCGCCGGTCATCATGGGCGTGCCGGCGGACAGCATCAGGAAGGCCATGCCGTTGCGGGCGGCCTTTCGCTGGTCGGCTGCGCTTCCGTTCTGGTCCCAGGAGATGTTGTCGTCCGAGCCGCCGTCGGAGGGACCGTACGGCCACGTCTGCCCGTTGTTCTTGCCGTTGCACGCGTAGAGATCGGCAAGAGTGAAGCCGTCGTGGGCGACCATGAAGTTGATGGAGTTCCAGGGCGCTCGCCCGTCGTCCTGATAGAGGTCGGACGACCCGGCGAACCGGGTGGCGAGTTCGCCCGGCGTGACGTTCTGAAAGCCCATGGCGTTCTGATCGCGGCGCAGGGTGTCCCGGAAAATCCCGTTCCATTCGGACCATCCGGCGGGGAAGTTGCCCACCTGGTAGGTGCCGGCGCCGATCGCCCAGGGCTCGGCGATCCAGTCCGTACCTGTGCCGCCCTGGGTCGGGCGTGCGGGCATGGTCGCAGTGATCCGGTTCAACGCTGTGTTCGGATCGGTTCTGCTGTATTGGAAGCAGCCGTGCTGGCAGGTGTTGCCCAGCACCGACGCCAGATCGAAGCGGAAGCCGTCGACACCGAGGGTGTCCTTCCAATGCGCCAGGGAGTCCATGATGAGGTCCTGGGCGACGGGATTGTAGGTGTTGTAGTTGCCGCCGACGCCCGTGTTGTCCCACGGGTTCTGCCGGTCGGATGTGAGCGAGTAGTACGTCGGGTTGTCCAGACCCCGGAGGGACAGCAGGCTGTAGGTGTTCTTGTCGGCGGCGTTCCAGGGCCCGCCCTCGGCGGTGTGGTTGTAGACCACGTCCACGAGGACCTTGATGCCGGCGTCGTGGTACGCCTTGACCATCGCCTTGAACTCGCGCGTGGGACCTCCAGGGCTCTGGTCGGATGCGTAACGACGGTCCGGTGCGAAGTAGTTCAGCGTCGAATAGCCCCAGTAGTTGTCCCCGGCGGTGCTGTTCGGGTCCACGTCGTTGGCGTCGTTCTGGGTCTCCTGCAAAGGCAGGAACTCCACCGCCGTAACGCCCAGGGCGGCCAGGTTTGCCGCCTTCAGGCCCGCTCCCTTGTAGGTGCCGCGGTCGGCTGAGGGGATGGACGCATCGTTCTTGGTGAGGCCGCGGACATGGACTTCGTAGACGATGTCGTCCTTCAGGGCGCGGCTGGGCTTGCCGCCGGTGCCTGTGGTGTCATTGGGTAGCACGATGCCCTTGGGGGCCTGCGGTCCGCTGTCGAGGGTGCGGTACTGCGGGCCGGAGGCGTAGACCGTCTCGCTGTTCACTGCGGGGGTGCGAGGGTCATGGCTGAGTTCCCGCGCGTAGGGGTCTGTCAGAAGCTTGTTGGGGTTGAACCGGTTGCCGACGGAGTCGACGTCGGAGACGAATCCGGCGGACGACCCCTTCGTCCAGGCTGAGGTGTACGGCCAGTTGGGGCCCCAGGCCCGGTAGCCGTAGTAGACCGCCCCGGCGATGCCGTACTGGTCGCGCAGCGTCGCGACGGATAGCTTGACCGACCAGACGCCGCTGGTGGGGTCTTTGGTCAGCGGATAACTGACCTGCTCCTGGCTACCGGAGGCGGACGCGTACAAGTAGACGTCGATCCGGGTCGCCCGTGACGAGTAGATACGGAAGCCGATGTTCGCCCCCGTGGAGTCGTAGGCCGCTCCCAGGTTCCGCGCACCGGAGACCACGGGAGCCGATGTCTCGGCCGCAGCGGGGACACCGGGACCGGCCAGGGCCGCGCACACGACCACAGTGGCGAGCACCACGCGTCGGAGCTGTTCTCGTATTCGGGCACGGACACAGGTGGGGGGACGCACGGCGGCTCCTTCACGGCCTGGAGGGGCCGCAAGCGCCGCGGCCGCACTGCAACCTGCAAATCCTTGCTGTAACTTGCCGCAAGGTAGCGGGCCGACCGGTCCGCGTAAAGACTTCCGGCGCGCTGCGCCTTCCCGGCTCACAAAACCGCAGGCCAGCCCCACTCCACGAGCTCGGCAAGACCGTGAACGCTGGACCCGCGCCGCCCGTACCTGACACCACCACCGCGAGCAGGACGCCCAAGCCCCGGCCCACGGCCAACGCACCAATCCAGCCACACGGCACGCCGCCGAACAGGCGGGCGGTCTGTAGTCGAGGGCGGAGTGCAGGCGTTCATCGTTGTACCACGTGACCCGCTGGAAGATTGCCCGCTCGACCTGGTAGAAGCCGGTCCAGGGCCCTTGCATCTCGATCAGCTCGGCCTTGAAAGTGCCGTTCAACGCCTCGGCCATCGCGTTGTCACACGGGTCCGCGACGGAACCGACCAACGCGGAGGCGCCGATGCCGGCGAGCCGGTCGGTATAGCGAAACCGGTTCGGCACCGTACGGCCGTTCCGCAAGTTCCTGGTCAAGGTCGTCGGCTTCGGCGCCACCCGGGAAGGGCTGCCAGTGCTGACAGCGCTGAAGTCGCTGCCGGACCTGATGGGCCGCAAGAAGGTCGGCCCGGAGGAGATCGACACGGATCTGCTCGTCGGCTCCTGGCGGGGCCTGGTCCTGTCGGCGCCGCACCTGGAGGGGGAAGCTGCTGGCCGATGACGCGTGGGAGCAGGCCGAGCCCACCGTGCTGGCCTCCCTGAACCTGCCCGCCGGGGCGAGCGAGCACTTGACCGCACGGACCGCGCTGCTGGACGGCACGTACCGGGAAGCGCCGGGCGGTTGCCGGACAACGCGCAGATCGTCTTCGACGACGGACGGCTGCACTTCGCCGCCCTGGAGCCGGAGCCCGAACCCGCCTCGCTGCTCGATCTGCGGGCCTCGGTGAACGCGATGCTGCCCCGCGTCGATCTGCCCGGGCTACTGCTGGAGGTGTTCTCCTGGACCGGCGCCGACCAGGCGTTCACCTCCGTCACCGGTGGCGAAGCCCGCCTCAAGGACCTGCTCCGTGACGATCGCGGCACTGCTGGTCGCACACGGCTGCGACGTCGGCTACACCCCGGTCATCGGCGGCATCGACGCGCTGAAGTACGGGCGGCTCTTCCACGTCGACCAGATGTATCTGCGGCTCGCGGCGTACCGGGCCGCGAACGCCACCCTGATCGAGCACCAGGCGGCCATCCCGCTCGCCCAGGCGTGGGGCGGCGGGCTGGTCGCCTCGGTCGACGGGATGCGGTTCGTCGTCTCCGTGCCAAGCGTGTACGCACGGCCGAACCCCAAGTACTTCGGGCGCCGGGGCGGCGCCACCTGGCTCAACATGATCAACGACCAGGCGGGCGGGCTCGGCGGAAAGGTCGTGGCCGGCACCCCGCGCGACTCGCTGTACGTGCTGGACGTGCTCTACGACCGCGACGGCGGCAAGCGCCCGGAGTTGATCGTCACGGATACCGCCTCGTACTCCGACATCGTGTTCGGGCTCCTGTCCCTGGCCGGGTTCGCGTACGCACCCCGGCTCGCCTACCTGCCGGACCAGAAGATGTGGCGCATCGACCACGCCGCCGACTACGGCGCCTTCCAGGACGCGGCCCGCGGCCGGGTCGACCTCGTCCGGATCGAACGGCACTGGGAGGACATCCTGCGGATCGGTGCCGTTGCCTACGGCATCAGGCGCGGTCCCGCGGCCCGCTGCTGACCGTGCCGTGTCCGGCCGCGCACGGATTCGCTGCGGTCAGCCAGCCGGCACAGTGCGGCGGGAGCGGATCAGTGCCCGGCGGCCGAGGACGATGGCGATCACTCCCAACGGGATGGCCGCGATGGCTCCGACGAGCCCGTTGCCGGTGCCGGGACCGCCACTGGCGGTGGCCAGGTGCAGCACCGCGAGGACCGTGCCGGCAAGCCCGACCGTCATGGCCGAGATGGCGCCGGTGCGCGCGTTGCCTGTGCGGCTACGGCCGGCGACGCGGGCCAGCGCCAGCCAGCCGATGGCCACGCCGACCGCCCCTACCGCGAGGGCCAGGTTGGCCCCGGTCCGCCCGTCGCCGATGACTCCGCCCTCGGCAGCCGCCATCAAAACGTCTGATGCGTTCATGCCTCTCCCCTTCTTCGCGTGGAGCAATTCCAAGGTTTCGCTGTGCCTTGAGCATGTCCGCCGACCGCAGTGCCGGTCGTCCCCCAGGCGCAGGCACTTTGCGCTGCCGCCGATGCCGCAGACGCCTGCTGCGGTTGCGGCAGGAGCCGCCCGGATACTGCGAGTGCGGTAGCCGGCCGCTCGTCCACGAGCGGGACGTGCCCGCAGCGGCACCCGGTTAAGGTGCACGCATGGACCAAGGTCGGTTCGGCGTCCCGGCCGGTGTCGGAGACGGGGCGATCGCCCTCGGTGTGGCGGCACTGCTGCTGGGCACCGGGCTGTCCGGGGAGCACCCCGGCACGGGCCCCGACATGCTCGGCTACGCGCTGCTGGCGGCCGGCGGCCTCGCGTTGGCCGCGCGTCGCCGCGCTCCGCTGACCGTCCTGGCCGTCACCGGGCTGTGTGCGGTGGGGTATCAGGCGGCGGGTTTCGACGTGCTCGCCGTCTCGTACCTGGTCGCTGTGTACGGCGCGGTGCGGGCCGGGCACCGGGCCGTCACGGTGGCGGCGTCCGTGACCATGCTGGTCGTTCTTCACCTCACTGCCCTGGTCTTCCACGATGGGCCTGCGGGTGAGGCGTTGGCGCAGGCCCGACACGTCCTTGAGGTTGCCTGGTTGATTGCCGCGTTCGCCGCGGGGGAAGCGCTGCGGCAGGCCGAGCAACGGGCGGACCAAGCCGAACGCTCCCGGGAGGAGACCGCGCGACGCCGTGCGGATGAGGAGCGGCTGCATATCGCGCGGGAGCTGCATGATTCGCTCACCCACCAAATCTCGATCATCAAGGTCCAGTCGGAAGTCGCCGTCCACGTGGCCCGCAGGCGGGGTGAACAGGTACCCGAGGCCCTGCTCGCGATCCAGGAGGCCGGACGTGAGGCGACCCGGGAGCTGCGCGCCACCCTGGAGGCGCTGCGCGATGACGACACCACCCCGCCCCGCGGGCTCGACCACATCCCGAAGCTGGTGGAGCAGGCAAGCAGGGCGGGCCTGGTGGCGACGCTGACGGTCGAGGGACAGCGGACCGACGTGCCGGCCGCGGTGGGCCGGACGGCTTACCGGATCGTTCAGGAGTCGCTGACCAACATCGCCCGGCATGCCGGTGCCGCGACCGCGTCGGTCCGCATCGTCTACCGGGCCGACTCACTGGCCATTCAGGTCGATGACGACGGCAAGGCCACGCCGACCGCAGTGCCGAAGCCCGGCCTGGGGCTGCTCGGCATGCGCGAACGCGTCACCGCCCTCGGCGGTCGGCTGCGCGCGCAGCCGACCGCCGAGGGCGGCTTCGCCGTCGAGGCCGAACTCCCCGTGGAACGAGCGTCATGATCCGTGTCCTGCTCGTCGACGACCAGCCGCTCATTCGCAGCGGATTCCGCGCACTCCTCGACCTTGAGGACGACATCGAGGTGGTGGCCGAGGCAGCCGACGGCGAGCAGGGCCTCGCGCTGACCAAACAGCACCTGCCCGATGTTGTGCTGATCGACATCCAGATGCCGGTCGTCGACGGCATCGAGGCCACCCGGCGCATCGCCGCGGACCCGGCCCTGGTCCCGGTGCACGTCGTCATCCTCACCAACTACGGCATGGACGAGTACGTCCTGGACGCGCTGCGCGCCGGCGCCGCCGGTTTCCTCGTCAAGGACATCGTGCCGGACGACTTTGTGCACGCTGTGCGTGTCGCCGCCCGCGGTGACGCGCTGCTCGCGCCGTCCATCACCCGCAAGCTGATCAACCAGTACGTCAGCCAGCCGTTCCCGGCCGTCGCCGACACCGGGCTGGGCGAGCTGACCAGCCGCGAACGCGAGGCCGTCACCTTGGTCGCTCAGGGCCTGTCCAACGACCAGATCGCCGACCGCATGGTGATCAGTCCAGTGACCGCGAAGACCCACATCAACCGGGCCATGACCAAACTCCACGCCCGCGACCGCGCCCAACTCGTGGTACTCGCCTACGAATCCGGCCTGGTGACTCCGCGCAACACCTGACATCCATGGGCCGGTCGAGATCGCCCGCGGCCTGCTGGATCCCTGGCCGGGGCAGCGGCGGTACGCGGCTGATCAGGGCGCGTCGTTGCCGAGCACCTCGCGGGCCAGCTCCTTCGACGCGCGCCGATCCTCTGCCAGAGCCTGCTTCCCGGCTTCGGTCGCCTTGCAGCCCCTGCGGCTGCGGCCATCGACCACCTGCTGCTCGGAGACCAGCAGCCCGTCCGCCTCCAGCCGGTGCAGCGCCGGATACACGGTGCCGGGGCTGATCTGACAGCCGTGCCGGGCCAGTTCCTCGGTCATCCACGCACCGTGGATCTCCTCCTCGGCCGCGTAGTGCAGGATGTGCAGCCGCACCGCACCCCGCTGGAACTCCCGCACTTGGACACCTCCGGCAGTGACGAAACCGATATCGGTATCCGATCCCGCGTCGATCGGCACTCGCGCCTACGCGGCCGAAGCGCCCAAGACAGCAGGCGCGGCCTGCGCATTCACCCTTCCCCGCCGTCCTCGTCATCATCGAGTTCGGCCGCGTCCGGGTCGCGCAACGGCCGCGGGGCACCGCTCGCCAGGGTGGAGGCGGTGAAGCTGTAGCGGCCCAGAACGTTGAGGTTGCGGTGCTTGAGCGGGGACAGCCACGCGATGTCCTCGGCGCGGACCCGCCCGCCGGCTGACGGTCGACCTCCCGGGCGATCTTCCGCTCCACGAACGGGTTGCTCACCCGCTCCAGCAGCCAGTGCACCGGCTCCAGCACCGCGTGGATTTCCGGGCTCATGGCCAACTGCGGACCGGTCGGTCCGCGTCCGGGTGGATGCCTTCGCCGAACAGGTTTTTCATCTGCTCTTCCGTGATGCGCGCCCCGGCCACCAGGCCGAGTTGGGGCAGCGCCCGGCCCATCCACACACCGGACGGGACGCCGGCTTCTTTCCGCGCCGGGTCCATGTTCTCCCCCGGGGCCGGCGGCCATCGCCGACCGCGACCTGCTGCCCGAGGTCATCATGCACCCCAGCCCAGCACGTAAAAAGTGGCCAGGGGCTTGCTTCAGGTGGTTCCGCCAGACGGGAGGGAAACGTCGACACGATGCGCGGGCGTCCCGTACGGCGGGCGGCCGGTACTCGTACTTCCCGCCCAGGCCCGGACCGACCGGTGGCGCGCCCTGGTCACAGCACGCCGCGAGCACCCGGGTTCCAGGACGTCGTAGCGCGCATTGCGGAAGAAAGGTGTCAGAGCCCGGCTTGGCAAGCCAAACGACGCATCACTGCCTGGAATTAAGCGGGTTTCACGCGGAAGCTAAGCACCCGGAATGGCGTCTTTGGATGAGTAGTCGTTCACCTTGATGTCGAAGTAGCCGCCAGAGCAGTTGTTCTTGTCGTAGAACCTGATGATGGCGCCTCGGCCCTGAGTCACCGATTTCCCTGCCACGGGGGAAGATGGTCTTGAACAGGCTCTGCCCACTGGCCGGGCAGGGCCTCCTGCTTCTCCGTCTTGGACAGGCGCACCCTTTTCACCATCAGCGTCCACCGGCCGGCGGCACGTCCGCGATGTGCCCCAGGTGATGAACTGCCGGTCGTGCGACTGCGCGACCAGGGCGAGCCGCTCCGCCCGCAGCACCACCGGCTCGTCGGTGTGGTCGGACAGCAGGATCTTCATGGCTCGGTGCTCGGCGCGCTCGGGGCTTGGCCTTGCAGCGCACTGGAGGCCAAGCGTCGGATGGAGGCGAACGCCCTGGTTGTCCGCGGCGGATCACCGCTGTCCTTGACGGCCGGGCTGCGGAAGTGCGTGTGCTGTTCACCACGTGTCGGCCGACGTTCATCTTTGGAACCCCCACGCGTCAACAAACGCGCGTTTCAATCCAAACGAACGCACGTTCATCCGGAGGACAGAATTCCACGGCCCCGAGATGGCGCGCGTCAACCACCTGCGTCGGGATGCCAGCGGAAGCCGGCACGAGCAGCGGGGCCTGCGGCTCGCGGGACCGGCCGCCGAGGACCGGCCACGAATGACCAGCCGGCGAGCGCGCGCAGCTGACCGACGCCCGCATGGCACGCGGACGCCCCGCGAACTCGCCAACGGAGCTCGCGGGGCGTCCACTGTCCTGCAAGGGCGGACGCGGAGTCAGGAGCGCTTTGACACGTCCTCGCACAGAGCCGTGTCCAGGAGTTCGAGGAGCTTGCCGTCCGGCCTGTTGAGCTGGGACAGCACGTTGGTCACGACGGACGCGTGCCGGCCGTCCTGGGTGACCAGGGTCTGCGAAAAGTAGCCGGGCACCCCGCCGTTGTGGCCCCAGGCCACGGTGTCGCAAGACAGCTTGTACTTGCCGAGGCCAAGCCCGACGCCGCCGCCGGTGCCGGGTTCGGCCTCCCACACCTTCTGCATCTCGGCCAGGCTCGCGGCTGAGACGACCTTGCCCGCGGTCAGCGCCTGATAGAAGGAAGTGAGGTCCTCCAGCGTCGAGATCATCGCCCCCATGCTGCTGAACAGGGACGGGTCGTAGGTGAGGGCCGGGGTCCAGAAGTAGAAGCCTCCGACCCGTACGCCGTGGTAGCCGTTGACGGCCGGGATGGGCAGCGCGCGGTCGCCGGGGGCGGGGAAGACGGTTCGGCTCAGGCCGAGCGGTTCGATGACCCGGCTGGTGATGGCCTCGTGCACCGGCTTCGTCGTCACCTTCTCGACGAGCATGCCGAGGACAAGATAGTTGTTGTTGGAGTACGTGAAGCTGGCGCCGGGAGCGGAGACCGGTGCACGACTCAGTCCCTTGCGCACCGACTCAGCCAGGTCGTACGTACCGTCCGGGTTGGGTTTTGGCGTCACGATGATCGGATCCGGGTTGTATGCCGCAAGGCCGCTGGTGTGTTGGAGCAGGTGGCGCACGGTGATGCGGGTGCCGTCGTAGCCGTTGCCGGTGACGACACCGGGCAGGTAGTCCGCAATGGGCGCGTCCAGCGAGACCTTGCCCTCGTCGACCAGTTGCAGCACCACCGCCGCGGTGAAGGTCTTGGTCTGGCTGCCGATGCGGAAGTGCTCGTCCGACTGGATGGGTCGGTCGGTATTGATGGTGCCCGTTCCGGCGGACAGCGTCCAGGATTCAACGCTGTCCCCGGCGTGGATCGCGGCGCCCGGGCCCGCGTCTGCCTGGAATGCCGTGAGCGCCGCGAGCGTGGCGGAGTGGTCGTCCTCGGCCGTCTGGGCATGCGCCGCCGGGCCCGACAGCGTGAGCATCGTCGCGCACACGGCGCCGATGACGGCGGAGAGTTTCGTCCTGTTCCGTTTGATCGTCATGGTGTCTACTCCTCGGTGAAGGTCGTTGCGTTGTCAGTTCGTCGCGGCCGCCGCGAAGGCGGCTTCCAGGCGCGGGATGTAGTCGGCGAACGCGGGGGCCCAGCAGCCGTAGTTGTGGCCGCCGTCGCAACTGGGGGAGAGAGATGCCCCGTTGCCGTAGTTGACGAGGCGACCGGGGATGCCGAGCTGGTCCAGACGGGCCTCAACGGTGTCGGCGGCCGTCGCGGTGTTGGCGTCGATCACGCCCTGATCGCCGGTATAGAGCGTGACCTTCGTCTCGGCGAGCTTGGACAGGCTGGCCGGAGCTGCGGGATCGTAGGCGTTCCAGATGCGGTCGGCGCCTAGGATCGGATACGGGGAGCCGAAGATGGCGTCGCTGTCGACGTACGGGCCGTAGCCGGTGCACTTACCGGTGCCGGAGGAGCTGGAGGAGTTGCTCACCGCGCACCAGGCGCCCGTGAGGTTGAGCTCCGTGGCCAGGACGGCCGCGCGGATCGCTGCCATGCCGAAGTCGATCCCGCCGGACAGCGAGGCGGTGTGGCCGAACAGGTCGGGGCGGGCCTGGGCGTAGTGCAGCGCGCCGGAGCCGCCCATGGACAGACCGGCGACTGCCCGGTGCGCGCGGTCGGGAATGGTGCGCAGGTTGGCGTCGATGAAGGGGACGACCTGCTCAAGGTGGAAGGTCTCCCAATTGGCCGCTCCCACTGCGGTCTTCTGCATCAGCCAGTCGGCGTACCAGCCCTTGAGGCCGCCGTCCGGGACGACGGTGATCATCTCGTCGGAGCGCAGGGCGGGGGCGGCAGCCGCGTCGTCCACGCTGCCGCCGCCTCCGTGCAAGAAGTACGTCACGGGCCAGCGCTTGTCCGGGTCAGCGGCGTATCCGCGGGGCAGGAAGACGCGGATCTTGTGCGGGCCGGACACCTGCGGTGTGGTCACGGTGATCGTGAAGTCGGTGCTTGAGTGCACCTCGGTCGCATCGGCGACCTGTGTCAGGCCGAAGCCGTCGGTGAAGTCGGGGATCGCGGGTGCGTCCGCCTGGGCGACCGGCCCGGTGAGAGCGGCCAGCGCCAGGGCCGCGAGTACCGCGCCTGTGGCGCGAAGGCAGCGAGGCAGTATGGATCTCATCCTGGCGTCTCCTTCGTGTGACGTGACCGGCGAGGCCGCCGGCTCGACAACGATGGCGTTTGCACAGCTCAGGGAACAGGCCAGGAGACCGGCCATATGTGACCGGTCGTCACGCCACACTCGGGGGTGCTGTACTCGTGCGAGGTGGGAGCCCGGATTGACGGACGAGCTGTTACGCCAGTTGCGCAAGCGAACCCGCCTCACGCAGGAGCAGTTGGCGGAGCGGTCTACGGTGAGTGTGCGCGCCATTCGCAGACTGGAGACAGGTAAGTCCACCGACCACCGGCTGAAGACGCTGAACCTGCTGGCGGACGCCCTCGGGGCCGGGCCGGAGGAGCGGCGGCAGCTCACGGGCACCTTGGACAGGGCACAGCCGGGACCGGCCCCGGGCCGGATGAAGCGGCAACCGCACGGGCCACGCCCCTGGCCCCCATGCCCGCCCTGCCGACCGCTCCGCCCACCCCCGCGGTGGAGGCGGCGGCAGCCGGCGAGCCAGGCCATGGTGCGTTCGGTGGTCCAGCGGTGACGGCCCAGCCGCAGCGAGGTCTCGAAGGCGGCCGACCGGTGGACCTGGCTGATCGTCGCCGCCTATACCCAGCTCAGGCTCGCCCGTCCGCTCGCCCAAGATCTGCGGCATCCCTGGGAGAAACCGGCCGCAGCGAGCCGGCTCACTCCGACCCGGGTCCGCCGGACGTTTCGGAACCTCCGCCAGCACATGCCCTGCTCCGCCAGAGCACCGAAACCCCACTTGCCCGGCCCCGGACGACCACCCGGGATCAGGAACAGGCGCCGGGCACCCCGCTACGACGTGGGCAAAACCGTCCGCCGCGAGAAGACGCTCGTCGCCCTACAACGGTCGAAGGTTAAGGAACAAGCTCAATCCGTGCCGGGACCGGCTCCAGACCGGTGCACCGGTCATCTCCTGACAGGTCATCACACCGTCGCATCCGGCACGGCGGCGCTCGGCCAGTTCGGCCACGAGGCGTTCGTATTCCACGGCCATCGCACCCGCCGACAGCCCGGGCTGTCAGGCCACGGTGACGGTGAGTTCCGCGGTGAACATCGGGTACGGCGGCATGGGGATCACACGGTTGTAGTGCTTGAAGGAGCCAATCACGCTCGGAACGCCGTCGACTGCCACCTGGGTGGAGCAACCCTTGACGACGTAAGCGCTCTTCACGTCATCCGCGACAGCGCCCCAAGCGAGGCGCTTGGTTTGCAGACCGCTGAACTGCGATGCGTCCACATTGGCACCCGTCCAGATACCGCTGCTGAGGACGTTGACCACGCCAGGAATGCTCCTCCCCCGGGTTTGACCGGTGAACTTTTCATCGAGCTGGGGCAGCCGGGAATGCAGCCCTGAAGCACCGTATATGGAGAGGCAGGGTGACATAAATGTGAAAATGAGACAGATATGGTCATGGTGTGATCACGGCATGACCAGTGCAAGCGCGGGTGACTCTTCGAACTGATCCCATGGGTGCCACGACCGAGATTCCGCCGGCCTTCCCGGACATGGACGTCGTCGCGACGCTGCGGCGCGCCATCAGCCCATCGACTTTGTCGTGTCGCCGGTGCCGTGGTGGCCGAGTCCGGTCACGTCCCGAGTGAAGCCAGGGACGAGGTCGATCTGCTTCCGGTCGGCCTTGAGGTAGACGAGCAGTTTGGTCCGCTGGGGCGGACAGAGGCAGGCGAAGTTCCGCGGCCGCTGGTAGGCCAGGCACGACGTGGCACCGGCACATCCGCAGAAGCAGCCATACACAACCCAACGGCGGACCTCCGGCGCAGTGCACTAGGACACTGCCCACTCTGGCAGCGGACTCCCTATGTATAGGTTGGCCTGACGGTCAAGCTGGGTTTCTGTCGTTCTGCCCGCTGGGGCGCGCCCCTTGTCAGTCAAAGCTCGGCCGCAGTGCGCCTCTTCCCAGTAGCGTTTACGGGCGAGACTATGGGCCACGGGGGGAATCGGTATGAGTTCTGAGGCGTCAGTTCAGGGCACGGTGCGGGTGCGCGATGTGGTGCGCGACGTGGTGGCTGAGGTTGCTCCGGAGGAGTCGTCTGTGATCGCGGGGCTGGCCCAGTTCGATGACGCGGCTGTCGTACGGCTGCTGAAGCAGAAAGGCAACGGCCGCCGCGAGCCGCTCGGTTTCGGTCTCGGTGAGATCGCGGTGATGGCCACGCCGGTGGTGTGGCTGGTGGTGGACCAGGCGGCCCGCCAGATCGGGAGCGTCGCCGCGGACGGCGCGACCGTCGGCGCGAGATCGCTGGTGCGCCGGATCCTGCGCCGGCGGAGTGCTGAGGTGACAGTTCCTTCGCTGGCTCCGGAGCAACTTGCCGAGGTGCATCGCCAAGTCCTGGAGGCGGCTACAAGGCGTGGCCTTGAGCGTGAGCGCGCGGAAGTCCTCGCGGACGCGGTGGTGGCCAGGCTGACGCTCTCCGCAATGCAGGCGCAGACGGGCGAGTCGGCGGACGGGCACAGAAACGGCGATGCTTCGTCCGGAGCCGGCGGCCCGGCGGCGGAGTAGCGGGTGACGGCCGCGGTGGGGTCGTCGGCTTCTGCGGGAGGCCGTCCGGTTGGCGCTGGGACGACCGTGCGGTTCGTGCTGCTGGCGGTTCTGGTCTTGGTGACCAGCGCTCTGATGCTGACGTACATGGCGTATTGGTGGGTGTCGAAGGCCGACTCGTACAGTTGCAATCTCGCGGCTGGGGTGGATTTCGACCACATGTCCGACCTGGAGTTGCTGGTCACGCGCTCCAGTCAGTCGGTGGCGTACGTGAATTGCCAGCTTCGTTATGCCCAGCCGCCGTGGTGGGTTCCCGCCTCGTGGCTTGCTCTGCTGGTCGTCGCAGCCGTCGCGCTGTTCTTCTGGTTGCCGGTGTGGAAGGCACGGCGCAGCAGGGTGGTCCCGCTGGCGTCGATCGATCACGACCGTGGTATCCAGGCCGTGCTGGAGGAGGTTGTGGCGGTGGCCGGGCTGGCGCGGGTGCCGCGCGTCGTGGTCGATCCTGCCGCGTCGTCCGTCGGTGCCGTGCTCTTCGGCCGTAACGGCCGGCCTGTCCTGTGCCTGCACGGAGGGCTGCTCGCCCTCAGGAGCCGTGATGCCGCGGGCTTTAGGGCAGTGCTGTTGCACGAGTTCGCCCATGTCCGCAACGGGGACATCACTCTCGTCTACGCGACGGTCGCGCTGTGGCGAGTGTTCCTCTTTGTGGTCGCACCGCCCTACCTGGTGGGTGTGGTCATGTACCTGGTCGGCCAGGCGCGGTCGGGTGACTCTTTGTGGGCGGTTCCGTCGCGGAGCATTCTGCAGGTGCTCTTCCTTGTGGCGCTGGTGTACCTGGCGCGCTCGGACGTGCTGCGCAGTCGGGAGATCCATGCTGATCGTGCCGCGGTGCGTTGGGGTGCGGATTCCCGCGGTTGGCATGTGCCTGCGTCGCCGACTCCTGAGGGCATGCTGCGGCGCAGGCTTGCTTCGTTCGCCGAATTGTGGCGCTCTCATCCGAGGTGGGAGCTGCGCCGAGGCGCTCTGACCGATCCTGGCCCGGTGTATGCGGTTCCCGCGCTGCCCATGTTTCTGACCGGGGCCGCTGCCGTTTTGATCAACTCCCAGCTGGCGCTGGCTCTGCAGCCGTACACCCCGCAGATGATCGGCGCGCTGACGTCGCAGGCGGCGGCTCTGGCCGCGGCGGGAACGGTCGCCGGGGTTGTCGGTATCACGCTCTGGCGTGCGGTGATCCACGCGGTGCTGACCGGGGGGCGCCCGCCTTCTGGTCTGCGGGCGGGGCTGTGGCTGGGGACCGGGGTGGGCGTCGGTACGCTGATCATGGGGCATGGCACGATCGAGCAGTTCTTTCCCAGCCGGAACGCGTTGCTCTTGCTGTTCTTGCTCGGCGGGCCTGCCTTTACCTGGTGGACCGCGCAGGTTGCCCAGTTGTGGGTCACGGTCTGGCGGGGGCGGACGATTCGTCTGGCTCTGGCGGCGAGTTTGGCGGCAGGGTGGCTGGCGCTGGCGCAGTGGTTTGCGTGGTGGCACGGCAGGGGCGCGGTGATTGGGACCGGGTGGTGGTACGAAACCGAGGGGATGCGGCAGCGGCTGGAGCAGTTGTATCCCGGTCCGGCTGGGGACCATGAGACGATGTTGTCGGGGGTCAGTGTTGTCTTTCCTGTGCTCTTGAATACGAACGCGCTGCCGCTCGCTGCTGCCGCGGTCGCTGCTTTGTGGGTCGTGCCGTTGGCCGCCTGGGTACCGCGGCCGGCCTCCGCGGTGCGGCCGTGGACGCACGGCGCCGTGATCGACATCGAAGGTGCAGTGG
>NZ_JOEI01000046.1 GCF_000718095.1 Streptomyces scopuliridis RB72 | reverse complement strand
CCCCACGACGTTCAGGTACGTGTCCTGCTGGCCGGCGAAGGAGGCCGTCGGCAGGTCCTCTGCATCGACGGCGCTTCCGCCATGATCCGCCGGAAGGCGTCCGCCGTCACGCAGAAGCCGGCCGGCACGCGGATGCCTTCGATCCGCGACAGCCCGCCCAGGTGCGCGCCCTTGCCGCCGACGACCGCGACCTGCGTCTCGTCAACCTCTTGAAGATCCAACACGTACCGCTCAATCACTGCGATACCTCCGAGACAGCCGTGCTCCGTTGCACTGCACTGGCCGATCGAATCACCGACACCTCCAGCCCTGTCGAACCTCTTGTCGAGCACGTCCTCATCCCTGGTTGCCTTCCCTCTGACGAGTCGGCCGGCCGCTTCGCCCAGCCGGGCGGCGCGCACCCCCACACCACCGCCCCGAGCACCCGCAACTGCGCTGCCGGTCCCACCACTGGTTCGACGTCACCGCGTCCCCCATACGTCGACAACAACACACGCACCTCGTGCCCCCATTACCGCAGGTTGTGGCCTCGGCCGACGATTCTGCGCCACCACCCGGGTCTTGCCGCAAGCCCCCCAGTGCGCTATACGTTGAGAGTGGCAAGGAGAGAGCTCTCCTTGCCTTTGCCTTTTGGCGTCCGCCGGAACTGACAAGCTTCTCGCGAAGCGGTGGCGCGCCGCGTACGGGTACGCGGCGTTGGCCCAGGCAGATGTCCCATCGGCCTACGGATGCAGCCGCGGAACCAGACGTTCTTTCCGTTGTCGGCAAGGCCGGAACGTTGAGCGCGCCGCCATCTCCCGTCCCGTAGGTCGTCGCGCCACGCGAGTGCTGGGCCAAGCTCGCCAAACGGACGCTTGATGGCCGCCGTAGCTCAAATCGGCCGGCATCCAAGCGAACGGCCCCACGCCACCCCGCCCAGATCGTGGCCCAGTTGTCCCGCCGCACCGACCAGATCCTCCTCCTGCGCACCACTTACACCGGCCAGGGCCGACGCCCGGCAAACGCCGCTGGAGCGCCACCCAGCCCACTCAGCCGTGATCAACTAGCCTCGGGCTCGATGTGGCCGTAGAACGTGTCCTTGCCCAGGTCGTAGGCGACGAACAGGCGCCTGACCCCGTGCGGGCGGGGGTAGGTCGCCCGCCGACGGGGCCTCGGCTCTCGGCCGGGGTCCTTGTGCCGTCCGCCGCGCTGGGCCCACTGTCGTCCGGGGTGGGGCTGGAGGTTGAGCGGGCCGAACTCGTCCAGGCATAAGACGACTTCGGGTTCGCCGTCCTCGGGTATGACCTCGCCGTCGGCGATGGCGTAGAGGTATTCGACGCGGGCCTTCCAGGAGACTGCCAGCTTGGCCAGACTCCAGGTCGGAAGGGCAGGCCGTGCTCGGCCGGCTTGGACTTGGTGATCTTCTTGATCTCGCGCCGCTCGCGCCGCTCGCGCAGGGTGAACGTTCTGGGCCGGCCTCCCTTGTACTTCGGGTAGAGCGCCTCGAAACCGTCGGCGTTGAAGTTGTGGATCACATCCCGCACGCGGTCCGCGCTGGTGAACGTCACCTCGGCGATCTTCGCCACGGGCACGTCCTGCGCGGACAGCAGCACCATCTGCGCACGCCGCCAGGTCACCACTGACCCGGTACCCCTACGGATGATCCGCAGGAGGCGTCTGCCCTCGTCGTCCTCGATCTCGCGCACACGTACTCGTTCTGCCACCCGCACAGCCTGGCGACACCGCGCCGCCCGGACCGGTATCCAAACAGCGCGTCATGTCACTACAGCGGCATCGGCGCTCGCGTCACTACGCGTTGGGGTCACGGAGACCGACTGCGTCATGCCGCCACAACGGCTCTGCATAGACCAACGTCCCCGTCATCCAAGGCTCATACTCCGGGAGCCTGACGGCCTGGAAGGCTCCGTCCGGGATACGCAGGGATGGCTTTCGGAAGCCCAGGCCGCCACCGGGCGCGAAGCTGAAACGCGAGTAATAGCCCGGATCGCCCTCCAGGAAGACGAGGGGAACGGCTCGCTCGGCGAGGATCCCCAATCCGTGTCGGACCAGGGCCGAGCCGACACCGCGCCTATGAAGCTCGGGCATCACGGCCAATGGACTGAGGACTTGCACTTCAACCAGCCGCCGAGGGGCATCGAGCAGACCGCTGGTGAACATGACATGGCCGACGACCTGCCCGTCGTGCTCGGCGATCAGCGAGAGACCGTCCTCGGGTGTGATGGTGTCCCGCAGCGTATCGACCAGGTTGGCCACGACAAGGCCATGGTCACCGAACGCCTGCAGGTGAACATCCCGCACGGCCTGTCTGTCGCTCGGCAGTTCTTCGCGAAGATCCATGCCTGGAGAGTAAAGACCCCTCCGGGTGGCTCGCACACAGTTTTGGAGCCGGAAGGACACGCGGACAGTGACCGTTCAGTCGCACACCGAACCCACCGTCCGAACGGAGCGTCTCGCTCCGACGGGGCGAAGGCTCGCTGATGGGGCACGCGCGCGGTGACCTCGACGGCCGCCAGGGCGACATCGACCACCGCGGCCGACGCGGGCCCGGACGAGGACAAGCCGGTGGAGCTGAAGCAACTGGCCGAGTTCTCCCGTTGCAGGCTGGTCCTCGCCGAGATCCCGCGCCAACCGCGGCTCATGGACACCTTCCCGATAGCCGTCTGCGGGAAGGTCCGCAAGGTCGAACTGCGCGAGGCGGCAGCGCGCGAACCGGCTGCCGAGTGATGAGCCGGATCAGCGGATTTCGGTGACCCGGTGCTCCTTCAGGGCTGCGCAGTTGGAGTTTTCCACCGAAACATACACGTTGTCGATGCTGCCGCCCCAGCTCACGCAATGCCCCTTGCCGTAGACGTAGGCCGGCCCCGCGTACGACGTGTAATTACCGGAGTCCCCGGCCCACTCATCGCTGTCAGGGACGTAGATGTACGCGGACATGTACTTGGCCGCGCCCGGGTTGGCGCGGATGGTCGCGACGCAGTTCTTGCCGTTCGAGGAGTTGTACGTCAGGTACACGGTGCCCAGCGAGCCGATGGGCGCCGAGTTCACGGTCTTGTAGGCGCTGCCGCAGACGCCCTGCGGTGTGACGTTGGGTGCGGCGGAGGCAGTGGTGCTGAACGCGGTCGCGGCACCCACCGCCAGCGCTGTCAACGCCCCGGCGGTTGCGACATTACGTGCCATTCTCATATTTCCCCCTTGTGTCTCTGGGAGCGGTTTACTCCCACTTGATGTGACCCGCGAACGGCACGGATGGTTGTGCCCGGTTCCGCCGAGGTGTTGGACCGGCTCCCCTGGAAGTCCCCGGCGAGGCGTCAGTCGTCTTCGGGGTGGACACGGCGGGAGGCAACTCGGAATCGACCATGCACCGGTACACGGTGGCTGCGCCGCAGGTCCGCCGGCAGCCCGGGCATCGGGTCCGTCCCGAGCCGAATCCGGTCGGTCAAAGGCCGAAGTGCACCCGCGAGGGCATTCGTCGATCTCGTTGGGTTCGGCGCCGAGCAAGAAGGGGACTGCCGACCACGCGCTCCTCGACAGCAGGGCAGTTGACGGCGCAGTGGTGGTCGAACAGCTGCACCCCCACGGCACCGTGGAGCCGGGCTTCCCGTGACCTCGACGAGGTTGTAGCCGAATTCGTGGAGGATGGTCTGCAGACCCGGGCGCGTCAATTCTGCGGCTGCTCTTGGTTGTTGAGGTTCAGTCGCTGGCCAGGGGTGAGCCAGCCCCCGAAGGCGGGCTGGAGAGCAATCAGGGGCGACTCCCAGCTCATGGTCCATCGCTTGCGGCCCTTGCCGGTCGGAGCGAGTGTCTTCAACAGCACTCGGATGCCGGTGGAAGCCGTCCGTAACACCCTTCTGGACCCCGACGTGTTGAGCGCAGAGCGCGTCGTTCTCGTGACCGTCTTCGTTGTGCATCATGTCGCCACTCAGACCGGCCGCGACCTACAGCCCTTCGTCGACCTCTTCGACCACCACGACGCCTCCGTCTGGGTGCTGGAGATCGGTCCATGCTTTACGGGCGAAGGGCACTACCACGTTGGCCAGGTGGGTGTGGGTGGCGTCGCCTTCGAGGCCGCAGGCGGGGTACGTGGTGCGGGGCGAGGGTGCGGTCGGCGGTGTTGCGAGCGATGGGGCGGTCGAAGGCGATGTAGCGGCCGCGGCGTGGACCTCGCGTTTGAGCGCATCCCCGGCTGGCGCGAGCTGTCCGAGAACACCCTGACTGTCCCGGAGTTCCGCAACCGGCACCTCCACTCGGCGACGGCCGGCCTGCACGTCATCGCGAACGTCATCGCGGCGGCCCGCATCGCCGACGTCGAACCGCGCAAGGTGGTGGACGCCCTCGCCGAGCGAGGCCCTCACCGTGGTCGGCGCCGAGGTCGTGTAGCTCCTTCCGAGCACGCCGTGCACGTCTTCTTCGAGGGCACGCTCGCCAAGGCCGCCTATGACGAGCGTGCGCTGTGCTGGCGGGCCGGCGCCTCGGGTGCGACCCGATCGGAACTACGAGTTGGCGATCAAGACCGTCCTGCGGCACCTCGCCACAAGAGGCGTGGCCGGGTGCGCGGTGCCGGTGCCGTCACGTGAAGGACGGCGCGTTCGGTGACGAGCTCGCAACCTCAACGCATCGTGCGCACGCTCGCCACACCAGGGATTGGCCGGTTCGACGTCGACCGCTTACAGGCTAGCCGAGTTCCACCTGATTCAAACACGTTCTTTGGTGTAGACCTTGACGGTAAATCAACACGACCGCACACTGACGCACAAACCTCCACCGGACGGTTCGACTTGGCACCCCTGTGAGAACTCTCCGAGGCTGTCCTCATCCCCCACTGGAGAAGGACGACGCTGTGCGACGAACCTTGAAGTACCTCCTGCCCTTGTGGCTGCCCTTGGCTCAGTCGGTATACCACCGGCCCAGGCGGCAGCAGTCGCGACGAGCACCGTGGACGGTGGTCAGGGCGACCGGACGTTCGACGGGATCGGTGCGATCTGCGGTGGCGGGGGCAACTCCCGGCTGCTGCGGGACTGTCCAGCCGCCGAGCAGTCGCAGATCCTGGACGACCTGTTCAAGCCAGGCTGTGGTGAGCACGGTGAACGCGCCGCCGCTGACAGTACCGATGGTGCGACCAGCACCGCCCCCTCGTCGTACGACGCTGCGACGCAGGCACAGTCGTGAGCGACCCCCACTGTCGTCGGCCGGCTCATTCCGCGGGTGATGCCGTTTCGGGGACTCGATCGCCGGGAGCCTCGGCAGCAGCACCGGCAAGTGCTACCGCGGCCCGCTGGAAGCCGAGCGGACCGGCGCGGGCTGCACGCTGGACTTCGTCTGCTCGGGCCGCGGCGTCGGACCGCGCGCTCAGCAGTGGACCAGTCACTGACCACACGGGGATCCGGGCAGCGCGGCACCCGGATCGCCGCCATGTGACGACCGCTTCACGACCTGTCGTCACCACCTCTCCTCTTGATGAAGGACACCCATGCCCACACTCACGCCGACCATCCCGCTCAGACGCCTCCTCCAACGCTGTCTGCCGGCACTGCTATTGCCACTGGCTCTCCTGGTCGTTCCGGCACCGACCGCCGCCGCGGCCGCTGCCACGACGGGCTGGATCGTCACGGGCCCGTCCACGGGCTCCCCGACGGCGGCGCAGGTCACGCTGGACAACGGCACGCTCACCTTCGCGGCATCGAGCAACGGCCGGACCGTGCTGTCACCGTCGCCGATCGGGATCCGCACCAGCGCCGCCGACCTGACGAAAGACCTGACGTTCCTTCGGCGCAGTGACCGGACGGTCACCGAGTCGTACACGATGACCACGGGCAAGCAGCGGACCCAGCGGACCGCCTACGCCGAGACGACCCTGTCCTTCTCGGGTACCGGCGGCGCCCGGCTCGACGTCGTGGTCCGCGCCTCGGACACCGGTGTGGCCTACCGCTATGTGCTGCCGGGCAGCGGATCCGTGACCGTGACCGGTGAGGCGTCGTCGTGGACGGTCCCGGCCTCGGCCGGCGCATGGCTCGTGCCGCCCCAGAGCGAGGACCAGGGCGAGTGGTTCGCCACCACCGCCGGTGGCGCTCCCACCAACACCTACCGCCAGCCCGCGCTGTTCCAGGTCGGCGGCGCGTACGCGCTGGTGGCCGAGACCGACCTCGACGGCCGGTACGCCGCCTCCTACCTGTCCCACACATCTGGCTCCGGCACCTACACCACCCGGGCGGAGGGCGGGATCACCGGTACGCTGCCGCTGTCGACACCGTGGCGCACCGCCGCTCTCGGCGACCTGGCGAGCGTCACCCGGTCCACGATCGTCGACGATCTGGCCGCGCCGTCCAAGGTCTCCGACACCTCCTGGATCATACCCGGCACCGTCGCCTGGTCCTGGCTGAGCGAACACAGCAGCCCGTCCAGCGCGGGCCGGCAGAAGCAGTACATCGACTTCGCCCAGCGCCACGGCTGGGACTATGTCCTCATCGACGAGGGCTGGTCCTCCTCCTGGGTCCCGGACGTCGTGTCCTACGCCAAGGACAGAGGCGTACAGGTCATCCTGTGGTTCAACTCCTCCAGCCTGCGCACCGCACAGCAACGCGACCAGTGGCTGACACAGGTCAGGGACTGGGGCGTGGCCGGGGTGAAGATCGACTTCATCTACGAGTACACCCAGCCGACCCTCCAGTGGTACGACGCCGTCCTCGCCCAGACCGCGGACCTGAAGCTCATGGTCAACTTCCACGGCGCCGCCATGCCGCGCGGTATGCAGCGCACCTGGCCGCACGTGACCACGGCCGAGGCGGTGTACGGCGCGGAACAGGGCCGCAACCGCGCCGCGTTCAACACCATCCTGCCCTACACCCGGAACGTGGTCTCCAGCATGGACTTCACCCCCGTGGTGTTCAGCATGACCGGCCGTGACACCACCGACGCCCACGAACTGGCCACCGCCGTCGTGTTCGAGTCCGGCTGGCAGCACCTCGCCGACAGCCCCGAGAGCTACGAGGCACACCCCGAGGCGCTGCGCATCCTCGACCAGCTCCCCACCGCCTGGGACGAGACCCGGCTGCTCGACGGCAGCCCCGGCAAGGAGGCGTACGTGGCCCGTCGGGGCGGCGGGCGCTGGTACGTAGGCGGCATCTCGGCCCTGTCCGCCAGGACCTTCCAGACCCCGCTGTCCTTCCTCGGCACCGGACAGTGGCTGGCCGAGACCGTCCGCGACGGCTCCGGCGGCCTGACCCGCGAGACCCGTGTCGTCACCAGTTCCGACACCCTGTCGGTGCCGGAGCTCGCCAACGGCGGCTTCGTGACGGCGCTGTGCCCCTACACGTCCGGCATGTCGACCTGTTCACCGCGGGGGCAGGCCGGTGCACTGAAGGGCAGCCAGTCCGGCCTGTGCGCGGACGTGCCGGGGGCGAGCCAGACCAACGGCACACAGGTGGCGTTGTGGGACTGCCACGGCCAGGCCAACCAGACCTGGACCGCCTCCCCGACCGGGCAGTTGACGGTCTACCGCGGGGCGAAGTGCCTGGACGTCAAGGGCGGCGCAACGGCCGACGGTACGGCGGTGCAGATCTACAACTGCGACAACTCGGCGGCCCAGCAGTGGACCGTCAACAGCGACGGCACGGTGGTCAACCCCAGCTCGGGCAAGTGCCTGGAGGCCACCGGGAGCGGCACCACCACCGGCACCCTGTTGCAGATCTGGACCTGCAACGGCGGCCCCAACCAGACCTGGTACCGGGCGAACACCACCGCCGTCTACAAGGGGAAGCAGTCCGGCCGATGCCTGGACCTGCCCGGCGGCAACCAGGCCAACGGCACCCGCCCGGCGCTGTGGGACTGCAACGGCGGCACCAACCAGACCTGGTTCTCCACGGTGAGCGGTGAACTGACCGTCTTCGCCAACCGCTGCCTGGAGGCCGCCGGAGGAGCCACCGCCAACGGCACCGCCGTACAGATCTACGACTGCAACGGGACCTACGGCCAGAAGTGGCGGGTCCGCTCCGACGGCACGATCGTCAACCTCGGCTCCGGCACCTGCCTGGACGCGATCGACGACGGCACGGCCAACGGAACGCGACTGCAGCTGTGGACCTGCGACAGCGGCGCCGGCCAGGCGTGGACGAGGAGCTGACGGCCCGTGAATCTCCGTTCTCCGCATGGCGCACGCGGCCTCGTTCTCGCAGTGACCGCTCTCCTGATCGCCTTGACGGCGCTGCATCGCGGATGTCGACGATATCGGCACACTGATCGTGCCAGGCACGGACGGGATCCCGAAGACCGAGCCGGAGACGGTTCGCGCGCTCGGCCGGCTGGCAGGACGGGCGCAGCGGGTCGCTGCCGAAGGCCTGATGTGATCGCGCGTGAATCCGGATTCGGCACCGAGGCCACCATGCGCAGGTCGTTCCTTCGTCTCCTTCAGGTCCCGCCGACCGAGTACCGGAACCGGTTCTCGTGAACAGGTACGGACAAGGCGCTGGACTGAGAGCAGGGAGTTGCTCAAGCGGGCATCTCGCGCGTCCGGATACGAACCCCGCAAAGGGAAGGATCCAGTAGTATCTGCCGGCCTGATCGACGACTTCCTCCCGGCCCTCCGGCCTGATCACGGATTACGGATTACGGATTACGGATTACGGATTACGGATTACGGCACGATCGGGCCCGGGCACCGCGAGTTCAACCTGGTTGAGCGATCCTGTCGGTCCGATTCCGGCTACGGGTGAGCGCGGGGTGGAAGGAACCGCGGTAGAAGAGCAAGGGGCGGGCTTCGGGGCGGTGCGCGAGCCGTTCGACGCGGCCGAGGAAGAGGACGTGGTCGCCGCCGTCGTAGGTGGCCCAGGGCGAGCAGGAGAAGGTGGCCAGCGAGCCGCTGAGGGCGGGTGCCAGGCCCAATGGCGCGGGCAGCCAGGAGGGAGAAGGACCAGAAGCCTCCGGACTCCCCGCGAACCGTAGAGCGAGGTCGCGTTGCTCCTCGGACAAAACGTTGACGGTGAACGGGCGGCCGGCCAGAAGTCGGGCCGCCTTCGAGGTACGGGAGAGGGAGACCAGCACGAGCGGCGGGTCCAGGGAGACCGCGGTGAAGGAGTTCACGGTCGCGCCGTGGGGGGCGTCGCCCACCGCGCAACTGACGATGGTGACACCGGTGGCGAAGTAGCCGAGGCAGGTGCGGAGTTGCTGCGGATCGATCGCCACCGGGTCTCCTTGTCGTCGGATGGATGAGGGTGGTGCTCGGGTCAGTTGGTCCAGCCCCCGGCGGGGTGGTCGAACCAGAGATGCACCTGACCGGTACCGATGGCGTTCTCGTACTCGCCGTAGCGGCGCGCGGAGGCGGTGCACCCGGATCCACCGAGAGCGCCCGCGAGCGTCAGGTAGTGGCCGAAGTTGCCTTCCGGGACGTGCCGGCGGTACTCCGGCATGGTCGCGATGACCCGGTCGTGACGGCCGGCCTCCAGCCAGGCGATGCGTTGCTCGTCGGCGGCACGGGCCGCGGGGCTGACGATATTGGCCGGATCACCGGCCATCCGGTCACGCAGTTCGGCCAGGGGCCAAAAACCGTGCGAGAGGCCACCGGAGGCGATCACCAGCACCCGCCGGGCGAGCCCGTCGACAGCCTCGGCGACAACCGCTCCCAGGAGCAGGTGGTCCTCGGTGGTCGCGGTCTGGCAGACCGACATGGACAGCCACGGCACGTCAGGGCGGCCGAGGTAGCTCCAGAGGTTGAGAGTGGCGTAGTGGATCGGGAGGTGGGAGTCGTCGTTGGCGGAGAGCCAGAGCGAATCCTTCTCCGCCGCCGTGGCCACGGCGTGGGCGAGTTCCGGGTCTCCGGGGATGGCGTAGGGGATCTCGCTGACCTCGCTGGGCATCTCGTCGGAGGTGAAGCGTCCGGACCGGTGGGCGTGGGCGGTGATGACGGTCTCGGTGGTGGTGGCCCAGTGGGTGTCGAGCACCAGCACGGCGTCGTGGTCGGTGGTGTCGACCACCTCGCGGCGGAGTCGGGCGAGACCGGTGGCGAGGGTGAAGTCGCGGCCGCCATTGGCCTCGATGCGCTGAGATTCGGGGAACATGATGACGGGGGCGTGGGAGAGCAGTCCCGCGCCGACGATGGCGCCCATGGGCGTTTCGCCTTTCTGAAAGAGAGACTTTCCGAAAAGGAACGGGGGCTACGGGACGAGGAGCAGCTTGCCCGTGGTGCGGCGGGCGGCCAGGTCGGCGTGTGCGTCCCGGGCGCGGGCGAGCGGATACGTGCCGCCGATGGTGATGCGCAGGGTGCCGTCGGCGATTCCCGCGAAGACTTCTCCGGCCCGCCAGGTGAACTCCTCGACGGTGGCCCGGAAGTGCTCCAGGTAGGGACGCGTGAGGGTCAGCGAGCCACCCCAGAGCAGCCGCATCACGTCGACGGGTGGCACGGGGCCGCTGGCGCCACCGAAGAGGACCAGCGTGCCGCGGCGGCGCAGGCTGTCCAGGCCGGCGTCGAAGGTGGCGGCGCCGACCCCGTCGTAGGCGGCGTGCACGCCGTCCCCGTCGGTCAGGCGCCGGACCTCGGCGGCGATGTCCTGGCAGCGGTCGTAGCGGATGACCTCGTCCGCGCCGTTGGCGGCCGCCCGCTTCTCCTTCTCGTGGCTGGAGACCGTGCCGATCACGCGCACTCCGCGCTGCTTGAGCAGTTGAGTGAGGAGCAGCCCCACTCCGCCCGCGGCGGCGTGCACCAGCACGGTCTCGCCGGCCTGGGCGCGGTAGGAGTCGTTGACCAGGTAGTGGGCCGTCATGCCCTGGACAAGTGCGGCGGCGGCGGTGTGCAGGTCGACGCCTTCGGGGACAACGATGGCTTTCTCCTCGGGAACGAGGACCTGCCCCGCGTAGCTGCCGAGGACCGTGGTCCAGGCAACGCGGTCGTCGACCGAGAACCGTGTGACGTCGGGCCCCACGGCCAGCACGGTGCCCGAGCCCTCCTCACCGGGCACGGCGGGCAGGGGCAGCGGATAGCGGCCCTCGCGGCGGTAGATGTCTATGAAGTTGACGCCCGCGGCGGCGAGTTCGACCAGGATCTGGCCCGGGCCGGGCTCGCCGGGAGCCGGCCTGTCGACAGGGAGAAGGACGTCCGGGCCGCCGGTCCGCCGGATCTCGATCGCGGGGATCAGCGGGATCGGTGCCTTGGTCTGCGATGACATCGGTTCGCTCCTTACAGGGTGAGGCGGTCGGGGCCGAGATCGAGATCCACCTCGTAGGTGCTCAGCCAGTCGCCGAGACGGACGGTGGATTCCAGGAGGATGCGTTCGAACTCGGAGAGGGTGCCGGTCGTCGTCTTGTGGGTGAGCCGGCGCACCGCTTCCGGGTCCAGGTAGCCAGCGAGCGGTGCGTCGTGGCCGACGGCTGCGGCGGTGAGACCGGCGATGAGACCGCGGTCGTAGGCGGGGTCCTGGATGGAGGGGTAGGCGGCCTTGGTGCGGCGCAGTACGGACTGCGGCAGCAGGTCGGCGGCGGCCTCGCGGAGCAGGCCCTTCTCCTGGCCGGTGCAGGTCTTCATCGCCCAGGGGACGTTGAAGAGGTATTCGACGAGGCGGTGGTCGCAGAACGGCACCCGTCCCTCCAGGCCGTTCGCCATTCCCATCCGGTCTTTCTTGTCGAGCAGGATGGGCAGCCAGCGGGTGAGTGTGAGGTAGCCGAGTTCACGCGTGCGCCGTTCCTCGGGGCCCTCACCATCGAGGCGGGGAACCTCGGCCAGCGCACCGCGGTACAGGTCGGCCTGGTACGCGGCGAGGTCGATGCCCTCCACGAACCAGGGGCGGAAGAGCGCGCCGGGGTCGAGGCCGCGGTGGGCGCCGAGCTCCAGCCAGGGGAAGGTCTCGGCGGCCCGCGCAACAGGGTCGGAGAACCAGAGATAGCCGCCGAACACCTCGTCGGCTCCCTCACCGGAGAGTGCCACGGTTGCGTGCTCGCGGACGGCCGCGAAGAGCTGGTGCAGTGAGACGTCCAGGTCGGCGAAGTTGAACGGCAGGTCCCAGGCCGCCAGTACGGTCCGGCGCACGGCCGGGTCGAGAAGCCGGGCCCGGTCCAGGGTGATCGTGTGGTGTGCGCTGCCGACGTGCTCGGCGACCGCGCGGGCGTAGGGGCCGTCGGGAGTGGGGCGGATGGGATCACCGCGGAAGTTCTCGCTGTGGCCGGTGAAGTCGACGGCGAAGGTGGAGATCCGCCCGCCCTCGGCGGCGCGGACGCGCTGGGCCAGGGCGGTCACGGTGCTGGAGTCCAGGCCGCCGGAGAGCAGCGCGACCAAGGGGACGTCCGCGACCATCTGGCGCGGCACGATGTCGTCCAGCAGTTCGCGGACCGTGGCGATGGTGGTGGGCAGGTCGTCGGTGTGCGGGCGGGCCTCAAGTGCCCAGTACCGCTCTTCGCGCAGGCCCTCACGGCCGACCCGCAGCAGATGGCCGGGCCTGAGTTCCCGCATGCCGCGCAGCGGCACCCGGCCGGGGGTGCGCAGGAAGAGCAGCGCGTCGCAGAGTTCCTCCGCGGAGGCGCTCGGCCGCACCAGTGGGTTGGCCAGGATGGCCTTGGGCTCCGACCCGAAGAGGACACCCCCCGGGGTCGGGTGGTAGTAGAGGGGCTTGACCCCGAGCCGGTCACGAACGAGGAGGAGTTCCTCGCGCGCGGTGTCCCAGATGGCGATGGAGTACATGCCGTTGAGGCGATGCACGAAGTCGGCGCCCCACTGGAGGTAGGCGCGCAGCGCCACCTCGGTGTCGCTGGACGTGGCGAACCGGTGCCCGTACAGGGAGAGTTCGCCGCGCAGCTCGCGATAGTTGTAGATCTCGCCGCCGTAGGAGATCACGGCGCGTGGCAGGTCGCCGCGTGGGCCGCGCTCCGGGGTGGCCATGGGCTGGGCCCCGCCCTCCAGGTCGATGATCGCGAGGCGCCGGTGGCCGAGCGCGGCGTGGGTGTCGAGCCAGCCGCCGCCGGCGTCCGGGCCGCGGCGGATCAGCGTCCGCACCATGGCATCGAGCGTGCCGGACTCGGTGGTGAGGTCACGGGAGAAGTCGACCCATCCGGTGATGCCGCACATGGTCCGCTCCTTTCTCAGTCCTGATCAGGGCCGAGCCAGGGGCCCCGGCGCCAGCCGTCGGTGTCGTAGTCGTCCAGGCACTCCTGGACCAGTTCCTCGTAGCGGCCGAGGCTGCCTCGGCGGGTGGCCCAGCGCAGCGCGTCCAGCCGGACCTGCTCGCCGTTGCCGGAGTAGTTGCGCTCGTAGAGCTCGTGGCGGGCCCCGAACTCGGTGCCGATGGCGTCCCAGACCAGCTTGAGGAGCTTGATCCGCTCCAGCGCCGAGGTGTCGGCACCCCGGTAGTAGCGGTCGATGAGCGGACGCAGTTCGGGATGGGCGAGGTCGCGGGCGCTGGAGGGGACAGCCAGGGGCGCACCGCCAAGCAGGGTCTCGAAGAGCTCGTGCACCCGGTTCCAGATGTGGGAGCCCGCCATCCGCATCGCGGAAGCGTGCTCCAGGCGCGGCAGGACCGTGCCGCCCGGACCCGGTTCGGGGTCGTGA
Source organism: Streptomyces scopuliridis RB72 (assembly GCF_000718095.1). GTDB lineage: Bacteria > Actinomycetota > Actinomycetes > Streptomycetales > Streptomycetaceae > Streptomyces > Streptomyces scopuliridis. The sequence continues at coordinate 7,526 of NZ_JOEI01000046.1, read as the reverse complement.
GCCATGGCGGAGGTGAGTGCCCGGACCACGTCCCGCAGGGTGAGAAGTTCGCCGAGGCCGGCCTGCACCCCGCGGAAGACATCGGTGCCGTTGGCCCTGGTGGCCCGAGAGAGGAGCCCCGCCATCAACTCCAGTTTGACGCCCAGTCGGATCCCGGACTGAAAGTTGTAGAGGTTGGGGAAGCCGGAGCCCGCGTAGAAGCCGGTGGCGCGCTCGATGTCACGGTGGACAAGCACGTCCTCCCAGGGAATCAACGCCTCGTCCAGGAGCAGCACGCTGTCGTTCTCGTCGAAGCGGCTGCTCAGCGGGAAGTCGAAGGGGGTTTCGGCACGCCGTTCGTACGGGGTGCGGCAGATGAGCCGTACCCCGGGGTTGTCCATCCGGACGAAGAAGACCAGCGCGAAACGTTCCGCCTTGCCCTTTTCCAGCTGGGCCGAGCCGACCGGGGCCACGAAACCCGCGTTGGTCAGCGCGGACCCGGTGGCGAGCATCTTCGCTCCGCTGACCACCACCCCGGCGTCGGTCTCGCGTACCGCGTGCACGAAAACGTCACCCATGTCGTGGATGGCGCGTTTCCGGTCGATCGGCGGGTTGATGATGACGTGGTTCAGGTGGAGCGCCTTGCTCGCGAACCTGCGGTACCAGGCGGTGGCGTTGGCGGCGAACGGGCCGTAGTAGTCGGCGTTGACGCCGAGTCCGGCCATGAAGGCGGCCTTGTACTCGGGGGTGCGGCCCAGGAAGCCGTAGCTCATGCGGGCCCAGGTGGCGATCGCTTCTCCGGCCTGGACGAGGTCGGCGGCGGACCGGCTGGGTTTGAAGAAGCGATGAGTGCGGATGCCGGTGTCCGGGTCCACCCCGGTGAGTACGTCGGCGGTGGTGGGGTCGTGGAGAGCGTCGTAGAGCCGGGCGATGGAGCGGGCGGAGTTACGGAAGGCGCGGTGCGTGGTCACGTCCTTGACCTGCTCGCCGTCCACGTATACGGCACGGCCGTCGCGCAGGCTGTCCAGGTACTCGGCCCCCGTCATCAGGGCGTCGATGGTCTTCCGCGGCTGAGTCGTCGTCATCGGACCAGCCCCGGGTTGGCCAGCGGCGGGTCGCCGAGGACCTGGACGCGGCGCAGGTGCCGGGGCGCGCCGTTCGTGAAGGCGTTGCGGCCGTGCAGCAGGGTGTAGTTGTCGGTCACCACGAGATCGCCGGTCCGCCAGGCGTGTGCGTAGAGGTGGGACGGGTCGTACAGGGCGGCACGCAGACCGCGGTGCAGTTCGGCGAGTTCCGACTTGTCGGCGAGGCCGGAGAACTCCAGGTCCGGGTGGTTGACGAAGTGCTCGTCGGCCTCCGCGGTGGGTTCGTTGTAGCGGATGACCGGCGTGCCGTGGACCGGGTGGGCCGTCACCACCGGGGAGACGCAGGTACTGTCGTAGTACTCCATCTTCCGGTGGTACGTGCCGGTGGCCCGTGACCACAGGGCGCGGGTGGCAGGATCGGCGTTGGTGAGCACGGCGGCGGTGTCGGAGAAGGTGGTCTGGCCGCCGTTGCCCTCACCGGGTGCGTGGACGCACTGGAAGATCTGGAACTCGGGGATGTGCTCCCGGTACATGCCGTCCCAGTGCATCGGCATGTGGCTATGGTCGAATATGTGGTCGGCCGGGTCAGGCTGCTGGACGAGCTCCAGAACAGTGCCGAACGGCCAGACGCTGAGCTGCCCCCATCGCGCGCCGTACGCGGAGAGTTCGGCAGGCTCGTCGAACCCCGCGAAGTCGCGCAGCAGGAGCAGTCGGTGCTCACGAACGAGGGCGCGCAACGACGGGACAGGCAGGTCGGTCGGCGGACGGCCTCGGTCGACGGCGTGGAGTGCGAGCCCGAAGGGTTCGAGGGCCGTGATCCTCAGGCGCTGGTCGCTGAGCAGGGCGTTGTCTACGGTCATGGTGGAGGCTCCTGTCAGGGGGCGGGTACGGTGGCGTGGTCCCGGGGCAGAACGAAATGGCTGGGGCGTCCGTGGGCCGTCACCAGCTGGGCCCCCGCCGCCTCGGCCTCGGCACGCTTCATCAGCGTGAAGTGCCCGTCGCCTGTGTCGACGGCGGCGCTGTGCCAGGGCGTGAGCCAGACGTCGGGGGTGTCCGCCAGCAGGAGCCCGATCTTCCGTGTGCTGCACGGCTGAGGGTGGATGGAGAGACGGATGGCGTCCGGGAAGAGCTCGGCCAGCAGCTCGTCCCAGGCGCGGCTGCGGGCGATGACTCCGTAGGCGAGCTCGCGGCAGTGGCGCTGCAGGGCGGCGCGGCTGCCGGTGTACTCGGGGACGGACAGGTCCTCCAGCATGAAGCGGGTGATCCCCCGGTACATCTGGACCAGGTGGCCGCCCCGGCGTACCTCGGCGCGCAGCTCGTCCGGGTGCGGGCCGCGGCCGGCCGTGAGCCTCGTGCGCTGCTGGGCGTGGTCGGCGCCCGGATTGACTTCGTCCAGCGTGAACTGGCCGAGGTGGGTGGCGCCGATCCGGTCGATCATGCGGTTGATCTCGTGGGCGTAACGGGTGACGTTCTCGTCACTCACCCCGATCAGGTCGTTGAAGACCCGCCCGTCGGAGCAGATGAGGATGCGGGCACCGGGCGGGTAGACCTCGGCGATGCGCTCGCAGAGCGATTCGAGAAACCTCAGCGCGAGTTCCTCGGCCATGTCGGGCAGTGGGCCCAGGACTTTGGCTGGGTTGGGGGACTTGGTGGGAAAGGCCGGGAGCAGTAACTCGATGGTCCGGCCGCGTGCTATGGCTTCTGCGATGGCGTCTCGGTGGTGCCGTAGGCACCGCAGGCAGACCCTGCCGGTGCAGCCACCGCCGCGCAGTCTCCGCTGGTGCAGCAGCACGTCGCGGATCACCTCGATGGCGGCCAGTTCGGTATCGAGGGTGGCAAGTTCGAACACCGTGCCTCCTGTGGTGGGGACTTGCTCCATCCTCGGCGCAGGACGCACACGAAACGCACAAAGCCGTTTCGGTACCGACCGTCACGGCAGGCCCCGGCCGCCTCAGCAGGGACAGCGGTGTCAGCGAGGTCAGCGAGGTCAGCGGCCGAAAGTGCCGAGTTCGTGGAGGGTGCGCGTCTCCCAGTCGAGCATGCGCAGCGCGCGGAACGCGGGCAGCGCTACGGCGAAGCTGTCCCGTGCGCGCTCCCGGTCACCGAGGGCGGCGTACGCGCGGCCCCGCATGAAGGCGGTGAGCGCCTCGCCACGGCGCTCACCGAGCTCGGAGAACATTTCCGCGGCCTGTGTCAGCGGGCCGAACGCCTCGGCGGCCCGCTCCGGGTCCCAGGCCAGCCGTAATCGCCCGATCGTGTAGAGCGCGTACGCCTCGCCGGGGCGGTGCCGCACCCTGCGGTAGTGGGTCAACGCCCGGTCCAGGCGACGGGCGGCCGCGGGGTACCGACCGAGCATGAGCTCGGTCACGGCCAGCGCCTGGAGGGCATCGGCGAGAGCCAACGGCTGTCGCAGTCGCTCCGCCGCCTCAAGCGCTCTCTCCAGCACCCGCGCCGCCTCGGCCTCGCGGTGCTGGTGGAACAGCACCGCGCCCAGACTGCGCAACGCCAGCACCGTGCCCCGCAGGTCACCCAGCGAGCTCAGCACGGCGACGGCCACGGACGCGTCGGTGTAGGCGTCCTCTGTCATGCCCCGGTCCGCGATCGCGAAGCTGCTGTGGACGCGGAGGTACGCGGCCTGGCGCTGCTCCCCCAGCTCGTCCAACTGCCGGATGGCGGGGACGAACCAGCGCATCGCCTCGTCCGCCCGGCCGCGCGCGACACCGGCGCGGGCCAGCGAGCCCTGGGCCATCGCGATGCGTCTGCGGTCGCCTTCGGCCAACGCCCGCTCCAGCACGGCCCGCGCCATACGCTCCCAGTCGTCCAACCAGGTGCGCTGGTGGCAGATGTCGTCCAGGGCGGCGACGAGTTCGCTCGCCTGCCCGCCGTGGCCGGAGCGCGCGGCGTACTCCACGGTGGCCGCGAGACTGGGGCGCTCGTACTCCAGCCAGGCGGTAGCCGTGTCTGCTCCGGTGCGGAGCAACTGCTCCCCCGCGACAGGGACCCGGTGCAGCCAGCCGTCCAGGACACGTCCGACGATCTCCCGTCGGCGCGCAGGGGACTCTTCTTCCGCGGCACGTTCCGCGGCGTAGGCACGCAACAAATCGTGGATGCGGTAGCGGGGCCGGCCCTCCGGATCGACGTGGTGGGCCCGGATGAGATTGGCGTGGATCAGGGCGTCGAGGATGTCGTCCACGCTGTCGTCCGGTTCCTCGTCCCCGGCCACGCCGGACATGATGACCGCGGGTATCCAGGACGGGAACTCGCCTGTGGGGATCAGCCCGAGAGCGCGGAACAGCCGGGCAGCATCCGGGGCCAGCCCGTGATAGGCAGTGGCGACACAGGCGCGCATGGCGAGGTCACCGGCGCGCAGCTCACCGAGTCGGCGCTGTTCGTCGGCCAGCCGCTCGGCCAGCCAGCGCACCGGTCGGTGCGGGCTCCCGGCCAGCCGGGCGCCCGCCACCCTGAGCGCCAGAGGGAGACCGGCGCATCCGACGAGGAGGCGCCCTGTCGCCTCCGGCTCGGTGGCGAATCGCCGCGCTCCGGCGATTCGGTCGAGCAAGGTGCGCCCGTCGGTGTCGTCCAACGGTTCCACGTCGAGCAGGTGCGCGCCGGGAATGGCGGTAAGCCGCGCCCGACTGGTGATGAGGACGGCACAGCCGCCGCTCCCGGGCAGCAGATACTGGACCTGGGAGGTGTCCATGACGTCGTCCAGGACGACCAGCACGCGGCGGTGCGCGAGCTTCGAACGGAACAGTGCGGCCCGCTGGGACTCGGCTACGGGTATCGCCGATCCGGGCACCCCGATGCTGAGCAGCAGGTCCGCGAGGACGGCGGCGGATGTGCGGCGCGGTCCGCGAGCGCTGTCGAGCTGGACGTAGAGCTGACCGTCGGGGAAGGCGCCGCGGAGCCGGTGGGCGAGGTGGGTGACCGCAGCGGTCTTGCCCACGCCGGGCAGACCGGTCAGGATCACCACCGGCACCACCATCGCCGGCCTTTCGGCGTTCGACGGGGCCAACAGTGTGGCCGCGTGGGTGAGCAGTTTCTCACGCCCGACGAAGTCCGGTATGAGCGTGGGAAGTTGGCATATGGGCCAGGCTTCCGCAGATCTCGATCTCGGGCCCGGACGAGCGGGATCCGGGGTTGGTGGGTCGAGTTGACGGACGGGGTTGGACCGCGGCGGTCCTGTCACCTGGGAGAGGTCGCGGGCGAGTACGGCCTGGTGCAACCGCCGCAGTTCGATTCCGGGATCGAGTCCGAGTTCGTCCCGGAGCGTACGACGGGCCCGGGCATAGGAGTGCAGCGCGTCTCCCGCACGTCCACAATGGTATTGAGCGGTGATCAGCAGACCCCACAGTCGCTCGCGCAGCGGGTGCACCGCTGTCTGGGCCCGCAGCACCGGGACCAGGTCCTCGTACTCACCCAAGGCGATGCGGGCCGCGGCGTAGTCCTCGAAGACGGAGATCCGGGACTCCTCCAGCCTCGATGCCTCCATGTGCAGCGGGAAGTGATGCGACAGACCATCGAAGGCGGCACCTCGCCACAATCCCAGAGCCGCCCGCAGTCGCTCGGCTGCCGACCAATGATCACCTTCGGCTATGGCCGCCCGGCCACGCGCGGCCAGATCGTCGAAGAGCCTCAGATCCAGTTCATCCGGCTGAACCCGCAGACGATACCCCTGATGACCGTGGCTGAGCCGGTCACCGCCGGAGGCCGCGTTGAGCACCCTGCGCAGACCGGCGGCGTAACTGCGTACGTTCGCATGGGCGGAAGCCGGTGGGCTCCCGGCCCACAACATCTCGCAGAGCCGGTCTGCGGTGACCGCAGTGTTCATGTCCAACAGGAGAGCTGCCAGGAGAGTGCGTGGCTTGGGTCCGCCGAGCGGGAGCATCTCACAGACGCCAACGGCTTCGACCGGCCCCAGCACCCTGAATTCCACACGGCGCAACTCCACGGCCTGACCACCCCTCTGCTCCCTCTCGGGGCGGGGATTTTCCCGCAATGATCAGCCTTCCGCCGAAACGGAGATACCAGTCCGATGACTCATACGACCAGGGACGGCACAGGTGTGACGCTGTCCGAGACCAACCCGCGCGGCAGCACGTCTTTCCCGCTTTGAGACCGGGCGTTCGACACGCAGGCGCCCCCGCCGTTACTGCGAGGGCTCGTGCGGAGGATCGACCTCGTACGGGACGTACTTGGCCGACTCCGACGACGCAGCGAGGTGCGCATCGCCGCGGTAGCGGCTGATGTCACTGCGGCGTCGCGGGCCCGGGCCTCACTGCGAAAGATGCGCGAGCTGAGTCCGGCAAGGTTGCTGTTCACCCACTTCGGCCCCGGACCGGACGCCGACGAACGCCGAACAGGAAATGCTCGCCTGGGACCACACCGTGCGGACCCTGGCCGGTGGCCTGCCCAGCACGGAGTCGGACGTCCGCGACGCCGTCCAGAGCCTGCGCCACCGCTATCCCCGCCTGGGGGACCAGCCGCAGCTCGGCGCCCGTTGGGGGGACCTGTCCGCCACGCACGCCCATGTCGCCGGCATCGCCCACTGGCTCGACCGCACGGCCCCCGAGCAGAAGGCCGACGCGTGAACCAGCAGACACCATGGGGAACGTGGCCGTTACGAAGCAGAGAGCGCCGCAGCGACGCGACGTCGTTCCACCCTCGCGGCGACGAAGTAGCCGCCACCGCCCGCGAGCGCCAGAACCCAGAACATGCCGGGGACTCCGAAGAACAGGGCGGCGGTGGACGTCAGCGCGAGCCATCCGCCCAGGGCGTACTGCAGGACGTCCCGGTAGACGACGCCACCTGCGAGGTAGATCAGTCCGATGACGAGTGCGGAGCCGGTCGGCCACAGCAGCGTGTGCACGTGCTGCTCGCCCAGCTCCCAGCTCAGCGCAGTGATGATCACTGATCACGAAGAGTGCGGTGAATCCGACGACCCACGATCCGGACAAGAGACTGCCGGTCACGGCCTGGCGGCGACTGGCCCCCTTCAGGGCCCGTGCAGTGACGACACTCGTCACGACCATGCCCGCAAGCAGACCGACGGCCAGCAGCACGGTCGGCACCAGGGAAGGCATCGAGAGGAGGGCGGACGGCGAACTGTGCATGACGATCTTCATTTCCTTCTGGCAATTGGCGGCGCCGGATCGACGCCGACGCGATGCTCAGCGTTCCGGGGTCGGCACGATGAGCACCTTGGCGACGACCTGGCCCGATTCGGCAAAGCGAAATGCGTCCGCTGCCTCGGCCAACGGAGCACGGCTGTCTCGGAGGTATCGCAGTGATTGAGCAGTACGTGTTGGATCTTCAAGAGGTTGACGAGACGCAGGTCGCGGTCGTCGGCGGCAAGGGCGCGCCCCTGGGCGGGCTGTCGCGGATCGAAGGCATCCGCGTGCCGGCCGGCTTCTGCGTGACGGCGGACGCCTTCCGGCGGATCATGGCGGAAGCGCCGTCGAT
>NZ_JOEI01000045.1 GCF_000718095.1 Streptomyces scopuliridis RB72 | reverse complement strand
GTCGTGTCCGGGACACTAAAGCGTGATTTGTGGCGCACGAACGCCCGAACCCATCGTCAGGCCAGCTGCGCGCCGTAAATCATGCCGTCCCGGGCGCGAACCCCGGAGCGCCACCCGGCAACAACCCGCACCCGACCACCGGCCCCAGGCCACAGACGACCGCACCACGCCCCCCGCCGGACGGCGCACCGCACCCCGGCCCCACGGCCTCCAGCCGGAAGGCTAAGAGTGACCCAGGTCCTCCGACTCGTCCTCCGCCGTGATCACCGACCCGCTGTCCGCCGACGGTCTCAGCGGGAACGCGTCCGTCGCCATCGAGTCCAGCACCGGCGCCGCCCGCCGCGGCGGCTTCGGCATCACCGCCGCCTCGGAGTGCCCCCCGCACCCGTACGCCAGCGACACGACCCGCCCGTCCGCCGGCGAGAACTCGTTCGCGCAGACGCCGAAGGCCTGCCGCAGCGAGCCCGCCAGCGGCAGCAGGAAGCCGCAGGTCACGCAGGGCGCGGGAGCCGCCTGCGCCATCGGGGTCTTCGCGCCGAACGCCTCGTCCCAGCGGTCCGCCGCCGCGTGCAGCCCGTACCGCGACAGCACCCGTGCCCGGCGCATGCCGAGCTCCTCGGCGACCGACGCGATCGAGCCACGCTCGGGCGCGGGCGACGTGCCCGCGCGGCCGGTCGGTTCCAGGTCCGGCCCCGCGTCCTCCGCCTCGACGAGGTCCGCGAGGTTCTGCGGGGTCACCACATCCGGCAGCACGGAGTTCGGCGGCGGTGTGTCCGCACCGGAGTAGCCGGGCTCCAGCCGCAGGTCCTCCGCCTCGGTGGGCAGCAGATCGCCGGGGCCCATGTCTCCGGGCCGCAGCCGCTCGCTCCAGGGCACCCACTCAGGGGCCAGCAGGGCGTCGGGGCCCGGCAGGAGCACCGTTTCGTCCAGCGTGACGACCTTCGCGCGGGATGCCCGCGCCACCGTCACCGCCCAGCGCCAGCCTCGGTAGCCGGGCTCCTTGCACTCGAAGAAGTGCGTGACGACCCGGTCTCCGTCCGCCACCACCGAGACATGTTCCCCGACGACGCCGGGCGCGGCGGCCTCCTCGGCAGCCGACCTGGCGAGGTCTACCGCCTCGGCGCACAGGCGGTCGGGGGTTCGGCTTCGCGTCGTCGCAGCACTCACAGGTCTCGCTTCTCTCCTACGCCGTCTCACGGGTGCGCCGGCCGAATCGCGATGTACGAGCCGAGGGCGGAGCGGACCAGAGGGCCGCATCGACGTCCACGCCCGATCTCTCCTCGGGCACACCTATCGTTATCCATTCTGCGGGATGACGAAGAGGCGCGCGGCCGAGAACAACCGCCGGTGGCGCGCTACGCACGCTACCCCCTCTCTCGCCCCCCGCCCACCTGCACGCCGTCTTTCCCGGACTTCGGACCACACCGCAACCAGGCCGTGACCCGGAGAAACCCCATGGTGGGAGGCCGACAATGTGTTCGGATCCACCCGGGAGACCACCCGGGAGAGATTCCGGGCGCGCCCGCGGCCCCGGCGCCGGAGCTCTCCGCTCCGGTACCGGCCGGTGAACTCTCCCCGGCTCGCCGGTGCCCCCCGGCGGCTCGTCCTTCATGGCACCGTCACGGCCCCGTCACGCCCGGGTTCGGTTCGCACCAGGGGCCCTTGGGGCACTATGACGAGGTGGCAGCCGTCAGGTCGTCCGACACGCGTACGGCCGGCCCGCTCCGGAGGGCCGGGCGGGCCATCGGTCATGCCCTGCGGCTCCCTTTCACCGCCGGGGCGAGGGGAATCCGCAAGGCCACCCACGCGCACGGCGCGGGTGAGTCGGGGCTCGGCAAGCTGATCGAGCTGCACGCGGTGAACGGCGCGGGCGATGTCATGATCACCGTCGCGCTCGCGTCCACGGTCTTCTTCTCCGTGCCGACGGACGAGGCGCGGGGCCGCGTCGCCCTCTATCTCGCCGTCACGATGGCGCCCTTCACCCTGCTCGCCCCCGTCATCGGCCCGCTCCTCGACCATCTCCCGCACGGCCGCCGCGCCGCCATGGCCTGCGCCATGTTCACCCGGGCCGCGCTCGCGATCCTGATGTCGACCGCCGTCATCACGGGCAGTCTGGAGCTGTATCCGGCGGCGCTCGGGGTGCTCGTGGCGTCGAAGGCGTACGGGGTGGTCCGCAGCGCGGTCGTGCCCCGGCTGCTGCCGCCCCGTTTCTCGCTGGTACGGGCCAATTCCCGGGTCACGCTGGCCGGGCTGCTGGCCACCGGTATCGCGGCGCCGATCGGCGCGGGGCTGCATCAGATCGGTCCGAAGTGGCCGCTGTACGGCGCGTGTCTGATCTTTCTCGCCGGAACGTTCCTGGCGTTCACGCTGCCGGGCAAGGTCGACTCCGCGAAGGGCGAACGCAGGGCGCGGCTGGTCACGGTCGTCCAGGGGGAGAAGAGGAAGCCCTCGCTGCGTACGGTCGGCCCGGCGGTGCTGCACGGCCTCCAGGCGAACGCGTCCCACCGCGCCCTCTCCGGCTTTCTGACCTTCTTCCTCGCCTTCCTGCTGCGCGAGCATCCGCTCTCCGGCTACAGCGCCGTCGTCTCCCTGGGCATCGTCGGCGTCGCCGCCGGCGCGGGCAACGCTCTGGGAACGGCGGTCGGCGCCTGGTTGAAGGCCCGTGGTCCGGAGCTGATCATCGCCACCGTCCTGGGCATCGCCCTCTCCGCGGCGATCGTCGCGGCGCTCCTGTTCGGCGGCGTGATGATGGCGGTGCTCTGCGCGGTGGCCGGATTCACCCAGGCCCTGTCGAAGCTCTCCCTGGACGCGGTGATCCAGCGGGACGTCCCCGAGCAGGTACGGACCTCCGCCTTCGCCCGCTCCGAGACGCTGCTCCAGATGTCCTGGGTGGTGGGCGGCGCGATCGGTATCGCGCTGCCGCTCAACGGCGTGCTGGGGATGTCGGTCGCCGCGGCGATCGTCGGGATCGGCGCGATCACCGCCGTACGCGGACTGCTGACCGCGGCCCGTCGCGGCACGGCCCACGCCCGCGTCGCGTGACACCGGCCCGCGGCGAGCACGGTACGTCCGGTCGACGGCTCGCCGTACCCCCTCGCGGCGTGGACGCGGGCGACCGATAGCCTTCGCCCCATGACCGTTGCGTTCTTCTCTGGTAGGTCCCGCCGGGCCGGCGCCGCCCTCGGCGCGGTGTCCGCCGGGCTCCTCGTCCTCGCCGCCTGTGAAAAGCCGACGCCGCTCGCGACCGTGACGGTCGGTGACAGCTCGATCAACACCGCGGCGGCCTGCTACAACGACGGCAAGGCGATCAAGACCGCCGACATCCAGCCCTGCCTGAACAAGAAGGCGGAGAAGGTCGTCGAGATCGCGATGGACGACAAGGTCCGCTTCGGGGTCGACCCGACGATCGCCGAGCACGGCTGGACGCTCTTCATCAACGGCCAGCAGGCCGAGCAGGAGCCGTACAAGAAGACCTACCGGACCATCCCCGGCAACGCCTTCTTCTCCACCCAGACCGGCGAGACCACGAGCGACACGCAGGTCAGCATCGTGGAGACCAACGGCAAGACGCTGACCGGCATCTGGCACTTCGAGTTCAAGAAGAAGAATTCCTGACCGACCCGGTGATCCGGCGGCCGGTACGGCCCCGGAGGCCGGGCGCCCCTGGAGGCTCCCGCCATGCGTGTACTTGTCGTCACGGCGGTGGCCGCGGAGGCGGACTCCGTCGCCGCGGGCCTCGGCCGGTTCGCGGGCGCCGGTGTCCGGGAGCTGACGGGTGGGTACGAGATGACGACCCACGCGCAGTTCACGCCGAGGCCCGGGTCCGTGCGGATACCGGTGGTGGAGGTCCTGGCGGGCGGCGCGGGACCGGTGGCGGCCGCGGTCGCCACGGCGACGGCGCTGGCGGCCTCCCCGTACGACCCTCCGTACGATCTCGTCATCTCCGCCGGTATCGGCGGCGGCTTCGCGCCCCACGCCCCGCTCGGCTCGCTCGTCGTCGCGGACACGATCATCGCCGCGGATCTGGGCGCCGAGACCCCCGACGGCTATCTGCCGGTCGAGGAGCTGGGTTTCGGCCGTAGCGTCCACTCACCGCCGGCCGCGCTGACCGCCCGGCTGTCAAAGGCCCTGGACGCCGATCCGCGGGTCCACTCGGTCCTCGCGCCCATCCTCACCGTCACCACCGCGACCGGCACGGCCGCCCGCACCGCCGAGCTGACCGCGCGTCATCCGCGCGCCGCCGCCGAGGCGATGGAGGGCTTCGGGGTCGCGGAGGCCGCCGCCGCCCACTCCGTACCGTGCGCCGAGATCCGCGCGATCTCCAACACCGTCGGCCCGCGCGACCGCGCCAGTTGGCGGATCGGCGGGGCGCTGGACGCGCTGCGGTACGCGTTCACGCTGCTCACCCCCGTATTCGAGGAGCCGTCATGACCCCGCAGCCGCTGCAGATCGCCTACTCGCCCTGCCCCAACGACACCTTCGTCTTCGAGGCCTGGGCACACGGCAGGGTCACCGGCGCGCCCGATATCGACGTCACGTTCGCGGACATCGACATCACCAACGGCATGGCGGAGCGGGGGGAGTTCGACGTACTGAAGGTCTCGTACGCCGTGCTGCCCTGGGTCCTGGACGAGTACACCCTGCTGCCCTGCGGCGGCGCGCTGGGCCGGGGCTGCGGACCGCTGGTGCTGACGAAGGAGCCGGGCGCCGATCTGACCGGCAGGACCGTCGCCGTACCGAGCGAGCGCTCCACGGCCTATCTGCTCTTCCGGCTGTGGGCGGCGGATGTGCTCCCCGGCGGGGTGGGCAAGGTCGTCGTGCTGCCCTTCCACGAGATCATGCCCGCGGTACGCGACGGCAAGGTGGACGCCGGACTCGTCATCCACGAGGCGCGCTTCACCTATCAGGATTACGGGCTGCACCGCCTCGCCGACATGGGCGAGCACTGGGAGTCCACGACCGGGCTGCCGATCCCGCTCGGCGCGATCATCGCGAAGCGCTCGCTGGGCACCGAGGTGCTCCAGCTGCTGGCCGAGTCGATCCGCAGGTCCGTCCGGATGGCCTGGGACGATCCGGAGACCTCACGGCCGTACGTACTGGCGCACTCCCAGGAGATGGACCCGGCGGTGGCGGACCAGCACATCGGGCTGTACGTCAACGAGTTCACCGCGGATCTGGGTGAGGACGGCTACGCGGCGGTCCGCGGGCTGCTCACCCGCGCCGCGGCCGAGGGGCTCGTACCGCCCCTCGGCCACGACGCGCTGCGTTTCGTCTGACCTGCCCATCCGGATCACACGCCCGGATCACATGCCCGGCTCACCCGCCCCGGTCACACGTCCAGCTGGTCCGCCACCGCGCGCAGCAGGCCGGCGATCATCGCGCCCTGCGCCTTGTCGGGATAGCGCCCGCGCTCCAGCATCGGCGTGATGTTCTCCAGCAGCGTCGTCAGATCCTGGACGATCGAGGCCAGTTCGTCGGGCTTGCGGCGCTGGGCCGCCGCGACCGAGGGTGTCGGGTCGAGGACGGTCACCGAGAGCGCCTGGTCACCGCGCTGTCCCGCTACCACGCCGAACTCCACGCGCTGGCCTGGCTTGAGCGCGTCGACTCCGGCGGGGAGGACCGACGAGTGCACGAAGACGTCGCCGCCGTCGTCGCGGGAGAGAAAGCCGAAGCCCTTCTCGCTGTTGAACCACTTGACCTTGCCGGTAGGCACGTCTGTCCTCGTCCTCGTACTCGTTGGGGCGCCGGAGGATGTCGACACCCCCTGGCGCGCACAAAAACGGCTCTGGATAGCACTACAGCGGGTCCATCGACCCGCCACCACCAAGGCTAATGGTCCAGGGGCTGGTGACAAGACGTCGCCGGATGGTTCCTGTCCGCTGCTTTCCGCAGGGAACTACCCTGGTGGCGTGACTGCTACTCCTGAACCCCGTGCGACGGAAGAGGCCGGACCCGGCGACGGGCTGGTCCGTATCGGCGCGATCGTCTTCATCGTCGGCGCCCTCGCGACCCTGATCACCGTCGCGCCGCTGTTCCTCGGCTCCGAGCCCTTCCCGTCCGTCGCCTACGCCGTCTGCATGCTGATGGGTGTGGGTTTCCTGATCGCCGCCGCGGGCGTGCTGCGCTCGATCGCCGCTCAGCGCCGGCGGGCCAGGCCGGCCGCGTAACCCTCCAGCCAGGCGGGGAAGGCCGTCAGGCCGGGCAGGATCACCTCGGCTCCGGCCCTGCGCAGCGCCTCCTCGTCGCACGGCCCGGTCGGTACGGCGACCGCCAGCGCGTCGGCGGTGTGCGCCCCCCGTACGTCCCCGATGTGGTCGCCGACGAACACCGACGCGCCGTACTCCCGCAGCGCCTCGCCCTTGGCCTCGGCCCACAGCCAGCCGATCACCACATCCGGCTTGATCCCGAGGTGGGTGAGGTGGAGTTCGGCGTTCGGCTGGTGCTTGGCCGTGATGACGATCGCGCGCCCGCCCAGCGCCTGGACGGCGGCGATGGCCTCCTGAGCGCCGGGCATCGCCCGCGTCGGCGGGATCGCGAATGTGGGATAGATCTCCCGGTAACGGTCGGCCACTTCAGCGACCTGTTCCTCCGGAAACCAGTGCGCCAGCTCCTGTTCGAGCGGCGGCCCGAGCCGGGTGACCGCGAGATCGGCGTCGATCGGGACCCCGGTCTCCTCGGAGAGCGCCTGGTAGACGGCGCGAATGCCGGGCCGTGAGTCGATCAGGGTCATATCGAGGTCGAAGCCGACGGTGAGCGGTTGCCGAGCCGTGAGGGAAGCCATGGGGCCATTGTGCCCAGGCTGCCGGTACGGGCATCGGGCCCCGGCGGATGGCCGGAATCGGGTGCTTAGACTTAGCCAAGCCTAACCATCGCCGTCCGCCCTCCGCCGTCCTGCCGCACCGTCCGATTGGTTCCGATGCCAGCCGCCGCCCCGCCGATCCACAGCACCAGACACGCCCTGGTCGCCCGCCGTATCGGCTGGACGGCGGCAGCCGTCGTGGCCGTGCTGCTGTCGGTCCTGCTGAGTCTCGCGGTCGGGGCGCGCGCCGTCGCTCCCTCCGCCGTCGTCGACGCGCTGCTGTACGGCGGCCACAGCGACGACGCCGAGGTCATCCGCCAACTGCGGGTGCCGCGCACGCTGATCGGGCTGATGGTGGGCGCCGCGCTCGCCCTGGCCGGCACCGTCCTCCAGGGCATCACCCGCAACCCGATCGCCGACCCCGGCATCCTCGGCATCAGCCAGGGCTCCTCCGTGGGCGTCGTCCTGGCCATCGCCTTCGCCGGGGTGCACACGCTCTCCGGCTATGTCTGGTACGCCTTCGCGGGCGCGGCGGTGGCGTCGGTGGCGGTGTACGCGATCGCCTCCAGCGGACGCGGCGGCGCGACCCCGGTCAAACTCGCCCTCGGCGGCGCGGCGATCAACGCGCTGCTGGTGTCCGTGACGATGGGCGTGCTGACGACGAGCGCGGCGACGCTGGACGAGTTCCGCTTCTGGCAGGTGGGCTCGATCGCGGGCCGGGACGCCGAAGTGGCCGGTCAGGTCTGGCCGTTCCTGGTGCTCGGCACCGTACTGGTGATATCCGTGGCCCGCGGCCTGGACGCCCTGGCCCTCGGCGAGGACGTGGCGAAGGGCCTGGGCCAGAACGTCGCGGCCGTCCGGATCGTCGGCGGCCTCGGCGCGACCGTACTGACCGGAGTGGCGGTCGCGGCGGCGGGACCGATCGCCTTCATCGGTCTCGCCGTTCCGCATATCGCCCGAGCGATCGTCGGCTCGGACCATCGCTGGGTGCTGCCGATGGCGGCCCTGATCGGCCCGGTGATGCTGCTGGTCTCCGATGTGATCGGGCGGATCGTCTTCCCGCCGAGCGAGGTCCCCGCTGGTGTGATGACGGCCCTGCTCGGAGTGCCGTTCCTGGTCGCTCTCGTACGCCGGAAGGCGGTGCCGGCATGACGACGGCCCTCAAGGAGGCCCCGGAGAGCGTCGCCGGGGCGGACGGGATCCGGCCGGCGGGCTATACGCGGGTACGGATCGGACGCGCCTCGTTCCTGCTGCACCGCCGGGCGGCGGCCATGGCGGGCGCGCTCGCCGTCGCGCTGGCGGCCGTGTGCGTGGCGTATCTGAGCGTCGGCGAGAGCTTCGTACCACCGTCCGAGGTCCTGAAGGTGCTCCTCGGACAGCCCGCGGCGAACGAGCTGGTGGTCGGCACCCTGCGGCTGCCGCGCATGGTGGTCGGGCTGCTGGTCGGGCTCGCGTTCGGCATCGCGGGCGCGCTGATCCAGACCGTCGCCCGCAACCCGCTCGCCAGCCCCGACATCATCGGCATCAGCCAGGGCGCGAGCGCGCTCACGGTCGGCGCGATGACCTTCGGCGTCACCTCGTACACCGTCCTTCCGTATCTCTCCGTCGCCGGCGGCATCGTCGCGGCGGCGCTGGTGTACGTCTTCGCCTGGCGCGGTGGGCTGCACGCCACCCGCTTCGTACTCATCGGTATCGGCTTCGCGATCGCCCTGCGCTCCATCACCACGCTCTTCCTGACCAAGGGCGACTATCTGGTCGCCCAGCAGGCCCAGGTCTGGATGACCGGCTCGCTCAACGGCCGGGGCTGGGACTCCGCCGCGCCGCTCGGCTGGCTGCTGCTCGCGCTGGTGCCCGCGGTGCTGTGGGCGGCGTACGCGCAGCGCACGGTCTCGATGGACGACGACACCGCCACGGCCCTGGGCGTACGGCTCGGCCGCGTACGGCTCGGGCTCGTCCTGCTCGGTGTGGTGCTGGCGTCGGTCGCGACGGGCGCGGCGGGCCCGGTGGACTTCGTGGCGCTGCTGGCGCCGCAGATCGCCCGGCGCATGACCCGTACCGCGCAGATCCCGCTGCTCTGTTCGGCGCTGATGGGCGCGGTGATCGTCGTGCTCGCCGATCTGCTGGCCCGCAGGCTGCTGTCCCCGACCGAACTCCCGGTGGGTGTACTGACGGCGGCGGTCGGCGCCCCGTATCTGATCTGGCTGATCGTCCGCGGCCGTACCGGCCGTACCGCAGGAGGCAAGGCATGAGCAGGATCGTCGCCCGCGAGCTGACGCTCGCCTACGAGGACCGCACGGTCGTCCACGAACTGGACCTGGCCGTCCCCGACGGACAGGTGTCGGTGATCGTCGGCCCGAACGCCTGCGGCAAGTCGACGACCCTGCGCGCGCTCGGCCGGCTGCTGAAGCCGCGGGGCGGTTCCGTACTGCTGGACGGTACGGAGCTGGCGCGGATCCCGACCCGGAAGATCGCCCAGTCGATCGGCCTGCTCCCGCAGTCGCCGGTCGCCCCGGAGGCCATCACGGTCGCCGACCTGGTCTCGCGCGGCCGTCAGCCGCACCAGCACTGGTGGCAGCAGTGGTCGGACGAGGACGAGCGCGCGGTCACGGACGCGATGGAGCGTACGGACGTGACGGCCCTCGCCGACCGCTCGGTGGACGAACTGTCGGGCGGCCAGCGCCAGCGGGTGTGGATCGCGATGGCGCTCGCGCAGGAGACGGATCTGCTGCTGCTGGACGAGCCGACGACGTTCCTGGACATCGCGCACCAGGTGGAGGTCCTCGACCTGGTCCGCCGCCTCAACCACGACCAGGGCCGTACGGTCGTGATCGTGCTCCACGACCTCAACCAGGCGGCGCGGTACGCGGATCACCTGGTCGCGATGAAGGCGGGACGGATCGTGGCGGAGGGGCGGCCGGGGGAGGTCGTGACGGCCGAGCTGGTACGGGAGGTCTTCGGCCTGGAGTCGGTGGTGGTCCCGGACCCGGTGACGGGATCGCCGCTGGTGGTGCCGGGGGCGCCGTACCGGCCGGGGTCGTCGCCTTAACGGTGGTGTGAGTGGTGGAGGCGGAAACCGGCCGGTCCGGTGCGCCAACCGGGGCGCGGGCCGTCGCCGTCGTCCCCGGTGGGTTGGCCCTCGAACCCGGCGTTGTCTCTGATCTTCACGCGGTCCGTCACAGGGCCTGCGGCATGCCCTACGTCGGCGGCCGTGGACGTCGTGACGGCGGAGCTGGTTACAGCCTCTGACTACCGGAGCTGCCCGAACGCGCCCGCTGCGTGGTTGAGTTGGGGCGTATAAGGTGTTCGAACCGAGCCGTTGATCGCGGATGTCGCCTTGCTGAGGGAGTGGGTGCGGCCATGTCCGACCAGCGGAAGAAGGCCGCAGGCGCGGGGCGCCGCAGCCGGATTCGCACGCTGGCCGTTCCCGTGGGCCTCGTCGCGGCCATCACCGCCACGGTGGCAGGCTTCAAGATGGCCAGTGCGGGGTCGCCGGATACCCCGGACACCCCGCGTTCTCCGGATGGCGTGACGGTCCACACCGTCCCGGAGCCGACCAAGGACGTCGGCACGTACTGGACCGAAGAGCGTATGCGGAACGCCGAGCCGCTTTAGACCTTTTCCGGCGGTCCAGGGCGTCGGCCTGCTCGGCAGACCGACGCCCTGGACGGCACAAGCCCGTCAGCCCGTCAGAGGGCGTTCACCGCGTTGATCACCCCGATGGCGTGGTTGGCGTGCTCGGACGAGAACAGATCGTCGTCCTGGCGGTCCGGACCCGCACCATTGGTGTGGCTGTTGGCTCCGACGATCTTGATGTCCTCCAGATTGCCGGTCAGGAAGGGGCCGCCGCTCGACTGAGACAGGCGGATAATCGCTTTCCAGAAGACGGCCGCTCGCCAGCCGGAAGCGTCCTGCGACCTACCGCGCTTGCTTACGCCGCGCGCGCCAGACCAGATACAGCGCGGAGGTCACCGCCGCCGTACGGAGCACCACCGGCCAGGCGCTGGACAGGGCCTCGGCCATCCCGTCCTGCGGGATCGCCTCGCCCCAGCGGCCGTCCAGCCGGCCCCAGAGCCAGACCAGACCCCCTGCGGCCGAGACCCCGGGGAGGCCGAAGACCGCCCATTTCGCCTCGGCGCGGGAGAGCGTGCGGGAGGCATACGCGAGGAGCCAGCCGCCGCCCAGGGCCGGCCAGGAGCCGAACACCGCTCCGGCGACCAGCAGCGCGGCGGCGAGCAGCAGGAACGGGTTGGAGAGTCCGCCGGCCCGCTTCTCCTTCTCCGCGCTCCGGCCCCGGTCCCGGCGCGACAGCCGGGGGCGCCATCGGCGACGGCCGGCGCCATGCGCCGCCTCCTCCGCCCGGTCCTCCGTCGCGTCCCCGTCCTCGGCCTCGGCGCCCTCCGCCGTCTTGTCCGGCTTCTCCTTCGGCTTCGGCGGTGGCTTGAGTATGTCGGGGATCTCGACCCCGCCCACGAACCCCGGCACGTGCTCGGCCGAGCCCATCGGCCCCGGTTCGATCCGCCACCAGTCGGGCTGACTGCCGCCGGGCGGGCCCAGCTCGTCCATCCCCGCCAGGTGCGGCGGCGACGCGGCGGGCATCGCGGGGGCGGGCGACTCCGACGCCTGCTCCGGGATGACCAGTCTCCTGGCCCCCTTCACCCGGCGGGTCCGCTGCTCCGGCAGCACGGGCTGCGGCGGTTCCGGGGCTCGCGTGGGGGCGTCGTCGCCCGAGGCGCCCTCGGAGGCCGCCTGTACCACCGCGTCCGGTGTCCCCAGCCGCCCCAGGATGCGGCGTACGGCCGCCGGGCTGTCCCCGCCGGCCTTCCCGCGCTGCTTGTCGATCTCGTTCCGCAGCGACGACACCAGCCGCATCCGGTCCCCGGAGGGCAGATGCCGCTGCTGAGCCTCGTCTCCCACGCGGCTCAGATAGTCATAGACCAGCTGATCGCTCTCGATCCCCACACAGTCCTCCGCACAAGCACGCCCGGCAGCCGCCCATCACGACGGATACCCGTTACCCGTAGGCGATCGTGTCGAAGTCACCCCCGTACGTCCACCCCGTACATCCACCCGCACATCCAGCCGTACATCAAGTACGAAGAAGGCGCGGCGGCGCCCCCATGGCCCGGGGGCGCGGGCTGAGCGCCTCCCAGGGGCTAACGTGGAACGGATGGGGACCCGCGAAGCCTGACCAGGAGGCGCACGTGCCAGAAGGAACCGGCGGTACGCCACCGCGTACGCTCGCGGAGGCCCTGCGCACCCAGGGCGACGGATCACTCGTCGCGCTGCTGCGTGCCCGCCCCGATCTGCTCAGCCCCGTACCGAGCGACCTCTCGCAGCTCGCGACGCGCGCGGGCACCCGCGCCTCCGTCGTACGGGCGCTGGAGCGGCTCGACCGGTTCACGCTCCAGACCGCGGAGGCCCTGGCCGTCGCCACGGAGCCCGCGCCGTACGACACGCTGCGCGCGCTGCTGACCGGCGACGAGGGCGACCCGGAGATCGAGGCGGTCCTGCCGCGCGCCGTGGAGACGCTGCGCGACCGGGCGCTGATCTGGGGCGCGGACGACCGGCTGCGGCTGGTACGCACCGCCCGCGAGCTGCTCGCCCCCTCCCCCACCCACCCCTCGCCGACCGGGCTCGGCCCGACGGTCGCCGAGGCCACCGCGGGCATGTCGCCGGGCCGGCTCCAGGAGATCCTGACCGCCGCCGGGCTGCCCTCCACGCACGATCCGGTCTCCGCCGTGGCCTCGCTCACCGGGCTCTTCACCGACCGGACGCGGATGGCGGCGCTGCTCGACACCGCTCCCGTGGAGGCTCTGTCGGTGCTGGACCGGCTGGTGTGGGGGCCGCCGTACGGCGAGGTCACCTCCAGCCCCACCCCGCCCGTGCAGTGGCTGCGCGACCGCGGGCTGCTGCTGCCCGCGACCACCCGTACGGTCGTCCTGCCGCGCGAGGCGGCGCTGCATCTGCGCGCCGGGCGCGCGCACCGTACGCCGGAGCCCGTGGCACCCACCGTCGCGCCCCGCGCCTCGGACGCGAGCACCGGCGCCCGTCCACAGGTTGTGGACAACACGGCGGCCGGGCAGGCGTACACCGCGCTCGCCACCATCGAGGAACTGGCCAAGGACTGGAACGAGGGCGGCCCGAACGTCCTGCGCGCCGGCGGCCTGTCCGTACGCGACCTCAAGCGCACCGCCACCGCGCTCGACGTCACCGAGCCCGTAGCCGCGTTCTGGGTCGAACTCGCCTATACGGCAGGGCTGTTGGCGGCCGACGGCGAAACCGACGAACGGTACGCCCCGACGCCCGCCTACGACGACTGGCAGGAACTGCCCGCCCCGGAACGCTGGGCCCGGCTCGCCACGGCCTGGCTGACGGCGACCCGCACGGCCGGTCTGGTCGGCGGCCAGGACTCCAAGGGCCGTACGCTCGCCGCGCTCGGCCCCGACCTGGACCGCGGCGCCGCGCCCGAGGTACGACGCCGGATCCTCGACCTCCTCGCCACCCTCCCCGAGGGCACGGCCCCCGACCCGGAATCGCTGCTCGCCCGGCTGCGCTGGGAACGCCCCCTGCGCGGCGCGTCCGGCACCGGCCGGCATGACGATCTGCGGGCACGGCTGGCGGCGTGGACCCTGAACGAGGCGGAGATGCTGGGCATCACGGGCAGGGGGGCGCTGGCGTCGCATGCGCGTGCGCTGCTGGCACCGGACGCCACCGACGGCGAACCGGCCGCCACAGCCGACGGCGCCCGCACCCCCGCTGAACTGACCGCCACGGGCCTCCGAGCCGCCCGAGCCCTGGCGCCCCTCCTCCCCGAACCGCTCGACCATGTCCTCCTCCAGGCCGACCTGACCGCCGTGGCGCCCGGCCCGCTCCTGCGCCCGCTGGCCGAACTGCTGGCCATCGCCGCCGAGGTCGAGTCGAAGGGCGGGGCGACCGTCTACCGCTTCACCCCCGGCTCCGTACGCCGCGCGCTCGACGCCGGGCAGTCGGCCTCCGACCTGCACGACTTCCTCAGGAACCACAGCCGTACGCCCGTCCCCCAGCCGCTCGCCTACCTCATCGACGACGTGGCCCGTAAGCACGGCCACCTCCGGGTCGGCGCGGCCTCCGCGTACGTACGCTGCGACGACGAGGCCGTACTCGACGAGATCCTGGCCGACAAGCGCTCCCAGGGCCTGCGGCTGCGCCGCCTCGCCCCGACCGTGCTGGCCGCCCACGCCGACGCGGTGACCCTGCTCGACGGGCTGCGCGTCATGGGCTTCGCACCGGCAGCGGAGTCGGCCGAGGGCGACGTCATGATCACCCGCGCCCACGCCCACCGCACCCCACCCAGAACGGCCCCCGCCCCGGTCCCGGACGGACCCGCCACCCCGGACACGACGCTGCTCAGCGCGGCGGTGAAGGCGATCCGCGCGGGCGACCTGGCCGCCACGGTCGTCCACAAACCGGTCCCCGAACCCTCCGGCTCAGGCTCGGCCGCCCTGGCCTCCGCGGCAGCCGCGTCCAGAAACGGCGCCCTCCCCCGCACCACCTCCGCCGAAACCCTCGCCACGGTCCAGGCCGCCGCCATGACCGGCTCAGCGGTCTGGATCGGCTACGTCAACGCGGACGGCGCGGCCAGCCAACGCGTCATCGCCCCGGTACGGGTGGAGGGCGGCTACGTCACGGGCTACGACCACACGGCGGACGAGGTCCGCACGTACCCGCTGCACCGCATCACGGGAGTGGCAGAACTGGCGGACGACCCGGCGTGACTTTTTGAGGGCACGGTTCGCCGCCGGAAAGACCGCACCCAGAACGTCAGGGGCACCGGACACTTCGTCATGGGCAGTCGCAGCGAAGGGTCTCCACGGGCGGCTGGGTCAGTGTCTGCGAGGGCCCGGGACACTCCCCGTGGTCATCGATACGACAGGCGCCCCACCCACAGGCCCCGGGGCGGCAGGCGCGGGCGACCACCGGCGGGAGGGGGCCGAGGTCGGAGGAGGTGCGTGTCCGGACACTGAAGCGTGATGTGTGGCGCGCGGACGCCCGTGTCCTGACTGTGGCCCGGTACGCGCCGTAAATCATGCCGTCCGGACATGTACCTCCGGAGACCCCGGCCCCCGGCACCACAACGCACGCGACCGCACCCCGGAACCCGCACCCCCTCAGCGCCGCCCAAGCCTGCCAAGCCGCGCACGCCAAGACCCGGCAGGCGCCGAGCCGGACCGCTTCGCCTTGGCCCGAGCCTTCGTGCCGGCCTTCGCCGCAGCCGCCCTCGGCTTACCCTTCGGCCGCCGCCTCGCCGCCGACTTCCGCCCGGCGGACGCACCCGCACCCGCACCCGGCGCGCCCGCCGCGCCCCTCGCGCCCCCCTCGCCCAACGCGTGGAACCGCCGCCCAATCACCCTCCCCACCACCACATACGCGATCACCGCACCCCCCGTGTTCAAAATCACGTCATCCACATCAAACGCCCGCCCCCGCACCACCGCCCCCTGCGCCAGCTCCACCAGCACCATCACCACCACCGTCAGCGTCACCACCCGCACCATCCGCAGCCTGCGCGGCACCAGCACCGGAAGGATCAGCCCGAAAGGCGCCCCCATCAGCAGATTGCCGCCGATCTGCTTGCACGCCGCGAGGAACGTGTAGTCCTCCGCGTACTGCCTCAGCGAGTGCCCCGGACTGAGATTCGCCCCCGCGATGTCCTCCGACGCGGGGGACGGCGTCAGCGTCAGTTCGGCCAGCACCGCCGCGAACCCCGTCAGGGCGACCAGCGCCACCGTCATGATGAGAATCCGCAACGCCGCGCGCCTCGCACGCCCCGCACGCCCCGCACGCCCCCACGAGGTACCCCCTGCGACAGCCTTCGCCGGCTTGGGCCTTTCCGTCTCCGCGGTCATAGACCCCAGATGCCCCCGCCCGCCACGAATACGCGGCCCCGCCCCGGATCCGCGCCCCCCGCCCCCGATCCGCCGAAGATGCGCGACACTGGTCATTTGGCCACTGGTCATTTGGCCGTGCAGAGCCATCCCGAAAGGCAGCCGCGCGTGAACGGACCCCTCATCGTCCAGAGCGACAAGACCTTGTTGCTCGAAGTCGACCACGAGCAGGCCGACGCCTGCCGCCGCGCCATCGCGCCGTTCGCCGAGCTGGAGCGCGCGCCCGAGCACATCCATACCTACCGGCTGACCCCGCTCGGGCTGTGGAACGCCCGCGCCGCCGGGCATGACGCCGAGCAGGTGGTCGACGCGCTCGTGGAGTACTCCCGGTATCCCGTGCCGCACGCGCTGCTCGTCGATGTCGCCGAGACGATGGCCCGTTACGGCCGGCTCACCCTCTCCAAGCACCCCTCCCACGGTCTCGTCCTGACCTCCACGGACCGTCCCGTGCTGGAGGAGATCCTCCGTTCCAAGAAGGTCCAGCCGCTGGTCGGCAACCGCATCGACCCGGACACCGTCGCCGTCCACCCCTCGGAGCGCGGCCAGATCAAGCAGACGCTCCTCAAGCTGGGCTGGCCGGCCGAGGATCTCGCCGGTTATGTCGACGGCGAGGCGCACGCCATCGAGCTGGACGAGACCGGCTGGGCGCTGCGCCCGTACCAGAAGCAGGCCGTCGAGGGGTTCTGGCACGGCGGTTCAGGTGTGATCGTGCTGCCCTGTGGCGCGGGAAAGACCCTGGTCGGGGCCGGTGCGATGGCCGAGGCCAAGGCGACGACGCTGATTCTGGTGACCAATACCGTCTCGGCCCGCCAGTGGAAGCACGAGCTGGTGAAGCGCACGTCACTGACCGAGGACGAGATCGGCGAGTACAGCGGTACGAAGAAGGAGATCCGCCCGGTCACCATCGCCACGTACCAGGTGCTGACCACCCGCCGTAAGGGCGTCTATCCGCACCTGGAGCTGTTCGACTCCCGCGACTGGGGCCTGGTCATCTACGACGAGGTGCATCTGCTGCCCGCGCCCGTCTTCAAGTTCACCGCCGACCTCCAGGCCCGCCGCCGTCTCGGGCTGACGGCGACGCTCGTACGGGAGGACGGCCGCGAGTCGGACGTCTTCTCGCTCATCGGGCCGAAGCGGTTCGACGCGCCGTGGAAGGAGATCGAGGCGCAGGGCTATATCGCTCCCGCGGACTGTGTCGAGGTACGGGTCAATCTGACCGACAGCGAGCGCCTGGCGTACGCGACGGCCGAGACGGAGGAGAAGTACCGCTTCTGCGCGACGACCGCGACGAAGCGGAAGGTGACGGAGGCGCTGGTACGCAAGCACCGCGGCGAGCAGACGCTCGTCATCGGCCAGTACATCGACCAGCTCGACGAACTGGGCGAGCATCTGGACGCCCCCGTCATCAAGGGCGAGACCAGCAACGCGCAGCGCGAGAAGCTCTTCGAGGCGTTCCGGCAGGGCGAGATCTCGGTGCTGGTCGTGTCGAAGGTCGCGAACTTCTCGATCGATCTGCCGGAGGCGACGGTCGCGATCCAGGTCTCGGGTACGTTCGGCTCCCGCCAGGAGGAGGCCCAGCGCCTGGGCCGTGTCCTGCGTCCGAAGGCGGACGGTCACGAGGCCCGCTTCTACTCGGTCGTCGCCCGCGACACCATCGACCAGGACTTCGCGGCGCACCGCCAGCGGTTCCTGGCGGAGCAGGGCTACGCGTACCGGATCGTGGACGCGGACGAGCTGCTGGCCGAGAGCTGAGGGCTGAGACTCAGCCGACCCCCGACCCCCGGCCCCGGCCCCGGCCCTCAGTCCATCAGCGCCAGCACCGGCCCCGCCGCGAGCAGTACGTACTGCGCCACCACCGCCCCGCACCGCACGCCCCGCAGCATCGAGCCCGCCGGCAGCGCCGCGGCGGCCAGGCCGACGAGCCCGGACAGGTGGAGGGACCAGAAGCCCGCGCTGATGTACGCGCCTGCGACGCCGTCGGCCGGATCGACCGCGTCGGTCAGGGCGATGACGACCGTCACGACGTAGCCGCCCAGCAGCAGCCCGAGACCGCCCAGCGCCCAGAGCCGGAGAGCGAGGAGTGCGCCGCGGTCGGCGGTCTGCTCGGGAGTGGAGGAGGGGACAGTGGTTGTCGTTCGCATGGTCCGATGACATCACCGCGGCGGGGCGCCCCGCCTCGGCGCCCGTACTCACCCCGTACCCGCCGTGGTACTCACCCCCGAACCGGCCTCCGCGCGCTGCACCGGAAGGACGAGGGCGGAGCCCTTGCCCGCCCCCGGACCCGTCCGCCACGCCGCGAACGCCAGCAGTCCCAGCGCGAACAGCGGGTACGGCGAGGCCGGCACCTGCTGCCACCACGGCAGCCGCAGGTCCAGTTCGCCGGCGTGCGGCACGATCCAGAAGCTGCGCGCCGTCCAGACCACCCCGACCGCCGCCGCCGTACGGAACCGGCGCTCCGCGATCAGCACCGCCAGCAGCGGTACGCACCACACCCAGTGGTGCGACCAGCTGATCGGCGACACGAGCAGCGCCGTCAGCGCCGTGACCAGCACACCCCAGGTCTCCAGCCCGGCCCCTACGACGGCCCGCCGCGCGATCCACAACCCGGCGACAGCTGTGAGCCCGGCGGCCACCACCCACACCACACCCGGCTCAGGGGTGTGCAGGAAGCGCCCCAGCATCCCTTGCAGTGACTGGTTGTCGACGATCCACGCCTTGCCGACCCGGCCGGTCTCGAAGACGCGCGTCGTCCAGAACTCGCCACTCGCCTCGGGCAGTACGAGCGCCCCGAGCAGCACCGTGCCGGTGAAGGAGGCCAGGGCGATCAGTCCGGACCGTACGCGCCCGGTCACCAGCAGATACACGATGAAGACGGCCGGAGTCAGCTTGATGCCCGCCGCGACACCGAGGGCGAACCCCTTGCCGAGCGCGTGCTCGGGTCTCGACAGGTCCCACAGGACGAGGCAGACGAGTACGAGGTTGATCTGTCCGAAGAGGACGGTCTGGAAGACGGGTTCGAGCCAGAGCCCCACGGCGACGGCGGCCAGCAGCGGTACGGGACCGGCGGGCATCCCCGCGAAGCGCCAGGACAGCCGTACGAGCAGCGCCAGCAGCGCGGCGTTCCCGATGACGAAGACGACCTTGAGGGCGTCGAGGGGCAGCCAGGTGGTGGGTACGAAGAGGATCGCGGCGAACGGCGGGTAGGTGGCGGGAAGTTGCCACTCGGTGACCGTGAACCCGTAGAGGTCGGTGCCGTCCACGACGGCAGCGCCTTCCGCACGGTAGACGAGTGTGTCGGCCATGGGGATGCGCCGGGCGACGCAGAGAGTGGCGAGTGCGGCCAGCGACAGGGCGAGCGCGCCCACTGCGGCGAGTGAACGGGGCGTCACGGTCCGGTAGGTCACGGCCGCGACCCTAGTGGATCAGAGGCGTTACTCAGGAGCGCGGCGGGACGAGGCGGCGCGCGGTTGGCGCGATCCGGATCAACGGCGCCCGATACGCGTCAGCGGCGTTCGGTACGGATACGCAGCGCTCGGTTACGGATCGCAGGCGCTCGGTACGGATCAGCGGCGCTTGATACCCGCCTCCTCCGCGTACTCCCCGAGGACGGCCACGTTGAACGCGGCGCTCACATAGACCTTGACGGCGCGCAGCGCGTTGCCGAGGTGGTGGGCGTGATGGGGAACGGAACCCGTGGCGGTCGCGCCGGGGAGCGGCGAACCGTGCGGGGCATGGGCCGGGGTGAAGGTTGCTGTGCTCATACATCCATGATGGGCACGTGCGCTGTGTGAGTCATCGCTCTGCGGTTTGAGCCTCGTGTGAGGCCCTGTACGACTCCGGTCCAACGGCATCCCCTACGGGGTGGAGACGGCGGATGGCCCGCAGGACGGACGCGCTCCCGCCGCCGGGGGCTCCCGCCGGAGGCCCCGGGCACCGGCCCCGCGGAAAAACATTCGCCTGCCCGTCACCCACTGGCTACAATCGCCCACCTTGCCCGCCTCCCTCGCGGAGCGCCGTCGTCCGGACGGAAACCGGACGGCCGAACGCCATGACGTGATCCACGCCGAACGGCCACCGCCGCCCGTCGCCCGACGAGGCGCGGCCCGTCGGCCTGCGTAAAGCCCCCGGAGGCATCACCGTGTCCGCGCACGCCCCTGACCCCGCCACGCCCCCCGCCGACGACCCGCTGGATCCCCCGGATCCCCTGGCGCGGGAACGTGCCCACCTCGCCGCCTCCCGCTCCGCCCTCCGCGCCATGCGCGAGGACGTCCAGGCGCTCGACATCCGCGACGTCACCGCGAACTGGGTCAACGCCGCCGTCCTGGAGGCCCAGATCGAGGACCGCATCAAGGCGCTCGCCGATCTCTCCCACACCCCGCTCTTCTTCGGCCGGCTCGACTATCTGCACCCCGTGGGCGCGGACGCGGCCGAGGGCGCCGAGGGGGAACGCTTCTATATCGGCCGGCGCCATGTCCACGACGCCGACGGCGATCCCATGGTCATCGACTGGCGCGCCCCCGCCTCCCAGCCGTTCTACCGGGCCTCCAAGAAGGACCCGCTGGACGTCGGACTGCGCCGGCGCTTCGGCTACACGGCCGGCGACATCACCGCGTACGAGGACGAGCACCTCTCCGACCCGGCCGAGACCGCGCGCTCCAGCAAGCTGCTCCAGGCCGAGATCGAACGGCCGCGCGTCGGCCCGATGCGCGACATCGTCGCGACGATCCAGCCCGAGCAGGACGAGATCGTACGGAGCGGCCTCGGCGGCACCGTCTGCGTCCAGGGCGGCCCCGGCACCGGCAAGACCGCCGTCGGTCTGCACCGGGTCGCCTATCTGCTGTACGCGCACCGCGAGCGGCTGGCCCGTACCGGCACGCTCGTCATCGGCCCGAACGCCTCCTTCCTCCACTACATCGAGCAAGTCCTGCCCGCGCTGGGCGAGTTGGAGGTGAAGCAGGCGACGGTGGACGGTCTGGTCGCCTCGGTGGACGTACGCGGCACGGACCCCGCGCCCGCCGCCGTCATCAAGGGCGACGCCCGCATGGCGGAGGTCCTGCGCCGGGCCGTACGGTCCCACGTCACGCCGCCGGCCGAGCCGGTCGTGGTCGTACGCGGCTCACGGCGGTGGCGGGTGCCGGTGTACGAACTCGAAGAGATGGTCGGGCAGTTGCTCGCCCGGGACATGCGGTACGGCGCCGCGCGCGAGGCCCTTCCACAGCGGATCGCGCACGCCGTCCTCGTACGGATGGAGGAGGCGGGCGAGGCGCCCGACGACCGCGTGCAGGACGCGGTGGCCCGCAACCCGGCGGTGAAGGCGGCGGTCAAGGCCATCTGGCCGCCGGTCGATCCGGCGAAGCTGGTGCTGCGGCTGCTCTCCGACGCGGAGTTCCTCGCGGCGCACGCGGAGGGCGTCCTCACGCCCGACGAGCAGAAGACGATCCTCTGGACGAAGCCGGTGCGGAGCGTGAAGTCGGCGAAGTGGTCGGCGGCGGACGCGGTCCTGATCGACGAGGCGGGCGACCTGATCGCCCGCACCCACTCACTGGGTCACGTGGTCCTCGACGAGGCGCAGGACCTGTCCCCCATGCAGTACCGCGCGGTGGGCCGCCGCTGCTCGACCGGCTCGGCGACGGTCCTGGGCGACCTGGCGCAGGGGACGACGCCGTGGGCGACGGCGAGCTGGACCGACGCGCTGCGGCACCTGGGCAAGACCGACGCGGTGGTGGAGGAACTGACGGCGGGCTTCCGCGTGCCGCGCGAGGTGATCGCGTACGCGTCGAGACTGCTGCCGTCGATCGCGCCGGGGCTGGCGGAGGTGGCGTCGGTACGGGAGTCGCCGGGGTCGCTGTCACACGAAGGCTCCACGGGCCTGATCGCAGCGGGGCCGGCGGAGCCGGCGGGTTCGACCGGCCTGTCCGAGCTGGACGCGGCCGTCGTCGCCGCCTGCGTGGAGTCGCTCGCGCACGAGGGCTCGACGGGCCTGATCGCAGCGGACGCCCGTATCCCGGCGCTGCGGGAGGCACTGACGGTGGCGGGGCTGCCGTACCTCTCCCCGGGCGAGGAGACGACGGCCGAGGCCCGTCTGACGCTGGTCCCGGCATCCCTCGCGAAGGGCCTGGAGTACGACTACGTGGTCCTGGACGAGCCGGCGGCGGTGGTCGACGGCGAACCGGACGAGCGGACGGGGCTCCGGCGGCTGTACGTGGCTCTGACGCGAGCCGTGTCGGGCCTGATCGTCCTGCATGCGGCGGAATTGCCGGAGGCGTTGTCGCTGTCCGAGTAGCGGTTCCGGACGCGGTGCGCCTCCCGGCGGGGGGTCGTGGTGCGGTGCGCCTCCCGGCAGGGGGTCGTGGTGCGGTGCGCCTCCCGGCAGGGGGTCGTGGTGCGGTGCGCCTCCCGGCAGGGGGT
>NZ_JOEI01000044.1 GCF_000718095.1 Streptomyces scopuliridis RB72 | reverse complement strand
CTTTGTGGGTCGTGCCGTTGGCCGCCTGGGTACCGCGGCCGGCCTCCGCGGTGCGGCCGTGGACGCACGGCGCCGTGATCGACATCGAAGGTGCAGTGGGGGCCCTGCGCGCATGTCCCGGACACCTCGGCGCTCGGGCTCTACCCGCGGCTGCTCGCCGCCGTCGCCACGACGGCCGTACGGGTCGCCGTCGAGCACTGGTGCGCGCAGGGCCCGGAGGTCACCTTCCCGGACATCTTCCGGCGGGTCTTCGCCCATCTGGCCGCCGGCCTGCCCGAACCGCCCGCCGACGGCTGACATCCGGCCGCCCACCCTTTCACCGCTTCCACCCACGCATCGACCATGGACTTGAAGAAGGACACCTTGAGTGCAATAGAGGCGCCCGAGCAGGCGCCGACCTCCATGACCAACCGGCAGATACTCCAAGCCATGTCGGGGCTGATGGCCGGCATGTTCGTCGCCATCCTGGCCGGCACGGTGGTGGCCAACGCCCTGCCCCGGATCATCGCCGACCTCAACGGCAGTCAGTCGTCGTACACCTGGGTCGTCACCTCCGAACTGCTCGCCATGACGGCGACCGTGCCCCTCTGGGGCAAGCTGTCGGACCTCTACAACAAGAAGCTGCTGCTTCAGCTGTCGCTCGCCATGTTCGTGGTCGGGTCCCTGCTGGCCGGCTTCTCCCAGGGCGTCGGCCTGCTCATCTTCAGCCGTGTCGTCCAGGGCATCGGCGCCGGCGGTCTGACCGCGCTCGCGCAGATCGTCATGGCCGCGGTCATCCCGCCCCGGCGGCTGGGCAAGTACTCCGGGATCTTCGGCGCCGTCTTCGCGGTCGGTACGGTCGCCGGGCCGCTGATCGGCGGCGTGCTGGTGGACACCTCGTGGCTGGGCTGGCGCTGGTGCTTCTTCATCGGCGTGCCGTTCGCCCTGGCGGCGATCCTGATGCTCCAGCGCACGCTGCGGCTGCCCACGGTCCGCCGCGAGGTGAAGATCGACTACCTGGGCGCGTTCCTGATCGTGGCGGGCGTCTCCGCGCTGCTGATCTGGACGTCCCTGGCGGGCAACCAGTTCGACTGGGCGTCCTGGCAGACCTTCGCGCTGACCGCGACGGGTGTGGTGCTGCTGGTGGCCGCGGTCTTCGTGGAGGCCAGGGTGCCCGAGCCGGTCATCCCGCTGGACATCTTCCGCAACCGCACGGTCACCCTGACCACGGTCGCCAGCCTGCTGGTCGGTGTGGCCATGTTCGGCGGCACCGTCTTCCTCTCGCAGTACTTCCAGATCGCGCTCGGCAAGTCCCCGACCGTCGCCGGGCTGATGAGCCTGCCGATGATCCTCGGTCTGCTGGTGTCCTCCACGGTGGCCGGCCAGATCATCAGCGCCACCGGCAAGTGGAAGGTCTATCTGATCGCGGGCGGCGTGATCATGACGGCCGGTCTGGGCATGCTGGCGACCATCAGCGCCGACACCGGTTTCGGTCTGCTCAGCCTCTACATGGCGGTGCTCGGTATCGGCGTCGGGCTGCTGATGCAGAACCTGGTGCTGGTGGCGCAGAACGACGTACCGGCCGCTGAGCTGGGCGCGGCCACGTCCGTCCTGTCGTTCTTCCGCAGCATGGGCGGAACGATCGGTACGAGCGTCCTCGGCGCGGTGCTCGCCAACCGGGTGGCGGCCGAGATGACCAAGAGCCTGGGCGAGTCCGGCCAGGGTGCGTCCGGCGGCTCGGGCCATGGCGCCGTACCCGATATGTCGAAGCTGCCCGCCGCCATGCGGGAGATCGTGGAGCACGCCTACGGTGTGGCCACGGCGGAACTCTTCCTCGTCGCCGCGCCGTTCGCCGCACTGGCGCTCGTCGCGGTGCTCTTCATCAAGGAGAAGCCGCTCAAGACCACGAGCGGGATGGAGCGGCTCGCGGAGGAGAGCAAGCAGGCGGAGGAGAACGCCAAGGCGACTCCGCCCGCCCCGGTGGGCTGACCCTCCCGTAACCCCTGACCACTACGGCCCCGGCCGCGCCCTCTCGGGTGCGACCGGGGCCGTACGTGTAGGGGTCAGTGGTCGTCCCAGTGACCGTCGTGCTCGGCGTGGCGGTGTCCGTCGTGCACATAGTCCACATGGCCGTCATGCGGCACTGCCACATGTCCGCACCCCTCGCCGTGCTGGTGCGCATGGCCACTGTGCGGGGCGTGGGCTCCGGGCTCACATTCGTCCACGTGATCGTCGTGGACCGCGTGCACATGGCCGTCGTGCACATAGTCCACATGCCCCTCGTGCGGGAAGGACACATGGCCGCAGCCCGCGCCGTGCTGGTGCGTGTGGTTCGGGTGGGGGGCGTGCGCAGTGGTCATGGCTCTCTCCAGATCATTCGGGGAAGGCCGGCCGTGCCCGGTCCCGTCGGCGGCGCCCGGCCCGATGTCGCCTCCCCAACGAGCCGTGCGACGGGCGCGTCACCGTCGGTGCGGCATTCGAGTACGAGGCGGTTTTGGTAACGGTGTTCATTTGCATGTAGCGTTTCGACGGCATCACGATCCACGCTCCGTGCACCCAGGAGGTCCGCCATGGCCGTACCCAAACGGAAGATGTCCCGTAGCAACACCCGTCACCGCCGGGCCCAGTGGAAAGGCGTCACGCCGACCCTGGTGCCTGTCACCATCGACGGTACGTCCCATCTCGTACCGCAGCGACTCGTCAAGGCGTACGAGCGCGGCCTGCTGGCCCCGGAGGGCTGAGCCGTGCGCGTAGCGTTCGTCGGCAAGGGCGGCAGCGGCAAGACCACGCTGTCGGCCCTCTTCGCCCGGCAGTTAGCCGCCGAGGGTGCGCCCGTGGTCGCCATCGACGCGGACATCAACCAGCATCTGGCCGAGGCTCTCTCCCCCGGGGAGAGGGAGAGCCATACCGCGCCACCGCTCAGCTCGCGCACCGGCGAGATCAAGGACTGGCTGCGCGGGGACAATCCGCGGATCGCCTCACGCGAGGAGATGATCAAGACCACTCCGCCGGGACGCGGTTCGCGGCTGCTGCGGGTCCTCGGAGAGGACCCGGTGCACGCGCACCACGCGCGGCCGGTGGGCGGGGTGCCGCTGATGGTGACCGGGGTGTTCGACGACAGCGATCTCGGGGTGGCCTGCTACCACTCCAAGCTCGGGGCCGTCGAGCTGTATCTGAACCATCTGGTCGACGGTCCCGGCGAGTATGTCGTCGTGGATATGACCGCCGGGGCGGACGCGTTCGCCTCCGGCCTGTTCACCCGGTTCGATCTGACGTTCCTGGTCGCCGAGCCCACGCGTAAGGGCGTCTCGGTCTACCGCCAGTACCGCGATCACGCACGGGAGTTCGGGATCGCGCTCGCCGTGGTCGGCAACAAGGTCACGGGCGAGGACGATCTCCTGTTCCTCAAGGAGCATGTCGGGGACGATCTGATCGCCTACTGCGAGCAGTCCCCCTGGGTACGGGCGCAGGAGCAGGGCCGTACGGGAGGCGGGCTCGAACCGCACAACGCGCACACCCTGCGCCAGTTGCGCGCCGCGGTCGACGCGCGGCCCAAGGACTGGGACATGTTCCAGCGGCATGCCATCGAGTTCCATCTGCGCAACGCGCGCGCGTGGGCCGACCGGGCCACCGGGAGCGAACTCGCGCTTCAGGTCGACCCCGGTTTCCGGCACGGTCCGGACGCTCTCAGCCCGGTCTGACCCACTGCGTTCCGCCGCGCCGTCGCACCGTCTCCTCCCCCACCGGGCCCCTGTGACCCCCAACCCGACAGGACACGCACTCATGTCACTCGATGTCTCCCCCAAGCTGCTCGCCGACGCCGAGAACGGCCCGGTCCGCGAACAGGACTTCGTGGACACCGTCCGGACCTCCCTGCCGTACGCGTACTCCCTCATCGCCGGTCTGGTCGGTGAACTGCGCGACAGCGATGCCCCGTTCGCCGACAACCAGACGCCGCCGCCCTCCGAGCGCGAGCGCGGCCAGCTGCTGCGCGCTCTCGCCAGCGACGCCATCCGCTCCAGTCTGGAGCGGCACTTCGGGGTCACCCTGGCGTTCATGAACTGCCACCGGGTGGCCGTCTTCCGTCCGGAGGACCAGGGCGGTGCGACGCACACGCGGTTCACCTCGCCGCGCTCGCAGATCCTCAACCAGTCGCCCGAGTTCCGGGACTGCTGAGCGAGGACGGAGCGGGGCGGCGGGGCTCTCCTGGCCTCGCCGCCCCGCTCACTGCCGCCGTGGCTCAGACGCCGTGCGGGCGCATCGGGTGGGTGGTAGCGCCGGTACCGGCGCCACGTCCGTGCAGCACCAGGGCGCGGGCGAGGAAGCCGAGCGCCGCCGTGCAGACCAGGGTCCGCACGATATTGCTCGTCTCCCACGTGCCCTTGAACTTCTCGACGATCGAGAAGTCCGTGATCTTGGCCGGGTCACCGGCGGCGGCCAGCTCGTTGTTGAGCGGGATATTGACGCTGAACGTGATCATCAGGGCCACCAGATAGAGCGCGGCCGCGGCGCCGATCCAGAGCGCGGCGCCCCGTCGGCCCTGGCGGTGCTCCAGGAACGCCGCGACCGCCGCGGCCAGCAGCGCTCCGATGAAGACCATGCCGAAGAGCCCGTTGCCGTCGATCAGGGCGTTGAAGTTCTGCATCGCGTCGACATACGTACGGTCGTCCGTCCTGGCCAGGCCCGGCATCACCGAGATGTCGTACGCGAAGAAGAGACCCGCCATCAGCCCCATGGTGATGGTGGCGATCATCAGCAGCGGCCCCACCGCCTTGCTCCGGCGCACGGGCGCCACCGCGGGGGCGGGCGGGTAGGCGGCGTAGGGGTTCGGGGTTCCGGTCGGGTTGAAGCTCATGGGACTTCCTTGTCTGGTGGTCGAAGCCGTCCGATACGAGGTGATCCGGCGACCGCCACGGTGTCGTCGCCAACGCCGCCGCCGACATGTGACACGGCTTTCTCACGTACTGCGTCAGGGGACCAGTCAAGTACAGCGCGGTGAGACGGGACATAGCCACGAAGCTCAGGTCCATGTTCCAGCGTCCAAACCGGCGGACAGCTCACCGGCGGGCCGTCGGATCAGGTACGGGTGGCGGCCAGGGGGCGGTCGCGCCGTACCGCCACGCCCAGGTTCTGATGGATCTCCATCGTGGCCGTGGAGCGGTTGAGGGTGATGTAGTGCAGTCCGGGGGCGCCTTCGGCGAGCAGCCGTTCGGCCATGGCCGTCGCGTACTCGACTCCGATGCGATGCCCGTCCTGCGGCCGGTCGCGGGCCTCTTCGAGCCGCTGGGCCAGCGCGTCGGGGAAGCGGGCGTCGCTGAGTTCGGCGAAGCGGCGGATCTGCCGTACGTCCGTGGCCGGCATGATCTCGGGGACGATCGGGGTCGTACAGCCCGCGGCCTCGATCCGGTCGCGGAGCCGCAGATAGTCCTCGACGTCGAAGAACATCTGCGTGATCGCGTAGTCGGCGCCCGCACGGCACTTGGCGACGAAGTGGCGGATGTCGCTGTCCCAGTCGGGCGAGCGCGGATGGCGCTCGGGGAAGGCGGCCACCCCGACGGTGAAGTCGCCCAGTTCCCTGATGAGGGTGACGAGTTCACTGGCCTGGCCGAAGCCCTCCGGATGGCGGACCCACTCGCCGCGCGGGTCGCCGGGCGGGTCGCCGCGCAGCGCGAGCACGTCCCGGATACCGGCGTCCGCGTACTGGCCGATGATGTGGCGCAGTTCGGCGACCGAGTGGCCGACCGCGGTGAGATGCGCGACTGGGCGCAGCGTGGTCTCGGCGGCGATGCGCTTGGTGACCTCGATCGTCCGGTCGCGCGAGGAGCCGCCGGCGCCGTAGGTCACGGAGACGAAGGACGGCGCGAGCGCCTCGATCCGGCGGATCGCGTTCCAGAGCGTGCGTTCCCCCGCCGGCGTCTTGGGCGGGAAGAACTCGAAGGAGTACGAGCGCTGCCCGTCGGCCATCAGGGCACGCGGGCCCGGCCTGGGATGCTGCGGGAGGTCCGCGGTCTCTGCCGCCATAAGGAGGGGTCCTTCCTGGAGTCGCTCGGTGCGTGGACGAATACGGTGCGCACACAGTAGCCGCGATGTGCTCCGCCCCTCCGCCATGACCACGGATTGATCACGCACTGATCACCGGGACGTACGCTTCCGCGCAACCGCCCTGCTCCCGCGCGGAGTTCGGGACGGGGCGGGGGTGGTCACCGGCACGTCGCAGGCACTCCTCCAGAAAGGCCAGCGCCCGCAGGTGGTAGACGCGGGCCGCGCGGCCGATGCTGATGTTGTGCCCGGCGGCGGACAGCCGCTCCACCGCGACGAGCGGCGCCGCGGTGAGCAGTCCCGTCATGGCCGCGAGCGCCTTGTCGTCCAGCTCCCACCACAGTTCGTGCTCCGCGAAGGTCAGTCTGACCGGGCTGGTGATCCGGCCGGCCAGCCGCGGGTACTGGACGGGCCAGGTAGCCGTCTGGGCCGCCTCGCGCGCCGGTACGGCCCTCAACAGGGAGCGGCTCGCCCGGAACGTACCGGGTGAATACAGGTGCAGCGGGCCCCAGTTGAGCCGGGACGCGCCACCGCCGAGGGTGTCGGGGAAGTGCCGCGCCTCGGGTGCGTACCGCCAGCCGCATCCGTTGATGTCGAGTCCGAGCAGGCCGCTGCCCGCGTCCTGCGCGGCCATGTGCAGCGCGACCTTGCCGCCGTCGGAGTGGGCCACGACGAAGAAACCCGAGCCGGTCGGGTGGTGCCGGGCGAAGTCGGCGAGCGCCCGGTGCAGGGTGGTCGCCTGCTCGCCGAGGGGCTGTCCGTCCGGCAGCGGGCCGGCGGAGGCGCCGTAGCCGGGCCGGTCCAGGGCCAGCACCGTATGACCGAGCCGGGCGCCCAGCGTGAGCAGCGAGTCGGCCTGGTCGGTCAGTCCGTTGAAGTAGTCGGCGCACATGCCCCGGCCGTGGATGGCGACGATCACGGAGCGGGGTGCCGCGCCGCCGTCCGGCTCGGCGAGCAGACCCGACAGGGGTACGCCGTCGGCGTCGAGGGTCACGGCACGGACGGCGGGCGCCGGAAGGCGGGCAGGAGCGGGAACGGATACGGACGCGGATACGGGAGCGGATACGGGTGCGGTCATGGCAGGCGGTTCTCCTGGGCAGCGGTGGGCGGGCCGGTCGGGGCCGTTCAGTTCGGCCGGCCCGCGGGGCGGGTCCTGGCCCGGTCCAGGCGGTCGACCCAGCCGGCCGCGCTGTCGGTGCGCAGCAGCGAGGTGCCCACCAGCAGGCCGGCGTACCCCGCGTCGAGCAGCTTCGCGGCGGCGAGCGGGCCGTCGATGGCGCTGGCGCTGACGGGGCAGCGGGTACCCGAGGCCCGGACCGCGGGCAGCAGGGCGAGGCTGCGGTCGAGGTCGCCCCGGTCGCGCTCCTTGGCCTTGATGTCCTTGTTGTTGACGGCGACGACGCACTCGTCGGCGTGCGGCAGCCCGTCGAGTTCGGACTCTTCCGTCACCTCGACGAAGGGGGTGAGGCCGAGGACCAGAGAGGCGGTGATCAGCGTGCGCATACTGGACCGGGGCAGCAGGGCCGCGGTGAGCAGCACGGCGGAGGCGCCGAGTTCCCCGGCGGTCGACAGCTGGTCCTTGCGGGTGATGAAGTCCTTCTGGAGCAGCGGCAGGTCGGTGAGCGCCGCCACATCGCGCAGCAGGCCGGTGGTGCCGCCGAACCAGCGTCCCGTCACCACCGAGATACAGGGCGCGCCCGCGGCTTCGTACGACTCCACGATCGCGGCGGGGGTGCGGCCGCCGAGCAGATCGTAGCCGTGCGCGTCGCGCCGTTTGATCTCCATGACCAGCGGGCGATCGGCGGCCAGCAGGGCTTCCAGGAACCGGGCGGTCATCGGAACTCCTCAGGGGACGTGTCGGTCCGCCAGGCGCGGGCCAGAGCGGTGACGGCGGGCGCCGAGAAACGTCCGCGGGCGTCGCGGGCGGCGGTG
Source organism: Streptomyces scopuliridis RB72 (assembly GCF_000718095.1). Taxonomy (GTDB): domain Bacteria; phylum Actinomycetota; class Actinomycetes; order Streptomycetales; family Streptomycetaceae; genus Streptomyces; species Streptomyces scopuliridis. The sequence goes on along the minus strand of NZ_JOEI01000044.1, from coordinate 19,374 downwards.
TCGACATCGATGCCGCGGAAGCCGGGGTGGGCGGCGACGGACCCGTAGTCGGGGCGGTTGTACGGGGTGATGCCGCCGGCGAGCAGGAACGGCCGGGTGAGCCGGGGCAGCAGGCCGAGCACATCCCGCTCGGCGAGTTGGTGTCCGGTGCTGCCGATGCGGCCGTCCTCGGTCGTCGTGTCGAGCAGGAACAGGTCGGTGCCGGCCCGTTCGTACGCGCCGATCAGCGGGCGTTCCAGGCAGCTGCCGGCGCGCAGATGGAGGACCTTGACGAGGACCGCGTCGGGCAGGGCGGCGCGCAGCGCCCGTACCACCACGGGTGGCTGGTAGGCGTGCAGTTGCAGCCAGCGCAGGCCGGTGCGGCGGGCCAGGCCGGTGAGGGCTTCGGGGTCACCGAGGAAGGTGACGAGGACCGGTTCGAGCCGTCCGGTGGCGCGGGCCGCCGCGACGAGTTCGGTGAGGCGCCGCGCGGGAAGCTCGGCGTGGCCGCCGGGTATGCCGTGCCACAGGCCGACGCAGTCCGCTCCCGCGGCGGCGAGCGTGGTGATGTCGTCGGGGGAGGTGGCGCCGCAGACTTTCAGAACCCGGCGGGCCTCGGGTGCGGCCGAGTGTCCCGCCGGGAGCCTGGAGGCGGGCTCCGGGCTCATGTGCCCAGACCCAGCATCGAGGCGATGCGGTTGTACTGGATTTCCGTGGTGCCGGAGTAGATCGTGCCGGCCACGGCGTTGCGTACGTCCTTCTCCAGGCCGTATTCGGTCATATAGCCGTGCCCGCCGAAGAGTTGCACGGCCATCAGGCTGGTCGCCACATTGCTCTCGCTCGTCACCAGTTTGGCGATGGCCAGATCCACCGTGACGTTCTCGCCGGCCGCGAGGCGTTCACCGGTGTCGTACAGCCACTTGGCCGCCGTCTCCAGCCGGATCCTCATGTCGACGATCTTGTTGGCGACGGACTGGTACGAGCCGATCGGCCTGCCGAAGGAACGGCGGGTCTTCGCGTAGTCGAGGCAGCGGTCGAGCCGGTGCCTCATCTCTCCCACGTTCACGATGAAGGAGAAGAGGATCTCCCGCTTCATCACATGGTCGAGCACGAGGAATCCGCCGCCGACCCGGCCGAGGACCTGGGTCCTCGGGACACGGCACTCGTCGAAGAACAACTCGCTGAGCGGCGAGGTCCGTAGTCCCATCTTCTTGGTCGGTGGGCCGATCGTGAGCCCCGGGGTGTCCCGGTCCACGAGGAACGCGGTGACCCCGAGCGGGCCGCCGTCCGGATGCGTACGCGCGTAGACGACGAACACATCGGCGACGGGGCCGTTGCTGACGAAGATCTTCGAGCCGTTCAGGACGAACCGGTCGCCGTCCCGTACCGCTCTCGTGGTCATCGCCATGGCGTCCGAGCCGCCCTCGGCCTCGGTGATCGCATGGGCGCCGATCACCTCGCCCGAGCAGATCCGGGTCAGATACCGCTCCTTCTGCGCTTCCGTGCCGAATTTCTCCAGTGGCACACCGGTACTGGCCATGGTGGTGGTGACCGAGAAGCTCAGCCCGGAGTCACGGCAGTGCTCGCCCAGCCCTTCGAGCAGATACATGGTGGTGAGCAGGGACTGGCCGAGGCCGCCCCAGCGCTCTTCGAAGGGCAGTGCGAGGATGCCGGTCTCCCGGATCAGTTTCCACTTGTCCCAGGAGAACATGGCCTGTTCGTCCTGTTCTATGTGGCCGGCGCTGAGCGCCTCACCCCACCGGGCCAGACCTTCGCGCAGTTCGGCCTGGTCGGCGTTCCAGCGGATCACGGCGAGCCTTTCCATGACGGTTCGGAGGAGGGCGGTCAAGAGAACGCGGTGCGCGGATCAGTACGCCGAGGAGACCTGCTCGTCGAGCTGGTGCACCTCGTCGCCCTGGAGCGCCGGCGAGAAGACACACACCAGGCGCAGGTCCTCGTGCGGGCCGGCCACGAGGTAGTGGGCGTCGTGCTCGTTGAGCGAGTAGAGACGGCCCGGCACGATCGGGTGCGAGGTGCCGTCCAGCTCGATCACTTCTCCGGACCCCTCGATGCAGTAGCAGGATTCGATGTGATTGCGGTACTCCAGACGGGACTTGGTGCCCGCGCGCACGGTAGTGTCGGTGATGCTGTAGTCGAGGCCGTCGGCGGCCACGATGAAGCGACGGCTGAGGCCATTGCCCCACTCGACCGTCTTCACGCTGTCCAGGTCACGGACGAACATGGTCAACTCCCTGTTCTCTCAGGTGTGATGGAACGGTTGGGCGATACGGACCTGACGAAGGCGCGGAAGCCGCCGACGATGTCGCCGCCTTGAGCGAGCGACCGCTCGATCCGGGCGACACCCGCGGAGCCGATGATGACGGCATCGGCTCCGCAGGCGCCTACGGTCTCCACGTCCTGTCTGGTCCTGACCCCGAAGCCGATGGCGATCGGGGATTCCGTGTGCGCCCGGAGCGCGGCGACGGTGGTCGCCAGCGCGGCATGCCCGGTGGCGGGGGCGGTGCCGCTGCGTCCGTAGTGGGCGACGAGATAGAGATAGGCGGTGGCCTCGGCCGCCGCCTCGGCCATGGTCGGCGGCGGGCTCTGCTGGTAGCAGGTGGTGACGACGGGCAGTTCGGCCTCGCGGGCCGCCGCGTAGTGTGCGGTGCGCAGCCGGGGCGGCAGCGCGTGGACGAGCAGTCCGTCCGCGCCCGAGCCGGCGATCGTACGGAGTGTGCGCGCCGGATCCCCGTGCTCGCGGTCCCGGTGCTTGAGGGAGTGGCTCCAGTCGGCGAGCAGCGCGATCCGCAGCCGGCGCAGCCGCGGGCGTACGTCGGCGATGAAGGCGAGGACCTCGTCGAGCCCGACGCCCTGGTCGAGGGCGCGGCGGGCGGAGCGGCGGATCACGGGCCCGTCGGTGACCGAGTCGGGGAAGGGCACGGCGAGTTCGAGGCAGTCGACGCCCTCCTCGTCCAGCATGAGAACGAGGTCGGCGAGGACATCGAGCGGCGGGTCCCCGGCGTTGAGGAAGAGGGCCAGGCCCGGTCCTTCGCCGGGGCCGGTGCGGGAGAAGAAGTCAGCCATGGGTCACCGCTTCCGTACGGGCCGGTGGTCGTGGCGCTCCGGCCCGTACGCGCTCGGCGAGTGCGCGGGCGGCTCCGCTGCGTACCGCCTCCAGGGCGGCGGCGACGGCCTGCGTCCAGTCGGTGGTGTGACCGCTCGCGACGGACAGCGCCGCCGCGTTGAGGCAGACCGTACGGGTGGCCACCTCCCCCGCGGTGCCGGCGAGGACGGACAGGAAGTGTGCGGGTGCCGAGGCGGGGTCCGGGGCGGGCGCGAGATCGTCGAAGCCTCCGTAGGGCGGAACCAACTCACCTACCGGAAGGTGGAGTTCGCGGCCGTCGCGGATGTGGATGGTGTTGTCGGCGAAGCCGAGCAGTTCGTCGGCGCCGCGGTCGTTGGTGGTCAGCCACAGCGTCCGGCCGGTCTCGGTCCCGGCGAGCACGCGGAGGTCGGCCAGGGGCGCGTTCGCCGAGACTCCGGTGACCTGCGCCGTGACGGGCAGGTCCGCGAGGAACGGCCCGAGGGCGTTGAGGAAGCGGCCGAAGGGTTTCATGCTCGTCGGTGCGATGGTCCTGGCCAGCCGGGTCAGCTGCGCCGGGTAGACGAACGGTCCGGCGAAGGCGATGCCGTACCGGTCCAGTGTGTCGGCGGTCTGGTCGTAGGAGGAGGTGAGCCGGACGCCGAGCCGTTCCAGCAGATCGACGGAGCCGAGCGAGCTGGTGTACGCGCGCGAGCCCGTCTTGACGACCCGCACCCCGGTCGCGGCGGCGACGAACGCCGACGCGGTGGAGATGTTGAAGGTCTTCGGTCCGCCTCCGGTGCCCACCACATTGACCGTGCCCGGCCAGCGGTCCGCCGGCCGGGCGGGCCGCCGCTCGGCGAGCGAGTCGAGCAGCGGGCGCAGTGTCTCGTGGCCGGGCGGTGCGGTGGCCAGGGAGGCCAGCAGGGCGAGGGCCTGCGCTCGGTCGAGGCCGCCGGCGCCGAGCTGGTCCCAGAACGACCGCCAGGTGTCGAGCCCGACCGGCGCGCGCCGCTCCAGCAGGCCGGTGAGTGCGTCATGCACCGCTAGCCGCCCGCCACCTCGGGACGGCGCGCACCGGCGATGAACGCGTCGATGGCCGCCACACTGCGGAAGTTGTCGGGGTCCAGGTCCGTGTCGCCGATCGGCAGCTCGAAGCGGTCCTCGACCCAGGCGATCAGCTTCAGCACACCGAGGCTGTCGATGACCCCGTCAGAGAGCAGATCGTGGTCGTCCGCCAGCTCCTGGGGGGTGATGTCCGGCAGGAACTCCTCGATGACGAACTGCTTGATGGTGCCGGCGTGGCTCATGACGTCCTTCCCTGGGCGGTGGTGGCTGACGTGACGGTGGAGACGGTGGACAGCTCGTCGAGACGGTCGAGCGCCTTGCGGTCGACCTTTCCCGTGGCGGTCTTCGGCAGCGGTTCGTCGACGATCCGGAGCTTGGCGGGGACGGCCGCCCTGGGCAGACTCCGCGCGCAGTGCTGACGCAACGTCAGGCTGCTCAGCCCGCTGCCCGGTTCGCTCTGTACGGCGGCGATGAGCCGGCGGCCCTCGATCGGGTCGGGTACGGCGGCCACCCCCGCTTCGCGTACGGCGGGGTGGTCGAGCAGCACCCGTTCGACCTCCGCGGTGTTCACGGCCACACCGCGGACCTTGACCTGGTGGTCGGCGCGTCCGGTGAGATGCAACCGGCCGTCGGCGTCGCGCCGTACCAGATCGCCGGTGCGGAACCAGCGCCGGTCGTCGAGTCCCAGTGGATGGCCGTTGAACTTGTCGGCGTGCCGGGTCCGGTCGAGATAGCCGGCCGACTGGAAGGGCGTGGAGACATACAGTTCGCCGGAGCCCGGCCCGTCGACGGCCGCGCCGTCCGGGCCGAGGATCAGGGCCTCGACTCCCGGCAGCGGGCGGCCGATCGGTACCGGCGGGAACTCGGTGGCGCGGGTGTCGATCTCGTGGACGAAGCTGTCGTTGGTCTCGGTGCAGCCGTAGATGTTGTGGATCCGCGCCCCGGGGAACAGTCCGGGCAGTGCGGCGAAGGTGCGGTCGGGTATGACATCGCCGCTGAACATCACCCGTTCGACCCCGGGGAGCGTCACCACCCCCCGCCGCTGGGCCGCGTCGAGCAGCAGCCCGTAGAACATCGGCACCGCCTGGACCACCCGTACGTCATGGCGGACGAGGAGGTCGAGCAGATGCCCGCCCCGGGCCGCCAGTGCCGGGTCGACCAGGACCACCCGGCCGCCGTGCGCGAGGGTCGTCCAGATGTCCAGCAGGCAGAGGTCGAAGTTGAGCGGCGCGTAGTTGAGTACGGTGACGCCGGGCCCGATCGAGAAGGCGGGGGCGGCCCAGGCGACGAAGCGGTTCACGGCGTCCCGGCCCAGGGGGACGATCTTGGGCAGGCTGGTGGAGCCGGAGGTGGTGAGCATGAACGACACCTCGGCGGCCTCGCGGGGCGCCAGCGGCTGGGCGGTGACCTCGGGGTTCGGCGCCACCGCGGCGTCCGCGCCGTCGGCCGTGATCACCCGGCGGCAGCCCGCCTGGGCGAAGAGATCCGCCAGCAGGGAGTCGGCGAGCGCGGGCGACGGCAGCAGGAAGGGGCGCCGCGCCAGCAGACAGGCCAGCACCAGCGCGATGGCCGCGGGCGACTTGGTCGCCAGGATGCCGACGGGCTCGCCGGGGGTGAGCCCGAGCCGGGCCAGCCGGTCGCGCTCCCGTCCGGCCCGCTCGTACAGCTCGCGGTAGGTGGTCTCCTCGCCGTTCCACACCAGGGCGGTGGCGTCGGGCCGTTCGCGGACCTGGGAGAGGAATCCGCCCACCAGGCCGAGGCCGTCGGTCGTCATGGCCGGCTCCCGCTCTGCGCGCTCGCCGCGTGCTCGGCCAGTTCGACCCAGCCGCTCTTGACGGCGGGTCCCGCGGGGGTGCGGCAGCTGAAGCGCACCACCCGGCGGGCCGCGTCCGGCTGGAGGTCGAACCGGAGCGGCTCTCCGGGCGCGACGGGCGCCGAGAAGCGCCCGCCGATCCCCCGTATCCGGGCGGCGTCACCGTCGGCGTACCGGTCGGTGATCTCCTCGACGGCCAGGGCCAGCACGCTCATCCCGTGCGCGATGACCGAGCCGAAGCCGGCGGCGCGGGCCGCGTCGGCGTCGAGATGGATCGGGTTCTCGTCGCCGGAGGCCAGCGCGTAGCGGCGGATCCACTCCACGGTCGGCTCATGCACGACGGTGGCGGGCTCGGCGGCGCCGGTGGGCGCGGGCGCGGCGGCGCCGCCGGAGATCTCTCCGAAGGGTTCGAGTGCGGTCGCGCCCACGAGCAGGGCGCTGGTGACCAGTTCGGCGAACGGCTCGGCGGCGTCCGGGTCCATGGAGCCCGACGAGCCCGTGGGGTCCGTGGGGTCCGTGGAGTCCGCGCCGTCGCCGGTCAGCCGGGACCGCAGCGCGACCCGGATCCCGCGCGGCTCGCGGCGGGCTCCGAGGACATCCAGCCGTACGGTGACCTGTTCACCGGGGCGTACGAGCCGCCGGCAGCGGATGTCCTGGCCGAGGTGGACGACCGACACGGGGCCGGGATCGTCGGCGGTCAGGGCGGCCACGGTGCGTTCGGCGACGGTGTGCGCGAGGACGAACGCGTGGACGGGCGAGGCGAGTTGGTCCCGCGCGGCGGGCAGCGCGGCGCGGACGGCGCCCCGGTAGGCCGCGATCTCTTCGGCGGTGACGGTACGCGTCGCCGCCGGGGCGGGTGCGGTGGTCATATCGGGGCCACCACCAGGCTGGAGTTGTGGCCGCCGAAGCCGAAGGAGTTGGAGAGCGCGGGACCGGACGCCACGGCGCGCGGGGCGCCGTGGACCACATCGATTTCCATGCCTGGCTCCAGCTGTTCGTGGTTGGCGGTGGGAGGGACCTCGCACCGGCTCATCGCCTGCACGGTCGCGATCAGTTCGACGGCGCCCGCGGCCCCGATGAGATGGCCGATGACGCTCTTGCTGGCGGTCACCGGCGGCCCGTCCGTGCCGAACACCTTGGCCAGCGCGATCGCTTCGGCCCGGTCGTTGTGCGGGGTCGACGTGCCGTGCGCGTTGACATGGACGATGTCGGAGGGGGCCAGACCCGCGTCGGCGATGGCTCCCGCCATGGCGCCGACGGCCGCGCCGCCGTCCGGCAGCGGCATGGCGAGGTGGTACGCGTCGGAGGTGGCCGCGTACCCGGCGACGGTCGCGTACGTACGGGCGCCACGCGCCCGCGCGTCGTCGAGGCGTTCGAGGACGACGAACCCGGCGCCCTCCCCCATCACGAAGCCGTCGCGGTCGGCGTCGAACGGCCTGGACGCGTGCTCCGGGTCGTCGTTGCGCAGCGATACGGCGTTGAGGTTGCCGAATCCGGCGAGGGTGACGGGGGTGAGGGTCGATTCGCAGCCGCCGGCCAGGACGACATCGGCGCGGTCCGTCCGCAGCAGTGTCAGCGCGTGGCCGATGGCGTCGGCGCCGCTGGCGCACGTGGTGGCGATGGTCAGGGCGGGGCCCTGCCAGCCGAGCCGCATCGAGATCTGCGCCGCCGCCGCGTTGGGCATCGTCATCAGGGGCATCAGCGGATTGACCCGGTGCGGCCCCGACTCGGCGAAGTGCCCGGACTCCAGATCGCTGGTGGCCCGGCCGCCGACGGCGTTGCCGACGACGATCGCGGTACGGCCGGGGTCCGCGGCGGGCGCTCCCGCGTCCCGGTGCGCGGCGAGGGCGGCGGTCGTCCCGTACAGCGCGAACGGGTCCATCCGGCGCGCGTCCTTGGCGGGCACGAGGCCGAGGGAGTCGAGCCCGCGGACCCGGCAGCCGATGCGCACCCGGTGGCGCTCCAGGTCGAGGTGGGTCAGCGTGGCGGCGGTGGACCTGCCCGCGCGCAGTGCGGCCCACAGATCGTCGGGGGTGCAGCCGGCCGGGGTGACGACGCCCATGCCGGTGATCGCGACAGGCGCGTGTGGCGGTGCGTGCCTCGGTGAGGTTGGCATCTCGGATCCCGTATCCCGTACGAACGTCGGAGGGCGGAGGTGGACAGCGAGTTGACCGACCGTCAGGCCGTGATCAGCCCGCAGGTGTGGGCGGCCTTGAGGAAGGCCTCCGCGGCGAAGTCGATATCGCTCTTGGTGTGGCGCGCGGTGATGGCGATCCGCAGCCGGGCCAGGTCGTTGGGGACGGCCGGGGTGACCACCGGCAGTCCGATGACCCCCGCCGCGCGGCAGGCGGTGGCGTAGTCGTACGCGGCGTCGTCGGAGCCGGCGATGACGGGGACGACGGCGGTCTCGCTGTCGCCGGTGCGCATCCCGCCGTCGTTCAGCATCCGGCGGAAGCGCGCGGACTCCTGCTGGATATGGCGGACGCGCTCGGGCTCGCGCTCCAGGATCCGCAGCGATTCGAGCGCCGCGCCCGACTGGGCGGGGCCGAGGGCCGCGGAGAAGAGGAACGGCCGTGCCGCGTACTTGAGATGGCCGATCAGCTCGCTCGGTCCCGCCACCCAGCCGCCCATCGAGGGGATGGCCTTCGAGAGCGTGCCCAGCTTGACGTCGACCTTCGCGGTGTACTCGAAGTGCTCCTCGATGCCCTTGCCGGTGGCGCCGATGATACCCAGCGCGTGGGCCTCGTCCACCATCAGCAGGGCGTTGTGGGCGTCGCACACCCGGCGCAGCTCCGGCAGCGGCGCGATGTCGCCGTCCATGGAGTAGACGCTGTCGACGATGACGAGCCGGATTCCTTCCGGGCTCGCGGCGGCGAGCCTGCGGTCGAGATGGCCCACGTCGTTGTGGCGGAAGCGGGTGACGGTGGCGCCGCTCAGCCGGCAGCCGTCCACGATGCTGGCGTGGTCGTACTTGTCGATCAGTACGGTGTCACCGGCGCCGACCAGCGCGCCGACCGTGCCGACGTTGGCCGCGTACCCGGAGCCGAACACCAGCGCCTCCTGGCGGCCGGCGAACCGGGCGACCTCCGCCTCCAGTTCCTCGTGCAGCGGGATCGAACCCGCCAGCGCCCGCACCCCGTGGTTGCCGGTGCCGTACAGATCGACGGCGGCCTTGGCGGCGGCGACCACACGCTCGTCACCGGCCAGGCCCAGATAGCTGTAGCCCGACATCATCAGGAGGCGCTCGCCGTCGAGGTCGGCGTAGGCGGAGTCGCGCTCGACCGTGTACGTGACGAAGCTGTTGCGGCGGGCGGGCTCCCACTCCAGGGCCCGCACACGGCGGTGTGTCGCGGCCAGTTTCGGCGCGAGACGTTCCCAGCCCCCGGATGTGTTCACGTGCGTCTCCTCACCACGTTTCGGACAATTACCGGAGTCCGCTCAACCTGGACTCAGAGTGCCGACGCAATTCAACGACAGCCGCGCAAGGCGCGCGCAACACGGCGCTGAAATGGGAAAAGAGGGGAACGCAAGAACAGCGCGTCAGCTTTACGCAAGCGGAATGAGGGTCTCCAGAGAAATCCCGGGGAATGTTCCCCGGCCAGTATTGACATACCGAGATGGCCGATTGGTATCGTCCAATTTCTGTGCAGGGGGCATGCACAGAGCGTCCCGATCTCCTTCACAAGGAGCACTGTGGCGGGGCCCCCTGGCGTGATGTCGAGACTCTCGCCGGCGGCAGCCGCCGTCGGTGCAACCGGCCCAGGGCCGACCGCATCGGGGAGTACAGCTTGCTCATCAGACTCGCTGGCCTTGTCACGATCGAACCCGAAGGGGTTCCGCCACAGCATCTGTCCAGCGCTCAGGCTCAAGTCGCGTTCGCCAGGCTCATCCTCGAACGGTCCGGCGGCACCAGCCGCGATCAACTGGCCGACACCGTCTGGCCCGACGGGCTGCCGGACACCTGGGCCTCGGCCCTGCGCAGTGTTGTCAGCCGGGTCCGTACGTTCGTCACGTTCCCCCAGCAGCGGCCCGGGGTCACCCCGCTGGTCGCCCAGGGCGGTCGCTATCTGCTGCGGCTGCCGGACGACGCGGCCGTCGACGTCGAGTGCGCGGATGCGGCGGCGAAGGAGGCGGCCGAGGCGTACGCCACCGGTTCGTTCGCCGTCGCGCAGCAACTCGCCGCCGCTGCCGTGTCGAATCTACGCGGGTCATTCCTGCCCGCCCACGAGGGCGAGTGGGTCAATGGCGTGCGGGAATGGCTCGATGAGCTCCGGCTGTCCGCGCTGGAGACCGCGAGTCTGGCCTCGGCGGCGCTGGGCGACGAGCATCACGCGCTGCGGTACGCCGAGGAGGCCGTACGGCGGGCGCCGTTCAGGGAGAGCGCCTACCGGTGCCGGATGGCGGCGCACCGGACGGCCGGCAACCGTGCCGAGGCGCTGCGCACCTATCAGCAGCTGCGGGAGGTGCTCGCCGAGGAGCTGGGGATCGACCCGGCGCCGGAGAGCCAGGCCGCCTATCTGGAGCTGCTGCGCGGCTCCGACACCCGCCGAAGACCGGAGCCCGAGACCGGCGCCATGACCCGGCTGGACCCGCTGCTGATGGGCATGTTCGAGGCCCCGGACCCGCGACCGGCCCCGTCGCGGCCCTGCTTATTGACGCCGGACGGCTGCCTCACCCACCCCGCGCCCCCGGCGCCCGACTGGCGTGTGGCGTAAGGGGGGTGGCGGGGGAACATACGCGGGCGGCCCGGCGGGATACGCCGGGCCGCCTCTCTGTGCGTACGGGCGGGTCTCAGGTGATCGAGACTCCGCTGTCGATGCTGAGGACCTGGCCCGTCATACAGTCCTGGTCCAGGAACAGGGCGGCGCTGCGGGCCACTTCCTCGACCGTGACGAAGCGGGGAATGGGGGCCTTGCCCTCCATGCCCTCGATGACGTGTCCCGGCAGGTTCTCCGTCATTCCCGTGATCATGAACCCTGGGGAGAGGGCGTTCACGGTCACCCCGCGTCTGCCGCACTCGGCGGCCAGGGTACGGGTGAAGCCGATGAGACCGGCCTTCGAGGCGGAGTAGGCCGTCTGACCCGCCGTCGCGATCAGGCCGGAGGGCGACACCACATTGATGATCCGGCCCCACCGCTGCCGGAGCATATACGGAACGGACACCCGCGCCGTGTGGAACGAACCGATCAGATTGGTCTGGATGACCTGCTGCCAGTCCGCCGGCGACTGCATCGCCATCAGCGCGTCCTTGCGGATGGCGCCATTGTTGACGAGCACGTCGACCGGCCCGAGCCGCTCACTGATCTCGGCGTACATCGCGGTGACGGCGTCCCAGGAGCCGACATCGCCGGTCACGACGGCCGAGTCGTTGCTCAGCTTCTCCCGTACGGCGCGGGCCTGCGCCTCCGAGCTGTTGTAGTGGACGGCGACCCGGCAGCCGAGCGCGTCGAGTTCGAGTGCCAGGGCCTGTCCGAGCCCGCCGGACGCCCCCGTGACCAGGGCGACCGGCCGCTCGGGACGGGTGCCCGGCTCGCTGTTACGGCTCATTTCCTCTCCCCGCCCCACTCCAGGAGCATCGATCCCCAGGTCATCCCCGCGCCGAAGCCGGCCAGCAGCACCTGGTCGCCGGGCTGGATCCGGCCGTCCTCCAGCGCCTCGGTGAGGGCGATCGGGATGGACGCGGACGCGGTGTTGCCGTACCGCTCCAGATTGGTGACCAGCGCCTCGGGCCGCAGACCGGTGTGGCTGAGGATCGAGTTGATGATCCGGATATTGGCCTGGTGCGGAATGATGTGGTCGACGTCGGCGGCGTCGACCTTGGCGCTCTCCAGCGTCTCCCGGACCGTACGGACCGTGTAGCGCACGGCGTTGAGATAGATCTCGTTGCCGTTGATCCTGGCGTAGTGCAGCCCCTCGCGGACCGTCTCCTCGGTGGTCGGCATCCTGCTGCCGCCCGCCAGTACCTTCAGGCTGCCGGTGCACGAACCGTCCGCGCCGAGGTTCCATGCCTTCACCCGGTTCTCGGGCCCCGGCTGGAGCACGACCGCGCCGGCCCCGTCGCCGACGAGGATCGACAAGTCGCGGTCGGCGGGGTTGGCCGTCAGGGTGTGCGTGTCGGAGCCGATCAGCAGGATCGGGCGGGGATCGATGGCGATCAGCGCCATCGCCGACACCAGACCGTAGACGAAGCCCGCGCACTCCGAGTTGACGTCGTGCGCGCTGCCCGCGATGCCGAGATCGTGGTGGACGAACGCGGAGGTGGCCGGTGAGGGCTGCTCGGGCGTGGCGGTGGCGACGATCAGATGGGCGATGTCGCCACCGGTCAGGCCCGCCTTCTCCAGGGCGCGCCGGCCGGCCTCGACAGCCAGCGAGGCGGTCGTCTGTCCCGGCCCCACGGCGCGGCGCTCCCGGATGCCGCAGCGGCTGACGATCCAGTTCTCGTCGACACCGAACCGCTCCGCGAGCTCCACGCTGGTGACCTTGCGCTCGGGTACGGCCATGCCCCACCCGGTGATGTCGAAGCCGTTCACGGGCGCGCTCGCTACGCCTGCGCCGGCTGCGGGACGAGCGCGACGATCCGCTCGTACACATGGCGCAGCGTGGTCGTGTCGTCGAGGTCCGCGAACAGCGACTCGTCTGCGGGGATGTGCGGGTACTGGTTCTGGAACCCGTACAGCCACTCCATCAGGTCCAGCGAGTCGACGTCCGCGATGTGCTGGAGCGGTGCGTCGGGGCTGACCTCCTGGGCGCCCGACACGGCCTCCAGCTGGCTCGCCAGTTCTTCGATGGTGGGCAGCGTCATGAGCTTCGGTCCTCTCTCGCGGTGCATCCGGTGTCGAGTGGCATGGAAGCGCGGCGCGCGCAACCGGGACGCAACACCGGTGACGCCTGCCGTCTTGCACATCTGTTGCGAGCCACGCGGTTATCTCGTGACCGCATCACACGGTCGGTACGAGCGGCGCAGCGACAGGATCAGGAAAGAGGTCGAGGATGACAACGGTCGCACCCAGGTCGGTGGACCCCGAGGTCGACGCGGTCAGACACCACTACGAGGTCAGCAACGATTTCTACCGGCTCCTGCTGGGCCCGACCATGATGTACTCCGGCGGCTACTGGGAGCAGGGCGAGGATCTCGTCGCGACACTGGACGAGGCTCAGGAGCGCAAGCTCGATGTGTTCGCCGCGCTTGCCGGGGCCCAGGGCGCCCGCCGGGTGCTGGACATCGGCTGCGGCTGGGGCACCATGCTCAACCGGCTCACCACCGTGCACGGGGTGGAGGAGGCGGTCGGTCTCACGCTGAGCCGCACCCAGGAGGCGTTCATCGCCGGCCTGGACAATCCGCGGATCACCACGCGCGTGGAGAGCTGGGCGGACCACGCGACGGACGACAAGTACGACGCGGCGTTCTGCATCAACGCGCTGGAGCACTTCGTCTCGTCCAACCTGCCGCCGCGTGAGCGCACCAAGCGCTACCGCTTCTTCTTCGGCCAGGTGTACAAGGCGCTGAACCCGGGCGCGAAGTTCGTCCTGCACACGATGACGGCCGAGGCGCAGCCGATGAACCGGGAGCTGCTCGCCGATCTGAAGTTCCTCCAGCGCTCCGAGTTCGAGGGGATGCACATCCCGCATCTCCACGAGCTGACCGCCGCCGCCGAGGGCCAGTTCGAGATCGTGGAAATCGTCAACGAGCGGGAGTCCTTCGCCATGGCGTGCCGCGCCTGGCTGAAGCGGCTGGCCGCGGACCGTGCGACGGCCGTCGCCCTGGAGGGCGAGGAGGTCGTGGCCCGCTTCGAGCGCTACCTCGACATCTTCGCGTACACGCTCGAAGACAAGTTCTTCAACAACTTCCGCGTCACCATCGCGCGCAGGGGCTGAGGAGGCCGCCGTGACGAGCATTCTCGAACCCGCCCGCGGAGACGGGGTGAGCAGCGGTACGGAGCCGGAGCGCCCGGCCGGCCGGGGACCCACCCGTCATCTGCGGGTCGCGGTCATCGGCACCGGGTTCTCGGGCCTGGGAACGGCCATCAGGCTGCTCCAGCGGGGCATCGACGACTTCCTGGTCTTCGAACGGGCCGATGAGGTGGGCGGCACCTGGCGCGACAACACCTATCCGGGGTGCGCCTGTGACGTGATGTCCCATCTGTACTCCTTCTCGTTCGCGCAGAACCCGCACTGGAAGAGCACCTTCGGCAAGCGGGACGAGCTGTACGCGTATCTGCGCGACTGCGCCGACCGCTTCGGGGTCCGTCCGCACATCCGGTTCAACCATGAGCTGATCGCCGCGCGCTGGGACGACCACACCCGCCACTGGCATATCGAGACCTCGGGCGGCGAGTACACCGCCCAGGTCCTGGTCACCGGCACCGGCTATCTCAGCGAGCCGGCCGTGCCCGACATTCCGGGCCTCGGTGACTTCGAAGGGAAGGTGTTCCACTCCTCGCGCTGGGACCACGACCACGATCTGACCGGCAGGCGCGTCGCCGTCATCGGTACGGGCGCCTCCGCCATCCAGTTCGTACCGAAGATCCAGCCCGAGGCCGGGCAGCTGGACCTCTACCAGCGCACCCCGCCGTGGATCGGCCCCAAGAACGACAAGCCGACCAGCCCGCTCCAGGCCAGGCTGCTGCGCGGGATGCCCGGCTACCAGCGCTTCCGGCGCAACTTCAATATGTGGGGCCGCGAGATCCTGGCCTTCGTCATGGCCCGCCCCAAGGTCGCCGGGAAGATGCAGAAGATGGCCTCGGACCATCTGAAGAAGAGCGTCGAGGACCCGGCGCTGCGGGAGCGGCTCACGCCCGACTACGTCATGGCGTGCAAGCGGCTGCTGTTCTCGAACACGTACTACCCGGCGATCCAGCAGCCCAATGTCGAGGTCGTCACCGATGGCATCGACCATGTCAGGGCGAAGTCCGTCGTCTCCAAGGACGGCCGGGAGCGCGAGGTCGACACGATCATCCTGGGCACCGGCTTCCGCGCCGTGGACCGTCCGGTCGCCCAGCGGATCTGGGGCCGGGGCGGGGTCCAGCTGCGGGAGGCGTGGAGCGAGGGCATGTCCGCGCACCGGGGCACGACCGTGGCCGGATTCCCCAATCTGTTCATGCTGCTCGGCCCCAACACGACGCTCGGGCACTCCTCGCAGGTCGTGATGATCGAGGCGCAGATCGCGTATGTCCTGGACGCGCTCCGGCAGATGGAGAAGCGGGGCCTGTCCAGTGTGGAGGTGCGCGAGGAGGCGCAGAAGGCGTACAACGCGCGGCTCGACAAGCGTCTGGACGGCACGGTCTGGAACGCCGGCAACTGCAAGAGCTGGTACCTCGACAGCAGCGGCCGCAACCCGTCGATCTGGCCCACGTACACCTGGCGCTTCCGCGGCGAGACCAAGCGCTTCGATCTGGGCGAGTACCGGCTCGCCACCACTGTCGGCGCCGGAAGACCGGCTGTGAACCACGGATGACAAAGGGGAGAACGGACCAGATGAGCAGCAGCAACGCGCCTTCCCGGCGCAGAGTCCTGGGCGGAATCGCCGCCACCGCCGCCACGGTGGTGGGCTGGAACGTGGCCACCCAGACCTGGGCCACGGCGGCGGAGGCCGGCAGCGCACGCGGTTATGTGGCACCGGTCCCGCCGCTCGACGGGACGCTGAGGACCTCGGCCGCCGACCTCGTGCAGTTCAGCAAGGACTTCGGCAATCTGGTGAAGGACATCGTGCCGTGGGCCGTACTGGTGCCCGGCTCGGTCAACGACATCGTCAAGATGGTCAACTTCGCCCGGTCCAACAATCTGAAGATCGCGGCGAATGGGCGCAGCGGCACCGGTGACGATCTCGAATCGCACTCCAACTACGGCCAGGCGGCGGTCCCGGGCGGTATCTCGATCGACTCCCGCGGTCTGTCGAAGATCATCAGCGTCGGTTCCACCACCGCCGTCGTCGAGGCGGGTGTCACCTGGGCCCAGCTGACGGACGCGGCCATGGCCAAGGGCAAGACCCCGCCGGCCATGCCCGACTACATGCATCTGTCGATCGGCGGCACGCTGAGCGTCGGCGGTATCGGCGGCACCGTGGGCAAGTACGGGCTGGCGGTCGACACCGTCGAGTCCATCGATGTCGTCACGGGTACGGGGCAGTTGGTCACCGCCTCCGCGACGGTCCGCCCGGACCTCTTCAACGCCGCGCTGGTCGGCGGCGGGCAGGTGGGCATCATCGTCCGCGCCACGGTGAGGATCGCCCCGGTCAAGGAGCGGATCGTCGTCTTCAGCCTGGTCTACGACGATATGGCGGCCTATCTGGCCGACTCGGAGAAGGTGCTGGCCGAGGGGCGGTTCGAGGTCCAGGCCGGCGAGATGCTCCGTACGCCGGACGACGCGGGCTGGCGCTTCAAGCTGGAGCTGGGGGCCGTCTACACGGGCACCGCGCCGGCCCGGGACCCGTTGATCGCGGGGCTGCGGGACGTACGCGCCGAGGCCGTCATCGACGACATGCCGTTCCGGGACTACATCTTCCGCTTCGACGCGTATGTGGACTACCTCAAGGAAGCGGACTACTGGGACCAGCCCAAGCCCTGGCTGAGCCTGTTCCTCCCTGCCTCCAAGGCCAAGCAGTTCCTCCAGCTCGCCCAGGCCGAGCTGACCGCGAACGACCTCGGCGGCGGCTTCCTGCTCACCTACCCGTACCGCACCTCCAAGCTCAAGCGGCCACTGGGCGTACAGCCCAACGAGTCGGTCGCCTACCTCTTCGACCTGCTGCGCTTCCCGCACCCGGGCGAGCCGGACATCCAGGGGATGCTGGAGCAGAACCGCCGGCTGTACGACAAGGCCGTCGCCCTGGGCGCCAAGCGCTATCTCGTCGGCGCCATCCCCGGTATGACCCCGGCGGAATGGAAGCGGCACTTCGGCAACCGCTACGCCGACTTCTGCAACGCCAAGCGGCGTTACGACCCGGCCGGCATCCTCACGCCCGGTCAGGGCTTCTTCGCCTGATCCGGCCCTGCCGCACCGGAGCGGGGCCCTCCCCGGGCCCCGCTTCCCGGCCTTCCCATCCGCCGCCCCACACAGGGAGACTGGCATGAACGGCTACGACATCATCGACGAGGCGGTGGTCGACGCCCCCGCGGACGTCGTCTGGGACGCGCTCGTCGCCGAGTTCCGCGGTGCCGCCCGCTGGTGGGTGCCCGCCAACACCTTCGCGACCCTCTCCGGCGCGCCCGACGTGGTGGGCGGCGAGGTCGGCGTGACGGTCCACACCAAGGGCGTCGACAAGGGCGGACTCAAGCTCCGCTTCACCGCCCGTACGGTGTCCGTCGTGCCGGGCCGCCGGCTGACCGTCGAGTATGTCGACGGAGTCTTCCGCGGTCCCGGCGACTTCATCCTGGAGCCGCTGGACGACGGCCACCGCACCCGCGTCACCATGCACTTCCAGGGGCGCCCGCACGGCAAACTGAAGCTGCTGGCCAAGGTCGCCGACATCGGCGCCGAGCACTCGAAGGCGACGCTGGCGGCCTTCGTCTCGCTCAACGCGCTGCTGACCCAGCCGCTGGCCGGGAGGACCCGGTGAGCACCACGAGGGCCGACTCGCGCACCGAGGAGACCACGGTACGTACGGACGACGGCGCCGCGCTCGCCGTCACCGTCCTCGCCCCGCTGCGGGCGCCGACCGGCACGACCGTCGTCCTCGCGCACGGCTGGGCCGCGGGCCGCCGCGTCTGGGGTACGGTCACCGACCGGCTGATCCGCTCCGGCCACCGGGTGGTGCTGTACGACCAGCGCGGGCACGGCGCGTCGGGCCTGGGCAGGGAGCCGATCGCCATCCGCCGGTTCGGCGCGGACCTGGCGGCGGTGCTGGGCGAGACCGGCTCCCGCGACGCGCTCCTGGTCGGCCACTCCGGCGGCGGCTTCGCGGCCCTGTCGTACGTCACCGCCGACCCGGGCGCCGCGCGCCGACTGCGCGGACTCGTCCTGCTGGGCACCGCCGCGCATGACCAGGACACCCCCGACAGCGAGGTGCGCATGATGGGCAGCGCGCTGTTCTCCCGGGCCCTGCGGCGGCCGGCGCTCGGCCGACGGCTGCTGGCCCAGACGATGGGCAAGGGGGCCGACCCGTACGCCCTCGAAGTCAACCGGCAGATGTTCGCGGCGGCTTCCCCCCGGGTACGCGCCGACTGCTTCGCCTCGTCCCGCGGCATGGATCTGCGCGCGGAACTGGCCACCGTCGACGTGCCCGCCGTGGTCCTCGCGGGAGAGCACGACCGGGTCGTCAAGCCGGAACTGGGCGACGCGCTCGCCAAGGCGCTGCCGGACGCGCGGTTCGAACGCCTCCCGGGCGCCGGTCATATGCTGCCGCTGGAGCGGCCGGCGGAGATCGTACGCGCGGTGTCGGGCCTGATCGCCCGTCCCCGCTGAGACCGTGATCGAGGAGATCCTGCCCCCGGGCGTCAGATCGGCCGAAGCCTTCGACGATCTGGCGCCCGCGCCGCTGTTCCCCGAGGAGGCGGCGCTGATGGCGGACAGACGACAGCGCCGCCGCGCGCAGTTCGCCACGGCCCGCGCCTGCGCGCGCCGCACCCTCGCCGAACTCGGCCTGCCGCCCGCGCCGTTACTACCGGGCGCGGGCGGCGCGCCCGAGTGGCCGGACGGGATCGTCGGCAGCATCACCCACTGCGACGGCTACCGGGCGGCGGTGGCGGCCAGACGAACGGACGTGGCCGCGCTGGGCATCGACGCGGAGCCGGCGGGGCCGCTGCCGCGGGGGGTACTGGGCCTGATCGCCTCCACCACCGAGCGCACGGCGCTGGAACGGCTGGGCGCGGAGGCGCCGGGCGTGTGCTGGGACCGGCTGCTGTTCTCCGCGAAGGAGTCGGTCTACAAGGCGTGGTACCCCGCGACGGGGCGGTGGCTCGGCTTCACGGAGGCGGAGGTCCACCTGTCCCCGACGGGCACGTTCACAGCGGACCTGCACCCTGTGACGCCCCCGCCGCCGGGCGCGACCTTGCGGTTCGCGGGGAGGTGGCTGGTGCGGGGGGATCTTGTCTTGACCTCGGTGGTCGGGTGCGGGTTGTCGCCGGGTGCGCCCTGAGCCTTCCGGCTGGGTGTCGTGGTCCGGGGTGCGGTCGTCTGCGGCCCGGGGCCGGTGGTCCGAGTGCGAGTTGTCGCCGGGTGGCGCGCTTCGCCTCCGGCCGGGGGGCGTGGTCCGGGGTGCGGTCGTCTGCGGCCCGGGGCCGGTGGTCCGAGTGCGAGTTGTCGCCGGGGGGCGCGGTTCGCCTCCGGCCGGGGGGCGTGGTCCGGGGTGCGGTCGTCTGCGGCCTGGGGCCGGTGGTCCGAGTGCGGGTTGTCGCCGGGGGGCGCTCCGGGGCTCGCGCCCGGGACGGCATGATTTACGGCGCGCAGCAGCCCTGACGATGGGTTCGGGCGGTCACGCGCCACAAATCACGCTTTAGTG
>NZ_JOEI01000043.1 GCF_000718095.1 Streptomyces scopuliridis RB72 | reverse complement strand
CGCGGTGGCCGACGATCCGATCGTGGTCGTCGGGATGAGCTGCCGCTATCCGGGCGGGGTGGCCTCGCCGGAGGATCTGTGGCGGCTGGTCACCGAGGGGGCGGACGCCATCTCCGGCTTCCCCACCAACCGTGGCTGGGACGTCGAGTCGCTCTACCACCCGGACCCGGACCACGCCGGTACGGCGTACACCCGCTCGGGCGGATTCCTGCACGAGGCGGGCGAGTTCGACCCGGCGTTCTTCGGGATGTCGCCGCGTGAGGCGCCCGGAGTTCGAGGGCTTCCGGGGCGGCGGCAGCTCGGCGAGCCTGGCGTCCGGCCGGGTCTCGTACACGCTGGGCCTGGAGGGTCCGGCGGTGACGGTCGACACCGCGTGCTCGTCGTCGCTGGTCGCGATGCACTGGGCGATGCAGGCCCTGCGCAGCGGCGAATGCTCGCTGGCGCTGGCCGGCGGTGTGACGGTGATGTCGACCCCGTCGGTGTTCGTGGACTTCGCCCGCCAGCGCGGACTGTCGCCCGACGGCCGTTGCAAGGCGTTCTCCGACTCGGCCGACGGCGTCGGCTGGTCCGAGGGCGTCGGCATGCTGGTCCTCGAACGCCTCTCGGACGCCAAGCGCAACGGCCACGAGATCCTCGCCGTGGTCCGCGGCTCCGCCGTCAACCAGGACGGCGCCTCCAACGGTCTGACCGCCCCCAACGGCCCGTCGCAGCAGCGCGTCATCCGTCAGGCGCTGGCCAGCGGCGGACTCGCGGCCGACGACATCGACGTGGTGGAGGCGCACGGCACCGGCACCACGCTCGGCGACCCGATCGAGGCGCAGGCCCTGCTCGCCGCGTACGGCCGGGACCGCGACCCGGAGCGTCCGCTGCTCCTCGGCTCGGTCAAGTCCAACATCGGTCACACGCAGGCCGCGGCCGGTGTCGCCGGTGTCATCAAGATGATCATGGCGATGCGCCATGGCGTGCTGCCCCGGACGCTGCACGTCGACGCCCCGTCCTCGCATGTGGACTGGTCCGAGGGCGCGGTGGAGCTGCTGACCGAGGAGACCGCCTGGCCCGAGACCGGCCGTCCGCGCCGGGCCGGTGTCTCCTCGTTCGGTATCAGCGGCACCAACGTCCACACCATCATCGAGCAGGCCCCGCGCACCACGGCCCCGGCGCGCACCGCGCCGCGCCGCGAGCCCGGAGCCGTGCCCTGGCTGCTCTCGGGCCGGACCCGGGACGCCCTGCGCGGCCAGGCGGCCCGGCTGCTCTCCTACGTACAGGCGCGGCCCGAACTCGACCTGGTGGACACGGCGTTCTCGCTCGCCACCACCCGTACCCGGTTCGACCAGCGCGCCGCCGTGGTGGCGGGCGACCGTACCGCGCTGCTGCGGTCCCTCACCGCGCTGGCCACCGACCGCCCCGACGCCGGACTGATCGAGGGCGAGGCGGCGCGGCGCGGCAGGACCGCGGTGCTCTTCACCGGACAGGGCAGCCAGCGGCCCGCCATGGGACGCGAACTGTACGAGCGGTTCCCGGCGTTCGCCGAGGCGCTGGACGCGGTGCTCGCCGAGCTGGACCCGCTGCTCGACCGCCCGCTGCGCGAGGTGCTGTTCGCCGACGAGGGCACGGACGGGGCCGCGCTGCTGGACGAGACCGGCTGGACCCAGCCCGCGCTGTTCGCGGTCGAGGTCGCGCTGTTCCGTCTCGTACGGTCCTGGGGCGTCACGCCGGACTTCGTGGCCGGCCACTCGATCGGTGAACTCGCTGCGGCCCATGTCGCGGGTGTGCTCTCGCTCGCGGACGCCTGCGCGCTGGTCGCGGCGCGCGGCCGGCTGATGCAGGCGCTGCCCTCCGGCGGCGCGATGGTCGCCGTGCAGGCGGCCGAGGACGAGGTTCTGCCGCTGCTGGCCGGCCGCGAGGACACCGTCTCGATCGCCGCGGTCAACGGCCCCGACTCGGTCGTCGTCTCCGGGGACGAGGACGCGGTCCTGGAGATCGCCGCGGCGTTCGACGCGCGCGGGCGCAAGACCAAGCGCCTGCGGGTGAGCCATGCCTTCCACTCGCCGCGCATGGCCGGGATGCTCGACGCGTTCCGTACCGTCGCCGAGGGACTCACCTACCACGCGCCGCGCATCGCGCTCGTCTCCAATCTGACCGGCGCCCTGGCCACCGACGAGGTGTGCTCGGCGGAGTACTGGGTCGCGCATGTCCGCGACGCCGTCCGCTTCGCCGACTGCGTACGCACCCTGCGCGACGCCGGAACGACCACCTTCCTGGAAGTGGGCCCCGACGCACCGCTCACCGCCATGGCCCAGGACACCCTGGGCGACACCTACGAAGCCGAACTGATCCCGCTCTGCCGCGCCGACCGCGGTGAGGACGTGGCCGCCACCACCGCGCTGGCCAGGCTCCAGGTACAGGGCGTCACGGTCGACTGGGCGGCCTACTTCGCGGGCAGCGGCGCCCGCCGCGTCGATCTGCCGACCTACGCCTTCCAGCACACGTTCTACTGGCCCGAGCTGCCCGCGGCCTCCGCCGTGGCGGGCACCGACCCGGGGGACCAGCGGCTGTGGGCCGCCGTGGAGCGCGGCGACGCCGACGAGCTGGCCGCCATCCTCGGCCTGGGCGAGCGGGAACACGACTCCCTCGGCTCGCTGCTGCCCGCGCTGACCTCCTGGCGCCGGGGCAAGCAGGAGAAGACCCTGCTGGACTCGCTGCGCTACCGCGTCGAGTGGACCCGTCTCGACAAGCCGGCCGCGCCGGTCCTGGACGGCACCTGGCTGCTCGTCACCAGCGATGTCGAAGGCGCCGATGCGGACGGTGGAGATCTCGCCGAGCAGCTGGCGGGCGCGCTCAGCGCCCACGGCGCACGGGTACGCCGCCTCGTCCTGGACCCCTCGTGCGCCGACCGGCAGACGCTGGCCGCGCGGCTCGAATCCACCAAGTCCACCGGCGAGTTCGACAGCACCGCCCATGTACTCTCCCTGCTCCCGCTGGACGAGCGCCCGAGCGACAGCTACGCGCCGCTCACCCACGGCCTCGCCCTGACGCTCGCGCTCGTCCAGGCACTTGACGACACCGGATCGCGGGGACGGCTGTGGACGGCCACCCGGGGCGCCGTGTCCACCGGCCCCGCCGACCCCGTCACCCACCCCGCCCAGGCCGCCACCTGGGGACTGGGCCGGACCGTGGCCCTGGAGTACCCACGGCTCTGGGGCGGACTGATCGACCTGCCCGGCACACTCGACCAGCAGGCCGCCCAGCGGCTCGCGGGCGTGCTCGCCACGAAGGACGCCCCCGACGGCGAGGACCAGGTGGCGCTGCGCGCCTCCGGAGTCTCCGGCCGCCGGCTGGTCCGGTACACCGTCGACGCGCTGCCCGCCGCCGAGGAGTTCACCGCCCGGGGCACCGTCCTGGTCACCGGCGGCACCGGTGGCCTCGGCGCCGAGGTCGGCCGCTGGCTGGCCCGCTCCGGCGCCGAGAACCTCGTCCTCACGTCCCGCCGCGGCCCGGACGCCCCCGGCGCCGCCGAACTCCGCGCCGAGCTGGAGGAGTTGGGCGCCCGCGTCGAGATCGTCGCCTGCGACGCCGCCGACCGCGACGCGCTCGCCGCCGTACTCGCCGGCATCCCGGCCGAACTGCCGCTGACCGGTGTCGTGCACACCGCGGGCGTCGGCCAGTACGGACCCCTGGCGCAACTGACCCCCGCCGAGTTCGCCGAACTGACCTCCGCGAAGCTGGCGGGCGCCGCCCATCTCGACGCCCTGCTCGGGGACCGCGAACTCGACCTGTTCGTCCTCTTCGGCTCCATCGCCGGAGTCTGGGGCAGCGGCGGCCAGAGCGCCTACGGCGCCGCCAACGCCTATCTCGACGCCCTCGCCGAGCACCGGCGCGCCCGCGGACTGACCGCCACCTCCATCGCCTGGGGCCCCTGGGCCGAAGCCGGCATGGCCACCGACGAGGCGGTCTCCGGCGCCCTGAAGCGCCAGGGACTCGGCTTCCTGGAGCCGGGCCCGGCCATGTCCGAACTGCGCCGCGCCGTCGTCCAGCGGGACATCACCGTCACGGTCGCCGACGTCGACTGGGACCGCTACGCACCGGTCTTCACGTCCGTACGCCCCAGCGCGCTGCTCGCCGGCCTGCCCGAGGTACGGGCGCTCGCCGCCGCCACCGAACAGGAAGGCTCGGGCAGCGCCTCCGAGTTCGTCACGCGCGTACGCGCCCTGGACGGGCCCGAGCAGGACCGGCTCCTCTCCGACCTCGTACGGAGCGAGGCCGCGGCGGTCCTCGGCCACAGCTCCGCCGACGGCGTCCCGGAAGGACGCGCCTTCCGCGACATCGGCTTCGACTCGCTGACCGCCGTCGAACTGCGCAAGCGGCTCTCCGGCGTCACCGGCCTCACGCTGCCCAGCACCATGGTCTTCGACTACCCGACCCCGGTGGAGCTGGCGCGGTATCTGCGGGCCGAGATCCTCGGCTCCGTCCTGGAGGTGGCGGGCCCGGTCGCCACCGGCGCGGCCGACGACGAGCCCATCGCCATCATCGGCATGAGCTGCCGCTTCCCCGGCGGCGCCGACTCCCCGGAACAGCTGTGGGACCTGGTCACCAATGGCGCGGACGCGGTGACGGAATTCCCCGTCAACCGCGGCTGGGACGCCGAGGGCCTTTTCGACCCCGACCCCGACCGGCAGGGCAAGACCTACTCGACGCTCGGCGGATTCCTGCACGAGGCCGACGCGTTCGACCCCACCTTCTTCGGCATCTCCCCGCGCGAGGCGCTGGTGATGGACCCCCAGCAGCGGCTGCTGCTGGAGACCACCTGGGAGACCTTCGAGCGCGCCGGGATCAACCCCAGTGAGGCACGCGGCAGCCTGACCGGCACCTTCATCGGCTCCAGCTACCAGGACTACGGACTCGGCGCGGGCGACGGCGCCGAGGGCCATATGGTCACCGGCAGCAGCCCGAGCGTCCTGTCCGGACGTATCTCGTATGTCTTCGGGCTCGAAGGCCCCGCCGTCACCGTCGACACGGCCTGCTCGTCCTCGCTGGTCGCGCTGCATCTGGCCTGCCAGTCGCTGCGCAACGGCGAGTCCACGCTCGCCGTCGCGGGCGGCGCCACGATCATGACCACGCCCGCCCCCTTCGTCGCGTTCAGCCGACAGCGGGCCCTCGCGCAGGACGGCCGCTGCAAGGCGTTCTCCGACGACGCGGACGGCATGACACTCGCCGAGGGCGTCGGCATCCTGCTGGTCGAGCGGCTCTCCGACGCCCGGCGCAACGGACACCCCGTCCTCGCGGTGATCCGCGGCTCGGCGATCAACCAGGACGGCGCGTCCAACGGACTCACCGCCCCCAACGGCCCCTCGCAGCAGCGCGTGATGCGCCAGGCGCTGGCCAACGCGCGCCTGGCCCCCTCCGACATCGACGCCCTGGAGGCGCACGGAACCGGTACGCCGCTGGGCGACCCGATCGAGGCGCAGGCGCTGCTGGCGACCTACGGCCGGGACCGCGACCCGGAGCGCTCCCTGCTGCTCGGCTCGGTCAAGTCCAACATCGGGCACACCCAGTCCGCCGCCGGTGTCGCCAGCGTCATCAAGATGGTGATGGCGCTGCGCCACGGCGTCCTCCCGAGGACGCTGCACGCCGAGAACCCGTCCTCGCACGTGGACTGGTCCTCCGGCACGGTGCGGCTGCTGCACGAGGCCGTCGAATGGCCCGAGACCGGCCGTCCGCGCCGGGCCGCCGTCTCGTCGTTCGGTATCAGCGGCACCAACGCCCATACGCTGCTGGAGCAGGCGCCCGCCGCCGACGAGCCCGAGGAGGCCGGCCCCGATCTCCCGCCGGTGCCCGTCGCGGGCGGCGTCGTCCCGTGGGCCGTCTCGGCCAGGACCGGCGCCGCGCTGCGCGAGCAGGCGGCCCGGCTGGTCTCGTACGTCGAGAACGCGGACCCCGCGCCGCGCCCGCTCGATCTGGGCTACTCGCTCGTCGCGTCCCGCTCGGTCTTCGAACACCGCGCCGTGGTGGTCCCCACCGAGGACAGCGACCCGCTGGAGGCCCTGCGCGCCGTCGGGGCCGACGGACCGTCGTCCGTGGTGGCCCGGGGTGTGGCCGACGTCGAGGGCAAGACGGTCTTCGTCTTCCCCGGACAGGGCTCGCAGTGGGCCGGAATGGGCGCCCAACTCCTGGAGGAGTCACCGGTCTTCGCCGAGCGGATCGGCGAATGCGCCGCCGCTCTGAGCGAGTTCGTGGACTGGTCCCTCATCGATGTGCTGCGGGAGGCGGAGGGCGCGCCCACGCTGGAGCGCGTCGATGTCGTCCAGCCCGCCTCGTTCGCGGTCATGGTGTCGCTGGCGGCGCTCTGGCGCTCCCGGGGCGTGGAGCCCGCGGCGGTCGTGGGCCACTCGCAGGGCGAGATCGCGGCGGCCGTCGTCTCCGGCGCGCTGTCCCTGCGGGACGGCGCCCGGGTCGTGGCGCTGCGCAGCCAGGCGATCGGCCGCACACTGGCCGGTCATGGCGGAATGATGTCCGTGGCACTGCCCGTGGACCAGCTGGAAAGCAGGCTGGAAGCATGGTCGGGCCGGGTGTCCGTGGCCGCCGTCAACGGGCCGCGTTCGGTGGTCGTCTCGGGTGAGCCCGGCGCGCTGGACGAGCTGTCGGCGGAGCTGACGGCCGAGGAGGTACGGGTCCGGCGGGTCGCGGTGGACTACGCCTCCCACTCCGCGCAGGTGGAGAATCTGCACGACGAACTCCTCGACGTCCTCGCGCCGGTCGGCCCGCGCACCTCCGACGTCCCGTTCTTCTCGACGATGACCGGCGACTGGCTGGACACCGAGGAGATGGACGCGGACTACTGGTTCAGCAACCTGCGCCGGCGGGTCCACTTCGCCGACGCCGTACGCGATCTGCTGGGCGCCGGACACCGCGCCTTCATCGAGGTCAGCTCGCACCCGGTACTGACCATGTCGGTACAGGACATGATCGACGAGACGGCCGAACCGGCCGTCGCCACCGGCACATTGCGCCGCGACCAGGGCAGCGTCTCGCGCTTCCTGCTGTCGGTCGCCGAGGCCTACGTACGCGGCGTCGAGGCCGACTGGGCCGGACTCTTCGCGGGCACGGACGCCCGGCGGGTCGAGCTGCCGACGTACGCCTTCCAGCACGAGAAGCTCTGGGCCATACCGCCCGCCCCCGAGCACGCGGTCGCCGCCGACCCCGTCGACGAGGAGTTCTGGGCGGCGGTGGAGCAGGAGGACCTCTCCGCGCTGACCTCCACCCTGGGCACGGACGAGGAGTCCGTGGCCGCCGTACTGCCCGCGCTGTCGTCGTGGCGCAGGTCCCGCAAGGACCGCAACACCGTCGACTCCTGGCGCTACCGGGTGTCCTGGTCGCCGGTGGGCACCGTCCCGCAGCGATCGCTGACCGGCAGCTGGCTCGTCGTCTCCGCCGAGGGGCACGACACCGGCGAGGTGGCCGACGCGCTCGGCGGCCAGGGCGCCGAGGTGATCCGGCTGGTGCTGGACGAGCCCTGCGTGGACCGCGAGGTCCTCGCCGAACGGCTGGCCGGAGCCGGTGAGTTCGCCGGGGTCGTCTCGACGCTCGCCGCCGCCGAGGAGCCCGGCGAGCTCAACCCCGGGCTGACGCTCGGACTCGCGCTGACCGTCTCGCTGGTCCAGGCGCTGGGCGACGCGGGAATCGAGGCCCCGCTGTGGTTCCTCACCCGGGGCGCGGTCTCCACCGGCCGCTCCGACGAGGTCACCTCCCCCGTCCAGGCACTGGTGTCCGGCGTCGGCTGGACCGCCGCGCTGGAGCACCCGCAGCGCTGGGGCGGCGTCATCGATCTGCCGCAGGCGCTCGACCAGCGGGCGGCCGGACGGCTCGCCTCCGCGCTCTCGGGCGCCCTCGGCGAGGAGGACCAGCTCGCCGTCCGCCCCTCCGGGGTCTTCACCCGCCGCATCGTCCGCGCCGGAGCCGGTGAGCAGGGCGTCTCCCGCGACTGGACGCCGCGCGGCACCACACTCATCACCGGCGGCTCCGGCACGCTCGCCCCGCATCTCGCCCGCTGGCTGGCCGGACAGGGCGCCGAGCACCTGGTGCTGATGAGCCGCCGGGGCATGGACGCCCCGGGCGCCGCCGAACTCGTCGCGGAACTGGCCGCGTCGGGCACCGAAGCCACCGCCGTCGCCTGCGACGTGACCGACCGCGACGCCGTCGCCGCGCTCCTCGCGGACCTGAAGGCCGAGGGCCGTACCGTACGCACGGTCGTCCACACCGCCGCGCTCATCGAGCTGTACTCACTGGCCGAGACCACCATGGACGCCTTCTCCCGCGTCCTGCACGCGAAGGTGACCGGCGCCCAGGTCCTGGACGAACTCCTCGACAACGACGACCTGGACGACCTGATCCTCTACTCGTCCACCGCCGGCATGTGGGGCAGCGGAGCGCACGCCGCCTATGTGGCGGGCAACGCCTATCTCGCCGCGCTCGCCGCCCACCGGCGCGCCCGCGGTCTGCGCGCCACCTCCCTGTCCTGGGGCATCTGGGCCGACGACATCAAGGCCGGCCGCGTCGACCCGAAGATGATCCGCCGCAGCGGTCTGGAGTTCATGGACCCGCAGCTGGCGCTGACCGGACTGAAGCGGGCCCTGGACGACGACGAGACCGTCATCGCGGTCGCCGACGTCGACTGGGAGACGTACTACCCCGTCTACACCTCCAGCCGCCCCACGGCCCTCTTCACCGAGGTCCCCGAGGTCCGCGCGCTCACCGAGGCCGCCGAGCAGACCACCGGCACCGTCGTGGAGGGCGAGTTCACGGCCCGGCTGCGCGCGCTGTCCGCCGCCGAGCAGGAGCGGCTGGTGCTGGAGGTCGTCCGTACCGAAGCCATGGCCGTCCTGGGCCTCTCGTCCCCCGACGCCCTGCCCGACCAGCGCGCCTTCCGTGACGTCGGCTTCGACTCGCTCACCGCCGTCGGACTGCGCAACCGTCTCGCCTCCGTCACCGGGCTGACGCTGCCGACGACCATGGTCTTCGACTATCCGAGCCCCGCCGCGCTCGCCGGATTCCTCCGCTCCGAACTGGCCGGCGCCCAGAGCGCCACCGGTACGGCCGCCGTCGCTGCGTCGCTCTCCGCCGCCGCGGCCGACGACGACCCGATCGCCATCGTCGGAATGAGCTGCCGCTACCCCGGCGGGGTCAGCTCGCCGGAGGAGCTGTGGAAGCTCGTCCTGAACGGTACGGACGCCATCTCCGGCTTCCCCGCCGACCGCGGCTGGGACGCCGAGGGGCTCTACGACCCGGACCCGGACCGCTCCGGCAGGACCTACTCCGTCCAGGGCGGATTCCTGCGGGACGTCGCCGAGTTCGACCCCGGCTTCTTCGGTATCTCGCCGCGTGAGGCCATGTCGATGGACCCGCAGCAGCGCCTGCTGCTGGAGACGGCCTGGGAAGCCTTCGAGCACGCCGGGATCGATATCGTCGCCCAGCGTTCCAGCCTCACCGGCACCTTCATCGGCGCCAGCTACCAGGACTACGCGTCCAGCGTGGCCAACTCCGCCGAGGGCTCCGAGGGCCACATGATCACCGGCACGCTCTCCAGCGTGCTGTCGGGCCGGGTCTCCTACCTCTTCGGCTTCGAGGGACCGGCCGTCACCCTCGACACCGCCTGCTCCTCCTCGCTGGTCGCGCTGCATCTGGCCTGCCAGTCGCTGCGCAACGGCGAGAGCTCCCTCGCGCTCGCCGGCGGCGTCAGCATCATGTCCACCCCCAGCGCCTTCGTCGGCTTCAGCCGGCAGCGGGCGCTCGCGGTCGACGGCCGCTGCAAGGCGTACGCCGAGGCCGCCGACGGCATGACGCTCGCCGAGGGCGTCGGGCTGGTCCTGCTGGAGCGTCTCTCCGACGCCCGGCGCAACGGCCACACCGTGCTCGCGGTCGTACGCGGCTCCGCCGTCAACCAGGACGGCGCGTCCAACGGGCTCACCGCCCCCAACGGCCCCTCGCAGCAGCGGGTCATCCGCCAGGCCCTGGCCAACGCCGGACTCGAATCCCGCGAGGTCGATGTCATCGAGGGCCACGGCACCGGCACCGCGCTGGGCGACCCCATCGAGGCACAGGCACTGCTCACCACCTACGGACAGGACCGGGACGCCGAACGGCCCCTGCTCCTCGGCTCGGTGAAGAGCAACATCGGCCACACGCAGATGGCCTCCGGCGTCGCCAGCGTCATCAAGATGGTGCACGCACTCCAGCAGGGCATCGTCCCGAAGACCCTGCACATCGACACCCCGTCCTCGCATGTCGACTGGTCCTCCGGCGCCATCGGTCTGCTGACCGAGCAGACCGACTGGCCCGAGACCGGCCGCCCGCGCCGCGGCGCCGTCTCTTCCTTCGGACTCAGCGGCACCAACGTGCACACCATCCTCGAACAGGCCCCCGACGAGGAGCCCGCCGGGGACCCGGCCCCCGACAGCGAGCCCCGCCCCGGCAACCTGCCGCTGGTGGTCTCCGCCAGGAGCGAGGCCGCGCTGCGCGCCCAGGCGGGACGGCTGCTCTCGCTGGTGGAGGAGCGCCCGGACGCGCGCCTCACCGACCTCGCCTTCTCCCTGGCCACCTCCCGGGCCGGCCTGGAGCGCCGCGCCGCCGTGGTGGCGGGGGAGCGCGACGAACTGCTGCGGGGCCTGCTGGCCCTGCGTGACGGACTGCCGGGCCCCGGCGTCATCCAGGGCGGTACGGGCCGCGGCCGTACGGCGTTCCTCTTCACCGGCCAGGGCAGCCAGCGCCCCGGCATGGGCCGCGAACTGTACGAGCGGTTCCCCGTCTTCGCCGACGCGCTCGACGCCGTACTGGCACGGGTCGACGGAGCGCTGGACCGGCCGCTGCGCGAGATCCTGTTCTCCGCCGAGGGCTCGGCGGAGGCGGCCCTGCTCGACCGGACCGAGTACGCGCAGCCCGCGCTGTTCGCCATCGAGGTGGCGCTGTTCCGGCTGGCCACGTCCTGGGGCATCACCCCGGACTATCTCGCCGGGCACTCCATCGGTGAGCTCGCCGCCGCGCATGTCGCCGGGGTGTTCTCCCTGGAGGACGCGTGCGCCCTGGTGGTGGCGCGCGGCCGGCTGATGCAGGCGCTGCCCGAGGGCGGCGCGATGATCTCGCTCCAGGCCGCCGAGGACGAGGTCCTGCCGCTGCTGGCCGGACGCGAGGACGAGGTGTCCATCGCCGCCGTCAACGGCCCGGCGTCGCTCGTCATCGCGGGCGCCGAGGAGGCCGTCCTCGACATCGCCGCGACGATCGGGGCCGACGGGCGCAAGACCAAGCGGCTGCGGGTGAGCCATGCCTTCCACTCGCCGCTCATGGACGCCATGCTCGACGACTTCGCCCGGGTCGCGCGGGGCATCACGTACCACCCGCCGGTGATCCCCCTCGTCTCCAACGTCACCGGTTCGCTCGCCACCGACGACCAGGTGAGCACCCCGGAGTACTGGGTCCGGCATGTGCGCGGGGCCGTCCGGTTCGCCGACGGGATCAACTGGCTCTCGGCACAGGGCGGGGTCCGCACCTTCCTGGAGACCGGCCCCGACGGCGTGCTCTGCGGCATGGCCAGGGAGAGCCTCACCGACGCGCCGCGCACCGGACTGCTGCCGCTGCTGCGGGCCGGCCGGCCCGAGGAGCAGGCGGTCGTCACCGCACTCGCCGGCGCGCACGCCCACGGCGTGGACGTCGACTGGGCGGCGTACTTCGCGGACACCGGCGCACGCCGGATCGAACTGCCGACCTACGCCTTCCAGCGCGAGCGGTACTGGCCCGACACGCTCGCCGTCACGAGCCCGCCGGAGAGCGCGGGCAGCGCGGCGGACGCCGAGTTCTGGTCGGCCGTGGAGCGCGACGACATCAGCACGCTCGCCGCCTCACTGGGCCTCGACGACGCGACCGTCACCGCGATGGTCCCGGCGCTCACCGCCTGGCGCCGCCGCCGCGACGAGCGGTCCGAGGTGGACGCCTGGCGCTACCGGGTCACCTGGAAGCCGCAGACCGGATCCACCGCGCCGACCGCGCTGACCGGCCGCTGGCTCGTCCTCGCGCCGTCCCGTAAGGAGGACGCCGAGTGGTCCGCCGAGGTCGTCCGCGCCCTCGCCACCGAGACCGTCACCTGCGAGGTCACCGGCGCCGACCGGACCGCGCTCGCCGCACGACTGGCCGAACTCCACGCCGGACAAGGGGAGTTCGCCGGAGTCCTGTCACTGCTCGGCCTCGCGGGCTGCGAGAGCGTCCCGCGCACCGGCGTACCGGACTCCCTCCTCCTGACCGCCGTCGCCGTACAGGCGCTGGGCGACGCCGGGATCGGCGCGCCCCTGTGGACCGTCACGCGCGGCGCGGTCTCCGTGGGCCGCTCCGAGCCGGTGGTCGGACTCGACCAGGCCGCCGTCTGGGGCCTCGGCCGCGTCATCGCGCTCGAACAGCCCGACCGCTGGGGCGGCTGCGTCGATCTGCCCGAGCAGCTCGACACCCACGCCGCCCGCAGGCTGCGTGGTGTCCTGGCCGGGACCGGCGGCGAGCACGAGGTGGCCGTACGCGCCTCCGGCGTCTTCGTACGCCGGCTCGCCCACAGCCCCGCCGCACAGAGCGACGGGCAGCCCTTCGACCCGTCCGGCACCATCCTGATCACCGGCGGCACGGGCGGCCTCGGCGGACATGTCGCCCGCGGGCTGGCCCGCGCGGGCGCCGAACATCTGCTGCTCGTCAGCCGGCGCGGCGCGGACGCCCCCGGCGCGGACGCCCTGCGCACCGAACTGACCGGACTCGGCGCCCGGGTCACCATCACGGCCTGCGATGTCGCGGACCGCGAGGCGCTGGCCGCCCTGCTCGGTACCGTCCCCGAGGACACCCCGCTCAGCGCGGTCATCCACACGGCCGGTGTCGTGGAGGACAGCGTGGTGGACGCGCTGACCCAGGAGAGCTTCAGGACCGTCCTGGACGCGAAGGTCGCCTCCGCCCGCAATCTGCACGAGCTGACCGCCCAGCTGCCGCTGTCCGCGTTCGTCCTCTTCTCCTCCACGGCGGGCGTCTTCGGCGCCGCCGGACAGGGCAACTACGCCGCCGCCAACGCCTATCTGGACGCCCTCGCCGAATACCGCCGGGCACACGGACAGACCGCGCTCTCCGTCGCCTGGGGCCCCTGGGCCGGATCCGGCATGGTCGCCGACGCGGCCGAGATCGAGACCCGCGTACGGCGCGGCGGATTCGAACCGCTCGCGCCGGAACCCGCCGTCCGCGCCCTGCTCCGGGCGATCGAGCAGGACGACACCGCCCTCGCGCTCGCCGACATCGACTGGACCCGCTTCCTCCGCGCCTTCGCGGCGACCCGCCCCCTGCCGCTCGTCGGCGACCTGCCCGAGGTACGGCAGTCCGCCACCGCCCCGGCCGGCGCCACCGGCGGGGAGCCGGAGCTGCGGCAGCGGCTCGCGGAACTCCCCGAGGCCGAGCGCGGCGGATACGTACTGGACCTGCTGCGCGGCCAGGTGGCCGCCGTGCTCGGCCACTCCGACGCCGGTGCCATCGAGGACGACCGGGCCTTCCGTGACCTCGGCTTCGACTCGCTGACCACACTCGAACTGCGCAACGGGCTCGCCGCCGCCACCGGGCTCAGCCTCCCCGTCTCCCTCGTCTACGACCAGCCGACGCCGCGCGAGATGGCCGACTTCCTGCTCGCCGAACTCCTCGGCTCGCTGCCCGGCCCGGCCGCCGCCACGCCGGTGGCCGCGGGACGCCCGCTCGACGACGACCCGATCGCCGTCGTCGGCATCAGCTGCCGCTTCCCCGGCGGGGTCTCCTCGCCCGAGGAGCTGTGGCGGCTGCTCGACGAGGGCAGGGACGGCATCACCCGCTTCCCGGACGACCGCGGCTGGGACATCGAGGCCCTCGGCGCGGGCGCCTCCGACACCCTCGAAGGCGGATTCCTCACCGGGGTCGCCGACTTCGACGCCCGCTTCTTCGGCATCTCGCCGCGCGAGGCACTGGCGATGGACCCGCAGCAGCGCCTGCTGCTCGAAGCGACCTGGGAGGCGCTGGAGCGGGCCGGGATCGACCCGTCCGGTCTGCGCGGCTCCACCACCGGCGTCTTCGTCGGCACGAACGGCCAGGACTACCCCAACCTGCTGCGCCGGTCCGTCTCCGACGTCCAGGGGTATGTGGCCACCGGCAACACCGCCAGCGTCATGTCCGGCCGGCTCTCCTACGCCCTCGGACTGGAGGGCCCGGCGGTCACCATCGACACCGCCTGCTCCTCCTCGCTGGTCGCGCTGCACTGGGCCGGCAAGGCACTGAGCGCCGGCGAATGCTCGCTGGTGATCGCGGGCGGCGTCTCCGTGATGTCGAGCCCCGACTCCTTCGTCGAGTTCTCCACCCAGGGCGGACTCGCCCCCGACGGCCGCTGCAAGGCGTTCTCCGACTC
This sequence comes from Streptomyces scopuliridis RB72, assembly GCF_000718095.1. GTDB lineage: Bacteria > Actinomycetota > Actinomycetes > Streptomycetales > Streptomycetaceae > Streptomyces > Streptomyces scopuliridis. The sequence continues at coordinate 13,520 of NZ_JOEI01000043.1, read as the reverse complement.
CGCCGACGGCACCGCCTGGTCCGAAGGCGTCGGCATCCTGGTCCTGGAACGGCTCTCCGACGCCGTACGCAACGGACACGAGGTCCGCGGCATCATCCGCTCCACCGCCGTCAACCAGGACGGCGCCTCCAACGGCCTGACCGCCCCCAACGGCCCCTCGCAGCAGCGGGTCATCCGGCAGGCGCTCGCCGACGCCGGACTGACCGCCGCCGACATCGACGCCGTCGAGGCCCATGGCACCGGCACCACCCTGGGCGACCCCATCGAGGCCCAGGCCCTGCTGACCACCTACGGCCGGGACCGGGAGCGCCCGCTACTCCTCGGCACCGTCAAGTCCAACATCGGCCACACCCAGGCCGCCGCAGGCGTCGCGGGCGTCATCAAGATGCTGCTGGCGATGCGGCACGGCACCCTGCCCAAGTCCCTGCACATCGGCACCCCCTCGGCGCATGTGGACTGGACGGCCGGCGACGTACGGCTGCTCACCGAGCCGGAGGCATGGCCGGAGACCGGCCGCCCGCGCCGCGCCGGAGTCTCGGCGTTCGGTGTCAGCGGTACGAACGCGCATGTCATCGTCGAGCAGGCCCCGGCCGTCGAAGCGCCGCAGGCGCGGACCGCCGAGCCCGTCGCCACCCCGGCCGTCGTGCCATGGATCGTCTCCGGCAGGACCCGCGAGGCGCTGCAGGCCCAGATCGACCGGGTCACCTCCTTCGCCGCGCCGCACACCGGTCTGTCCCCGCTGGACATCGGCCGCTCGCTCGCCACGGACCGTACGGTCTTCGCGCACCGCGCGGTGCTGCTGGCCGGCCCCGACGGCGTACGGGAGAGCGCGCGCGGCGTAGCGAGCCGCGCCCCCGGCAAGTCCGCGTTCCTCTTCTCCGGCCAGGGCAGCCAGCGCGGCGCCATGGGCAGCGAGCTGTACGAGCGGTTCCCCGTCTTCGCCGAAGCCCTGGACGCGGTCCTCGCCCATCTGGACACCGAGCTCGAATTCCCGCTCAGGGAAGTGCTGTTCGCCGCCCCGGGCACCTTCGAGTCGGAGCTGCTGGACGAGACGGGATGGACCCAGCCCGCGCTGTTCGCGATCGAGGTGGCGCTGTTCCGGCTCGCCGAATCCTGGGGCCTCACCCCGGACTTCGTGGCCGGTCACTCCATCGGTGAGATCGCCGCCGCGCATGTGGCGGGGGTGTTCTCGCTGGCGGACGCCTGCCGGCTGGTCGCGGCCCGCGCCACGCTCATGCAGGCGCTCCCGCAGGGCGGCGCGATGGTCGCCCTCCAGGCCACTGAGGACGAAGTCGCCCCGCTGCTGGACGGCGATGTCTCCATCGCGGCCGTCAACGGCCCGCGCGCGCTGGTCATCGCCGGCACGGAGGACGCCGTCCTGGAGGTCGCCGAGCTGTTCGCCTCCGAGGGCAGGCGCACCAGGCGGCTGCGGGTCTCGCACGCCTTCCACTCGCCGCTGATGGACCCGATGCTGGCGGACTTCGCCCGGGTCACCGAGTCGCTCACCTACGAGGAGCCCCGGATCCCGGTGGTCTCCAATCTGACCGGCGCTCTGGCGACGGCGGACGAACTGCGCTCGCCCGCCTACTGGGTGCGGCATGTACGCGAGGCCGTGCGGTTCGCCGACGGCGTGCGCACCCTGCGCGAGGCCGGGGTCGGCACGTTCGTGGAGCTGGGCCCCGACGGGGTGCTCGCCGCGATGGCCCAGCAGAGCCTGGACGGCGTCGAGCCCGCGCCCGCGGTGGTGCCCCTCCTGCGCAAGGACCAGGGCGAGGAGACGGCCGTGGTCGCCGCGCTGGCCGCGCTGCACACGCATGGCACGGGACCGCGCTGGGCCGCCTTCTTCGAGGGCCTGGGCGCGCGCCGGGTGGAACTGCCGACGTACGCCTTCCAGCGCGAGCGGTACTGGCCCGAGCCCGCCGCGCTTGCCGCTGCCGGTGCCCCCGACCCGGTGGATGCCGAGTTCTGGTCGGCGGTGGAGCGCGAGGACCTGGAGGCGCTGGCCGCCTCGCTGGACCTGGACGGCGACACCGTCACCACGATGGTGCCCGCGCTCTCCGCCTGGCGCCGCCGCCGGGGCGAGCAGTCCGCCGGTGCCAACTGGCGCTACCACGAGACCTGGACACCGCTCGCGGCCCCGGCCGTGACCGCGCCGTCCGGCGACTGGCTGGTGATCGTGCCGTCCGGCGCCGACTCGCCGTGGCTGACCGCCGCCGTCGAGGCGCTGCGTACGGGCACGGCCCGGCTGGACACGATCACGGCTGACCCCGCCGACCTCGCCGGGCTGGCGGAACTCCTGGCCACGGCGCGCGCGGACCGGGACGGAGCCGGCTACACCGGCGTCGTCTCCCTGCTCGCCGCGGGAGCCACCGGAGCCACCGGAGCCACCGGAGTCCTGGGCGCCACGGATCTGCCGGCGGACGCGGCCTGGCCCGACGCGCTGGTGAGCGCGCTGGACGAGGCGGGGATCGACGCGCCGCTGTGGTGCGTCACCCGCGGCGCCGTCTCCACGGCCCCCTCCGAGCCGCCGCTCAGCGCCGGACAGGCCGCCGTATGGGGCCGGGGCCGGGTCACCGCGCTGGAGCACCCCGACCGCTGGGGCGGCCTGATCGACCTCCCGGAGACGATCGACGACCGCACGGGCGCCGCCTTCGCGGCGGTACTGACGAACCGTCAAGAACACGACGGCGAGGACCAGATCGCGGTCCGCACCGACGGAACCCTCGGACGCAGGCTGGTCCGTACGACCGCCACACCCGCCAACCCCTCCGGCGCCTCCTGGCGCCCCACCGGCACCGTGCTCATCACCGGCGGTACGGGAACGATGGGCGGCCGGGCCGCCCGCCGGCTGGCCCGCGAGGGCGCCAGGCATCTCGTCCTGACCGGCCGTCACGCGTCCGGCCTCGCCGGGTCCGACGCGCTCGAAGCCGAACTGAAGCGGCTCGGCGCCACCGTCACCTTCGCTGTCTGCGACCTCTCCGACCACGACGCGCTGACCGCGCTGCTCACCGCACTCCCCGAGGACGCGCCGCTGACCGCGGTGATCCACGCGGAGGAGGCCACCGGCACGGCCGGCTCCGGATCCGAGGGCCTCGCCGCCGCGCTGGCCGGAGTCGTACAGCTCGACACCGTCCTCGGAGACCAGCCGCTCGACGCGTTCGTCGTCTTCGGCACGATCGCCGGAGTCTGGGGCGTCCGGGGCCAGGGAGACGAGGCCGCGCTCGGCGCGTACCTCGACGCCTTCGCCCGGCAGCGCCGCGCCCGGGGAGCCACCGCGCTCGCCGTCTCCTGGAGTGCCTGGTCGGACGTGGTCGACACGGGTATGGCCGCGCATCTGCGGATGAACGGACTGCCCGTACTGGACGCCGACGCGGCGCTCGCCGCGCTCGGCAGGGCCGTCGCCGACGGCGAGCCCGCCGTGACCGTGGCCGATGTGCGCTGGGAGACCTTCGCACCGGCCTTCACCGAGGCCCGCCGCAGCGCCCTGCTGGCCGACCTGCCCGAAGCCCGCAAGGCCATCGACACGGCCGAACGCGACCGCGGCGACGAGCGGTCGGCGGCCGGCGCCTACCGGCAGCGGCTGCTGGAACTGCCCGAGGCGGAGCGCGCGGACGCCCTCCTCACCCTGGTCACCGACAAGGTCGCCGTGGTCCTCGGACACCCGGACACCACGGTGGTCGAATCCGATCTGCCCTTCCGCGACCTCGGCTTCGACTCGCTGACCGCCGTCGATCTGCGTAACCAGCTCACGGCCAGTACCGGTGTCACCCTGCCCGCCACCCTGGTCTTCGACCACCCGACCCCGGCCGAGCTCGCCGGTCATCTGCGCGGTCTGCTGCTCGGCGAACTGCCGGACGCCGCGGCCCCCGTAGTGGCCTCGGCGCAGACCGGTGACGACCCCGTCGTCATCGTCGGCATGGCCTGCCGCTACCCGGGAGGCGTCGGCTCGCCCGAGGACCTGTGGCAGCTCGTCATGGACGAGACCGACGCCGTGGGGGAGTTCCCCACCGACCGCGGCTGGGACCTCGACACCCTGCTCGGCGGCCCGCCCGAGGGCGGACGCGGACGCAGCACCACCGGGAACGGCGGCTTCCTGTACGACGCGGCCGACTTCGACCCCGGAGTCTTCGGCATCTCGCCGCGCGAGGCCATCGTGATGGACCCGCAGCAGCGCATCGTGCTCGAAGCGGCCTGGGAGGCGCTGGAGCGGGCGGGCATCGACGCGGCGACCCTGCGGGGCAGCACCACCGGCGTCTACGTCGGCGGCGGCAGCGGCGACTACCGGCCGCCGGCCGAGGCGGGCCAGTGGGAGACGGCCCAGTCGGCGAGCCTCCTGTCCGGCCGGCTCGCGTACTCCTTCGGTCTCCAGGGACCCACGGTCTCCGTCGACACCGCCTGCTCCTCGTCGCTGGTCGCGCTGCATCTGGCGGCCCAGGCGCTGCGCTCGGGCGAGTGCTCGATCGCGCTGGCCGGCGGAGTGACCGTGATGGCCACCCCGGCGGGCTTCGTCGAATTCAGCGCCCAGGGCGCGCTGTCGCCCGACGGCCGCTGCAAGGCGTTCTCCGAGGACGCCGACGGCACCGGCTGGTCCGAGGGCGTGGGCATGCTCGTCGTCGAGCGGCTCTCCGACGCCCGGCGTAACGGCCACCACGTCCTGGCGGTCCTGCGCGGCTCCGCCATCAACCAGGACGGCGCCTCCAACGGACTGACCGCGCCCAGCGGACCCGCCCAGCAGAGGGTGATCCGGCAGGCGCTCGCCAACTCCGCCCTGACGGCCGCCGAGGTGGACGCCATCGAGGCCCACGGCACCGGCACCAAGCTCGGTGACCCGATCGAGGCGCAGGCGCTGCTGGCCACCTACGGCCAGGACCGCGACCCGGAGCGCCCGGTGCTGCTCGGCTCGCTGAAGTCCAACATCGGTCACACCCAGGCCGCCTCCGGCGTCGCGGGCGTGATCAAGATGGTGATGGCGATGCGGCACGGCACGCTGCCGAGGTCGCTCTACACCGAGACCCCGACCTCGCACGTGGACTGGACGGCCGGCGCCGCCCGGTTGCTCACCGAACCGGTCGCCTGGCCCGAGTCGGGCCGCCCGCGCCGCGCCGGAGTCTCCTCGTTCGGTGCCAGCGGTACGAACGCCCACGTCATCCTGGAGCAGGCGCCCGCCGGGGCCGCCCCGGCACCCACCGCACCCGAAGCGCCCGTTCGCGAGGCGGAGACGCTGCCGGTCCTGCTCTCCGGCAAGTCCGAGAACGCGCTGCGGGCCCAGGCCCGCAGGCTGCTCGCCCAGCTGACGGCGCGGCCCGGCACCCCGCTGACCGACCTGGCGTTCTCGCTCGCGACGACCCGCGCGGTCTTCGAGCACCGGGCCGCCCTGACGGTCACCGGCCGGGACGGTCTGCTCGCGGGACTCGCCGCCCTCGCCGAGGGCGGTACCGCCTCGGATCTGGTCGAGCACCATGTGGAGCGGGTCGGAAAGCGCGCGTTCCTCTTCTCCGGACAGGGTTCGCAGCGGATCGGCATGGGCCGGGAACTGTACGAGGCCTTCCCGGTGTTCGCGGAGGCGCTCGATTCCGTACTGACCGCGCTGGACGCCCAGTTGGGCCGTTCACTGCGTGAGGTGATGTGGGGCGAGGACGCCGAGGCGCTGAACGAGACGGGCTTCACCCAGCCCGCGCTGTTCGCCATCGAGGTGGCGCTCTTCCGGCTGGTGGAGTCCTGGGACCTGAGGCCGGACTTCGTGGCCGGTCATTCGATCGGTGAGATCGCCGCGGCGCATGTGGCGGGCGTGTTCTCGCTGGAGGACGCGGCCCGGCTGGTCGTCGCGCGGGCCCGGCTGATGCAGGCCCTGCCGTCCGGTGGTGCGATGGTCGCCGTCCAGGCCACCGAGGAGGAGGTCCTGCCTCTGCTGTCGGAGCGGGTCTCCGTCGCGGCGGTCAACGGCCCGACGTCGCTGGTGATCTCCGGTGACGAGGACACGGTCCTGGAGGCCGCGGCCCAACTGGAGGCCCAGGGCCGCAAGACGAACCGGCTGCGCGTCTCGCACGCCTTCCACTCGCCGCTGATGGACCCGATGCTGGACGAGTTCCGCACCGTCGTCGCCGGACTGTCGCTTCAGGCGCCCCGGATCCCGGTGGTGTCCAACCTGACCGGCGCCCAGGCCACGGCCGACGAACTGCGCTCGCCGGAGTACTGGGTGCGCCACGTCCGCGAGGCCGTCCGCTTCGCCGACGGCGTGCGGACGATGGCGGAGCGCGGTGTGACCACGTTCCTGGAGCTGGGCCCGGACGGGATCCTCTCCGCGCTGGCCCAGGAGACGGCGCCGCGCGGCGCCGTGGCCGTACCGGTCCTGCGCAAGGGCCGCGGCGAGGAGACCACGCTGGTCACCGCGTTCGCGCGGCTGCATGTCCACGGGGTGAGCCCGCGGTGGTCCGCGTTCTTCGCGGGCACCGGGGCCCAGTGGCTGGACCTGCCCACCTACGCCTTCCAGCACGGCCGGTTCTGGCCGGACGTCATGCCCGGCGCCACCGCCACCGCCACCGGCGCTGCGGCGCAGGAGACGGAGGCCACGGACCGCGCGTTCTGGGACGCCGTGGAACAGGAGGACTTCGCCTCGCTGGAGTCCGCCCTGGACGTCGAGGGTGACGCCCTGTCGAAGGTGCTGCCCGCGCTGCTGGACTGGCGCAAGCAGCGCAACGACGAATCGGTCGTGGAAGGCTGGCGCCACCGGATCGTCTGGAAGGCACTGGCCGGCGCGTCCCTCGCCCACCGCAAGCCGCTCACGGGCACCTGGCTCGCGGTGGTCCCCGCCGAACTGACCGAGGACCCCTGGGTGTCCGACGCGCTCGACGCGCTCGGCGCCAAGGCCGTACGGCTCGCCGTGGCCGGCCCCGACCGGGCCGGACTGGCCGGGGAACTGCGCGACCTCGCCGCGAGCGCGCACGCCGAGGACGGCACGCGCTTCGCCGGTGTCGTCTCGCTCCTGGCGCTGCGCGAGACCCTCGCGGGCAGCGTGCCCGAGGGGGCAGCCCTTACCGCCGTACTGCTCCAGGCACTCGGCGACGCCGGGATCGACGCGCCGCTGTGGTGCGCCACCCGGGGCGCCGTGTCCGTGAACCGCGCGGACGGCGCGCACCGCCCGCTCCAGGCCGCCGTATGGGGTCTCGGCCGGGTCGCCGCGCTGGAGTACCCGGAGCGCTGGGGCGGTCTCATCGACCTCCCCGAGACGCTGGACGAGCGGGCAGCCGCGGGCTTCGCGGGAGTGCTGGCGGGCCTCGACGGGGAGGACCAGGTGGCGGTACGCACCTCCGCGGTCCTCGCCCGGCGCCTGGTACGGGCGCCCGGCAAGCGGTCCGCCCGCGCCTGGGACCCGGACGGCACCGTCCTGATCACCGGCGGCACCGGCGCCCTCGGCGCGCATGTCGCCCGCCGGCTCGCCAAGGACGGCGCCCAGCATCTGGTGCTGCTCAGCCGAAGCGGCCCCGGGGCACCCGGCGCCGACGCCCTGCGCGCCGAACTCGACGCCCTCGGCACGGCCGTCACCCTCGCGGCCTGCGATGTCGCCGACCGCGCCCAACTGGCGGCCGTGCTCGCGGACATCCCGGCGGAGCACCCGCTCACCGGCGTGGTCCACGCGGCCGGAGTCCTGGACGACGGAGTACTCGACCGGCTCACCCCGGAGCGGTTCGAGGCGGTCTTCCGCGCGAAGGTCACCTCGGCCCTCCTGCTCGACGAACTGACCCGTGAGCTGGACCTCGCGGCGTTCGTGCTCTTCTCCTCCGCCTCCGCGTCCGTGGGCAACCTCGGCCAGGCCAACTACGCCGCCGCCAACGCGGTCCTGGACGCCCTGGCCGAACGGCGCAGGGCACAGGACCTGCCGGCGACCTCCATCGCCTGGGGCGCCTGGGGCGGCGGCGGAATGGCCGGCGGCGCCGGGGCCGACGAGGCCGCCAAGCGCGCCGGAATCGGCGCCATGGACCCGGAGCTGGCCTGCGAGGCACTGCTCCGGCTGGTCATGGAGCCCGAGCCGACCGCGGTCGTCGCCGAAGTCGCCGTGGACCGCTTCGTCGGAGCCTTCGGCGCGGCCAGGCCGAGCGCCCTGCTCCGCGAACTCCCCGGCTACGACGAGATGGTGGCCGCCACGGCGGCGGCGCCCAGGAGCGGCGCGGCCGAGGGCGGTCTGCGGGACCGGCTCGCGGGCCTGCCGGCGAACCGGCGGCTCGAAACGGTCGTGGACCTCGTCCGTACCCGGGCCGCGCAGGTGCTCGGCTACCCGGACACGGACGCCGTCGGCGCCGAACGGTCCTTCCGGGACCTCGGGGTGGACTCGCTCGGAGCCGTCGAGCTGCGCAACCAGCTCAACACGGCCACCGGCCTGAGCCTCTCCGCGACGCTCGTCTTCGACCACCCGACGCCCACGGCCCTCGCCGAGCACGTGCTCGGCGAGCTGATCCCCGACGAGGGGGACGGAGCCGGGGCGGATGGCGAGGAAGCGGAGATCCGGGCCCTGCTGGCGTCCGTACCGCTCGCGCGGCTGCGGGACATCGGCGTGCTGGAACCGCTGCTCCAACTGGCGGGACGGGGCGATACGTCCCCGGCGCAAGACGACGAACCCTTCAATACCGGCAACACCGACGAGTCCATCGACTCGATGGCAGTGGCAGACCTGGTGCGGGCCGCGCTCAACGGCCAGTCCGACCTGTAGCGCGAGAGTGATGGAGCAGACGATGAACGCCCCCACCGAGAAAGCCCCCAACGCCAACGTCGTGGAAGCACTCCGCGCCGCGATGAAGGAGGCGGAGCGGCTGCGACGGCAGAACAGAATGTTCGTCGCCGCGGCCAAGGAACCCATCGCCATCGTGGGAATGAGCTGCCGGTTCCCCGGCGAGGCGCACTCCCCGGAAGGACTCTGGGACCTCGTCGCCTCCGGCACCGACGCCATCTCCGGATTCCCCGCCGACCGCGGCTGGGACCTGGACGCGCTGCGCGACAGCACCACCGACGAGCGCGACACCTCCGTCAGCCAGCAGGGCGGATTCCTCAGCACCGTCGCCGACTTCGACCCGGGCTTCTTCGGGATCTCGCCCCGCGAGGCCGTCACCATGGACCCCCAGCAGCGGCTGCTGCTGGAGACCACCTGGGAGGCCATCGAGCGGTCCGGGATCGATGCCACCCGGCTGCGCGGGACCCGTACCGGCGCGTTCATCGGCACCAACGGCCAGGACTACGCCTACCTCCTGGTCAGGTCGCTGGACGACGCGACCGGCGACGTCGGCACCGGCATCGCCGCCAGCGCCGTGTCCGGCCGGCTCTCCTACACGCTCGGGCTCGAAGGCCCGGCCATCACCGTCGACACCGCCTGCTCGTCCTCCCTGGTCGCCCTCCACCTCGCCGTGCAGTCGCTGCGCAACGGCGAATGCGGACTGGCGCTCGCCGGCGGCGTCAATGTGATGTCCACGCCCGGCTCGCTCATCGAGTTCAGCCGGCAGGGCGGGCTCGCCAGGGACGGCCGCTGCAAGGCGTTCTCCGAGTCGGCCGACGGCACCGGCTGGTCCGAGGGCGCGGGCGTCCTCATGCTGGAGCGCCTCTCGGACGCGCAGCGCAACGGACACCCGGTGCTCGCCGTGATCCGGGGCTCCGCCGTCAACCAGGACGGTGCCTCCAACGGATTCACCGCGCCCAACGGCCCCTCGCAGCAGCGGGTGATCCGGCAGGCGCTCGCCAACGCCGGTCTCACCCCGGCCGAGGTGGACGCCGTGGAGGCGCACGGTACGGGCACCCCGCTGGGCGACCCCATCGAGGCGCAGAGCCTGCTCGCGAGCTACGGCCAGGACCGGGAGCGCCCGCTGCTCCTCGGCTCGGTCAAGTCCAACATCGGTCACACTCAGGCCGCTTCGGGTGTCGCGGGCGTCATCAAGATGGTCATGGCGATGCGGCACGGCGTGGTGCCGAAGACGCTGCACGCCGACGAGCCGTCGTCGCATGTCGACTGGTCGGCGGGCAAGGTCGAACTTGTCACCGAGGCGCGCGCCTGGCCGGACGCGGGCCGTCCGCGCCGTACGGGTGTCTCCTCGTTCGGGGTCAGCGGCACCAACGCGCACGTGATCATCGAGCAGGCCCCTGGCGCCGAGGAGACCCCCGCCCAGAAGGACGGGACCGGCCCCGCCCGCCGCGCGACCGCGCTGCCGTGGGTCATCTCGGGGCGTACCGCCGAGGCGCTGCGTGACCAGGCCGCCGCGCTGCTGAGCAGGCTGGAGGCCGAGCCCGGTACGGGCGCGCTGGACACCGCGCTGTCCCTCGCGACGTCCAGGGCGAGCCTGGAACACCGCCTCACCGTCGTCGCGGACGAGGACGGCGGGGCGGGACGCGCGGCGCTGGAGGCGTGGCTCACGAACGGCGCGGCGGCCGGCGCGGTCGAGGGCACGGTCGCGGGACGCACGAAGAGCGCGGTGCTGTTCTCCGGCCAGGGCAGCCAGCGGCTCGGGATGGGCCGCGAACTGTACGAGAGCTTCCCGGTCTTCGCCGAGGCGCTGGACACCGTAGTGCCGCTGCTGGACGCCGGGCTCGATCGGCCCCTCCGCGAGGTCATCTGGGGTGACGACGCCGAGCTCCTGAACGACACCGGCTTCACCCAGCCCGCGCTGTTCGCGATCGAGGTGGCGCTGTTCCGGTTGGTCGAGTCGTGGGGTGTGGTCCCGGACTTCGTCGCCGGTCATTCGATCGGTGAGATCGCGGCGGCACATGTGGCGGGGGTGTTCTCGCTGGAGGACGCCTGCACGCTCGTGGTCGCGCGGGCGCGGCTGATGCGGGCGCTGCCCCCGGGCGGCGCGATGGTCGCCGTCCAGGCCACCGAGGACGAGGTCCTTCCGCTGCTCTCCGGCGAGGTGTCCATCGCCGCCGTCAACGGACCCACCTCTCTGGTGATCTCCGGTGACGAGGACGCCGCCCTCAAGGCCGCCGCACGCCTGGGGGAGCAGGGCCGCAAGACGAGCAGGCTCCGGGTCTCGCACGCCTTCCACTCGCCGCTGATGGACCCGATGCTGGACGAGTTCCGCGCCGTCGCTCAGGGCCTGGCCTACGCGGAGCCGGTCATCCCCGTCGTGTCGAATCTGACGGGCGCTCTGGCGTCGGACGGGGAGCTGTGCTCGGCCGAGTACTGGGTACGGCATGTCCGCGAGGCCGTCCGGTTCGGCGACGGCGTACGGACGCTCGGCGAGCAGGGCGTGACCGCCTTCCTGGAGCTGGGCCCGGACGGTGTGCTGTCGGCCATGGCCCAGGAGTCCGTACCGGCCGGTGCCGTGACCGTACCGGTGCTCCGCAAGGACCGCCCCGAGGAGACCTCGGCCGTCACCGCGCTCGCTCAACTGCATGTCCATGGCGTGCGCGTGGAATGGCCGGCGTTCTTCGCGGGTACCGGCGCCCGGCTGGTGGATCTGCCGACATACGCGTTCCAGCACGAGCGGTTCTGGCCGAAGACGACCTTCCGGCCGGCCGACGCGACCGGTCTCGGACTGGCCTCCGCGAACCACCCGCTGCTGGGCGCCGCCATGTCCGTGGCGGGCTCCGACGAACTCCTGCTGACCGGCACCCTCTCGCTGGCCACCCACCCGTGGCTGGCCGATCATGTCGTCAGCGGAATGGTCTTCTTCCCCGGCACCGGATTCCTCGAACTGGCCATCAGGGCCGCCGACCAGGCAGGCTGCGACCGCGTCGAGGAACTGATGCTCGCCGCCCCGCTCATCCTGCCCCGCACCGGCGCCGTCCAGGTGCAGATCTCGGTCGGCGGCGCGGACGACGAGGGCCGCCGCGAGCTGCGCTTCTACACCCGCCCCGCCGACGCGCCCGACGACGAGTGGACCCTGCACGCCTCCGGCCGGATCGGCAGCGGCGAGCGGATCCTCGGCTTCGACGGGTCCGTATGGCCGCCCAAGGGCGCGACCGTGGTGGACATCGAGGGGCTGTACGACCGCTACGCGGGCAACGGACTCGACTACGGCCCGGTCTTCCGCGGCCTGCGCGCGGTCTGGCGCCGGGGCGAGGAGATCTTCGCCGAGGTCGCCCTCGACCGCGGTGTCACCGACGCGAACGACTTCGGCGTGCACCCGGCGCTGCTCGACTCCGTCCTGCACAGCACCGTGTTCGCCAGCGCGGACGGCGACGACCGCAGCCTGCTGCCCTTCGCCTGGAACGGGGTCTCCCTGCACGCCTCCGGGGCGTCGACCCTGCGCGTCCGGATCACCAGCAACGGCCAGGACTCCGTCCAGCTGGCCGCCGTCGACGTCCAGGGCGAACCGGTCATCTCGGTGGACTCGCTGCTGCTGCGGGCGGCGGGCCCCCAGGCGGCCGATAGCGGACGCCGGGACGAACTGAACTCGCTCTTCCGCGTCGACTGGGTGCCCGGCACCCCGGAGAAGGTCTCCGAGGACACCGAATGGGTGGTGCTCGGCACGGACGGACTGGGCCTGACGGCCGCCCTCGCCTCGACCGGCGCCGTCGAACTCGGCGCCCCGGCGCGCACCCTCGCCGAACTGACGGCCCGCGACGACGCGGCCGTGCCGGGGATCGTGGTCGTACCGCTGAGCGGCGACAGCGCGCGCGGCGCCGAGTCGGCACACGAACTCGCCCACTACGCACTGACGTTGGTCCAGGAGTGGCTGGCCGAGGAGCGGTTCGCGGACTCGCGCCTCGTGTTCGTCACGCGGGGCGCGGTCGAGGACGGCGCCACGGACGTCACCGATGTCGCCGCCGCGCCCGTCTGGGGCCTGGTGCGCTCGGCGCAGGCCGAGAACCCCGGCCGGTTCCTGCTGGTGGACGCCGATGACACCGCCGACTCGGCGGCCGTACTCCCCGCGCTGCCGGGGCTGGTGGCCGCCGACGAGCCGCAGGCCGTGGTCCGCGCGGGCGCGCTGCGCGTCGGCCGGCTCGCCCGGCTGGAGTCGGGTACGGGACTGGTGCCGCCGGCCGGCGTGCCCTGGCGGCTGGGCAGCCGGGCCAAGGGCAGCCTCGACGGACTGACCCTCGCCCCGTTCCCCGAGGTCCTCGAACCGCTGACCGGCCGCGACGTACGGATCGAGGTCCGCGCGGCCGGAGTGAACTTCCGCGATGTCCTCAACGCCCTGGGCATGTACCCCGGCGACGCGGGGCTGTTCGGCTCCGAGGCGGCCGGTGTCGTGGTCGGGACCGGGCCCGACGTGACCGATCTGCGGGTCGGCGACCGGGTCATGGGCATGCTCTTCGGCGGCTTCGGCACCCATGTGGTGGGCCACGAGCACATGATGACCCCCGTACCGGACAACTGGTCGTGGGAGACGGCGGCCTCGATGCCGCTCGTCTTCCTGACCGCTTACCACGCCCTCGTGGAGCTGGGCGGGCTGCGGCAGGGCGAGAAGGTACTGATCCACGCCGGTGCGGGCGGTGTCGGTATGGCGGCGATCCAGGTGGCGAACCATCTGGGCGCCGAGGTCTTCGCGACCGCGAGCGAGGGCAAGTGGGATGTGCTGCGCTCGCTGGGCGTGGCCGAG
>NZ_JOEI01000042.1 GCF_000718095.1 Streptomyces scopuliridis RB72 | reverse complement strand
GCGGCGATCGCAAGGCGGAGGATCGGCGTTGTGGATGGCCCGGCCGTACTCGGGCGACTCCGACAACGCGGCGAGCGTGCGCCCGCCGCGGCAGCGGCTGATGTCACTGCGGCGTCGCGGGCCCGCGAAGATCGGCCGGACAGGACCTACACGCGCACGAGCTGGGAGGAAACACCGTGGGGCGGCTGACCGGTGGAGACCCTTCGCTCCTGCGGCGGATCAACTCCGCGGTGGTGCTGCACTCCCTGCGGGACGCCGGTGACCTCACGCTGACGGACCTGACACGGATCACGGGGCTTTCCCGGCCGACGGTCGAGGGCGTGGTGGAAGGGCTGATCGAAACGGGCCTGGTCGTGGAGTCCGCGCCGGCGGAGGGCGAGGCCCGTAAGCAGGGCCGCCCCGCGCGCCGGTTCCGATTCCGGGCCGAGGCCGGACATCTGCTGGGCATCGAGATCGGGCCGCACCGCGTGGCCGCGCTGATCTCCGGGCTGGACGGCCGGATCATCGGCGCCGGTTCACGGGTGGTCTCGGAGACGGCCGACGCGGACGAGCGCCTCGACCGCGTACGGCTGGTCGTCGCCGATGTGCTGCGCCGCACGGGGGTGTCACGCGGCTCGCTGCGCGCGGTCGGGGTCGGCAGCCCCGGCATCGTGGAGGCCGACGGGACCGTACGGCTGGGCACCGCGCTGCCGCAGTGGACGGGCCTGCCGCTCGGCGAGCGGCTGCGGCGCTCGTTCCGCTGTCCGGTGCTGGTGGAGAACGACGCGAACGCGGCGGCCGTGGCCGAGCAGTGGAAGGGCGCGGCCATCGACTCCGACGACATCGTCTTCGTACTGGCCGGGCTCAGCCCCGGAGCGGGCGCCCTGATCGGCGGGCGGCTGCACCGCGGCTTCGGAGGGGCGGCCGGCGAGATCGGCGCGCTGCATCTGCTCGGGCGCGGCGCGACCCCGGAGACGCTGCTGTCGACGACGGACGAGCCGCTGCACCCGCTCGACGAGCAGGCGGTGGCGAAGGTCTTCGCCGATGCCAAGGGCGGGGACGTCCGGGCGCAGGAGGCTGTCGAGCGGTTCATCGAGCGGCTCGTGCACGATGTGGCGGCGCTGGTGCTGGCGCTGGATCCGGAGCTGGTGGTGATCGGCGGCTGGGCCGCCGGGCTCGACGGCGTACTGGACCCGTTGCGCGACGAGCTCTCCCGCTTCTGTCTGCGCCCGCCGCTCGTGGCGCTCTCGCTGCTCGGCGAGGCGGCGGTGGCCACGGGCGCGCTGCGGCTGGCTCTCGACCATGTCGAGGAGCAGCTGTTCGCGGTGGAGGGTACGGTGACGGCCCGCCGCTGAGCGACGGGCCGTACACACCGGACAAGGGGGCTTCAGGACGCGCGGCGCTCCTGCGGCTCCTCGCTGATCTCCAGGTCGCCGGAGTCCCCGAAGGTGAGCCGGCAGGTGTCGGCGCGGTACGTGGCCACCGATACGGCGGCGCTACGGCCCGCCACGACATAGCGCGTCGTGACGACGAGGACGGGAGCGCCGGGCAGCCGGTCCAGCTCCCTGGCGTCGTCCGCGCGCGCGGAGCCCAGTTCCACGGCGCGGTCCTGGCCGTCGAGGCCGAGACGCTGAAGCTCACGCAGGACGGCGCGGGCGCGCGCCGGGCCCTCGGGCGCGTCGATGGCCGACAGCTCGGGCACCGACGAGGACGGTACGTAGAGCAGTTCCGCCGCGACGGACTGGCCGTGCGTGGAGCGGACCCTGCGGACGGTGTGGACCTCTTCGTCGGCGGCCGTCTCCAGCAGCCTGGCCACCGCGGCCGGCGCGGGCGCCGTGGCGCAGTCGACGGGCTGCCAGGCGTCCCGTACGGTGCCGGGCCATTCGTGCTGGGTGGTGGAGACGTCGACGCCCACGCGCGGCGGGGCGACGGTCGTACCAACGCCGCGGCGGCGCTGGAGCCGGCCTTCCAGCTCCAGCTGTTCGAGGGCCTGCCTGAGCGTGGCGCGGGCGACTCCGAACCGGGCGGCGAGGTCACGCTCGTTGGGCAGGACCTCCCCCACCGCGAAGTCGGAGTCGAGCGCTTCGCCGAGCACGGTCTTGAGGTGCCAGTACTTAGGCTCCGGCACTGTTTCCAGCTGCGTGGTCCCCACCCTGATCCTCCGCAATCGCCGTCTCTCCGGCGGGTTTTCCGTGCCCTTGTTTATTAAAGGTTCCTGCACTAAATAGCGACGATAGGACGGGCCATCCCGTTGGTCAAGACCAATCCTCCGTCGGTCACGGAGAGAAGTCACTCTCCGACTCAGGGTGTTCACAGTACGTTCGTACGCTGGTGAGGCGCGCGTGACATGGGCCCGGTCGTCCGGATCGGATCCGGGACCGGGTATCGCCGGGAGCGACGAGCAGGGCTTACGCGGAGCGGCGCTCCAGGACGGCTCCACCGAGCTTGTCCGGATTCCGCACGATGTAGACGCACTCCACCTTGCCGTCCCTGATCTCCAGCTGGAGGACGAGATCGGGCACTCCGCCGGCGAGGACGAGCACCGCGGGGGCGCCGTTGAACTCCATGACCCGGAAGTCGTACAGCACCGCCTCCCCCGAGACGGCGAACAGGAACCGGCCCACCTTGTCGGCGCCCTCGATGACCCGCAGCGGCGCCTTGGCCTTGCCGCCGCTGTCGCCGACCAGCCGTACGTCGGGCGCCAGCAGGGCGAGCAGCGCGTCGAGATCGCCACCCCCTGCGGCGGCGAGGAACCGCTCGGTGAGAGCGCGGCGTTCGGCCGGGTCGACGTCGAAACGCGGTCTGCGTTCCTCGACATGGCGGCGGGCCCGGGCGGCCAGTTGTCTGACGGCGGCCTCGCCGCGCTCCAGGGTGACGGCGATCTCGCCGAACGGGAAGCCGAACGCCTCGCGCAGCACGAACACCGCGCGCTCCAGCGGCGAGAGGGATTCGAGGACGACCAGCACGGCGACGGACACCGAGTCGGCGAGCAGGGCGCGCTCGGCCGTGTCGGGGACGGCGGGTCCGAAGTCGGTGACGACCGGTTCGGGCAGCCAGGGGCCGACATAGGACTCGCGCCGCGCCTTCGCCTGCCGGAGCCGGTCGAGGGCGAGGCGTGTGGTGATCCGTACGAGATACGCGCGCGGCTCGCGGATGTCCGTACGGTCGGCGGCGCTCCAGCGCAGCCATGCCTCCTGCACCACGTCCTCGGCGTCGGCGACCCCGCCGAGCATGCGGTAGGCGACCCCGGTCAGTACGGGCCGGTGCGCTTCGAATTCGTCGGTGCTCGCGGTGTCGGTCGCCACGTGCCCATCCCAGCCGATGGGCGCACCGGCTGTCCAGGTGATTTGGCCGCCGTGTCGGGGTCGTACGGCTACCGGGTCGCCGGTACGTCCTCCCGGGCCGGGGCCGCCGTCGGCCGCCGCTTTCCGAGGACCCCCGAGCCGCAGGCCACTCCCGCGCCGACCAGCAGACTCCCGGCCGCCTGTGCCGCGCCGTACGTCCCGGTCCCCACCAGGGGCGCGGTGAGCGCGGCGGAGACCGGGATCAACCCCGAGAACAGGGTGGCGCGTTCGGCGCCGATGCGCTGCATGCCCATATACCAGCAGACGAAACCGATCACGGTCACCACCACGGCCTGCCAGAGCAGCGCGGCGGTCTCCTGGCCGGTCGGGGTCCGCAGTACGGCGGCGCCGTCGAGGACGAGTCCGGCGATCAGGGCTTCGACGGCGGCGATGCCGCAGACCGTGGCGGACAGCAGCCGGGGGCCGAGCGGTCGCAGTACCGGGACGGCGATGACCGCGAAGCCGACCTCGCCGAGGAGCGCGCCCACCGACCAGACGATGCCCGCCGCGTCCGTACGGCCCCACCCCTGGACGGCGCAGGCGCCGGCCGCCACCAGCAGCGCCCCGATCACCGCGGGGCGGGCCGGACGGCGGCGGGCCGTCAGCGGGATCAGTACGGCGACCACGACCGGCGCGCACCCGACGAAGACCCCGGGAACGGCGGGCTCCGCGGTCCGTTCGGCGGCCAGGATCGCGAGGTTGAACCCGACCATACCGATCGCCGCGAGCGCCGCCAGCCGCCCCCACTGGCGACGGGTCAGCGAACGCAGGGTGGCCGCAGCGCCCCGGCCGGCCAGCGGCACGAGCAGCAGGCAGGCGATCCCGTAGCGCAGGGCCTGGCCGCCCGCGTAGGGATAGGCGCCGAGGAGGCTGTTGGCGGTGAAGGAGGCGCCGACGAGGACGCAGGCGAGGGCGGCGAGGAGCGCCCCTTGGACGGAGTTCACTTTCATGAGACCGACGCTAGGGAGGCGGGCGGTCCGGTTTAAGGTCCATTCCCATGGCGTCATCGGGGACCAATCCACCGCCCTCTTCAGCGTCCGGCTCTTCGGCCGGGCCTCCAGGGGAGGGCGGGACGGCCGCGTGGGAGCTGCTGACGACGGCCGCCGCCGCTCCCGCCCGCGGCAGGGGCCGTGCGCTCCAGTCCGCGCTGCGCGAGGCCGTCCGCTCCGGCCGGCTCGGCGCCGGCACCCGGCTGCCCGCCAGCCGTGAGCTGGCCGCCGATCTGGGGGTGTCGCGCGGACTGGTCACGGAGGCGTACGAGCAGCTCACGGCCGAGGGGTATCTGCGCAGCGGACGCGGCGCGGGCACGTGGGTGAGCGACGCGGTACGGGCGGCGGCGCGCGAGATCCGCGATCTCGCCCCGCGTCCGCCCGGGGCGCGGGCCGACTTCCGTCCCGGCACCCCGGATCTCTCCCTCTTCCCGCGCGCGGCCTGGTCGGCGGCGCACGCGTCCGTACTGGCGCGGCTGCCGCACCACGCGCTGGGCTACCCCGATCCGCGCGGGCTGCCGGCGCTCCGTACCGCGCTGGCGGCTCTGCTGGCCCGGCGGCGCGGCGTGGCGGCCGATCCGGAGCGGCTGATGGTCTGTTCGGGGGTGGCCCAGGCGACGACGCTGCTCGGGTTCGCGCTGTACGGGCGCGGGCTGCGTACCGTCGGCATGGAGGATCCCGGCAGCCCGGAACACGCCTCGCTGTTCGCCTCGTCCGGGCTCGGGACCGTCCCTCTGCCGCTGGACGCGGAGGGGCTGGCTCCGGGGCCGCTGGCGCGTTCGGGGGTGCGTGCGGTGGTGACGACTCCCTCGCACCAGTTCCCTTCGGGGATCTCGTACTCGCCGGAGCGCCGTACGGAACTCCTGGAGTGGGCCCGGTCCGTGGACGGCTTCGTCCTGGAGGACGACTACGACGGCGATTTCCGGTACGACAGGGCGCCGGTCGGCGCGCTCCAGGGGCTGGACCCGGAACGCGTGGTCTATACGGGCTCGGTCAGCAAGTCGCTGGCGCCCGGACTGCGACTGGGCTGGCTGCTGGCCCCACGCGAACTGCTGGACGAACTCGTCGAGCGCAAGCGCACCATGGACCTGGGCAATCCCTCACTCGATCAGGCGGTGCTCGCGGAGTTCATCGAACGGGGCGGTTACGACCGTCAGTTGCGCCGCTGTCAGCGCGCCTACCGGGAGCGGCGGGACGCGCTGGTCACGGCCCTCGCCACCCACTTCCCCGGTACGGAGGTCAGCGGGATCGCGGCGGGGCTCCATGTCATCGCCCGGCTGCCCGAGCGCTACGGCCCCGAGCCGCGCTTCCTGCGGCGGGCGGAGGAGGCGGGGATCGCGCTGCGTCCGCTGGCGGACCACGGGACGGCGCGGCCTGCGGACGGCCACGTACGACTGGTCATCGGGTACGCGCAGTTGACGCCGGGCGGGATCCAGCGCGGGGTACGGCTGCTGGCCGAGGCCGTCGCGGACAGGTAGCGCGCGGCCGGTTGTTCACCCCGGGTTCGCGCTCCGGCCGCCGCCGGGCGTTAGGCATGGCATGACACCCCGGCGCACCATCTGCCCAGGAGACGCATCAATGTCGCACAACCCCGGTAATACCTCCTCTGCCTCCTCTTCCTCGCCCGCCGCCGACGTACCGAAGGCACCCGCCCGCCGCAGTGTGCTGCGCGGTTCGCTCGCCGCCTCGGCCGTGCTGGCTCTGCCCGGTGCCGCGCTCGCGGGCGCCGCCCCCGCCCAGGCCCTGCCCGGCCGGCCGCGCGCCGCCTGGGGTGTGCAGGCCGGCGATGTCACCTCCTCGTCCGGGCTGGTGTGGGTACGGTCCGACCGGCCCGCCCGCATGATCGTGGAGACCTCGGCGACCGAATCGTTCCGCCGCGCCCGCTCCTGGCACGGCCCGCTGCTCGGCCCCGGCACCGACTTCACCGGTACGGTCCCGCTGCGCGGACTGCCGGCCGGCGAGCAGGTGCACTACCGGGTGACCCTGGCCGACCCCGAGGACCCCCGCCGTACCGGCGAGCCGGTGTACGGCACGTTCCGTACGGCGCCCACGCGGCGTCGGCAGGGCGTGCGGTTCGTGTGGTCGGGTGATATCGCCGGACAGGGCTGGGGCATCAACCCGGACATCGGCGGCTTCACCGTGTACGACGAGATGCGCCGGCTCAACCCCGACTTCTTCCTGTGCAGCGGCGACACGATCTACGCGGACGGCGTGATCGAGCCGAGCGTGACGCTGCCCGACGGCCGGATCTGGCGCAATATCACCACTCCGGAGAAGGCGAAGGTCGCGGAGACACTGGCCGAGTACCGGGGGAACTTCCGGTACAACCTGCTCGACGCGAACGTACGAAAGTTCAACTCCGAGGTCCCGTCGATCACTCAGTGGGACGACCACGAGGTGCGCAACAACTGGTACCCGGGCCAGATCCTGGACGATGTCCGCTACACCGAGAAGAACGTGGACGTGCTGGCCGCCCGCTCCACGCAGGCGTTCCACGAGTACTTCCCGATCTCGGCCTCGCCCGCGCGCGGGGCGGACCGGCGGGTCCACCGCGTGGTGAACCACGGTCCGCTGCTCGATGTGTTCGTCCTGGACATGCGGACGTACCGCAACGCCAACTCGCCCGGCCGGCAGACCGACGACACGAACGGCATCCTCGGCGCGGAGCAGCTCGCATGGCTCAAGCGCGAGCTGTCGCGGTCGCGCGCGGTGTGGAAGGTGATCGCCGCCGATATGCCGATCGGACTGGTCGTGCCGGACGGTACGGCGAACATCGAGGCGATCGCCCAGGGCGACCCGGGCGCTCCGCTCGGCCGGGAACTCCAGATCGCCGAGCTGCTGCGGTACATCAAGCACCAGCGGATCACCGGCACGCTGTGGCTGACGGCGGACGTCCACCACACCTCGGCGCAGCACTACACGCCGGAGCGGGCCGCCTTCAAGGACTTCGCGCCCTTCTGGGAGTTCGTCTCGGGCCCGATCGCCGCGGGCCAGTTCCCGGCCAGCAAGCTGGACGACACGTTCGGTCCCGACCGGGCCTTCGTCAAGGCGCCGCAGGGCCAGAACCTCTCCCCGATGGAGGTCCCGCCGCTCTTCGGCGAGGTGGACATCGACGGCGCCAGCGGTGAACTGACGGTCCGGCTGCGGGAAGAGGGCGGGACGGTGCTGTTCACGAAGGTGCTCCAGCCGGGGAAGGTCGGCCAGTAGGAGCCCGCGGCTCCGCCTGGCGGGGTTCGCCCGAAGTCGATTGTCAGTGCCGGGATCTAACGTCTTTTCCATGACGCGATCCGTACAGGCGCTTGCCTATTCCCGTCCGTCCGCCCTGGAGAGTGCGCGGGGCGGACGGCTGCTCGGCCTGGAGACCTCGGGCGGGCTCACACCCACCGGTGCCGAGGCGCATCCGCGCTTCTTCTCCGGGTTCCTGTCCTCGCCGCGGGCCGCCGCCCGGGGGCTGCTCGCGGTCGCGGATGTGGCGGGCGCCCGGTACTACCGGCAGGTGCCGCGTGCGTCGCTCGATCCGGTGGTGACGGGCAACGGCGACCGGCTGCGCTTCGAGTCGTTCTCCGGCTGCTGCGGGGTGTACGCACGGCTCGATGTGGGGCGGGACGGGCTCGACGGCGCGGAGACCGGGCATGGCACGACCAATGTGGATGTGAACAATCCGCTGCGTGAGGCCCTGTCCCGGATGACCGGTGACGATCCGCTGCATCTGCGGGTGGGGCCCGATGAGTTGGCGGTCACCACGCTGGATGGCGCGGTGGTGGAGAAGAAGGTCCCGCTGCCCGACCGGTGGCTGCGCGGCTTCGCCGAGGCGCAGGTGGTCTCGGCCGGTTTCGATCTGCGGGCCGAGCTGACCGCCGCCGAGGCCGTCCGTTTTCTGCGCTCGCTGCCACGCGGCTCGGGCAGCTCCTCGCGCGGGGCGATGTGGGTCGTACCGGCGGGCAGGACGCTGCGGCCGACCACCAGGCCGGCGCCGGGAGCGGTGTGTCTGCCGGGTCCGCACCGGCTGGTGGCGTTGCAGCGGGTGCTGCGGGACGCGACGGCGCTGCGGGTGTACGGGCCGGTGGCCGACGGAGCCGCGACGGCGAGCGCCTGGGAGGTGGTGCTGCCGGGGATGCGGCTCACGCTCACGCTGTCGCCCGACCCGGCGCGCGGATTCTCCGGTGAGGGCGGGGTGCTGGAGGCGCTGGCCACGGAAGAGGCCGCCGAGGACGCCGAGTTGGTGTCCGTACTGCTGGCGTGGGAGCCGCGGATCGACCCGGCGGAGCTGGCCGCGCGGGCGGGGCTGACGGTGGAGCGGGTACGGGCCGCGCTGATCCGGCTCGGGACGGCGGGCCGGGTCGGCTACGACATCGCGGACGCCGCGTACTTCCACCGCGAGCTGCCGTATGACGCGGACCGCGCCGAGCGGCATAATCCACGGCTGGTCGCGGCGCGCGCCCTGGCCTCCTCGGGGGCCGTCGTCCTCGACGGCGATCTGGCGTCGGTGGCGTCGGGAGAGCGGCGCTATCAGGTGCGGGAAGCGGACGGCATGCTCAGCTGCACCTGCCGGTGGTGGGCCGACTACCGGGGGAAACGCGGGCCGTGCAAGCACGCACTGGCCGTCCGGATGGCGCGCCGCGAGGCCGTCGTGACCGTGGGCGGTGTGCGATGAACGAGCTGCTCGATGTCGTACGGGCCGGCCGGGCCGATGCCGTTCCCGGGCTGGTCGAGCCGATGACCGCGGCGGACCGCAAGGAGGCGCTGGCCGCGCTGAAGGCGCTCCGCAAGGAGCTGCGCGACTGGTCGTGGGACCGGTGGCGGGAGCGCAGACGGATTCAGCGTGCGCTGGTGGTCGCCGGGACGGGCTGTCATACGGGGGCCGCGGCGACGGCCGCGTGGATCGGCGCCCGCGATCTGCGCGAGGGTTTCTCGCTGCCGCACGAGCTGATGCTCGGCCTTCTCGCGGACCGCGAGCCGGGCTGGCTCGGTGATGTCGCGCACCGGCTCGCGGGCCGGGCGTCGACCGCGCGGCTCGATTACCCGTTCATCGCGGGCCTGGTCCGGCTGGCGGGATGTCCCGTACCGGACACGGACGAGTATGTGCATGGCTGGGCCGAGGCGGCTCCGTCCCATGGCCGGCTGCTGCCCGCGCTGCGGAAGGATCCACAGCTGCCGGTCATGGTTCCGCGCCTCTTCGAGACGGCCGAACTCCCCGGCCCGCTCGTCTGGTACGGCGATGCCACCGATCCGCACCACTGGCCGTCGGTGCTCGCCGTCCTCGCCGAGGAAGAGGTGGTGGAGCGGCGGCTGCTGGTGGACGCCTCCGTGGCGCGGCTGCTGCGCGGCGGGAAGCCCGGCGATCTGGACTTCTTCCTGAAGCTGCTCGACCGGCTGGCGTTGACCCCGGACGAGGAGCGCGACCGCGCGTCCGACTGGATCGGTATGGCGTCGGACGGCACATCGACGGTGGCCGGGCACGCGCAGCGCGTGCTCGCCCGGCTGGCGCTCAGTGGCGCTCTGCCCATGCGGAGCCTGGCCGATATGTCGGCGTCGGTGCTGTTCCGGCCGGAGAAGAAGCTCGTCCGGGCCCAACTGGTGCTGATGGGCAAGGTCCTGCGCGCGGACGGCGGCGGCGCGGGAGAGCTGTTGCCCGTGGCGGCCGAGGCGTTCGGACACGAGGACGCGGGCATCCAGGAGCGGGCGCTGAAGCTGGTGGTACGGCATCTGTCCGCCGTCACAGCGGATCAGCGGTCGGAGCTGGCCATGGCCGCGGCCCGGCTGAGCCCGGTCCACCGAGCGCGGGCCGCCGAGGTCTTCGACGAGCTGCCGGTGGAGCTGGATTCCGGTCCGTACGAGGAGATCCTGCCGCCCGCACCGGAGCCGGCGCCGCTGGTTCCGTCCCCGTCGGACCTCGCCGAGCTGGTGGAGCAGACGTCGGCGCTGATCACCTCGGCCGGTGCGATGCCCGACTTCGAACGGGTGCTGGACGGTCTGGTCCGGCACGGCTACCGGGACCGGGCGGCGCTGGCCGGCTCGTTGCGCGACGCGCTGGCCGCCTGCTGGTGGATGAAGGACGGAACGCCGCGCAACCGCGACGAGTGGCTCTCCCGGAACTCCGACGGGGTGGAAGTCGTGGCCGCTTCGGTGCTGGACAGGGTGTCCACCAAGGCGCTGTGGAACGCGAACACGCGAGGGGTGAGCCGGGGGTCCTGCGCCCACGCCACGCTGAACGGGGTGATCGACGCGCGGCTGTGGGAGGCCGCGTATCTGATACGTACCCGACCGCTGCCGTTCCTCCTCGCCACGCCGACCTGGGAGACGGGCGCGCTGGACCCCGATGTGCTGGTGGAGCGGCTGGGTGAGTACCAGCGTCTGTGTGCCACGCCGGCTCCGGTCGACTTCGCCCAGGCGCTGCTACGGGTACGGCGCGGCCGGGACCCGGAGACGGCGCGCGCGGCGGCGGCGCTCGGCACCCCCGAGGCCGGCCGGCTCGCCGCCTGGCTGACCGGGGACGGGACATCGCTGCCCGCGCTCGACGGCGGTGCGGAACGGGAGAAGAGCACGATAGCCGCACGACTGGGACAGGGTCTGGCCATCCGGCGGGGGTTCCCGCGGGCGTTCCGCTGGCTGGGCCTTCCGGACGTGCCTGACGAATCGCGGTGCTACCACTGGAGCGGGGAACGGCACGACAACTGGCCGGCCGTCCTGCCCGAGGACCGGGAGACGCTCGCCGCGTGGCTGCTGCCCGAGGTGACCGCCTGCGCGCGGGACGACCAGCGGGGCGGGTCCTGGTGGCTGCCGCTGCTCGCCGAGAGCGGTGGCCCGGCGGGCCGCTCGCTGCACCGGGGCGTGGCATACGGTCTCGGGGCGCGTCACCCGGAGGACCGGCTGTCGGCAGTGGACGCGCTGCTGGTGCTGGCCACCCGCGGTGACCTGGACGGCGAGCTGCTGGGCCGGGAGTTGGCCTCCCTGGTGAACTCGGGCGAGGTCAAGGCGAACCGGTCGGCCGACGCCGTCCGTACGGCCGCGGCGACCGGCGCCCACGCCACGGTCTGGTCCGTACTGGGCGCGGCGCTGCCCGGTCTCCTGGCTCCGGGAACCGCGCGTCCCGGGCTGGGGGAGATACTGTCCGTGGCCGCCGAGTGCGCGGAGCGGTGCGGTGCCACCGGGGACATACCCGGGCTGGCGGAGTTGGCCGGGCGCGGGGGCAGCTCGCGGCTGGTCGCGGAATCGGCTCGGCTGCTGGCCACATTGCGCTTCTGAAGCGAATACTCCGCGCCAAATTTGACCAAAGACCGGCCAAAAGGGAACAGATCCATACTTAACCCATCAGTCACACACCGTTCGTGATCACGCAACACCATTCCGTCAGAGTGAGGTCATGACCAATGTGACTTCCGCGAAGAGTGTCCGCCGCCCGCACCACTGGCGGCGGGACCTCGTTGAACTGGCCGCCCTGTTCACCGCCGTGGCTGTCGCCGATGCCCTGGCGAACATGATCGCCCATGGACCCGACGGAGCGTTCCTGCTGGTCGCCTCCGCCGTGGCGCTGATCGCCACGGCCATGTTCCACACATGGTGGGCACGAAGGCACGGTCATGCCCCTCCGCCGTCCGGCAGCCCGGCCCCGCCGGCACCGGACACGCGGGAGGGCGCGGCCCCGGCCGAACCGGTGGAGACGACGCTCTGGCGGATGCGGACCACCGTGCGGGACGAGCCGGGCAGTCTCGCCGCGCTGTGCACCGCCTTCGCCACGCACCATGTCGACATCCTCACCCTCCAGACCCATCCGCTGGCCGACGGCACGGTCGACGAGTTCCTGCTGCGCGCCCCGTCCGTGCTCCAGGCGAAGGACCTCACCCGCGAGATCTCGGCCGCGGGCGGCAGCAGTACCTGGATCGAGCGCGCCGACGCGCACGATCTGGTGGACACCCCGACCCGGGTGCTCGGCCTCGCCACCCGTACGGCCCTGGACGCCGCCGAACTGCCGCTCTCGCTGCGCCAGTTGCTCGGGCGCTGCACGATCCGCTCCCGGCCCGCCGGATCCCTCGGCGACCGTTCCGCCGACGAGAGCGCGCCGGTCGAAGGGGTACTGGACGGAACGGAGATGCGGCTGAACGACCCGCACGGCGGCAGCATCATCGTCGAACGCCCGTATCTGCCCTTCACCCCGACCGAGTTCGCGCGGGCCCGGGCGCTGGTCGAGCTGGACGCCCGGCTCGGCCCGCGTATCCCCCGCAGCCAGGATGTGCTCACGCTGCCCGAGGGCGAGGAGATCACCATCCGCCGCGCCGACCGCGGCGACCTCGACGCCGCGCTCGCCATGCACGCCCGCTGCTCCGCACGGACGCTGGGCCTGCGGTACCACGGCCCGGTCGGGGACGCCGACCGCTATCTGAACCATCTGCTCAGCCCGCGCTTCGGACGTACGCTCGCGGTCGAGACGGAATCCGGCCGGCTCGTCGCCCTCGGCCATCTGCTCTGGGACGGCGACGAGACCGAGGTGGCGCTGATCGTCGAGGACGCCTGGCAGCGGCGCGGTATCGGTTCCGAACTGCTGGGCAGGCTCGTGGCGCTCGCCGTCGAGGCCCGGTGCGGCAGCGTGTACGCCGTCACGCAGGCGTCCAACACGGGCATGGTCGCGACCATGCGGGATCTCGGTCTGCCGCTGGACTACCAGATCGACGAAGGAACGCTGGTCATCACGGCCCGGCTGGAGCCGACGACCGCGCGGGTGCTGCCTCCGTACGGCGACTCGGAGATGTTCGACCACGAGCAGGCCGATCGCTGAGCGCTGGGTAACGGACCTGCCCGGACCAGGTGACCGGCGGGGTGACCGGGCCGGGCGGGTTCCGGGCGGGTCCGGGGGGATTCCGGGCGGGTCCTGGGGGATTCCGGGCGGGTCCGGGCATCTGCTACGTCATGATCCAGCCAAAATCGGCGGAGGTCCCATGGCCCTGCTCCCCCTTCCCGCCGGAGCACGCCGCCGGGAGCCGACCGGCCCGGACGGCTCTCCGGTCCATGCGTCGGTGGCGGACAGAGCCGATCCGCGACGGCTGGTACCGGACGAATTCACCTCGCGGCCCGAAGTCTCCCGTGCCGAGCCCCGGTTGGTTTTCCGGCACGAGGACCGCGGTCCCCGAGGCCATCGTCATCGGCCAATCCGGCAGGTCCGCCGGACACCAGGGATGTGACGCGGAGTTCTCTCTCGGAGAGGATGTCCGCATGTCAGACACATCCGGCAGCGCGCTGCCCCGCCAGGTCGCCGACGCCTACGTCGACGCACTCATCGAACTCGATCCGATCACCGGAACCTATCTGGGCGTCGCGGAGAGCTCCCGTCGCCTGCCCGACTTCTCCCCGGCCGGACAGCAGGCTGTCGCCGATCTCGGCCGGGCGACCCTCGCCCGGCTCGATGTGGCCGAAACGCTGCCGGGCGCGGACAGCGATGCCGAGCGGCGCTGCGGCCGGCTGCTGCGTGAGCGTCTGACGGCCGAACTCGCCGTCCATGACGCCGATGAGGGGCTGCGGCTGGTCAGCAACATCCACTCGCCCGTGCACCATCTCCGCGACGCGTTCCCGCTGACCCCGGCCGAGACGGACGAGGACTGGTCGGCGATCGCCGAGCGGCTGCGTGCCGTGCCCGCCGCGCTGGCCGGATACCGGGAGTCGCTCGCCCTGGGCCTGGAGCGCGAGCTGCTGGGCGGTCCCCGGCCCACCGCGACCTTCATCGAGCAGCTGACGGAGTGGGTGGGCGAGGAGCGCGGCTGGTTCGAGGACTTCGTCTCCGCCGGTCCCGACTCCCTCCGTACGGAACTGGACGCCGCCGCGCGCTCCGCCACCGCCGCGCTCGCGGAGCTGCGGGACTGGATGCGCGAGGTGTACGCGCCCGCCGTCGAGGGCGCCCCGGACACCGTGGGCCGGGAGCGTTACGCCCGCTGGTCGCGGTACTTCAACGGCACCGATCTGGATCTGGACGAGGCGTACGCGTACGGCTGGTCCGAATACCACCGGCTGCGCGCCGAGATGACGACCGAGGCCGAGAAGATCCTGCCGGGCGCGGGCCCCTGGGAGGCGCTCGCCCATCTCGACGAGCACGGGGAGCACATCGAGGGGGTCGACGAGGTCAGGGTCTGGCTCCAGAAACTGATGGACGAGGCCATCGACGCGCTCGACGGCACCCACTTCGAACTCGCCGAGCGGGTACGGCGCGTGGAGTCCCGGATCGCCCCGCCGGGCGGCGCGGCGGCCCCGTACTACACGGGCCCTTCCGAGGACTTCTCGCGCCCCGGCCGCACATGGCTGCCGACCATGGGCGAGACCCGCTTCCCGGTGTACGACCTGGTGTCGACCTGGTACCACGAGGGCGTCCCCGGCCACCATCTGCAGATCGCGCAGTGGACGCATGTCGCCGATCAGCTCTCCCGCTACCAGGCCTCGGTCGGCCAGGTCAGCGCCAACGCGGAGGGCTGGGCGCTCTACGCGGAGCGGCTCATGGACGAGCTGGGCTTCCTGCCGGACGCGGAGCGCAGGCTCGGTTACCTGGACGCGCAGATGATGCGCGCCTGCCGGGTGATCGTGGACATCGGTATGCATCTGGAGCTGGAGATCCCGGCGGACTCGCCGTTCCACCCGGGCGAGCGCTGGACGCCCGAGCTGGCGCAGGAGTTCTTCGGGAACCACAGCGGCCGGCCCGCGGACTTCGTGGAGAGCGAGCTGACCCGCTATCTGTCGATGCCGGCCCAGGCGATCGGCTACAAGCTGGGCGAGCGTGCCTGGCTGCTCGGCCGTGAGAACGCCCGCAGGGCACACGGCGACGCGTTCGACGCGAAGGCGTGGCACATGGCGGCGCTGTCGCAGGGCTCGCTGGGCCTCGACGATCTGGTGGACGAGCTGTCGAAACTCTGACCTGTGGAGGGGAGGGGTGGCCGGGCTCAGTCGAGAGACATGAGCCCGGCCGCCGTCGGCCGGAAGCCGGGGCTCTCGGCGGCTCCGGTCAGCGGCGGAGTCCGCCCTCGGAGTCGATGACCTGACCGGTGATCCATTCGGCCTCGTCGGTGGCCAGCCAGGCGATCAGCCGGGCCGGGTCGTCGGGCATCCCCCAGCGGCCGGCCGGGAACATCGCCGCGATCTCCTCGTACGCCGCCCCGGTCAGGTAACCCGTGTCGACGGGCCCGGGGTTGAGGGTGTTGACCGTCACCGCCTGCTCCGCGAGCGAGGTGGCCAGCGAGCGGGTCGCGGAGGCGATTGCGCCCTTGGCCAGACCGTACGCGATCTCTCCCGGCATCCCGCCCGCGATGTCCTGACCGGACGTCATCATCATGACCCGGCCGCCGGGCGTACGGCCGGGCAGCGTCGCGCGCCGCCGGGCGTAGGCCTGAATGAGCAGGATCACCGACCGGGTGTCGACCGCCCAGTGGGCGTCGAGCATCGCCGCGTCGATGGTGTCGAGTGTGCCGTCCTGGCCGCTGAGCGCGTGATTGGCGACCAGGATGTCGAGCCGCCCGCCGAGCGCTTCCGCGGCGGTGGCGATCAGCGCGGCGGGCGCCTCGGCCCCGGACAGATCGGCGGGTCCGTGCACCACCCGCGCCTCCGGATCCGCGCGCGCCTCCCGTACGGCGGCGGCGACGGCTTCCGGACCGTCCGGATCGGCGCCCCAGGGCCGGCCGGCGTCGTGCGGCACATGGTGATGGAGATACACGCTCGCGCCGTACGCCACGAGACGCCGGGCGACCGCGTATCCGATGCCGCCGCGCCGGCTGGCACCGGTGACCAGCGCGGTTCGGCCGCGCAGCGGCAGCGGGTCACGGCGGAGCGCTTCGGGGGCGGGGGGTTCAAGTGCGGGCATGGGTAACGATCCTGGTGTGCGGGGGGCCCGCTGTCCATACGGTTTTCTCCTCAGGGGGATCCCTGTGTCCCCTGTCGGATCGCCGAGCCGTGCCGGTCCTTGACGATCTCCAGCTGGGTGGGGATACGGCGGCGCAGGTCGGCGACGTGGCTGACGATGCCGACGCTGCGGTCGCGCTCCCGGAGCGAGTCCAGCACGTCCAGGACCTCGTCCAGCGTCTGGTCGTCCAGACTGCCGAAGCCCTCGTCGATGAAGAGGGTGTCCAGCCGTACGCCACCGGCCTCATCGGTGACGACATCCGCGAGGCCGAGCGCGAGGGCGAGGGACGCGAAGAAGGTCTCGCCGCCGGAGAGTGTCGAGGTGTCGCGGGCGCTGCCGGTCCAGGCGTCGATGACCTGGAGCCCGAGCCCGGAGCGCCGCTGCCCGCCCGTTCTGGCGTCGGAGTGGACCAGGGCGTAGCGGCCGGAGGACATGCGCTGGAGCCGTACGGTGGCCGCCGCCGCGACCTGTTCGAGGCGGGCCGCCAGGACGTAGGACTCCAGGCGCATCCTGCGCTCGTTGTCGGTGGAGGTGCCCGCGGTGAGACCGGCGAGGCGGGCCACCCTGTCGTACTCCTCGCGCACCGGGCCGAGTGCGCGTACCTCGGCCTCGGCCAGCCGGGAGAGTCTGGCCAGCTCGGTGCGGCGGCTCCGGGCGGTGGTGGCGGCGGACGACGCGTCGCGCAGGGCGCGTTCGGCGGCGTCGTGGGCCGCCTCCGCGTCCTCGGTCCTGGCGGGCGGGTGATCCGCGGCGGCCCGGGCCTGTGGTTCCGCGAGCCGGTCGGCGACCGCGGCGGCCTCGGCCCGCCAGTCGTCCAGCCGGTGCTGGAGTACGCGCCGGCCGGTGTCGGTGAGCAGGGCGTCCGCGGCGGCTTCCGGGGTGTCGAAACCGGCCCGGAAGGCGGCGGACGCGAGCCGGCCGTCGGCCTCCTTGAGGCGGAGCGCGGTGGTGTCGACGGCCCGTACCGCCTCGGCGGCCTCGGCGAGCCGGCCGGCCCGGTCCGCCAACTGCGCGGCACGCTCGGCGACACTGCTCGCGCCTCCCCGGGCACGGCTCAACTCGGCTTGCAGCGCACTCTGTTCGCGTTCGAGGGCATCACGCCGCGAGGTACGGGCGGCGACGCGGCGTTCGGCCTCGCGCTGTGCGGTGAGCCGGTCCTCGTACTCACGCTCAGCACGGCCCAGGGCCTCGCGGGCCGCGTGCGTACCGGCGGCGACGCGGCGCGCCTCGGTGTGCTCCCGGTCCAGCCGCTCGGTGAGCGCGGCGAGTTCGGCCACGCTCGACTCACCGGCCGCCGCGCGGGCCGCCGCGTGTCGCTCCCGTATCGCCGCGTGCTCACGCTCGGCGCGCCCGCGGGCCTCGACGGCGTTCCGGTACGCCTCCAGCGCCGTGTCCTCCACCGCGGGGTCGACATGGCCGTCGGTGGCGAGCGCGGGGCCGGGATGCGCGGCGGAGCCGCAGACCGCGCACGGTTCGCCGTCGACGAGCCGGGCGGCCAGCTCGGCGGCCATGCCGGCCAGCCGTCGTCCGCGCAGGTCGAGCCAGTGCTCATGCGCCGTATTGGCGTGCTCCCGGGCCGAGTTGAGGTGCCGCCCGGCCTCGGAGGCCGCCGCTTCGAGGGTGTCGCGGCTGCGGGCCGCGTCGAGCCGCCGGCGCGCGGGGTCGAGTTGTCCGGCGAGCTGTTCGGCGCGGGTCGCCGCCTCCTGCGCGGCCTCGATACGGTCCTGGAGGGCGCCGCGTCGGGACTCCCACCCGGCGAGCCAGTCGGCCGCTTCCTGGAGGACCTCGTCGTCGGCCCGCGCCTGCCGGTCCAGATCGGCGCGCTCGGCCGTGATCTCGGTGTCGCGGTGTTCGGCGCGCCGGGCGGCGTCGAGCGCGCCCAGTTCCTGGCGCAGATTCCCTTCCAGCGCGGCGAGTTGTTCCGCTCCGGCGTCGGTGAGACCGGTGGGCAGCAGCGTGCGGGTGCGCGCGTACTCGGTGGTGGCGGAGCGGTGTGCCTGTTCCGCTTCGGCACGCAGCGAGAGCGCCGGCGCGACCAACTCCGCCTTGTGGGAGCGCTCCAGCCCGGCCCGCGCCCGCTCGTGCTCGGAGCGCTGTTCCTCCAGCGCCTCGGCGCGGCGCCGCGTATCCGCGAACCGCTGTTGCAGCGCGGCCAGTTCACGCTCGGCGTCCAGCGCTTGCCGGGCGGCCGACGCGCGGCTCTCGGCGGCGGTGAGGGCGGATTCCGTGATGTCGGACCACTCATGGGCGCCGGTGCGGATGACCGCCGCCCACTCCAGGACGGCCCCGGCGAACCCCGCGTCACCCGGCCGCAGTTCGGGCAGGGGCGGCGAGGTGAGGTCGCCCAGGGGCGGCGCCGTGCGGTTGCCCGGAGACGACGCCGTACGGTCGCCAGCCTCCTGGGCGAGGCGCTGCGCGACGGCGAGAAGCCGGTCGTCACCCGCGCGCACCCGGTGCTCGGCGGCGCGCCGCAGCTCGGCGAGGCGTTCCTCGACCGCGGCGAACCTGCGGGTGTCGAAGAGCTTGCCGAGGAGTTTGCCGCGCGCCTCGGCGTCGGCGCGCAGAAAGCGGGCGAAGTCGCCCTGGGGCAGCAGCACCACCTGGCAGAACTGATCCCTGCTCATCCCGAGCAGCTGGCCGATCTCCTCGCCGATCTCCTGGTGGGAGCGGCTCAGCGCCCGCCATGTGCCGCTCTCCGCGTCGTACTCGCGCAGCCAGGTCTGTGCCTTCTCGGTGGTGAATCCCTTCGTCCGCTTCTTCGGCCGGAGCTGAGCGGGCCGCCGGACGATCTCCAGCCGCCGGCCGCCCACGGTCAGATCGAGGCCGATCTCGGTGGGGGTCCCGACGGGCGCGTGATCGCTGCGGAGCGTGGCCCCGGGGCTCTGGCGGGCGCCCGGCACGGCGCCGTACAGCGCGTAGCAGACCGCGTCGAGCACGGAGGTCTTCCCCGCGCCGGTCGGGCCGTGCAGCAGAAAGAGCCCGGCGGCGCAGAGCGCGTCGAAGTCCACTTCCTCGGTGGCGGCGAAGGGCCCGAAGGCGGTGATGGTCAGCCGGTGCAGCCTCACGGGGTCACCTCGCGCACCGTCGCGTCGACCCGTACATCCTCGAAGGCGGTGCGCAGCACCCCGCGTTCGGGCTCGTCGGGCCCCGATCCGCCGCGTACATGCGCCACGAAGTCCTCCGCGATCTGCTGGTCGGTACGGCCCGCGAGGCGCTGGGCGTAGGAGGAGAGCGGGTCGTCGTCCCCCCGCTCCGGGTCGAAGACAAGGCTGAGTGTGTACGGGAAGCGCTCGGCGAGCCGGGCCATGGGTTCGGCGGGGCGTACCGGATCGGTCAGGGTCGCCTCGACCCATGACTCCTCGTGACGCGCGAGCCCCGGATCGTCGAGCAGTTCGTCCAGCGTGCCCCGGATCCTGGCCAGGGCGCGCGGCACCGGACAGTCGATCCGCTCGGCTTCGATCTCGCCCTCCGGCCCCAGCTCCACCAGCCACATCGTCTTGCGGTGTGTGGTCTCCGAGAAGGAGTACGCGAGCGGCGAGCCCGCGTAACGGACGCGCTCGGTGAGGGTCTGGGCGCCGTGCAGATGCCCCAGGGCGACATAGTCGACACCGTCGAAGATTCCGGTGGGCACGGCCGCCACACCGCCCACGGTGATGTCCCGCTCGCTGTCGCTGGGCGCGCCGCCCGCGACGAACGCGTGCGCGAGGACGACGGAGCGGGTGCCCGCACCGCGTTCCGCGAGATCGGCCCGTACCCGCTCCATCGCGGCGCCGAGCACCGTCTCGTGGCCGGCCTTGGAGACCTTGAACTCGCCCCGTACCAGGGCCGGTTCAAGATACGGCAGTCCGTAGAAGGCCACCTCGCCGTGCGCGTCCTTCAGCAGGACGGGAGTGGCGCAGCCGGCCGGGTCGGTCCGCAGATGGATCCCCGCGCGCTCCACCAGACCGGCGAGGACGCCGAGCCTGCGGGCCGAGTCATGGTTCCCGGAGATCATCACCGTCGGCACGCCGGCGTCGGCGAGACGGTGCAGGGCCCGGTCGAACAGCTCCACCGCGCTGAGCGGTGGCACGGCCCGGTCGTAGACATCGCCCGCGACGACGACGGCGTCCACGTCGCGGTCACGTGCCGTGGTCACGAGATGGTCGAGGAACGCGGCCTGGGCGTCGAGCATGCTCACGCGGTGGAACGACCGCCCGAGATGCCAGTCCGACGTGTGCAGAATCCTCAAGACTGGCCCTCCAGAGGGCGGCAGATGCGGGGCATATCACGCATGTTGCACATGTCAGGCAAAGGCTTCTCCGCCGAGCTCCAGCACGGCGGTCCCCGCCGTCGTATCAGCCAGCCACGCGCGGAACGCCGGTACCTCCGAGTCCGGCAGGCCGATCTCGATCGTCACCGCCTCGGCGTACCGTACGTCCCGCACCACACGCCCGGTCGCCCGCAGATCGTTCTCCAGCCGGCCCGCGCGCTGGTGGTCGACAGTGACGGTCGCCAGCCGGAAGCGCTGCCGGGTGAGGGTGCCGACGGCGTCCAGGGCCTCGCCCACCACGCCCCCGTACGCCCTGATCAGACCGCCCGCGCCGAGCTTGACCCCGCCGTAGTAGCGGGTCACCACCGCGGCGGTGTAGCGCACCTCACGTCGCATCAGCATCTGGAGCATCGGCGCCCCCGCCGTACCGCCGGGCTCGCCGTCGTCACTGGCCTTCTGTACGGAGGCGTCGGCGCCGATCACATACGCGAAGCAGTTGTGCGTGGCCGTCGGGTGCGCCTTGCGGACGCGCGCGACGAACTCCTGCGCCTCCTCCTCCGTCGCCACGGGCGCCAGCGCGCAGATGAAGCGCGACCGGTTGATCTCGGTCTCGTGCACGCCCGCGCGGGCGACGGTTCGGTACTGCTCCTGCATCCCCCCACCCTATGCGGGGCCCGCTCGGCGCTTCGACCGGCGTTCGACCTGCGTTCGATCGACCTTCGGTCGGCTTTCGGTCGGACTTCGATCGGACTTCGATCGGACTTCGATCGGGCGAAGGGAGACGCGGTCGCGCGGCCGGGCGCGTTTCGGGCAGTGCGAAAACTCCTTGCCCGGCTGCGCACGGTTCCAGGAGTGTGGGCCGGCGGCGCGGTTCCGCGCCCGTGGTGTCCCCCGTTCCGGGTCGGCAGGACAACTGGACCAGAAGGCAGGACTGTATGACGGCGACGACCACCGAAGCCGGCAAGGCGCCCACGGGTCATCCACAGCGCTGGCTCATCCTCGGCGTCATCTGTCTCGCCCAGCTCACCGTGCTGCTCGACAACACCGTGCTGAATGTCGCGATCCCCTCCCTCACCAGGGAGCTGGACGCGTCCACGACGGACGTGCAGTGGATGATCAACGCGTACTCGCTGGTCCAGTCGGGCCTGCTGCTCACCGCGGGCAGCGCCGCGGACCGCTACGGCCGCAAGAAGATGCTGATCGCGGGCCTGGCACTGTTCGGCATCGGCTCGCTGGTCGCCGGACTCGCCGATTCCACCGCGCAGTTGATCGCTGCGCGTGCCGGGATGGGGGTCGGTGGCGCGCTGCTGATCACGACCACGCTCGCCGTCGTCGTGCAGATCTTCGACGAGACGGAACGGGTCAGGGCCATCGCCCTCTGGGCGACCGTCAATTCGCTCGGATTCGCCGTGGGCCCGCTGGTCGGCGGTGTCATGCTGGACCACTTCTGGTGGGGCGCGATCTTCCTCATCAATATCCCCGTCGCGGTGATGGGCCTGGCCGCGGTCATCGCTCTCGTACCGGAATCGAAGACCAAGGAGGGCGACCGGCCCGATCTGCTCGGGGCGCTGCTCTCCACCATCGGGATGACAGGCGTCGTGTACGCGATCATCTCCGGCCCCGAACACGGCTGGGCGTCCGGGCATGTGGCCACCTCCGCGAGCATCGGGCTGGTCGTCCTGGCCTGGTTCGTGTTCTGGGAGCTCCGGATCCCGTACCCCATGCTGGACATGCGCTTCTTCCGCAACCAGCGCTTCGTCGGGGCGGTCGCGGGCGCGGTGCTCATCGCCTTCGGGATGGGCGGCTCGCTGTTCCTGCTCACCCAGCATCTCCAATTCGTGCTGGGATACGGTCCGTTGGAGGCGGGTCTGCGTACGGCGCCGCTGGCACTGACCGTGGTAGCGCTCAATGTCGCGGGCGTGGGCGCCCGGCTGCTGCCCAAGCTCGGCACTCCGGTCACCATCGCCACCGGGATGAGCATGCTCGCCGCAGGTCTCGCCGCGATCGCGCTGCTCGGCGGACACGCGTACTCCGGGATGCTGCTCGGTCTGGTCGTCATGGGAGCCGGTATCGCGCTCGCCTCGCCGGCCATGGCCAACGCGATCATGAGCGCGATCCCGCCGGAGAAGGCGGGTGTGGGCGCGGGCGTCAATGGCACGCTCGGCGAGTTCGGCAACGGGCTTGGTGTGGCAACCCTGGGGGCGGTGCTCAACTCCCGCTTCGCTGCCCTCGTTCCGGGAGCGGTGGGCGCGGCGTCGCTGCCGACGGCGCTCGCCGCCGCGCATGACGCGGAGGAGAAGCGGCGTGTCGCGGAGGGCTTCGCTTCGGGCCTGGAGACCAGTCAGCTGGTGGGCGCGGTCGCGGTACTGGCGGGCGGACTGCTCGCCGCGCTGCTGCTGCGCCGCGCGGAACGGTCCGACGCGGCGGGTGCCTGAGCCGCCGCGGGTGCCTGAGCCGCCCGCGGGTGCCTGAACCGCTGCCGCGGGTGCCTGAACGGCGGTCGCAGGTGCCTGAACGGCCGTCGCGCCTGCCCTTCCGCCTGTACCCGTACCCATACCCGTACCTACGTAGTCGAGGGTGCGGACCGCCGCAGGACCGGCACGGCTCGCGGACCAACCTGACCGGCGCCGGGTCCTGCCCCAAGTACGCACCGACCACCCCTCTTCGGCGGTTCGCCGCTGCCAGCCGCTCCCCCCGTCTCGGCGTCTCCACGCATCAGCCCTCCGCGCTTCGGTCCGCGATCTCCCCGAGCGCCCGCGCGTAGGCGGTCGCCAGCCCGTCCACCGTCTCGCGCGCGTACATGGCCGACGAGTACGACCAGGTGACGGTCAGCCGGCCGTCCTGCACCACCGCGCCCACGTCGATCAAGTGCGGGCGCTGCTCGTCCAGGCTGAAGTCCCGTCCGGCGAGGTTCAGTTCGGAGCGGATCAGCCCGTCGTCGGCGCCCCGGCGACCGCCCGTACCCGTACCCGTACCCGTACCCGTACCCACGACATCGAACCGGCCGAGGTAGTTGAAGCTGATGCGTGGCTCCCGCGCGACTTCGGAGGCGAGCGCCCGACCGGGTGTGTCCGGGGCGCTGAGCGCGCGCAGCGCGCCGTAGCCGACGCCGTGGTCCGGAACCGCCCGCAGCTGCCGCTTGACCGATCTGATCGTCTCGTCCCAGTCAGCGTCCGCCGTGGCCTCCAGCGCCACCGGATGAATCGCGGTGAACCAGCCGACCGTCCCGGAGAGATCGATGTCCTCGAACAGATCCTCGCGTCCGTGGCTCTCCAGGTTGACGACGGTACGGTCCCGGCCTGTCCAGGCGGCGAGCACGCGCGCGAGCGCCGCGAGGAGCACGTCATTGATCTGTGTGCGGTAGCGGCCAGGGGCGAGATTCAGCAGCGCGTGTGTCTGCTCGGTGCTCAACGTCCTCGCCACCGCGTCCAGTTCCGCGCCGGTGTTGGGCGCCCCGGGCCGGTCCACGGGGATGGGCACGGCGGCGGGGTCGGTGACCGATCGCCAGTGGTCGAGCTGCGCGTCGAACCCGCCGTCGGCGACCCGCTCGGCGAGGCGTTCCGCCCACTGCCGTACGGACGAGGTCCTCGGCCGCGGTAGGACGGGCTCCCCGGCCAGGGCCTGCGCGTAGGCCGCTTCGAGATCGTCCAGCAGTATGCGCCAGGAGACGCCGTCGACCACGAGATGATGCGCGACGACCGTGAGCCAGGGAGCCCGGCCGGGGCCGCGCGTCCCGAACAGCACGCGGAAGAGCGGCCCTGTCTCAAGCCGGAACCCCGCCTGTACGTCGCGGACCAGCGAGTCCCACCGCGCCTCGGGATCGGCCGCGCCGGCCAGCTCGTGGACGGTGAACACCGCTCCCTCGCCGATGTGTTCGGGTTCCAGGATGCGTCCCGACCAGCCCCCCGCGCTGTTCGGCGCGAAGACCGCGCGCAGCATGCCGTGCCGCGTGAGCAGCACCGCCACTGCCCGGCGCAAGGCCGATTCCCTTGCGTCGGGGGCGAGTTCGAACGACATCGTCATGTCGAAGTGGGCCGGGGCTGTGGTGTGCGTCGCGAAGAACCACTCCGCGACGGGGGTGGGCGGCAACGGCCCGGCCTCGGAATCCTCGCCGACCGGAGCGGGGGTGGCGGAGTCGCGGGCGGCGTCCATCTCCGCCGCCAGACCGGCCACCGTCTGTCCCACGAACACGTCCCGGGAGTACAGCTCAAGACCGGCGCGACGCGCCCGCGAGACCACCTGGATGCTCAGGATCGAATCGCCGCCCAGCTCGAAGAAGCTGTCGTGGACGCCGACTTGGTCGGTTCCGAGGACATCCGCCCAGATCCGGCACAGGGTGCGTTCGGTCTCCGTACGGGGCGGGGTGTGCGGGGCCCGGTCGGCGGCCGGGCCGGGCGCCGGCAGCGCGGCGCGGTCGATCTTGCCGCTGGCGTTGACCGGCAGCTCGGGCAGGGTGACGAAGGCGGTGGGCAGCATGTACTCCGGCAGCGAGGCGCCCGCGAAGGCGCGCAGCGCCTCCGGCGACGGGGCTTGCGGCGGGGTCTCCGGCACGGCGTCCGGCAGGGGCTGGGGTGCCGTTGCCCGCAGGGTCCCCGGCGCTGCGTCCGTTCGCCGCTCGGGGACCACGTACGCGCTCCCCGGCTCGGGCACCACGTACGCGACGATCCGTTTGACGCCCGGCCGGTCCTCGCGCACCGTTACCGCCGCCCGTGCGACCGACTCGTGCCGGGCGAGGACCGCCTCGATCTCTCCCAGCTCGATCCGCAGGCCCCGCACCTTCACCTGGTCGTCGGCGCGTCCGACGTACTCCAGTTGCCCGTCGGACCGCCAGCGCGCCAGGTCGCCCGTACGGTACAGCCGGCCGCCGCCGGAAGGGTCGGCCACGAACCGGGAGGCCGTCAGTCCCGGCCGTCCCAGATATCCCCGGGCCACCACGGCACCCGCCACATAGATCTCGCCGGGCACGCCCACCGGCACCGGCCGCAGCCGCCCGTCGAGTACGGACACAGCGGCCCCCGACACCGGCCCGCCGATCGGCGGGGTCCCGCCGGGCGCGAGCGCGCCGCTCATCGTCGCGACGACCGTGGTCTCGGTCGGACCGTAGGCGTTCACCATCGTTCTGCCGCCAACGGCCCAGCGCTCCACCAGGTCCGGGCCGCACGCCTCGCCGCCCGCGAGCAGCGTCCGCAGCTCCGGCGCGCGCCCCTGCGGGATGCTGCCGAGGACGGTCGGCGGCACCAGCGCATGGGTCACCCGGCCCTCCTCCAGTACGCTGGCCAGCTCTTCCCCGGCCAACGGCCCGTCGGACGACGGCAGTACGAGCGTGCCCCCGCCGCCGAACGCCAGCAGCAGTTCCAGTACGGAGGCGTCGAAACCCGGCGACGCGAGCTGGAGGACCCGGGCGGATCCGTCGGCCGCGCAGCCGTCGGCCAGCGACGCGGCCAGCGAGGTGAGTCCGGTGTGCGGCACGACGACGCCCTTCGGCCGCCCAGTAGATCCCGAGGTGTAGATCACGTACGCCGCGGCCGTCACAGGCACCGCGACCCGAGGGGGCAGGACGGGGAGCAGGGACAACTCCTCAGCCACCGCAGGGTCGTCCACGGCCACGAGCAAGGCCGCGCCGACACCCGCCGGCATTCCGCGTGCATGCTGACGATCCGTCAGAAGAACGCCGGCGCCGCAGTCTTCGAGAACGTACCGCAGCCGGTCCGTCGGCCACGCCGGATCCACCGGTACGTAGACGCCGCCGGCGCGTACGACCGCGAGGACCGCGACAACCCACTCCACCGACTTCGGCAGGAGCACCGCGACCGGCGATTCTCCGCGTACGCCGCGGGCGCGCAGGAGCCGGGCCAGCCGGTTCGCCCGCCGGTCCAGTTCCCGGTACGACAGCTCCTCACCGCCACAGGCCACGGCAGGGGCGTCGGGGTGCTCCGTCGCACGCCGGGCGAACCACTCCCCCAGCGGCTGTGGCTGTGGCGCCGCCACGCCCATGCCCCAGCGGGCCGCGCGCAGCGACTCGTACGCCGAGAGGGGTGCGATGTCGCCCAGCACGCGGTCCGGGACGGCGGCCAACTCCTCCACCATCCGGGCGAGATGGGCGGCCAGCCGGTCGGCGGTGGTGGCGTCGAACAGCCCCGGGTCGTACGCCAGCGTCATGCTCAGCCCGTCGTTCTCGGCCGCGCCCGCGCTCGCCGCCGCGCCCGCGATCAGGGTGAGCGGGTAGTTCGTGGCCTCGATGGCGTCCACATCGCGCAGCGCGATGCCGTGCCTGGCCGCCGCGTCACCGTCCACCGGATAGTTCTCGAACACCACCAGACTCTCGAAAAGGCCCGCACCCGGCGGGAGTTCGTTCTCGACATCGCGCAGCGCCACGTACTCATGCTGTCTGGCCTCGGAGGCCCGCTCCTGGATGTCGCGCAGCCACGCGACGAGCGGGCGGTCCGGGTCGACGTCGACACGTACCGGCAGGGTATTGATGAACAGCCCGAGGATCTCCTCGGCACCCGGCAGCTCGGCCGGGCGTCCGGAGACCGTGGCCCCGAACACCACGTCCCGCACCCCGCCGTGGTGCGCGAGGAGCAGCGACCAGGCGCCCTGGACAAGGGCGTTGAGGGTGATCCGATGACGCCGGGCGAACCCGGCGGCGCGGCTCGCCGCCGCCGGAGTGAGGGGCACCTCGACGCGCGCGGTGGACCGGCCGCGGTGCGCCCACGCGGCGGGACGGTCGTACGGCAGCGCCACCGGCTCGGTGAATCCGGCCAGCCGTTCGCGCCAGTACGCGCGCCCCTCGGCGTGGTCGCGGTCGGCCAGCCACGCCAGATAGTCGCGGAACGGGCCGCGCGGCGTCGCCGGGACGGTCCCCTCCGGCGCGTTGTGGAGTGACGCGTACTCGGCGATCACGTCGGAGAGCAGCGCGGCGCTGCTCCACCCGTCGAGCAGCAGATGGTGGAACGTCCAGACCACCTGCGTTTTCCCGCCGGGAAGCCGGGCCAGCAGGACCCTCGTCAGCGGGGTCGTCCCCAGGTCCAGGCCGCGCTCCCATTCGTCCGCCAGCGCCTCGGCGACCTTGGCCGCGCGCTCGTCCTCCGGGCAGCCGGTCCAGTCCACCACCCGTACGGGCAGCCGGACATGGCGGTGCACGACCTGTACGGGCCGCTCGACCTCCTGCCAGGCCACGGAGATCCGCAGCGCGTCCGACTGGTCCACGACCCGCTGCCAGGCGCGGGCCAGCGCGTCGGGGTCCGTCACGCCGTCGAGCACGCAGGCGAACTGCTCCAGATACGCGGCGGCGTCGGGTTCGGCGAGGGTGTGGAACAGCATTCCGGCCTGGAGCGGTGTCAGCGGATAGACATCCTCCACGTCACGGCCGTCCCCGGCGAGCCGGTCCACCTCGTCCTGAGTGAGGTCGACCAGAGGGAAGTCGGCGGGGGTGCATCCGCCGGCGCCGGGCTCCGCGCAGTGCGCGACGAACCCGGCAAGTTCGTCGGCGAAGGCGTCGGCGAGGCGCCGTACCGTCTCCTCGTGGTGCAGCCCCGGCGAGTACGTCCAGGCGAAGGTCAGCCGTCCGTCCTGGATTCCGCCGACGATGTCCAGGAGATGACTGCGGCGCTCGCGTCCGCTGCGGTCTCCGCCCGCGTCGGGGAGTTCGGCGCGGTAGAGGCCGTTGTCGCCTCCCCGGCCGCCGTCCCCCTGTCCGCCGTATTCCTGGCCCACGACATCGAACTGGCCGTGGTAGTTGAAGGAGATCCGTGGGTCGGGCAGCGCGCGGAGCGCGTCCGCCGCTGTGGCGGGGGCGCCTGGAGCAGCAGATGCGCCGAGAGTGCGTAGCGCCCCGTAGCCGATTCCCCGGTCGGGCACGGCGCGGAGCTGCTCCTTGACAGAGGTGATGCTCCCCCTCCACTCCTCACCGGGCGGCAGGGCGAGCGCCACCGGATAGAGCGAGGTGAACCACCCGACGGTACGGGTCAGATCGATGTCGTCGAAGAGTTCCTCGCGGCCGTGGCCCTCCAGATCGATGGCGACGCGATCGCGCCCGGTCCAGCCGCGCAGTGTGCGCGCGAGGGCCGCGAGGAGCACCTCGTTCGTACGGGTGCGGTACGCGGCGGGCACGCGGTGCAGAAGTGCGTCGGTCTGCTCGGCGCTCAGCGCGCACATGACCACGGCCTCGT
The DNA here is from genome assembly GCF_000718095.1 of Streptomyces scopuliridis RB72. Taxonomy (GTDB): domain Bacteria; phylum Actinomycetota; class Actinomycetes; order Streptomycetales; family Streptomycetaceae; genus Streptomyces; species Streptomyces scopuliridis. The sequence continues at coordinate 5,255 of NZ_JOEI01000042.1, read as the reverse complement.
CGGCGACACTATCGGCGGCTGAGTGGGCGACTGAGTGGGCGACCGCGTCGGTGCCCCCGTGCGTGTCCACCGGCAGCTCGGTCATGGCGCCGTCCAGCACCGATTCCCAGTAGCCGGTCTGCGCGTCGAAGCCACCGGACGCGACATGCGCGGCGAGGCGGTCCGCCCACTGCCGTACGGAGGTGGTCTTCCGGCCGAGGTCGATCCGGCGGCCGGCGAGTGCCTGCCCGTACGCGGTCTCGATGTCGGCCAGCAGGACGCGCCAGGAGACGCCGTCGACCACCAGATGGTGCGCGGTGAACTGCACCCGCGCGCGGCGCCCGTCGCCCAGCCGGCCGAGGGCCACCCGTAGCAACGGCCCGTCGTCGAGCCGGATCCGGGCCGCGATGCCTGCCGCCAGCTCCTGCCACGCGGCGTCCGGATCGGGCGCGCCGGACAGGTCGTACTCCGTGAACACCTCGTCGATGTCGATGCCGCTGACGGGGAGGATCCGGCCGGTGACGGTTTCGGTATCGGGATCGAGATCGGGATCGGGTTCGCTGTCAGTACGTGTGAAGGTGGTGCGCAGCGCGTCGTGCTGGGCGAGCACCGCGCTTACGGCGGAGCGCAGGGCCGCCGTATCGGCCCCCACCGTCAGCTCGAAGGCCATCGACATGGCGAAGTGCCCCGGGTCCACCGGATGGGTGGCGAAGAACCACTCGCGGATCGGAGTGGTTCCGACCTCGCCATGCAACTCGCCCTGCTCCGACCGCACTTCGGGGCCGACAGGACGGCCGGCCGTGGCCACGGCGGCGAGGGCGGCGACGGTCTGCCGGGCGAACACATCGCGTGAGGAGATCTCCACTCCCGCGCGGCGCGCCTTGGCGACGAGCTGGATACTCAGGATCGAATCGCCGCCGAGATCAAAGAAGTTGTCGTGCGTGCCGACCCGTCCGGCACCCAGCACCTCGGCCCAGATCCCGGCGAGCACCTCTTCCACACCTGGGCGGGGAGCGACATATCCGGCCCCGCCGTCGGCGGCCGGGTCCGGGGCCGGCAGCGCGGCGCGGTCGACCTTCCCGTTGGCGTTCAGCGGAATACGGTCGAGCACGACGAACGCCGACGGCACCATGTAGTCCGGCAGCGCGGCGGCGGCGTGCTCCCGGAGCGCGGCCGGGTCCACGCGGCCGGGAACCGCCGTCCCTGTGCCTGTCCCCGTACCGGGCGCGGACGCGGGCACGGGCACGGTCTTGGGCGCGGGCACGGTCTTGGGCGCGGGCACGGTCTTGGGCGCGGGCACCACGTAGGCGACGAGTCGTGATCCACCGGAGGGGACGTCGACCGTCACCTGCCCGACCGACTCGTGCAGCGCCAACACGCTCTCGATCTCGCGGGGTTCGACCCGGAAGCCGCGTACCTTCAGCTGGTCGTCGCGGCGCCCGACGTACTCCAGTTCGCCGTCCGCGCGACGGCGCACCACATCCCCGGTGCGGTAGAGGCGCTCGCCGGAGCCGAACGGGTCGGCGACGAAGCTCGCCGCCGTCAGCCCGGGACGGTTCAGATAGCCCCGCGCGAGGGCGTGCCCGGCAACGTACAGCTCACCGGCCACGCCGACAGGGACCGGGCGCAGCCAGGCGTCCAGCACATAGGTCCTGGTGTTGGCGATGGGGGCGCCGATGGGCGGCGTCCCGGCGGCGCCCGCGCGGAGTTCGGTGCTCATCGTGGCGCATACGGTGGTCTCGGTCGGCCCGTACGCGTTGATCATCGTCCGGCCCGGGGCGCAGCGGTCGACCGTTTCGGCAGGGCATGCCTCCCCCGCGACCACCAGCACAGGCGGCAGATCGGTCGCGTCCAGTGCCGCGACGAGGGCGGGCGGCAGTGTGGCGTGGGTGACGCCCGCCGTGGCGACGAGGGGCCCGAGCCTGGCACCCCAGTCGGAGGTCTGCCCGTCCGATCCGGCGTCCGGCCTCGGGTCCGACCTGTTGATCGGTTCGGCGTCCCGGTCGGCGTCCGGCTCGTCCACCACGAGCGTCGCGCCGGTGAGCAGCGCCATGGACAGTTCCCACCAAGAGGCGTCGAACCCGGGCGACGCGAACTGGAGGACCCGCGCACCGGGCCCGGCTCCCAGCCGCTCCGCCTGGGTCGCGGCCAGACTCGCCAGCCCGGAGTGGGTCACCAACACGCCCTTCGGACGCCCGGTGGAGCCGGAGGTATAGATCACATAGGCCCCGGCGGAGAGCGGCATCCCGGCTCCGGCTTCAGCGGCGGGCACGGAGGGCTCCGGCACGTCGATCGCGAGGACCGAAAGCCCGGCGGGGAGAGGCAGTTGGGTCGCCCTCGCCTTACGGGTGATCAGAAGCTCGGCGCCCGAGTCCGTGAGGATGTACGCGATCCTGTCCGCCGGATAGGACGGGTCCACCGGAACGAACACCGCCCCCGCCCTGAGTACCGCGAGCACGGCGACCACCTGGTCGACGGAGCGGGGCAGTACGAGGGCGACGCGCGACTCCGGACCGATCCCGGCGTCGCGCAGGCGGCCGGCCAACCGGGCAACGCGAGCGTCCAGTTCGCGATAGGTGAGCGCGGAACCGTCCGCGCGCAGCACGGCGGGGGCGCCGGGCGTCGTCGCCACCCACTTCCCGAACAGAGCCGGGGCGGAGAGCGCCGGCACCTCGACCGCCGTACGGTTGTGCCCGCGCGTCAGGGCTTCGCGCTCCATGGCGGCGAGCGTGTCGATGCCGTACAGCGGCGCGGCCGGAGCCGCGAGCACCGCCTCCGCCAGGTTCAGCCAGTGCCGGGCGAGCCGCTCGATGGACGCGGGGTCGAACAGGTCGGTGCTGTACTCGATACCCGCCGCCATGCTCCCGTCGTGGTCCTGGAAACCGAAGGTGAGGTCGAACTGCGCCGTCTCGCGGGGCACCGGCACCGGAGCCACCTGAAGGCCGAGCAGGTCCAACGGCTCGTCGGGCGTGTTCTGAAGGCTCACCATCGCCTGGACCAGAGGGGTGCGACTGGTGTCGCGGCCGGGAGCGAGAGCGTCCACCAGGGCGCTGAACGGTACGTCCTGATGCGCAAAGGCCTGAAGGACCGTCTCGCGCGCCTCGGCGAGCAGATCGGTGAAGGAACGTGACTCGTCGACGCGCGTGCGCAGCACGAGAGTGTTGACGAAGAAGCCGACCAGATTCTCCAGTTCGGCCCGCTCCCGTCCGGCGACCGCCGTACCCAGTGCGATGTCCTGCTGCCCGGTCCACCGTGAGAGGAGAAGCTGAGTGACGGCCGTCAACGTCATGAACAGACTTGTCCCCTGCGGCTGCCTCTGTCCTTGCCCCTGCCCCTGCCCCGCCTCCCGCAGACGGCGGGCAAGCGCGTCGGGGACATCGAAGGAGTGCAGCGCGCCGACCGGTGTACGGACAGCGGGACGCGGCCGGTCGACGGGCAGATCAAGCGTTTCGAGTCCGGCCAGCTGCTCACGCCAGTAAGGGAGTTGGCCGGTCAGCGGGCCCTCTGCGTCGGCACGCTGCCAGGCGGCGAAGTCGGGGTACTGCACAGGGAGTTCGGGGAGGGCGGGATCCACACCTCGTATCGCGGCGGCGTAGAGGGCGCTCAGCTCGCGCGTGATCACACCCATCGACCAGCCGTCGGTGACGATGTGATGCATCGACAGGACAAGGACGTGCGTGGTGCGTTCGTTGGGGCCGGCGTCCCCGGCCTCCGGCTGCGGCTGCGGCTGCGGCTGCGGGGCCGGTTGGGGCACGGGCCTCGACGGGGCCCCCGGCGTCCGCATCCGTAGCAGCAGAACCCGTAGCAGCGGACCGGTGCGCAGATCGAAGGGTCTCGCGGCCTCCGCACGCAGTACGTCGTCCAGCTCGGCCGAGTCGCTCACCTCGGCCGTACGGAACGCCACGTCCGCCATCGCATCAGCCGCATCACAGACCCGCTGCACCCCGCGTCCCTCGACGGAGTCAAAGGTGGTGCGCAGCGCCTCGTGCCGCGCCACCAGCGCCGACACCGCCGAGCGCAGTGCGTCGATGTCGAGAACGCCGGTCAGCCGGAGCGCGTCCACGACGTTGTACTCGACGCTGTTCTTGGCGAACTCGTCGAGGAACCAAAGCCGTTCCTGGGCAAAGGAGAGCGGCAGTTCACCGTCCCGGGGAACGGGGACGACCGTACCTCCGAGGGCGGTCGCGGACAACAAGGCATCTTCGTCGACGACGGACGCCAGACCGGCCACGGTGGGGCGGTCGAAAAGGGCGCGCGGCGACAGCGCCACCCCGCAGGCATCCCGTATGCGGGAGACCACCTGAAGGCTGGAAATGGAGTCCCCACCGCGGGAGAAGAAGTTGTCGTGGACACCGATCCGTTCGATGCCAAGGACATCGGTCCACACGGCGGCGACAGCGCGTTCGGTCTCGGTACGCGGGGCCACGTACTCCTCGGCGATCTCCAGGTCGGGGGCGGGCAGGGCACGACGGTCGACCTTCCCGTTGGCGGTCAGGGGCAACGCGTCCAGGACGACGAAGGCCGACGGCACCATGTACTCGGGCAGGAGCCCGGCCGCGTACTCACGTACGTCGGCGATGTCCAGGTCTCCGGACGGTACGAGGTAGGCGACCAGCCGCTTCGCCCCCGGACGGTCCTCGCGGGCCAGCACGTTCGCCTGGCCGACCCCGGGGCAGCGTGACAGTACGGACTCGATCTCACCGAGCTCGATACGGAAGCCCCGCACCTTCACCTGACCGTCATTCCGGCCCAGGAAGTCCAGCCGACCGTCCGACTGCCACCGCACCACATCACCGGTCCGATACAACCGCCCACCGGAACCGAAGGGGTCCGCCACAAACCGCTCGGCCGTCAGCCCGGCCCGGCCGTCGTAACCACGCGCCAGACCAGCGCCACCGAGATACAACTCGCCGGGAACCCCGATACCGGCCGGCTGCAACGCGTCATCGAGAACGTAAGCGGACGTATTGTCCATCGGACCGCCGAGCGGAACCGCCGCACCCTCGGCATCGAGACCGCCGACCGGCCCGCATACGGCGAAGGTCGTGGACTCCGTAGGACCGTAGACATGCACCAACTCGGTCTCCGGGCACGCCTCCAGCACTCGTGCCATCGCCACACCGGACGCCGCCTCACCACCCGTCCAGACTTCGCCGAGGCCCGCAAAGCACGCCGGATCCTCCTCCGCCAGCACGTCGAACAGCGCCTTCGTCAGAAACAGCCCAGACACCCCACGCGCCACCGCTGCACGCACCACCGACGCACTCAAGTCAGCC
>NZ_JOEI01000041.1 GCF_000718095.1 Streptomyces scopuliridis RB72 | reverse complement strand
CTTGAACTGCGGCGGATAGTTCTTCATGACCACGAGATGTCCGTTCTCAGATCCTCAGGATCCAGTGTCTCGTGTGTCCAGGATCAAGGGTCAAGACCCCCTTGGCCGCTTCCCGGACCGGGCGTTCGCCTTCGATGAGTTCGGCCCGCTCGGGATCCGGCCCACTGCCGGCTCGGGCTGGGCCGAGCGGAAACACCCTGACCGGCTGCCCGCCACATACCACCGCACGCACGGCGTGCGCTATTTCCACGGCTGCTACTCGGTCGGCGACGACACCCTGTGGGGCGTCAACCGCCGCAGGAAGGGCGCCACCAATACGCTGGCCGCGCTGAAGTCGATCCGTGCCGCCCGGCCCGACGGTGCCCCGATCTACGTGATCCTGGACAATCTGTCCGCCCATAAAGGCACTGGCATCAGCTGCTGGGCGAAGAAGCACAAGGTCGAGCTGTGCTTCACCCCGACCTACGCCTCCTGGGCGAACCCGATCGAGGCCCACTTCGGACCGCTGCGGCAGTTCACCATCGCCAACTCCAATCACCCCAACCACACCGTTCAGACCCGGGCCCTGCACGCCTACCTCCGGTGGCGCAACGCCAACGCTCGCCACCGCGACGTCCTGGCCGCCGAACGCAAGGAACGCGCCCGCATCCGCAGCGAGAAAGGCATCCGCTGGGGCGGACGGCCCCTGTGATTGGCGGCCTGACCTGGCAGGAAGGTGAGTCGCCGAGATTGCGGGGCGAGCGAGGCTTCTCGCCTGAGGCGGCAACGGGTGGCGCCGGCAGGGACTCAGGGTTCGATGACGAGGCGTTCGATGAGGCCGTCGCGGAGTGTGAACTGGTAGCGCAGATCGATGGTCCCGCCGGGGAAGTTGCCTTCGAGGTGGTGGGTGGCGATGTAGCGGGTTGCGTCGGTCTGCTGCGCGCTGGCGAGGTGGATGGTGTAGGTGAATTCGGTGGCCGATCGGTCGAGCCATTCCCCGATCGCCTCGATGCCCTCGTAGGTGTTGCCGTCGTCGATCACTGTGGCTTCGCGGGTGAACGCCGTGAGTGCGGTGGCGGTGTCGTGGGCTCGGTGCGCTGTCAGGTAGCGGGTGATCACCTCGGGCAGGGTGTCCGGGCTGATGGTGCGGGGCTGGTTGTCGCGCATGACGCTCCTTGGGGTGGTGGCGGGTTAGACGGTGGGGGTGGTGCCGCCGTCGATGACGTGTTCGGCGCCGACGATGGCCGAGGCGCGGTCGGAGACGAGGAAGGCGACGAGCTCGGCGACTTCCTCGGGCCGGTTGGGACGGCCGAGCGGGATGCCGCCCAGGGAGTCCATGAGCCGGCCCAGCGCCGCTTCCTGCGTGATGTCGGCGTCGTGGGCGATCCGGGCGACGAGGTTGTCGGCGGCCGAGGTCTGCACGAAACCGGGCGAGACGGTGTTGACGCGGATGCCGTGCGGGGCGACTTCGTTGGCCAGGCCCTTGCTGTAGGTGGTCAGGGCGGCCTTGGCGGCGGCGTAGGCCAGGGTTCCGTTCCACAGCGGCATGCGGCGCTGGATCGAGGTGACGTGCACGATCACGCCCTTACCTGTGGCGATCATGTGCGGCAGGAGTGCGCGGTCCAGGCGGACGGCGGCCAGCAGGTTCGTGTTCAGCTCCCTGGCCCAGTCGTCCTCGCCGAGCGCGGCGAACCCTCCGGCCGGCGCCTCGGACCCGCCGAGGCTGTTGACCAGGATGTCGACGCCTCCCGCGCGGGCGTCCACCTCGGCGGCCACGTGAGAGGCGCCCTGGGCGCTGGACAGGTCGGCGGGGATGAACGCCTTCTCCTCGACGTCGTCGGGGCGGCTACGAGCCGTGACCAGCACGGTCGCGCTGGCCTGGGCAAGGCGTCGGGCGATGGCGGCTCCGGTGCCCTTGGTACCGCCGGTGACCAGAGCGCGTCGGCCTTCGAGGGATTCGCTGATGGATGTGGTCACGGTGTGCTCCGTTCCCGGGTGCGGGCGCAGAAGGCACCGCTCCCGTCATTAATGCTAAAATAGAAGCTACTAACTTCGACTTTAGCAGTAACCGAGAGGATGGCCACCATGGCAAGCCGGATCAGGCTGGAGGACCGGGAGTGCCCACTGTCCACGACGGTGGAACACGTAGGCGAGTGGTGGACGCTGCTGATCCTCCACGACGCCTTCGACGGCTACACGCGCTTCGACCAGTTCCAGGCGAGCCTGGGCATCTCCTCCAGCATGCTCACCACCCGGCTGAAAACCCTCGTCGCCGACGGACTACTGCAGCGCCGGCCCTACCAGACCAACCCCGTACGCCACGAGTACGTCCTCACCGAACTCGGGCACTCCCTCCGACCGGTGATCGTCGCCCTGGCCGCATGGGGCAACTCCCGCCTCACACCGGCCGAACGCAGCATGATCCTCATCGACATGCACAGCGGCGCGGAAGTCGAGCCCGTCGTCGTCGACGCCAAGACCGGCCGCCGGCTCGACGACAGCGACACCTATGTCTTCACCGCGGGTCCCGCAGCCAGCGACGCCATGCGCCACCGATATGCGACACGACCGAACACCCCCGCGGAGTCGTAGGGCTGCTCCGAACCAGCACCGAACAGCCTTGAGCAGGGCCGGGACACACCCTCCTGCCTCATCGACCAGGCAACACCGGATCGCCGCCAATATCACGCATGCCAATCATCCCGAGCCGTTGATAACCAGATCAAGTGAGGCGAGGGGCAACGTCGGTCGTCCTCTCAAGAATCGCCATCATGGGCTGCGCCCCCGGATCCCATCCGAGCCGGAGGGAGTCATCAGCGCGACCCAACCCGGTGAACCTTCCCGGTCACAGCACTAGCTAGATGAATGAGTCCAAGGGTTTGCCTGCGGACATGGCGCGAGGGCGCCCATGGTCAGTGTGTGAAGACAAACCTGGACACCCTCGCGACAGCACTCTATGCCCGGATCGACGACAAGTTGAAGGCTTCGCCGTGGTTGGCCCCGTGGCGTCCGGCGACCGGGATCGCGCCCACGCTCAGTGACGCCGAGCTGGTAACCCTGGCGGTGATGTCGGCGCTGCTCGGCTGTACCTCCGAGCGGCGGTGGCTGCGCCGCGCGGGCCGGGACTTTCGCCACCTGTTCCCGTATCTGCCGCAGCAGTCCGGCTACAACAAGCGGTTGCGCGGCGCGTGTGAGCTGGTCAGGCACATGATCAGGGTTCTGGCTCAGGACACCTCGCTGTGGACCGACGACGTGTGGGTGGTCGACTCCACGCCGGTCGGCTGCGGCTGCTCGCGGGAGACCGCGAAACGCTCGGAACTGGCCGGCTGGGCGGAGTACGGCTACTGCGCGTCGCACTCCCGGTACTTCTGGGGTCTGCGCCTCCACCTGGTCTGCACGCTGGGCGGACTGCCGGTCCTGTTCGCGCCCACCGGCGCGAAGGCCGACGAACGCGAGACCCTGCGCGACATGCTCGACTCCGCGCCCGAGGTCCGGGCCAGCCATCCCGGGCAGACGATCATCGGCGACAAGAACTACTACGGACGCGACTTCGAGCACGACCTCACCGAACGTCACCTGGAGCTGCTGCGTCCGGCCCGCAAGGGCGAACCCGAACGGGCCGTGGCGCACCTGTTCAAGCCGCTGCGACAGACCATCGAGTCGATCAACCAGACCCTCAAGGGACAGCTTGACCTGAAGCGACACGGCGCCAAGAGCCCAACGGGCGTCACCGTGCGGGTCCTGTCCCGCATCCTCGCGCTGACCACCGCGATCTGGCACAACGACAAGACCGGACAACCCACCAAACGATCGCTGACCGCATACGATCACTGACCGCGACAACACCCCTTGGACTCAATCATCTAGCTGCCGAAGACCGGCGACCGCGGCTGATCCCTTCTACGACCGAGGAGCGCCACCGACATGTCGGTGGCGCTCCTCGGCGTTGGGGCTCCGCTCAGGCGATTGCATCTTTCCGATCCGCATATCACAAGAGCCGGGCGGCGGGCACTTCCGCGTCACGGCTCTCTCCTTCCTAGGTACCATCTCAGGCGGACGTAAGTGGAGGGGCCTGAAACGGGGGTTGGCGGGACCTTGGTGCGGATTCTGATCGTGGGTGTCGGGGACTATGACGGCGAGCCGGTCGGCGAATGGAATCCGTCGAGCCCCGAACCGTTCCTGCCGCTGCCGAGCGTTCCTCCAGCGATTCGGCAACTCGCCGACACAGCCTCCCGGCTGACGGGCTGGACGCCACTCGGTCCCGTTACGTGGGTCAATCCCGGACTGACTGAACTGGAGGGCGCTTGGCGGAAGTTGCAGGAGGCAGGCGACGACTTAGATTCTTGCGAACCGGTGATCGTGCACTTCGCCGGGCACGGTGCCCAACGGAGCGGCGCACTCTATCTGCCGGTCGGTGACAGCGACCCCGGCCGACTTCCCACCACCGCCGTCAACGTCTCGCGTTGGCTCGACGAGGTTGAGCACACGCCGCAAGCTCCCCCGACATTGCTGCTGCTCGATGTCTGCGGGGCTGGTGCCGCCGTCCTCTATCAACTGGCAGATCCAGTGGCGGACGCGGCTCGGCGAACCTGGGTCATCGGAGCCTGCGCTCACGACGAGAAGGCTTTCGATGCCCGTTTCACCAAGGCAGTGACCTCAGTGCTGGAGCGCTTACACGAAGGGCGCTGGGACATCTCCCCGACGTTGCGGCATGTTCCGGTGGAGACGGTCGCCGAGGAAGTGCAGCGTCAACTCTTCGCGCAGGGTGCGGACTACAAGCAGACGGTTGTGCGTACACCTCGGCTGACCGCGCTTGCCGAGCAGCCCCCGTTCTTCGCCAACCCTGCTTACGCCTCTGACCCGCATGCGGCGTTGCGCAGGCGTCTCGACGTTGCTCTCTGGGAGATCGCGACCCAGTACGATCCAGTCCTGGACCCCACTCACTTCTTCACCCGTGCTTCGGGCGCGACTCCAGGGCGGGCCGCCTTCGATGGATGTCTCTTCAGTGGGCGTCACCAGGAACTGATTCGGATCCGGAACTGGCTGGAAAGCCCTGATCCGTTCCTGGTGGTGACGGGAGGTCCGGGGGCGGGGAAGTCCTCGCTGCTTGGAGTGGTCGTCTGCCTGGCCCACCCTGAACTCACCCCGCTGGGAAGGCATCTGCTGAGCCGGATCGACGCGGGCCACCGCCCCGCGCGGCGCTATGCGGGCCTCGTCGGAGTGCACGCCCGGCAACGCGACACTCTTCAGATCATTGCTTCGATGGCGGCGCAGCTGGGTCTTACCCCGGGCGTGGGCAAGACCTGGACCCCGGTTCTTTTCGTGGAGCGAATCGCGGCCACCCGGGACCCGGTGATCCTCGTGTGCGACGCTTTGGACGAGGCCGTCGCCCCTGCGGCCGTGAGTTACTTTCTGGCGGCTCTGCTTGCCCGGAAGCGCAGCGACGGCAGCCGGGCCTGCCGAGTGCTCCTCGGCAGGCGGCACACACCGGGGGGTGATGCCGACGAACTACTCTTGGACCTCGATGTGTCGACCCTGTCGGGCCAACTGGAGAACGATCTGAGGAGATACGCCGACGATCTGCTCGCCGGTCAGCCGCAGTTCTCTGACGAGGCCCTGCGCACACCGCTGGTGCGGGGCATCGGAGCTGCCCTGAAATCTGTGCCGCAGTCGGCGTTCTTGCTGGCCGCACTGTACGTCGAGTACCTCAGCGGGAAGGGGGTGGCGACCGTGGAAGAGGCCGCCGCCCTGGGTGAACGCACCCCGCGCGACCTGTCGGCCATGCTCCGGCTCCATGTGGCAGAACAGCTCGTGGAACGCCCCTGGGCAGCGCACGTCCTCTCCGCCGTCGCACATGCCCGCGGTGGCGGAATGCCCCGTGACCTGATCCACACGGTCGTCCTCTCAAGCCTCCGGCATGATGACGGCGACGACCGGCTGCCGACTCGAGATGAGGTCAGCGATCTACTGGCGGACCTGGCCTACTACCTTCGCACCGGTATCGACAGCGACGGACGTCGGCTCTACCGCTTCTTCCACCAGAGCCTGAACGAGTATTTCAGCGAGCCGAGCAGCAGCCTGCCGACGCTGTCGGTGGGACAGGTGTTCGCCGGCCTGCTGGACGTCATCCCCCGGGCCGGCGGAACCCCGGACGGCCCGCTCCTCTGGGAACTCGCCTCCCCCTACCTTCTGCGTCATTTGCCCGACCACGCGGTTGACAGCGCCGAACCGGGCGCATTGGACCGGCTGCTGCTGGATCCGGGTTTCCTGGCCCGTGCCGATCCCGCCGGCGTCTCCCGGCACCACTCCGCCTCTGGCTCCCGCAGCGCGCGTAGAGCCGCCCAGGCCCACCTGTGGAGCGCACACCCCGGTTCGAACTCCTTCGAGATCGGGAACGGCATCGCGCTGCGGGCCGAGGTGCTCCCGCTGAACCTGACCCGGCTCGGCATGCCCGTGCTCGCACAAGCCGTGGGCCAGGAGGTTTTCGCAGGGGAGCCGCCCGTCTGGTGGCCGCTATGGGCCACCGGCCGGGTGACCCGGACCAACCTCATGCATGTGCTCACCGCGGCGGATGCTGGGGAGTCTCCGGACGACTCATCGCTTAGCACGGAAGACGCGGGCCTCGATGTGACTGCCCTCGCTCTAGGCGGTGAAGGCGACGCTCCGATCGTGGCTCTGGGGGACTCGACGGGCCGAATTCGCTTGTTCCTGCTGCTCCAGGAAGGTCCGCACCATCTGTACGACACAAGTCGAGGCCACGAGAAGGCGGTGCGGCACGTCCTGTTCGCTGAGGTAGAGGACGCCTCTCTGATTGTCACCTGCTGCGACCGGGAGAGAATGTGTGTGTGTGTGGGACCGGACCACGGGTCGCTTGCTGCGTACGACGGAGCTGCCAGGTGCCCAGATCACTGCGGGAGTCGTGGTAGCTGACGTGGAACCCGCCCATGTGGTGTGGGGGCGGGCGGACGGCGCCTTCACCTCCGTGCGGCTGGACGACGGGGCTGAACTGGTCAACCCATTCCACGAACATGTTGACCGCCGTCCCATCACCGGAATCGTTCGGATCGCCGACCGTGAAGGTTGGCCACAGTTCGCCGTCTATGCAGATGAGCCTGATCCCACGGGCGACGACCCGGTCTCGCCCATGGACACCGTGGAATACAGCGAGGTCAACGGCCGAGCGGTGGCGACGACTTCCGGTTGGGACTTTGAACTGGTGATCCGCGACGCAGAGGACTGGCAGCTCAAGCACCGCCTTGTCGCTCATCAGTCCAACATGTGGGTGCTGCGCACAGGGCCAGATGAGGTCAACATGGTCACGCTGCCACAGGACCGGCACGTGACCAGAGCCTCCGTGGCCCGTGTAGGGCGCAGAACACTCGCCGTTTCAGCCCACCGCGACGGCTTTGTGCGCTGTTGGGACCTGGACCTTGATCCCCGCGCGGGGCACGAGTGGCCGGGCATGGTCAGAACCCTGGGCTGGACGGCATTGGACGGCCGCCCCGCGCTGCTCACCGTCGACGACTACGGCACAGCCATCCTTTGGGACCCTGAGAGCGGCCGCGAGCTCGACCGTCTCGCGGGTCTGGGGCGCCTCAAGAAGTCCGCGGTGGTCACGGTTGAGGGGAAGCCGTGCATCGTGTTCGCTAACCGTGACAGCGCCCTTGAGTGCTGGAGCATCGAGGACGAAGAGCGGACGGGATGCACCGAGCCCCTGCCGGACGCCGTCACAGCCATGACCAACGGCTCCGGCTCAACAGTGATCATCGGAACGGCATCGGGTGCCGTACAGGTATGGCACACCGACCTCCTTGCTCCGCTCCAGACTCTGCAGGGAGCACCCGGGGAGGTCCGCGCAGTCGTCTACGGCGAGGCGGCCGGAGGCCGTGTCGTCGCCGCCCTCGGCATGGGCGACACGCTCACGGTGTGGGAGTCCGCGGCCCAAGACCAGCCACTCACCATCGCCCTGGAGCCCCGGAGTACCGAGGGATTGGCCTGCCTCGCCGATACTCAGCAGCCAATCGTCGCTGTGGGATTCAAGGACGGACGGATCGGCCTCTGGTCGGCCCGTACCGGCGAGTGCCTTCGCCTCTGGAAGGCCCATCGGGGTTCGGTTACCGGACTCGCCTTTCAATCGGAGGCCGGGGAAGCGGTGCTGGTGAGTGGGGGCGAGGACAAGACCCTGCGCAGTTGGACTCGCGACGGTGGCGTGGAGGCTGGCGGTCCCGCAATGGTTCCGGGGTATGTGCGCGCGGTAAGCGTTCACGGCAGGCACGCCGCCGTCACGTTCCTATCCGACGCCAACGAGAACCGGACCGACGTCGCTTTGTTCGGGCCCGCACCGGCGCAGCCTGCGGCAGACCCCGGCCAGGACCATGGGCCGGTACGGCATACCCATGTGCTCGCCTGGACGGACGGCGAGCTGCTCTGCGGCGACGCGGCAGCGTCCGGCTGGGACCTCTACACCCTTGAAGACTGGAACAAAGGCGTGCAGCCGACCCACGTGGGACTCGGTGCGTTCCCCCGCGAGGCGGGAGCTGAAGACCTTCTCGGCTTCACTGCCGACATCCTGGAACGGGAGGGCTTCGACACCGTCTTCCTGGAACCTCAGACCTTTCAGATCAGCCTGGGCGACGGTGAATGGCACTCCCAGCCTGCCTTCAGCGTGCACGCCTACCCCGAAGGGCCTGGCCAGCGGCAGAAGGAAGAGGAAACTCGGGAATGACGGTCCTCGTCGTACACGGAATTGGGAACCATCAGGGCCCGCGGACCCGCCACCAGGCAGCCGAGAGACTGGCCGACATCTGGCGTCCCGCCCTTGCAGCCGGCTACCACGACGCGGGGCTCGGCCACCTTCCCGTACCGGATCTGTGGGTCGCCTACTACGCGAACCGCCTGCTGCCGGGCGAAGCCCAGGGGGCTTCCGATATCGCTTCCCTCACCGAGGACGAAGCCGCGATCGCCTGGGCCTGGGCGGTGGCTGCGGGTGTCCCGCGTCCGGCCGAAGCTCAGGGATTGGCCACGGTCCCGCTGCGCCAGGCCCTCGACTGGCTCGCTCGGAGGAACGGGAAGCTGGCCGTACAACTTGCGCGGGCCGCGGTGACCTTCGCACGTGAGGTGCACCGGTACTTCAGCAATCCTGTCGCCCGCGCCGCCTCGCGGGAAGCCGTAGCGGACGAGATGCGTCGGCACGCCCCTACCGTCTTGATCGCACACTCGCTTGGGTCCGTGGTGGCGTACGAGGCCCTGCATGCCTACCCCGACCTGCGCGTAGAGTGCTTCCTCACGTTGGGTTCCCCGCTCGGTCTCGCAGGCGGAGTCTTCGAACGCCTTGAGCCGGCTCCGGAGTACGGTCTGGGAAGCCGGCCGACCGGCGCCGACACTTGGGTCGACCTGGCGGACGTGGGGGACCTCGTCGCGGTACCTCGGCACCTGGGGGATCGGTTTCCGGTAGACCGTCATGAGGACTGCCGCATCGGATCGCTCGACTTCCATACCTTGACCTCGTATCTGTCTTGCGGCCTGATCGCGGCAGCCGTCGCGCCGTACGCTGAAACACCGGCTCGCGGCACGATGGATAGGGCAGTCGTCGAGGACGGACGGGCGTGACTTCGGGGCAAGGGCGGGCGGCCAGAAGGCTGATTGAACCGACAGATGAGTGGCCTAGTCCAGGTAGGTTCCGGCGAAGGCCCCATCGAATCCAAGCGCGGCGAGGCCCTGCTCGACGCTGAGGTAGGTCGTCCCGTCCGGGATGGCGATCAGGGCGTCGAAGTCGGCGCGGCTGATCTCAGGTTCGAGCCACTGGTTGCTGCAGCGGCAGCAGTGCGCCTGCCGGAAACCTCATCCGTGCAGTTCAGGCGGCGTGTCGGTACTCGTGGATGACTTCGCCGAGGCGGTCTGTGCGGCGTATGTCCGGGCGGGTGATCTGTCCGGGGTCGAGCGGTTCGGGGACGGCGCGTAGGGGTGCCGCCTGGTTCATCGCCTGGTGGGGCCGGTGCGCGTTGTGGTGCTGCTCGAACTCGCGAAGCGCGCGGCGGAGGTGGTGCTCGTTCCAGATCAAGGTCCGGTCGAGGAGTTCGTGGCGGCAGCGCCCGTGGAGAGCCCGGCGCCCAGGGAGGCCGCGGTGAACACGGCCAGCCCGGCGACGAAGACCCGCTTGGGGCCGTAACGGTCGCCGAGCCGGCTGGTGAACAGCATGGGGACGGCGTACGCGAGCAGGTAGACGCTGGTGACCCACACCACCGCGTTGAGACCGGTGCCGAGGCCGCGCACCATGGCCGGCACGGCCACCGACACGATCGAGGTGTCCACCACGATCATGAACAGTCCCAGCGACAGGGCGGCCAGCGCCGCCCACGGGCCGGTGGTATGTGATCCGGGCCCGCTCGCTGTCGTGTTCGTTGTGTCGCTCATGGTTGCTGCTCAGCCAGTCCTTCGGATCGTTTCCGGGTGTGAGGTGTCACGGAGTACGCGTGCGGTGTGGGCCCAGGGGCGGGTCCTCGCGCCCGCCCCTGGGCCCCTGGCCGACCGGTCAGTAGCGGACCGCCCCGTAGTCGATCGGCTCCGCGGGGTAGGTCGCGGCGCGGCGGCCGAGGCCGCGCATCCGTTCCCGCATCTCGTCGGCGGGGAGGTGGTGCAGATCGCCGTGGCCGGGCAGGACCCACTCGAAGGTCAGTTCCTCGGCCCCGCGGGCCACCGACTCGGCAAGGGTCTTGATCGAGTCGTAGACGACGCTGTGGGCCACTTCGAGGGTCTGCTGGCTGTTCGACCAGAAGAACGCGTCGCCGGTGAAGCAGAACTTTTCGTCCGCGATGAAGAGCGTGGAGCCCGCGGTGTGCCCGGGGAAGGGATGGGCGATGACGCCGGGCCCGATCTCGACGGGTTCCGTGCCCCGGATGATGTGGTCGGCCGAGGGGAGGGAGTGCAGGTCCCCCTCGTGGATCCACAGCCGGGCCTTGAAGGCGTCGGCGTATTTACGGGCGTGCGCGACGTGGTCGAGGTGGGTGATCAGGACGTCGGTGATCCTGCCGACCTTCTGCTCGTAGCGGCGGGCCAGGGCGGGCCGCCAGCGCGGGGTGTCGATCATCATCGCGGTGCCGTCGGGACGGCGCAGGAGGTACGAGGTGGCGCCGTAGGTCTGCGGGGAGGCGTGCCCGCAGAGGAAGACGGTCTCGTCCTCGTCCAGCGCCAGCGGGTACGGATCCGAGTCCTCGTCCCACCGGTCGGCCGGCGGGTGTACGGACCGGGTGGGGCAGGCGTGCGCGGCCAGGTACATCAGCTCGACATCGGCCTCGGTCTCCGGCTGACGGATGACGGTCGACAGGCCGCCGTACTCCCCGCCCTCCTTGAAGCCGATCATGCCGGGGGCGATCTGCCGGGCGATGTTGCAGTTCAGACAGCGGTCATCGACGCTCCAGCCTTTCTCCCCGTCCGCCACCTGGGTTGCCTGCTCTGACTGTGTGGTGCTCATGAACTCCACTCTCGTGTGAGGTGAACGCCCGACGATCGGGCGCTCCGGTGGTGCCGAGGACATCGGGGATACGGGTACGTGCCCCGGGGTCAGCCGGAAGTCGTCGGCTGCTTGAGATGGGTGTCGAAGAAGGTCTCGATGCGCCGCCACGCGTCGGCGGCGGCCTCCGGGTGGGGTCCCATGCCGGTCACGCGGAGCAGCGGCCGCAGCGGGCGCGGTCCGACCTCCGTGTCGTTCAGGAAGGCGTGCCCGGCCTGCGGGTACTCCTTCACGTCGTGGACGACGCCGAGCCGCTCCAGCGCCGAGTCCAGTTCCGCCGCGGCGCCCTTGAGCATCCGGTCCCGTCCGCCGTAGCTCGCGACGACCGGGCAGGCCCCGGCCAGTACCCGGTCCAGTTGCTCGGGGAGCATCCCGTAGTTGGCGGAGGCCGCGTCGAAGCTCCCGCGCCCCGCGGACATCAGGGCGAAGGCACCGCCCATGCAGAAGCCGATGATGCCCACCGCTCCGGTGCAGTCCGGGCTCTCTGTGAGAAAGGTCCGGGCCGCCTCGATGTCCTGGTAGGCCCGGCCGTGGCCGGACCGCGATGCCCGCATGGTCGGCACCAGACAGCGCCGGACGCCGCCCTGCGTGAACAGGTCCGGCATCAGGGCCAGATAACCGGCTCGGGCGAGCCGCTCCGCCTGCCGCAGCATGACGTCGTCAACGCCGAGGGCCTCGTGAACGACGACGACACCGGGCCACGGCCCCGGCCCCTCGGGCCGGGCAAGGTGCCCGGTCAACTGCTGGGAGCCGCCCGCCGGGGCGCTGAGATGACTCAAGTCGACGTTTTCAGGAACTGGCATGGAACTCTCCGGGTTCTCCGACAGGCATGGGCATGGGCATGCACTTCGTTTGGCGCAGAGGTGTGCGTCGCGCAGATGCGGCGGAAGAGGGCGCCGTCACAGGTCGAGGACCAGCCGGGGGCTGCGGGAGCGGGAGACGCAGATCATCATCGTCTCGCCGGACTCCCGCTCCTCCGCGCTGAGCACGGAGTCCCGGTGGTCGGGCTCGCCCTCCAGCACCTCGGTCTCGCACGTGCCGCAGATCCCCTCGGCGCAGGAGAAGAGCACGGAGACACCGGCCGCCCACACCGTCTCCAACACGCTCTTTCCCGGCGGCACTTGAAGGGAGTGTCCGGACCGGGAGAGGAGCACCTCGAACGCCCCGGCGTCCGCCGCCGTCTCTTCCTGTTCCCTGGCCTGGAACCGTTCCACGCGCAGCGCTCCGGGCGGCCACGCGCGGCATCGATCCTCGACCGCGGCGAGCAGCGGTTCGGGGCCGCAGCAGTAGACCAGGGTTCCGGGGTCCGGTTCGCCGAGGTAGCCGTCGAGGTCGAGGAGGCCGTGCCGGTCCTGCGGATGGACAGTCACCGCTTCGCCGTACGCGGCCAGTTCGTCCAGGAAGGCCATCGAGGAGCGGGACCGGCCGCCGTACAGCAGCCGCCAGTCCGCCCCCGCGGCCTCGGCCGCGGCGATCATCGGCAGCACGGGCGTGATGCCGATGCCGCCCGCCACGAACAGGTAGCGCCCGGCCGGCCGGAGCGCGAAGTTGTTGCGCGGTCCCCGCACCCGCACCGGCGTTCCGGCGTGCAACTTGCCCTGCACATATGCCGATCCACCGCGCCCCTCCGGGACGCGCAGCACGCCGATGCGCCACGACGAACGGTCACCGGGGTCACCGCACAGCGAGTAGTGGCGGACCAGGCCGCCGTCGAGCAGCAGGTCGATGTGGGCGCCGGGTCGCCACTCCGGGAGCGACTCGCCATCAGGGTGGCGGAGGATGAGAGAGACCACGTCGTCGGCGGATTCGACCCGTTCCGCGACAACGAGCGAGTACTCGCTGACGGAAGTGGGGGGATGGCTCACAGTGATTTCCCGCTTTCACAGGACACGAGCGACACCCATGTCGCCGCGAAGTCTCCGACGCATGAGCTGACGCTGGGACAGGTCAGGTCATGGAGCGCGCGACGGAAGACATGCGACGGAAGGCGTTTCCCGAGATGAACCCTACCGGTCCTACACCCTGCGCGTTACCGCATCGTTATATATCTTGTGGTGGTGGGCGCCTGGTTCCGGCCACTCCGCGCGAGCCTTCCGATCCCCGCGTCAGCCGCCGCAGATCGGGGGACGGGGCCGTCGCCCTCTCGCCTCAGCACTCAGGCGGGGAGGCTGACAGAACTCCTGGTGACGGCTGACGAGAACGGCGTGAAACCTCCGACAGGACGGGCACCTGATAACTGCCGGGAGCGGCGTGAACCAGCTCCCGGGCACCATGACGTACCGGGCTGCGCCGCCCCTCTTCCGACGGAGAAGCCCCCACGCCACATCGTCGGGGGCGCGCGTCATCACTGTGCTGCCGGTGCGTGTTCGTCATAAGTGAGCTGTTTGACCAGCCTCAGCACTGGGGCCGTTTCGATGTGCTGGATGCCTTCGAGTGAGCCGAGCGTGGTGCTCAGATAGCGGTACATCGTGGTGCTGTCGCGGCAGACGATGAAGGCCATCAGGTTGCAGGAGCCGGCTGTGGCGCCGGCAAAGGTGACTTCGGGGTGGGTGGCGAGGGCGCGGCCGACCTGGTCAAGGGCTGCGGGTGCGGCGGTGATCCAGAGAATGGCTCTGGTGGTGTCGCCGAGGATGGTCTGGTCGTACTGGACGTCGATGTAGAGCGCTCCGGAGGCGAGGAGCCGGTCGAGGCGGTGGCGCACCACGGACTCGGAGTGGCCGGTGGCCCGGCGGAGTTCGGCGAGGGTGGCACGTCCGTTTTCTTCGAGTGTGGCGACCAGCGGTTCGTCCTCGGTACTGATCGGTTCGGGGGCCGGGGAAGTGGGCTCCGGGCCGGCAGGGAACGCCTCGGCGACCTGAGGGAGCCTCTTGGCGAGCCAGCTGTTGGAGCCGCCGAAGAACCGCCACAGGACTTGGTGTGCGCGGATCTCCATGATGCTCGGCGTCTTGGGAAGTTTCCCGAGGATCATCTCCTCGTGCTCGCCGCGGGTGCGGAACCGGATCGCGCACACCACTTCAGTGCCGCCGGAGGTGAGGGCGATCCATGCCGTGTCGGGCCTGCGGGCCAGCGCCTTACTGAGGGCGTCGGCCGCGTCGGGTGCGCAGCGCAGCCGTAGTACCCACGTCTGGCCGAGCCGTTCGGCGTCCGTCACCACGACGACTCGGAGGCCGATGTCGGCGACGAGCCTGCGGTAGCGGCGGGCGATCGTCTGGTCGGAGACGCCGAGGTGGGCCGCGATCCGGCTGAAGGGGGCTCGGCCGTCGTTTTCCAGGGCATGCAGCAGCTGGTGGTCGAGTTCGTCCCAGCGCTGATGGCTGCTGTCGGATTTCATGTTCACATCGCCATTCAATGTCGGAAGTACTCGCCTTCTCTGACGATTCCCGTGGCTTTCAGTGTCTGCCGCGTAACTTATGTGGCAGTTGGGACGGACCCGCACGCTGGAGGCCGTCCGTGTGAACCGATGGGAGTCTGCGATGTTCTTCGTGACCGGTGCGACCGGAAATGTCGGCCGTGAGGTCGTCAGCCTGCTGCTCGCGGAGGGGGGCAAGGTCCGCGCACTCACCCGCGCCGCCAACTCTGACGCCGTACCGGCCGGCGCTGTGCCGGTCGTCGCCGACCTGGCAAGCGACCCGATGCGGGCTGCCGATGCCCTCGACGGCGTGAGCGCCGTGTTCCTCAACACGATGGCCCTCGGCGACAACGTGGCCGAGTTCCTCGCACTGGCCCGCCGCCAGGGGGTGAACCGGGTGGTTCTGTTGTCGTCGGGCTACGTCCGTGACGGTGTCGCCCCTGACGAGCAGCCCGGCGCCGTCGCCAGGAAGCACAGGGCCGAGGAGCAGATGGTCGAGTCATCGGGCCTGGAGTGGACCTCACTGCGGCCCGACGACTTCGCCAGCAACGCTCTCTTCGAGTGGGCGGCGCAGCTGCGGGCCGGCGATGTGGTGTACGGCGCCTACGCCGACGCCGCCACGGCGGTGATCCACGCGCGGGACATCGCCGCCGTGGCCGTGCGATCGCTGCTGGAGGATGGCCACGGCGGCCTGCACTACAGCCTGACCGGCCCTGAATGGCTGACCGAAAGGGACCGGGTCCGCATCATCGGCGAGGTCACCGGGCGTCCGGTGCGCTTCGAGGAGATCAGCCCGCAGGACGCCCGCGCAGCGATGCTCGCCACCGGCCTGCCTGGCGAGATCGCTGACGCGGTCCTCGGCGACCTCGCCGCCGCCGTGCACCGCGCCCGGCGGATCACCGACACAGTGCCGCGCGTGACAGGGCGCCCCGCGCTCTCCTTCGCCCAGTGGGTCTCCGAAAACGCCGGTGCCTTCCAGAGCTGACAGGACAGCCCTGCCCTACGTTTCTCCTTCCCCTGCATCCGGCACTGCGACGCAAACGTAACTACACCTTCTGGATGGTACAGTTTGGCCGCCCTGAGGCCATTGCGGCAGATCGCCGTGTGATCCGTGCGGGCCACGAGAGGCCCGGCCGGTGTGGGCCGAGGGGCATGTCGCCCCCGGCCGGACACTGCCGCCGGGGGCCCTGTTCGCGGTGGAGGACGTGTCGTCGTCCGGCGCGATACCCCTGCCGCGAACTGAACGACCGGAAGGATGTTCATGCTGACCGAGGAAACTCCCGCAGTCCCGTGGACAACATGGGTGCTGCGGGTGACCGCAACTCTCTTTCTGCTGATGACGTTGGCCCAGGGCCTGTCGGCCGGTCTCTTCGTCACGGGTGATGTCGATCTGCTCACCGTCCACAGCGCCATCGGCGGGATCCTCTCCGTTGTCGCGCTCGTCCAGCTCGTCGTCGCCGTACTGGAGCGCAGGACGCGTCGGCGGGCGGGGCGGCCGACCAGTTGGCAGCTGTCGGCGCTGTCCATGCTCGTCCTGTTGATGACGGTCGGTCAGATCGGCCTGGGAATGGCCCGCGTGGTGGCACCGCACGTGTTCATCGGCGTCACGACGGCGGCGCTCGCCATGCTGGTCCTGCTCGTCGTGCTCACCGACGCCCGGCCAGCCCCCGCCGACGCGCCCGCGCTCGCCGGGGAGGCCCGATGAGCGGCTTGCGCGGACTGAGCCGCCGGGGATTTCTGGGCGTGACGGGCGGCACGGCGGTGGCCGCGGCGGTCGGCGGCTCCATAGCCGCGCGCTCCACGGGCCGGGAGACGGCGGCCGAACTGCTCGCCAGCCGGGCGAGGCTCCCCGAACCGTTCCGGACGCCACTGCCCGTACCGCGGGTGGCCCGGCCGGTGAGCAGCACGGGCGGAGTGGACCGGTACGAGATCGTGCAGCGCGTCGCCGACAGGGAGATCCTGCCCGGGATGCGGACCCAGGTGTGGGGCTACGACGGGCAGTTCCCGGGGCCCACGATCGTGGGCCGGTCGGGACGCGAGGCCCGGGTGACCGTAGACAACGAGCTTCCCGTACCGACTTCCACGCATCTGCACGGCGGGGTGACCCCGCCCGACTCCGACGGCTACCCGACCGACATCGTCACCCCCAAAGGCTGGCGGCATCAGCACGCCGACGCCGGAACAGGCCACGGTGGGATACACATGCCGACGGATGCCTGGCGCACCTCGGTACGGGCCAAGGAGTACGTCTATCCGCTGGACCAGCATGCGGCGACCCTCTGGTACCACGACCACCGCATGGACTTCAGCGCCCCGCAGGTATGGCGCGGTCTGGCCGGCTTCTTCCTCGTACGCGACGACACGGAACAGGCCCTGCCGCTGCCCGAGAGAGAGCGGGACATCCCCCTGATGATCTGCGACCGCGCGTTCGAGGAGGACGGCTCCTTCCGATACCCCTCACTGGATCCTTCCCTCAAGGGCGAACCCGGCGTCGAGGAGCCCTATATGGAGGGGGTGATGGGCGATGTCACGCTCGTCAACGGCGCGCCCTGGCCGGAGTTGGAGGTCGACGCCGCTCGCTACCGCTTCCGGATGCTGAACGCCTCCAACGCCCGCCGCTACCGCCTGAGGCTGGAGCCCGGCGGGCCGCTGATACAGATCGCGAGCGATGTCGGGCTGCTGGCCCGCCCCGAGGAGCTCGGCACCGTCACCCTGGCTCCGGCCGAACGCGCCGAGGTCGTCATCGACTTCTCGCGCTGGCGGCCCGGCACCGCCGTGACCCTGGTCAACACACTGGCAGGCGGAGGCATGGGCAACGTCATGCGTTTCCGTGTGACCCGTAAAGCACGTGACGCGTCGCGGGTGCCCGACCGGCTCGCGGACGTCGAATCGCTGAGCAGGGCACGCGTGGCGGCCACCCGCCAGTTCGACTTCCGGCTGACCGCGCCGAGCGGCAGCGGCAGCGGCCACGCCTGGACGATCAACGGGCACCCCTTCTCCACCAACCGGTATCTGGCCACGCCGCGTCTGGGCACCGTCGAACGCTGGCGTTTCACCAGCGACTTCCACCACCCGGTCCACCTGCATCTCGCGCACTTCCAGGTGGAGGCACGCAACGGCCGCCCTCCCGCGGCTCACGAACACGGCTGGAAGGACACCGTCGACGTACGTCCCTACGAAACAGTGGACGTACTGGCCCGGTTCGCCGGCTATCGCGGCCGGTACATGTTCCACTGCCACAACCTGGAACATGAGGACATGGCGATGATGGCGAACTTCCGCGTCACATGAGCCCGCCGCCCGGACAAGGAACACCGGCAGCCACTCGACAGCCTCAAGCCACAACTCAATAACTGTACCTTCCGGATGGTACAGTTTGGGCATGCGACCGAGTTCGAGGAATCTGATCCTGGATGCCGCGATCCGTGTGACGGAGCGCGAAGGCATCACCGGCCTGACGCTGGAGTCGGCGGCCGAAGAGGCCGGCGTCACCAAGGGCGGGCTGATGTACCACTTCCGCACGCGGGAGGAGCTGCTGCTCGCGATCCAGCGGCACTTGACCGGCGCGTGGGAGGAGCGGCTCGCGGCCGAGCTGGGCAAGCCGCTCGGAGAGGCGTCGGCGCGCGAGACCACCGCCGCCTACGCCCGGGTGGGGACCGAGGCGGGGGCGAGCAAGGCCGATCTCGCCTTCATGGTCGAGTCGGCGACCCACCCGGAGCTGGCCCAGGTGTGGAACGACCTGATGAACCGCTGGACCCCGCCGACCCGTTCGGCCGAAGCGCAGGATGTCGACCTGTTCCTGGCCCGGCTGGCGGTCGACGGGCTGTGGCTGTACGAGGCCACCAGCGGCGTCCCCGCGCCCGGGCCGGTCCGGGAAGCCCTGCGGCAGAGGCTGATGGCCCTGACCGAGGCGGAGGACACCGACGCCACCTGACCTCGGCGGCCGTGCCCCTCCGGCACTCCCCCGCGCCCCCGGCCGTGTTCGCCGGGGGCGCTCCACCTTCATGGCCCAGTTGATCAACGCGATACGAAAGACGAGCGCATACATGAGCGGCACGAAACGCTGGTGGCTGCTGGTGACCGTGGCGGTGGGGCTGCTGCTGATCTCGGTCGACATGACCGTGCTCTACACCGCGCTGCCGACGCTGACGGAGCAACTGCACGCGGACGCCTCCCAGAAGTTGTGGATCATCAACGCGTACCCGCTGGTCATGGCCGGGCTGCTGCTGGGCGCGGGCACGCTCGGCGACCGCGTCGGGCACAAGCACATGTTCCTCGCCGGTCTGGCTCTGTTCGGTGTCGCCTCGTCGGTGGCCGCGTTCGCGCCCTCGGCCGGCGTGCTGATCGGGGCACGGGCTTTCCTTGCGGTGGGCGCGTCCGCGATGATGCCGGCCACCCTGTCGCTGATCCGCACCACTTTCGAGGACGAGCACGAGCGGAACATCGCGATCGGCGTGTGGGGCACGATGTCGGTGATCGGCACCGCGCTCGGCCCGATCCTGGGCGGCCTGCTCATCGAGCACTTCTGGTGGGGCTCGGTCTTCCTGATCAACGTGCCCGTGGTGGTCCTCGCCCTGATCGCCGGCGCCGTACTCGCGCCCAGCGCGTCGGGCCGCTCGGACAAGCCCTGGGACTTCATCGCGTCCGTACAGATCATGGTCGGCCTCGTCGGTCTCGTCTACGCGGTCAAGGAAGCCACCAAGCCCGGCCCTGATCCGCTGCACATCGTGATGGCGCTCCTGGCCGCAGCCGCCGGGTTCACACTGTTCGTGCACCGCCAGCGCCGCCGGACGCATCCGCTGCTCGACTTCGTGCTGCTGCGGGACCCCCGGATCCTGTCCGGCATGGTGGCCGCCGCGCTGGCGATGTTCGCGACCGCCGGGATCCAACTGGTGCTCACGCAGCGGCTGCAGCTCGTCCTCGACCTCACCCCGCTCCACGCGGGGCTGCTGGTCGCGGCGTTCGCGGCCGGCTGTCTGCCCTCCGGAGCCGTCGCCGGCTCACTCGTCCACCGCACCGGCCCCCGACCGCTGATCGCCGGCGGCCTGCTGACCGGCGCGGCCGGAGTCCTGCTCACCCTGCTCCTGACCCCGGGCGTGGTGCCGCTGGTCGCCGTCCACCCCGACCACCCCGGGTGGATCGTGCCCGGCCTCATGGTCGCCGGAGCCGGAATGGGCCTCGCCATGACCGCCGCGTCGGCCGCGATCATGGGGAACGCGCCGGCCCATCGGGCCGGGATGGCCGCCTCCGTGGAGGAGGTCTCGTACGAACTCGGCAGTCTGTCCGGGGTCGCGGTCCTCGGCAGCGTCCTCGGCGCCCTCTACACCAGTACCGTCCACCTGCCCTCCGGCGTTCCGGACACGGCGCAGGACAGCCTGGACGCCGCCCGCTCCACCGCCGCAGACCTGCCCGCCGACCGGGCGGACCCACTGCTGGCCGCGGCCCGCAACGCGTTCGACCACGGTTACACGCTCACTCTGCTGATCACCGCCGCGGCACTGATCGCGGGCAGCGTGTTCACCGCCCGCCGCCTCGCCCCGCCCGCCCGGGCCCAGGTGGTTCCGGAGAAGGAGCCCGCCGCGTGACCGTCTGTCTGCTCCTGCTGACGGCCGTCGCCCTGACGGCCGCCGTGGAGGCCCCCCGCGCGCTGACCCGGGCCGCCTGGCCCGGGAAGGAACCGGTTGTCGCGCTCTGGGCGTGGCAGTGTCTGGTCGCCACCGTCCTGCTCTGCTGCCTGGCAGCCCTCCTCCTGGGCCTCGCGTCCGTGTCCGAGGCCGGCCGCACGCACCTCTTCGCCCCCGCGCCACCGGCGGTCACCGCCGCCTACGGCTCCGCCGCCGCACCACTGCTGGTCGCCGCCCTGACCCTGCTGCTGGCCTGCGGAGCCGCCTGGACCGCTGCCGCGCTCGCCCGCGAGTTCGTCCACGCCCGGCACCACCGCCGCCTCCGCCGCGCCCACCTACGCGAACGCTCCCCCGACCTGCCCGCCGGCCTGCCGGACGCGCACGGCACCCTGCTCGTTCTGGAAGACGAATACCCCGACGCCTGGCTGATGCCCGGCACCAGGCCCCAGCTCGTCGTCACCACCGGCGCTCTGCGCCGCCTGACCGACAGCCAGCTCAATGCCGTCCTCACCCACGAGCTGGGCCACATCCGAGCCCGCCACCACTGGCTCCTCCATCTGTCCACCGCACTGGCGACGGGCTTCCCCCGAATCCGCCTGTTCACCCACTTCCGTGACCAGACCCACCGCCTGGTCGAGCTGGCCGCCGATGACACAGCCTCCCGCCACTGCGGCCACCTGACCACCGCCCTCGCCCTGATCGAACTCAACCGACACCGCGGCCTCCTGTCCTGCGACTCCACCCGACGTCTGCTCGGCGACCGCGTCCAGCGCCTTCTCGAACCCCCGCCACGCCTCGCCTTCACCCACCGCGCCACCGCCTCCACGGCCGCGGCCCTTGCTCCGCTCCTGCCCCTGCTCATTGCCTTTGCCCCGGCCATGCCGGCCCTCGGCTGAATCACGAGCCCGGCCCGGCAAGGGCGGCAAAGAAGCCCTGGCTCAGATGCTCGGCGAGTCCAACAGCCGGAACGACGTCACCCCATGGGGACGGCAGGCCATTGAGTTGGACCTCGGTAAGTGTTGGCGCGGTCTTTAGATGTCATGCCCATATCAGGAGCGATGTGAGGGTGGCGGCTTCCTGATGGGACTCGGCGGTCTTCTCGTAGCGGGTGGCGATGCCTCGCCACTGCTTCAAGCGGTTGAAGCATCTCTCAACCACGTTGCGCCGCTTGGAGAGCCGCTTGTCGAAGGCGGGCGGGCTCCCGCCGCGGTGGCCGCGCCGAAGCCGGTTGCGGATCTGGTCGGACCGTTCCGGGATGGTGTGGCTGATACTCCGCTGCCTGAGCCAAGCCCGGATCGCTTTGGAGCTGCAGTCCTTGTCGCCGATGACGTGGCCGGGCCGGACGCGGGGCCGTCCGGGACCGGGGCGGGGCACCCGTATCGCGTCCATCATGGCGGTGAACGGGGTGCAGCAGTCGCTGGTGTTCCCGCCTGTGACGGTGAAGGCGAACGGACGCCCCGGGGCATCGCAAGGTGTACGCAGCTCCTGGCAGCGCCCGTGGCTCTTGGTCGCGACAAGGGCTGCCAGAAGCTCCGTAGTTCCGTCACCCCGTCCATGTCACGTGTAACTGCGATGGGATGGGAATTGACTCATTCATTGACGGACAGTGGCGGAACGGATGGCGCCGGTGAAGAACTACTGCTCGTCGAGAACTCCGGGGGTGTCGTGCAGAACGACGCTTTGTTCAAGCGGGGCGCGTCCCATATGGAAGCTGTTTGCCAGTGCGGTCACATCGGCTGCGCCGAAGGAGATGCCGAACAGCAGCTTGTGTTCTTCGGGAACACCCAGGAACTCGCGGACGGTGTCGGCGTACATTCCGAGCATGGTCTGCGGAATGCCGCCGAACCCGCGGGCCGTCAGTGAGAGCAGGAAGTTCTGCGCGTACATGCCGATGTCGGCAGCTACCCGCACCCCGTCGCCGAACACCGGCATGAAGAGGAAGGCGGCGTGGGGAGCGTCATGGAATTCCAGGTTCGCTCGGGCATGCGCGTTCCTCGCTGCCCGGTCCGAGCGCGGTATCTTCAGAGCCTGGTAGAGGGTCGCGCCGTGGTCCTGCGCCCGCTCGTAGTAAGCGCCGTCGCCGAAGTCGGCGTAGTCGAAGGTGAAATCGTAGGAGAGGCGTTCCTCATCATGGGCCTTGAGCAGTTCTTTGCTCAGGGCGTCGCGTGCCGCACCCGAGACGACATGCGTCGTCCACGGCTGGGTGTTGCAGTTCGACGGGGCGAACTGGGCGTCTTCCAGCACGCCGCGGATGTCCGATGGGGACAGCGGAGTGGGCAGGAACTTCCGAACGGAGTACCGGGAGCGCATGACGTCCGAAAAGGGCGAAGTTGTGGCGGGCAGGAGGATTCCTTTCAGTGATGGTCCGTTCCCATGAGCGTGGTTGTGCCTCACGGGTCGTTGCAGGACGTGGGGTAATGCCGGATGTGTCAGCGGCGGAGCGGGCAGTCGATTCCCCCTGCCGCCCTTGCCGACCGACCGTGGTCCGTGCCCACCAGCACGCTGCCGGGGGCCGGAAAGGGGGCTCCGCAACCCGGGACTCGGTCGGTCCCGAGGCGGTCTGACCAGCAAGATTCACCTGATATGCGATGCCCTGGGGCGTCCGTTCGCCTTCACCGACACAGGCGGGAACACCAGCGACTTTTGAAGACAACTCTTAGACGCGGGCGGGGCGGGGTGTCGGGGGTACGGAAGGCGGCGCAGGGTTCTCAGCAGATCCGGTCGGCTGCTGGCCGCTCAGCTCATACGCGTTCGAGTTCCAAGGCTGCGGCGATCTCGGCGAGCGCCTGTCGAGGATCTGAGTACAGGTCGTTTCCGATGGCTTGGAGCACAACATGATCAGCTCCGGCATCGAGGTGCGCGTTCGCGATGGCCACCACCGATTCCGCGCCCCCCATGGCGACCATGGAGCGAGCGAGATGCTCCGAGGGGCTGGGGGCGAAGTCGGAGTCATTGAAGCCCTGGCGCCGCCAGGATGCGCGGTAGTTCTCAAATCCATCGTAGATGTGCAGGTGGTTGTAAGCCCGCTGCAGCTGCTGCTCGGTGTCGCCGCCGATGGTGACGCCCTGCTCGGAGATCACCCATCGTTCCGGGCCGAGGCGTTCACGGGTAAAGCGGGTCTGCTCAGGGGTGACCAGGTAGGGCATCGCGCCGTCTGCGTCCGAGCCCGAGAGCTCGATCATTTTCGGGCCCAGCGCTGCCAGGATTCGCGGGGGACGCCCGGCTTCCTGGTCGATGTGTCCGGGGACGGACGCCATGCGCTCAAGATAGTTCCGCATGGTGGCCAGCGGCTTCTCGTAGATCTTGTTCAGCCGGCCTTCCACCATCGGCTGGTGGCTGACGCCGAGACCGAGGACGAACCGCCCTGGGTACATCGCACTGAGCGCTCGGCCGCCCGCTTCGGCAGCTACGGCGTCGCGCAGATGGATGTTGGCGATCCCGGTCCCGATCACAAGGTGCTGGGTGGCCGCCAGCAGAGCAGCGGCCTGGGTCAGCGATTCCTTCCCCCCGCCCTCGGGGAAGAACAACGAGGCATACCCCATGTTCTCGATGTCACGCGCGAGCTTCTGCGCGTCCGGAGTGCTCAGGCCGTCGAGGGCACACATGACACCGATGCGGGAGGTGAACCCGATGTGAGCACGCTGCGGCGCGGACGATGCGGTCAAGTTCTCGCTCCAGACTCTCTCTGCGGGGCCGGACGGGCTGCGCCGGAAAACGTCAACACCGCCTGCGGCCAATGGACGTGCCGACCCTACTTCATGTACGCAATAGCGCGTACATCATGTCGGCTATGGTGGATGCCATGGCTAGTCGTACGGCGTCGGGCTTCGCCACCCCTGACGAGGAAGACCTTGATCTGTTCAGGGTCATGGCTGCCCTCGCCGATCCAGTCCGTCGCCGTGTCGTCCTCGCTCTCGCCCAGCACGACGGCCTGCCGTGCGGCGCCATCGACATGCAGGTCTCGAAGTCAGCCGCCACACGCCACTTCCGGGTCCTACGCGAAGCCGGCCTGATACGGCAGTGGCAGGACGGCAACAAGCTGGGCAACTCGCTGCGCCGCGAGGAACTCGATCGGCGATTCCCCGGTCTGCTCGACCTCGTTCTACGCGAAAGCGGGCCCTCCACGACGCCCCATCCATGAGAGCCGCGTCGGCAGAATCGGCTCCCGGAGCCTGCCGACGAACACCACCGCCTCGGCACGCCCCCTGGCTCCCCCACGCCCCCGAAGAAGCGCCACCTTCAGCACTCGGCCTCTTCGTGTAGCACCTGGGCAAGTTGTTCGCCAGCTTGTTCCTTCGCCACGCCCATGGCTGCTTGCCAACGAAGTTCGCGTTCTGCCCTGGCCTGCTGGTCATTCTGCCGGCGCCGACGTCCTTGAGAAGCCTTGGACGTGATCGCTGGAGAGATCAAGGTACGAGCTCTCGACGGTCAGGTGGAGCTTGGAACCGGAACGGGCGCGATCGACGGGCGAGGGGCCGACATGATCTCCCCTTGAGAGCCCGGACGTGCGACCCGTCCACGGAGCAGTCGTCCAGGTCCAGCAGACCTGCGCGGCGCATCTCGGTCAGCAGCGCCGTGTGCAGGCGTGGCCAGACGCCGGCCTCGGTCCAGTCCCGAAGCCGACGCCAGACCGTCACCCGGAGCGGCCCACCGTCTCGGCGGGGACATCGCACCACGCGACTCGACACGGCCCTCCTCAACCACCTCGTACATCAGCGTGGTGTATCGCAGAGGCGCGTGGAAGCGGGGTGGCGTGACTTCTTGAAAATCGCGAAAGGTACAGGGAAGGTTTGAAGGGCCTCCTTCCCGTCTCGATCTGTCGGCCGGCGGCGCGCTCAGGAAAAGGGCTGGCCTTGTCCGATACGCCCGTACGCCGCAGCTGTCCCGCTGCTGGGCGATCCGCCGGACTGGACGACGTCGAACGAGAAGAGCGGGTGTTGTCCGGCGATCCAGGCGCAGAAGGTTCCTCCACACCAACAGCGACGAGGACCAGTGGAGCGCGCCGAGGCTGATCTTCCTGGCCAGCCCTCGACGAAGCCCTGCACATCCGCCTTGGCCTCACCGTGGAGCCGTTGCGGGCCTCGGTCACAACGCAGGGCAACCACCACGTCCGGCCCCTACGTACACGGCCGGGGAAAGCGTGGGGTTGCGATCCTCGGTCGTCCTCCGGGGCGACCGAGGATCGCATGGTCTCGATCGAGCGGCTGTCGGCGCTCGTGGCGGTCGCCCTGCGGGGCGACCAAAATCGCACCTGACAGCAGAAGCGAATGCGCCTCCTGGGACTTCTCTGGGACTTTCAGCTACATCAGCGGGCATGAGAGCGAAAGACGGGAAAGAGAGTACGCGCAGGTCAGCGCCATTCAAGCAGCCATCACAGCAGGTCAGGAAGCCGCCCAGTCTCTTCCGCGACAACTGACCACGGCGGCGCCCTCGCGCTGCTGCTTTTCAGCAGCGCGCAGCGCCATCAGCCGAGTGGCATAGACCCTGACCTGCCTCCAAACCCACCTGACACCACATCAGAACGAGCGTCAAATGAGCGTCACGAGCGTCATTTCAGCGTCAAGATATCGCCCGTAGCGCCCACACCGCACATAATGCGCATCGACGAAGGCGCAGGTCAGGCGCCCTTCGCGACAGGTTCAAGGATCGCCACGCACTCCACATGGTGCGTCATCGGAATCACATCAAGACGACCGAAGGCGGGAGGACGTGCAGGTCGGATGCCTTTTCGAGGCCCTGAGAACAGCCCGGACGATACTTGATCCGGTCGATCGACAGCAGGATGCCCGTCAGGATCTCGGAAGCGAGGTGGCCTGTGGCCCGCACTGCGCCCGCGACGCCGAGTACGACTGTTGCCGGGAAATAGGCCGGAACAAGCATTGCCCCCGGCGCGAGGCGCCGCCCGAAGCAGCCAATCTCCCTATGAGACACGGCCAGTTGACGGGTGAGCAGGTGCAGGTGTGCGGTAGACCTTGATCGTGACACCGGACACCAGGAGCTTCTTCGTCAGCGACCCACCAGCACAACCAGCACTCGATACCGGCAGGGTGGAAGCAGGTCAATGTGATACGCGACACCATTGACCAGCGTGATCAACGAACACATGATCCTCACAGCTTCTTCTCATGAAAATTAGGGAACGGGTGGGGTGTGTTTACGCGAAGACGGCAGCGCGGCTGGTGTCAGACGGTGGGGAGTTGGGCGGTAGCCGTCGCGCTCCTGGGAGTTGCGGTTCCGGCAGTTGGGGCCGGGGCGGCTCCGGCACTCGCCGATGACGGGGCGGCCTCGGTAGCGGCTGACAGGACTGCGGAGTCGGAGGCGAGCGCGCTCGCGGCGGAGACGGGTGAGCGGGTGGCCGTGGACGCGGCGACTACTGAGTCGTCCCAGGTCTTCGCCAACCCGGACGGCACGTTCACTCAGGAGATGAACGCGGCTCCGGTCCGTGCCCGGAAGGACAACGGTACTTGGGCCTCCATCGACACCACCCTCGTGCGCGAGGCCGACGGCTCTGTGCGGGCGGAGAACACGACGGCCGATGCCGCCTTCTCGGGCGGCGGCAGCGGGGACGCACTGGTCACGCTGAAGGGCGCCGGGCATGAATTGCAGCTCGGCTGGCCCACCGCGCTCCCCGAGCCCTCCGTCGAGGGCGATACGGCCACCTACGCCGGAGTCCTTCCGGACGTCGATCTGAAACTGACCGCGTTGAGTACCGGCTATACCTCGGTGCTCGTGGTGAAGACCTCGGAGGCGGCGAAGAATCCGGCGCTCGCGACGATCACGATGACTGTCTCCGGCGATGGACTGGACATCGCGCCCACGGCCGACGGTGGTTTCGTGGCACGCGACGGCGACGGCACGCCGGTCTTCGAGAGTCCAACGGGTCGCATGTGGGACTCGGCCGGTGACACCCCAGTCGCCGCCGCCGCCGCCACGGCTGGCGTCACCACGCAACTCGTCCGCACTGCTTCCTCGGCGGAGACCGCAGGCGAGCTGGGGGCGGCACCGCTGCCCGATGCCAAGGGCGAGCCGGCCCCTTCGGAGGGCCCCGGCAGCGGTGACGCGGCGGCCGAGCTCCCGCTCAAGGTCACCGGCACCACCCTGGAGATCACGCCCGATCCGGCCCTGCTCCATGGCGAGGACACCGTCTTCCCGCTCTACATCGACCCGCCGACCAAGGGCATCGCGCTGGGCGACTGGACAGCGCTCTCCTCGGACGGTGACAAGTTCTGGGAGTTCGACGGGGACAAGGGGGTGGGGCGCTGCTCCAACTACGCCGGCTATCTCTGCTCCAGCAGCCCCTACACCCAGCGTATGTACTTCGAGTATCCGCTGTCGTCGATCCACGGCAAGAAGGTCCTGGACGCGACGATGGAGGTGTATCAGGTGTGGACCTTCACGTGTGATCCGCACTGGTACGACCTGAGCCATGTGGACAAGGGCATCTCCTCAAGTACGACGTGGTCGTCGCGTCCCACCGCGGTGGACCTGATGGGCGACCGGAACGTGGCGTACGGACGGGGCTCTCTGTGCAGCCCGTCGCAGCCTGCGAACTGGGTGCGTTTCAGCGACAACGTGGGTGAGGAGACGAATGAGAATCTGACGACGACGATCGCTTCGCATGCGGCGAACAAGTCGGCGCAGATCACCTTCTCGCTGGCGGCGCACGACGAGTCCGACGCGGGTGCCTGGGCGCGGTTCCGCAACGACGCCAAGCTGTCGGTGACGTACGTGTCCTACCCGGACAAGCCGACGTCGTACGGTGTCCAGCAGGGCACCACCGGGCGGGCCTGCAACGCCTCCACGCTGCCCTTCGCCACCAGTGACACCACTCCGAAGATGTTGGCCACGGTGCAGTCGGTGGATGGGAGCCAGGCCCAGCTGCGCGCCATGTTCGAGGTGTGGAAGGCCGACGGCTCCAGCCGTGCCTGGTACGCGGCCTCGCCGGACGGCGCGTGGGTGGCCGACAACGCGGTGCGTGACGCGTCCTCCAGCGCGCTGCCGGCGCAGACGGATTACCGGATGCGGGTCAAGACGCAGGCGTACTACAAGACGGACCGGGGCGCCACGGGTGTCCTGGACTCGTCCTGGTCGTCCTGGTGCTACTTCCGGGTCGACACCGATTCGCCGCCGCCTCCGGTGGTGACCAGCGCGGACGGCATCTACCAGCCGGCCGAGACCGATCCGGCCGCGGGTGGGGTCGGTACGTCGGGCACGTTCACCTTCACCCCCGCGGACACCAACCCCACCACGCCCGGCATCCAGTCGGACGTTGTCAGCTACAAGTGGAAGCTGAACAGCGGCACGGTCTCCGCCCCGATCACCGTGGCCAAGGGCACGGCGACCACCCGGACGATCACGCCGAACCAGGCCGGCGAAAACACGATCCAGGTCTGGGGCTACGACGCGGCCGGACACAGCTCGCTCACCGGCTACTACAGCTTCCTGGTGAAGGGCGCTGAGAAGCCCTCAGGAATCTGGCACCTGGACAACGCCCTCACCGACGCCACCACCGCGACTCAGCACCCGCTGACCTCCTCGGGGGCCACCTGGGACACCCTGGCCCGCAGCGGCTCAGGCGCGGCGAAGCTCAACGGCACGACCGCGTATCTCTCCACCTCGGGTGCGGTGCTGGACACCACCAAGTCCTTCACCGTCTCGGCCTGGGCGCGCCTGGCGAAGAAGGACGTCAACTACACCGTCCTGTCGCAGGCAGGCACGAACGCCTCCGGATTCCAGCTGTACTACTCCACGGCGTACAACGCCTGGGTCTTCAACCGGCACCAGACGGACGTCGCCAGTCCGGCGATCACTCGCTCGATCGGAGGGAAGCCGCCGGTCCTGAACGCCTGGACGCATCTTGCCGGTGTCTACGACGCGGCGGCGCAGACGATCCAGCTCTACGTCAACGGCGTCCCGCAGGGCGAGCCGGTGCCTTTCACAGTGACTCCGTGGAAGGCGTCCGGCGGACTACAGGTCGGCCGACTGTGGGCCTCGGCAACCGGCAAGGAGAACTTCGCCGGAACCATCGACGAGGTCAAGGTCTGGTCCCGCGCGCTCGCGGACACCGAGGTAACCCACGACGCCTGGCTGGAGGACGAGGACCTCAGCGACGGCACCGCGGGCGATCCGGTCCCGGCGCTCGTCGCCAAATGGGACGCCACGGACATGGCCAACGCGACCGGCGCCACGGTCAAGGACGGCAGCGGCTTCGGCCGGAACCTCACCCTCAACGGGGCCGCGCTCACCCTGTTCACCACCGGTGACCCGGACGTCGGCGAAGAGGTCACGACCACGCAGCGGATGACCCTGAACGGCACCAGCGCGTATGCCGCCGCCACCGGCCCGGTCGTTGACGACTCCGGTTCCTTCACCGCGACCGCCTGGGTGACGCTGGACCCCGCCAAGCTCGCCGACACCGGCAAGTCGTACGCGGTGCAGGTGTTCGGCCAGTCGGGGACGAGCCAGTCTTCCTGGGGCGTCTGGTACGAGCAGCCGGCCGGCAGCAACCAGGGGCGGTGGACGTTCGGCCGTCCCGACAAGGACGGCACCGGGGCGCTCTGGACCAAGAACGAGTCCACTGCGTTCACCACGGCCCAGTTGGGTGTCCCGGTCATGCTGACGGTCGTCTACGACGCCCAGGCGGCGGCTGACCCCGAGGACGCCTCCAGGCTCGGCGCGCTCAAGCTCTACGTCGACAGCGCTCTGATGGGCGACGAGGACGGTGTGCCGTACTCCGCCCCCTGGCAGGGCGGCGGAGCGTTCGAGATCGGCCGGGCGAAGATCAACGGCGCTGCCGCGCGCTACTTCCCCGGAACGATCGACAGCGTCCGGGTCTGGGCCGGAGCCACCTCCACCGACACCATCGCCAACCGGCGCAACACCGAACAGCAGTAACAGCGGGTCGGGACAGGGCGGGCCTCGTCGCCCGCCCTGTCCCGACCCGCCCCGTTCTGCTCGAAACACACTCCGCGCGTCTTTGCGGATGCGCCGAGGAGATCCGTCGTTCTCGGGCGCCGACGCCGCCCGAGCGCCTCCTTCCCATATCCGAGAACCGGGAATTCACCGTGTCTTCAATACCCTTCCGCACGCGCTTGCCAGGGGCGGTCATACGCCGCTGGCTCGGCCGTGGCGCACTCCTCGTCTCCCTCTCCCTCCTGCCACAAGTCGTGGTTCCCTCGGGCTACGACTTCGCCGCCCAGGCCCAGTCCCCGGCAGCGCGCAAGCAGTTGGAGGACCGGCCCGACGCGAAGATCGACAAGGTCGGTGTGCTCAAGCCGAGCACGTCCAAGGCCCCGAAGGACAAGGCCGTCCCCGCCTCCCAAGAGACCCGTGAGCGGCTGAAGAAAGCCGCGTGGCCGAAGTCCGGGAAGGCCACCGCCGAGGTCGCGGCGACCGGCACGGCCGCTGTCACCGTCGGCGGGCTCGGCGTGAAGCTGGCCCAGCAGCCCGCCGCCCCTGCACCCAAGCCGGCCAAGAGCAAGACGGAGGCGAAGGCCACCGGTAGGGCCGAGGAGGTGGCGCTCAGCGTCCACCCCCAGTCGGCGGCGAAGAAGGCGGGTGTCAACGGCGTCCTGCTCACCGTCGACCCGGCGGGAACCGCGGGCGGGGACTCCGCCAGTGACACCGACAGCCTCCGGGTCTCCCTGGACTACTCGTCCTTCAGCGACGTCTACGGCGGCAACTTCGGTCCCCGTCTGAGCCTGGTGACGCTCCCGGCGTGTGCGCTGACCACCCCGCAGAAGAAGTCCTGCCGTACCCAGAGCCCCGTGGCGGGCGCGGACAACGACGCGGAGTCCCAGACCCTGACGGGAACTGTCTCCGCCCGCGCCCTCGCGGCCGGCACCCCGATGCTGCTGGCGGCGGCGGCCGACAGCTCGGGCGGCGGGGGCGACTACAGCGCCACCCCGCTGTCCCCGACCGCGACGTGGGAGGCCGGGGGCAGCACGGGAGACTTCACCTGGAATTACCCGCTGCGAGTTCCCCCGGCGACCGCGGGCCCGTCCCCGAACCTGTCCATCTCCTACAACTCCGCTTCGGTGGACGGCCGCACGGCCGGGGAGAACAACCAGACTTCCGTGATCGGCGAGGGCTTCTCGATCACCGAGTCCTACATCGAGCGCAAGTACGGCTCCTGCAAGGACGACGGTCAGTCCGGCAAGGGCGACCTGTGCTGGAAGTACGCCAACGCCACCCTGGTCCTCAACGGCAAAGCCGTCGAGCTGGTCAACACCTGTGCCGACAAGGCGGCCTGCGACGCCGCGGCCCTGTCCGAGGCGTCCGGCGGTTCGTGGAAGGTGAAGAACGAGGACGGTAGCCGCGTCGAGCACCTGACCGGCGCCACCGGCAACGGCGACAACAACACCGAGTACTGGAAGGTCACCGACGCGTCCGGCAACCAGTACTTTTTCGGCAAGCACCGGATGCCCGGCTGGAGCGACAAGGGCACCACCGACACCGCCGACGACGACCCGGTCACCAACTCGGTGTGGACCGTTCCGGTCGTCGGCGACGACTCCGGTGAGCCTTGCTACAAGTCCACCGGCTTCGCCGACTCCTTCTGCAACCAGGCCTGGCGCTGGAACCTGGACTACGTCGTGGACACCCACGGCAACGCCTCCACGTACTGGTACGGCCGGGAGACGAACTACTACTCCAAGAACGCCGACACCGCCGTCAATGGCACCGGCTACACCCGCGGCGGTTACCTCAACCGCATCGACTACGGCCTGCGCAGCGACCTGCTCTACGCCAAGCCCGCGGCCCAGCAGGTCCGCTTCACCTACGCCGAGCGTTGCGTCGTATCGGGCGGCTGCTCCAGCCTGACCAAGGACACCAAGGCCAACTGGCCCGACGTGCCTTTCGACATGATCTGCGCGTCCGGCACCAAGTGCACCACTCAGATCGGCCCGGCCTTCTTCACCCGTAAGCGCCTCACCGACATCACCACCTCCGTGTGGACCGGCACCGGCACCACCCAGCGGGACGTGGACACCTGGCACCTGGAGCAGGACTTCCCCGACACCGGTGACGCCTCCTCGGCAAGTCTGTGGCTGAAGTCCATCCAGAACACCGGCAAGGCCAACACCACCGCGGCCGCCATGCCGCCGGTCGTCTTCGGCGGCATCCAGCTGCCCAACCACGTCGAGGGCAGCGGCCCGGACACCCTGCGCTACATCAAGTGGCGCGTGCGCACGATCAAGTCCGAGACCGGCTCCACCCTCACCGCCAACTACTCCGACCCCGACTGCGTGTGGGGCAGCAGCATGCCGGCGGGCGTCGACAAGAACACCCGCCGCTGCTTCCCGGTCAAGTGGTCCCAGTCCGGCGCCGAGCCGGTCACCGACTGGTTCCACAAGTACGTGGTCACCTCCGTCTTCCAGGACGACCCCTACGGCCACGGCGACACCGGCGAGACCTACTACGACTACCAGGGCGGCGCCGGCTGGGCCTACGCCGACGACGAGGGCCTGACCAAGCCGTCCAACCGCACCTGGTCGCAGTGGCGCGGCTACGGCCAGGTCGTGGAGACCTCCGGCGACTCCGAGGGACCGCGCTCCAAGAAATCCACGCTGTACATGCGCGGCCTGAACGGCGAGAAGGAACTCGACGGCACCGCCCGGGTGGAGAAGGTCACCGACTCCGCCGGCACCGCCCTCGACGACTCCCGCCAGTACGCCGGCTTCGTCCGCGAGACCATCGTCTACAACGGCACCGAGGAGCTCAGCGGCACCATCAACACCCCCTGGTCCCACAAGACCGGCAGCCACACCTACAGCTGGGGCACCACCGAAGGCTGGATCGTCCAGGCCGGCGAGACCACCACCCGCACCAAGACCTCCACCGGCACCCGCACGGTCAAGCAGAAGACCACGTACGACACCACGTACGGCATGCCGATCACCGTTGAGGACAGCGGCGACGCCGCAAAGACCGGCGACGAGTCCTGCGTGCGGACCAGCTATGCCCGCAACACCTCGGCCTGGCAGGTGAATACCGTCTCGCGCACCGAGACCTACTCGGTTCCCTGCGCGACCACCCCGGTGATCCCCGACGACGTCCTCTCCGACATCACTTTGGCCTACGACGACCAAGCGGTCGGGGTGGCACCCACCAAGGGCGACATCACCGCATCCTTCCGGCTGGCAAGCTACGGCGAGCTCGACAAGAAGCCCGTCTACCAGCAGGTCTCCAGCTCCACCTACGACAAGCTGGGCCGCCCGCTCACCGCGACCAACGCCCTCAACCGTACGGTCAAGACCACCTACGTCCCCGACGACACCGGCTACGGCCCGCTGACGTCCAAGACCACCACCGACCCCAAGCTCTACACCTCCACCACCGAGGTGGACCCGGCCTGGGGCACGGCCACCAAGACCACCGACGCCAACGGCAACATCACCGAGTGGTCCTTCGACGCGCTCGGCCGCCTGCGGTCGGTCTGGAAGCCGGACCGCTCCCGCGCCCTCGGCGACGCCGCCAGCATCGTCTACGCCTACAGCATCAACAACGACAAGGAGACCTGGGTCCGCACCGACGCCCTCAAGGCCGACGGCAAGACCTACAACAGCTCCTACGAAATCTTC
Organism: Streptomyces scopuliridis RB72; assembly: GCF_000718095.1. Classification (GTDB taxonomy): domain Bacteria; phylum Actinomycetota; class Actinomycetes; order Streptomycetales; family Streptomycetaceae; genus Streptomyces; species Streptomyces scopuliridis. The sequence goes on along the minus strand of NZ_JOEI01000041.1, from coordinate 5,042 downwards.
GACAGCCTGCTGCGCTCCCGCCAGAAGCAGACCCCCGCGCCGAACGGCGGCCGGGTGATCTCCGAAACCCTCTACGACGACCGCGGCCTGGCCCACATCTCCAACGGGCAGGTCCACGACAACAACGCGCCCTCCGGAACCCTGGCCAACACCTACCCCGGCTCCGTCCCCGCCTCCACCGAGACACTCTTCGACGCCGCCGGCCGCGCCACCGAATCGATCTTCCGGGTCTACGACCAGGAGAAGTGGCGCACCAAGACCGACGAGCAGGGCGACCGCACCGCTGTCACCGCCGCCGAGGGCGGCACCGGCACCCTGACGCTCGTCGACGCCCGCGGCCGGATCACCGAGCGCCGTGAGTACGGCGGCCCCGTCCCGGCCGGCAGCGACTACACCCGCACCCTGTACGAGTACACCCCCGGCGGCCAGCTCAAGAAGATGACCGGACCGGACGAGGCGGTCTGGACGTACGACTACGACCTACGCGGCCGCAAGACCACCTCCACCGACCCCGACCAGGGCACCGTCACCACCGCCTACAACGACGCCGACCAGCCGGTGTCCACCACGACGACCCTCGACGGTGTCTCCCGCACCCTGATCACCGACTACGACGAGCTCGGCCGCAAGACCGGCACCTGGGACGGGGTGAAGGACAACGCCCACCAGCTGACCAAGTTCACCTACGACACCCTCGCCAAGGGACAGCCGACCGCCTCGATCCGGTACGTCGGCGGCACCACCGGCAAGATCTACTCCCAGGTCGTCACCGGCTACGACGCGCTCGGCCGCCCGAAGGGCACCAAGACCGTCATCGCCGCCACCGACCCCCTGGTCACCGCCGGCGCTCCGCAGACCTTCACCACCTCCTCCGTCTACAACATCGACGGCACCGTCCAGTCCACCTCGATGCCCGCGATGGCCGGCCTGCCCGCCGAGACCGTGGCCAACAGCTACAACAGCCTCGGCATGCTCACCGGCACCGACGGCATGACCGACTACGTCCAGAACATCGGCTACTCCCCGTACGGCGAGACCGAGGAGACCCGCCTGGGCACCTCCACCGGCGCCAAGCAACTCCAGATCCTCAACCGCTACGAGGACGGCACCCGCCGACTGGCCAACACCCACACCGTCGACCAGACCAACACCGGCTACACCAACGACGTCGACTACGTCTACGACGCCACCGGCAACGTCAAGTCGATCACCGACAGCGCCAACGGCAAAGACACCCAGTGCTTCACCTACGACGGCTACCGCCGGCTCACCGAAGCCTGGACCCCGTCCTCGGCCGACTGCGCGACTGCCCGCTCGGCGAGCGCCCTCGGTGGCCCCGCCCCGTACTGGACCAGCTGGACCTACAAGCCCGGCGGCCTGCGCGACACCCAGACCGAACACAAAGCCGCCGGTAACACCACCACCGCCTACAGCTACCCGGCGGTCAACACCTCCGGCACCGGCCAGCCCCACACCCTGACCTCCGTCAGCGTCAACGGCGGCACCGCCAAGCCGTACGCCTACGACGAACAGGGCAACACCACCAAGCGCTACGCCCCCACCGGCACCGCGCAGAGCCTCACCTGGGACATCGAAGGAGAACTCACCCGCCTCACCGAAGGCACCAAGACCACCGACTACCTTTACGACGCCAACGGCGAACTCCTGATCCGCCGCGGTCCCTCCAAGAGCGTCCTCTACCTGGCCGGCCAGGAACTCCACTACGACACGGCCGCCAAAAAGTTCACCGCCCAGCGCTACTACCCGGCCGGCGACGCCACCGCCGTCCGCACCGAGACCAGCCTGTCCTGGATGGTCGACGACCACCACGGCACCGCCTCGATAACGGTGGACGCCACCACCCAGGCCGTCACCCGCCGCTACACCAAGCCCTTCGGCGAGGCTCGCGGCACGACTCCGTCGGCCTGGCCCGACGACAAGGGCTTCCTCGGCAAACCCGCCGACGCCGACACCGGACTCACCCACATCGGCGCCCGCGAGTACGACCCGGCCACCGGACGCTTCCTCTCCCTCGACCCCGTCCTCACCCCCAACGACCACGAGTCCCTCAACGGCTACGCCTACGCCAACAACACCCCGGTCACCAAGTCCGACCCCACCGGGCTCCGCCCCGACGGCGCGTGCGGTGGCTCCTCAAGCTCCTGCAACGGTGGCACCGAGACCTGGACCAAGAGCAAGAACGGCTGGAAGTGGTCGTACACAAAGACCTACACCCAAAAGTTCCAGTACGCGAAGAAAAACGGCACCGCCGGAAGCGGCACCATGACCACCACGGTCACCCAGACCAGCGGCGCAACCACAGCGAAGATCGTGTTCAAGAAGGGACCTGACCCAAAGCCCAAGAAGGACGACGGCTACTGCAACGCCTGCTGGGCCATGGGAACCAACCCCCAGTACGACCCGAACGCCAACGACCTGCCAGACACAGGGAAGCTCGCAACCTGGCAGAAAGTTGTACTCGGCGCCATCACAGTCGTGGCGGCGGCCGTGATACTTGCCCCGGCCGCCATCGTCCTGGCCGAAGGATGCCTGGCCACAGCCCCAGTATGCGCTGCGGAAATCGCGGAAATGGCGACCGGCGGCGCCTCCGGCGGAAGCCTGGCAGTCGGCGGCGCGACCGTCGCGGCCGGGACCAAGGTACTGACCGCGGGCAAGAGCCTGCCGGATGGCCCGGTGACCCTGTACGGCCCGTTCCACCGGCTCTCCTCGCCGACCCAGACGGCGGACGACGCGCGGGCCATCGTCGAGTCCGGCGAACTGTGGGGCGTGACCCCGAGATGGGGCGGCAACGCCACGGCCCAGGCGCACCGAGGCCCGATCCCGACGAACGCCAAACCGGGAAGCCTGGAGTTCTACACCACCGTGAAACCCAAGCCCCAGGGCAGCACTCCGCCCGGATACGCTTCCTGGGAGGCCGATGTCGAGGCCGACGTCCGCTCCTTCACCAAGGACGGCGACGACTGGGCCTCTATTCCGATCATCATCACAGAGGTGCGGTAAGCATGGATCCGAGAGAGCTGGAAGCAGCAGAGTTGAAGAGGATTTCCGAACGGGATGTCCTCCTTGGCGACATGAAGTTTCTCGCTCAGGTCGACGTTGATCGCGCGGCTCTGGAGGAGCGTTGGGGCGATCCGGAGACCGTCCACGACGCCCTCGCAGAGTGGGTTTGCTTCGCCTTCTCCCCGGCGGATGGGGAGGCGTTCTTCCTGCAGCGGGAGGTGCACCATCCTCCTGCACCAGGATTCATCCTCAGCGTGACCAGGGGCCTCTTCTCCGTGGAGGCCGCCGGTCGGATCGTTGAGGTCCTGGGGATTGCCAAAGCGCGGGTGATTCAGGTCAGCGCCGAGGCCCCGTAGTATCCGACGCGCCCGGTGCGGACCTCCCCTTCCGGGGGAGTGGCCGCGCCGGGCGCACGGCTGTCTTCCGTCTGTCTACGCCGGGCGGAGCCAGACCGTTACCAACGGAGGCGTCTGCCCTGACGTGGGCTGTTGCCGGTTCGGGATCGTGGTGGGGTTCGTTCCGGCCGAAACCGATGCCTCTGTGATGCCGGTGAGCTCGCAGGTCAGCGTGGTGCTGGGGGCCGTCCACGGGACCGTGGAGTGTTGCTGTGAAGCACGTGCGTTAGAATTCCTGATTCACCCTGGCCCTCCCGGAACGGCATACAACGGGTCCGTCCGCCAGGGAGGGAGCAAGAGGCCGTGGACGTGTTGCACGAACGCTGCGCCGGCCTCGACATCAGCAAAAAGGACGCAAGGCGTGCGTCCGCACCCCGAGTACGAAAAGGCGGGGGTCCTTCACGACCGGGACCACGACGTGGGGATCGACAACGAAAGCGGTCCTCGCCCTGCGGGATCACCTGCCCGCCGCACAGGTGACGCTGATGGTGATCGAGGCGGCCTCGGACTACTGGAAGCCCTTCTACTACGTGTTGTCCGAGGGCTGTTGGCGTACGACCTTGTCTGGCTCTGGGAAGATTTTCGTAGCCGTAGATCATCTCGGAAGGACGGTCGGCCGGTCCGCGTAGCGGCGGCGGAAGTGGGCGATCAGGACGACGCGGTGACGGAGGAGCGGGACGCCGGCGCGTCCGGCCATCAGGCGTTTCTGCAGCTTGACGTCGGTGATACGGCCTTCGACGACCCCGGAGTTGTAAGGGGTTGTGATTCCCTGAGCGACAGCGCGCTGGTCCTCGTGCAGGGCTCCGGCGAGGCCGGCGAGAGGGGCCAGTCCGCTGTTTGAAAGGTCGTCGAGCCAGCCTGGCAAGGCTGTGGCGTCACGGTTGTCGACCATGCCGACGAACCGGCGGACCAGGTCGTGGGTATGCCGGAGTTCAGAGCAGGGATCGAGGAGTCGGGGCAGTCAGTCGTTGATGTGTGGGCTGCTGCGGCCCGGATGGGTAGTGATCCAGCGGGCGGCTTCGCGCAGGGAGGGCGATCGCTCGCGTGGCTCGTCCAGGGGCAGGCCCCGTCGCAGCGGTGCGACAGCCATTTTCACGCGCAAGTAATGGCCGAGGTAGCTCTTGCTCCGGAGTTCCTCGTGCAGGATCGTCGCGCTGTGCTGTCCCTCGTCCCAGCGTTGTTGCAGGTAGTCGAGGTAGGGGTCCAGAGTGGAGCGCTTGCGGGGCGGGCGGCGCATCACTTCTTGCCAGCTGCGGGCCCGGGCATACTTGCGTACCGTGCGACGGTCCAGGCCGAGCTCCCGTGCCACCGAGCTGTGACTCCGGCCCGTGCGGGTCAGGGCATGCACGGCCTCGCCTTCGGGCATGCCGCCCGGCCCAGGTGTGTGCCTGCCGGGAATGTTATCCATGCAGCTCAGGGGCTTGTCCGGCGGTGCGGCAGGATGACAGTCGTGTTGCTTCGTCTCGCTTACCTGACCGTCACCAACGCGTTCGCCGCCCTGCGGCTGTTACCGATGAGCGACCGCGGCAAGGACACGGAGATCCTCGCCCTGCGCCACCAGATCACCGTCCTCGAACGGCAGCTCGGTCCGGACCGGGTGAAGTTCGCTCCGGAAGACCGGGCTTT
>NZ_JOEI01000040.1 GCF_000718095.1 Streptomyces scopuliridis RB72 | reverse complement strand
GTCCGGACGGCATGATTTACGGCGCGTACCGGCCCACAGTTGGGATGCGGGCGTTCGCGCGCCACAAATCACGCTTTAGTGTCCGGACACGCACCTCCTACGACCCCGACCCCCTCCCCCCGGTGGTCGCCGCGCGGCCCCGCTCGCCTGGCCGTCACCGCATACGAGCTGTGCCCGTCCAGGCCGCCCCGGGCGGATGACGCCGATCACCACATCGTCGGCCTCTGCGCGTGAGCCCCTATAGCGCGGTCTCGGGCTTGTTGACGCTCGCGGCCTCTCGCAGGCGATCCACTTCGACGGTGAGTTCTTCCACGCGGCGGTGAAGTGCCTGGACGCACACCAGGGCGACGCCGAGGCCGTCGACGAGGGGGATTTTCGTGTCGTCCTGGTTGAAGCCGAAGGCGGCGTGCCAGTCCTGGGCCATCGGTCCGAGGTGCCGTACGTCTTCGGGCTCCCAGAGGTAGCGCCAGGTGCTGACGGGCAGCGCGGCCACCGTCGCCAGGATCGCGTAGCCGTTGACCGCGCCGACCGGGGCCACACCGCCACCCTCCTGCGCCTCGGCCGGACGACGGGCCGGGGCACTGTGGTCAGCCGCCCGGGATCGCCGGCGGAAGAACCGCATCCTTACCGGCTCCAGTCGACCGGAACCACGTCCCGCTTGAGTGTGCGGTCGCTGAAGAGCATGCTCCCGAGGGGCACCCAGTCGTTTCCGACGGTGATCGCTCCGTGAGCGGTGGCCGGGGTATGGATGCCGTCCCCGACCAGCACGGCGTTGTAGCCGGTCAGCAGTTCCTGGACCGTGCCGGGGCCGAGATTCTCCGATGCGGCGATCGCGGCGATACCGCTGTAGTTCGTGTAGGCGGCCCCCAGCAGTCGACCGGCGGTGGTGTAGAACTGCACCTGCGCCCCGCGGACGGGCTGTCCGGTGACGGCATCGACGACGAGCGCGCTGAGGTTTTCCAGCTGCATCTGTGTGACGTTCAACGAGCCCTGGGTGGCGGCGATGTTGACCGGCTGGAGGCTGGGGCACTCCGCCCCGCCGCACGGCGCGACGGGTGGGGTGGCCGCTGACGCCATGGCGCCGCTTCCCACCCCCAGCGACGCCAAAGCCACTGCCATGACCGTGACGGTCCTACGACCTAAAGAGCCCATGTCCACTCCCAGTTGAACTGCCCACGCGGTCCGAACAGCGCACTGCGGCTGGGACGAGCGGGGCGCGCGTACAGCACGCGACGAGTGCCGCCCTCTTCCGGGCGACGCAAAGGAGCGTATGGGCGCCCATCCGGCCCAACCGAGTGACAACCGTGAGTTCACGTAATCTGATGAACCGCCAGCATGACGGTGACGAACGCGTTCGACCGGCACCACCGCAAACCGTGACGGCGAGCGGTCAGGGGCGGCGGGTGGTGACGGGCTCGCCCCAGATGAGGTAGGTCGTGCGGCCCGTGAGCCAGGCATCGTGGGCGGAGCGGATGCGGTCGCGCTCCGGCCCGAGGCAGAGGTCGTCCGTCTCCTTGAGAGTCGCCCAGCGGTACGCGGTCGTTGTGGGATCCGTGGTGTACGGGATGACGTCGGCGCCCTTGAAGACGACGTCGAGCCCTTCGGCCTCCGTCACGCCCCTGGGTACGTGGTCCACGACGAGGATCTCCTCGGGGGCGGCAGGGGAGAGGCCGGTCTTCTCCGCGATCTCGCGTTCGTACGCCTCGTGCATGAACTCGTCGGACTCGGCGTCGCCGCCGGGCAGTTGCCAGGATCCCCCGGTGGTGGCGGGCATGAGGAGTACGTTCAGTTCGTCGTCGATCCGCCGGGTGAAGAATCCGGCGACACCGGTGCGGCGGCGGGGTGGTTCGGGCCGGCCGAGTTCGAAGTACATGTCCTCACCTCTCGTTGAGCGTCACGGGGTACGGGGCCGCCTTGACGGTGAAGACGAGGCCCTTCCCGGTCATCGTTCTGACGACGGACCACCCGGGCGCGAGGAGGTCCAGTAACTCCAGCCCTCTGCCGTGCTGGTCCCATGCGCCGTGCGCGCGGCGGGCGGGGCGTCGTTCGCCCCGGTCGTGCAACTCGATCTGAACCGAGCCGTCGAACGGTGCGTGGCAGATCAGATCGAACCCGCCACCGCCGGCGTGCAGCACGGCGTTGGTGGCGGTCTCGCTGACCAGCAGCTTGACGGTGTCGTGGTCCACCCAGGGATACGGCGCGTAGGCACGGGCGGCTATGGCGCGGGCCTCGGGCACGGCAACTGCCGTACAGGGATAGCGCTCCACTGCCAGGACGTAACCACGCTGATCCATTACCCACACCTTTCAGGCGCGCGGATGTAGGGGTAGCCCGCTGCGGTTACGTGCGTTCGCAGCGTGCGCGCCCAGTCTGAGTCACGTGACTCGCCCTGCGCAACCCAGCGTGTGGATCTCAGCTCGGAGAGTCATAGGGTGGTCAACTGACCGATACTCTGACGGCGTCGGGAGAGCACGCCAGCGGAAGGGGACTCGTGGCTGTAAGCGTCAACGCGAACGCGATCTTCGCCATGCGGCGCGTGGGCGAGGAGCTTCAACGTCTCCGCGTGGAAGCTGGTCTCCAGCAGGAGGCGGTGGGGCAGGCGCTCGGCGTCTCGCGGTACACCGTGGGCAAGATCGAGCGCGGCAGGGCATTCCCCACGGATGAACAACTCCCCAAGCTGCTCAAGCTCTTGAAGGTGACGCCCGAGGAACGGGCCGGGATCGTCGCGACGATCGCGCAGGGCAGATCGTACGGCCGCGCATGGTATGAACGGCCGGAAATGCAGGCCCTGTTCAGCGGCGACTCGTACCGCTACTTCTCGCTCGAAGATGCTGCCGACCGCATGTCGGTACACGGAGGCACGTACGTACCGGGGCTCCTCCAGACCCGCGAGTACGTGGATGCGATCGCGGCGTTCGGCCAGCGGCACGAGAGCACGGAGCACCGTGAAACCTTTGTCGAAGCCCGGATAAAGAGGCAGCAAGTCCTCACTCGCAGAAACCCTCTGACCATGGACGGCCTCTGCTTCGAGTCCGCCCTTCGGGCCGTTGTGGGCGGACCGGAGGTCATGCGCGGGCAGCTTCAACACCTGATGTCGATCACCAAGCAGCAGAACATCTCGCTGCGAATGATCCCGTTCACGGCAGGAGCCGCGAGTATCTCAAGCGCGATCTTCACGATCCTCGACTTTCCTGGCGCCGACAACCGCAGCGTCGTATCGAAGGAGTGGGTACACGGCGATACCCTCCAGGACGATCCCGCAGAGGTACGGAGCGCCCGCCGGAGGTTCGCCGACTTGGCGAGTCATGCGCTGGACGAGCAGGAGACCGTCCGGCGCATCGAAGAGATCGAGAAGGAACTGACATGAGTAACCCGAAGGACTCCCTCTATTCGGCGCCACTCAACGGGGAGTGGGAGAAATCCTCGTTCAGCAACGGCACAGGAGACTCCTGCGTTCAGATCATGCCGATCGATGGCGGTGTCGCCTTCGGCGACTCCAAGCGGCGTGACCTGGACGGGGCGTTGCGGTTCACCGACCGGGAGATGCTGGCTCACATCCTGGCCGTCAAGGCGGGCCAGTACGACCACCTCATCCCCGAAGGAACCGAGCTCTGAGAAGGAGATCCCGCGGGCAATCCGAAGGATGACCTCTACTCAGGACGGATCAGAAGCTCTCAGCAGGAAGCCCCGGATCACGCGCAATCCGGGGCTATTCCACGTGGAAGGCGGACTCGCTCCCGATATGTATCTGACGCGATCGGTCGTCAGGCGACGAATGTCGCTGGCCCTCTGCGCGTAGAGCAGCGCGAGGAGCCCCGCGACGCGGTCCGTCGTGTTGATGGTCTTGTCGTGCAGGAGCCGCCGGGCAACAACCCGGCGTTCGTCCCAGTCACGTAAGAGGCTCAGGGCTGCCGCACCGCGGTCACCAGCGGCGTGTCGTCGGCTGTCCGACGCTCCTAGGGTCACGGGACCGCCTACCGCCGAGCGTGCGGGCGATGCCGGGCAGGGCTGCCGAGCGGTTTCCAGTTACGGAAACTCGAACCTCTTGTTCCGCGCGGTGAGGCCCGAGAGCATTGGACGCAACACCCGACGAAAGGGGGGCAGGCTGTGAAGCTGACACGACTGGTGGGCGAGTGCGACGAGGGCGAGTGCCCGACTGTCTACGCAACGGACCGGGGAACGCTGGCCATCCAGGGGGACAAGGTGGCCGACCACGGGCTGGAGATTCCAGCTCACGAAACCCTGGTGGAAATCCCTGTCGAGCTCATCCGAAAGGCTGTACGTGACAACCTCATCTAAGACGCTGGGGGATTGGTTCAAGGACTTCGGTCGGGAGGCATTCCGGCTGGAGACCCTGGACGATTACAGCAAGTCGGGTGGTGTTGATGCCTATCAGGCATTCCTTGCCGGTGAGCCGCAGCCCGAGGACTACAAGACGGCTGGCTGGATGACGACCGTCGGGAACGCGGTCCAATCGGGGAAGAGAATCTACCGCGTCCACATCCTCGCCCGTCCGCTTACCGACTACCTGCGGTTCGAACTTTCCTGGGGCTACCGGCGCAATATGCAGGCCGGGGAAGAGTTCTTCATCTTGGACACCACGAGCCAAGAGAACCCGATTTCGGACGCTCCGGATTACTGGCTGTTCGATGAGCAGGTCATCGGCGCCATGAAGTACGACGCGGAGGGTAAGTACCTGGGGGTCGATTTCCTCGAAGAGGATCAGCTCGCCCGATTCTTGACGTACAGAGACACGGCAATGGCTCAGGCTGTGCCGTTCTCTGAATGGTGGACAAAGTACGGCGAGTGATCAAATCTAGCCTTGGGTCAGCGCTGCGGGAACTGCGGGAGTGCTCCGGACTGGAGGCGAAAGCGGTCGCCCGTGGCGCTGCTATGTCTCGTTCCAAGCTGTCCAAGATTGAGAACGGGAACGCAGCTCCGAGTGTCACGGACGTTGACTGCATCCTCACGGCCATAGGTGTATCCGACGAGGTCAAGGCCGAGTACATGGCTGCCGCCAGAGAGGCGGCAACGGAGGCCACGGCGTGGCGGCTTATTCGACGGCTCGGGTACAGTCGTAAACAACAACAGGTGCAAGCTCTCGAATCACAAACAACCCTGCTGCGCCTGTTTCAACCATCGCTAATTCCCGGTCTGCTCCAGACTCCCGAGTATATTCGGGCAGTCTTCGCCCGGAGGGACCTGACGGAAGCGCAGCTAGAGCGCACCATCGGTGCGAGACTGGCACGACAAAACATCTTGTACTCCGAAGGGAAGACGTTCCGATTCATCATCACGGAATCGGTCCTTCGGTGGCGCATTCTTCCGCCCCTGATGATGGTTGGGCAGCTTGATCGATTGATTTCTATCTCTCGGCTACCTGACGTGGACATCAGGATCATTACGTTGTCCACTCCTCAGACGGATTTTCCGGGCCACTCGTTCTCTATCAAGGATGACCGCACGGTGACCGTTGAGACTGTTCATGCGGAAACGGTGGTGACGGACCCCAGGGACATTTCCCTGTACGCATCCAAGTTCGAAGGATTCAGCGGGACTGCCGTTTCAGGTGGCGAGATGCGGGCCCTGATCGAGGGTATCCGGGACGAGATTTTGCGCGAACAGGAAACCGACTAGAACCTGGACCCTTGCCCGGACACTATGGCCGCTGATGCACGCAAGCGGCGGTGAAGGGGTGCGCAATGGCAACCAGGACGGACGAGTGGGAGTACGTGACCTACGCGCCCCCGGGACACAAGTGTTCGGCCTGCCTGCGGGAGGTTAAGCCTCTCGACCCCGTGCGCCGGGGAACCATCGAGCGTGCTTCGGGACCGCCAGTCGTGGTCTACCGGCACTCGGGGGAATGCCCCACTCGGAAAGCGGCTGCGGCGTGATGGACATGCAGACATGGAGAGACGGCCGTACCCGGGCCACTGACGCCACGGCAGCGATACGGGCCGCTCTGTCTGCCCTCGGCGTTCCCGAGTCCTCATGGAGCGGCTTACATCCCACGGTGACGCACACCGGCCAGCCCTACGTGCATCTCGGGATGCTTCCGGCTGACGTGGTGCAGCAGATCGCTGAGGCGCCGCGGTTGCCCTCGGCGCACTGACGGACTCGCGGAATCCGCCCCTTGGCCGGGTACCGCCCTGGGCGGTGAGCGCATCGCTTCGGACCTGGACGAGTAAGTCCGAAGTCCCGTCTGCCCGGGGGCGGACGACGCTGCTTCGGACTTACTCGTCCAGGGAAGCCCGGGGCACCCACCTCCAAGACTTCCGTCCGCTACGGGCGGGGGACGGCCCTCTCTGGGCCGTCAGCAGATCAGGAAGGACACAACGATGACCGACCTGTACAGGCTCTCGATCGAGGGAGCGGAGTTCTCGAAGGCTTGCGGCGGCAATACCCATCCGGACGGGGAGGCGTGCGTGACCCTCGCAAAGATCGGGCCGGACGCGTGGGCCATGGGCGACAGCAAGCGCCCGGACGCCGAGCCGCTGCGCTTTACCACGGCGGAGCTGGGCGCGGCGGGCATCGACCCTGCGCGCTTCGACCTTTCGGCCTGACCCACAGCACCACCTGAACTGACGGCCCTGCCCTCATGCCGACGGGTGGGGCCGTCGCCGTCTCTCGGAACGGAGCAGCAGTGCACCACCACGGCTACGCATGGCTCGGAGAGAAGAAGACGTTCGACAGTGAGAGCATTCGCAGACCGCCCAGCCAGGCCCCGACCGCGACCAGCGAGAAGGAGGTAGTCGACCGGTACAGGGAAGCCGTGGCCGTGTTCCCGACTTCTGACGTTCCCCCGATCCAGACAGCGCACTGGCTCATGAAACCGCCGTCCGTGATCCTCGGGACATGGGAGGAACCCAATGGAGCCGGCGAATGGCTCGGCCTCCAACTCGCCCAGTACTCACCTCGGTTCGCCTCTGAGGAGGATCGGGAAGCGACGCGGCTGGTTGTGCTGGTGAAGGCCGCAGTCGAGCGTCTGACGTGGGGAGGAGACGTATCCCTTGGCCACTACCTGAAAGGCACTGTCTTCCACTCGGTCGCGCTGGTGACGTGCTCTCCGAACCGCGCTGCTCCCGACCTTCCCTGTCCGGCCCGGCGGGCCCGTGCCTGACAGAGGTCCCCGACTGTTGCCGGGGGCCTGCGTGAACATTTACGCTCCGTCTCCGGTGCGATCTCCTGCGTCGGAAGTCTGAGCACTTCATCCGGCGAGTGAGCAGTTCACCTGGCGGGGCTGAGCGCTCTGGGTTGCGCGCCTGGCGGGTCGTGATCCGGACCAGGTAGGCGCGCTGGTCACGTACCTGCTCCAGGTCGAGTGACGGCTGCCGTGCGCCCGCCCCGCGACCGCCCCAGGAATACGCTGCCCATGCCGCCGGAGCCGAGCCGGCCCACGAGGCGGTAGGGCCCCACCTGTTCGGGGCCCCCGGCACGTAACGCCTTCAACGCCTGCACCGCGTACCCCCGCCGAACCTGCGGACCGTCTGTCGGATTCCTGCGAAGTCCGTGACCCTGCTGGGGGTACGCCCTACACGTGTCGGCAGGTCAGATGCCGGCCGCCGCTGCCAGGTCGCGCTTCATCGCGGCCAGCGTCGCCGTGGCCGTGGTCCGTGCCGTCGCCAGGGCCGTCGCGTCCTCGACCGGGATCACGACCTCCAGGTAGCACTTGAGCTTGGGCTCGGTGCCGCTCGGCCTGACGATGACGCGGGCACGGTACGCGCCCTCCAGGTGGTAGCGGAGGCCGTCCGTCGGGGGGAGCGTGTCCGTACCGCGCGTCAGGTCCTCGGTAGAGGCGACGGTCAGGCCGGCCAGTTCCTTCGGCGGATTCTCGCGCAGGCGGCGCATCGCGTCGGTGATCAGGGACAGGACCTGGACGCGGACCGAGAGCTGGTCCGTGGCATGCAGGCCGTGGGTGACGGCCAGATCGTCCAGCAGGTCGCTGAGCGTGCGGTCCTGGGCCTTGAGCTCGGAGGCCAGCTCCGCCACCAGCAGCGCGGCCGTGATGCCGTCCTTGTCGCGGACGCCGTCGGGGTCGACGCAGTAGCCGAGCGCCTCCTCGTATCCGTACCGCAGGCCCTCGACGCGGGCGATCCACTTGAAGCCGGTCAGCGTCTCCTCGTACCCGAGCTCCGCCGCCCCGGCGATCCGGCCGAGCAGCGAGGACGAGACGATCGACTCGGCGAAGGTGCCCGTCGCGCCCTTGTGGACGAGATGGGCCGCGAGCAGCGCGCCGACCTCGTCGCCGGTCAGCATCCGCCAGCCGCTGACGGCCGTGTCGTCGGGGACGGCGACGGCGCAGCGGTCCGCGTCCGGGTCGTTCGCGATGATCAGGTCGGGCCGTACGCGCCGGGCGGTGGCGAAGGCCAGATCCATCGCGCCCGGCTCTTCCGGGTTCGGGAACGCGACGGTCGGGAAGGCCGGATCGGGCTCGGCCTGCTCCGCCACGAGCGCGGGCTCGGGGAAGCCGGCCCGCGCGAAGGCCGCCAGGAGGGTTTCCGTACCGACGCCGTGCAGCGCCGTGTGGACGACGCGCGCGGTGCGGGGGGTGCCGGGGGTCAGGACCGCGTCCGTACGTTCCAGATACGCCGTCAGAACCTCGTCGCCGAGGATCTCCCAGCCGTCGTCGGGCCGGGCCACACCGGCCAGCGGGCCGACCGCGGCGATCCGGGCCGCGATCTCGCCGTCGGCGGGCGGCACGATCTGGGAGCCGCCGCCAAGATAGACCTTGTAGCCGTTGTCCTGGGGCGGGTTGTGGCTGGCGGTGACCTCCACGCCCGCGACGGCGCCGAGATGCCGTACGGCGAAGGCCAGTACAGGCGTCGGCAACGGCCGGGGCAGTACGGCGGCGCGCAGCCCGGCGCCGGTCATCACGGCCGCGGTGTCCCTGGCGAAGTCGGCGGACTTGTAGCGGGCGTCGTATCCGATGACGACCAGGCCGTCACCATGGCCTTGGGCGATGAGGTACGCGGCGAGGCCGGCCGCGGCGCGGATGACGACCGCGCGGTTCATCCGCATGGGCCCGGCGCCCAGCTCGCCGCGCAGCCCGGCGGTGCCGAACTGGAGCGTGCCGGCGAACCGTTCCGCCAGTGTGCCGGTGTCCCCGGCGTCGATGATCTTGCCGAGTTCTTCGCGGGTGTCGCTGTCGGGGTCCTCGGCCTGCCAGGCCTTGGCCCGCGCGATGAGGTCCTGATGCGTGGCGTCCTGCTGCACGGTGGGGGCACCTCCTGGTAGCTGTGGTGCCGGGGCCTACGGCGTGGCCCCGGCGGGATGTCATTCCCGGCTCAGAGGGGCACTAGACGCGTTCGAGCACCTGGGCGAGCAGGGCGCCCATCTGGGTGGCCGAGTCGCGTCCCGCCTGGAGGACCTCCTCGTGGTTGAGCGGCTCGCCCGAGATGCCCGCGGCCAGGTTCGTGACCAGCGAGATGCCGAGCACCTCGGCGCCCGCCTCGCGGGCCGCGATGGCCTCCAGGACGGTGGACATGCCGACGAGGTCGCCGCCCATGACACGGACCATGTTGATCTCGGCCGGCGTCTCGTAGTGCGGGCCGGGGAACTGCACGTACACCCCCTCTTCGAGGGCCGGGTCGATCTCCTTGCACAGCGCGCGCAGCCGCGGCGAGTACAAGTCCGTGAGATCCACGAAGTTGGCGCCGACGATCGGGGAGACGGCCGTCAGATTGATGTGGTCGCTGATCAGCACGGGCTGGCCGGGTCGCATGCCCTCGCGCAGTCCGCCGCAGCCGTTGGTCAGGACGACGGTCTTGCAGCCCGCGGCGACCGCGGTACGTACGCCGTGCGCGACGGCGGCGACCCCGCGGCCCTCGTAGTAGTGCGTACGCCCCAGGAAGACCAGCGCGCGCTTCTCGGCGATCCGGTACGAGCGGATTCTGCCGCCGTGGCCGGCCACGACCGGCGGGGGGAAGCCGGGCAGTTCGGTTACGGGGAACTCCGCCTCGGGTGCGCCGAGCGCGTCGACGGCCGGTGCCCAGCCGGAGCCCATCACCAGGGCGACGTCATGGGTCTCGGCGCCGGTCAGCTCGCGCAGGCGGGTGGCGGCGGCGTCGGCGGCGGCCAGGGGGTCGGATCCGTCGGCGTTGGCCGGGATAACAGATGCGTTCACGCGGATGAGGGTAGCCGGTCATGCCCTACGCGCGTAGATGATGGTCGCACGGTCATGACATCGTTGTGTTGTCGTTTCCAACGAAAACGGCGGCGGTGCGCCGCTTCCCCGGTTCCGGTCCGGTTCTTTCGGGGTTTGTCCCCCGGGTCGCCGCCGGTTCGTTCCCCGGTTCATTCCCGTCAGCAGGGGCGCTTGCGCAGCTCCATCACGTAGTCGTGCGGGGCGCCCGCCGACTCCGCGGCGTCGGCCAGCTCGCCCAGATAGCGCGCCGAGGGGAGACCACCCTCGTAGCCGTTCAGGACGTACATCCAGGTCGGCTCCTCGCCGTCCAGGGTGTGCACCCGTACCCGCATACGGCGGTAGATGTCGAGCCCCACGCCCTCCCAGCGGTCCATGGAGTCCTCGTCCATCGGGGCGATGTCGTACAGCGCGACGAAGACCTGGGAACGCGGCGCCTCCACGACGGTGGCCAGCGCGCCCTCCCAGCCCATCTGCTCGCCGCCGAAGGTCAGCCGCCAGCCGTTGAGCCAGCCGGTGCCGCGCAGCGGGGAGTGCGGGGCGCGGCGGGTCATCAGCCGCGCGTCGAGGTTGCCGGCGTACGCGGCGTAGAGCGACATGGGGTCGAGGGTACGGGAGGTACGGACGTGGCTTGCTTTTTTGAGGGCTCGGTTCGCCTCCGGAAAGACGGCACCCGGAACGTGACGGTCACCTTCCTCCGGGGGCCGGTGGCACCCCGGAGGGGCGCTACTTGAAGCGTGCGGGACAATGGAGTACGTACTGCATCCCCCGGGGCTCCCCCGGAACCCCGGCCGGGGTGGCAGACGGGCCGGGTTGACAACGCGAGGCGGACTTTTTCGTGACCCGGATCGTGATCATCGGTGGCGGCCCCGGCGGCTACGAGGCGGCTCTGGTAGGGGCCCAGCTCGGCGCGGAAGTGACCGTCGTCGACTGCGACGGACTCGGCGGCGCGTCGGTGCTCACCGACTGCGTGCCGTCGAAGACCCTCATCGCGACGGCCGAGGTGATGACCACCTTCGACTCCTCGTACGAGGAGCTGGGCATCATCGTCGCCGACGACACTCCCTCGGAACAGGCCGCCCGCGTCGTCGGGGTCGATCTCGGCAAGGTCAACCGGCGTGTGAAGCGGCTCGCCCTCGCCCAGTCGCACGACATCACCGCCTCCGTCACCCGGGCCGGCGCGCGTGTCATGCGCGGGCGCGGGCGGCTCGACGGACGGCAGGCCGTGGACGGCTCGCGCCAGGTGATCGTGACCGCCGCGGACGGCAGCGAGGAGTCGCTTACCGCCGACGCCGTACTGATCGCCACCGGCGCGCACCCCCGCGAGATCCCGGACGCGCAGCCCGACGGCGAGCGCATCCTCAACTGGACGCAGGTGTACGACCTCGACGAGCTGCCCGAGGAACTGATCGTGGTCGGCTCCGGCGTCACCGGCGCCGAGTTCGCCGGTGCCTACCAGGCGCTCGGCTCGCGGGTGACGCTCGTCTCCTCCCGTGACCGCGTACTGCCCGGCGAGGACCCGGACGCCGCGGGCGTGCTGGAGGACGTCTTCCGGCGCCGCGGCATGAACGTGATGTCCCGCTCCCGCGCCGAGGCCGCCAAGCGGGTCGGCGACCGGGTCGAGGTGGCACTCTCCGACGGCCGCGTCATCTCCGGTACGCACTGTCTGATGGCCGTCGGCGCCATCCCCAACACCGCGGGGATGGGCCTGGAGGAGGCCGGCGTCCTGGTCAAGGAGTCGGGCCACATCAAGACCGACCGGGTCTCCCGTACCTCCGCGCCCGGCGTCTACGCCGCCGGTGACGTCACCGGGATCTTCGCCCTCGCCTCGGTCGCGGCCATGCAGGGCCGGATCGCGATGTACCACTTCCTGGGCGACGCGGTCGCCCCGCTCAACCTCAAGACCGTCTCGTCGAACGTCTTCACCGACCCGGAGATCGCCACCGTCGGTTACAGCCAGGCGGACGTCGACGCCGGCAAGATCGACGCGCGCGTCGTCAAGCTGCCGCTGCTGCGCAACCCGCGCGCCAAGATGCAGGGCATCAGGGACGGCTTCGTCAAGATCTTCGCCCGTCCCGGCACCGGGATCGTGGTCGGCGGGGTCGTCGTATCGCCGCGCGCCAGCGAGTTGATCCATCCCATCGCGCTCGCGGTCGACAACAACCTGACCGTGGAGCAGATCGCGAACGCCTTCACGGTCTACCCGTCCCTGTCGGGCTCGATCGCCGAGGTGGCGCGACAGCTGCACACCGTGAAGACCGGCGAGGAGAGCTGACCGGTTCCGCCGGTCGCGGCGGCGTTCGCGGCGGGGCGTTCATCGGCTCGTAGGGCTGGGTAAGCCCGTTCCATGGTGGTGCGTTCGAATAGCGGGATCGCTTTATACCACTGTGCGCGCTCGTCTGTGTACAACTTCTGTTATTCGGCGCAAACTGCTGAAAGCAGACGGTCGTTGGGGTTACTGTCAGTTTCGTGTTCGCTGCAGAACGTCGCCAATTGATCCTCGAAATGGTGCGCGCCAACGGGGCCGTGTCGCTCCGTGAGCTCGCCCGCGTCGTCCAGACCTCCGAAGTGACCGTACGGCGGGACGTGCGGGCGCTGGAGGCCGAAGGACTCCTCGACCGCCGGCACGGCGGTGCGGTATTGCCGGGCGGATTCACGCGAGAATCCGGCTTTCCGCAAAAGTCCCATCTCGCAACGGCCGAGAAGACGGCCATCGCCGATCTCGCCGCGAGTCTCGTCGAAGAGGGCGAGGCCGTGGTCGTCGGCGCCGGTACGACCACGCAGGAGCTGGCCCGCCGGCTCGCGCGGATCCCCGGCCTGACGGTCGTCACCAACTCGCTGCTCGTCGCGCAGGCCCTCGCGCATGCCAACCGGGTCGAGGTCGTCATGACCGGCGGCACGCTGCGCGGCTCGAACTACGCGCTGGTCGGCAGCGGGGCGGAGCAGTCCCTCCAGGGCCTCCGGGTCACCCGCGCGTTCCTGTCCGGGAGCGGGCTGACCGCCGAGCGCGGGCTGTCCACGTCCAACATGCTCTCGGCGAGCGTGGACCGGGCGCTGGTGCAGGCCGCGGCGGAGGTCGTGGTGCTGGCCGACCATACGAAGCTGGGCACCGACACGATGTTCCAGACGGTGCCGACGGATCTCATCAGCAGGCTGGTGACCGACGAGCCGCCGGCGCATGACGATCGCGCGGCGACGGAGCTTCAGGCGCTGGCGGATCAGGGGGTGCAGATCGCGGTGGCCGGCGGGGTCGGCGGGGCCGGCGGGGCCGGCTCTGTCGGCGGGTCTTCGGCCGGGGCGGGTGCGGGTGCCGGGTCCGGTTCCGTGGGCGGGGCCGGTGGCTCGGGCGGTGAAGCGCATCAGGCGGGGCGTCAGTCGCGTCGAGACGTACCGCTTCCGGGGCAGCGCCGTACGCATGCGGCGGGGCCGGGTCCGGGACAGGGGCCGGGGAGCGGGGGGCCGGGGTCGCAGCTGCGGAGTGCGGCGGCGTCGCTGGCGGCGCAGGAGCCGGGGGAGCGGGCGCGGGTGGCGGACTTGCGTCCGGACGGCATGATTTACGGCGCGTACCGGCCCACAGTTGGGATGCGGGCGTTCGCGCGCCACAAATCACGCTTTAGTGTCCGGACACGCACCTCCTCCGACCCCGGCCCCCTCCCGCCGGTGGTCGCCCCCAGCCGCCGCGCGGTTCAGCGCGTGACGCTGAAGACCGCGGCCTCGGGCACGAAGGTCTTGTCTCCGTCTTTGGCTGTCGCCAGCGCGGAGACGTACCAGGTGCCCTTGGGCAGGTCGGCCGCCTCCTTCTGGGTGACCTTCAGGGTGTAGGTGCACACGGACGTCTCCGCTGTGGACTTCTTGCATGTGGCGCTCTCGACGTGCGCCATTTCCTCGGCCGTCGGTTTGAGGTCCGAACTCTTCGGCCAGGCCAGGACCTTGAGGCCCTGGACTCCCGAGTCGTCGGTCACCTTCGCGGTGAAGGTGAGCGAGCCCGCGGCGTATCGGGCCGAGTTGTTCTCCACGGTCGGCTTGGCGGGGGCGGCGGACGCCATGCCGCCGATAGCGACGGCACCAATAAGCGACGGAATAACGATGCGCTTGGACACGAATTCCCCTCCGGAAAACGGTGCGTTTCGTGACAGAGCCCGCCCTTGCGCACGGCCGCGTCGTCGGTGACGGGCGGTGAAGGGGGGCGCGCAGGGGTCGTGTCCGGGACACTAAAGCGTGATTTGTGGCGCGCGAACGCCAGTGTCTAGACGTTGGGCAGCTGCGCGCCGTAAATCATGCCGTCCCGGGCGCGAGCCCCGGAGCGTCACCCGGCGACAACCCGCACCCGGAAACCGGCGTCGGCCAAAGACCGCCCGCACCGAACAACCCGCACCCGGAAACCGGCGTCGGCCAAAGACCGCCCGCACCGAACAACCCGCACCCGGAAACCGGCCTCGGCCAAAGATAAAAAGGCTCAGGCCCGCAGGCCCGTAAGCGTCAATTTCAGGAGGCGTTCCGCCAAGTGCGGGTCGGACGGGGACTGCTCCGCCGCCAAGGCAATCGCGTTCGTGAGTTGCAGCAGGTCGTCGATCGAGACCTCCGGCCGGACATGGCCGGCCCGCTGCGCCCGTACCAGAAGGCGCCCGCCCGCCTCGCGCATCGGCACGCTGCACTGCGACAGCGCCGAACTCTCGTCGTGGGACGCCGACATGAGCGCCTGTGAGAGCCCGCGGTACTCACCCGCGTGAGTGATGAGCGCGCCCAGCCATTCGACCAGCGCACCGCACGGCTGCTCCGCCTCGGCGAGTTCGCGGGAGCGCTCGATGAGGGAGGTGACCGCTTCCTGGAAGACCGCGTTCATCAGCGCTTGGCGGTTCGGGAAGTGCCGGTAGAGCGTGCCGATGCCGACGCCCGCGTGGCGCGCGATGTCCTCCAGGGAGGCGTCCGTGCCGTGTTCCGCGAAGGTGCGGCGGGCCTCCGTGAGCAGGCGCTCGTAGTTGCGCCGTGCGTCGGCGCGCATGGGCCGGGGCAGCGGGTGTGCCGTACTGCTCGCCATTGGGGGTCCTCTCTGTCTCCACCCGTGGCGTCAAGGATGCCACCGCACACGCCGAGGCCCCGGCCGATGCGCTCGGGCGGGGCCTCGGCGGTGGGTCAGTCCTTGATTTCGCAGATGGTGGCGCCGGAGGTGAGGGACGCGCCGACTTCGGCGGTGAGGCCCTTGATCGTGCCGGAGCGGTGCGCGTTGAGGGGCTGTTCCATCTTCATGGCTTCGAGGACGACGACGAGGTCGCCTTCCTTGACGTCCTGGCCCTCTTCGACGGCGACCTTGACGATGGTGCCCTGCATCGGGGAGGCCAGGGTGTCGCCGGAGGCCGCGGAGGCGGACTTCTTGGCGGCGCGGCGCTTGGGCTTGGCGCCGGCGGCGAGGCCGGTGCGGGCCAGGGTCATGCCCAGGCTGGTGGGCAGGGAGACTTCGAGGCGCTTGCCGCCGACCTCGACGACGACGGTCTCGCGGCCGGGCTCGTCGTCGGTCTCGGCGTCGGCGGGGGCCGCGAAGGGCGGGATGTCGTTGGTGAACTCCGTTTCCATCCAGCGGGTGTGGACGGTGAACGGGTCGGAGGTGAAGGCGGGGTCGGTGACGACCTTGCGGTGGAAGGGGATCGCGGTGGCCATGCCCTCGACGGTGAACTCGTTGAGGGCGCGGGAGGCGCGCTGGAGGGCCTGTTCGCGGGTGGCGCCGGTGACGATCAGCTTGGCGAGCAGGGAGTCCCAGGCCGGGCCGATGACGGAGCCGGACTCGACGCCCGCGTCCAGGCGGACGCCGGGGCCGGTGGGCGGGGCGAAGGTGGTGACCGTGCCGGGGGCGGGCAGGAAGCCGCGGCCCGGGTCCTCGCCGTTGATACGGAACTCGAAGGAGTGCCCGCGCACGGCCGGGTCGTCGTAGCCGAGGGCCTCGCCGTCGGCGATGCGGAACATCTCGCGGACCAGGTCGATGCCGGTGACCTCTTCGGTGACCGGGTGCTCCACTTGGAGGCGGGTGTTGACCTCCAGGAAGGAGATCGTGCCGTCGGTGCCGACGAGGAACTCGACGGTGCCCGCGCCGACGTAGCCGGCCTCCTTGAGGATCGCCTTGGAGGCGGCGTACAGCTCGGCGTTCTGGGCGTCGGAGAGGAAGGGGGCGGGGGCTTCCTCGACGAGCTTCTGGTGGCGGCGCTGGAGGGAGCAGTCGCGGGTGGAGACGACGACGACATTGCCGTGGGTGTCGGCCAGGCACTGGGTCTCGACATGGCGGGGCTTGTCGAGGTAGCGCTCGACGAAGCACTCGCCGCGGCCGAAGGCGGCGACGGCCTCGCGGACGGCCGAGTCGTACAGCTCCGGGATCTCTTCGAGCGTACGGGCGACCTTGAGGCCGCGTCCGCCGCCGCCGAAGGCCGCCTTGATGGCGATCGGCAGGCCGTGCTCCTCGGCGAACGCGACGACCTCGTCCGCGCCGGAGACCGGGTCGGGCGTTCCGGCGACCAGGGGGGCACCGGCGCGCTGGGCGATATGGCGGGCGGCGACCTTGTCGCCGAGGTCGCGGATGGCCCCCGGCGGCGGGCCGATCCAGGTGAGCCCGGCGTCCAGTACGGCCTGGGCGAATTCGGCGTTCTCGGACAGGAATCCGTAGCCCGGGTGGATCGCGTCAGCGCCGGAGTCCTTGGCCGCCTGGAGCACCTTGGCCATGTCCAGATAGCTGGCTGCCGGGGTGTCACCGCCCAGGGCGAAGGCCTCGTCGGCCGCGCGGACGTGCAGGGCGTCCCGGTCCGGGTCCGCGTAGACGGCTACGCTCTGGATCCCGGCATCCCGGCAGGCACGGGCAACGCGGACAGCGATTTCGCCACGGTTGGCGATGAGCACCTTGCGCACGATGGCTCCCTCCTTGAAAACAAGCTGAGTTTAGGGACTGCCGACACGCCCCATGGATCCGTCCCCATTGGTGACCCTGCCCACACGGAGCGTGGTTCGAGGCTCGTTCAGGAGGCGAAATCCCTTGTGGCACCACGGTACGCCGGGATCCCCCGTCGCACAGTAGCGCTCGGATGTGGTCCAGCTCTCTGTCCGAGTGCCCCTCGGCGGATCGCGATTCTTTGTGGAGTCCCTACGAATGGCCGAATGAATCTTTGCCCGTGCCCGGGCCCTTGTCCGGAGGTTTACCGGTTAGTAGCGTGCGCGATGTCGTACGTACTACCGGTAACAGGGGAAGAGGGTGGCGTCGTGGCGCGCAGACCGGTGGCCTGGGTGGCCGCGATCGTGCTGTTGCTCGAAGCGGTCGGCATCGTGTTCGTCAACGGGGTGCTGGCGACGGTTGTCGACAATCAGCGGATGTCCCTGGCCGGACTCGATCCGTCCGCCATGTCTCTTGGTACGTGGGTGATGGGAGGCGTCTTCGGCGCCTATCTCGTGCTCGTCGCGGCGATTCTGGTGCGTACGGCCCTCAGGAACCGCGCTCCGGGGCGCTTCGGCAGGATCGCGCTCATCACCTGCGCGGTCGTGCACGGGGTGCTCGGCTCGGTGACGGTGGGGCTGGTGGGGTGGAGCGCCTTCGCGTTCATGATGGTCGTGCTGGGGCTGATCGTGCTGGTGCTGGTGGCGTACGAGCCCGAGCGGGTGGGCGCGGCCGAGGGGCCGGCTGAGGGGCCCGCCGAGGGGTCGGCGCCCGCCTGAGCGCAAGTGCCGTGTTGACGGGGCCGGTTCAGGCCCACAGGTCGGTGATCGTGACGCCGTGCTCGCCGAGCAGCCGGCGCAGCAGGGGCAGCGACAGGCCGATGACATTGCCGTGGTTGCCGTCGATCGCGTCGACGAAGGGCGCGGAGCGGCCGTCCAGGGTGAAGGCGCCCGCGACCTGGAGGGGTTCGCCGGAGGCGACGTACGCGGCGATCTCGGCGTCCGTCGGGTTCCCGAAGCGGACGGTGGTCGAGGCGGTCTCGGCGGCGCGGCGGCCGGTCGTCGTATCGATCACGCAGTGCCCGGTCCGCAGGATTCCGGCGCGTCCCCGCATCGACTTCCAGCGGGCGATGGCCTCCTCGGCGTCGGCGGGCTTGCCGTACGCCTCGCCGTCGAGTTCGAGGACGGAGTCGCAGCCGATGACCAGCGCGCCGGCCGTCGCGGGGAGCGCGGCCACGGCGGTGGCCTTGGCCTCGGCGAGAACGAGCGCCAGTTCGGCGGGGGTCGGGGCGGAGAGGGCGTCCTCGTCGACGCCGCTGACGATCACCTCGGGGTCGAGCCCGGCCTGCCGGAGCAGTCCGAGACGGGCGGGGGAGGCGGAGGCGAGAACGAGCCGGCGGCGCTGATCGGTCATGCGGGCCATCGTAAGTCGCGGCGTCCGGCTGGTACGGGGGAGGTCCGCGGGAGACGGTCAGTGCAGCCCGAGCACGATCATCGCCAGCACCACCGCCAGCGCGAGCAGCACACCGGCGCGGCGCAGCATGAGCTGCGCGTCGCGCATCTCCCTGGGCGGCTCGTTCTCCGGGTCGGACCACAGCATGAGACCGATACTCCGGCCGCCGGGTCCGGAGCGCCTGAGTACGTGTACTCAGGCGCGGCGCTCCCGGCGGCCTATCCTCGCCGGCTCCTCAGGCCGCGGAACGCCCCGGCGCGCGCGCCCGCGAGTGCGACTGCCACCGCTCGACCTGCCCGGCGCCCTCGCCGTGACCGGTGGACTGCTCGCGCTCGTGTACGGCCTCACGGCCGCCGGTGAGTACGGCTGGGGCGACCCGCGCGCGCTCGTCCCGTTGGCCGTCGGCGCCGTACCGCTGACCGGGTTCTACTTCCTGGAGAAGCGGTCCGCCGCGCCGCTCGTGCCCGTATGGATCCTGCGCCGGAGGACCGTCATCTGGGGCAACCTCGCCGGACTCGTCGCCTTCGTCACCGAGACCTCCCTGGTCTTCCTGATGACGCTCTACCTTCAGCAGGTCCTGGGCTTCTCACCGCTGGCCGCCGGGCTCTCCTTCGGGGTGCTCGGGGTCGGCACGATCCTCGGCGGGGTGCTGGCCCCCCGCGTCATCGGCCGGTACGGGACCCGCGCCACGCTCGTCGGCGGCGGGCTGCTCCAAGCGGTCGCCACCGCCTCCCTGTTCGCCCTCGGCGACGACCGTGGCCGGCTGGCGCTGCTGCTCGCGGGCACGTTCGTGGGCGGGGTCGGGAACATGCTCGCCATCGTCGGCTTCATGGTCACCGCGACCTCCGGGCTGCCCGACTCCGAGCAGGGGACGGCGACCGGTCTCGCCACCATGACCCAGCAGATCGGTATCACCATGGGCACACCGATCATGAGCGCCGTGGTCGTCACCGCCGGCCCGGTCCGCGCCGGGATCGGGCTCGCCGTCCTGGTCAACGCCGCGATCGTGGTGGCCGGCGCCGCCCTGGCCGGGCTGTTCCTCAAGCGCCGCTGAGCCCGCGCCCCGTCCTCGGTCCCTCTCGGGGCCCAGGACACCCGCGCCTACCCCGGCCAGTACGTACGCGCCCACGCCCGCGGCCCCGGCTGGGGGAACCGGCGGCGGGCGATCCGCGTCGGGGCGGACCACTCGGCGGGGGGCTCGGGTGTGCCCGGCGGGGAGTCCGCCATCGCCGCCGCGCGGGCCCGGACCACCGCGAGTGCGGCGGCCAGCTCCTCCCGGGTGGGATTTCCTCGTACAACCTTGATCACTGTCGGCGGCCTTCCCGGAGTCCTAGAGGGGGATGTTGCCGTGCTTCTTCGGAGGCAGGCTTTCCCGTTTCGTCCGCAGCTGACGCAGGCCCCGGACGATATGCGCCCGGGTCTCCGACGGCATGATGACCGCGTCGACATAGCCGCGCTCGGCCGCCACATACGGATTGAGCAGCGTGTCCTCGTACTCCTGGATCAGTTCGGCGCGCGTCTCCTCCTGCGCCGTCACATCACCGGCCGCCGCGATCGTGCGGCGGTGCAGGATGTTCACCGCGCCCTGCGCGCCCATCACCGCGATCTGCGCGGTCGGCCAGGCCACGTTGAGGTCGGCGCCCAGATGCTTGGAGCCCATGACGTCGTACGCGCCGCCGAAGGCCTTGCGGGTGATCACCGTGATCAGCGGGACGGTGGCCTCGGCGTACGCGTAGATCAGCTTGGCGCCGCGCCGGATGATGCCGCCGTACTCCTGGTCGACGCCCGGCAGGAACCCCGGGACGTCCACGAACGTCAGCACCGGGACGTTGAAGGCGTCGCACGTACGGACGAAACGCGCTGCCTTCTCCGAGGCGTTGATGTCCAGACAGCCCGCGTACTGCAACGGCTGGTTCGCCACGATCCCGACCGGGAAGCCCTCGACCCGGCCGAAGCCGGTGATGATGTTCGGCGCGAACAGCGCCTGGGTCTCCAGGAATTCGGCGTCGTCCAGTACGTGCTCGATGGCCGCGTGCATGTCGTACGGCTGGTTCGCGGAGTCCGGGATCAGCGTGTCCAGCTCGCGGTCCTCGTCCGTCGGCTCCAGCGACGCCTCCTCGGGGAAGGCGGGCGGCTCGGACAGATTGTTCGAGGGGAGGTACGAGAGCAGGGACTTGACGTACTCGATGGCGTCCTTCTCGTCGCCCGCCATGTGGTGCGCGACGCCGGAGGTCGTGTTGTGCGTACGGGCGCCGCCCAGTTCCTCGAAGCCCACGTCCTCGCCGGTCACCGTCTTGATCACATCGGGACCCGTGATGAACATGTGCGAGGTCTGGTCGACCATCACCGTGAAGTCGGTGATCGCGGGGGAGTAGACCGCGCCACCCGCGCACGGGCCGACGATCAGGCTGATCTGCGGTACGACGCCCGAGGCGTGCACATTGCGGCGGAAGATCTCGGCGAAGAGACCGAGGGCGGCCACCCCTTCCTGGATCCGGGCGCCGCCGCCGTCGTTGATGCCGATGATCGGACAGCCGGTCTTCAGCGCGAAGTCCATGACCTTCACGATCTTCTCGCCGTAGACCTCGCCGAGCGAGCCGCCGAAGATCGTGAAGTCCTGCGAGTAGACACAGACCGGACGGCCGTCGACCGTGCCGTAACCGGTGACCACCCCGTCCCCGTACGGGCGGTTCTTCTCGATGCCGAAATTGGTGGAGCGGTGCCGGGCGAACTCGTCCAGCTCGACGAAGGACCCCTCGTCCAGCAGCAGACCGACCCGCTCGCGGGCCGTCAGCTTGCCTTTGGCGTGCTGCTTCTCCACGGCGCGCGCGGAACCCGCGTGCGTGGCTTCCTCGATACGCCGCTGGAGATCCGCGATCTTGCCCGCGGTGGTGTGGGCGGCGGTTCCGTGGGGGATTCCTCGGGCGTTTTCCGGCTCGGACATCGGGATGCGGCTCCCTGCGGGGTCACGGATGCGGGTGTTCCGGGTGCTACTGATCCGTAGGGTATCGGCGCGGATACCGTTCGGCAGTGCGGTGTTGGCCACACCTAGGGTGGCTTGCATGACGGATCCCCATGCACCCGAGAGCCGCTGGTCCGACCTCGAACGCCCCCCGCTGAACGAGCGCGCGCTGCGCCGCGGGCTGATCCGGCCCGGCGGGCTGTGGAGCTCGCTCGACGTGGTCGCCGCCACCGGATCCACCAACTCCGATCTGGCCGCGCGGGCCCGGGCGGGGGCGGACGGCACACCGGGAGCGCCGGAGGGCACCGTACTGATCGCCGAGGAGCAGACGGCGGGACGCGGCCGGCTGGACCGGCGATGGTCCGCGCCCGCGCGCTCCGGGCTCTTCTTCTCCGTACTGCTCAGACCGGGCCCCGGCGTACCCGTCCACCGCTACGGCTGGCTGCCGCTGTTGACCGGAGTGGCCGTCGCGACCGGGCTGGCGCGGGCCGCGGGCGTGGACACGGCACTCAAATGGCCCAATGACCTGCTGGTGACCGTGGACGGCGAGGAGCGGAAGGCCGGCGGGATCCTCGCGGAGCGGGCCGGGGACGACGCGGTCGTGGTGGGCGTCGGCATCAATGTCTCGCTGCACGCGGCGGAACTTCCCGTTCCGGCGGCCGGCTCGCTGGCCCTGGCGAACGCGGTGTCCCTCGACCGCGACACCCTGCTGCGCGGGGTCCTGCGGTCCCTGGAGCGGTGGTACGGGGAGTGGCGCGAGGCGGACGGCGACCCGGTGGTGTCCCGGCTCCAGGAGGCGTACGCGGCGGGGTGCGCGACGCTGGGCCGCACGGTCCGGGCGGTCCTGCCGGGCGACCGCGAGCTGGTGGGCGAGGCGGTGGCCGTGGACGGCGACGGACGGCTGGTGGTCGCGACGGAGGACGGCGCCAGGCATCCGGTCGGCGCGGGCGACATCGTCCATCTGCGGCCGGTCGTCTGAGGCGCGCGCTGTCCGTCCGGGGGCGTTTTCCGGCACGGGCATATGCAGGATGCATATGGCGGAGTCGCTGGGGCGGCCTCCGGCGACGGCCCGTGACCGGACCGTCGCGCCCCGATCCAGGTGCCCCCGCGATACGTGAGCCAGCGCACATCTGCCGTATCGTTGAGGCGGTCCACGACAGATCGGCAGGGCAGTGCGCAGGGAACGGGCAGGAGGCGGCTGGTGACCGTCGACGATTCGACTTCCGGCGAGGACGCGCAGCCGCCGTCGGAGTCCTCGGCACACCCCAACCCCCACCATGTCGTCGACCACACGGCCGAGCCGTCCGACGACCCGCTGGCCATCCGCCTCGAACAGCTGATCCTCGGCGCGGACCGCCGCTACACCGCCTTCCAGGCGGCCCGTACCGCCGGGGTCTCGATGGACCTCGCCTCCCGCTTCTGGCGCGCCATGGGCTTCGCCGACATCGGCCAGGCCAAGGCGCTCACGGAAGCGGACGTACTGGCTCTGCGGAGGCTCGCCGGTCTGGTGGAGGCGGGGCTGCTCAGCGAGCCGATGGCGATCCAGGTCGCCCGCTCGACCGGGCAGACCACCGCCCGGCTGGCGGAGTGGCAGATCGATTCCTTCCTGGAGGGCCTGACCGAGCCGCCCGAGCCCGGCATGACCCGTACGGAAGTCACATACCCCCTGGTGGAGCTGCTCCTGCCCGAGCTGGAGGAGTTCCTCGTCTACGTGTGGCGGCGCCAGCTCGCCGCCGCCACCGGCCGCGTCGTCCAGGCGGCGGACGACGACGAGATGGTCGACCGGCGGCTCGCCGTCGGCTTCGCCGACCTCGTCGGGTTCACCCGGCTGACCCGCCGGCTGGAGGAGGAGGAGCTCGGCGAGCTGGTCGAGGCGTTCGAGACGACCGCCGCCGACCTCGTCGCCGCGCACGGCGGCCGGCTGATCAAGACCCTCGGCGACGAGGTCCTGTTCGCGGCGGACGACGCGGGAACGGCCGCGGAGATAGCGCTGCGGCTGATAGAGACCATGACCCATGACGAGTCGATGCCGGCCCTCCGCGTCGGGATCGCGTTCGGGACGGTCACGACGCGGATGGGCGACGTGTTCGGTACGACGGTGAACCTCGCGAGCCGGCTGACGTCGATAGCGCCGAAGGACACGGTGCTGGTCGACGGCGCGTTCGCGGAGGAGCTGATCCGCACCGGCGACGCCCCGGCCTCCGAGGCGCAGGCCGCGGAGGCCGCGGCGAAGGCCGAGAAGGCGGGCGCGGCGCTGCCCTCGTACCGCTTCGGGCTCCAGCCGATGTGGCAGCGGCCGGTGCGGGGGCTGGGCGTGGTGGAGCCCTGGCTGATGGGGCGGCGGAACAGGTAGGTCCTGGGCGGATCCGGACCGACCGGGGAGGTGCGTCCGCCCGCCGTGCTCAGCGAGGCGCGCCCTCGATCTGGCCGGGGACGATGTCGACGGCGTGGATGTGCTCCGGGTTCTCAGGCGTGTCCGTCTCGAATCACGGCGCTGCTCGGCGGTTTGGCCGTCGTAGTTCCTCATCGGGCGCCGAGTCCAACGCCGCTGTTCAGGCCCGGGGGCCCGGAGCCGCCCCTTAGGATCGGCCCCGGTGAAGGTGAACCGTCGTTAACCGGGAGGGTGCGGTCATGGCTGAGGCTGAGCAGAGGTTCGGGGAGTTCGTCGTCGTACGGCGGCACGGTCAGGACGATCATGTCGCGGAACTGGTCCTGGACCGGCCCAAGGCCATGAACGCCGTCTCCACCGAGCTGGCCCGGTCCCTCGGGGCCGCGTGCGCCGCGCTCGGCGCCGACCGGGGCGTACGGGTCACGGTCCTGACCTCCACTCACGCGCGGGCCTTCTGTGTCGGCGCCGACCTCAAGGAGCGCAACTCCCTGAGCGACGCCGAACTCGTGCGTCAGCGGCCGACCGCGCGGGCCGCGTATACGGGCGTACTGGAACTGCCGATGCCGACGATCGCGGCGGTGCACGGCTACGCGCTGGGCGGGGGCTTCGAGCTGGCGCTCGCCTGCGATCTGATCGTCGCCGACTCCACGGCGGTCGTGGGGCTGCCCGAGGTGTCGGTCGGGGTGATCCCCGGCGGCGGTGGTACGCAGCTGCTGCCGCGCCGGGTCGGCGCCGCGCGTGCCGCGGAACTGGTCTTCACGGCGCGGCGGGTGGCCGCGGCCGAGGCGGCGGCGCTGGGGCTGGTCGACCAGCTGGTGGACGAGGGCGCCGACCGGGACGAGGCGCTGGCCCTGGCCGGCCGTATCGCCGCCCACTCGCCCGTCGGCCTGCGCGCTGCCAAGCGCGCGCTGCGGCTGGGGCACGGGCTCGATCTGCGGGCGGGCCTTGAGGTCGAGGACGCCGCGTGGCGGTCCGTCGCGTTCTCCGGGGACCGGGCGGAGGGGGTCGCCGCGTTCAACGAGAAGCGGAAGCCGCAGTGGCCGGGTGAGTGAGGCCGTACGGCGTCCTGTGGCGTCCCGGGACGCCGTACGGTTCCCTGCGGGTGAACGCGTCGTGATCACCTAACGGTCCAGATGATCAAATCCTGTCAAACCGTTTTAAGCTGGGGCGATGGGAGTGGATGGGCGACTGCGCGCCATAGTGGAACTGTCTCAGGCGATGGCGGCGGCCCCAACGGCGATCGAGTCCTGGCGGGCCGCCGCGCGGGGCGCGCTGGAGGCACTCGGGGGGAGCTTCGGGGCGCTGTCGGTGTGGGAGCGGGATCTCGGCCGGCTCAAGGTGCTGGTGAACGCGGGGGCGCGGGTGGGCGGGGAGGAGGAGTTCCCCGAGGACGAGACGTACCCCGTGCATGAGTTCCCCGAGATCGCGGAGTTCCTGCACGAGCGGTGGGCGGGGGGCGGCGGGCCGCAGGCGTGGGTCGAGACGGCGGCGGGGCCGGCGTTTGGGGGCGCGGGGGTTTCGGGCCGGCCCGGCTACAACCACCAGCGCGTGGCCGCGCTGCGCAGGCGGGGCCGTGGCTGCTGTGTCGTCGCGCCGATCGTGCTGCACGGGCGGGCGTGGGGCGAGCTGTACGTGGCCAGACCTCCGGAAGCACCGCTGTTCGACGTGGCCGACGCGGATTTCGCGACCGTCATCGCGTCCGTGGTGGCGGCGGGGATCGCCCAGACGGAGCGGCTCGAAGAGGTCCGCAGACTCGCCTTCACCGACCCGCTGACCGGGCTCGCGAACCGGCGCGCGGTCGACGCACGGCTCGACGAGGCGATCGAGCGGTACCGGGAGGAGGGGGCCGTCGTCAGCCTGGTCGTCTGCGATCTCAACGGCCTCAAGAAGGTCAACGACACCCAGGGGCACGCGGTCGGTGACCGTCTGCTGGAACGGTTCGCCACGCTGCTGTCCGTGAGCGGCGCGCGGCTTCCGGGCGCACTGGTGGCGCGGCTGGGCGGGGACGAGTTCTGTCTGCTGACGGTGGGGCCGACGTCGGACGAGGTGCTGGCGGTGGCGACGGAGCTGTGCGAGCGGGCGGCCGGGCTGGAGCTGGGGGAGGGCGTGGCGTGCGGGATCGCGTCGACGGGGGATCCGATCGGCGAGGTGCGGTCGGCACGCCGGCTGTTCCGGCTGGCGGACGCGGCGCAGTACCGGGCGAAGGCGGCGCGGGCGGGGGGGCCGGTGGTGGCGGGGCGGGACGGGGCGGTGCTGCGGCTGGCGGACGCGCCTGCGCCGGCGAGGCCGGCTCGGGACCGTCGGCGCTTCCGGGACGCGCCTGCGCCTCCCGGCGGGGGGGCGTAGTCCGGAGTGCGTTCGTCTTTGGCCTGGGGCCGGTTTCCGGGTGCGGGTTGTTCGGTGCGGGTGATCTTTGGCTGGGGTCGGGTTGTTGCCGGGGTGCGCTCCGGGGCTCGCGCCCGGGACGGCATGCTGTGCTTTCCCGGGGGACACCCCCGGACCCCCGTACGGCGCGACTCCGGCCACAGTCGGGATGCGGGCGGTCGTGCGCCACACATCACGCTTAGTGTCCCGGACACGACCCCTGCGCGCCCCCCTTCGCCGCCCGTCACCGACGACGCGGCCGTGCGCGAGGCGGCCCCCCGCCGTGGCGGCAACCCGTTGGAACCTGTCAGTAATGCCTCTGGGGGGCGACCGGACGCGGGCCTAGCGTGGTGAGCCGCCGCGCCGGCCCCCACATGGCGGGCCGACGTACCGTCACACCTCAAGAAGAGGCACGCATGCAATACGTCATACCGGTCGGGATCGGCGTTCTCTACGCGCTGCTGATGTCCCTCATCCGCGAACCGCACCGGCGGCGCTTCAACGCCGTCATGCTCGCCGGGGCGGGCGCCGCGTACCTCAGCGGCGGCGGCCTGCAAGGCTGGGAGTTCGCATTCGCCGCACTCGTCACCTATGTCGCCTACCGCGGCCTGGACTCGTGGACCTTCATCGGCATCGGCTGGCTGCTGCACACCGCGTGGGACATCGTTCACCACATCAAGGGCAGCCCCTTGATCCCTTTCGCCCACGACTCGTCGCTGGGCTGTGCCATCTGTGACCCGGTCATCGCGCTCTGGTGCCTGCGAGGGGGCCCGACGTTGCGTGAGCTCTTCCGCGGTAAGCGACCCGTGGTGATCCAGGACCGGACCGCCTGACACCGCGAGGGCGCGCGGGCCGACCGGGGGAGGGGGTCGGGGTCGTAGGAGGTGCGTGTCCGGACACTAAAGCGTGATTTGTGGCGCGTGGACGCCCGTCTTCTGACTGTGGGCAGCTGCGCGCCGTAAATCATGCCGTCCGGACATGTACCTCCGGAGGCCCCGGCCCCCGGAGGTACAACGCACCCCCGCACCACGACCCCCCCGCCGGGAGGCGCTTCGTGTAGTGACACCCTGCGATTCAGTCCGTACGCTCCTGAATATGGATATGCACACAGTCGTGGTGGGGACGTCCGGGACGACCGCCGAGGACGTGGTCGCCGTGGCCCGGGGCCACGCTCGGGTCGAGCTCTCCGCCGAGGCCCTCGACGCGCTGGCCGCCGCTCGGGAAGTCGTGGACGCGCTGGCCGCCAAGCCCGAGCCCGTGTACGGGGTCTCCACCGGGTTCGGGGCGCTGGCCACCCGGTGGATCGGCCAGGATCTCCGGGCCCAGCTCCAGCGCAATATCGTGCGGTCGCACGCCGCCGGGATGGGCCCCCGCGTCGAGCGGGAGGTCGTACGCGCGCTGATGTTCCTGCGGCTCAAGACCGTGGCCTCCGGGCGCACCGGCGTGCGCCCGCTCGTGGCGCGGACCATGGCCGACGTGCTGAACGCGGGGATCACGCCCCTGGTGCACGAGTTCGGCTCGCTCGGCTGCTCCGGGGATCTCGCGCCGCTCTCCCACTGCGCGCTGACCCTGATGGGCGAGGGCGACGCGGAGGGTCCCGACGGCGTCGTGCAGCCCGCGGGGGAGCTGCTCGCCGCGCATGGGATCGAGCCCGTGGAGCTGCGGGAGAAGGAAGGGCTCGCCCTGCTCAACGGGACCGACGGCATGCTCGGCATGCTGGTCATGGCCATCGCCGATCTGCGGCGGCTCTACACCTCCGCCGACATCACCGCCGCGCTGAGCCTGGAGGCTCTGCTCGGTACCGCCAAGGTCCTCGCCCCCGAGCTGCACGCCATCCGCCCGCATCCGGGCCAGGGCGCCAGCGCCGCCAATATGCTGCGAGTGCTCGCCGGGTCCGGGCTGACCGGGCACTTCCAGCAGGACGAGGCCCCGCGGGTCCAGGACGCCTACTCCGTGCGCTGCGCCCCGCAGGTCGCGGGCGCGGGCCGGGACACGCTGGCGTACGCGAGCGTCGTGGCCGACCGGGAGCTGGCGTCGGCGGTGGACAACCCCGTGGTGCTGCCGGACGGCCGGGTGGAGTCCAACGGCAACTTCCACGGCGCCCCGGTGGCGTACGTGCTGGACTTCCTGGCGATCGCCGCCGCCGACCTCGGTTCCATCGCGGAGCGCCGTACGGACCGGCTGCTGGACAAGAACCGCTCGCACGGTCTGCCGCCCTTCCTCGCCGACGACGCGGGCGTCGACTCGGGACTGATGATCGCCCAGTACACCCAGGCCGCGCTGGTCAGCGAGATGAAGCGGCTCGCGGTGCCGGCGTCGGTCGACTCGATCCCCTCTTCCGCGATGCAGGAGGACCATGTCTCCATGGGCTGGTCGGCCGCGCGCAAGCTCCGTACCGCCGTCGACAACCTGACCCGGGTGATCGCCGTCGAGCTGTACGCCGCGACGCGCGCGATCGAGCTGCGTACGGGCCTCACGCCCGCGCCCGCCTCGCAGGCGGCCATCGACGGGCTGCGCGCCGCGGGTGTCCAGGGGCCCGGCCCCGACCGCTTCCTGGCGCCCGATCTCGCCGGGGCCGACGCGTTCGTGCGCGGGGGCGGGCTGGTCGCCTCGGTGGAGCCGGTGACCGGGCCGTTGGCCTGAGATACGGAGGGGCCGCCCGGCGTCCGGGCGGCCCCTCCGTATGTACGCGTCTCAGAACGACGCGCGGGCACCTCTGCGTACGGAGTACGCGACGAACCCCGCGCCGATCCCGAGACAGAGGCTCCCGCCGACCAGGTACGGCGTGGTGTCCACGCCGCCCGTGTCGGCGAGGGTCAGCTGCCCGGAGTCCCCGGCGGTGAGGCTCTGAGCGGATACCGCTGACTGCTCCCGCGGGCCGCCCTGCTCCTCGGTGGCCTTCGCTGAGGGCACGAACCACAGAGCGCAGAGCAGGGTGCCGGCGGCGGTAGCTGTCAGGAGCGGTCGGCGCGCGATGGACACGTGATCGATCCCCCTTGTGACAACGCCGAATTGGCTGGGTGCGGTGATGGTAATGACCGCAGCGGGTCGCGGGAAAGTCGTGGGGCCGGGAGCTTACCCTCCGTCGTATGAGCGATTCTGAGACATCACGGTATGTTCGGGTACAGGTGGAATTGGTGCTGGAGGTCGATGACCCCCAGCGACTGAGCGCCGCCGCCCTCGACCGCATCGGCGCGGACGAGTCCATGCCGGACGATGAACGGGCGCATGCCCGGTCCGCGGTCCGGGAAGACGAGGCGGAGGCCCTCGCGTATCTGGTGGAACCCTTCGACCTCGTCAAGGAGGTCCCGGGGATCGAGCTGGCCCAGGCATCCTGGACCAGTGAAGTGATCGACTACGACCCCGACGCGGTGGAGTGGGGCCTCGACGAGGACGACGAGGACGACGAGGACGACGAGGACGACAGCGAGGTGGGGGTCGAGGGCGAGGTCGGAGCTGGTCGGGTGTAACGCGCGGGCGTGTCACTCTGGTAAGCCCCGGTCCGCCGCAGCGACGGGCCGGGGCTCACGCATTTCCCCGGGGCGAGTGGTGTTCACCACATCTCCGGCGGATGTGGAACCGGACGAACCGGTACAGGTGTTCTTAAGTGTTATCGGCAGGGTTAGCGGCGATGATGGAGAAGCGTGTGATGAGGGACAGCAAGCGGCGCAAGGGCCTCGTGGCCGCGTCCGCGGTGCTCGGCGGCGTACTGGTGCTCGCGGCGTGCAGCCAGGGGGCGGACAAGGCCCCTTCGGAGAGCTCGGCGTCGGCACAGGCCAAGGCGGACGAGGTGGCCGCCAAGGAGACCTCGCAGGCCCAGATAACCATCGCGCCCAAGAACGGCGCGACGAATGTGGGCATCAACAACGACGCCAAGGTCACCGTCACCAAGGGCACCCTCACCAGCGTGACGATGACCACCGCGGACGGCACCGCCGTCAAGGGCACCCTGGCCGCCGATGCCAAGAGCTGGAAGCCGGACGCCCAGCTGGAGCGCTCCACCTCGTACAAGATCACCGCGACGGCGAAGGACGCCAAGGGCCGCGAGGCCCATGAGAACTCCTCCTTCACCACTGTCTCGCCCAGCAACAGCTTCATCGGGAACTTCACCCCCGAGGACGGCTCCACCGTCGGCGTCGGTATGCCGGTCTCGATCAACTTCGACAAGGCGATCACCGACAAGAAGGCCGTCCAGGACGGCATCACCGTCACGTCGAGCAGCGGCCAGCAGGTCGTCGGCCACTGGTTCAACCAGCAGCGCCTCGACTTCCGCCCCGAGCAGTACTGGACGGGCGGCTCCACGGTCACCCTCAAGCTGAACCTGGACGGGATCGAGGGTGCCAACGGCGTCTTCGGCGTCCAGCAGAAGACGGTCACCTTCCAGATCGGCCGCAGCCAGGTCAGCACCGTCGACGTCAAAAGCAAGACGATGACCGTCGTACGGGACGGCCAGACGCTCAAGACCATCCCGATCTCGGCCGGCTCGCCCGAGAACACGACCTACAACGGCCAGATGGTGATCTCCGAGAAGTTCAAGGAGACCCGGATGAACGGCGCCACGGTCGGCTTCACGGACGACGACGGCAAGGGCGAGTACGACATCAAGGACGTCCCGCACGCCATGCGGCTGTCCACGTCCGGGACCTTCATCCACGGCAGCTACTGGGGCGGCAACGCGTTCGGCAACGTCAACACGAGCCACGGCTGTGTGGGCCTGAAGGACGTGAAGGGCGCCGGTGACCCCAACCAGCCGGCCGCCTGGTTCTACAACAACTCGCTCATCGGTGACGTGGTCGTCGTCAAGAACTCCGCAGACAAGACCATCGCCCCGGACAACGGCCTCAACGGCTGGAACATGAACTGGTCCGACTGGCAGGCCGGTTCGGCCGCCTGATCCGGACGGGTCGTCAGGCCCTGAACCGACTCGCCCGGCCGGTCCGAGTCCGTACGCGGACGGCGGCGGCACCTTCTCCAGGTGCCGCCGCCGTCCGCGTTCTCATCCCGCTCTCACCCGGCCCTTAACTCCTCATCACACCGGGCACCTAGCTTCACGCCCATGTTCTTCACCTACCTCAGGCGCGAGCTGCGCCGTCGCAGAAAGGCGGCGCTCGTCGTCGCCTCGGGGCTCGCCCTGGGCATCGCGCTGGTGATCGTCGTCAGCTCCGTCTCCTCGGGCATGAGCCAGGCCCAGGACAAGGTCCTGCAGTCGCTGTACGGCCTCGGCACCGACATGACCGTCACCAAGGCCGCGGCCCCGCCCGGCGAGGGCGACAACCGCCGGCGCTTCGAGTTCGACGCCAAGGGCGACACCGGCGCCGAACAGAGCAGCGACCGCGTGATGGTGCAGGGCTTCCAGACCCTGGCCTCCTCGACCGTCACCCAAGTCGGCGGCCAGGACGGGGTCGCGCAGGCCGTCGGCGGGCTCAGCCTGACCGTGCTCAAGGTCAACGGGGAGTTCAAGCCCGGCGAGATCACCCCGCCGCAAGGCGGTGGCAGGACCGGCCAGGGCGGTACGGGCGGCGCCGGCGGCGGCGAAGTCCGGGGCGGCGGCGCCGCGTTCGACGTCAACTCCTACACCGTGTTCGGCACCGATGTCGCCGCGCCCGCGCTGGGCCCGCTGACCTCGTCCAAGATCACCACGGGCCGTACGTTCAAGAGCACCGAGACGGACGCGGCGGTCGCGGTCGTCGACAGCGCGTACGCCAAGGAGAAGAGCCTCGCGGTCGGCAAGACCGTCACCATCTCCGGTACGAAGTTCTCCATCGTCGGCGTCGCGACCGCCGACAGCGGGGACTCCGCCGCCAACCTCTACATCCCGCTGAAGAAGGCCCAGACCCTGGCCGACTCCAAGGACAAGGTCACCACGGTCTACGTCAAGGCCGCCGACTCGCAGCAGATCGACAGCGTCAAGTCCGCCATCCAGAAGAACATCCCGGACACGACGGTCACCACCTCCGCCGATCTCGCCGGCACCGTGTCCGGCTCCCTCTCCACCGCCTCCGACCTCGCCACGACGGTCGGCAAGTGGCTCTCCATCGCCGTGCTGATCGCTGCCTTCCTGGTGGCGGGGCTGCTCACCTCCTCGGCCGTCAGCCGCCGGGTACGGGAGTTCGGCACGCTCAAGGCGCTCGGCTGGAAGAGCGGCCGGGTCACCCGCCAGGTGGTCGGCGAGGCGCTCGTCAACGGACTGCTCGGCGGGGTGCTCGGCATCGCCCTCGGTCTCGGCGGCGCCTACCTCGTCACCGCCATCAGCCCGACCCTCACGGCGCAGCTCGGCTCCACGGGTGGGGGCGGCGGCCTCGCCGGCGGCGGTCCCATGGGCGGCGGCCCCGCGCGGCAGACCGCGTCCAAGGCCCTCGACATCGCCCTGACCGCGCCCGTCTCCGTCTCCACCATCGGCATCGCCGTGGGGCTGGCCGTCGCGGGCGGTCTGATCGCCGGCGGCTTCGGCGGCTGGCGGGCCTCCCGGCTGCGGCCCGCGGACGCCCTGCGCCGCGTCGAGTAGTCCCGTCCCCCCTTTCAACAGGATTTCGCACAGCAGGAGTTGAACCGTGTACCAGCTCAGAGGCGTCACCAAGCGCTACTCGCGCGGCAAGAAGACCGTCGACGCGCTCGCCGGCGTCGATCTGACCATCGAGGACGGCGGCCGGCTCGTCATCCAGGGCCCGACCGGCGGGGGAAAGTCCACGCTCCTCCAGATGCTCGGCGGCCTCGACCGGCCGACGCGGGGCAGCGTCGAGTTCGACGGGGTGGACCTGGCCCAGCTCCCCGAGGCCAGGCTCACCAAGGTACGGGCGGAGAGCATCGGCTTCGTCTTCCAGAGCTTCAACCTCATCCCCACGCTGACCGCGCAGGAGAACGTCGAGACGGCGCTCGTGCCGCTCGGCCTCAAGGGCGCGGCCCGGCGCGAACGCGCGGCGGAGGCGCTCGGCTCCGTCGGCCTCGGCGAACGGCTCGGCCATGTGCCCGGCGAACTCTCCGGCGGCCAGCAGCAGCGCGTCGCGATCGCCCGCGCCCTTGTCAAGCGGCCGAAGGTGCTGCTCGCCGATGAACCCACGGGAAATCTCGACGAGTCGATGCGTGACGAGATCATGGAACTGCTGGAGGGCCTCTGGAAAGAGCACGGCCTGACCTTCATCATGGTCACTCACGACAGCTCGATCGCCCGCCGCGCTCCACGGCTCGCCACGATCCGCAAGGGACGGGTCACGATCACCGAGAACGCCGCGGCCTGAGTCCGCGAGTGGCGTTCGCCGGGCCGTACGGGCGTCCACGTACGGCCCGGTTCCGCCCGGATGTCTCCGGTAACCCGGGGGCGTCACCATCCTCGTACGCGTAGGTTCGACCCATGCTGATCACTCTGGGAAGCCCGCCCTCGGACGCCGAGACAGCCGCCTGGCACGCGGTGATCAGCGCGGCCCATGTCCGCGATCTCCCGGCCTCCGCGCCGGAGCCGAGCCGGACGGAGACGGCGGGAAAGCTGCGGGTCCCGCCGGTGAGCGGGCGAAACGTTCATCTCGCGGTGGTGGGGCGGGACGGCACGTACGAGGGCGTCGCCTCGCTGCTCCTGTTCACCGACGAGACCAACCGGCACACGGCCTTCCTGGACGCCCTGGTGGTACGGCCCGACGCCCGCCGGCGCGGCATCGGCGCGACGCTCTGGACGGCGATCCGCGCCGAACTCGCCGCCCAGGGACGCTCCTCGGTCTCGACCGTCCTCGAACTCGGCGGCGCGGGCGAGGCGTTCGTCGACAGCCTCGGCTTCACGAACGTGCTGCGGCTCGGCTGGTACGTGCAGCGCGTCGCCCAGGCGCTGGAGGAAATACCGCAGCCCGCCCTGCCCGAGGGGCTGCGCTTCGCGGGCTGGTCGGGCGTCGTGCCCGACGGCACGGCCGAGGCGTTCGCCCGCGCCCACGACGCGAGACGCGACGTGTCGGGCCCGAGCAGACAACTGGACGAACGCACCCCGAGCTGGGACGTGGAGCGGGTACGGACCGCGGCCCGGCTGATCGAGCAGCGCGGCGGGGTCGTCCTCACCTCGGCCGTCCTGGACACCGAGCGGGACGACGCCGTCGTCGCCTACACCGAACTCGTCCTGACCGCCCCGTCGGACACCCGCGCGCTCCAGTACGACACGGTGGTCGTCCCCACGCACCGGGGCCGGGGCCTGGGCCGCGCCGTCAAACGGCATTTGCTGGGGCGGCTGCGTGAACTGCATCCGGGCGTGCGGGAGATCCGTACCACCGTCTCCGACGACAACGAGTCGACGCTGGCGATGAACGAGTCGCTGGGGTATCGGCGGGAGCGGCCGGCGGGGATTTTCCAGGCGAAGCTCTGACGGGTGCGGGTGGCTCCGGACTGCGCTGCGGTCGATATGCGACTCCGTCGCGTGGTCACCGCGCTTCGCGCGAGCTGCGACGCTTTACGTCCGGACACGCACCTCCTCCGACCCCGACCCCCTCCCGCCACCGACCAGGCGGCCGGGCCCTAGGCTCAGGGCATGGCGATAACGCACCGGACGTGTGCGCCTGGGCTTGTAACAGCCAGTAGGGTGCGCCGGATGAACGGTGCTTCCCTTCCCTCGCGCGTCTTCCGCTTGATCGTCACGGGTGGAGGAACCGGCGGTCACACGTACCCTGCCCTGACCGCGATCCGAACGTTGCGGGGCAGGTTGGCGGCCGAGGGCGGAACGCTCGATGTGCTTTGGATCGGCACGGCGGACGGCTTGGAGGCCCGCGTCGCCCCGGCCGAGGGCATTCCGTTCACCACGGTCAGCACGGGCAAGATCCGCCGGTCCAGCAACCCCCTCAAAATGGTAAGTCCGGCCAATGTGCGGGACATGGCCCGGGTGCCGCTCGGTGTGGCGCAGGCTCGGAAGATCGTTGCCGAATTCCGGCCGGACGTCGTTCTCGCCACCGGCGGATACGTCGCTGTTCCCGCGGGGCTGGCCGCCCGCATGTGCCGCCGCTCGCCGGTCCTCCACGAGCAGACCGTGCGCCTGGGCCTGGCCAACCGGAAGTAGAAGAGCCGTCCGCGCGCGACGTCGAGCTGCCGTTTCCAGCGGCGCGCCATGGTGATGCGCGGGGCGAGGACAGCGGTCTCGCGGTGATTGCGGCCGGGGACGGCCTCCACGAGGTACGGGCGGCGCCGAGCCGGTCCAAGGCCGAGACGACACCGTCGGTGTGCGCCCACGACGGCACGGTGGCGGAGACCACCGGATCGTCATCAGTCTTGTTGATCATCCAGCCGGTGTTCAGGATTACGGCCGCGACGAGTACGAGGTGGGAGAGTGAACGTCGCCGTGCCAGGTCCAGCAGAGCCGATCCATATGTCGCTCAGCGTAACCGATGGCACGGCGAGGCCGACGGTAGCCACGTCGCCCGGGACGTTACCCCTCCGGAACCACGCGCCCCGCCCGTAGTTCCTGCCGCAGCAGAGACGGGTTCGCGGCTGGGTG
Organism: Streptomyces scopuliridis RB72; assembly: GCF_000718095.1. Taxonomy (GTDB): domain Bacteria; phylum Actinomycetota; class Actinomycetes; order Streptomycetales; family Streptomycetaceae; genus Streptomyces; species Streptomyces scopuliridis. The sequence goes on along the minus strand of NZ_JOEI01000040.1, from coordinate 81,210 downwards.
AGAAGGCGAAGGCGGGCCTTCATCCTGGATGGTGTAGGCGTAGCCGTCGGCTCGCTGGAGAAGGCGAATGTGCCGGTAGTGGATGCCTTGAACAAGTCCGTGAGCTGTGCGGATATTGAATCGGCCGGTGGAGCGCACCGCGATGCGGCCCGTGTGGGTGCCCGCGTGTTTGCCGGCGAGGACGATGGCGCGGGCGTAGTCGCCGGTCTGGAAGCCGTGAACGGTTTTGGTGCGGGGATTGGTTTTGCGGGGGAAGCCGTACCGGTCGGGGTCCGTGCGCCGGTAGCGGCCACGTCCACCGGCCAGGGCCGTCAGCACGGTGTGCGGGTGCTGGGTGACGGTGTTCAAGGCGCCGACGCACAGGGCGTCGAGGGTGTGGGTTTTAGGGAGCCCTGTGCGTTGCCGGTTCCACTTGGTGCGTCCGCCCGACGCGGTACGCACGGCGTGGGGGAAGGCGGCGTCCAGCGCGCGCCACAGGGCCCATCGGGTGGCGTTGACGGCGGCTGCGTCCCGCAGCGGGGCCTTGGCCTGCGTGAGGATCTTCGCGAGCAGCTTCGGCTTGTTTATGAGGAAGTCTTCGACGGGGCTGTTGTTCTTGGTCTGGTTGCAGCGGGCGCAGGCGATGGTGAGGTTGCTGATGCGGTCGGAGCCGCCGCGTGAGCTGGGGTGGATGTGGTCGATGTTCAGCGGCACGCCCGACGCCCCGCAGTAGGCACAGACACGGCCCCACTTGGCCAGGAGGTATTCGCGGACCTCCGTTCCGTGCAGGGTGCCGTGCTGGTACTCGACCCCCTCCAGCGGTTTACCGGCTGTCATGAGATGGGTGTCGAAGGCGACCCGCTCCACATGTACGGCAGTGACAGGCGCCCAACGGGCCAGCCGGTTCGTCCACGACATGGTGGTCTCTACGCGGTGGCGAAGCGACGGGGCGAGCCAGCCCCGCAGTCTGGAGCGGTTGTTGAAGCGGGGCGCGCGGTAGCGCAGGTTCCGCGAGCGACGGCCTCGGCGGTAAGCGGCACGGACGGTGAGCCTGTCGCGGATCTGCCCTCCCCGGTGGGCGAGTTCGACCGCGAACAGGCCGCGACGTTCCCCGCCCCCGTTCGTGGTGAAGACGGCGATGCCTGTGCGCTTGCTGCCGGGGTCGATCCCCAACTCCACACCGTCCACCGATGATCCGGTAGCCGTGCGGTCTTTGAGGCGGATGACGAACGGGGTGTGCCGGGCAACCACTGCCCGGCCTCGCTTGAGGAGCTTGCGAGCCCGCGCCGGAGACGTGGGCTGCAAGGGTGTGCCGTGCTTGTCGAGGACGAACACGACGGAATGGGCCTCACGGCCCTCGCCCGGCACATCAGTGCCGGGGTGACGCCCCGCGGACCGGGTGCCGGTCCGCGGAATCTCCCCTCGCCCATGTCCGATACCGGGTGTGCGGTCGCCCGTACCCCGGCGCCCCGTTTCGTTCCTGCTCCCAGGAGTGTCTGCTGACGCCGGTTCCAGGGTCCGGGGCTGAGGAAGCACCCCGGAGTGGGTCTTCTGTCCTGCATCGAACGTAGTCATCGAATGCACCTCCTTCCGATCTGCGGATCGTGATGACTTGGGCTGGTCACACACGGGCCTACACGCCAACGGCTGGTAGGCCCCAGCGTTCAGGGCCAGGGAGCGTGTGACAGGAAGAAGTAGTGCGCGGACATGGCATCGAGCGTAGTCGCGCCCAGGGGCGGAGGCCCCAGGAACCTATGGATTGCCGACCAGATGGACCGGTCCGTTGAGGGTGTTCGGGGTGCAGCCGGCGCCCGACAGGGTCAGCCGCTGCTTGGTGTTGACCACGGAGAGGGGACCGGTCAGCGAGGTGCCGCAGAGCTGCACCGTGTGGGCGCCGACCGCCTGGACGGGCCCGGTGATGTCCGCGCCCTTCGCCACCAGGCTCGCGCCCGCGGCGACCACGACGGGGCCGGTCTGCCGCGTGCCGTTCAGGCAGAGGACGCCCGAGGAGACGACCAGCGGGCCGGTGTGCTTGCCGGTCAGCGTCTTCGTGCAGGCGGGCGCGGCCAGGATCCGGCTGCGGAAGTCCAGGGCGTACGCGAGCTTGCCGGGCTTCTGGTCGGAGATCGGGGCGCTCAGCTTGCCGAACTCACCGCCGGTCGGCTTCTTCCCGGCGTTCCACTCCGGCATCCGGCCCAGCTCGTCGGCGGTGCGGCCGTCGGCGATGACGGTGTCACCTGCCGTGCCCGACATGGCCTCGGAGGCGGCGCGGATCGCGGTCAGGTAGGAGGCGGGGGAGTCGAGGTCGTACGCGTCGAGGTTCACGCGCTCGCGCAGCCAGGTGCCCCACAGGAACTCCAGGTACTCCGCCGCGTCCGCGGGAGCCTGGTAGCCGATGTCGCGCGTGAAGTAGACGAGGCTGCGGTAGCGGTCGTCATGGAAGCGGGCCAGGCCGAGGCGCTGGGGAAGCTGGTCCGTGGTGATGGGGTTGTTGTTCTCGTCGCGCAGCCAGACCCACTTCTTCTCCTGCATGGCCTGCCAGAAGGCGGCGGGCGACAGACCGCTCAGATTGCCGGTGACGCGCAGCCGGATATGCGTCGTGGGGCCGCCGTCGGGCGTCTCCAGGAAGGACGTCAGGGTGTGGTGTCCGTCGGTGAGATACAGCTCGCCGCCGGGGCCGATGACGACCGTCTTCATCGCGGCGCGCGTCTCGTCCGTCTCCTGGCCGACCGGGACGGTGCAGGTGAAGCTGGAGGGGTCGGTGAGCTTGGCGCCCGGCGACACCGTGGCGGCTTCCTCCTGGCCGTTGGTCTCGCACCAGTCGTCGAACCGCTTGTTGAAGTCGCCGTTCTGCTCGTCCTTGGGGCTGCTGTAGCGGCCGAGCTTGTAGTAGATCTGGTCGAAGCCCACGGAGGGCTGGGTGGGGCGCAGTTGATCCAGCGTGACATCGAGGAGGTCACCGGCCTCGGCCTGGAGCGCGGCGCCCTTGGCTCCGGCTGTGCCGGTCGTACCCGTCGGGGCCGCGCCGGCGGGGGAGCCGCTCGCGACGACACCGCCCAACGCGAGCGCGCCCGCGGCCAGTCCGGCGGCCAGACCGCGCGCCGCGCCGCCGGGGCGCCTGGCGGCCCGTGCGGGGCGATGGCTGTCAGGCCGGTGCTGCGTACGGGCTGAGCCGGTCATACGGTCTCCAGTTGGTGTGGTCGCGGGACCGCGCCCCCAACGGGAGGCGTGGTGGGTCGCGCATATCCATTCACCTCTGCGGGCACCGGCCGGTGGCTTTCGGTCATCTGGAGGGTGGCGGCCGGGTGAACGGTGCCTTCAAGGTGGGGAGTTGTCCGGTCGGTGCGGCGCCGCTGTCGGTACGGGGCCGGTTCAGCGCCGTGGGCCGGCCAGCGCGTAGAGCAGCCCGCCGCCCGACGCGAGAGCGACCGCCGTCCAGCCGGCGACGGTCGTACCGGACGGCTGGAGCAGCCATGTCGCGACCTGGGCCGTCACCCCGTCCGTGGGCGGTACGAACAGCGCCACCGCGCACCAGCCGAAGGGCAGCGTCCAGGCGTACTGCCCGCCCCACAGCGCCGCCCCGATCGCGGCGAGCCCCGCCGCCCCGGCGCTGTTCCGTACGAGCGTCCCGGCCGCCAACGGCTCGTCACCAGCGGCCGGAAGGGCGAGCAGCACCGCCCCGGCGAGCACCCCGATGAACAGCACATGTGCCGCGCGCCGGGGTGCCCAGCGGATCGCCGCCGTACGGTCGAGCGCGCGGTCCTGCCCGCTCAGGCCGACCGCGGCCGCCGCCACGACGGAGGTCAGCAGCAGGACCTGGGTCCTCGGATCACCGGACTCGGTGCCCCGGGTGAGCGACCAGGCGGCGACGGTGGCGATCAGCGCGGCGGCGAGCGACGCGGGGACCTGGCGGGAGCGCGCGTACAGCGTGAGCCAGCGGGTGGACGGCCGGCGGGTGGGGGCCGCCGCCCGTCGTTCCGGCTGCCGTCGTCTCACCGAGGGCCGTCCTTCAGTACGTTCAGCAGGTCTCCGTCGCAGGAGAGCGCGGCCGTCCGCAGGGCTGTGATCCGCTCGCGCTGTACGTCCGGCGGCAGGGCGCGCAGCGCGTTCCAGGCAGGCCCGGCCAGTTTGTCGGCGTCGGCGCGCAGCCAGGCGGTGCCGCGCAGGGGTTCCAGTTCACCGGTGAACCAGGCGGCGGCCACCGTCCGCGCGGCCAGTTCGCGTACGACCTTGGTCTCGTCGTACGCCCGCCGTTGCTCCTCGGTCGGGTCGCTCATGTCCGCGACGAGACACGGCGCCGTCCCGGCGCCCGCCAGCAGGGCGCGGGTGTACTCGTCCTTCGTCGCGCCGTCGAGAGCCTGGGCCTCGAAGTCGACGGGTACGACTCCGGAGGGCCGGGACACCTCCGTGTCCCTGGGCCACGGATCGACACTCTCGCGTACCGCCGACGGCGGGTCGGGCAGCCGTCCCAGCAGCCGCAGGGCCTCCTCGCCGGGTCCTTTGAGCGCGGCCAGCCGGGGTTCGTGCAGCTTCGTCACGCAGACGCGGCCGTCGCACACCAGCGCCGTCGCCGCCTTGTCGAGCGCGTAGTTACGCGCGGAATCGGTCGGCAGGAGCGGCACCGCGACGGCCGCGCCCAGCGCCACGGGCAGCAGCGCGAGCAGCCGGGCGCGCGGCCTCCGGGCCACGAGCAGGAGGAACCCGGTGGCCGCCAGCCCGAGCAGCCAGACGGTCTGTCCGGCGTGGACGCGCCACGTGACGGTCAGGAACGCGCTGTACACCTGGGAGAGCGCGGGAGAGAGCAGCACGATCCGGTTCGGCACCATGTCGGGGGTGACCGTCACATGCACGGCCGTCACCGCCGTCAGGGACACCATCGCGAGCACCGGCGGAGTCAGCGCGGACGGTACGGTCCTGCCGACCCCCATGCCCAGCAGCGCGCCCGCGACCAGCGCCAGCGCCCCGACCGCCAGGATCGGCAGCCAGCCGAGATCGGCGTAACCGTCGTTGGCGAGCACCCGTACCCCGCCGTAGAGGAACACCAGCGCGTAGGCGGCGGTCAGCGTGAGCGCGAACGCGCCGGCGGCCGTGACGGCGCGGTGCCATCCGGGGCGCGGTGTCGTCGCGAGGAGTTCGGACGTACCGGAGCGCCGGTCGCGTATCCCGTTCACGGCCCCGGCGGTCACCGCCAGGGGCCACATGAACACCATCGCGAACCGTTCCCACCAGGCGGTGGAGGTCCACTGCCGCGTCCAGCTCTCGGCGCCCTGCCACCACGGTCCGCCGACCAGCTGGAGGAAGCCGAGCGCGACGATCAGGAGCAGGACGCCCGCCAACGGGGCGGCCGAGCGCCGGAGTTCGATCCGCAGGATCCGGCCTCTGCGAGGTGCGCGTACCTGTTGTACGGGGGCTTCCGGGCTCACCACGTACCCCTTCCCGGCTCGGAGCGCATGAGCAGCGCCGCGTAACCACGCTCGATGGGGCTGTCGCCCGGGTGCGCGGCGCCGCCCGCGGCGGCGAGCTGGTCCGGGGTGCCCCGGAACACCAGCGCGCCGTCCGCGATGAGCACCACGTCCGTACAGGCCGCCGCGACGTCCTCGACCAGATGCGTGGAGACGACCACACAGCTGTCCGTGCCGAGTTGGTGCAGCAGCTCGCGGAAGCGCAGCCGCTGCGCCGGGTCGAGCCCGGCCGTCGGCTCGTCGAGCAGCAGGATGCGCGGATCGTTGACGATCGCCTGCGCGATCCCCGCGCGCCGCACCATGCCGCCGGAGAGGGTCTTCATCCGGTCGTCGGCGCGGTCCGCGAGGCCCACGCGCTCGACGGCGCGCTGGACGGCTCCGGGGATCTCCTCGCGGGGCATCTCCTTCAGCCACGCCATGTACTCGACGAACTCGCGGACGGTGAAGCGCCGGTAGTACCCGAACTCCTGCGGCAGATAACCGATTCGGCGGCGCAGCTCGCGCCGGCCGCCGGTCTGCGCGTCGGCGGGGGTGCCCAGCAGTTCGAGGGTGCCCCCGGCGGGCCGGAGGACGGTGGCGAGCGCGCGGATGAGGGTGGTCTTGCCGGCGCCGTTGGGCCCGAGCAGACCGTGGACTCCGGTACCGAGGTTCAGATCGAGGCCGTTGACGGCCAGCTTGCGGCCGCCGGCCCTTACCCGCAGCCCTTCGGCCCGGATCTCCCAGGCGTAGGTCTTCGGCGCCACTTCGGCGGCGGTCACACCGCGCGTCATGTCGTCACCACGTCGGTCATGGAAAGGCCCTTTCGGGTGTGTGTGGGTGTGCGTGTATGTGCGACGGTCTCAGCGGTCACAGCTGTCTCAGCCGTTTCAGCCGTTTCAGCGGTGGATGCCGAGGAGGGTGTACGCGCCCCTGCGGGCGATCACGACCATCACCCCGAGCGCGAAGACGGCGCCCCACACGGGCAGGGCTTCCGCCTGGAGGGCGACGGGCGTACGGCTCACGGCCACCGTCGGCGCCACGATCACCGCGGCCCAGGCCGCCACCAGCCCGATCGCGGCCCTTGTCACCCCGATCAGCCCGCCGAGCGCGAGCGCGCCGGTGGTGAACGCCAGACAGGGCAGCAGCCACTGCGCGACGGCGGCGCCGGTCACCCAACCGGCCACCAGCAGCGCGGAGATCACCACGACGAGTACGGATGTCGTGCGCCGGAGCACCAGTTGGAGCCCGGCGCGCGGGGTGCCCGCGACGAGTTCGTACGCCGGATCGAAGCCGCGCGCCCAGGAGGCGGCGACGCCGAACACGGGCAGTACGGGGGCCAGCAGCAGCACGAAGGAGATGCCCTGGCCGCTCAGGCTGTCGAGGATCACGGCGATCAGGGTGACGAGGACGGTCATGCACAGCCACGGCACCATCACCGGTGAGGCCCAGGCCGAGAGCGGCAGCGCCCATCGGTGGCGCCGTGGCATCGGCGCGATCGCCGGGAGCTGTGGTGCCAGCCCGTCCCAGACGCCGTCGACGAGCGCGGTCACGGCCGGGGTGGTGTGGCGGGTGGCCACGGCGAGGCGTGCGCGGCATCGCGCGCAGGACTCCAGATGGGCTTCGAGCGCCCACACTTCGTCGTGCGCGATGCCGGTGCCGTTTACGCCGCCTTCGAGTGCGGCTTCCGTATCTTCCGTATCACCTCGCGCGTACCGGCCGATGAGCCGCTCCGACGGGTGTTCCACGTGGTCCTCCGTGCTCATGACAGTGCCTCCCGCATCGCTCTCCGTGCCCGCCGGGCGCGGGTCTTGACGGTTCCTTCCGGCACCCCGAGCAGTACGGAGGTCTCCCGTACGGACATCCCGTCGAGCACCATGGCCCGCAGTACGTCGCGCAGTTCGGGCGCGAGCCGCCGCAGCGCGTCGCCGACCTCCCCGCCGACCGCCGCCGCCAGCGCCTCGTCCTCGGCGGCGGGCGCGACGGCCGGCGTGGTGGCGTCGGCGCTCACGGCGGCGGGCAGCCGGGCCTGGTGCGCGCGCCGGCGGAAGGCGTCGACGAGCCGGCGCGCCGCGATCGTCCACAGCCACCCGACGGCGGTTCCGCCGACCGCGGCCCCCGCGAACGCGCTCGCGGCGCGCCAAACAGCCAGATACGTCTCCTGCATGACCTCGGCGACGATCTGCTCATCGGCGCACCGCCGGCGCAACCGCACCGCCAGCCACGGCGCCGTACGCCGGTAGAGCTCCTCGAACGCGGCGCGGTCGCCCTTGGCGACGAGCTTGACGAGTCCCTCCTCGTCAAGCTCCGCTGGTGTCTTCCCGCTGGATCTCACACCGGCTAGACGTACGGGGTCACCGTCAGGTTTTCCATCCGGTGTGCCCTGTGTCACATCCCTGGGGAGGGTGCCGTACGGCCGTCGGCAGCATCACCTCGGGGCGCTGCGAGCGATATCCCCCGGGGGCTCAGGAACGGGGCCGGAGCCGGTGTATGCGGTCCAGGTCCCCGGCGAGCAGATCGTCGTGGGTGATGGCGAAGTCGCCGTTGGGGAGGGAACAGCCGCCGAAATAGGACCCCATGACGGTGTCCGGCAGATACTGCCGCAGCTGGTGGCGCAACCCGGGCGGATAGTCCACGGTCTCCCCCCAGTCCTCCGGCGCCTCGTCGGTGCCGAGCAGCACCCAATGGTCCACGGGCACATCGGCGTCGAGGTCGGGCGGCTCGCCGGTATGACAGTCCAGCGCAGGCAGCGTCAGCCGGTCGGGGGCCGTCGGCCGGTACCACATCAGCAGCGGCTTCGCCCGCTCCGCCTCGGCGTTGTCGAAGCAGCACACGGCGATGGAATGGCCGGGGTAGTGGGCGGCGTAGAACTCCAGCAGGAGCGGGTTCAGACGCGGCCGTCTGCGTAACGGCACCTGTATCAGGGCGGATTCGAGGAGCGTCGGATCGGTGGCGAGCAGCACGGTATAGATGTCGTGATCGAACACCTCGACCCGCTGCCCCGAGTCCCACCCCATCCACGCCATCCCACCCCGCTCCGCGGCGGGAACCGGCCGTACGGCATCGACCATCCGGCTGAGCACATCCGGACCGCGCCCCGCCGAGATGAAGTTCTCCCGGGACATCTGCCGCGCGGGCAGATGCAGCAGCATGGCGTTGGGCCCGACGGCGAGATTGGCCGCGGTGTTCTGATACCCGAGGACATGGATCAGCCCGTGCGCCGCGTGATGCAGCCGCCCGGCGTACAGGGTGGTGCCTGAGAACTCCGCCTGGTCCATCGAGACGCACATGGGCTCAAGCTATCCGCCGGGATGGGGGGCGTGAAGTGGGCCTGTTTCTGCGCCGGTTGGCGCGCCCCCGCGCCGGTCACGGGCGGCCGTTCCGGGCTTGTGCGGGGCGCGTTCTCCGTTCTGCGTCCACTGACGCAGGTTTCCCACCCGTTCGATCCAGTCCATGACAGGAGACTGTATTGCGGGGTACACGGAAGGCGGGGAAGGTCCGTCGGAGCCGGGGCAACGGTCTGTAGCCGGTATAGTCCGAAGATCGGGCAATTTTCATACATGGGGGGCCAGCCATGGCACTGTTCGGCAACGCGCACACGGTCGACCCGACGGCGGCCCAGCAGGACTACGCGCGCCTCCTGGGCCAGGGCGAACAGGTGCGTGCCGCGTACACGTTGATCCGCGACACCATGCTCTTCACCGACCGCCGGCTCATCCTCGTCGACAAGCAGGGGATCACCGGCAAGAAGGTGGAGTACCACTCCATCCCCTACAAGAGCATCACGCACTTCGCGGTGGAGACGGCCGGCACGTTCGACCTCGACGCCGAGCTGAAGATCTGGATCTCCAGCAACCCCGCGCCGATCCAGAAGACGTTCACGAAGGGCGTCGACATCTACGAGGTCCAGGCCATCCTGACCCAGTTCGTGGCCCGGTAGCCCGACCGGGCGGACCGGGCCACCGGCTACGGGGCGGGCGGGTCAGGCGGAGGCCACGCCGATCGGGCAGGAGACGCCCGTGCCGCCGAGGCCGCAGTAGCCTGCCGGGTTCTTGTCGAGGTACTGCTGGTGGTCGGCCTCCGCCGGGTAGAAGGTGCGGCCTTCCGCCGGGAGGATCTCCGTGGTGATCGCGCCGTAGCCGTTGCCCGTCAGGACCTTCTGGTAGGCCGCGCGGGAGGATTCCGCGGCCTCGGACTGGGCCGGTGTGTGCGGGTAGATCGCCGAGCGGTACTGCGTGCCGACGTCATTGCCCTGGCGGAAGCCCTGGGTCGGGTTGTGGGACTCCCAGAAGAGCTTCAGCAGGTCGGCGTACGAGACGACCTTGGGGTCGTAGACGACACGCACCGCCTCCGTGTGGCCCGTCAGGCCCGAGCAGACCTCTTCGTAGGTGGGGTTCGGCGTGGAGCCGCCCTGGTAGCCGACCAGCGTGGTCCAGACGCCTTCCTTCTGCCAGAACGTACGCTCCGCGCCCCAGAAACAGCCCAGGCCGAAGTCGGCGGTCTCCAGACCCTCCGGGTACGGGCCCAGCAGGGGGTGGCCGAGGACCGTGTGGCGGGAGGGGACCGCGAACGCCGGCTCCGGGCGGCCGCGCAGGGCCTGCTCGGGAGTGGGGAGCTCGGGGGTGCGTCGCAGGAACATGGCTCTCCTCAGGTGTGGGGTCCTGCTCAGAGGAACGTATGAGAGGGCCCGGACATTCCGAGGGCCCGGAGGTCAGCGCGGCAGCGTCGCCGGGCTGCCGCCGTTCGCCTCGTACCCCGCCACCGCCAGCGCCCGGTACACCGTGTACTCCGCCGCCGGGTCGCCGTCATGCGTCCAGGGCAGCGCTCCGACATGGCCGTCGACCTGTACCAGCTGGTTCATCGCCTCCGCCCACCGCTCGGACCGTACGAGGAAGAGGATCAGCAGATGCCGTGCGTGCGGGAGCATCGGGTCGTCCTGCCGGGCCGCGTGGACCGCGAAGAGCGCGCCCTCCACCGCCTTCGTGACCACCGCGCTCTGGTAGAACCCCTGCACCAGATTGACCTCGGGAAGGTGCTCGTACACCGCGAACAGCGGCAGCGCCGCCAGCAGCGAGCCCCGCGGCGCGCGCGCCGCCGCCGCGGTCGCGAACCGGTCGGCCTCGTCGCGGGAGCCGTGCCACTTCTCGCACCAGTAGTGCAGCGCCGCCAGATGCGCCCCCATGTGCGCCGGAGCGCGGTCGATCACCTTCGCCCACAGCTGGTCGAACTGCTCGGGCGAGTACCCGAGTCCACGGGCCACGGCCAGTTCGATGATGTACGGCACGGGGTCGCCGGGCGCCAGCAGCGCCGCCTCGCCGCACACCGTCCGGGCCTCCTCCAGGATGATCCGGAACTCATCGGTCCCGGCCGCCGAGGACCGCCACGCCTGCTGCACCAGGAACTCCGCGTGCACCGCCGCCCCGCCCGCGTCCTTCGGCGACTCCGCGCGCCAGGCCCGCAGCCATGCCCCGCCCGCCGGCCGCTGCCCGTCCTTGGCGGGCCCGCCCGCCGCCTGAAGCTCCAGCGAGGCCGCCCCGGCGAACGCCTGCACGCGCTGCCAGCGCACCTCGCCCTCCTTGGCGGTGCCCGCGAGCAGCTGCGCGGCGGCCCGCCAGTCCTGGGTGCGCTGCACGACATCGAGTACGTCGAGGAGGTCCTGGTCGGGCCCCGGCAGCCGGACGTCCAGCGCCTCCTGCCGTACGAAGCCGTACGCGGCCGGATCGGCGGCATCGGGCGATCCCGGGGCGACCTGGCGGATACCGCCCCTGCTCCGGACTGCGCTGCGGTCGATATGCGACTCCGTCGCGTGGTCACCGCGCTTCGCGCGAGCTGCGACGCTTTACGTCCGGACACGCACCTCCTCCGACCTCGACCCCCTCCCGCCGGTGGGCCCCGCAACCCCGCGACCTCGCTGAGGCTGGGGGTGGGTGCGCCGCGACCGCAACCCGGACAACGCGACCGATCCCCCCGTCGGAAGGCGCACCGCCGGGAGGCGACGCGGCGCTACCCTCAGGACCCATGACCCACCAGCACACCAGCGACCCGCACCACTTCGAGACCCGCGCCATCCACGCGGGCAACACCGCGGACCCCCTCACCGGCGCCGTCGTCCCGCCGATCTACCAGGTGTCCACCTACAAGCAGGACGGCGTCGGCGGCCTCCGCGGCGGCTACGAGTACAGCCGCAGCGCCAACCCCACCCGCACCGCGCTGGAGGAGAACCTCGCGGCCCTGGAGGGCGGCCGGCGCGGGCTCGCCTTCGCGTCCGGGCTCGCCGCCGAGGACTGCCTGCTGCGTACGCTGCTGGCGCCCGGCGACCATGTCGTGATCCCGAACGACGCCTACGGCGGCACGTTCCGGCTCTTCGCCAAGGTCGTCTCCCGCTGGGGCGTGGACTTCTCGGTCGCGGACACCTCGGACCCGGCGGCCGTACAGGCCGCGCTCACCCCGCGTACGAAGGCGATCTGGGTCGAGACCCCCTCGAACCCGCTCCTCAACATCACCGACATCGCCCAGCTCGCCGGGATCGCGCGCTCGGCCGGGGTGCGGCTCGTCGTCGACAACACCTTCGCCAGCCCCTACCTCCAGCAGCCGCTGGCGCTCGGCGCCGACGTCGTCGTCCACTCGACGACGAAGTACATGGGCGGGCACTCCGACGTCGTCGGCGGCGCCCTGATCGTCGACGACGCGGAGCTGGCCGACGAGCTGGCCTACCACCAGAACGCGATGGGGGCCGTCGCCGGTCCCTTCGACGCCTGGCTGGTGCTGCGCGGCATCAAGACCCTCGCCGTACGGATGGACCGGCACAGCGAGAACGCCACGCGCATCACCGAGATGCTCACCTCGCACCCCCGCGTCTCCAAGGTCCTCTACCCGGGGCTGCCCGAGCACCCGGGCCACGAGGTCGCCGCCAAGCAGATGAAGGCGTTCGGCGGGATGATCTCCTTCCAGGTCAAGGACGGCGAGGAGGCGGCGGTCGCGGTCTGCGACCGCGCGAAGCTGTTCACGCTCGGCGAGTCCCTCGGCGGTGTCGAGTCCCTGATCGAGCACCCCGGCCGGATGACGCACGCCTCGGCGGCGGGTTCGGCGCTGGAGGTGCCCTCCGACCTGGTCAGGCTCTCCGTGGGGATCGAGTCCGCCGACGATCTGCTGGCCGATCTCCAGCAGGCCCTGGGCTGAACAACCCCTTCACCCGCTGACCGCTGAACCGCTACCCGCTGAACCACTGATCGCTCACCGCCGCTGGAGGCCGACCGGCCGGACCGTCACAAGTCCGGACCGTCACCAGTCCTCCAGCGGCGGTGTCGTCTCCGTCGGCGGCACCGACCACGGATGCGCGGCCGACGCCCAGACCCCGAACATGATCAGCGCCACGATCAGCAGCGTCCAGATCACCCGCCGCGCGGCCCGGCGTCTGCGCAGCAGCCGGGCCCCGCGTTCGGTGGCGCGGCGGACGATATCGGCGGGTACGTCGGGGCGTACCGGATCCAGCATCATCCGAAGCACCTCGGCCCGCTTCCGGTCGGCGCCCCTCATGGGCCCGCCTCCCGGAGTCCGGACGGGCCCGGCCTCGTACGGCGCCGCCGCGACGGCTCGCGCATCGCCGCGACCGCCCGCGCGCAGACCACGCGGACCCGCTCCTCCGTGAGACCGATCAGCGCCGCGGTCTGCTCCTCGGCCAGCCCCTCGTACAGGCGCAGCACCAGGACGATACGTTCCTGCGGACCGAGCCCCCCGAGCACGCCGGCCGCCCGGCCGCCCCGCCGGACCGGGTCGCGCCAGGCGGCCTCGCGGGCGAAGCGCAGCACCAGCTCCCGGCGGGCGCGGTCGTACGGATCCTCGCCGTCGGCGCCACTGAGCCGGTCCCACTCCGCGTACGTACGGGACAGCGCGGCGATCAGCAGGCGCTGGGCCCGCGGGGTGGCGTCGGGCGGCTCGCCCGTGAGCAGTACGGCCGCATGCAGCAGCCGGCCGGCCGCGCCCGCTGCGAACGCCTCGAACTCCCGGGCGCGGCGGCGATCCAAGGCAGCCCGCCGCTCTCGCACGACCTCATATGAGGCCAGTCAGGGGTTCAGGGTCAAGAGGGCGTCCCCGCGTCCGCGACCGCGCCCGGCTCATCCGTACCGCCCGTACCGCCTGTGCCGTCCTCATCACCCGTACCGCCGTCACTGGAGGGCAGTCCGGCCGCCCGCGCCGAGAGCGCGCCGTTGAACCGGGTGAGCAGCGTGGTGAAGGAGTTCCGCTCGTCCTCCGTCCAGCCGCCCGTGACCTGCGCCATCAGCTCGCGCCGTGACGAGCGGACCTCTTCGAGTCTGGCCAGTCCGCGCGGCGACAGTTCGAGCACGACCGCGCGGCCGTCCTCCGGATGCGAGGTGCGCTTGACCAGGCCGCTGTCGACCAGCGGCGCGACCTGCCGGGTGACCGTCGAGGAGTCGATGCCCATCCCGGCGGCCAGCGCCTTGACGCCCATCGGGCCTTCCCGGTCGAGCCGGTTGAGCAGCAGATACGCGGCGCGGTCCATCGAGTTGCGGACCTGGCCCACACCGCCGAGCCGCGTCTGTTCGGCCCGCCGGGCGAAGACGGCCACCTGGTGCTGGAGGGCATCGAGGAGGCCGGCGTCGTCCGAGGGTTCGGAGGCCGTCTCCCTGGAGACCGACGCAGCGGAAGTCATGTCCTGAATGGGGGGCATGGCTGGGGCTCTCTCGTGCGGGGGTCGGTTGGTGGGGGACAGAGTACGCGGCGATGGCTTGGACCGTACCTGCCCTGCGTAAACCTGATGCCGCACCCGACCTGCACCTGACCCGTACCTGTTGCCGTACCCGACCCGGTTCGGAGCCCGTACCCGGCCTCGGTCGGAGCCCGTACCCGACCCCGGCCGGAGCCCGGCGGTGGACGCCGACGGCCGCCCGGCCCGTGAGCTGCGAGACTGGCACTCATGAGCTTCGGTACGTCCCGCCCGGTGCCGCGCCCCGCGCACCACCACGCGCACCATCCTCCGCACCCCCTGATTCTCGATGACATCCGAGGGGCCCAGAAGATGCTGTCCGGCGTGGCGCGGATGACCGCGATGGAGGGGAGCAGATATCTGACGCAGCTGGTCGGCGCACCGGTCCTCTTCAAGTGCGAGAACCTCCAGCGGACCGGCTCGTTCAAGCTGCGCGGCGCGTACGTACGGATCGCCGGCCTCTCCCCGGAGGAGCGCGCGGCGGGCGTCGTCGCGGCCAGCGCCGGCAACCACGCCCAGGGCGTCGCGCTCGCCTCCACCCTCCTCGGCGTCCGGTCGACGGTGTTCATGCCGGTCGGAGCGCCCCTGCCGAAGGTCGCCGCGACCCGCGACTACGGCGCGGAGGTGCGGCTGCACGGACAGGTCGTGGACGAGACGCTGGCCGCCGCCGAGGAGTACGCCAGGAACACCGGCGCGGTCTTCATCCACCCCTTCGACCACCCGGACATCATCGCCGGACAGGGCACGGTCGGCCTGGAGATCCTGGAGCAGTGCCCGGAGGTACGGACGATCGTCGTCGGGATCGGCGGCGGCGGGCTGGCCGCTGGCATCGCCCTCGCGGTGAAGTCGCTGCGCCCCGACATCCGGGTGATCGGGGTCCAGGCGGCGGGCGCCGCCGCGTATCCGCCCTCGCTCGCGGCGGGCCGGCCGATGGTGGTCGAGTCACCGCAGACGATGGCGGACGGCATCAAGGTGGGCCGCCCCGGTGACATCCCGTTCCAGTTGGTCCAGGAGCTGGTCGACGAGGTGCGTACGGTCTCCGAGGACGAGCTGTCCAGCGCCCTGCTGCTCTGTCTGGAGCGGGCGAAGCTGGTGGTGGAACCGGCCGGGGCCAGCCCGGTGGCCGCGCTCCTCAGCGACCCCGGCTCCTTCCGCGGCCCGGTCGTCGCGGTGCTCTCGGGCGGCAACGTCGACCCCGTACTGATGCAGCGCATCCTGCGCCACGGCATGGCGGCGGCCGGACGCTATCTGAGCCTGCGGCTGCGGGTGACGGACCGGCCGGGCGCGCTGGCGACGATGCTCGGGGTGCTGTCGGTGGCCGACGCCAATGTGCTCGATGTGAGCCATGTACGGACCGATCCGCGGCTCGGGCTGACGGAGGCGGACGTGGAAGTGCATCTGGAGACCAAGGGGCCCGCGCACTGCACGGAGGTGGCGGCGGCGCTGCGGGAGGCGGGCTACACGATTCTGGGCTGAGGGGCCCGCTCCGGGCTGAGGGGCCCGCGTTCCGGACCCCGGCGGTCCGCGTAAGGGCCGGTACACCCGTAAGGGCCGGTACACCCGTGGGTGTACCGGCCCTGGCTCAGCCCTGGTAGGGCTTGGCGTTGAGGATCTTCACGGAGGCGGTCCTGCCGTTGGGCAGCTCGTACTCCGCGTTCTCGCCGACCTTCTTGCCGTTCACACCGCTGCCCAGCGGCGACTGCGGCGAATAGGTCTCGATGTCCGAGCTGGCGTACTCGCGCGAGGCCAGCAGGAAGTCCAGGGTGTCGTCCGGATCTCCGTCGAAGGCGATCGTCACGACCATGCCGGGCTCGACGATCCCGTCGTCCGCCGGGGCCTCGCCGACCTTCGCGTTCTGCAGGAGCTGGGTCAGCTGGCGCACTCGGAGCTCCTGCTTGCCCTGCTCCTCCTTGGCCGCGTGGTACCCGCCGTTCTCCCGCAGATCGCCCTCCTCACGGGCCGCCGCGATCTTCATAGAGATCTCCGTGCGCGCGGGACCAGACAGGTACTCCAGCTCGGCCTTCAGCTGGTTGTACGCCTCCTGGGTGAGCCAGGTGACGTTCTCACTGGTCTGGGTCACAGGTGCTCCTCGTAGGTACCGGGAATACAAAGCAACGCCCTACCCAGAAGAATGTGCCTTCTCGGGTGGGCGAAACCACGAGCCTAACAATTTCGTGGCGCGAGGGGGAGGACGAAAGCCATCAGAATTACATCGACGCAGGTCAGCGCGGCCCATCGGCGATACCGGCGGCGGGTCCCGGCCCTGGTTCCGCCGCTCCCGGCGCCGGGAAGCCCGCGTCGCCCGGGGCGGGGCTCAGTCCGACGTACAGCCCAGCAGCTCGGTACTGGTCGCGCTGGACGTGGTACGCACCGTGACGACCCGGTCGATCCGCGTCTCGCCCGCGCCGAAGCGCACGTCCAGCCGGCCGACCTCCGCGCCGCTCTCCGCGAGGGAGCGCAACGTACAGCTGCCGGTGGCGTCCCGGTCCTTGCGGACCTCCAGATGCGCCTCGACCTCGGTGGCGGAAACCCGCTTGAACTTGATGAGCTCTCCGGAGACACTCCGGTCGACCACGTAGTGATAGCCGAACCAGCCGATCAGACCGATCAGCGCGACGCCGAGCACCGCGCCGACGACCTTCAGACCGCGGTCCGCGCGCTGGTCCGCCGAGCGGCCGTAGCGGCTCCGGAGAGGCTCCTCGCGCACCGCGGCCATGTTCGTTTCCCTTCGGAGTCGGGCAACCCGGAATTTCCGCCCCCCGATATCCGTCACTATAGAAGCCGTCCGATGCGACACATCACTGAGGATCGAGTCTTGACTGAGCAGCTGCGACTGATGGCCGTTCACGCCCACCCCGACGACGAGTCGAGCAAGGGCGCGGCCACCATGGCCAAGTACGTGTCCGAGGGGGTGGACGTGCTGGTCGTGACCTGCACGGGAGGCGAGCGCGGCTCCATCCTCAACCCCAAGCTCCAGGGTGACGCCTATATCGAGGAGCACATCCACGAGGTACGCAAGAAGGAGATGGACGAGGCGCGCGAGATCCTCGGCGTCAAGCAGGAGTGGCTGGGGTACGTCGACTCGGGTCTGCCCGAGGGCGACCCGCTGCCGCCGCTGCCCGAGGGCTGCTTCGCGCTGGAGGACGTGGACGAGGCGGCGGGCCGTCTCGTACGCCTGATCCGGTCGTTCCGGCCGCAGGTCATCACCACGTACGACGAGAACGGCGGGTATCCGCACCCGGACCACATCATGACCCACAAGATCTCGATGGTGGCGTTCGAGGCCGCGGCGGACAAGGAGAAGTACCCGGAGGACGACTTCGGTCCCGTCTGGCAGCCGGAGAAGCTCTACTACAACCAGGGCTTCAACCGGCCGCGTACGGTCGCGCTCCACGAGGCGCTGCTCGCCCGGGGTCTTGAGTCCCCGTACGGCGAGTGGCTGGAGCGCTGGAAGGAGTTCGAGCGCGTGGAGCGGACGCTGACCACGCATGTTCCGTGTGCCGACTTCTTCGAGATCCGTGACAAGGCGCTGATCGCGCACGCCACCCAGATCGACCCGGACGGCGGCTGGTTCCGTATCCCGATGGACATCCAGCGGGAGGTCTGGCCGACGGAGGAGTACGAGCTCGCGAAGTCGCTCGTCGATACATCCCTCCCCGAGAGCGACCTGTTCGCGGGCATCCGCGACAATGGCTGATATGTATGCGACTCAGGCGATGGCGTTCGCGGCTCCTCTCGCCAAGGAGCTCGACGAGAACAAGGTGACGCCCGGTGTGCTCGGGTTCATCGTGTTCGCGGTGATGGCGGGGGGCGTGTGGATGCTGATGAAGTCGATGAACCGCCACATGAGCATGGTCAACTTCGAGGAGACTCCGGTGCGGACGCCCGCCGCGTCCGCGCAGTCCTCGAAGCAGCCCGCGGAGAACGAGCCGACGTCCGCCGCCTCGCAGGGCGAGTAGCGCGACCGCCTCAGCCGGCGTCGCGTCCGGCCCCATGACACCCACAGGGCGTCATGGGGCCGGAGGCGATGGCTATGTGACGGCCGTCACCGGTACGCCCATCACCTCCCGTGCGTGGCGGTTCGGGACCATTCCCAGGTGCCAGGCCTGCCAGCCGTCCTCCAGTCGTACGCCCCGGCTCAGCATGACCCCGAGCGTCGCGATGGATTCCGCGAGTTTGCCGTCGCGGGAGGCGTGGCCGGCGGCGGAGAGGTCCGAGAGTTCCTGTTCGGCGACGACCGAGCCCACCTCGATGCCGCCCGCCGAGGCGTACGGCAGGAGCGTGCAGCGCAGGAAGCGGGACCAGTCGACGCCGCGGTGGTCGTCGTACGAGGCGAAGAGGGCCGCCGCCTCGTCGCAGAGCTGGAGCGCCTGGCCGGGGCGGTTGTTGCCGGCGTCGATGATGGCCAGTTCCAGGCAGGTCCAGGCCTCGCCGTGGGCGACGCCGATGCGGCGGAAGTCCGCGCGGGCGTCGGTCAGCAGCTGGCGGGCGAAGCCCGAGTTGCGGAGGTTGCCGGTCTGGGCGGCGCGCTGGTCGCGGGTGACCCGGCCCGAGTGGTGCCGGGCGCAGGCCAGTCCGTACACGTCGCGCATCCGGGAGAACATCGTGCGCGCCCGCTCCAGTTCCCGTACCGCCTGGTCGCGGTCGCCGGTCTCCTCCAGCGCCTGGCCCAGGTAGTAGAGCGTCCACGCCTCGCCGCGCGCGTCCTCGTTGTCGCGGTGGCGGGCGAGGGCGTCGCGCAGTTCGTCGACCGCCGGGGCCGGGTCGCCGTCCACCAGGCGGGTACGGGCGAGCTGGGTCATCGCCCACGCCTCGCCGCGGCCGTCGCGGGTCCTGCCGTAGAGATCGAGGGCCGCGCGCAGCTCCGCCTCCGCCCGCGCCACCTCGCCGAGCCGCAGATACAACTGGCCCAGCTGGAAGTGCGTCCACGCCTCGCCGTGCAGGGACTCGTTCTCGCGGTGCAGGACGAGCGCGCGGGAGAGGAGCGTGAGCGCCTCGGCCACCGAGCCGCGGTCGCGCTCGACGGCCGCCAGGGCGTGCAGCGTCCAGCCCCGGTCGCCGGCCAGCGGTTCCGGGGACTGGAGTGCCAGCGCCTCGCGCAGCTTCGCCGACGCCTCGGTCAGATTGCCCTGGTGGTGCAGGGTGATGCCGAGCGAGCAGAGCGCGCGGGCGGCGCCCGCGTCGTGGTCCGCCTCCCGGTAGAGACCGACGACCGTCGTCAGGGTCGTGCGCGCCTTGTCCAGCTCGCCGAGCTGGCGGGCCGCGATGCCCGTACGCCACTGGACCGAGCGGAGCAGCAGCCCCTGGCCCACCGCCTGCGTCAGCTCGTTGATCTCGCCCAGCCGGTAGAGGTCGCCGCGCAGCAGGCAGTAGTCGCAGAGCGCGCCCAGCAGGTCCAGTACGGTCTGCTGGTCGACGCCCTCCGCGTGCCGCAGCGCGGCCGTGATGAAGCTGGACTCGTCATCGAGCCAGCGCAGCGCCGAGTCCAGCGACGAGAAGCCGTGCGCGCCTGCAGCGCTCTTGAACTGATCGACGCGGGTGGACGTCTTTCCGTCGACCAGCCGGATCACGGAGTCGGCGAGCTCGCCGTAGTTCCGGATCAGCCGCTCCTGGGCGGCCGTTCGGTCCTCGGCGCCCTCCTCGTCCCGCAGCCGTGAGTGCGCGAAGACCCTGACGGCGTCGTGCAGCCGGTAGCGGCTGGCCCGTACGTGGTCGATCAGACCCGTCCGGGACAGCTCGGCCAGCAGCCGGCCGGCCTCCTGCTCGTCCGTCGCCAGCAGCGCCGCCGCCGCGGCCGCGCCCAGGGAGGCGCGGCCCGCCAGCGCGAGGCGGCGCAGCAGCCTGCGGGCCTGGTCGCTCTGGTCGGTGTAGCGCACCCACAGGGCCCGTTCGACCGGTTCGACCGGGCCGTACGCGTCGAGGTCCGTGGCCAGCCGATGGGCCGTGCGCTCCCCGAGCGAGGACCCGGCGATCCGCAGGGCGAGCGGCAGGCCGCCGCACAACTCGCCGACGCGGTCGGTGGATTGCGCGTCGTACGGTCCCTCCGCCGACGCGGCGGACGGTTCGGCCACGGCCCGCAGCAGCTCTTCCGCGCCCGCCGTGTCCAGCGGCTCGACGGGCAGCTGGTGCACCCAGGCCGGTACGTCGTCCGGCAGACCGAGCCGCTCGCGCGCCGTCACCAGCACCAGGCTGTCGGACCGTTCGGGCACCAGCGTCCGCACCTGCTCGGGATCGGAGGCGTCGTCCAGGACGACCGTCACCGGAAGGCCCGTCAGATGCTGGTGGTACAGCTCGCTCAGCCGCCGTACCTGCTGCTCCGGGGAGGACCCCTCGCGGAACAGCAGCTGTTCGCGCGGCGCGCCCAGCCGGTTGAGCAGATGCAGCAGCGCGTCGCGGGTCGACAGCGGCGCCTCGAAGGAGCCGCCGCCGCGCAGATCGACCACGCAGGCGCCCCTGAACTGGTCCTTGAGCTGATGCGCGGCCCGTACGGCCAGCTCGGTACGGCCGGAGCCCGGGGCGCCGTACAGCACCACGACCGTCGGCTTCGTCTCCGTCGACACGCGGGCCGCGTGCACCCATTGCGCGATCTGCGCCATCGCCGCGCGCCGCCCGGCGAACGGCCCGTCCGGCTCGGGCAGATGGCCGAAGGACTGCTCCAGCACACTGCGCCGGCGGGCGGCCGCGCTGCGGTCCCCGCCGCGCAGCTGCGGGACGACGGTGGGTTTCTTGGCGGTGCGCCGGGTCGCGGAGGTCAGCACCCGCTGCTGGTCGAGGAACGGGCGGATGCCCCGTACCTCCAGCGCCGTCAGCCACTGGAGCCGCAACTGCTCGGTGCCGCCCGGCTGGCCGGCTGCCCCGGCCCTGCGGTGCGCGGCCGGCCAGTGCGAGGCGGTCACCTTGGCGACGGTGGTCGCGGCCCCGGCGACCGCGACGACGGCTCCGGCGCCGAACGCGATGCCCGTGGCGGTGCCCAGCGCGACATCCGCGCCGACGGCGGCGACCGCGGCGACGGACGTGACCAGTGCGGGCGTTCCGAGGGACTGCCTGCTGAACCGCTCCGACAGCGGCGGCCGTTCGGCCCGCTCCGCGTCCAGCGCCCGCACGTACGCGGCGTACTCCTCGTCCGCACCCGCCGCCATGGCGTCCAGGGCGCTGCGCCCGCGCGCCAGCAGTGTGTTCCCTTCGGTCCGCCCGCCGGAGCGCCGTACCTCTTCCTCCACGGCACGTACCAACAGCCCTTCGGCTTCGGCCCGGTGGCTTTCCCGCATATGCGTCCCCCTCCGAGAGCATGGGTGAGAACCGACATTGTCCTGCGCGCGCGGCGCGAGCGCGAGGGGCGCCCACGGGTGCGTGTGTCGTCCGCCGTCTCCCGAGGGCTGGGGCAGGATGGGGCGCATGGCGAACCGACTGGCCCATGAGACCTCCCCCTACCTCCTCCAGCACGCCGACAACCCCGTCGACTGGTGGCCCTGGTCGCCCGCGGCGTTCGAGGAGGCGCGGCGGCGGGATGTGCCGGTGCTGCTGAGCGTCGGGTACAGCAGCTGCCACTGGTGCCATGTGATGGCGGGCGAGAGCTTCGAGGACCCGACCACCGCCAAGTACATGAACGCCCACTTCGTCAGCATCAAGGTCGACCGCGAGGAGCGGCCCGATGTCGACGCCGTGTATATGGAGGCGGTCCAGGCGGCCACCGGGCAGGGCGGGTGGCCCATGACGGTGTTTCTGACGGCGGACGGCGAGCCGTTCTACTTCGGTACGTACTTCCCGCCCGCGCCCCGCCACGGCATGGCGTCCTTCCCGCAGGTCCTGGAGGGGGTCAGTGCCGCGTGGAAGGACCGGCGCGGGGAGGTCACGGAGGTCGCGGCGCGGATCGTGGGGGAGCTGGCCGGGCGGTCGCTCGCGTACCGGGGGGACGGGGTGCCCGGCGAGGAGGAGCAGGCGCAGGCGCTGCTGGGGCTGACCCGGGAGTACGACGCGGTACGGGGCGGGTTCGGCGGGGCGCCCAAGTTCCCGCCGTCGATGGTGGTGGAGTTCCTGCTGCGTCATTACGCCCGTACCGGCGCGGAGGGCGCGCTCCAGATGGCGGCCGATACGTGTGAGGCGATGGCCAGGGGCGGGATCTACGACCAGCTGGGCGGCGGGTTCGCCCGGTATTCGGTGGACCGTGAGTGGACGGTGCCCCACTTCGAGAAAATGTTGTACGACAATGCGCTGCTGTGCCGGGTGTACGCGCATCTGTGGCGGGCCACCGGATCCGATCTGGCGCGGCGGGTGGCGCTGGAGACGGCCGACTTCATGGTGCGTGAACTGCGCACGGCCGAGGGCGGGTTCGCCTCCGCGCTGGACGCGGACAGCGACGACGGCAGCGGCGCGCATGTAGAGGGCGCCTTCTATGTGTGGACGCCGGACCAGCTGCGCGAGGTGCTGGGGGAGTCGGACGCGGCCTTCGCGGCGCGGTACTTCGGGGTGACGGAGGAGGGCACGTTCGAGGAGGGCGCGTCCGTGCTGCAACTGCCCTTGGACAGCGGGGTGGTGGACGCCGAGCGGGTCGATTCCGTACGGCGGCGGCTGCTCGCGGCGCGCGACGGGCGGGCGCGGCCGGGGCGGGACGACAAGATCGTGGCCGCCTGGAACGGGCTCGCGATCGCCGCCCTGGCGGAGACCGGCGCCTACTTCGACCGGCCGGATCTGGTGGAACGCGCCACCGAGGCCGCCGATCTGCTCATGCGGGTGCATCTGGACGACGCGGCGCGGCTCGCCCGTACGTCGAAGGACGGCCGCACCGGCGCCAACGCGGGGGTGCTGGAGGACTATGGCGATGTCGCCGAGGGCTTCCTGACGCTCGCGGGGGTCACCGGTGAGGGGGCCTGGCTGGAATTCGCCGGGTTCTTGCTGGACATTGTGCTCGACCAGTTCGTGGCCGAGGGCGGGACGCTGTACGACACGGCGCACGACGCCGAACATCTGATCAGGCGCCCCCAGGACCCCACGGACAACGCCACGCCCTCCGGCTGGACGGCCGCCGCCGGGGCGCTCCTCTCGTATGCCGCGCACACCGGCTCCGAGGCCCATCGCACCGCCGCCGAAGGGGCGTTGGGGGTGGTGAAGGCACTCGGGCCGAGGGCGCCGCGCTTCATCGGCTGGGGGCTCGCGGTGGCCGAGGCGCTGCTCGACGGGCCGCGCGAGATCGCGGTCGTGGAGACGCCGGGGGAAGCGGCGGCGAAAGCGGGCGAGCCGGGGCCGTGGCGGAGCCCGCTGCACCGTACGGCCCTGCTGGGCACCGCGCCCGGCGCCGTCGTCGCGGCGGGAGTGGCCGGAAGCGATGAGTTCCCGCTGCTGACGGACCGTCCGCTGGTCGGCGGGGAGGCCGCCGCGTATGTCTGCCGGAGGTTCGTCTGTGCCGCGCCGATGACGGAAGTAAGCGCACTAAAGGGAGAGTTGGGCGTTTTCGAGTAACGTATGGCCGAATTCCGATGGGTGGTGAATCGGCCTGAAACGCAGAATTCACCCAATCGGCCCTCCGGCTGTCACAGGTCCCCCTTATTGTCTCCACAAGAGTCACAACAGGTGCGCATGGGGGGACTGTGCGCACGAGGGGGATGCAGGGGTCAGCCGACGGCCAGGGGGGCCTGCCGCGGCCGGCCCTGGCCGAGGGGGGCCATGTGTTCACGTCCGTATTCATCGCTGCCATTTCACTGGCGCTGTTCTGGATGGCCGCGTTCACGCTCTGGTGGCAGATGCACGCCTGGCGTACGCCGGAGACGCTGGCCGCGACCAGATTCGACCGGCCCGACGGCGGCCGGGAGAGCTCGTTCTCGCTGCTCCTGCCGGCCCGTCATGAACAGGCCGTGCTGGAGCACACCATCGAGCGGCTGCTGGAGTCCAGCCACAGCGGATTCGAGATCATCGTCATCGTCGGGCACGACGACCCCGAGACCGCGGCGGTCGCCGAACGGGCCGCCGCCCGCGACCCGCACCGGGTCAGGGTCGTCGTCGACACTCATGAGGCGAAGAACAAACCCAAGGCGCTCAACACCGCGCTGCCGCACTGCACCGGCGAGGTCGTCGGGGTCTTCGACGCCGAGGACCAGGTCCATCCGGAGCTGCTGACCCATGTCGACCACGCCTTCCGCACCACCGGCGCCGATGTCGTCCAGGGCGGCGTCCAGCTGATCAACTTCCACTCCAGCTGGTACAGCCTGCGCAACTGCCTGGAGTACTTCTTCTGGTTCCGCAGCCGGCTCCATCTGCACGCCCAGAAGGGCTTCATCCCGCTCGGCGGCAACACCGTCTTCGTACGCACCGACGTGCTGCGCGAGGCGGGCGGCTGGGACCAGAACTGTCTGGCCGAGGACTGCGATCTGGGCGTACGGCTCTCCAGCGTCGGCAAGAAGGTCGTCGTCGCGTACGACTCCGACATGGTGACCCGCGAGGAGACCCCGGGCTCGCTCATGTCCCTGCTCAAACAGCGCACCCGCTGGAACCAGGGCTTCCTTCAGGTGTACCGCAAGAAGGACTGGCGCCAACTGCCCACGCGCGGACAGCGGATGCTCGCCCGCTACACGCTGATGACACCGTTCCTCCAGGCGTTCACCGGCCTGATCATCCCGCTCAACGTGGGGGTCGCGCTCCTGCTCGACGTACCGGTGACGATCGCGTTCGTGACGTTCCTGCCGCTCGTCACCGCCATGGTGACCTTCGTCTTCGAGATCGTCGGGCTCCATGACTTCGGCAGGCAGTACGGACTGCGCGTCCGGCTCACGCACTATCTGAAGCTCATCATCGGCGGCCCCTTCTACCAGGTGCTCCTGGCGGGTGCGGCGATCCGCGCCGTCTGGCGAGAGCAGCGGGGGCGCGGTGACTGGGAGCTGACCAGTCATGTCGGCGCGCATCTCATCCGAGAGGACGTCCACGCGTGACCTCCACCCTCCCCGGGGTGACGACGGAGCAGCCGACCGCCGTCCCCGCGCAGCCGAGTCATGCCCGCGGGCACCGGCCGGAGCGCACCGACAAGCGGCGGCTCACCGTCCGCCCGGTCATACGCTTCCGCCGCTCCCGCGCCGATCTGCTCCTGTGCGGGGCGCTCCTCGTCGCGATCCTGCTGGTCCAGGGCTGGAACATCCAGCACTATCCGACGCTCAGCGACGACGAGGGCACCTATCTCGCCCAGGCCTGGGCCGTCCAGGAGGGCAAGGGCCTCGCCCACTACACCTACTGGTACGACCATCCGCCGCTCGGCTGGATGCAGATCGCCTTTCTGACCTGGCTGCCCTCGCTCTTCTCGCCCGAGGCGATGACGGTCGCCCCGATGCGCTTCGCCATGCTGCTGGTCAGCGCGGCGAGCGCGGTCTTCCTCTACGTACTGGCCCGGCGGCTCTGGCTGCCGCGCTGGGCGGCCGGGCTGGCGATGGTCCTGTTCGGGCTCTCTCCGCTCTCCGTGGTGCTCCAGCGGGAGATCTTCCTCGACAACATCGCCGTGATGTGGATGCTGCTCGCGTTCTGCCTCGCGGCCTCGCCCAGCCGGCATCTGTGGCACCACTTCGCGGCCGGACTCGCCGCCGCCGTCGGGGTGCTCACGAAGGAGACCATGCTGGTCGTCCTGCCCGCGCTGCTGGTGACGTTATGGCGGCACAGCCATCGTGACACCCGCAAGTTCGCGGTGACCGGCGCGATCACCGCGTGCGTGCTGGTCGGGCTCTGCTATCCGCTGATGGCCCTGCTCAAGGGGGAGTTGCTGCCCGGGGGCGGGCATGTCTCGCTCTGGGACGGCATCACGTACCAGATGAGCAGGCCCGGATCCGGCTTCGTCCTCGACCCGGGCAGCGGTTCGTACGGGGTGCTCCAGTCCTGGCTCTACTACGACCGGGTCCTGCCGCTCGGCGGGATCGCGGGCGCCGTCCTGCTGATGGTCACCCTGCGCTGGTCGGTCACCGCGCGGGCGCTGGCGGGGCCCGCGCTGGCCGTGGTGATCCTGACCGCCGTCGCCCTGCGCCCGTCCGGCTATCTGCCCGCGATGTATGTCATCCAGGGGCTGCCGTTCCTGGCGCTGGTGCTGGCGGGCGGCGCCGCGTCCGTCACCCACGCGATCCTGCGCAGACGGCGCGGCCCGCGCGAGGGCCGTACCCTCACCACCGTCCGCTGGACGGTGCTGGCGGCGCTCGCCGCGACCGCGCTGGCCGTCGTCGTACCCCGGTGGTACGACGGCAACCACACCGCCCTGACGGCCGACGCCAACGCCCCCTACCGCCAGGCGGCTTCCTGGATGGCGACGGAGGTGCCCGACCCGTCCCGGGCCCGGGTGCTGGTCGATGACGCGCTCTGGCTGGATCTGGTGCACGCCGGATACGAACCGGGGCTCGGCGCGATCTGGTTCTACAAGGCCGACCTCGACCCGGCCGTCACCAAGACCATGCCGAACGGCTGGCGCGATCTGGACTATGTCGTCGCGTCCCCGACCGTACGGCGCGACGCGCGCGATCTGCCCAAGGTGCGGGACGCGCTGGAGCACTCGACCGCCGTCGCCGTCTTCGGGGACGGCGAGGACCGGATCGAGATCCGGCGGATCGCGCAAGGCGACGGAATCGCGGATGGCAACAGGATCGCGGGAGGCGACGGGCGATGAGCATTCTTCCCCCCATCGGTGCCGGGGAGCGCGGTGAACCGGAGCTGGAAGCGACCGTCGTCGCCGAGCCGGGCGCCGTCACCGTCATCATCCCGACCTTCAACGAGTCCGGGAACGTACGGGAGTTGCTGCGGCAGCTCACCGAGGCCGTACCGGCCAGGCTGCCCTGCGAGGTGCTCTTCGTCGACGACTCGACCGACGACACCCCCGAGGTCATCGAATCCGCCGCACAGGACTGCCCGTTCCCGGTCAATGTCATCCACCGCGAGAAGCCCGAGGGCGGTCTCGGCGGCGCGGTCGTCGAAGGGCTCAAGGCCGCCGGGTCCGACTGGATCGTCGTCATGGACGCCGATCTCCAGCATCCGCCCGCGCTCGTGCCCGATCTGGTCGCGGCCGGCGAGCGGACCTCCGCCGATCTCGTCATCGCCAGCCGCTATATCGACGGCGGCAGCCGGGCCGGACTGGCCGGTGGCTACCGCGTCGCCGTCTCCCGCGCGGCGACCTGGCTGACCAAGGGGATGTTCCCGGCCGCGCTGCGCGGGATCAGCGACCCGATGAGCGGGTTCTTCGCGATCCGGCGCTCCGCCGTCACCTCGGAGGCGCTGCGTCCGCTCGGCTACAAGATCCTGCTGGAGCTGGCCGTACGCTGCCGGCCCGAGCAGCCGGCCGAGGTGCCGTTCGTCTTCCGCGACCGCTTCGCGGGCGAGTCGAAGTCCACGGCGAAGGAGGGGCTGCGCTTTCTGCGCCATCTCGTGGAGCTGCGTACGGCCGCCACGCTCGCTCGGATGATCGCCTTCGGGCTGATCGGGCTCACCGGCTTCGTACCGAACCTGCTCGCGCTGCACGGGCTGACGGCGGCCGGGGTGCACTATCTGCCGGCCGAGGTGATGGCCAACCAGTTCGGTGTCCTGTGGAACTTCCTGCTGATCGAGGTGCTGCTCTTCCGTGACCGGCGGGCGCACCGGCACTGGGCGGACCGGGTGGGCCGGTTCGCGCTGCTCGCCAACGCCGATCTGCTGCTCCGTATCCCGCTGATCGCGCTGTTCGTCGCGCAGCTCGGGATGGGGGTGCTGACGGCGACCGCGTGCGCGCTGCTGGCGACATTCGTGCTCCGGTTCGTGGGGACGGAGGCGCTGGTCTATCTGCCGAAGCGGGAGCGGCCGGGCCGGCGCGCTCAGGCCCGTGTGACGAGTGGCGCGGCGGCCGGCCGTACTGAGGGGAGCGTGCGCCGATGAGTGCGGTCCTTCCGCGGGTCTCGCCGCGCCGGTTCCGTACGTCGCGCCGTACCGCGTTCCTCGCCCTCCTCGCCATGACCGGCGGCCTGCTGTTCGCCACCCAGCAGCCCGCGGCGGCCGGGGCGAACCTCGTCAAGAACCCCGGGTTCGAGACGCCGGGCGCGGACGCCATGCCGTACTGCTGGGAGCGGTCCGGCTGGGGCGACAACGACTTCTCCTTCGACACCGTCGCCGACGCCCACTCCGGCACCGCCGCGCTGAGGGTCGCGCTGACCCGCCGGACCGAGGGCGACCGCAAGGCGCTGATCACGGAGTCCGCGGAGTGCGCGCCCGCGGTGGTGCCGGAGCGGCAGTACGACCTCTCCCTCTGGTACAGGTCGACGACCCCCGACGCCGCGATCACGCTCTTCCGCCATGACACCACGGCGGGCTGGCAGTACTGGACCGACCTCAAAACCCTTGACCTGAGCGCCGGTTACCAGCGGGCCGAGGTCCGTACACCCGTCATTCCGCCCGGCACCGACCGGATCACCTGGGGCGTGTCGGTGTACGGCACGGGCAGTGTGACCACCGATGACTATGTGATGGAGGAGGTCGCCCCGCCGCCCGTCGAACCGGAGTGCACCGGCACCGCCGAGGAGTGCGCCAACGGCCGCTGGCAGGTGCTGCCGACGGAGAACCCGGTGCGTTCGATGCACTCGGTCGTGCTGCACAACGGCAAGGTGCTGCTGATCGCGGGCTCCGGCAACGACCCGGAGATGTTCGCGGCCGGTACGTTCACCTCGGCGGTCTACGACCCGGCGGACGGCTCGTACCGTACGGTCCCCACCCCCGACGACATGTTCTGCTCCGGCCATGTCCAGCTCTCCGACGGCCGGGTGCTCGTGATGAGCGGCAACAAGGGCTATCCGTCGGCGGACGGCACGGTCGGCTACCAGGGCTTCAAGGACTCGTACGTCTTCGACCCCGCCACCGAGACGTACACCAGGACCAATGACATGAACGACGGGCACTGGTATCCGTCCGCCACGATCATGGGCAACGGCGATGTGATGTCCTTCGGCGGGCTGCGCGAGGACTCCAGCGGTTCGGTGACCGCCGAGCGCTGGTCGGCGGCGCAGGACAAGTGGCTGCCGATGGGGCAGGTCAACCAGACCTGGTCGTACTGGGGGCTGTACCCGTCGATGATCCTGATGCAGGACGGTCGGCTCTTCTACTCCGGCAGCCATGTCTTCGGCAACGGCACGCCGGGCACCGGCTCGTCGGTCTACGACTACGACGCCAACACGGTGACCGAGATCCCGGGTCTCCAGAACAAGGACGAGCGCGACCAGTCGGCGAGCGTGCTGCTGCCGCCCGCGCAGGACCAGCGGGTGCTGACGATCGGCGGCGGCAATATCGACTCCAACCCGGAGGCGAACCGCCTGACGGATCTGATCGACCTCAAGCAGCCCAACCCCCGTTACACCCCCGGCCCGTTGCTGCCGCAGGGCACGGTCGACCTCGGCAACGGACCGCAGCCGCAGACGGGGGCGCAGGGCAAGATGTACGGCTCCGCCGTGCTGCTGCCCGACGGCAAGGTCCTGGAGACGGGCGGCGCGCTGCACAACCGCGCCAACCCCGTGTACGAGTCCTCGCTGTTCGACCCGGTGACGGACACCTTCGATCCGGTGGCGGTCGACCCGGAGGCGCGCGGCTACCACTCGTCGGCGTTCCTGCTCCCGGACGGCCGGGTGATGACGACCGGCGACAACCCGGGCAACGGCTCCTGGAACCATCAGGTGTCGCTCTACACCCCGCCGTATCTCCTCAAGGGGCCACGCCCGCGGATCACTTCACTGATCGACAATCAGTGGCTCTACGGCGACACGCAGCGGATCACGGTCGACCGGCCGATCGCCAAGGCCGAACTGATCCGGCCGGCGGCGGTCACCCACTCCTCCGACCCCAACCAGCGGTTCGTGGACCTTCCGCTCTCGGTGGACGGGAACAACGTCGACCTCAATGTCACGAGCAACCCGAATCTGGCGCCTCCCGGCTGGTACATGCTCTTCGCGGTCGACGCCAACGGCGTTCCCTCGGTGGCCGAGTGGGTACATCTGGGCGGGCCGCCGGCGCTCGCCGGCCAGGCGGCGGAGTCGGCGCACGTCCACGACTTCGCGGGGGAGCTCGCGAAGAGCCCAGAGAAGCCGCGGAAGAAGCGGACCTCGGCGCCGGTGAGCCCGCGGGTCGCGGGGTGCGACCGGCACTACGGCTCGGCGAACGTCTGCGTACCGACGGTCTTTCCCGAGACGGTGCGGGGCGGCACCAAGGCGGCGACGACGAAGGCGCGCTGCGACTGGCTCGCGGCGAACGACTACGGGCGGCTGAAGGTCAACGGCGGGGACGATCCGCTCCGGCTGGACCCGGACGGGGACGGGGTGGCGTGCGGGAAGGGGGACTTGAGGCGGCGGAGCTGAGGCACCGCGTACGCGCCCCCCTCGTACTTCATTGCGATGTCAGTGCTCCGCCATATCATCTGTTCCAGATGTTCCCGGTCGCGGTCCTACGATGCGATCGTGGTCGACAACGCGAGGGGGGCGTTGATGTCCGACGTGGAATCCGGTTCCGGCACACCCGGGCTGCGGGGTATGGAACGGCTGTCGCGAGACCTGCCCCACGGGGTGGAGCTGTTCCATCTCAAGCCCGAGGGCAGTGTGCTGTTCGCCGACCGGGACGGGGCGCGCGAGCTGGGCCCGAGCGAGGAGTTCCTGCGCTTCATCGACGACGGGCAGTTCGCCCACTATCTCGTCGGTGACGCGCGGACCTCGCCCGAGCGCCCGTCCAACGCCACGTTCAAGCTCGGGGTCGTCGGCCCGCGCAGCGCGTTCACCCCGCACGCGCACGGCGGCGAGCACATCGTGCTCAGCCTCGGCCACGCCGCCTGCGGTCTCTACGACGCGCCGCGCGGCCGGGTCACCGAGATCCGGCTGTTCCCCGGGGCCATGATCCGGATCCCGGAGATGATGCCCCACTCCTTCGCCAACCGCGGCTCGAAACCGCTGAACATCCTCGCCGCCAACACCGGTTTCGGTATCGACCACGAGGATTACGCGATCACCGCCGACGAGGCCGAGCGCCGCGCCGTGGACGAGGCCGGTGACGACGGCATACGGCACGGCCACGGCACGCTCGGCACCGTCACGCGCGTGGGCACCGACTACGGGCTGCTGGCCGCCGCGCTGCGCGACATCGAACGTATCCAGCGCGTCAGGGGCATCGGCGCCACCACCGTGCGGGAGCGTCTCGCCGCCGGGCTCCGGCGCGCCGCGTCCGCACTGGAGGGCCCACGATGATCTGCCCGTTCTGCGAGACGAGCCTGCTCTACAAGGAGCGGCCCAACCGCAACTGCTCCCGGTGCAAGCGGCGGTTCGCCCTGGAACCCAAGACCAACTCGCTGCGGATGAGTGATGTACGGGTCCGCCGCCTGCTGGAGAAGCGCACCGACGGCGGCCGGCTGAAGATCTCCGTCAACCAGCTCGGGGCCGCGGCGCTGCCCAGGACGGCGCCGGGCAAGAGCCAGAGCCCGGTCGCGGAGGCCCTGGGATGTCTGTGGGTCCCGCTGCTGGTCGGCATTGTCATGATCATCGTCGGACTGAGCGCCGCGGAGATGGGCGCGTTCGCCATCTTCGGCGGGATCCTCGTCCTGATCTTCATCCTCGGTGTGTCCGCCGCCCTGATAGGCGGCAGGAAGGAACGGACGACGGATCCGCTCAGCGGGTTCCGCTCGCTCATGCGGCACGACTGGACGGATGTGTACGGTTCGCTGCCGCCCGGGGTCGTGGAGGACTTCCCGTACCGCGCCGTCCATGTGCCGGAGGGCGCGCGGATCGCGCTGCTCTGCCCCGACCGGGCCATCGCCGCCTTCCTGGTCGCCAATGGGATACCGGAGCGGTACGGAGTCGTGGTCACCACCGAGATCGAGCGGCTGCCGGAGGGCATGCCCGTCGTCGTCCTGCACGACGCGAGCGCGCCCGGCTGCCGGCAGGTCATACGGACGCGTGCGGAGCTGCCCGGCCGTACGGTGATCGACGCGGGGCTGCCGCCGCGCGCCGTCATGGGTACGCCGGGCGCGCCGGCGAGGCGCGGTGACAAGCCGGCCCGGGACCTCATCCAGTGGCTGGGCGAGAGCGGCACGCTCACCAAGGCCGAGCTGGACTGGCTGGCCAGGGGCTGGACGGTCTCGCTCGTCGCCGTCCGGCCCGCCAGGCTTCTCGCGGCCGTCACCAAGACCGTCGAACGTGTGGCCGCCACGACCCGTACGGACCCCGAGCGGCGCGAGGCGGAGGCCATCGGATTCCTCACCTGGCCCGGCGAGGCCGGCCGATGACCCCACGCGTCGCCGGGGGCATCGGCGACCGGCTGCTCGACCGCGCGCTCGCCACCGCTGTCGAACGCGCGGGCGCGCCCGGCCGGATCCGGTTCACCGAGCTCCAGTTGTACTACGAGATGTGCCGCGTTGTGCGCCCGCTGCACGCGGTCCCGCGCAGGCTCCCGCTGACGCCCGCGCCGCCCGTACGGTACGAGCGGTTCGAGGAGGCCCTGCGGCGGTACGGCGCGGTGCCCGGACTGCTGGCGTCCGGGCCTGAGCCGGACCCTGCCCAGGTCCGCGAGCCCTCGGAGCCCTCCGAGCCCGATCTCTACGACTACGGACTGCCCCGGCTGCTCGTCTGCCAGAGCCGCCGTGTGGCCCGGATGCTCCTCGCCAACGATGTGCATCTGGAGGCCGCCTGCCCGGTGTTCGCCGCCGACGATCTGCCGCTCGACCCCCGGCTGGTGACCGGTCTTGGCAGGGTGGACGGCGCCACCGTGCACGTACTGCACGACGCGAGCGTGGAAGGCATCGCGCTCACCGCGCGGGTGCGCGACGCGGTCCCCGGCGTACGGGTCGCCTCGATGGGTCTCGTACCCCGGCACGCCACCGCGCTGCATCTGATCTCGCCGCGCGGCCCGGCGCCGGGACCCGGCCCGCTGACGCTGCCCGCCGCGCTCGAACCCCGCGAGCGGGACTGGCTCGCCGAAGGGCGCTTCGCCGAGGTGGAGTCCGTCCCGCCGGCCCGGCTGCTGCGCACCGTACTGCGGCTCGTCCGCGGACCGAGGACGCCGAGCCACTCGGTGTGGACCGGGCTGCGTGAGCTGCGTACGGCGGGATTCATGACATTGTCGTCAGTCGCCTACGCTCCGCGTGGGCTCCTTCCTCCGCCTTGCGATCCACGGCACCAGACCCCGCTCCCTGATCCGGCCTGATCCAAACGAAAGGCCCTAGAGGCGATGAACCGGCCCCGCGAGACCCCGTACAGGGATGAGCTGCTCGCCGACAGCAGCGTCCACCGCCGCTACGAGGACGGACGTGAGGAATGGCGGCGGCGCGACGGCGGCACGCGCGTGCGCTGGCACGACAACCAGGGCGCTTCCGGCACCGACGAACAGCTCGGCGGGCGCATCATCAAGCGCAGTTACTCCGACGGCAGGGTGACCTACGGCCGGGACATCGGCTACGGCCGTACGGTCTGGGACCGGGGCGGGACGGTGCTGGTCAACAGGACCTCGTTCGGCGGGCGCATGGGCGTGCTGCTGGGCGGGCTCGGGTTGGTCACCCTCGCCCTCACGGCCGCCCAGCTCCCGCCGGAGGAGCTCACGCCCGAAGAGGAGGAGGAGCTGCGCCAGCAACAGCAGGCGGCGCCCCAGAACTCCTCCGGCGGCGGCGACGCGGGCGGCGGCGGTTCGAGCGACGGCGACGCGGGCGGCGACGGCGGCGACTGGGATTCCAGTGACGGCTGGAACTCCGACGACGGCGGCGGCTGGAGCGACGACGACTTCGGGTAGTCCGGCCCGCCGGCCGGCCGGCCGTGTCTGCCGGCCGGACAGGCCGTAGGAATTCGTGCATCGAGGGGAATCGAGAGGAGGGGCGACCGTGGCGCGCTTCTGTGCCTGCCTGGCGGCGACACCCGAACGGGCGGCGGGACATCTCGCGGCGATGGGCGCCGCCGTGGGCGCCGGTGCGCCGGGCGCGGCGTTGATCCAGGACGAACCGGGCCATGCCACCGGCCCGTTCACCGCGTACGGCCGTACCGCCGTCGGCGAGGTCACCCTCCACAACCGGTCCGCACTCTTCGCCGCGCTCGAACGCGCCGACGCCCCCGCCCCGCCCGGCTGCCCGGACGGCGAGCTGCTGCTGCGCTGCTGGGTACGGCTCGGCGCGGCCGGGATCCGGGCGGCGGAAGGCATGTTCGCGCTCGCCGTCCACGACGCCGGTGAACTGGTCCTGATCCGCGACCACATGGGCGCCCGCACGCTGTTCTACGCCCGCGCCGACGACTGCTGGGCCGCGTCCACCTCGCTGCGCGCCCTGCGCCGCTGGCCCGCGCTCGGCACCGGCCTCGAACTGGCCGCCGTACGCTCCTTCCTGACCTTCGCCTACCTCCCCGGCGAGGAGACGCTGCTGCGCGGCGTACGCGAAGTGCTCCCCGGGCGCTGTCTGCGGCTCGCGGCGGACGGGGCCGTCACGGAGGAGCCCTACTGGGAGCCCCAGGAGCTGATCGAGGACGACGGCGCGCCGCCCGAGAGCTACGCCCTGCGCCTGCGCGAGCTGCTGGAGGAGGCCACGGCGTGCCGGCTGCCGGAGGCCGAGGCCGTGGGGGTGCTGCTCTCCGGCGGGGTCGACAGCTCGCTGGTGACCGCGCTCGCCGCCAAGCTGCACGCCCATCCTGTGCACACGTACTCCATCAGCTTCGGCGACGAACTCCCCAACGAGCTGGGCTACTCGGGCCTGGTCGCCCAGCACTGCCACACGCGCCACCGGGTGCTCACCGTGTCCGGCGACGCCGTGGCCGCGCGGCTCGCGGAGGCCGCGGCCCTGCTCGACAGCCCCGTCGGCGATCCGCTGACCGTGCCGAATCTGATGCTCGCCGAGGCCGTGGCGGGCGACGGACTGCGGGTCGTGCTCAACGGGGAGGGTGGCGACCCGGTGTTCGGCGGGCCGAAGAACCTGCCCATGCTGGTGTACGAGATGCACCGCGGTGAGGTGGCGGGCGGCGGCGCCGAGGACGCGCGCGAGATGGCGTATCTGCGCTCGTACCGCAAATGCTTCACCGATCTGCCCGAGCTGCTCACCGCCGAGGCGCTGGACGCCCTCGCCACCGCGCCGGGGCCCGAGCGGTTCGTCGCCCCGTATCTGCGGCCCGCGGCCCGGGACGGCAGGATGGACCATCTGCTCAACCAGCTGCTGCACTGCAATCTGCGCACCAAGGGCGCCCATCACATCCTCACCAAGGTCGAACGGCTCACCGCCTCCCAGGGGATCCAGGGCCGCGCCCCGCTCTTCGACCGCCGGGTGGTGGACCACGCCTTCGCCACGCCGCCCCGGTGGAAGCTGAACGGCGCGGTCGAGAAATGGGTGCTGAAGGAGGCCGTGCGGGACCTGCTGCCCGACACGGTCGTGGACCGGCCGAAGAGCGGTATGCGGGTGCCGGTCCAGCAGTGGCTCGGCGGGCCGCTGCGGGAGCTGGCGGGCGATCTGCTGCTGGGCCGCGAGGCGCGCGCCCGCGGGCTGTTCCGGCCGGACACGGTGCGCTCGTGGATGCGGGGGGAGGGCACGCTGCTGCCCAGGCAGGGCGGCAAACTGTGGCTCGTGCTCACCCTCGAACTGTGGCTGCGCGCCTACGACATCAGCTGATGGAGGCCCCCTTGAACACCGAGCCGGACACCGGTCCGTACGCGGATCTGTACACCGCGCCGGAGGCGTCGGACGTCACCGTGCCGCTCATCGACCCCCGTACCGGCCGGATACGCGGCAGCTCGCCCGTCGCCCGCGGCCCGCAGGTCACCGCCGCGGTCGGCGCGGCCCGCCGGGCCTTCGACGGCTGGCGGGCGCGCACCCCGAGGGAGCGGTCCCGGGCGCTCGACCGGCTCGCCGGGCTGATCGAGGAGCACGCCGACCAGTACGCCGCGCTGGAGCGGGCGGGCACCGGCAAGCCGGCGCACGAGGCGGCCGGCGAGGTGGCGAACGCGGCGGACCTCTTCCGCTTCTACGCATGGGCGGCCCGCACCCAGCCCGCGCCCGCCGCCGGGAGCTTTGTCGCCGGGCACGAGAGCTGGGTCCGCTGGGAGCCGCTCGGTGTGGCCGGGGTCGTCGTCCCCTGGAACTACCCGCTGATGATGGCTACTTGGCGTTGTGCGCCCGCGCTCGCCGCCGGGAACACCGTCGTCGTCAAGCCCGCGGAGACCACCCCCGACTCGCTGCTGCTGCTCGCCGAGCACGCGGCGGAGGCGCTGGGCGAGGCGGTCGTAGGGACCCTGCCCGGCGACCGGGAGACCGGACGCCTGCTCGTGGCGAGCGCGATCGACATGGTGGCCTTCACCGGGAGCGCGGCGGCAGGGGCGGATGTGGCGGCGCGCGCGGGCACCCGGCGCGTCAGCCTGGAGCTGGGCGGCAACAGCCCGGTCGTCGTCCTGCCGGACGCCCCGGAGGACACCTGGGCGGAACTGGCGCTCGCGACCACGTACAACGCGGGCCAGAGCTGCGCCGTCCCGGCGCGGGTGATCACCCTCCGCGAGAACTACGAGTCGGCCGTGTCCCTGCTCGGCGACGCCATGCGGGAGCGCCGGGCGGGCCGGGACTTCGGGCCGCTCAACAACGCGGACCAGGCGGCGCGTTACGACCGGATCGTCGCCGCCTCGGCGGCGAAGGTGACGGCCACGGCCGGGAGCGCGCTCGGCACCGGCGAGGAGGGCGGCTTCTGGCGGCCCGCGTGCGTGCTCGCGGAGCTGCCGGACGACGATCCTGCGGTGGTGGACGAGGTGTTCGGCCCGCTGCTGACGGTGCAGGCGGCGGACAGCGTGGAGGAAGCCGTGGCGCTGGCCAACGGGGTGCCGCAGGCGCTGGCCGCCAGCGTATGGACCCGGGACGTGGCGGCGGGGCTCGATCTCGCCGGCCGGCTGAACGCGGGCGAGGCGTGGCTCAACTGCCATCTCGTCCAGACGGCGGAGCTGCCGCACGGCGGCCGGGGTTCGTCGGGGCACGGTACGGACCTGAGCACGCTGGCCCTGCACGAGTACCAGCGCCCGAAGACGATCACGGCGCGCCTGACGCTGACGCCTCGCTTCCGCTGAGGGGGACGTGGCCAGTCGGCCGTCAGACCGTGCTGATCGTGGCGAACGCGCCCCACAGGACGGGGGAGTGCTCGACCGTACGCAGCTCCCGCCACGCGGCCGGCCGCTCCCGCTGCCAGTCGCCACGGGCGAGGACCGCGTCGTCCCGCTCGTGCGCGGCGTCGATCGCGCAGACCGCGTCCAGGACCATCGCCCGGGGGCGGGCGCCGCGCGGAGCGGTGCGCGCCTGGGGCTCCTTCGCGCCGGCCTCCGCCCCCGCCTCCGTACCCGTCCCTCCGGTCAGAGCGGTGGCCAAACCTGGGATCGGTAGGTCCCGTACGGGCTCCTGCCGTCCCCAGGGTTCAGAGGCGCAGACCGTCGGCGACGCTGTCCAGAGCGTCGTGGACCAGGACGCGCAGATCGTCCTGGTTACCGCGCTCGCCCCAGTAGAGAGTGACCTCGCGCACCACGCTCAGCATGGCCGCGATGAAGATCCGCAGTTCCAGATCGTCGGGCGCGCGGCCCGTGCGCTCCGCGAGCACATCGCCGAGCAGCTTCGCCGACACCGACATGGTCTCGGTCATCCGGGCACGCACGGCCGGGACTTCGACCATCAGCTTCGTGCGCTGTATCGCCTCGTCGTACTCGCTGGTCAGCATGGACTGGAGAGTCTGGTCGAAGAGGAAGCGAATGGATTCGAGGGGGGATTCACCGGCCGGCCGGGAGCGCAGTACGGACGCCATGACCGGGTCGTACTCGTCGGTGAGGACGATGTCCTCCTTGGTCGGGAAGTAGCGGAAGACGGTGGACGGGGAGACCTCCGACGCCTCCGCGATCTGCTCGACGGTCGTCGCCTCGTACCCCTGCTTCGCGATCAGCCGGAAGGCGGCTCCGCGGATCGCGGTCCTGGTCTTGAGCTTCTTGCGTTCACGCAGGCCGGGCTGGGGCTGCTGCGCCGTGAGGGGGGTGTGTGAGATGGCGGCCATGCTTCTCATTGTCGGTCATCCCCGGGCGCCGGGGCCATGTGCGGACCGGGATCCGTATGCGTCAGGAGTGCTGGTACGCCACGAGCGAGATGCCGACGAAGTGCGTGACGAACGCGGCGAGGGTGAAGGAGTGGAACACCTCGTGGAAGCCGAACCAGCGCGGTGACGGGTTGGGGCGCTTGAGTCCGTAGATCACGCCGCCCACGCTGTAGAGCAGCCCGCCGACGACCACGAGCACGAGTACGGCGATCCCGCCGGCGCGCATGAAGTCGGGCAGGAAGAAGACGGCGGCCCAGCCCATCGCGATATAGCACGGGGTGTAGAGCCAGCGCGGCGCGCCGACCCAGAAGACCCGGAAGGCGATGCCCGCCGCGGCGGCGGCCCACACGGCCCAGAGCAGGGTCCGGCCGGTCGAGTCGGGCAGCAGCAGCATGGTCAGCGGGGTGTAGGTGCCCGCGATGATCAGGAAGATATTGGCGTGATCGAGCCGGCGCAGGACGGCCTCGCCGCGCGGGCCCCAGGTGCCGCGGTGATATATCGCGCTGACGCCGAAGAGCAGGCACGCTGTGAGTA
Organism: Streptomyces scopuliridis RB72; assembly: GCF_000718095.1. Taxonomy (GTDB): domain Bacteria; phylum Actinomycetota; class Actinomycetes; order Streptomycetales; family Streptomycetaceae; genus Streptomyces; species Streptomyces scopuliridis. The sequence continues at coordinate 42,523 of NZ_JOEI01000040.1, read as the reverse complement.
CGTAGATCCCGCACGCGATACGCGCGCGGGTCGAGTCGGTCAGGACGATCAGGGCCGGTCCCGCGATCAGCACGGCGGGGAACATCCCGGCGTGCAGCCAGCCGCGCAGTTTCGGTTTGACCGGGCTCGGCGGCTGGATCTCGACGGGCCCCTCCTCCGAGCGCGGGGGGACGGTCCGCGAGGGGTTGTCGAGTGGATCGGGAGCGGCGTTAGTCATGGCGTCATGCTACCTACGGGGCCGTAGGTTACGCCTCGGTACGGAAGATCCGAGGTGCCGTGTATGTGCCGTCGAGATGACGTGAGCGTGCCGCGCGAGTGGTGATGCTCACGTGTGAGGCCCTCTGGACAGATGGGCGGATCAGTCGGATGATCAAATGAGTGCGGTCGGCACCGGATGAGCGGCTACGAAGCATCCGGGTCGCAGCCCCCAAGGGGCACAACCTCAAACACCCTCATCAAGGAGCAATCGTGGCGCGCGACATCGCGGCTCCCGCTACCGTCCCCACCAACCACCAGGAGCTGATCTCCTGGGTCGACGAGATCGCAGCACTCACGCAGCCGGACAGGGTGGTCTGGTGCGACGGGTCCGAGAGCGAGTACGAGCGCCTGTGCGAGGAGCTCGTCGCCAAGGGCACCTTCACGAAACTTGACCCGGTAAAGCGGCCGAACTCCTACTACGCCGCTTCCGACCCCTCCGACGTGGCACGCGTCGAGGACCGCACCTTCATCTGCTCCGAGAAGGAGGAGGACGCGGGCCCGACCAACCACTGGAAGGCGCCGGCGGAGATGCGGAAGATCTTCACGGGGGACGAGGGTGTCTTCCGCGGTTCGATGCGTGGCCGGACCATGTACGTCGTGCCGTTCTGCATGGGCCCGCTGGGCTCATCGCTCTCCGCGATCGGCGTCGAGATCACCGACTCCGCGTATGTCGCGGCCTCCATGCGCACCATGACCCGCATGGGACAGCCGGTCCTCGACGAACTGGGCTCCGACGGCTTCTTCGTGAAGGCGGTCCACACGCTGGGCGCGCCGCTCGCCGAGGGCGAGGCCGATGTGCCGTGGCCGTGCAACTCGACCAAGTACATCTCGCACTTCCCCGAGTCCCGCGAGATCTGGTCGTACGGCTCCGGTTACGGCGGCAACGCCCTGCTGGGCAAGAAGTGCTACGCGCTGCGTATCGCGTCCGTCATGGCGCGTGACGAGGGCTGGCTCGCCGAGCACATGCTGATCCTCAAGCTCACGCCCCCGCAGGGTGAGTCGAAGTACGTCGCCGCGGCCTTCCCCTCCGCGTGCGGCAAGACCAACCTCGCCATGCTGGAGCCCACCATCTCCGGCTGGACCGTGGAGACCATCGGGGACGACATCGCCTGGATGCGGTTCGGTGAGGACGGCCGGCTCTACGCGATCAACCCCGAGGCGGGCTTCTTCGGTGTCGCGCCCGGCACCGGCGAGCACACCAACGCCAACGCGATGAAGACGATGTGGGGCAACTCGGTCTTCACCAACGTGGCGCTCACCGACGACGGCGACGTCTGGTGGGAGGGCATGACGGAGGAACCGCCCGCCCATCTCACGGACTGGAAGGGCAACGACTGGACGCCGGAGTCCAGCACGCCCGCCGCCCACCCCAACGCCCGGTTCACCGTCCCGGCCGGGCAGTGCCCGATCATCGCGCCCGAGTGGGAGGACCCCAAGGGGGTCCCGATATCGGCCATCCTCTTCGGCGGCCGCCGCGCCTCCGCCGTACCGCTGGTCACCGAGTCCTTCGACTGGCAGCACGGCGTCTTCCTCGGAGCCAATGTCGCCTCCGAGAAGACGGCGGCCGCCGAGGGCAAGGTCGGCGAGCTGCGCCGCGACCCGTTCGCCATGCTGCCGTTCTGCGGCTACAACATGGGGGATTACATGGGTCATTGGGTCAAGGTGGGCACAGACGCCGCGCGGGAAGGACGCCAGTCGAAGCTGCCGAAGATCTACTACGTGAACTGGTTCCGCAAGAACGACGCGGGCAAGTTCGTCTGGCCCGGCTTCGGTGAGAACAGCCGCGTCCTGAAGTGGATCGTGGAGCGGCTGGAGGGCAAGGCCGAGGGCGTCGAGACCCCGATCGGCATCCTGCCGACCAAGGAGGCCCTGGACACCGCGGGACTGGCGCTGTCGGACTCCGAGCTGGACTTCCTGCTCTCGGTCGACAAGGAGGTCTGGCGCGAGGAGGCGGCGCTCGTCCCCGACCACCTCAACACCTTCGGCGACCACGCTCCCAAGGAGCTGTGGGACGAGTACCACGCCCTCGTCCAGCGCCTGGGCTGACCCGCCGCCGCCCCCGACGGCCCCGCCCGTAACGGCACCCGCCGCCCCGCACCCCCGGAGCCCCCGCACGGCTCCGGGGGTGCGGCCCGTGTGCCCGTGCGCCGACGGACGCGAAAATCAGTTGTCATTCGCGAGGCGTGCGGCGAGCGTGTGCCGGATGAGCGATACCCCCTCGATCGACGCGGCGCTGGTACGGCGGCTGGTCGCCGCGCAGTTTCCCCAGTGGGCCGATCTGCCCGTACGGCCCGTGGACTCCGACGGATGGGACAACCGGACCTTCCACCTCGGTGACGCCATGACAGTGCGATTGCCCAGCGCGGAGGGGTACGTCGGACAGATCGACAAGGAACACCAGTGGCTCCCGGTGCTCGCGTCGCACCTGCCGCTCCCCGTCCCCGCCCCGCTGGCGAAGGGCGCGCCCGGCAGCGGCTATCCCTTCCCGTGGTCCGTGTACCGATGGATCCAGGGTGAGGTCGCGAGCGTCGAGCGCATCGGCGATCTCACCGAGTTCGCCACGGACCTCGCCGACTTCCTCGCCGCCCTCCAGCGGATCGACGCGACCGACGGACCGCCACCCGCGCGCCATGCCGGCTTCCGTGGCGGGCCGCTGAAGACGTACGACGCCGAGACCCGGCGGACGATCGAGGCACTGGGCGACCGCATCCCGGGCGACGCGGCGACGACGGTCTGGGAAGCGGCACTCCGAGCCACCTGGTACGGCGGTCCTGTCTGGTTCCATGGCGATGTCGCCGTGGGGAACTTGCTGGTCAGGGACGGCCGGTTGGCCGCGGTCATCGACTTCGGGTGCTCGGGCGTCGGTGATCCGGCCTGCGACACGGTGATCGCGTGGACGCTGCTGTCGGGAGAGAGCCGGCAGGCGTTCCGGGACGGACTCGGCGTCGACTCCGCGACCTGGGCGAGGGGGCGCGGCTGGGCGCTGTGGAAAGCCCTGATCACACTCGCCCAGCACATCGACACGGACCCGGTACAAGCGGCGGTGGCGAGGCGGGTCATGGAACGCGTTCTGAGTGAGTTCGAGGAGTCCGGCGTTGTCGGAGTCGTCCGAGTACGGCCGGGCCATCCACAACGCCGATCCTCCGCCTTGCGATGCTCCCCCGTGGCCTGAACGGCACGGGGGTACCCCCTGCACCGGACTGCCGCGGCCCCAACCTCACGGGTCAATACACCTAGCCGTAGTGGGCGATGAGCCGCACCCCGCCGGTGTCAGCGGCCCTCGCGGTCCTCCAGGTAGCGCGTGTGGGTCTCCTGTCTGCGCGCCTCCGCCTCCCGCAGCGCCGTCGCCAGCGCGCTCGCCTCGTCGTACAGCAGCGTCAACTGGCGTTCCAGGTGGCGTTCCGGCGGCTCGGTGCCCGGCTGGATACGGGTCCACCAGCGGGTGCGTACGAAGGTGTCCACCGACTCCGGGATGTCCTGGCGGATCGCGCGGGACAGGGTGTGGACCGCTTCCGGATCGGTGGTCAGGGCGTCCGCGACCCAGCCCGGTTCCAGGAGGGCGGTCAGCACCTCGTTCAGTTCGGTCAGCCTGCCCGAGGCCGCCGGAGGCAGGTCGACCTCGTCCAGGTAGGTGCTGAGTTTCCCGAAGTCGGCGCGCAGTTTGTCCAGTTGCTCGGCCGGATCGGTGAAGTCCGGGGCGTCCGGACGCTCCGGCGGGGCGAGCAGCGCGCCCGCGCCGTACAGCCCCGCGACGACCACCGGCCAGTACGCGCCCGCGAGTCCGGTGAAGGTGAGGGCCAGTCCCGCCAGCCCCGCCGCGCTGCCGGTGAGGTTCTTGCGGGACTCCAGGTATCCGAGAAATCTACTGGTAGCCACGGATCTCCTCGAAGGCCCCGTCGAGCGAGCCGCGCGTCGCGTCGAACAGCCGCCCGCCCGTCAGTTCGGCGATCCGCGTCAGCTCCGCGCGGTCTGAGTCGCCGAAGAGGATCGGGAAGACGGGCGTGGCCCGCTGGGCGGCCGGCAGCTTCGCGTAGAAGGCGTCGAAGTCGCCGGGACCGCTCCCCGCCGTGTTCTCGCCGTCCGTCATCAGCACGATCGAGGTGAAGGCGTCGGCCCCGCCCGTGCCCAGCCGCTCGTACGCCTCGCGCAGGCTGCTGTAGATGGCCGTGTCGCCGGACGCGGTCAGCGCCCCGGCGTCCGTACGGATCCCGTCCAGCGCGGCGGCCGGATCGCGCGGGTCCACCGTATGCGTACGGACCCGCTTCACCGACGAGCCGAACGGCATCAGCGTCACCTCCTCGCGGTCCCGGAAACGCTCCCCGGTCGCGGAGTCGTCCGTGCCGGTGAGCCCGGCCAGCGCCGCCTTGAGCCGGGACAGCCGCTCGCCCTCCATCGAGCCCGAGGTGTCCAGTACGTACACGGTGCGCGAGGGCCTGCGCAGCTGGTTCTCGTACGAGTCGAGCAGCCCGTCCGCGACCGAACGCGAGCCGGGGAAGGGCAGTTCGCGCCGCTTCTCGGTGTCCAGCCCCGTCGCGGGCTTCACCGACGGGACGACCGGGCGGCGGAAGGTCTGCTCGGTCAGCGCCCGCTGCGCCTGCGGGCCGCGCAGATACGAGGTGAGCGCCTGGCCGGACTCCCGCGCCTCCTGAGGCGCCGAAGTCAGCAGCGTCAGCGGGTAGTCGGCGGTCACCACCCCGTCTTTCGGGCGGATCACGGTGAGTCCGGTGTGGCTGTCGCGGTTCATGGAGAGCAGCACCGACTCGTAGTTGACCAGCGCGTCCACGCTGCCGCGCCGGGTGTACGCGGTCGCCAGCCAGCCGGAGGAACCGGAGGTGAGCTTCTGCCCGGTGAAGAACTCCTTCAGCTTCGGTGCCGCCCGGCGCACATCCGCGTCCGTCAGCGCGGACTGCGCGCCCGACAGCCCGGAGGCGACCGAGATCAGCGCGGAGAAACCGGAGTTGGAGCGTACGGGGTCGGTCATCCCGTACGTCAGCTTCCCGGCCAGCACCGCCTGATGCACCTGGGACCAGGTGACCTCGTCCGGCCGCCAGCCGAGCCGGGCGACGGTGGCCGCCTTGACGCCGAGGGCGACGGGGGAGGACATGACGGGTGTCTCGTTGGTGAGGCGCTCGGCCGCGCCCGGGTGCAGCCGCAGATAGTCGTTGGACGACAGCCACACCGCGTCGTACTTTCCGTCGGCCTTGCCGGACGCGATCAGCTCGGCGGCGTCCAGCGTGCCGGTCCAGGTGGGGCGTACCTTCACCCCGGTCTTCCGCTCCGCCTCGTCCAGCACGCCCCGCATATCGGCGAGTTCGCTGGAGGCGAGCACCCGCAGGGTGCCCGGGTGGTACGCGGTGTCGGCGCCGTTCTCAGGGTCCTTCGAACCGCCGCCCGACGAGCAGGCGGTGGCGGTGAGCAGGGCCGCGATCAGCGCGGCCGTCAGCCTCAGCCGTCGTCTCACTGAAGGCCGCCTTCCAGCGCGCCCGCGGACCGGGTCCGCTCCAGATGCGTGCTCGCGATCCGGAGCTCCGCCGTCAGCGACTCCACGGTCGACGCCATCGACTCCGTCGCCTGGATCTTGTACGTGTCGATCGCGTCCAGCGTCCGGTAGATCTGCTGGAACGCCGACCGCAGCGTCTCCGCCCCGACCGCCGGGTCCGCCGCGATGCGCTGGATCTCACCGCTCTGGGTGGCGAGCATCTCGGCGTTGCCCCGGATCAGGTCCTCGGTGGTCGAGCGCAACACGTTCACCTGCTCGGTCACCTTGCGCTGGTTGTCCAGGGCCGAGGCCAGCATCACGGCGATCCGCAGCGCCGAGACCGTGGTGGTCGCGGCCCGGTCGACGCCCTTGATCAGCTCCTCGTTGTTGCGCCGTACGACATCCATCGCCAGATAGCCCTGCGCGCACACCGCGAGCTGGGTCAGCAGGTCCTGGTGCTTCTGCCGGACGGGAAAGAGGACATCGGCGCGCAGCGCGTCGGCCTGCGCGGGGTCCGTCGCGTCGACCGCCGCGATGCGCTCGCCGATCGCGGTGTCGAGCGCGTCGGTGAGGACCGCGTACTCCTGGAGCTTGCCCATGGTCTCCCACAGGCGGGTGCGCTCGGTGTGCAGCGCGGCGTTGTCGCGCCGCAGTTCGTCCTGGCCGCCTCTGAGCGAGCTGACGATCCGGTTCAAAGTGGCCTGCGAGGAGGCGTACTTGGCGGCGTGGTCGCGCAGTCTGTTGCCGCCGGGCAGCCTGGAGAGGAGCCGGCGGGCGCCCTTGCCCGGGGTGTCGCGCGGGTCCAGGTCCTCGACCGTACGGCGCAGTTCGACGAGCGAGGACGACACGCGGGCCTGGGCGTCCTCGCCGCCGGACGCGAGCGAGCGGACCGTACGGTCCAGCATCCGGTTGGACTGCTGGGCGGCGCCGCGGATCTCACCGGAGCCGAGAGCCGCGATCTCCCCGATGCGCGTGGTGAATTCGGGCGAGCGCGCGTCGAGGCCGGCGAGCGAGCCGACATAGTCCGTGGCGCGCCGGGTCATCTCCTCGCGTACGGAGGCGTCGAGCGGTACCAGCCCCGCCGCCTGTTCGGTACGGACCGGGGCGACGGGCTCGGGCGGCGTGAGGATCAGCTCGTTCGGCGCGCCCGCCGTGTTCTCTGTGGTCATCTGGTCCCCCTGGGTGTGTGCGAATGCCGGGAAGGCATCAGGACCGGCTCCGCCGCGCCATCGCCTGGAGCCACTTGGTGGTCGGCACGGGCGCCTGGTGGACGCTGGTCAGCGTCTGATCGAGATAGGCCGTGTAGCCGGCGGTCGCGGCGGTGAACTCGGCCGGGACTCCCTGCGGGCGGAAGCCATGGCGTACCGCCAGCTCGCGCAGCCGTTTGTCGGTGGTGAGCAGCCCGCCGAGCGCGCGGCCGTCGTCGGTGAGCGGGACGAGGGTGTGGTCGCTGGTGACGGTGGTGTCCGGATAGAGCACCACTAGATCGCCGACGTCCTGCTTCTGGAGCAGCATCGAGGCCACCTGCGACTCGTACACCAGCACCAGCGGATTGCCGGCGCCGCTGATGAAGTCACGGAACGGCGCGTCGGAGCTGGTCTTCTGGGCGCCCTGCGGCGCGATCAGCTTCCTGAGCAGCGGTGCGGTGCGGTCGACGCCGCCGGCGTCGCTGACGAGTCCGCCGTTGGCTACGAAGGACGCGGCGGCGAGATAGAGCGCGCCGGAGTTGGAGGTCTCGGGGTCGGTGCTGCTGATGAAGACCGTCCCGTTCAGCTCGGCGTGCGCCGAGGCGCCCTTGAGCTGCTGCCAGGTACGGTCCGCGCGGACCGCGTCCAGGAACGGGCCCATCCGGAACGTGCCGCGCGCTTCCGCGCCCGGCTTCCCGTCGAGGGCGGCCAGCCCGTTGCGCGCCAGGACCTCGGCGACAGGGCGGTGCGCGACGACGACCAGCGGAGAGTAGAAGGGCCGCAGCACGCCGCCCTGCACCCCGTGCTTCGTGGCCAGTTCCTTGCCCGGCGCCTCGGACGCGGGAAAGGCGAAGTCATAGCCGGTGAGGGGCATTTCCTCCATGGCCCAGGAGCCGGAGGTCTCCGTCTTGACGGCGAAACCCTTGTCCGCCAGGGCCTTCACCACATCGGGGTCGGCGAAGAACTCGCTCTTCTCCGAACCGATCACACCCCGCACGGTCTTCGTTGCCGTGCCCGAGCCCTGGTCTTCCCGTCCTGCCACGACGGCCGCTGCCACGCCGCCGATCAGCAGCACCGCCAGAACGATTCCTACGATGCGTTTCACGGGGGAAGCGTGCTCCCAGAAGCCTATGTTCTGGGGGGAGTTGGGTGTACGGAAGGTGAAGGGGCGATCCCGGTGCGGAACCGGAGGGGTCCGTTCATCCGGGCGGACCGAAACCGCGCCGCGTCAGGTGTGGCACCCGGTCCGCGCGCCTCCGCGGCCCGTGGACCGGGGCCGTCAGTGGGCGCTGACGAGATGCGGTTCGTGCAGCGCGGCGGTGTGCGCGTCCATCCGCTCGGCGGAGAGGATCGCCGCCGCCGTGTCGGCGCGCGAGGCGGCGACGACCAGGGCGCGGCCCGCGAGGGCGAGGGCGCGGCGGTGCAGCGCGGCCGGATCGGCGCCGGTGAGCCCCGCGTGCCGGGCCGGTGGGGCCCCGCGCAGCCTGGCGATCTGTCCGGCGATGGACTCGGCGGCCTCGTCGAGACCGAGCTCGTCCGTGACGGCGAGCAGCGCGGAGAGATGCCCGGCGAGCTGGATGTTCAGCTCTTCCTCGCGGCTGCGGTGGGGAAAGTCGGCGGTGTCGGCCAGCGCGTGGACCGACTTGGTACGGATCGGCTCGTACATAGGAGGGCCTCCTGGCATGGTCAGGAGACCATCCTACCTTGGATTCAGTCTAAAGTTGAGTGCAGTCCGATAACTACTGGTGGTAGTCACCGAAGGGGTGATCGCGGCCGGGCTTCGGGGGCAGGTCCTACGGCTGGGAGTATCCGTCCAGGAACGTCCCGATCCTGGTCACCGCGTCGGCCAGATCCTGCGCCGCCGGCAGCGTCACGATCCGGAAGTGGTCCGGCTCCGGCCAGTTGAACCCCGTACCGTGCACGACCATGATCTTCTCGGCCCGCAGCAGATCGAGCACCATCTGCCGGTCGTCCTTGATCTTGTAGACCTTGGGGTCCAGCCGCGGGAAGAGATAGAGCGCGCCCTTGGGCTTCACGCAGGTCACGCCGGGGATCGAGGTGAGCAGTTCGTACGCGGTGTTCCGCTGCTCCAGTATCCGGCCGCCCGGCAGCACCAGATCCTGGATCGACTGCCGGCCGTTCAGCGCCGTGGCCACCGCGTGCTGCGACGGCATATTGGCGCACAGCCGCATATTGGCCAGGATCGTCAGCCCCTCGATATACGAGCCGGCGTGGTCCTTGGGGCCGCAGACCGCCAGCCAGCCGGAGCGGAACCCGGCCACCCGGTAGTTCTTGGAGAGCCCGTTGAAGGTGAGGGTGAGCAGATCGGGCGCGACGGCGGCGGTCGGGGTGTGCGTGGCCCCGTCGTAGAGGATCCGGTCGTAGATCTCGTCGGAGCAGACGATCAGATTGTGGCGGCGGGCGATCTCGGTGAGCGCGCCGAGCATCTCCGTGCCGTATACGGCACCGGTCGGATTGTTCGGATTGATGATCACGATCGCTTTGGTCCGATCGGTGATCTTCCGCTCGATGTCGGCGAGGTCCGGCATCCACTCCGCCTGCTCGTCGCAGCGGTAGTGCACGGCCGTACCGCCCGCGAGCGAGACCGACGCGGTCCACAGCGGATAGTCCGGGGCGGGTACGAGCACCTCGTCGCCGTCGTCCAGCAGCGCCTGCATCGACATCTGGATCAGCTCGGAGACGCCGTTGCCGAGGTAGATGTCCTCGACGCCCAGCTCGATGCCCTTGGTCTGGTAGTGCTGCATCACCGCACGCCGCGCGGACAGCAGCCCCTTCGCGTCGCCGTAGCCGTGTGCCCCGGACAGATTGCGGAGCATGTCCTCAAGGATCTCCGGCGGGCACTCGAAGCCGAAGGCCGCGGGGTTGCCGGTGTTGAGCTTGAGGATGCGGTGGCCCGCTGCTTCCAGCGCCATCGCCTCATCGAGGACCGGGCCCCGGATCTCGTAACAGACGTTGGCGAGCTTCGTCGACTGGATGACCTGCATGGCGGCCACCTTACGGCGCCCTGGGCGGGGGTGCTCGGTGGTTTTGGCCACGTCCGAACCGGTTCGCCCCCCGGCGCGCCGTCGCGCGGGCCGGGCCGCGCCGGGTAACGAGTGGATTTCCCCGGTTAATTTCCGCGGTCGGGGGGTTGGCGTGGTCGTGGCGGCTGGCTATCGTTCACGCACTTCACCCAATCGTTCCGCTGAACGAATAACGCGAAGGGTGCCCGGTACATGTCCGACACCTCCCAGCGAACACCGCCAGGGGCACCCCGGCGGTCGATACCCCGGCGGTCCCTCCTCGCCGCCGCGGCGGCGGGCGGCGGTGCGCTCGGCGCCTCCTGGCTGCTCACCGGCTGCTCCGGCGCCGGCTCCGGGCCGGGCGCGGGCCCCGCCGCCGACGCCGTGCCCGCCGCCGCCCCGTCCGGCCGGCCCGCCCCGGGCGGCACCCTCCGTATCGCCCGGCCGCCCGCCTCCGAGGCCGAGACCCTGGACCCGGCGAGCGCGCTGTCCGCGTACGAATACCTGGGCGCCCTCTACAACCGGCTCGTCCGCATCGGCCCCGACGGCAATCTCGCGCCCGACCTCGCCGAGTCCTGGGAGCCCGACGACCGGGCCAGGACCTGGACCTTCCGGCTCCGCCGGGGCGTCGCCTTCCACGACGGCCGCCCCTTCACCGCCGCCGACGCCGCCTACACCCTGCGCCATATCCTCGACGCCGCGACCGCCTCCCCGCAGGCCGCCGTTCTCGCCCCGCTCGTCGACCCGAAGACGCTGCGCACGCCCGACCCGCACACCCTCGTCGTCCCGCTGAAGACCGCCAACGCCGAGTTCCCCAGCCTGCTCACGCACTACAACTGCTATGTCGTCCCCGACGGCAGCGCTCGCTCCATCGGCCGCACCGGCATCGGCACCGGCCCCTTCAAGCTGTCCTCCTTCACCTCGGCCGGCCCCGGCCGCGTCACCGCGTACGAGGACCACTGGGCCGGCCGCCCGGTCCTGGACGCCATCGACTTCTACTCCGTCGCCGATATGCAGGCCCGCTCCAACGCCCTGCTCGCCGGACAGGTCGATCTGCTCTCCCAGACCAATCTGGACTTCGCCACGGCCCGGGTCGTCGCCGCCTCCGACCGCGCCACCATCGCCCGCGCCAAGGACGCCCAGTGGTACGTCCTGCCGATGCTCACCACCGAGAAGCCGTTCACGGACGTACGGGTACGGCAGGCCATGAAGCTCGCGTACGACCCCGAGCATGTCCTCAAGGTCGCTCTCCAGGGCGCGGGCACCGCCGGCTGGGACAACCCCGTACCGCCCATCGACCCCAACCACATCGCCGCGCACCCGGTCCACGACCCCGAGCAGGCCCGCCATCTGCTGAAGCGGGCCGGTCACGAGTGGCTCGCGGTCGACCTCTACACCTCCTCCTACGACCCGATCTTCACGCCCATGGCCCTCGCCTATCAGGAGTCCGCCGCGCGCGCCGGGATCCGGATCCGGGTCAAGACGGCCGCCGCGGACTCGTACTACACCCAGATCTGGATGAAGAAGCCGCTGATGGCCACGTACTGGTTCACCGGCAGGCCCATCGACCAGCTCCTCAACCAGGTCTTCCGCGGCGGCTCCGGCTACAACGAGACCGCCTGGTCCGACCCGGCGTTCGACGCGCTGCTCGACCGGGCGCGGGCCGAGACCGACGACGCCCGCAGACGCGAGCTGTACGGCGAGGCGCAGACCTTCGTCATCGAGAAGGGCGGGGCGATGACCCCGATGTTCGCCGACCGCCTCGTCGGGATCTCCCGGCAGGTGCGCGGCTACGCGGAGCACGGCTTCGAGTTCGACTATCTCGGCATCGGCCTGAAGGGGGCGTGAGGAGCGTGTTCACCTTCATCGCCCGCCGTGTCGTCTCCGCGCTCGGCACGCTGCTGCTCTCGTCCGTCCTGGTCTTCCTCGCCGTCCAGGCGCTGCCCGGCGATGTCGCCACGCAGGTGCTCGGCAAGGACGCCACCCCCTCCGCCGTCGCCGCGCTCCGCGAGAAACTCAGCCTCGACCAGCCCGCCTGGGAGCGTTACACCGAGTGGGTGAAGGGCGCGGTCCACGGCGACTTCGGCGCCTCGCTCGTCTCGGGCAAGGCGGTGGGCGGCGAGGTCGGCCAGTATCTCGGCAACTCGCTGCTGATCGCCCTCGTGACCGTCCTCTTCGCGGTCACCGGCTCGCTCGTGCTCGGCATCGTCGCGGGGCTGTACCGGGACCGCTGGCCCGACCACCTCATCTCCACGGCCAGCCTGGTCGGGATGAGCGTCCCGGAGTTCGTCGTGGCGACCGTGCTGGTGCTCGCCTTCTCCGTCGCCCTGCCGCTGTTCCCCGCCGTGGTGCTCTACGGCCCCGGCGCCACCACCGGACAACTGCTCCCGGCGGTCTGGCTGCCCGCCGCCTCGCTCGCGATCGTGATGGCCGCGTACATCGTGCGCATGGCCCGTACCTCGGTCATCGACGTGATGGCGAGCGAGTACGTCACCACCGCCCGGCTCAAGGGCCTGTCCTCCTGGCGCGTGGTCACCCGTCACGCGCTGCCCAGTGCCCTGCTGCCCACCCTGCATGTGATCGCCCTGAACGTGGCCTGGCTGATCGGCGGTGTCGCCGTCGTCGAGAACGTCTTCAACTACCCGGGCATCGGCAAGCTGATGCTCTCCTCCGTACAGAACCGCGATCTGCCCGTCATCCAGGCCATCGCCCTGATCAGCGCGGTCGTGTACGTCCTGTGCAACCTCGCGGCCGACCTCGGCGCGATGGCCCTGAACCCCAAGCTCCGTACCCGAGGAGGCAGGGCCCGATGAGTACCGCAGTCATCAGAACCTGGCGGACCGTACGCTCCTCCCGCGCCGCCACCATCGGACTCGCGATCGTCGCCGTCCATGTGGTCGTCGCGCTGCTCGCACCGCTGCTGACGTCCTACGCGCCGACCGTGGGCGACTCCTCCCTGGCGCTGCTCGGACCGGGCGCGGACCACTGGGCGGGCACGGACCAGTACGGGCGCGACGTACTGACCCGCGTGCTGTACGGCGGGCGGTACGCGCTCGGCGTCTCGGCCGCCGCGACCCTCCTGACCGTCGCGCTCGGTACCGTGCTCGGCTGCGCCGCCGCCCTGCGCGGGGGCCGGCTGGACGACGCGCTGATGCGGGTGCTCGACGCGGTGCTGTCCGTGCCCTCGATCCTCGCCCTGCTGGTCATCGTCACGGCGCTCGGCTCGGGGCCGTGGGTGATCGTGCTGGCCATCGCCGTCGTCTACGTACCCCAGGTGACACGGGTCGTACGCGGCGCGGCGCTCGCCGTCGTCCCCGCCGACTACGTCACCGCCGCCCGCGCCCGGGGCGAGGGCATCTGGCCGATCCTGCGCCGCGAGGTGCTGCCCAACATCACCGATGTGGTGTGCGTCGAGTTCGCGATGCGCGCCTCCTGGGTGGTGCTGCTGATCAGCTCCCTGTCGTTCCTCGGCTTCGGCGCGAACCCGCCCACCCCCGACTGGGGGCTGATGGTCGCCGAGAACCGCACCGCCATCACCGTCGTACCGATGGCCGGCCTCGCGCCGATCATCGCCCTGGCCACGCTCGTGGTCGGGCTCAACCTCGCCGCCGACGGCCTCTCCAAGGCGTGGGGCGTCGACCGGATAAGGGAGGGATCCTGATGGAACCCATCGTTTCCGTGGCCGGACTGGGCGTCGCCTACCGCTCGGGCGGCGCCGACATCCCCGTCGTCGCCGATGTCTCCGCCGAGGTCCACCCGGGGCAGACCCTGGCGCTGGTGGGCGAGTCGGGCAGCGGCAAGTCGACCGTCGCCGCCACGCTGCTGGGCCATCTGCGGCACGGCTCGCGGATCACGGCGGGTACGGTGCGGGTCGACGGCAAGGACGTATTCGCCCTGTCCGCACGGGAGTTGAGACGGCTGCGCGGCGGTACGGTCGCGATGGTCGCGCAGAACGCCGGACACGCGCTCACCCCGTCCATGCGGATCGGCAAGCAGATCGCGGAAGCGCTGCGGGACAAGGCCGCAGGACGGGCCTCCTCGTCCGCCGCCGTGCTGGAACTCCTCGAACAGGTCCGTCTGCCGCGCCCCGACGAACTCGCCCGCCGCTACCCGCACGAACTGTCCGGCGGCCAGCAGCAGCGCGTCGCCATCGCCATGGCCATCGCGGCCCGCCCCCGCGTCCTCGTCCTCGACGAACCCACCACCGGCCTCGATGTCGTCACCCAGCGCGGCGTCCTGGACCTCATCGGCGCGCTGCGCGCCGAACTCGGCCTCGCCGCCGTCCTGGTCAGCCATGACCTCGGTGTGGTCGCGCACATGGCGGACCAGGTGACCGTGCTGCGCGCGGGCCGCGTCGTGGAGTCCGCGCCCACGCGCCGGCTCTTCGCCGCCCCCGCCGAGCCGTACACCCGGCGCCTGCTCGCCAGCGTCCCGCGTCTGACGGACGAGGGGCTCGCGCTGGTCGGGGAGGACGGCAGCCGGGAGATCCGGCCGAGGGCCGTCCTGCCCGCCGACGCGCCGGAGGCCGTGGCCGTACGGGACGTGACCATCGACTACGGCTCCACCCGCGCCGTCCACGGCGTCTCCTTCCAGGTACGGCGCGGCGAGATCCTGGCGCTGGTGGGGGAGTCGGGCAGCGGGAAGTCCACGCTCGCCTGGTCGCTGGCGGGGCTGCGGGCGCCGTCCGGCGGCACGATGACCCATGAGGCGGGCGATCTCACCCGCCCCTCGCGGCGGCGTGCGCCGTCGCTGCGGCGGAAGATCCAGCTCGTCTTCCAGAACGCCGACACCTCGCTGAACCCCCGGCGCTCGGTGGGCGACGCGGTACGGCGCCCGCTGCGCTTCTTCGGCACGGCGGCCACCCGCCCCGAGGCCGCCGCCCGCGCCCGTCAACTCATCGCCGACGTACGCCTCGACCCGGACCTCGCCGACCGGCTGCCCGCGCAGCTCTCCGGCGGCCAGCGCCAGCGCATCGGCATCGCGCGTGCGCTGGCCGGCGAACCGGACGTACTGATCGCCGACGAGATCACCACCGCCCTCGATGTCTCCGTCCAGGCGGAGGTGCTGCGACTGCTCGACGATCTGCGCAGGGAGCGGCGGTTGGCCTGCCTCTTCATCAGCCATGACCTCGCGGTGGTACGCGGGATAGCGGACCGGGTGATCGTGCTGCGGGACGGGGTGGTGGTGGAGGAGGGCCCCACGGAGGAGGTGTTCGCGGCGCCGTCGCACGCGTATACGCGGGGCTTGATGGCGGCGGCGCTGGCCCCGGAGCCGGGGGAGCTTTCCCCGACCCTCCCCCTACGCCCTGAAGGGCGTGGGGGGACCCCCGCCTTCCCGTAACCGGGGGCAGGCCCCCGGACCCCGGACGCCCTTCGGGCGTGTCCTCAATCGCCGGACGGGCTGAATTTCAGCCCGTCCGGCGCTTGAGGACCGGGGTCCGGGGCGGAGCCTCGGTCACGGGAAGGGGCGGGTAGGGGAACAGCCCGCCGCAGGCGCACCCGCACCCCCGCACACCGAAGGAGACATGTGAAGTACCGCGACCACTTCGACCGCCAGGTCCACGTAGAGGACCTCTACATCCCCACCCGCGACGGCACCCGCCTCCACGCCCGCGTCTGGCGCCCCGCCGACGCCGCCACGGCCCCCGTACCCGCCCTGCTGGAGTACCTCCCGTACCGCAAGAGCGACTGGACCGCGCCCCGCGACGCCCAGCGCCATCCCTGGTACGCCGGGCACGGCTACGCCTCCGTGCGGGTCGATCTGCGCGGCAGCGGGGACTCCGAGGGCGTGATGCTCGACGAGTACACCGAGACCGAGCTCGCCGACGGCGTCGATGTCGTCAACTGGCTCGCCGCCCAGCCCTGGTGCTCGGGCAGGGTCGGCATGTTCGGGATCTCCTGGGGAGGCTTCAACGCCCTCCAGATCGCGGCCCTGCGCCCCGAACCGCTCAAGGCGATCGTCACGGTCTGCTCCACGGACGACCGTTACGACAACGACGTCCACTACACCGGCGGCGCCGTCCTCGGGATCGACATGCTCGCCTGGGCCGGCACGATGCTCGCCTTCACGGCCCGGCCGCCGGACCCGGCGCACGTCGGCGCGGACCGGTGGCTGCCCATGTGGCGGGAGCGGCTCGACGCGATCGAACCGTATCTGCACACCTGGCTCGCCCATCAGGAGCGCGACGACTACTGGCGGCACGGCAGCGTCTGCGAGGACTACTCGGCCCTCGACGCGGCCGTCCTCGCGGTGGGCGGCTGGGCCGATCCGTACCGGGACACCGTGCTGCGGCTGGCCGAGCATCTGGACCCGGGGAAGGTACGGGGACTGATCGGGCCGTGGTCGCATCAGTACCCGGACCGGGGGCTGCCGCCGGGTCCGGCGATCGGCTTCCTTCAGGAGACCCTGCGCTGGTGGGACCACTGGCTGAAGGACGAGGAGACCGGGGTGATGGCCGAGCCGCTGCTGCGCTCCTGGCTCAACGACCCCGTCCCGCCCGCCACTTCGTACGAGACGATGCCGGGCCGCTGGGTCGGCGACGACAACTGGCCGTCGCCGTCCGTGACCTGGGACGCGCGTCCGCTGGGCGACGGTGGCGCGGCCCCCGTGGTCGTACGGTCGCCGCAGCACACCGGGCTCGACGCGGGCCGTTTCTTCCCCTTCGGCAACCCCGCCGATCTGCCGCCCGACCAGCGCGAGGAGGACGGCCGTTCCGTCTGCTTCGACTCCGCGCCGCTGACCGGGCGGGTGGAGATCCTGGGCCGCCCGCGCGTACGGCTGCGGCTCGACAGTGCCACCCCGCGCGCGCATGTCATCGCCCGCGTCTGCGATGTCGCGCCCGACGGCTCGTCCACGCTCGTCACCCGGGGCGTGCTCAACCTCATGGCGCGGCACGGCCGGGAGCGGGCGGACGCGTGGGTGCCGGGGACGTACGAGGACGTCGAGCTCGAACTGACCGCCACCGGCTACGCCTTCCCGCCGGGACACCGCGTCCGTGTCGCCGTCTCCGACGCGTACTGGCCCTGGGTCTGGCCGCACGGCGAGCGCGGGCGGCTGACGGTGCTCCCCGGTGAGAGCGCGGTGCTGCTGCCCGTACGGGACCCGGCGTACGACACGGGCCGCGACCCCATCCGCTTCGAGGAGCCGGAACAGGCCCCGCCCCTGCCGGTGACGGTCGACCCGCCCGCCGGGCCGCGCGCCGCCGAGCGGGTCGTACGGCACGATGTCGCGACCGGGGAATGGACCCTGGAGGTGGACCCGAACTACGGCGGCTCGCGCACCTATCCGGACGGCCTGCGGTACGAGGAGAGCGCGCGCGAGACGTACCGTATCCGTGGGGACGATCCCCTGTCGGCCGTGGCGGAGTCCCGGTGGACGATCCGGCTGCGGCGCCCGGACGGCTGGGACGCCGAGATCACCACCCGTACGGAACTGCGCGCCACGGCAACGGAGTTCGTCATGGAGAGCGGCCTCGAAGCACGGGCGAACGGAGAGACAGTGGCCAAGCGCGGCTGGCACAGGACCACCCCCAGGACATCCGGATGACGGCGCGGACACCGCGGCGCGCGGTCGACGCCTCCCGGCGCACCCGCCAGCCCACCGAGGTCCGCCGCCGGCTCATCGCGGAGGCCGCGGTGCCGCTGATCGCGGAGCGCGGCTCGGCGGCGGTCGGGGTACGCGATGTCGCGGCGGCGGCGGGGGTGTCGGTCGGCACGGTCACGTACCACTTCGAGAGCGTGCAGGAAGTCCTCTCCGAGGCGATGGTGCTGCACATCGAGCGCTACTACGGCGCGCTCAGCGAGGCCGCCGACCGGGCGACCCGCGCGGCGGAGGGGCTGCGGCTGCTCATCGACGCGCTCTTCACGGACGACACCGACCGGCACTGGCGGATGTGGTTCGACTACTGGAACGCGGGCGACCGCGACCAGGCGTTCGCCCGCGGCCAGGCCGCCCGCTACGAGAGCTGGCACGGAGAGATCCGCGTCCTGGTCGAACGCGGCCGTGCCGAGGGCGACTTCCACTGCGACGACCCGGCCGACTTCGCCGTACGCTTCGCCGCGCTGGCCGACGGCCTGGCCCTCCAACGCCTCCGCCAGTCCCCACCCCTGACGACGACGGACGCGCGTCGGCATCTCTACCGGCTGGTCGAGGTGGAACTGGAGGGATAGCGGAACGCGGGTGGGTGTGCGCGCAGGTCTGGCCTTCGTAGCTTACTTAAAGTAAGGTACTGAAGGAAATCGGCCGAGTCCCGGCCGATGGCGGACCTGCCCAGACGGTCCCGTCTACGTCTTCCGAGAGGTCATCGTGTTCATCGCCTATGCCGTCGTCGGCATCCTGCTCGCCGCCGTCCTGACCGGCTCCGCCGTCGGTACCTTCACCCGTCAGGAGAAGATCGTCGGCTCGATGACCGGGCTCGGCGTGCCCGAGAGCTGGCTGTCGCGCCTCGCCACGCTCAAGTCGGCGGGCGCCGTCGGGCTGATCGTCGGGCTCTGGGTGCCGCTGCTCGGCGTCGCCGCCGCGATCGGCGTGATCCTCTACTTCATCGGCGCCGCCGTCACGCATCTGCGGGCCAAGGACTACGCGATCGCGCCGGTCGTCGTCATCCTCCTGCTCGCCGTCGCCGCGCTGGTACTGCGCCTGGCCTCGGTCTGACGGCAAGCCCGACGCGGCAGGAAGCGGCCCAGGTCGCCGCGTCGGCTGGGCCCGGTTCCATGTCCTTCGGTGGCCGGAGGTCACGGTCGAGCGTACGGCCATGAGGGCCGGGTCATTTGTGAAATCGTTTGTTAAACTCGTGCTCATGGTGGACGAGCAGACGGAACCAGGAATCGGTGAAGGGCCGGCGAAGGCCATCAGCGTGTCGCTCCCTGAGGGCACTGTGCGGGCACTGCGAGACAGTGCGGGTGGTCGTGGTGTGTCCGCCATAGTGGCCGCGGCTGTTGAGGAACATCTGCGTAATCAGGCGACACTGGCGTACTTGGAGGAGTACGAGCGGGAGCACGGCGCCTTTACCCCCGCGGAGAAGCAGGAAGCCGCAGACGTCTGGGCGCGGGCCGAGGAGCGGGAGGGGCAGTGGCGCGAGGCCGTCTGACCGGTGGGGGGAGTCTGGTGCTCGACAGCCAAGGGCTCTCGCTTTATCTGGAGCAGGACCGGGCTGTGATGAATCTGGTGCGGTCGGCGGTTGATCGCGGCGCGGAGCGTGTGGTCAGCGGTGCGACTCTCATCGAGGCTCAGCATGGGCGTATCAAGCCCGCTCGCTGGAACTACGTCCTCTCTCAAGTGCGTCTGGAGCCGCTGAGCGTGGGGTGGTCCAAGGAAGCGGCTCAGTTGCTCCAGGAGACCGGGCTGCATGGGCACAAGTACGCCATTGACGCGATTGTCGCCGTCACCGCTATGTATCAGCCCGGTCCGGTGGTGATGCTCACCTCGGATGTGGATGACATGGCCAAGCTCTGTGGGGCGCGGGTGGCGCTCGTGGCCGTCTGAGTCGCGGCGAGGTCAGGGCGATCAGCGCATCGAGTGGACGATCATCGCCCCGTCCGGCGGACCGATCTCCCCGCCAGGACGTTCGTGCGGCGGCCGTCCTCGATCACGAAGCGGCCGTCGATCAGCACATGCGGGATGCCCACCGGCAGCGTGCGCGGTGCCTCGAAGGTGGAGCCCGCCGCGACCGTGTCCGGGTCGAAGAGGACCAGGTCCGCGCGGTAGCCCTCGCGGATCAGGCCCCGGTCGGGGAGGCGGAGGCGGGCGGCCGGGCGGGCGGTGAGGTGGGCCACGCACTCCTCCAGGGTCAGGACGCCCAGCTCCCGCGCGTACCGGCCCAGATACTGCGGGAACGTGCCATAGGCGCGCGGATGCGGCTTCGCGCCCTGGAGGATGCCGTCGCTGCCGCCCGTGTGGACACGGTGGCGCATGATCTGCCGGACGTTCTCCTCGTGGCCCACATGCTGGAGGATCGTCGAGCCGAGCCGGTCCTCGATCAGCAGCCGGCGCGCCGTCGTCCACGGCGCCTCGCCCGCCCGCGCCGCCGAGTCCGCGACCGTCCTGCCGACATGGTCCGCGAGACCGGGGGCCGCGACCCCGGAGATCTCGATGGTGTCCCATTCGATGGGCACGCCATGACAGCCGTCCGCGCCGATGACCTCCATGTGGTGGCGGATCCGCTCGGCGGTCGCCTCGTCGCGCAGCCGCTCCAGGATCGCGTCAGGACCGCCCTCGCTCGCCCAGCTGGGCAGCATCGCGACGAGCGTCGTGCACCCCGGGGTGTACGGATAGGTGTCGAGCGAGATGTCCGCGCCCGCGTCCAGGGCCTCGTCGAGCAGCGTGAGCAGCTCCGGCGCCCTGCCCTTGTTCACGCCGAAGTTCATGGTGGCGTGGGCGAGATGGAGGGCGCAGCCCGCGTCCCGGGTCAGCGTCACCATCTCCTCGTACGCCTGGAGCGCCCCGGCGCCGTACGAGCGGTGATGCGGGCAGTAGTAGCCGTCGTAGCCCGCCACCACCCGGCACAGCTCGGTGAGTTCGGAATCGGCCGCATACATCCCGGGTGTATAGGTCAGCCCCGAGGACATCCCGACCGCGCCCTGCTCCATCGACTCGGCCACCAGCCGCTTCATCCGGGCGAGTTCGGCGTCCGTCGCGGGCCGGTCGTCCCAGCCGGCCGCGTACATACGGACGGTCCCCTGTGGGATCAGATACGCGGCGTTGACCGCGATGCCGCGATCCAGCCGGTCGAGATATTCGCCGACCGTGCGCCAGTCGAAGTCGATGTCCGAACCGTCGCCGTTCCAGCCGGTGATCGCCTGCCGGACCTGCGCGAGGGTCGCGTCGTCCACGGGCGCGTACGACAGCCCGTCCTGGCCGATCACTTCGAGGGTGACGCCCTGCGCGGCCTTCGCGGTGTGCTCGGGGTCGCGCAGCAGGGCGAGATCGCTGTGCGCGTGCATGTCGATGAAGCCGGGGGAGAGGGCGAGCCCCGCCGCGTCGAGGACGCGGGCGCCGGACGGGCGCGGCTCGCCCTCGCGCCGTATCGCCGCGATACGGCCGTCCTCGATGCCGACATCGGCGCGGTACGACGGGCCGCCCGTGCCGTCGATGACCCGTGCGTCGCGAATGACGAGATCCATGAGCGAAGGCCCCCCAGAGGTCAGAAGAACGTACGGATGAGGTCGGTGACCGTGCCGTCCGCCTCCACCAGCGGGATCAGCTGCCACTTGTCGAACGACGTACAGGGGTGGGACAGCCCCATCCCGACCCAGTCGCCGACCTCCAGAGCGGCTTCGGGCGTCGTGGTCAGCCAGCCGTGCTGGTCGGACAGGCGCGTCACGGTGATCCCCGTCGCCGGGCGGATCTCGCCGGTGCGGCCGTCCCGTACCACCTGGGCCACCGGCAGATCGAGGTCGTACGCCGCGTCCCGCTTGCCGGCGTTGACGAACGCCTGCTCGGGTGAGGGGCGGGAGACGACCTGCGCCCAGAGCCGGAAGGCGGGCTGGAGGGAGCCCTCTTCGGGGACGCGGTTGAAGGGGGTGATATGGCGGTAATGGACGTCGTCGTGCGAGACGTACGCGCCGGAGCGCAGCAGCTTCAGTACGGGCCGGGAGAGTGCGGGGACGTCCGCGAAGACGTCGGCGACCGCGTCGAACCAGGCGCTGCCGCCCGCGCTGACCACGATCTCGTCCGTGCCGTCGAACCGCCCCGCCGCGTCGAACTCCGCCGCCAGCGCGACCAGTCGGCGCAGCCAGGCGCGGACCTTCTCGCCGTCCGCTTCCGGCACCTCGCCCTCGTAACCGGCGACCCCGGTCAGCCGCAGGGTCGGTACGGCCGCCACCGCGTCCGCGACCGCCGCGCACTCCGCCTCCGTACGCGCGCCGGTACGCGCCCCCTCACCCGCGCCCAGCTCGACCACGACCTCCACCGGGCGGCCCGCGCCGGCGGCCCGTAGCGCCTCGTCCATCAGCTCGACGCCGCGCACGGAGTCGACGTAACAGACGAGGCGGAAGCCGGGATCGCGGTCCAGCTCGGCGGCGAGCCAGCGCAGCGCCGCCGCGTCGACCACTTCATTGGCGAGGAAGATCCGCTGGACGCCGAACGCGCGGTAGACGCGGGCCTGGTGGGGTACGGCGGCGGTGATGCCCCAGGCGCCGTGCTCCAGCTGGCGCGCGAAGAGCCGCGGGGACATGGAGGTCTTGCCGTGCGGGGCGAAGGCGAGGCCGTGGCGCTCGGAGTAGGTCTCCAGGAGCGCGAGGTTGTGCTCGACCGACTCGGCGGAGAGGGCGAGGACCGGGGTGGTGAAGCCGCCGGTGAACAGGGAGCGGCGCTCGGCGGCGAGCGCGCCGACGGTCAGGCCGTCCGCGTCCGGCGGGAGGGCCTTGAAGCGGTGGTCGACGCGTTCGTCGCTGAGCGCGTCGAGCCCCTTGAGCTCGTTCAGGTCGTTCAGCCCGTTCAGCTCGTCGGTTCGTCGGCCGGCGGCCATGGAGCCTCCCCACTATCGATCTCGTTGCACTACATGCAATGGCCATTGCGCATATCGCTGAGGGCTGTCTAACATCCGAGCCGACAGCGGGTCAATGGTGACCCGTCACGGTGACCGACCCAGGGTCGGCCGAGCGGCGAGGAGCCCCAGAGTGACCGGAACCGTAGACACGGATCTCCACCCCGGCGTGGAGGTCGTCTGCCTCGGTGAATCCATGGTCACCTTCCTGCCCTCGCTCCCGGGCCGCCTCGCCGACGTCCCCTCCTTCGCCCGTACGATCGGCGGCGCCGAATCCAATGTCGCCTGCGCGCTGGCCGGCGCCGGGCACACCGTGAAGTGGGTCAGCCGGGTCGGGGCCGACGGCTTCGGCGACCATCTCGTCGACGCGATCGCCGCGTACGGCGTCGACACCTCGGGCGTGCGCCGCGACCCGGACCGGCCCACCGGCATCTACTTCCGTACGGCGACGGACCGCGCCACCGACGCGCACGAGGTCGCCTACTACCGGGCGGGTTCCGCCGCCTCCGCGATGGCGCCGGGGACCCTGTCGTACGACGACCTGTGGGCCGGGCGCGTGCTGCATGTGTCGGGCATCACGGCCGCTCTCTCGGACGACTGCCTCGCCCTGATGCGCGAGCTGACCGCCCGCGCGCCAGGACGTCCGCTGGTCTCCTTCGACGTCAACCACCGGCCGGGACTCTGGCGCGACGGCTCGGGCGCCCGCGTCCTGCTGGACCTCGCGCGGGGCGCCGATCTGGTCTTCGTCGGTGAGGACGAGGCCGCCGACGCATGGGACCTGCACGGCGGGGACGCGATCCGGGCCGCGCTCCCGGAGCCGGCGACGCTCGTGGTGAAGCGGGGCAGCGCGGGGGCGACGGTGTATGAACGCGAGGTGGGCGGGACGGGCCGGGGCGCGGACACCGGTACGGGCGGAACGGGCCTGAGCGTGGACGGGGGAGCTGACACCGGTACGCGCGGGACGGGCCTGGGCGTGGATATCGGTACGGGCGGTTCGGGCCGGGGCGCCGACACCGTCACCTCCGTGCCCGCGCTGCGCGTCGATGTCGTCGCGCCCGTCGGCGCCGGGGACGCCTTCGCCGCCGGGTTCCTCTCCGCGACCCTCCGCGGTCTGCCCGCCGCCGCCCGGCTCCGGCACGGCCATCTGATGGCCGCCGCGACCCTCACCGTCCCCGGAGACCTCGGTACGCCACCCTCCCGGGCGGACGCCGACCGGCTCGCGGACCTCGACGACGCCGCCTGGGGCACACTTCGTCTCGGCCCCGGCTGGACGGCGGCCACGGAGCAGGAGGTACGTACCCCATGAGCCAGACCGTCGACCGGGCGCTGAGCATTCTGCCGCTGCTCGCCCAGGGCCCCGCCGACCTCGGGCGGGTCGCCGACCGGCTCGGCGTGCACAAGTCCACCGCGCTCCGGCTGCTCCGTACGCTCCACGAGCACGGGCTCGTCTACCGCCAGCAGGACAACCGCTACCGCCTCGGCGCACGGCTCTTCGCGCTCGCCCAGGAGGCCGTCGAGAATCTCGATATGCGCGAGATCGCCCACTCCCATCTGGTCGCGCTCAACGGCCAGTGCGGTCACACCGTCCATCTCGCGGTGTACGAGGACGGCGAAGTCCTCTATATCGACAAGGTCGAGAGCCGCTACCCGGTCCGGATGTACTCGCGGATCGGCAAGCCGGTCGCGATCACCGTGGCCGCCGTCGCCAAGCTGCTGCTCGCCGACCTTCCCGAGGCCGAGCGCCGCGCGCTCGCCGAACGCCTCGACTACCCCATGTACACGCCCCGTTCGAGCCCCAACGCGGCCGCCTTCCTCAAGGAGCTGGCGACCGTACGCGAACAGGGCTGGGCCACCGATCTCGGCGGCCACGAGGAGTCCATCAACTGCGTCGGCGCACCCATCCGCGGTGCGGACGGCCGGGTCGTCGCCGCCATGTCGGTCTCCGCGCCGAACGTCGTCGTCACCGCGGAGGAACTCCTCACCCTGCTCCCGCTGGTGCGTCGTACCGCCGACGCGATCAGCGGGGAGTACTCCGGCAACACCCCTCCCAGCAAGGACGCTTCATGACCGACAAAGCCGCCAAGACCGCGCTCACCCCGGCGACCCACACCACCCCGCCCGCGAAGTTCTCGCACGGCGTCCGCAAGGGCAACATCCTCCAGGTCGCGGGCCAGGTCGGCTTCCTCCCGGCCGTCGAGGGCCGGCCGCCCACCGTCGCGGGCCCGACCCTGCGCGAGCAGACCCTCCAGACCTTCGCCAACGTCAAGGCGATCCTGGAGGAGGGCGGCGCGAGCTGGGACGACGTGATGATGATGCGCGTCTACCTCACCGACGTCGACCACTTCGCCGAGATGAACGAGATCTACAACACCTACTTCGGTGAGCAGGGTCTGAAGGAAGCCCCCGCCGCGCGCACGACGGTGTATGTGGGCCTGCCCAAGGGGCTGTTGATCGAGATCGACGCGCTGGCCGTCCTCGGCTGAGCCGCGTATCCACACCGCCGTACGGTACGGCGCCCGCCGACCGGGCGTCGTGCCGTGATCCCCCCTGCCCACGAACCAGAGGCTCCCCATGCTGCTCGCCGCTGACGCACCACCGGAGACCCCGCCCCACACGGGGGGTCTGCTGCTCCTGATCGACGGCACCGCCGGTCTGCTGACCGTCGCCGCCCTCGGCATCGTCCTGCTCCTCTTCCTGATCATCAAGGTCAGGCTCCAGCCCTTCGTGGCGCTCCTCGGTGTCTCCATAGCCGTCGGCCTCGCGGCGGGCCTGTCCGTCACCGAACTCTTCGGTACGGTCCAGAAGTCCGCCGCCGTCTCGATGATCGAGACCGGGATGGGCGGCATCCTCGGCCATGTCGCGATCATCATCGGACTCGGCACCATGCTCGGCGCGATCCTCGAAGTGTCCGGCGGTGCCGAGGTGTTGAGCGCCCGGCTACTGAACCTCTTCGGCGAGAAGCGCGCCCCGCTCGCCATGGGCGTCACCGGTGTCGTCTTCGGTATCCCGGTCTTCTTCGACGTCGGCATCTTCGTGCTCGCGCCGATCGTCTACGCAGCCGCCAAGCGGTCCGGCAAATCGATCCTGCTGTACGCGATGCCGCTGCTCGCCGGTCTCTCGATGACCCATGCCTTCCTGCCCCCGCACCCGGGCCCGGTCGCCGCGGCCGGACTCTTCAAGGTGGACCTCGGCTGGGTCATCCTGATGGGTGTCGTCGTCGGTGTCCCGGCCGTCCTCGCCGCGTGGGCCTACGCCGCCTGGATCGGGAAGCGCATCTTCGTCGAGGTCCCGCAGGACATGGTCGAGGCGGCGGAGGAGGCCAAGGCCGCGGTCGCCGCCGAGCAGCGCGCCTCGGGTATCACGCCGCGGGAGACACCGGTCGCGCTCGGCACGGTCCTCGCGATCATCGGCACCCCGCTGGTCCTGATCCTCCTCGCGACCTTCTCGTCGATCGCCCTCGACCCGTCGACGGGCCGCTCGGTCATCGAGTTCTTCGGCCACCCGTTCGTGGCGCTGACGATCGCGCTGCTGCTCGCGTACTACCTGCTGGGCATCAGGCGCGGCTGGTCCCGCAAGTCCCTGGAGACGGTCTCCACCGCCTCGCTCAAGCCGGTCGGCAACATCCTGCTCGTGGTCGGCGCCGGCGGTGTCTTCGGCGCCGTCCTCAAGGGCAGCGGGATCGCGGACGCCCTGGCCGACACCTTCAACGACGTCGGCCTGCCGGTCATCCTGCTGGCCTGGCTGATCTCGGTCGTCCTGCGCGTCGCCCAGGGCTCGGCGACGGTCGCGATCGTCACCACGGCCGGAATCGTCGTCCCGCTGGTCGAGGGCCAGGGGCTCTCGCAGGCGCATCTCGCCCTGATCATCATGGCGATCTCGGCGGGCTCGATCTTCGCCTCGCACGTCAACGACGGCGGGTTCTGGATGGTCGCGAAGTACTTCGGCATATCGGAGCGCGACACCCTGAAGTCCTGGACGGTCCTGGAGACCGTGCTGTCGGTGGCGGGCTTCGTGGTGGCGGCGCTGCTGAGCCTGATCATCTAGGTCCTGTCCGGGCAGCTCCGGGCCGGGGACGGCGTCAGACGGCATTCGCGCAGATGACGTTCGTCCCGCCGTCCACCTCCCACCAGGTGTAACGGGTGAGGTCGCCCGCGTACTGGCGGCAGTCGGGCGCGCGGCCGTCCGGGCGCTTCCCCTCGTAGCGGGTGATCTGCATGACATACCGGTAGCCCTCGGGTACGGTGTCGGCGCCACAGCCCCATACGGTCTGGAGGCTGGCGGCGCCGATGCCGTCGCCGTCGGCCTCGGCGATGAAGCACTGGCCGGGTGCGTACTTACGGGTGAGACAGAGTGTGGTGACCACGTCGTCCTCGCCGACGTTGGTCCAGGTCTCCTCGTCGGCGTCCGCGTCGCACTCCCCGTCGGTGTACGAGACGGCGGACGCGACGCGGTTGTAGGCGTCGGCGGCGTCGCAGTCGACGCGCCGCGGCGCCGGATCGGTCCAGCCGCCGTGTCCGTCGTCGTGCGAGCTGACACAGTCGCCGGTCTTCACGGCCCGGAAGGCGAGGTCCGTATCGCTCGGGGTGGGCTCGGACGACGGGGTGTACGAGTAACTGGGCGTGGAAATTCCGGTGTTGGAGTAACCCCCGGTGCTCGACACGCTGTTGCTGTCGTCGGAGGCCCAGGGCTGCCAGATGAGGAGGACGACGACGGCCAGGAAGGCGAGGATCCATCCGCCGCCGCCGGAGGAAGGATTCTTGGCGGGGGTGGGGGTGGCTGCCGGGGTGGCTGCCCGTGTCGCTCCGGT
This sequence comes from Streptomyces scopuliridis RB72, assembly GCF_000718095.1. Lineage (GTDB taxonomy): Bacteria > Actinomycetota > Actinomycetes > Streptomycetales > Streptomycetaceae > Streptomyces > Streptomyces scopuliridis. The sequence goes on along the minus strand of NZ_JOEI01000040.1, from coordinate 15,285 downwards.
GGCGGCTCCTCCCGTACCCCCTGCCCCGGTTGGTCCGGTTGCGTTGCCGGCCGATGTCGCCCGCGCCCTGCTCCGGGCCTCGTCCCGTTCCCGCTCGGCCCGCTCGCGCGCGGCGAGTTCCTGCTCGGCCCGCATCTCGGCCATGTCGCGGGCGAGCCGATCCCGCTGGGCCAGGCGCTCGGCCCGTTCCCGTTCAGCCCGGTCGTGTTCCCGGGCGGCACGCTCCCGTTCGCGGGCGGCCCGTTCCTGGGCGGCCCGTTCCCTCTCCCGCTCCTGTGCCTGCTCCTCTGCCTGGCGGGCTTCTCGCGCGGCCCGGTCCGCCGCGGACTCCCCGGCGTGGGCGCGGGTGTACTGGCGGGTCGGTCCGGGGCCGGCCACCGGGCGCGTACGCTGATCGGCGGTCGGAGCGTCCGCGTCCGCGTCGGCGTGGGCATGGGGCCCCGGACCGGAGCCCGCCCGTAACGCCAGCCCCTGCCGCTCGTACTCCTCGATCAGTGCCGTCCAGCGCGGCGGCAGCCACCGGCTCCCGCTGTCCGACACCGGCAGCCCGACGAGGCCCGACTTGAACTGCGCCAGCACATCGGCGGGTTGGGGCCGGTCGCCCGGGGCCGGCGCCAGGCAGGAGCGGATGAGCCCGTCCAGCTCGCGCGGCAGCCCGCTGAGTTCCAGCTCGCCCCGGGACACCCGCGCCAGCAGCCGCAGGGCGTCACCGTCGTCGGCGTACGGTGGCCGGCCGACCGCCAGATGGAAGAGCGTCGAGCCCAGCGAGTAGATGTCGGACGCGGCCGTGGACAGTCCGCCCCTGGCCTGCTCGGGGGAGGTGAACGCGATCGTGCCCAGCGTCAGACCGGTGCGGGTGATGTCGCCGGCGTGCGAGATCCCGAAGTCGATGACGCGCGGGCCGTCCAGCGGGAGCAGCACGTTCGCCGGCTTGATGTCACGGTGGACGATGCCCTCGCCGTGCAGGGTGACCAGCGCGGCCGCCACCCCAGCCCCGATCCACCGCACCGCGGAGGCCGGTGGCTGACCGGCGGTCCGTACCAGCTCGGCGAGCGAGGGCGCGGGGATGTACTCGATCGCCATCCACGGGCGGCCCGCCCCGGCGTCGGCGTCCAGGACCCGCGCCGTGAAGGCGCTGTCGACCCGCTGCGCCAGCGCCACCTCCCGGGCGAACCGCCGTCGGTCGATGTCGCTGACGGGTCCCTCGGCGAGCAGCGTCTTGACCGCCGCCAGCCGCGGGGCCGCGGCGCGCGCCAGATAGATCCGCCCCATTCCGCCCGAACCGAGCCTGCCAATGATCCGGTACGGTCCCAGCGACATCGGGTCGTCCCCGCTCAGCCGCCCGATCTTCATGCCGGACATGCCAGCTCCCCCCACGCTCATCCCCCGTCGCGAAGGGACCGGTGGTCCCGCCGCGTTCCCGCGCGATGGATAACACGCTATGCGGCGCCGCCCCGTTCCCGTTGAGTGTCAGCGATGCACGAGGCATCGATACTGTTCACTATCGTCCACTCAGGCGGCAGGCGGACAGACACGCGAGGACCGAGGAGAGCACGGATGGACCGGCACGACGGGCAGCGACAGCAGCCCGATCAGCCGCGGCAGCCACAGCAGCCGCAGGGCTTCGGCCCGCCGCCGACGGCGTACGCGCCCGTGCCGCAGCAGCCGCACCCGGCGTACGGCCCGCCGCCGCCCGCCCCGTGGCCCCAGCCCCCGGCGTACCCGCAGCCCTCGCCCTACCCGCAGTACGGCGCCCAACAGCCGCCCGCCGGGCCCGAGTTCCTCGCGGCCGACCGCCGGAACGCCGTCGTCGTCGACGCCGCCGGTGTGTCCTTCGAGGCCAACGGCCTGACGGCGGACTTCGCCTGGCACGACATCCACACCGTCCACTACAAGGCGGGCAGCCATGGCCATGTGCTGATGGTGGCCGTGGTGCTGCCCGACGGCAGGTTCTTCGAGTGCGCGGTGAACGCCCGTAAGAGCGCGAAGCTCCAGGAGTGGTTCGGGCTGCTGGCCCCGGTCCTGGGCGCGTACACAGGGGGCGGAGCCCCGTAGCCCTGGGGCGCGGCCGCGCCCCGCCACGGAACCCTCACCGCAGGCCCTCTTGCGCGATCATCGTCACCCCGCTTTGGTGACTCGGGTCACGTACGGAGACAAGCGGGAGGCGACGACACGTATGGCAGACATCACGGACACCGGCACGGATGAGGCCGTCTCCCGTCCGCGCAAGTCGAGTTGGACGTATATAGGCCCCGGGATCGTCGTCGCGGCGACCGGTGTGGGCGCGGGCGATCTGGTCGCCACGCTCATCGCGGGCAGCAAGTTCGGTTACACCCTGATGTGGGCGGCGGTCATCGGCTGCGTCGTCAAGATCTCCCTCGCCGAGGCCACCGGCCGCTGGCATCTCGCCACCGGCCGCACCCTCTTCGAGGGCTGGCGCAGTCTGGGCCGCTGGACCACGGTGTATTTCGCGGTATATGTGCTCGTCTGGGGCTTTGTGTATGGCGCCACGGCGATGTCCTCCAGCGCGCTCCCGATCGTCGCGCTCTTCCCGGACGGGCCGGGGCTCAAGACCTGGGCGGTCATCACGGGGCTGATCGGGCTCGTCTTCGTCTGGTTCAACCAGTACGCCGTCTTCGAGCGGGTCATGACGGTCCTGATCGGTGTGATGTTCGTGGTCGTCATGTACGTCGCGATCCGCGTCGCCCCCGACCTCGGCGCGAGCTTCGCGGGCCTGGCGCCGGTCCTCCCGGACGGCTCACTGCTCTACACACTCGGCCTGATCGGCGGGGTGGGCGGCACGATCACCATGGCCGCGTACGGCTACTGGGTCAACGCCAAGGGCTGGACCAACACCGGCTGGATGAAGGTGATGCGCCTCGACAACCGGGTCGCGTACATCACCACCGGCCTCTTCGTCGTCGCCATGCTCATCATCGGCGCCGAGCTGCTGCACTCCTCCCAGATCGCCCTGACGAAGGGCGACCGCGGCCTGATCGACCTCGGCACGATCCTGGAGGACCGTTTCGGCGCGACCACGGCGAAGCTGTTCCTGGTCGGCTTCTTCGCGACGTCGTTCTCGTCGCTGATCGGAGTGTGGCACGGGGTGAGCCTGATGTTCGCGGACTTCGTGGAGCGGATCCGCAAGGACCGCGTGGGGGTGGCGGCGGACGAGACGAAGAGGACGACGGAGGAGGTCGCCTCCGGCGAGCGCGAACGCTCGGTGCCGTTCCGCGCGTATCTGCTCTGGCTGACCTTCCCGCCGATCTCGCTCCTCTTCCTGGACGAGCCGTTCGGCCTGGTGGTCGTGTACGGGGTGCTGGGCGCGTTCTTCATGCCGTTCCTGGCGCTGACGCTGGTGTGGCTGCTCAACTCGTCGCGTACGCCGAAGGAATGGCGGAACGGCATTCTGAGCAATGTGATGCTGTCGGCGGCGGGGTTGTTGTTCGTGGTGCTGTGTGTGCAGCAGGTGCGGGACATTCCCTGGTAGGGCTTAGGGCTCGCCTCGGGCGGCGTTGATGACGTCGAGCCACGTCCGGCAGGTAGTGAGGGTGGAGGGGTGGTTTTCGCCGAGGGTGTTGCGTTCGATGTCGAGGACGCCTGCCAGGTTGTGTAGGGAGGTGAGGGCCTTATCGCAATTCCTCCGGGCCCGGACACACGGCAGCGCCGTCGGGTGGGGTTCGACGGCGCTGCCGGCCCTGTGGGGGGCTCGGGGTGGTGTTGCGGACTACGGGAGGCCGTGGACGTGCGGGCCGACGGCGTTGGACCAGGCGTTGCCCGCCGTCGCGTCCCAGTTGGTGGACCAGGTCATGGCGCCGCGCAGGCCGGGGTAGGTCTTGGACGGCTTGAACGAACCGCAGTTCGTGCCCCTGGCCAGGCAGTCCAGCGCGTTCTTCACGATGGACGGATCCACGTAGCCACTGCCCGCGCCGCGCGTGGAGGCGGGGACGCCGAGGCCGACCTGGGACGGGTCGAGGCCGCCTTCGAGCTGGATGCAGGCGAGGGCGGTGAGGAAGTCGACGGAGCCTTGGGAGTAGACCTTGCCGTCGCAGCCGAGCATGGAACCGCTGTTGTAGTACTGCATGTTGACGACCGTGAGGATGTCCTTCACGTTCAGGGCCGTCTTGAAGTACTCACCCGACGTCGACTGCATGTCGATCGTCTGCGGCGCCATCGTCAGCACCATGCCCGCGCCCGCCTTCGCGGACAGCTGGCGCAGAGCCTTTGTCATATAGGTGGAGTTGAGCCCGTTCTCCAGGTCGATGTCGACCCCGTTGAAGCCGTACTCCTGCATCAGCGCGTAGGCGCTGTTGGCGAAGGCGGTCGCGGAGGCGTCGCTGTTGACGGAGATGCTGCCCTTCTCGCCGCCGACCGAGATGATCACCGACTTGCCCGCGGCCTTCTTCGCGGCGATGTCCGCCTTGAAGTCGGCGACCGAGGCGTAGCCGACGGCCGGGTCGAGGTTGAAGGTGATCTGGCCGGGCGTGGCCGTCGCGTCGGCGAACGAGACAGCGATGATGTCGTACTGCGACTGCACGTCACGGAGCTTCTGGACGGCCGCGCCGTTGTTGAAGTTCTGCCAATAGCCGGTCACCGCGTGCTTCGGTACGCCGGGGCCAGGGTTGCCGCCGCCGCTCTGGGCGGTCCTGCCGGTGACGGTCGCGGACTTCGCGGACTCACCGGCCGCGTTGGTCGCGGTCACCTGGAAGTCGTACGAGGTGTCCGCCGCCAGCCCCGTCACGGTCGAGGACGTGCCGCTCGCCGACTGGACCTTCGTGCCGGACCGGTAGACGTTGTAGCCGGTCGCGCCGGACACCGCGCTCCAGTTGAGGGTCACGGACGAGGAGGTCACCGACCCGACCGCCAGCCCGGAGGGCGCGCCGGGCACCTGGGGCTCCGGGTCGCCGCCCCCGCCGCCGTCGGGGCCGAAGACGGACACGTCGTCGGCGTAGTAGGCGCTCTGGCCGTACCACCCGTGGGTGTAGACGGTTACGGACCTGGTCGAGGCGCCGGTCCTGAAGGTGGTGGTGAGCTGCTTCCAGCCGGAGCTGTCCGGTGTCCAGGTCGACACATCGGTGGTGCCGGTCCCCTCGGCCCCGAGGTACGTGTACCCGCCCTGGACCCAGGCGCTCAGGGTGTACGTCGAGTTGGGCTGTACGGCGACCGCCTGGACGCACTTGGCGTTGTCCTGGCCGGCGGGGGTGGCCCGGAGCGCGGCGGCGCCTCCGTGCACGGGGGATCCGACGGTGGCACCGCTGCCCGCGGAGCAGGTCCAGTTGGTGAGCCCGGACTCGAAGCCCGCGTTCTTGGCCACGTTGACGTCGGCGGCCTGCGCGGTGCCGGTGAGCCCGGTGAGGCTCAGCGCGCCGGCGGCCAGTACGGCCACCGTCCCGCCGATCCACGTTCTGATACGTCCTCTGCCGCCTGGTGCACGTTCCACTTGCTGCCTCCGGCTGGGGTTGGGGGATGGAGGTACCTGAGAGGGGGAACGGTGGCCACCGTCGGGCGTAAAACTGGTCCAGACCAATCAAGTTGTCAAGACCTGTGGCAGGAGGTCGTATACGAAGGGGTGGTGGCGGAGGTGGTGGAGGGTGGTGGGTACGTGGTGGTCGGTCGCGCGCTATGTGGCGTCCTCCGGCGCTTCGCCGGCCGCGAAGGTGACCACGAGATCGGCGGCGGACCGGCCGGGGGCGACCAGGCGGGCGTTGGCCTCGTCGGACTCCAGGACGAAGCGCTCGGCCTCTGCGGGCTCCTTGCCGAAGCGCTCATGGCGGGCGATCAGCCTCCGTACCCGCTCCTCGTCCGCCAGATCGACCCACCAGGTCTCGTCGAGCAGCCCGCGCACCTCGCTCCAGGGGCCGTCCGGCCCGTCGTCCAGCAGGAGATAGTTCCCCTCCGTGATCACGAGCGGCACTTCGGGCGGGACCGGGATGGTCCCCGCGACCGGCTGCTCCAGCTCCCGGTCGAAGCCGGGCGCGTACACCGTCTCGCCCGCCCGCGCGGTCCGCAGCCGGCGCAGCAGGGCGGTGTAGCCGTACGGGTCGAAGGTCTCCGGAGCGCCCTTGCGGCCCAGGAGCCCCAGCCGGCGCAGCTCGGTGTCGGCCAGGTGGAAGCCGTCCATCGGGACCAGGACCGCGCGGTCCGCGCCGAGTTCACCGGCCACGTGCGCGGCGAGCGTGGTCTTGCCGGCGCCGGGCGGCCCGGCGATTCCGAGGATGCGGCGGCGGCCGGGGCCGTCCGCCCTGCCCGCGCCTGCCACGGCCAGGCGCCGCGCGCGCTCAAGGAGTTGCCGGAGCCGGTGGGGTTGCTGGGGAGTCATGCGCAGAGCGTATTTCGGCAGCCGCGGTCGAAACGTTCAGTCCTCCTGGAGCCGCTCCGCCGCGTAACCCGTCACGCACCCGACCACCAGCACCGCGTTCGACATCAGCAGCCCCTCCGCCGCCAGATCCTGCCACTGGAGCGACATGTTCAAGGCCTGCGCGGCCACCGGCACGGCGAGGACCGCCGTCAGATGCTGCGCCGTGGCGTCGCGGTACGGCTCCCGGTGGACACGTCCCGCCGCCCACGCGGCGACGGCGATGCAGGTGGCGTTCGGCAGATGGATCAGCAGCAGGCGGCCGGCGAATGTCTCCAGCTTCTCTTCCGAGGCCAGGTGGTCGTAGACCAGCGTGGCCTGGAGATACTCCGTGATGAGCAGCATGACGATGCCGGCCGCCCAGGCGCGCATGAGCGCGAAGACCGGCGCTCCGCCTCCGTCGTCCCGGCGCGCGGGCGCTCTCGGGTAGTCGTACCGTGTCATCGCCTCTCGCCTCCGAACGGATGGCTGAACAGATCGCCGTGCATCAAATCCTCGTGCTTCAGATCGTTTCGCTGTCTAATTCCTGGGCCCGGCGGGAGCCGGGCAGTGCCGCGGACCGGCTCAGACCGCCGTGAACACCAGCACCGCCGCGAAGCAGCAGGCCGCCAGCCCGCACCCCGTCACCAGCAGTACGTACTGCGCCACCGGTGACCAGTTGCCGCGCCCCGCGACCGTCGCGGTGCGCTCGGGGGCCACCGGGTCGTACGCCACCGTGACCTGCGAGCCCACCCGCACGGCGCCCGTCGCCAGATCCTCGAACTCGACGCTCCGCCCGTCCGGGGTGCGGAAGGAGAAGACGTACCGGCGCGCGTCCGAGCGGTTGTACGGCTCGCTCTCGATCCGTACGCACACACCGGGCGCCCGGCCGCCCGCCCGGAGCGCGCGCGCACCCGCCGCCAGCCGCCGGGCGTAGTGGGCCGCCAGCCAGCCGAACAGCAGGGTCATGCCCCCGAAGAAGACGTAGTCACCGCCCGGGATGTCCATGGCCGCCGCCTACTTGAGCGTGATCGAGTCGATGATCTTCGTCAGATCGCCGTCGCCGAGTCTCCCTTTGGCCGCGTCGACCCGTACCGCGTACGACTTCCGCGCGGAGTCCAGACCCGCGACGATCACGCCCTTGATCCGGGAGCCCTTCTCGGTGAACTCGAAGTCGATGCGCCGGGCCTCCGTCCTGCCCTTGGGGCCCGCGACCTCGATCTTCCGCTGCTTGCCCAGCGTCGAGCCGAGGGCGATGCCCGCCTCGGCGCCGATCGCCGCCTCCTCCACCGAGTCGGCGTTGGTGAAGTCCAGCTGGACGGTGATCATTCCGACGTCCTTGCCGCCCTCGGCGAGGGTCGCCGCCGCCGCGTTGTACGTGCTGCGCTCGCCGGCGCTCTGCGGTGTGAAGGCGGGCGGGTGGGCGACCGTGACCGCGGAGGTCTTGAGCGTGCCCCAGCCCTCGGGCACCACGCCGGCCGTCGCGTCCGTACCGCACCCGGCCACCAGCGCGACGGCGGCGGCGCAGGCGGCGGCCGCGGCCGGCCACCGGAGTGCCTTTCCGCTGGTCGGGCTGCTCGGATTGGTCAGGCTGTTCGGGCTGGTCGAGGTGGTTATCGCGGGTGTCCTCATGGCTGGTGTGCTCCTGTCGCCGGCCGGGTCAGTTCGCACAGTAGCTGTACGGGAGATAGGTGCGGCTGTCCCCATGGGGTGCCCCCAGGAACTGCGCCTTGTCGAGCGTCTCCTCCTTCTTCTCGGTGGAGACCGAGAAGCCGAGGCTCAGCCCCAGGTTGAGTTCGAAGCCGTACTCCGCGGCCTCCGTCTTTCCGGTGTAGTTCGTCCGGCTGGAGAGCCCCTCGTCGAAGAGCAGCCGCCCGAACGGATCGTCCGCGCCGGGGCGCTTCGTCGGCGCGTGGTCGTCGAACATGTACGTGAAGGGAGCGGCGTTGTCGCCGTGGCCGTCCAGCCATTCCTGGGCGATCCGGCGCTGCTCGTCGCCGTCGGAGCCCGGCGGGATGACCACCGAGTTGGTGACGACCTCGATACCGGTGGACCCGTCGGTGCCCTTCGCCCCGCCGCTGCCGCCGCGCTTGTCGTCGCCGCCCTTGCCGTTGTCGCCGCCGGCCTTGGCGCCGTCCTTCGTGGCGCCCTTCTCGACCGTGCGGGTCATGTCGATGCGCAGCAGCTCGCCGGTCTTCTTGTCGTGCGTGACGGTGATCGTGCCGGTCTGCGTGGTGGACGCGGAGGCGTCCCCGCTGATGGGCCCGGCCTCGTACCCGACCTTGCCGCCGTACTCGATGGCCGCGCTGTACGTGTACGCCTTCGTGCCCTTGAAGTTGTTGTCGGTCCAGGTCACCTCGGGCGAGAACTTGAAGTTGCCGCCGAGGGTGGCGCTCAGCTTCTTCTCGTCGCCCGCCGACAGCTTGAGCCCGCCCGCCGCGCTGGCCTCCAGGCCGACCTTGCCGTAGCTGATGTGGCGGTTGCCGAGCTTCTCCTCGATCCGGTCGCGCAGCTCCTCCTCCTTGGCCATCGGGCCCTTGCCGAAGAGGTAGAGGATGCTGTTGCCGAGGCCGCCGCCGCGCGCGTTGGTGTTGCGGTTGGCCAGCTCGTACGTCTTGAGTTCCTCGATGTCGTCACGGAACGACTTGGCCTGCTCCTCGCTGTCGAAGACCCAGGTGTCGCCGTTGGTGACCTTGATGCCGGCGCCGAGTTCGACCTTGTCCGCGCCGAACTTGCCTATCTTCGCGCCCGGTTTCCAGTCCTTCTTGGCGGCGATGGAGGCGGCGTCGGTGAACGTCATCATGACCTGCTGGTCGTTGGCGTCGACCTTGCCGTCCTTGTTGAGGTCCTTGTTGGACTGGAACGTCGTCTGCTGGAAGCCGTACTCCTCGCCCCACTCGATGAAGAGGACCTTGGCCTTGGCGCCGGCCTTGTCGGTGACCGAGGAGATCTGACAGAGCGGGGGCTCGTAGTCGGCGTCGGTCCTCGGCGCGGACTGGTCCTTGCCTCCGCCGCCGCCCGCGTCGCAGGGGCCGCTGAAGGTGACCAGACAGCGCAGACTCGTGGCGAGGGTCTGGTCGACTCCCGTACCGACCAGCGCCCCGACGACCGCCGCCACGACCACGATCACCCCGGCGTACTCGGTGGCCGTGGCCCCTCGGTCGGGCCCGTGGCCCGGCGGTGTCTGTCGTCGTATCCGGCGTCTCATCCGGCCCGTCCCCCTCCGTGACCGAGTGCCTTTCGCACACGGAATCGGAATGGGAGCGTACGGGCGCGGTCCACGCCCGTTCGTGGGCCCCTGGGCCCAACTAGGGCCCAAACTGGAGCGATTGGATGCGGAATTCGACCAAATGAAATATTAATTGAAACGGCAGTGAACAGCTGACTGCTTCGTCCGCTTTGCCGGAGGTTGGCGCCCGTACGCCTGGCATCGTCATCTGATAGGTGTTCTCTGCGCAGTACGAGGTGGATAAAGTGCTGAAGCAGAAGCACGGAGCAGGAGAGAGAACTGCGGCCGTCGGGACTCCGGCGGCTGGAGCCGAACGGGGAACCAGCGTGCCGACCGCGATTGCTGTCACCAGCCCTGATCTGGTGCTACCACCGACGGACCAGCAGACGCCGACCGCGGCGCTGCTCCAGTCACCCGACGCCCAGCCACTGGACGCCGCGCTCGCCGACATGCAGGTCCTCGTGGAGCAGCACGGCTATGTCGTGGCGCTCTACCCGGCGTCGATCAGCGCCGCTCATGAACGACGCCTGCACACCGTCCGGTCGGTCCTGGAGACCGACCGGATCGCGCTTCTCAAGCTCGATCTGCCGCCGCTCGGCGTGGCCGTACTCGTACGCCAGCTAAGACAGTTGTCCATCTGTGATTTCAGTGCCGGAATCGTCGCCTCCGCGGCCCGGCTGCTCTCGCACTACATCTACGCCGGAGCGCTGCTCAACACCGTGACCAGACTGGACCGGGTGCCCGTGAGCCTCAAGACGCACGCGAAGTCCTGGGTGCCCGGCTCCCAGTTCGGGGTGCTCGCCAACCCCACGCCCCAACTGATCAAGATCGGCGGGTCCGGTGAGCTCGCGGGACCCGAGTTCGGGACCCAACTGATCGTCGGGAAGGGGCAGTCGCAATCCGACTGGGTGACCAAGACCCTCGCCCCCGCCTGGCGCGTCCAGGGAATCCAGGAAAGTGCTCTCCCGGCGGATTCACCGCGCTGGTGGGGTACTTCCAAGATGGTCGAGTTCGCCGCTTTTCTGCCTGATATCTCCGTTCTCTATCAGCTGGTCTCGTCCGTACGAAGAGAGGTGTGTTCCTGGTGCGGCATCGAACTCATAGGTGACCGCTGCGGATTCTGCTCGGCGCCGCTCACCGCGCCCGAGAACCACATGGGCGCCCCGGGTGTCCTGAACCACGGAACCGCCACTTAGGCATATCCGGACGGAAGCGCCGAGCGCAACGCCGCGCGCGGCCGGGAGCGCTCTCTCATCGGAACCTCCGGCCTCTCGGTTCCGTCTCCTCCCCCGACTCTCCCAATACCCCGGTCCGTTCGTCAGACTCCTTGCTCCGGCTTCACGCACCGACTTCACACTCCGCCCTCACACTCACGTCACCGAACGAGGTTGTCCCGCTCATGAATTCACGGCAACGCCGCGGCGTCATACTCCTTCTCCTCTCGGTCCTCTGCGCCTTCGCCGCGTTCGCCGGTGTCCTCTCCGTGATCAGCGACGTGAATTCGAAGGTCGGACCCGAGGTGGCCGCGTACCGGCTGAAGGCGGATGTCGCGCCGTACACCCCGCTCACCGAGGGCCAGTTCGAGAAGATCAGCATGCCCAAGCGCTGGCTCTCCGAGAACGCGGTGACCGATCTGGCCGTCGTCAACGGAAAGATCGCCGTCACCCAGCTCAAGCAGGGCTCGCTGCTCCAGGACGACATGATCGTCAAACGGCCCGCGCTCGCCAATGACGAGCAGGAAATCGCCATCATGATCGACGCGTCGACCGGTGTCGCCGGGAAGATCCTCCCCGGCGACCTGGTCAATATCTTCGCGACCTTCGCCGCCGAGAACCAGGGGACCAACGCCCAGTCCCGGATCATCGTCCCCAACGCCAAGGTCCTCGACGTCGGCAAGCTCACCGCGCTGCAGCCCGACGAGAGCAACAACAACCGCAGCGCGGCCACCAAAGCGGTGCCGATCACCTTCGCGCTGAAGACCAAGGACGCCCAGCGCGTCGCATACGCCGAGTCCTTCGCGAAGCACGTACGCCTCGCGCTCCTCGCCGACGGCAGCCCCACCACGCTGCGCCCGGGGGAGAACACCTACACCCTCGAAGGGGACAAGTGAGGGACGCATGAGCACCAGAATCCTGCCGGTCGTCGGAGACGCCGACGCCGCCCGGTCCATCACGACCCTGCTCAGTCAGCTCCCTGACGCCGAGCCGGCCGGACCCGTCGGTGACTCGACCTCGCTGATCGACACCCTGGCCAGGCTGGCCGCCGAGTCGATCGACGAGCTGCCGGAAGTGGTCCTGGTCCACGAACGGATCGGTCCGGTACCGGCGCTCGAACTGATCCGGGAAGTGGCCCTGCGCTTCCCGGCCGTCGGGGTCATCCTCGTCTCCACGGACGCGGGCCCCGGCCTCTTCGCGGCCGCGATGGACTCCGGCGCCCGCGGCCTGGTCGGGCTGCCGCTCTCGTACGAGGAGCTCGCCCAGCGCGTACAGGCGGCGGCGGCCTGGTCGGTGGGGGTACGGCGCCATCTCGGGCAGGGCGCCGATGTGTTCACCGGCCCCGGCGGTACGGTCATCACGGTCAGCGGCGCGAAGGGCGGCGTCGGTACGACCACGGTCGCCGTCCAACTGGCGCTGGCGGCCCGGGCGTCCGGCATGAACACCGCGCTCGCGGACCTCGATCTCCAGGCCGGCGACATCGCCTCGTACCTCGATGTGCAGTTCCGGCGGTCGATCGTGGACCTCGCCTCCATCCAGGACATATCTCCCCGGGTGCTCCAGGACGCGGTCTACATCCACCCGAGCGGCATAGGGATGCTGCTGGCGCCGGGGGAGGGGGAACGCGGCGAGGAGGTCAACGAACGGTCCGTACGGCAGATCGTCAGCGCGCTGCGCAACCGCTACGAGGTCGTCGTCATCGACTGCGGCACCCAGATGAACAGCGCCAACGCCGCCGCGATCGAGATGGCCGACACCACCCTGCTGCTGACGACCCCCGATGTGGTGTCGGTCCGGGCGGCCAAGCGCATGGTGCGGCTGTGGGACCGGCTCCAGATCCGCAAGGCGGAGGAGACCGTGATCGTCGTCAACCGCCATACGCGCAACACCGAGATCCAGCCGCCGCTGATCGAACGGATCACCAGCACCCGCGTCGCGCGCGTGACGATCCCGGCCAACTTCAAGGAGCTGCAGCCCGCGGTCGACGCGGGCCGGATGCAGGACCTGGAGTCCAAGTCCACGGTGAAGCAGGCGATGTGGGGGCTGGCCGGGGAACTGGGGCTGGTGAAAACGCCCGAAGGCGGGGAAAAGAACAGCAAGTTCAAGGGGGACCGCGGATCGGTCGGGGTCCTGCGCGGACGATCGAGGCCGCACGACTGATGAGGCCAGCCCACCAGCCGGAGGGGGAGCGTTGAAGCATGACTGTCCCAGGAACAGACGCACGACGATACGGAGAGGGCCCGGCCACGCGGCCGGGCGGCGGCAGCCGCTTGCGCGCTGAGCGGCTGCGTGGTGACCGCCGGCGTGGCGGGTGGCTTCGTGACGACCGGGGCCAGCTCGCCGTCGAGTTCGTCGGGATGGCCCCGGTCATCCTGGCCACGGTGATCCTGCTCTGGCAGGCCGCCCTGGTCGGCTACACCTTCTCGCTCGCGGGCAACGCGGCGGACGAGGCGGTACGGGCCGGCACGGTCGCCGAGACGGAGACGCGCAACGCGGCCTGCGAGCGGGCCGGGGCCGAGGACCTTCCCGCGGCCTGGAGCGCCAAGATCAGCTGTACGGGCGACGGCGGAGACCTGGTCAAGGCCGAGGTCAAGCTCGAAGTGCCGGTGCTCTTCCCCGGCTTCAACATCCCGGTCACGGTCCCGGGCCGGGCCTCGGCCATAAGGGAGAGCTGACCCATGGCGAAGCGCACAGCGCGCGACGCGCGCGAACGGGGACAGATCGCCCTCGAATACGTCGGCGTCGTCACCATCCTGCTCTTCCTCGCCCTCGCCGCGATCCAGCTCGGGCTGGCCGCGTACGCCGTACAGCAGGCGAGCACGGCGGCACGGGCGGCGGCGCGGGCCGCCACGTACAACGATGTCAGCCTGTCACCTCAAGCAGCCGGTGAGGCCGCGACGAGCGACTGGCTGACGGTCAAGATCGACGGACCGTTCGTGAGTGGCGACGAGGTGACGACGACCGCGAGGGTCAAGATCCCGCCGATCCTGCCCATCTTCGACAATCTGGGCGAGGCCCGGAGGAGCGCCACCATGCCCCTCGACTGACCCGGCCGTCCGGCCGCACCCTGGTCGAGGACGTACCACCGCACCATCGCACCACCCGAGCACACCAGCAGAACCTGGGAGTTGAGGACATGAGCCTGCGGGCGCGCATCAACAGCCCCGAGCCGACGAACGGGCAGAGCGAGGAGAGTCTCCTCGTCGGGGTCTACCGCGCCAAGCTCCTGGAGGAGATCGACCTCGCCGAGATGTCCGCGCTCGCCGCGGCCGAGCGCCGGGCCCGCCTGGAGCGGGTCCTGAGCCACATCATCAGCAGGGAGGGCCCGGTCCTCTCCACCATCGAGCGGTCCCAGCTCATCCGCCGGGTCGTCGACGAGGCCCTCGGCCTCGGCATCCTGGAGCCCCTGCTCGAAGACGCCTCCATCAGCGAGATCATGGTGAACGGCGCGGACCAGGTCTTCGTCGAGCGCGGCGGCCGGCTGGAGCAGCTGCCGATGCGGTTCACCTCCAACGAGCAGCTGATGCAGACCATCGAGCGCATCGTCTCCACGGTCAACCGCCGTGTGGACGAGGCGAATCCGATGGTCGACGCCCGACTGCCGTCCGGCGAGCGTGTGAACGTGATCATTCCGCCGCTCTCGCTGACCGGACCGATCCTCACCATCCGGCGCTTCCCGAGGGCCTTCACCCTCCAGGAGATGATCAGCCTCGGCTCGCTGGACGAGCAGATGATGGTCCTGCTGGCCGGGCTGGTGCGCGCGAAGTTCAATGTGATCGTCTCCGGGGCCACCGGTACGGGGAAGACGACGCTGCTCAACGCCCTCTCCGGACTCATCCCCGACGGCGAGCGCATCGTCACCATCGAGGACTCCGCCGAGCTCCAGCTCCAGCAGTCCCATGTGATCACGCTGGAGAGCCGCCCCTCGAACGTGGAGGGCAAGGGCCAGGTCACCATCCGCGACCTCGTACGCAACTCCCTGCGCATGCGCCCCGACCGCATCATCGTCGGTGAGGTCCGCGGCGGCGAGACGCTCGACATGCTCCAGGCGATGTCCACCGGTCACGACGGCTCGCTCGCCACCGTCCACGCCAACAGCGCCGAGGACGCGCTGATGCGACTCCAGACCCTGGCCTCCATGTCGGAGGTCGAGATCCCGTTCGTGGCGATCAAGGACCAGATCAACAGCGCCGTCGATGTCATCGTGCAGCTCACCCGGCATGCCGACGGCTCCCGCCGGGTCACCGAGATCGCCATCGTGGACTCGCACGGCCGCGAGGAGTACCGGATCGTCTCCGTCTGCCGCTATATCGCCCAGCCCATGTCCCCGGACGGGCGGGTGCACGGGAAGTTCGAGTACTACCCGCTGCCGCGCCGGATCGCCGACCGGCTCTACCTCAAGAGCGAACCCGTCCCGCCGGCCTTCGGGGTCGCGCTCGCGGAGGAGGAGCTGGCCGTACGCAAATCGGCGGCCTGAACCGGTCAGACTTCGCCCCGCCCGCCCCGCC
>NZ_JOEI01000039.1 GCF_000718095.1 Streptomyces scopuliridis RB72 | reverse complement strand
CTCGCTGGCCGGTGAGTTCGTGGACGCGTCGCTGCGGCTGGTCGGCCCCGGCGGCCGGTTCCTGGAGATGGGCAAGACCGACATCCGGGAGGCCGCCGAGCTGCCCGAGGGCGTGCATTACCAGTCCTTCGACCTCGGCTGGGTCGGCCCCGACGGCATCCAGCGGATGCTGGTCGAGTTGGGCGAGCTGTTCGACCGCGGCGTACTGGAGCCGCTGCCGGTCCGGTCGTGGGACGTACGGCGGGCGCGCGACGCGTTCCGGTTCATGAGCATGGCCAAGCACATCGGCAAGATCGTGCTCACCATGCCGCCCGTATGGAACCCCGAGGGCACGGTCCTGATCACCGGCGGCACGGGCGGTCTGGGCGGTGTGCTGGCCCGCCACCTCGTCGCGGAGCGCGGCGTACGGCACCTCGTGCTCACCAGTCGGCGCGGAGTGGAGGCCCCCGGAGCCGCCGAACTGGCGGCGGAACTGCGGACCATGGGCGCGGAGGTGTCGGTCGCCGCGTGCGACGTGGCGGACCGGGAGGCGCTGGCCGAGCTGCTGACGTCCGTCCCCGCCGCGCACCCGCTGACGGCCGTGGTGCACACGGCGGGTGTGCTGGACGACGGCATCGTCGGCTCACTGACCCCCGAGCGCCTGGCCGGTGTGCTGCGTCCCAAGGTCGACGCGGCGTGGAATCTGCATGAGCTGACCCGCGATCTCGATCTGGCCGCGTTCGTGGTGTATTCGTCGACGGCCGGCGTCATGGGCAGCCCCGGACAGGCCAACTACGCGGGAGGCAACACCTTCCTCGACGCGCTGGCCGCGCACCGCCGCGCCCAGGGACTGCCCGCGCTCTCGCTGGCCTGGGGCGCCTGGGAGCAGGGCGTGGGCATGACCAGCACGCTGGAGGACCACGACGTACGCCGGGTCAGCAGCGGGTCCGGAATGCCGCTGCTCTCGGTCGAACAGGGCCTGGCGCTCTTCGACGCCGCCACCGCGAGCGACGAGGCGCTCGTCGTCCCGCTCTCCATCGGCGGCGGCGCGATCCCCTCCGCGGCCGGTGTCCCGGCCCTTCTGCGCGGGCTCGTACGGACCGGCCGCCGCGCCGCGAAGAGCGGAGCCGCCGGAGTGTCCCGCGCGGGCCTCGTCGAGCGGCTGGCCGCGCTGCGCGAGAACGAGCGGCCCCGGCTGCTGACCGACCTCGTCCGCGCTGAGGCGGCGGTGGTGCTCGCGCACTCCTCGCCCGAGGCCATCGCCGTGGAACGGGAGTTCAGGCAGCTCGGCTTCGACTCGCTGACCGCCGTCGAACTGCGCAACCGGCTGGCGTCCGCCACCGGACTGACGCTGCCCGCCACCCTCATCTTCGACTACCCGACACCGGCCAGGCTCGCCGCGTATCTCCTCGACGAACTGGTCGGCGAGGACGACGTCGCGGCCGTCACCGCGCGCGAGTCGCGCGACAGCGCCGACGCCACCGACGACCCGATCGCGATCGTCGGCATGAGCTGCCGCTTCCCCGGCGGCGTGGAGTCCCCCGAAGGGCTCTGGGAGCTGGTGCTCTCGGGCGGCGACGCCATCTCAGGCTTCCCCGACGACCGAGGCTGGGAGGCCGACGCCTCCATCGGCGCGATCGAGGGCCAGGGCGGATTCCTGCGCGACGTCGCCGACTTCGACGCCGGATTCTTCGGCATCTCGCCGCGCGAGGCCCTCGCCATGGACCCGCAGCAGCGCGTCCTGCTCGAAGTCTCCTGGGAGGCGGCGGAACGCGCGGGCATCGACCCGGCCACCCTGCGCGGCAGCCGCACCGGCGTCTTCGTCGGCGTCAGCGGCCAGGACTACGTCGGCCTCGTCATGCGGTCGAAGGACGACATGGCGGGCCACGCCACCACCGGCCTCGCGGTCAGCGTCGTCTCCGGCCGGCTGGCCTACGCGCTGGGCCTGGAGGGCCCCGCGATGTCGGTCGACACCGCCTGCTCGTCGTCCCTCGTCTCGCTGCATCTCGCCGCCCAGGCGCTGCGCAGTGGTGAGTGCTCGCTCGCCCTCGCGGGCGGCGTGACGGTGATGACCACCTCCGCGAACTTCGCCGGCTTCTCCCGGATGGGCGGACTGGCCGGCGACGGCCGGTGCAAGGCGTTCTCCGACTCCGCCGACGGCACCGGCTGGTCCGAGGGCGCGGCCGTGCTGGTCCTGGAGCGGCTCTCGGACGCGCGGCGCAACGGACACCAGGTGCTGGCGGTCGTACGGGGCTCCGCCGTCAATCAGGACGGCGCCTCGAACGGGCTGACGGCCCCCAACGGGCCCGCGCAGCAGCGCGTGATCCGGCAGGCGCTCGCCAACGCGGGGCTCTCCCCGGCCGAGGTCGACGCGGTCGAGGCGCACGGCACCGGCACACCGCTCGGTGACCCGATCGAGGCCCAGGCGCTGCTGGCCACCTACGGCCAGGACCGCGACCAGGACCTGCCGCTGCTGCTGGGCTCCGTGAAGTCCAACATCGGCCACACCCAGGCCGCGGCGGGCGCCGCCGGCCTGGTGAAGATGGTGATGGCGCTGCGGCACGGGACGCTCCCGAAGACGCTGCATCTGACCGAGCCGTCAAGCCATGTCGACTGGTCGGCGGGGGCCGTGGAACTGCTCTCCGACACCACCGCGTGGCCGGAGACCGGACGCGCCCGCCGGGCGGGCGTCTCGTCCTTCGGGATCAGCGGCACGAACGCGCATGTGGTCCTGGAGCAGGCCGACCCGGAGCGGGACACCGCCGAGGGCGGGCCGGTCACGCCCGGGGTCGCCCCGCGCGCCGTGCCGTGGCTCGTCTCGGCCAAGAGCGAAGCGGCGCTGGACGGACAGCTCGACCGGCTCAGGGCCTTCGCGCGGGAGCACACCGAGATGTACGGCCGGTTCCCGGTCTTCGCGGAGGCGCTGGACTCCGTACTGACCGCGCTGGACGCCGAGTTGGGGCGTTCGCTGCGTGGGGTGATGTGGGGCGACGACGCCGAGCTGCTGAACGACACGGGCTTCACTCAGCCGGCGTTGTTCGCGGTCGAGGTGGCGTTGTTCCGGTTGGTGGAGTCGTGGGGTGTGGTCCCGGACTTCGTCGCCGGTCATTCGATCGGTGAGATCGCGGCGGCACATGTGGCGGGGGTGTTCTCGCTGGAGGACGCGGCCCGGCTGGTGGCGGCCCGTGCTCGGCTGATGGGGGCGCTGCCGGCCGGTGGTGCGATGGTCGCGGTGCAGGCGACGGAGGACGAGGTCCTTCCGTTGCTGTCCGGCGAGGTGTCGATCGCCGCCGTCAACGGCCCCTCGTCCGTGGTGATTTCGGGCGCCGAGAACACCGTGCTGGAGGTCGCGGCCCGACTGGAGGCCCAGGGCCGCAAGACGAGCCGGCTGCGCGTCTCGCACGCGTTCCACTCACCGCTGATGGACCCGATGCTGGACGAGTTCCGCACCGTCGCCGAGGGCCTGACGTACGCCGAACCGGCCCTTCCCGTCGTGTCCAACCTGACGGGCGGTCCCGCGACGGCCGGCGAACTCTCCAGCGCCGACTACTGGGTACGCCATGTCCGCGAGGCCGTCCGCTTCGCCGACGGCGTACGCGCGCTCGCCGACCGGGGCGTCGGTACGTTCCTGGAGCTGGGCCCGGACGGGGTGCTCTCCGCGATGGCCCGCGAGTCCGTGCCGGCCACCGCCGTGGTGGTCCCGGCGCTGCGCAAGGACCGTGACGAGGAAGCCGCGCTGGTCACCGCGGTGGCCCGGCTGCATGTCGCGGGTGCCGCCGTCGACTGGACCGGGGTCTTCGCGGGCACCGGCGCGCGCCAGGTTGATCTGCCGACCTACGCCTTCCAGCGTGAACGGTTCTGGCCCGAGGTGGTCGGGGCCGCGCCCGCCGACGGTACGGACCCGGTCGACGCGGAGTTCTGGGCCGCCGTGGAGCGGGAGGATCTGGAGTCCCTCGCCGCCGGACTGGACGTGGACGGCGACTCGCTCGGGGCCGTACTGCCCGCGCTGTCGTCGTGGCGCACCCGGCGCAAGACCCGCTCGGCCGTGGACGCGTGGCGCTACCGGCAGAGCTGGAAGCCGCTGACCGTCAGCGGCTCCGCGGCCACGCTGTCCGGGACCTGGCTGGTACTGGCGCCCGCGCCGGGGACCGCCGACGCGTGGGTGGCCTCGCTGATCGACGGGCTCGGCCCGGCCGCCGTACGGGTCGACACCGGCGCACTCGACGCGACCGGCCTGGTCGCCCGGCTGACCGAGGCCGCCTCGGACGCCCCGGCGGAGATCGCGGGTGTGGTGTCGCTGCTGGCCCTGGACGAGTCGGCCGGCCCGGCCGGTGTGCCCGCCGGGCTGATCGCCACCGCCGCACTCACCCGCGCGCTCGGCGACGCGGGCATCACGGCCCCCCTCTGGGCCGTCACGCGCGGCGCCGTCTCACCCGTCCACTCCGAGCCGCCGGCCAGTCCGGCGCAGGCCGCCGTCTGGGGCCTCGGCAGAGTCGCGGCGCTCGAACACCCCCGCCAGTGGGGCGGGCTGGCCGATCTGCCCGAGGAGCTGGACGAGCGGTCCGTACGGCGGTTCATCGCCGTCCTGGCCGGCCGCGACGGCGAGGACCAGGTGGCGGTCCGCGCCTCGGGCGTGTTCGGCCGCAGGATGACGCCCGCGCCCAGCACGGAGAGCGCGGGGGCCGCCGAGGAGCGGTGGCAGCCGTCCGGCACAGTGCTCATCACCGGCGGTACGGGCGCGCTCGGCGCCCATGTCGCACGCCGGCTGGCGAGCGAGGGCGTCGGGCATCTCGTACTGCTGAGCCGCCGGGGCCCGGACGCGCCCGGCGCCGAGGAGCTGCGGGCGGAACTGACCGCTCTCGGCGCGCGGGTCACCCTCACCGCCTGTGACGCCGCCGACAGGGACCAGCTGAGGCGCGTCCTCGCCGCCGTCCCCGAGGACGCCCCGCTGACGGGTGTGGTGCATACGGCGGGGGTCCTGGACGACGGGGTGCTGGCCGGGCTGACGGCCGAGCGGTTCGAGACGGTGTTCCGCGCGAAGGTCGCCTCGGCGCTGCTGCTCGACGAACTGACCCGGGATCTCGATCTGTCGGTGTTCGCGCTGTTCTCCTCGGTGGCGGGCGCCGTGGGCAACCCCGGCCAGGCCAACTACGCCGCCGCCAACACTGTCCTCGACGCACTGGCCGAGCGGCGCCGGTCCCTCGGTCTGCCCGCGACCTCGATCGCCTGGGGCGCGTGGGACGGCGGCGGCATGGCCGGCCAGTCCGCCCCCGCAGGTCCGTCCGCTCACCAGGCGGGACCGAGCGCGCTCGACCCCGCTCTCGCGGTCTCCGCGCTGCTCCGCGTGGTGGTGGAGCCCGAGCCGACCGTGGTCCTCGCCGACCTCCAGCAGCCGCAGCTGCTGAGCGCGCTGCTGAGTCTGCGCCCCAGCCCGCTCCTCGCCGATCTGCCCGAGGCGCGCAAGGCGCTGACAGCGGTACGGGAAGCGCGGCGGGAGAGCGAATCGGCCGCGTCCGGGCTGCGTGAGCGGCTGAGCGTGGCGACCGGGGCCGACCGGACCGCCGTACTGCTCACCCTCGTCCGTACCCAGGCCGCCGCCGTCCTCGGACACACCGGAGCCGACGCGATCAGGGGCGACAAGGCATTCCGCGATCTCGGCTTCGACTCGCTGACCGCCGTCGAACTGAGCAACCGGCTCACGGAGACGACCGGTCTGGCGCTCCCCGCCGGCCTGGTCTTCGACTATCCGAACCCGCACGCGCTCGCCGGCCATCTCCTCACCGAACTGCTCGGCGAGGAGACGGGGGAGAAGACCGGGGCGCGTACCGGACCCGGCGCCCCGGGCACCGCCCTCGCCGGGGTCACCGACGACCCGGTCGTCATCGTCGGCATGGCCTGCCGCTTCCCCGGCGGGGTGCGCTCGCCCGAGGACCTGTGGCAGCTGCTCACCGAAGGCCGGGACGGCATCGCGGAGTTCCCCACCGACCGTGGCTGGAACCTCGATGTCCTCGCGGGCGACGGCCAGGGCCGCAGTGCCACGCGCGAAGGCGGATTCCTCTACGAGGCCGCCGACTTCGACCCGGGCTTCTTCGACATCTCACCGCGTGAGGCCCTCGCCATGGACCCGCAGCAGCGGCTGCTGCTGGAGACCGCGTGGGAGGCGTTCGAGCGCACCGGGACCGATCCGGCCTCGCTGCGCGGCAGCCAGACCGGGGTGTTCGTCGGCACCAACGGGCAGGACTACGCCAATCTGATCCTCCGGGCGAACGAGGACGTGGAGGGCCACGCGGGCACCGGTCTGGCCGCCAGCGTCATCTCCGGCCGGCTCTCCTACGCCTTCGGCTTCGAGGGCCCCGCCGTCACCGTCGACACCGCCTGCTCCTCCTCCTTGGTCGCGCTGCACTGGGCCGCCCAGGCGCTGCGCGCCGGTGAGTGCTCCATGGCGCTGGTCGGCGGTGTCACCGTCATGTCGACCTCGACCAGCTTCGCCGGGTTCACCCGCCAGGGCGGTCTGGCCCCGGACGGGCGCTGCAAGGCGTTCTCCGACTCGGCCGACGGCACCGGCTGGTCGGAAGGCGTGGGTCTGGTGGTCGTCGAGCGGCTGTCGGACGCCCGGCGCCACGGCCACGAGATCCTGGCCGTGCTGCGTGGTTCCGCCGTCAATCAGGACGGCGCCTCCAACGGACTGACCGCCCCCAACGGCCCTTCCCAGCAACGGGTCATCCGTCAGGCCCTCGCCTCCGGCGGTCTGACCCCCGCGGACGTGGACGCCGTCGAGGCCCATGGCACCGGCACCACCCTGGGCGACCCCATCGAGGCGGGGGCCCTCCTCGCCACGTACGGACGTGACCGCGACCCCGAGCGGCCCCTGCTGCTCGGATCCGTGAAGTCGAACCTCGGCCACACCCAGGCCGCCGCGGGTGTCGCGGGTGTGCTGAAGATGGTGCTGGCGCTCCGGCACGGCAGGCTGCCCAGGACGCTGCATGTCAGCGAGCCCTCGACCCGGGTCAACTGGTCCTCGGGCGCGGTGGAGTTGCTGACCGAGCAGCGGGAGTGGCCGGAGACCGGGCACGCCCGCAGGGCCGGTGTGTCGTCCTTCGGGATCAGCGGCACCAACGCGCATGTGGTCCTGGAACAGGCCCCGCGGGCCGAGCCGGTGGCCCCGGCCCCGGCCCCCGAGGTGGCCCCGGCCGCCGTGCCGTGGCTCGTCTCGGCCAAGAGCGAAGCCGCGCTGGACGCACAGCTGGACCGGCTGCGCTCCTTCGTGGCGGACCGCCCCGGGCTCTCCCCGCTCGACCTCGGCCGCTCGCTGGCCGAGAGCCGGTCGGCCTTCGAGCACCGGGCCGTGCTCATGGCTCCGGGCGGCAGCTCGGACGCGTCGCAGGTCGCCAGGGGAGTGGCCGTGGAGCGGCCG
Organism: Streptomyces scopuliridis RB72; assembly: GCF_000718095.1. Classification (GTDB taxonomy): domain Bacteria; phylum Actinomycetota; class Actinomycetes; order Streptomycetales; family Streptomycetaceae; genus Streptomyces; species Streptomyces scopuliridis. Next base: position 39,194 of record NZ_JOEI01000039.1, on the reverse strand, counting down.
GCAGCGGTCCTCTTCTCCGGCCAGGGCAGCCAGCGACTGGGCATGGGCCGCGAGCTCTATGAGCGCTTCCCGGTCTTCGCCGACGCGCTCGACTCCGTACTCGCCCATCTCGACGGGGAGTTGACCCGTCCGCTGCGCGAGGTGATCTGGGGCGACGACGCCGGGACGCTGAACCGCACCGCGTACACCCAGCCCGCGCTGTTCGCGATCGAGGTCGCGCTGTTCCGGCTGGTGGAGTCGTGGGGGGTGACCCCGGACTACGTGGCGGGTCACTCGATCGGTGAGATCGCCGCCGCCCATGTGGCCGGAGTGTTCTCGCTGGCGGACGCGGCAAGGCTGGTCGCGGCCCGCGCGCGGCTGATGGAGGCGCTGCCCGAGGGCGGTGCCATGGTCGCCGTGGAGGCCACCGAGGACGAGGTACGGCCGCTGCTCTCCGGCGAGGTGGCGATCGCCGCCGTCAACGGACCCACGGCGGTGGTCATCTCCGGCGCCGAGGACCAGGTCCTGAAGACCGCGGAACGTCTGGCGGCCGGGGGACGCAGGACGAGCCGGCTCCCGGTGAGCCACGCGTTCCACTCGCCCCTGATGGACCCGATGCTGGAAGGCTTCCGGACGGTCGCCGAGAAGCTCACCTACGAGGCGCCCCGTATCCCGGTCGTCTCGAACCTGACCGGCGAGCCGGCCACGGCCGGTGAACTGTGCTCCGCCGGCTACTGGGTACGGCACGTCCGCGAGGCGGTCCGCTTCGCCGACGGCGTACGGACCCTCGCGGGCAAGGGAGTCGGTACGTTCCTGGAGCTGGGCCCGGACGGTGTGCTCTCCGCCCTGGTCCACGCGTCCGTACCGGACGAGGCCGTCGTCGTGCCCGTCCTGCGCAAGGACAGGCCCGAGGAACTGACCGCCGTCACCGCGCTCGCCCGGCTCCACGCGCACGGTGTCCCCACCGACTGGACCGGGATCTTCGCCGGTACGGGCGCGCGCCGGGTGGAACTGCCGACGTACGCCTTCCAGCGCGAGCGCTACTGGCCCTCGGTGTCGTCCGCCGTCGCGGGCGACGCCTCCGGCCTCGGTCTGGTGGCCGCCGGGCATCCGCTGCTGGGCGCGGCGATGACGGTGGCCGGCTCCGACGATGTGGTGCTGACCGGCAGGCTGTCGCTCCCGGCGCACCCCTGGCTGGCCGCGCACCGGATCTCCGACGGGCCCGTGCCGCTGCCCGCGGCGGCCTTCGCCGAGCTGGCCGTACGCGCCGGTGACGAGGTGGGCTGCGAGCTGATCGAGGAACTGACCGTGGAGAGCGGGCTGTTCGTGCCCGAGGAGGGCGCGGTACGGATCCAGGTGCGGGTGGGCGCCGCCGACGAGGCAGGCCGCCGCAGCCTGGACGTACACGCCCGCCCCGAGGCCGGGTCGGATCTGCCGTGGACCCGGCACGCCACCGGAGTACTGGCCGCCGGTGACGGCGAGGTGACACCGGACGAGGAGTTCGACACCTCCGTCTGGCCGCCGTCCGGTGCCCAGGTGGTGGAGTTCGAGGAGGACGACGCCGGCCCGCGCACCGCCTGGCGGCGGGACGGCGTGGTGTTCGCGGAGGTCGCGCTGGACGAAGAGGCGGACAGGGGCGGCGCGTTCACGATCCATCCGACGCTGCTGGACGCCGCCGTCCGCGCGGCGGGACTGCTGGACACCGACGCCACGGCCGAGGGCGTCGAAGCGTTCGCCTGGCGGGGACTGACCCTGCACGCGGGCGCCGCCACGGCGCTGCGGGTACGGCTGACCGACACCGGCCAGGACACCGTGTCGCTGGTGGCCGTCGACGCGGACGGCGCGCCGGTGATCTCCGTACGCTCGCTGGCCGTTCGCCCGGCCGCCGACGCGGCTCCCGCCGAGGCGGGAGCCACCGGAGAGCGGGCCTCGCTGTTCGGCGTCGTCTGGGAGGCGGCTCCCGCCCCGGAGGCACCCGCGTCCGCCGGTCTTCGCTGGGCGGTCGTCGGTGCGGACCCGGCGGGCCTGGCGACCGCGCTGGACGCGGCGGGCCCGGCGGACGGAGTGCCCGCCGTACGCGCCGGGTCGCTCGCCGAACTCCTGGACAGTGAAGGGCTGTTGCCGGACGTCGTCCTGGCCCCGGTCATCGGCGACCCGTCCGGCGCGGAGGACGTTCCCGGCGCCGCGCGGACCATGACGACCGCCGCTCTCGACCTGCTGCGCGCCTGGTCCGCCGACCGGCGGACCGCCGTATCGCGGCTGGTGTTCGTCACCCGGCGCGCGGTCGCCGTCGGCGCCGAGGACGTACGGGACCTGGCCGCCGCCCCCGTATGGGGCCTGGTCCGCTCCGCCCAGTTGGAGGAGCCCGGCTCCTTCCTGCTGCTCGACCTCGACGACACCGACGCCCTGGGCAAGGCTCTCACCGCCCTGCCGGGGCTGCTGGAGGCCGCCGAGTCCCAGGCGGCGCTGCGCGACGGCGCCGTACAGGTCGCCAGGCTCGCGCGGCTGTCCGAGAGCGGAGTCACCCCGCCGCCGGACCGGATCCGGTCCTGGGACCGCGACGGTACGGTGCTGATCACCGGCGGCACCGGCGGCCTCGGCAGCACGCTCGCCAGGCATCTGGTGACCGCGCACGGCATGAAGCATCTGCTGCTGGCCGGCCGGCGCGGACCCGACGCGCCCGGCGCCGAGGAACTGCGGGCCGAACTGACCGCCCACGGCGTCGAGGTGACCGTCGCCGCCTGCGATGTCGCCGACCGTACGGCGCTCGGCGCGCTGCTGGCCGCCGTACCCGCCGAACACCCGCTGACCGCCGTGGTGCACACCGCCGGCGTGCTCGGCGACGCCACCATCGGCTCGCTCACCCCGGCCCTGATCGACCGGATACTGCGTCCGAAGGCGGACGCGGCCTGGCAGTTGCACGAGATGACCCGCGAACTCGCCCCCGGTCTGGCCGGGTTCGTCCTGTACTCCTCGGTCGCCGGTCTCATGGGAGGTCCGGGGCAGGGCAACTACGCCGCCGCCAACACCTTCCTGGACGCGCTGGCCGCGCACCGCGCCGCCCTCGGTCTGCCCGCCGTGTCGCTCGCCTGGGGCCCCTGGACCTCGGACACCGGGATGACCGGCACCCTGAGCGACACCGATCTGCGCCGCATTTCCCGCTCGGATCTCGCCCCGCTGTCGGTGGAACAGGGACTCGCGCTGTTCGACGCGGCGAACGCCCGTGACGAGGCACTGGTCGTGCCGGTGCGGATCGCCGCCGGAGCGGGCCCGGCGACGGTTCCCTCGACGGCCGAGATCCCCGGGATACTGCGCGGACTTGTCCGGACCAAGCGCCGTACGGCCGCCAACCGGAGCCGTGCCACCGGCGCCAACCGGAGTCGTGCCACCGGTCTGACGGGGCGCCTGGAAGGGCTGAACGCGGAGGAGCGGGAAGCGGCGCTGGTGGAGCTGGTGCGAACCGAGACCGCCGCCGTACTGGGACACGCCACCCCGGACGCCGTCCCGGCCGACCGGGACTTCAGCCGGCTGGGCTTCGACTCGCTGATGGCGGTGGAGCTGCGCACCCGGCTGACCGCGGCCACGGGGGTACGGCTCTCCGCCACCCTCGTGTTCGACCACCCCACCCCGCTCGCCGTCGCCGGGCATCTGCTGCCGGCGCTGTTCGGCGCGGACACCTCCGGGACGGACGGCTCGCCGCTGGCGGCGCTCGACCAGCTGGAGGCCGCGTTCACCGACGGCACGCTCGACGAGGTCACCAGGACCGGGGTCGCCGGCCGGCTGCGCCGGCTCCTCGCGCGGTGGGACGGAGCCGCCCCGGAGACCGGCGAAGCCGTGGTCACCGAACGGATCGAGGCCGCCAGCGCCGACGAGATCCTCGCCTTCATCGACAACGAGCTCGGCAGGTCAACGGATTCCTGACAGGGGCCCACTCCCTTCGCACGCGATACATCTGAGGAAGGTTCACGGACGATGCCGGACGAAAAGAAACTCGTCGATTACCTGAAGTGGGTCACGGCGGATCTGCACCAGACCCGCCAACGACTCGAAGAGGCCGAATCCGGCCGTCACGAACCGGTGGCGATCGTCGGGATGGGATGCAGGTTCCCCGGCGGGGTCCGGTCCCCCGAGGACCTGTGGGAGCTGCTCGCCGACGGCCGCAGCGCCATCTCCGGATTCCCCGACGACCGCGGCTGGGACCTGGACGTGCTCGCCGGTGACGGACAGGGCCGCAGCGCCACCCAGGAGGGTGGATTCATCGACGACGCGCCGCGGTTCGACCCGGGGTTCTTCGACATCTCGCCGCGCGAGGCGCTGGCCATGGACCCGCAGCAGCGACTGCTCCTGGAGGTGGCCTGGGAGGCCATCGAGCGCTCCGGCATCGACCCGGCCGGCCTGCGCGGCAGCAGGACCGGTGTCTTCGTCGGCACCAACTCCCAGGACTACGCGCACCTGGTGCTCGCCTCGCGCGACGACATGGGCGGCTACGCGGGCAACGGCCTCGCGGCGAGCGTCATGTCGGGCCGGCTCTCCTTCGTCCTCGGGCTCGAAGGCCCCGCGGTCACCCTCGACACCGCCTGCTCGTCCTCGCTGGTGACCCTGCACCTCGCCGCGCAGGCCGTACGCAACGGCGAATGCTCGCTGGCGCTGGCCGGCGGGGTGACCGTGATGGCGACCTCCTCCAGCTTCGCCGGGTTCAGCGTCCAGGGCGGACTGGCCGCCGACGGGCGCTGCAAGGCCTTCTCCGACGCGGCGGACGGCACCGCCTGGTCCGAGGGCGCCGGTCTGCTGGTCGTGGAACGGCTGTCCGACGCCCGGCGCAACGGACACCCCGTCCTCGCGGTGCTGCGCGGCAGCGCGGTCAACCAGGACGGCGCGTCCAACGGTCTGAGCGCGCCCAACGGCCCTTCCCAGCAACGGGTGATCCGCCAGGCACTGGCCGGCGCCGGACTCTCCCCGTCCGAGGTGGACGCGGTCGAGGCGCACGGTACGGGAACCACCCTGGGCGATCCGATCGAGGCGGGCGCCCTACTCGCCACGTACGGCCAGGACCGCGAGCCCGAGCACCCGCTGTGGCTCGGCACGGTCAAGTCGAACATCGGACACACACAGGCGGCGGCGGGTGTCGCGGGTGTCATGAAGGTCGTGCTCGCGCTCCGCAATGGCGTGCTGCCCCGCACGCTGCATGTGGACGAGCCCTCCTCGCACGTGGACTGGACGGCCGGTGACGTACGGCTGCTGACCGAGCCGGTGGAGTGGCCGGAGGGCGACCGGGTACGCCGCGCCGGTGTGTCGTCGTTCGGTATCAGCGGCACCAACGCGCATGTGCTCATCGAGCAGGCGCCGCCCGCCGAGGCGGCGGAGGAGCCCGCGCCGGCGCCGGTCGTCACGCCGAAGGCCGTGCCGTGGCCGGTGTCGGGCCGCGGCGGGGCCGCGCTCGACGCGCAGCTGGACCGTATTCGCGCCTTCGCGGACGCGCGCGGCGCCGACCCGCTCGACCTCGGCTTCTCGCTCGCCACGACCCGCTCCGCGTTCGAGCACCGCGCGGTGCTGCTGGCCACGACGGACACCGAGGACGGGGCACCCGTCGAGGTGGCGCGCGGGGCCTCCGGCAAGGGCGCGCTGGCCGTGCTCTTCTCCGGCCAGGGCTCGCAGCGCATCGGGACGGGCCGGGAGCTGTACGCGCGGTTCCCCGTCTTCGCCGAGGCCCTGGACTCCGTACTGGCCCAGCTGGACGGGGAGTTGGACCGTCCGCTGCGCGAGGTCATCTGGGGCGACGACGCGGACGCGCTGAACGACACGGGCTTCACCCAGCCCGCGCTGTTCGCCGTCGAGGTGGCGCTGTACCGGCTGGTCCGGTCCTGGGGCGTCAAGCCGGACTTCCTGGCGGGGCACTCCGTCGGTGAGATCACGGCCGCGCACGTGGCCGGGGTGTTCTCGCTGGAGGACGCCTGCCGGCTGGTCGCGGCGCGCGCCCGGCTGATGCGGGAGCTGCCCGCCGGGGGCGCGATGGTCGCCGTACGGGCCACCGAGGACGAGATCACGCCGCTGCTCACCGACCGGGTCTCGGTCGCCGCGGTCAACGGGCCCGACGCGGTGGTCGTCTCGGGCGACGAGACCGCGGTGCTCGACCTCGCGGCCCGGCTGGCGGCCGAGGGCCGCAAGACCAGCCGGCTCGCGGTCAGTCACGCGTTCCACTCGCCGCTCATGGAGCCCATGCTCGACGCGTTCCGCGCCGTGGTGGAGGGCCTGGCCCCCCAGGAGCCGGCCGTGCCGGTCGTCTCGAACCTGACCGGCGAGGTGGCCACCGCCGGTGAACTCACCGACCCCGGCTACTGGGTGCGCCATGTCCGCGAGGCCGTGCGGTTCGGCGACGGTGTGCGCACGCTCGCCGGGCGAGGCGTACGGACCTTCCTGGAACTGGGCCCGGACGCGGTGCTCTCCGCCCTCGTACCGGAAACCGTCCAGGACCCGGCCGTGACGGCGCTGCCCGTCCTGCGCAAGGACCGGCCCGAGGAGACCGCGGCCGTGACGGCGCTCGCCGGGCTGTACGCGCGCGGTGTCGCGGTGGACTGGAACGGGCTGTTCGCCGGCACGGGCGCGCGCCAGGTGGAGCTGCCGACGTACGCGTTCCAGAACGAGCGGTACTGGCCCACGGTCCGCGCGGTCAGCGGCGACGCCTCGGGTCTCGGTCTGGTGGCCGCCGGGCATCCGCTGCTCGGCGCCGCCGTCACGATCGCCGAGTCGGACGAGACCCTACTGACCGGCAGGCTGTCGGCGCAGTCGCATCCCTGGCTCGCCGACCACCGGATCTCCGGCCGGATCGTGCTGCCCGGCGCGGCCTTCGCGGAACTGGCGATCCGGGCCGGTGACCAGACGGGCCACGACCGCGTCGCGGAACTGACCCTGTCCGCCCCCCTCGTACTGGCCGGTCGCGACGCGGTCACCGTGCAGGTACGGGTGGGCGCGCCGGACGAGTCGGGAAACCGGCCCGTGACGGTGCACTCCCGCCCCGCCGACCGCGACACGGACGGCTGGACGCCGCACGCCCGAGGTGTGCTGGCGCCGGCCGGACAGGCCGAGGAGACCGGCGGGTTCGACACCGCCGTATGGCCGCCGCGCGACGCCAAGCCGGTCGCCCTGGACGGACTGTACGAACGGCTCACCGACGCCGGGCTCGCCTACGGGCCCGTGTTCCAGGGGCTGTCGGGCGTCTGGCGGCACGAGGGCGAGGTCTACGCCGAGGTGGCGCTGCCCCCGGCGGCCGAGGACGCCGCCGCGTTCGGCATCCACCCGGCGCTGCTGGACGCCGCCGCCCGCGCGGCCGGCTGCCTCGACCCCGACGGCGCGCCCGCCGCCGTCCCGGTGTCCTGGAACGGACTGACCCTGCACGCCGCGGCGGCCTCCGCCCTGCGCGTACGGATCTCCGCGACCGGCCCGGACGAGGTCGCGCTGAGCGCGGTCGACACGACCGGCGCTCCGGTGCTCTCGGTCGATTCGCTGGTCCTGGGCCCGCCCTCCGGTGAGCCCCGGCGGGCCACGCCCACGGCCGGCGGCACCGAGCAGGGCTCGTTCCTCACGCTCGACTGGGTGCCCGTCCCCGAGCCGGTGCCCGCCACCGGCACCCGCTGGGCGGTCGTCGGCGTCGACGAACTCGACCTGGGATACGCGATGCACCGCGCCGACGAGACCGTCAGCGCGTACGCGGAGTCCCTGACCGGCGCGGTCGGCGACAGCGGTGTCGCCCCCGATGTCTTCCTGGTGCCCGTGGTCGGCGACCCGGCGGCGGCCGGACCCGAGTCGGTGCGCACCCTCACCACCTTCGCGCTCGGCCTGCTCCAGGAGTGGCTGAACGAACCGGTCCTGGCGCGCTCACGGCTGGTCTTCGTCACCCGCGGCGCCATCGCGGTCGACGGCGAGGAGGTCAGGGACGTGGCCGCCGCCGCGGTCTGGGGCCTGGTACGGTCCGCGCAGACCGAGAACCCCGGCAGCTTCCTGCTGGTCGACATGGACGACGCGTTCCTGTCCGCGGGGGTCCTGCCCGGTCTGCTCGGCCTGGACGAACAGCAGCTGGTCGTGCGCTCCCACACGGTCAGGGCCGGACGCCTCACCCGGCTGCCCGAGAACGACGAGACCCCCTCGGCCGGCGGCGCCGCGCGCCCCTGGGACCCCGAGGGCACCGTACTGATCACCGGCGGAACCGGTGGCCTCGGCAAGGAACTGGCGCGCCATCTGGTCGCCGAGCACGGCGTACGGCATCTCCTGCTGGCCAGCAGGAGCGGCCAGGACGCCCCGGGCGTGCCGGAACTGCTCGCCGCCCTGGCCGAGCGGGGCGCCGAAGCCTCCGTGGTCTCCTGCGACCTGGGCGACCGGGAGTCGGTGACCGCGCTGATCGCCGGTGTGCCCGAGGAACGCCCGCTGACCGCCGTCATCCACACCGCCGGTGTGCTGGGCGACGCGCTCACCGGCTCGCTGACGCCGGAGCTGCTGGAGCGCGTACTGCGGCCGAAGGTGGACGCCGCCTGGTATCTGCACGAGGCGACCCGCGCTCTCGATCTGGCCGCCTTCGTGCTGTACTCCTCCGTCTCCGGTGTGCTGGGCGGCCCCGGCCAGGGCAACTACGCCGCGGCCAACGCCTACCTGGACGCCCTGGCCCAGCACCGCAGGAGCCAGGATCTGCCCGCGGTCTCCCTCGCCTGGGGTCCCTGGGGCCGGGGCAGCGGTATGACCAGCCATGTCAGCGCCGCCGACCTGGAGCGGATGGCCCGGGGCGGCATGCCGCCGCTGGCCATCGACCAGGGCCTGGCGCTCTTCGACGCCGCGCTCGTCCGGGACCGGGCCACGGTGGTCCCGACCCGGATCAATGTCGCCGGGCTCCAGGAGCAGCAGGCCCTGCCGGCGCTGTGGCGCGAGCTGGTACCCCGTATCCGCCGCTCCGCCGCCGCGGCCGACCGCTCGCCGGTCACCCTGCGCGAGCGGCTGCGGCACCTGGCGCCGGCCGAGCAGGAGAGCCTGCTCATCGAGCTGGTGGTGGGCTACTCCGCCGCGCTCCTCGGCCACCCCGACCCGAGCGATGTCGACCCCGAACGCGGCTTCCTGGAGCTGGGGTTCGACTCGCTGGTCTCCGTCGGGCTGCGCAACCAGCTCGCCGAGGCGCTGGGGCTGCGGCTGCCGAGCTCGGTGGTCTTCGACAACGCGACCCCCGTGAAGCTCGCCCGCTGGCTCCACGGGGAGCTGGCCGGGCAGTTGGCTCCCGGCACCCCGAGCACCACCGCCGGGGCCCCCGCCGTCGCGCGCGGCACCCAGAACCCGGACGAGACGCTGGAGGGTCTGTTCTACGCGGCGGTGCAGGCCGGAAAGATGGTCGAGGGCATGCGCATGCTGAAGGCCGTGGCCAACACCCGGCCGACCTTCGAGACCCCCGCCGACCTGGAGGAGCTGTCGGCGCCCGTCGTCCTGGCGGACGGTCCGAGCAGCCCCCGGCTGGTCTTCGTCAGCGCCCCCGGCGCCACCGGCGGCGTGCATCAGTACGCCCGTATCGCGGCGCACTTCCGCGGCAAGCGGCATGTCTCGGCGCTGCCGCTCATGGGGTTCGCCCCCGGTGAGCTGCTGCCGGCCACGAGCGAGGCCGCGGCCCGTATCGTCGCGGAGAGCGCCCTGCACGCCAGCGACGGCGAACCCTTCGTGCTGGTGGGCCACTCGACCGGCGGCTCGCTCGCCTATCTGGCCGCGGGCGTGCTGGAGGAGACCTGGGGCATCCGCCCCGAAGCGGTGATCCTGCTGGACACCGCGAGCATCCGGTACCAGCCGGGCGAGGGCAAGGACCTCGACAGGACCACCCGGTACTACCTCGCCGACATCGACTCGCCGTCGGTGACGCTCAACAGCGCCAGGCTCTCCGCGATGGCGCACTGGTTCATGGCGATGACCGACATCGAGACGGTGCCCACCACCGCGCCGACGATGCTCGTGCGGTGCGTGGAGTCGCTGGACGGCTTCCTGTTCGACACCGCGGGCGTTCCCGCGGACGACATCCGTGAGATCCGGGCCAACCATCTGTCCCTCGCCAAGGAGCACTCCGCGCTGACGGCGCGGACGATCGAGGAGTGGCTCGGCGGCCTGCCCGCCGGCGAGGCGTAACCCCCGGGCCGGGCGGGGCGGCGATCGTACGACGCCGCCCCGCCCGGCCCCATTACCGTCCGACCGTCCAGAGGAGAGACCCCCCATGACCACATCCCACGAGCTGCCGTCGCTCAGGGGCGTGCCGCCCACCGTGCTGCGGCTGAGCCCGCTGCTGCGCGATCTCCAGACCCGGAGCCCCGTCTGCAAGGTGCGCACCCCCGCCGGCGACGAGGGATGGCTGGTGACCCGCCACGCCGAACTCAAGGAACTGCTCCGTGACGAGCGGCTGGCCCGCGCGCACCCCGACCCGGCGAACGCCCCGCGCTATGTCCAGAACCCCTTCCTGGACATGCTCGTCACCGACGACGCCGAGCTGGCGCGGAAGCTGCACACCGAGACCCGCGCGATGCTCACCCCGAACTTCTCGGCCCGGCGCGTGCTCAATCTGATGCCGAAGGTCGAGGCCATCGCGGAAGGTCTGCTGGAGAGCTTCATCGCCCAGGGGCCGCCCGCCGATCTGCACGGCGGGTTCTCCCTGCCGTTCTCACTGTCCGTGCTCGGTGAACTCATCGGGGTGCCCGCCGAGGACCGGGGTCTGCTCGTCACCCTGCTGTCCCGTATGGGCGGTCTGGACGACCCGAACACCGTGCAGGACGGACAGCAGAACCTCTTCGGCTATCTGGTGGAGCTGGCCGGCCGCAAGAGGGCCGACCCCGGCGACGACGTGATCTCCCGGCTGTGCGTGAACGAGCCCTCGGACGAGCGCATCGGGCCGATAGCCGCCGGCGTGCTCTTCGCCGGCCTGGAGGCCGTCGCCAGCCATATCGACCTCGGCGTCGTGCTGTTCACCCTCTACCCTGAGCAGCGCGACGCGGCGCTGGGGGACCCGAAGCTGATGTCGGGCGCCGTGGAGGAGATCCTGCGCGCGGCGAAGGCGGGCGGGTCGGTGCTGCCGCGGTACGCCACCGAGGACGTCGAGATCGGCGGGGCCACCATAGGTTTCGGCGACCTGGTCCTGCTCGACTTCACCCTCTCCAACTTCGACACCCAGGTCTTCGACGACCCCGAGCTGTTCGACATCACCCGCTCGCCCAACCCGCATCTGACGTTCGGTCACGGGATGTGGCACTGCATCGGCGCCCCGCTGGCCCGGATGCAGCTGAAGACGGCGTACACCCTGCTCTTCACACGCCTGCCCGGACTGCGCCTCGGCCTCCCGGTCGAGGAGCTTCAGGTGCTGGGCGGCCAGCTCTCGGCCGGTCTCACCGAACTGCCGGTCACCTGGTAGTACGGCCCCGGTCCCGGCGGGACGGCGCGACGGGCTCTGCCCCCACCACCGGTGGGGGCAGAGCCCGTTGTGAGAGCGACGAGGCCGCCGCTCAGCTCTCCTTCACGGTGATCGCCTGGGACGGGCAGATCAGCCCCGCCTGCCGCGCTGCCTCCCGCCCCGGCTCGTCCGCCGGCTCCTCCAGGACCAGGACGATCCCGGAGTCGTCCTGGTCGAAGACATCGGGAGCCGACAGCACGCACTGCCCCGCTCCCACACAGCGTTCGGTGTCCACGCTGATGTGAACCATCATTCCTCCGTCGGTTACCTGCGGTCGTGCGTCTTCCCTCACCTGCGCCCGGTCTACCACCGGACGGGCAGGGCGTGCAGCCCGTACAGCACTCCGTCGTACTTGAGCGGCAACTCCTCGACCGGCACGGCCAGTTCCAGTGTCGGGATCCGCTCGAACAGCGTCCGGTAGGCGATGTCCATCTCGACCCTGACCAGGTTCTGGCCGAGGCACTGGTGCACGCCGTACCCGAACGCCACATGCGAACGGGCGGACCTGCTCGGGTCGAACTCGTCGGGGCGGTCGAAGACGGTCCCGTCGTGGTTGGCCGCGGCGACCAACGGGATGATGCCCTCGCCCGCCTTGATGAGCTGGCCGCCGATCTCCACGTCCTCGACGGCCACCCGGAAGGCGACCAGGTCGGCGACCGAGTAGTAGCGCAGCAGCTCCTCCACCGCCCGCTCGTCGCCGATCCACCGCGGGTTGGACAGCAGTGTGACCACACCGAGCCCGATGTTGTTCGCCGTCGTCTCGTGGCCGGCGATCAGCAGCAGCATCGAGACGCCGGACAGTTCCTGCTTGCTCAGCGTTCCCTCGGCCAGCAGCTGACTGATCAGATCGTCGCCCGGCCGCTTCTGCTTGATGGTGATCAGCCGGTTGAGATAGCGCAGCAGCGCCATGGACGCCGCCTGCCGCTGCTCGTCCGTGGAGGTGAGCGTCACCAGCACCCGGGTCTTGGTCTCGAAGAAGTCCCGGTCGGCGTTGGGCACGCCGAGCAGACTGGAGATCACCAGGGACGGTACGGACAGCGCGAAGTCCGCGATCAGATCGGCTGTGTTGCCCGCCGCGAGCATCGCGTCGATCCGCTCGTCGACGATCTGCTGGATGGCCGGCCGCATCTCCCTGACCTTGCGGACCGTGAACTCGGGAATCAGCGTCTTGCGGAACCGCCCGTGCTCCGGCGGGTCCAGCGCCACGAACCAGCCGGGCACCTCGTCCTGGGACGGGACACCGCCGGTCTTCGCCGCCCGGGGGAAGCCCGGGTGCGAGGGGTTGGAGCTGATCCGCGGATCGGTGAGGACCGTACGTACGTCTTCGTGCCGGGTCACGAGCCACACATGGACCCCGGACGGCAGCGTCGTGCGCACCAGTCCGTCCTGCTTGCGGAAGTCCTGGTACTCCGGCGGCGGAAAGGACTGGCCGGGCCGCCGCAGCGGGAAGGCGACCGGGCACCTGTCGGTAGTTGTCATCTTCTCAATTCCCCTGGGGATCGGAACTCACGAGGTCCTACGTCTAGTGCCGCGACCGGGCAAACATTGCCGGGACAGCCCTTAGGCGCCGTAGAACTTGCGGACCTTGCCCGTGATGAACTCCTGGTCCTCCGCGGTCAGCCCGGTGTGGGTCGGGAGGTAGAAGCCGTCCTCGCTGAAGCGGCTGGCCTTCAGCGAGGGCCAGTCGGGGTGGAGGTAACCGGGCTGCCGGCTCATCGGCTTGAAGAAGAGCCGGGTCTCGATGCCCTCGTCGGCGAGGAAGTCCCGCAGCTCCTCCCGGCGTTCGGCACGCAGGTCGTACATCCACAGCACATCGCGCGGCGGCATCAGCGTGATCCCGTCGATCCCGCTCAGACCCTCGTCGTACCGCCGCTCGATCTCCCGGCGGGTCTCCAGGATCGTGTCGAGCTGCTCGGTCTGCGCCAGGGCGACGGCCGCCTGCATGCTCGTCATACGGAAGTTGTAGGCCAGCTTCTTGTGCAGGAAGCTGTGGTCCTTGGTGAAGGCCATCGCCCGCAGATGCGCCATCTGATCGGCGAGGTGCTGGTCATTGGTGAGACAGATACCGCCCTCACCGGCGGTGATGATCTTGTTGGCGAAGAGCGAGAAGCAGGCGATGTCGGCCACCGGCCGCACGCCGTGGGCCTCGGCGGAGTCCTCCACGACCCGCAGGTTGTACTCATGGGCCAGATCCATGATCGCGGTCATGTCGCAGCGGCGGCCGTAGATATGCACCGGCATGATCACCTTGGTGCGGGGGGTGATCTTCTCCTCGATGAGCGAGACATCGATATTGAGATCGTCCCCGCAGTCCACGAAGACGGGCGTGGCACCGGTGTACGTCACCGCCCACGCCGACGCGATCATCGTGAACTCGGGGACGATCACCTCGTCGCCGGGGCCGACACCGAGGGCGCGCAGGGCCAGCGTGAGCGCCGTCGTACCGGACGAGCAGGCGACGCCGTGCGCGATCCCGTTGTAGTCGGCGAACTCGCTCTCGAACTTGCGGACGTACGGCCCCTGCGAGGAGATCCAGCCGTCGCTGACGGCCTCCGTCACATATTCGAGCTCACGCCCGCCGAGCCAGGGCTTGGACACAGGATGGGTGTATGACATGGAAGGCCTCGATCAGTCGGTGGCGGAAGCCGGGTCGGTGAGGGCCGGAAGGCCCAGAAGCAGATCCGCGGCGGCGGCGCGCCCGCCCGCGGCGCGCAGCAGCTCCGCGAAGTGCTCGGCGCGCTCACGGAACGCGCTGTCCTCAAGCACCCTGGTGAGCTTGTCGAACACGTCGTCCGGATCGACGGTCTCCGGACGGTCGAGGGTCAGGCTGACCCCGAAGTCCTGGCCGCGGATGGCCTGGTCGTCGCAGTCGACCCAGAGCGGACGCACCACCAGCGGCTTACCGAAGTACAGCCCCTCGTGGTAGCCGTTGCCGCCGGCGTGGGTGAAGAACACCTTGACGTTCGGATGGGCCAGCACATCGAGCTGGGACGGGACCCAGTTCTCGATCCGCAGATTGTCCGGCAGTTCGTTCTGGGGAGGCAGCAACTCCTGCTGCTCCTTGGGGAGTTTCCACAGGACCGCGTGCTTGCCCGCCAGTCGCCGTGTCACATCCACCAGCGCGCCGACCTGTTCCCGGGTCAGCCGGGTGATCGTGCCGAACCCCATGTAGACCACGGACTCCTGGGCGTCGAGCCACTCGGAGAGCCCGTCGTCGTCCGGGGCCTGCGGCAGCGGCGGCACCATCGCGCCGACCAGCCGCATCTTCTCCGGCATCGGGAACGGATAGTCCAACTCGGGCACCGAGTAGCAGAGCACCATCTCGGCATGGTCGATCCTGGCCATCATCTGGCGCGCCTCGGGCGCGATCCCCAGCTCCGTGCGGATCCGGTTGTCCTCCTCGACCACCTTGCGCATCGAGGACGTCATGAACATCCCCAGCGTCCGCAGCCGGAAGAGCTGGTTCTGCACCCGCTGCGCGAACGTCATGTCCAGCGGCAGCCCGGAGTGCGGCACCGGGAAGCCGCCCGGGGTGTACGACTTGGCGAACGGCACATGCGAGGTGAGCACATTGCTGGGCACGAACGGCACGCCCAGCACGAACGGAATCTTCTTCGTGATGGCCACCTCGTACCCGTGCTGGCACATCGACTCGATCACCATCAGCGCCGGCTTCACCTCGTCGACAATGGCTTCGAGGCGCTTGTATTTCTCCACCCGCGACTCCGGCGCGAAGGAATGCTTGATGACCGCGCGATGCGCCTTGAACCGCGAACGCTGGGTCACCTCCCGATAGGTCTCGTCGTCCCAGGTGACGGCCGACATCTGCGACACCACATCACCCAGTGACGCGAACTCCACGGGCGTTCCCACTTTGGCCGCCCCGATATCGGAGCGCCCCTTTTCGTCGGTCGCGAACCACAGATCCTCCACCCCGCGACGGGACAATTCCTCCGCCAGTACGAGCAGCGGGTTGAGAAGACCGCTTTCGGCATAACTGACGAACAGGATCGGCCGCCGAATCGAGCCCATGGACAACACCCTTCGGAAGTGGCAGCCGGAGCGATCGGTGCCACAGGTACCCACACGGCCGGTCGCCGGGTGGCCGCGCCGCGCGATGAAGCGGAACAGTTACTTGGTCTCACACCACGCTCCGGAGAATCCCTAGTCTTCCGCCGGGGGCCGCTGAATTCCTTAGGGAAAAGTACAGCGTTGGCGCCCATACGATCCGGCACGGAGAGGTGTCCGAGGCCCGACTTTCCCTAGGGGTGTGCAACGTCATGACGATCGGAGCCGACGAAGACCCGGTAGTGGTCGTCGGGATGGCATGCCGCTATCCGGGAGGAGTGCGCTCCCCCGAGGAGCTGTGGGAGCTGGTCCTGACGGGCCGTGACGCGATCTCCGGCTTCCCGGCGGACCGCGGCTGGGACCTGGACGCGCTGGCCGGTGAAGGACCGGGCCGCAGTGTGACCCGCCACGGCGGATTCCTGCACGACGCGGCGGACTTCGACGCCGGATTCTTCGGCATGTCACCCCGCGAGGCGGTGTCCACGGACCCGCAGCAGCGGCTGGTGCTCGAAACCTCCTGGGAGGCCGTCGAACGGGCCGGGATCGACCCCTACGCGCTGAACGGCAGCCGCACCGGCGTGTTCGTCGGCACCAACGGGCAGGACTACGCCACCGTCACCCAGCAGTCCGGGGAAGACCTGGCGGGCCACGCCATGACCGGACTCTCGCCCAGCGTCGCGTCCGGCCGGCTCGCCTACACCCTCGGTCTCGAAGGACCGGCGGTCACCGTCGACACCGCGTCGTCCTCCTCGCTGGTCGCCCTGCACTGGGCGGCGCGCTCGCTGCGCGCGGGGGAGTGCTCGATGGCGCTGGCCGGGGGCGTCACCGTGATGTCCACCCCCGTGGGGTTCGTCGGCTACTCCCGCCAGGGCGGGCTGGCCCCCGACGGGCGCTGCAAGGTGTTCTCCGACGACGCCGACGGCACCGCCTGGGCCGAGGGCGTCGGCATCGTCGTACTGGAACGCCTCTCCGACGCCCGCGCCCATGGCCACTCCGTACTCGCCGTCATCCGCGGCAGCGCCACCAACCAGGACGGCGCCTCCAACGGTCTGACCTCCCCGAGCGGCCGGGCGCAGGAGAACGTGATCCGTCAGGCGCTGGCCGACGCGGGCCTCACCGGAGCCGATATCGATCTGGTCGAGGCACACGGCACCGGTACGAAGCTGGGTGACCCGATCGAGGCGCAGGCGCTGCTCGCCACCTACGGACGCGACCGTACCTCCGGGAGCCCGCTGCGGCTCGGCTCCCTCAAGTCGAACATCGGGCACGCCCAGGCGGCGGCCGGGGTCGCGGGCTTCATCAAGACCGTGATGGCCCTGCGGCACGGGCTGATGCCGCGCACCCTGCATGTGAACAAGCGGACCTCCCATGTGGACTGGTCGGGCGGCGCCATCGAGCTGCTGACCGAGCCGGTCCCGTGGCACGCCGACGGCCGGCCCCGGCGCGCGGGCGTGTCGTCCTTCGGTATCAGCGGCACCAACGCGCATCTGATCGTCGAACAGGCCCCGGACACGGGCGAACCGGCCCCGGCCGCTCCCGTACCGGCCACCACGCCCGCCGTGGTGCCCTGGCCCGTCTCGGCCAGGACCGAAGCCGCGCTGCAGGACCAACTGGCCCGGCTCACGGACTTCGTGGCCGGCGCCCCCGGCCTCGCGCCGGTCGACATCGGCTACTCCCTGGCGACCGGCCGGGCCGCGCTGCGGCACCGCGCCGTACTGCTCGCGAACGGCCGGGACATCACCGAAGCCGCCCGCGGCGAGGCGGGCGACGGCACCACCGCGATCCTCTTCCCCGGCCAGGGCAGCCAGCGCCTGGGCATGGGGCGCGAACTGTACGCGCGCTTCCCGGTCTTCGCCCGCGCCCTCGACGAGGTGCTGACCGAGCTGGACGGACATCTCGGCCGGCCGCTGCGTGAGGTGATGTGGGGCGGCGACCCGGAGACGCTGAACCTCACCGGCTGGACCCAGCCCGCGCTGTTCGCCATCGAGACGGCGCTGTTCCGGCTGGTGGAGTCCCTGGGGGTACGCCCCGCCGTGGTCGGCGGCCACTCGATCGGCGAGATCGCGGCGGCCCATGTCGCGGGCGTGTTCTCGCTGGCCGACGCCTGCCGGCTGGTCGCCGCGCGCGCCGCCCTGATGCAGGAGCTGCCCACGGGCGGCGCGATGGTCGCCGTACAGGCCGCCGAGGACGAGATCCTTCCGCTGCTCGCGGGCCGCGCGGACCAGGTCTCCATCGCCGCCGTCAACGGGCCCGCGTCCGTGGTCGTCGCGGGCGAGGAGAGCGCGGTCCTGGAGATCGCCGCGCACTTCACCGGACAGGGCCGCAAGACGAACCGCCTGTCGGTGTCGCACGCTTTCCACTCCCCGCTGATGGACCCGATGCTCGCGGACTTCCGGCGCGTCGTGGAATCGCTCACCTTCCATGAGCCGGCCGTGCCCGTCGTCTCGAACCTCACCGGCGACCTGGCCGGCGCGCGGCCGGCCACCCCCGACTACTGGGTGCGGCACGTACGCCAGGCCGTGCGCTTCTCCGACGGCGTCACGGCACTGCGCGACGAGAACGTGGACGTCCTGCTCGAACTGGGCCCCGGAAGCGTGCTCTCCGCGATGGCCAAGGACAGCCTCGGCGAGGCCGCCCGGCGCATGACCGTCGTACCCGCGCTGCGCAAGGACCGTACGGAGGAAGCAGCCCTGGTCGCCACGCTGGGCCAGCTGCACACCGCGGGAGTCCCGGTCGACTGGCGGGCCTTCTACGCGGACACGGCCGCCCGGCGCGTCGATCTGCCGACCTACGCCTTCCAGCACGAGCGCTTCTGGCCCGCCCCGCCGTCGGCCGGCGCGGGCAACGGTGGCGCGGGCGCCACCGGACACCCCCTGCTCGGCGTCACCCTGGAACTCGCCGGCGGCGAGGGCCTGGTGTTCACCGGCCGGCTCTCCACCCGCACCCACCCCTGGCTGGCCCAGCACGCGATCGCCGGACGGATCACCCTGCCGGGAACCGCCCTGCTGGAGCTGGCGATCCGGGCCGGCGACGAGGCGGGCTGCGACCGGATAGAGGAACTGACCCTCACCGAACCGCTCGTCCTGCCCGAGCACGGCTCCGTACGGCTGCAAGTACGCCTCAGCACGGCGGACGGCATCGGCTGGCGCACCGTCACCGTCCACTCCCGGCCGGAAGGCGCCGTCCACGAGCTCTGGACCCAGCACGCGGCCGGCGTCCTGACCCCGGTCCCCGGCGAGCCGCGCACCGCCGCGGACCTCGGCTTCGGCACGGGCGTCTGGCCGCCGGAGGGCGCCGAACAGGTGGACCTGGAAGACCACTACGAACGCCTCGCCGACCACGGCTTCGACTACGGCCCGGTCTTCCAGGGCCTGCGGGCGCTATGGCGGCGCGGCGCCGAGACCTTCGCCGAGATCGCCCTGCCCGCCGAGGTGGCCGACGCGGAGGCGTACGGACTCCACCCCGCCCTGCTGGACGCGGCGCGGCACGCCGCCATGACGGACGACGGCAGCCTGCCCGACCGCTGGCGAGGCGTGTCCCTGCACGCCTTCGGAGCCTCCGCGCTGCGCGTACGGCTCGCCCCGTGCGGTGACGCCGGTGACGGCGGTGACAAGAGCGACGGCCGTGTGATGGAGCTGACGGCCGCCGACTTCTCCGGGACCCCGGTGCTCACGGTCGAGGCGCTGCGCGTACGCCCGCTGACCGCACAGGAGTTGCTGCCCGCCCCGGCGGCGCCCCGGAACGGCGCCCGTACGGAGTCCGCCGGAGCCCGCACCACCCGGCCGCCGGCCGCCAAGCCGGGCGTACGGGACGGAGACGTCCCCACGCTGGTCAAGCAGCTGGAAGAGATGCCCGAGGCCAAGCGGACGCGGTATCTGCTCGACCTCGTACGGACCGAGGCCGCCGCGGTGCTCGGCCACGGCAGCGCGGACGCCATCGGCGCCCGGCACGCCTTCAAGGAAATGGGCTTCGACTCGCTCGCGGGCGTCGAACTCTGCGACCGGCTCGGCGTACTCACCGGCCGGGCGCTGCCCAGCACGCTCGTCTTCAACTTCCCGACGCCCGTACGGATCGCCGACCATCTCGCGGCGATCCTCACCGCACCCGCCGCCCCGGCGACGGGATCGGCGGACGACGAACTCACCAGGTTCGAGGCCGTCATCCACTCGGTGTCGTCGGACGGTTTTGAACGCCAGGTGATCGCTGACCGCCTGGAGAAAATCATCTCCACCCTTCGACAATCCACGCCCTCCGCACTGCGCACTCCCGGCGAGGACATCGAGACGGTGTCGGTCGACAGACTGCTCGACATCATCGATGAAGAGTTCGAAACCACATAGAGAATTGTTGCTTTCGTTCGCGACCCGATGATGAGGACGGACCGGTGCCAGAAGATCAGCAGGACAAAGTCGTCGACTACTTGAGGCGGGTTACTTCCGATCTCCGCCGCGCGCGGCAGCGCATCGGCGAACTGGAGCTCAAGAACAACGAGCCCATCGCCCTTGTCGGAATGAGCTGCCGGCTGCCGGGAGGCGTACGTTCCCCGGAAGCCCTGTGGGAACTCGTCGAGTCCGGTGGCGACGCCATATCGGGATTCCCCGCCGACCGCGGCTGGAATATCGACCAGCTCACCGGGACCGGCGAAGGAAGCAGTGCCACCCACGAAGGCGGCTTTCTCTACGAGGCGGCCGAATTCGACGCGGGCTTCTTCGGTATCTCCCCGCGCGAGGCGATCGCCATGGACCCCCAGCAGCGGCTGCTGCTGGAGGTGACCTGGGAGGCCCTGGAGCGGGCCGGGATCGCCCCGACCGCGCTGCGCGGCAGCCAGGCAGGCGTGTTCGTGGGCGCCTACCACTGGGGAGCGCCCTCGGCCGCCGCGGCCGGTGAACTCCAGGGACACGCGCTGACCGGCACCGCCGCCAGTGTGCTGTCGGGACGGCTCGCCTACACCCTGGGCCTCGAAGGTCCCGCCATCACGGTCGACACCGCCTGCTCGTCCTCGCTCGTCGCCCTGCACGTGGCGGCGCAGTCGCTGCGCAACGGAGAGTCCTCGCTCGCCGTCATCGGCGGCGTCACCGTACTCACGGAGCCCTCGGTCTTCGTGGAGTTCAGCAAGCAGGGCGGACTGGCCCCCGACGGACGGTGCAAGGCATTCTCCGACGGCGCGGACGGGACGGGCTGGGGCGAGGGCGTCGGCGTACTCGTCGCGGAACGCCTCTCGGACGCCCTGCGCAACGGGCACCAGGTCCTCGCCGTGCTGCGCGGCTCCGCGGTCAACCAGGACGGCGCGTCCAACGGGCTGACCGCCCCCAACGGCCCCTCCCAGGAACGGGTGGTCCGTCAGGTCCTCACCAGTGCGGGGCTGTCCCCGTCCGACGTGGACGCGGTGGAGGCGCACGGCACGGGTACTAGGCTCGGTGACCCGATCGAGGCGCAGGCGCTGCTGGCCACCTACGGCCAGGACCGGGACCCCGAGCGTCCGCTGTGGCTCGGCTCGCTCAAGTCGAACATCGGTCACACGCAGGCCGCCGCCGGGGTCGCGGGCGTCATCAAGATGGTGATGGCGCTGCGCAACGGCGTGCTGCCCAGAACACTCCACGCCGAGACCCCCTCGTCGCATGTCGACTGGTCCTCCGGCGCGGTACGGCTGCTGACGGAGGCCGTGGAGTGGCCGGAGACGGGACGGCCGCGCCGGTGCGCGGTGTCGTCGTTCGGTATCAGCGGCACCAACGCGCACGCCTTGCTGGAGCAGGCTCCGGTCCCGGCGGAGGCCGAGGACGAAGCGGACGCCCCGGCGCCGTTCGCGGGCCCCGCTGTGCCCTGGGTCGTGTCCGGGCGCGGTGAGGCGGCGGTACGTGACCAGGCGAGCGCGCTCGTGGCCCGGCTGGAGACCGACCCGTCGGTGCGGCCCGCCGATGTCGGCCACTCCCTTCTCTCGTCGCGCTCGGTCTTCGAGAACCGCGCGGTCGTCGTCGGCGCGGACCGCGACGAACTCCTCGCCGGAGCACGGGCGCTGGGGACCGGCCAGTCCTGGACGGATCTCGTCACGGGCATGGCCGATGTCGAGGGCAAGACGGTCTTCGTCTTCCCCGGGCAGGGTTCGCAATGGGCCGGGATGGGCGCCCAACTGCTCGCGGAGTCACGGGTATTCGCCGAGCGCGTCGCGGAATGCGCCGCCGCTCTGGGCGAGTTCGTGGACTGGTCGCTGGAGGACGTGCTGCGCGGGGCGCCGGACGCCCCGTCGCTGGAGCGGGTCGATGTGGTGCAGCCCGCGTCCTTCGCCGTGATGGTCTCCCTCGCCGCCCTCTGGCGCTCCCACGGTGTGGAGCCCGCGGCGGTCGTGGGCCACTCGCAGGGCGAGATCGCGGCGGCCGTGGTCGCCGGTGCGCTCTCGCTGGAGGACGGCGCGCGGGTGGTCGCGCTGCGCAGCCAGGCGATCGGCCGCACGCTGGCCGGCCATGGCGGGATGATGTCCGTCCCGCTGCCGCCCGACGAGGTGGAGAGCCGGCTGGAGGCCTGGTCGGGCCGGGTGTCGGTGGCCGCCGTCAACGGGCCGCGCTCGGTGGTCGTTTCGGGTGAGCCGGAGGCGCTGGACGAGCTGTCGGCCGAGCTGACGGCCCAGGAGGTACGGGTCCGCCGGGTCGCCGTGGACTACGCCTCGCACTCCGCGCAGGTGGAGAATCTGCACGACGAACTCCTGGAAGTCCTGGCGCCGGTCACCCCGCGCGTCTCCGACGTCCCCTTCTTCTCCACGGTGACCGGTGACTGGCTGGACACCGAGCGGATGGACGCGGGGTACTGGTTCCGCAATCTGCGGCAGAGAGTGCGGTTCGCGGAAGCGGTCGGCGATCTGCTGGCCGACGAACACCGCGTCTTCATCGAGGTCAGCTCGCACCCCGTACTGACCATGTCCGTACAGGACATGACCGAGGCGTACGGCGAACCGGCCGTCGCCACCGGCACGTTGCGACGCGACCGGGGCGGGCTCTCGCGCTTCCTGCTCTCCGCCTCCGAGGTCTTCGTCCGCGGGGTCGAGGTCGACTGGGCCGGACTCTTCGCGGGCACGGACGTCCGCCGGGTCGATCTGCCCACCTACGCCTTCCAGCACGAGCGCTTCTGGAACATCCCCGCCGTGCTCGACCGCGTCGACGCCATCGACCCGCTGGACGCGGAGTTCTGGGCGGCCGTGGAGCGGGAAGACCTCTCCGCGCTGACCTCGGCGCTGCGTACGGACGAGAACTCCGTGGCCGCCGTGCTGCCGGCGCTCTCCTCCTGGCGCAGGTCCCGCAACGACCGCTCCACCGTCGACTCCTGGCGCTACCGGGTGACCTGGTCGCCGGTGAGTACCGCCCCGCAGCGATCGCTGACGGGCAGCTGGCTCGTCGTCTCAGCCGCCGGCACCGACGACAGCGAGACCGTCGGCCTGCTGGAGGGCGCGGGCGCCGAGGTGACCCGGCTGGTCCTGGACGAGTCGTACGTGGACCGCGCCGTACTCGCCGAACGGCTGGCCGGAATCGGCGAGTTCACCGGGATCGTCTCCACGCTCGCCGCCGCCGAGGAGCGCGGCGAGCGCTACCCGGGCCTCACCCTCGGACTCGCGCTGACCGTCTCGCTCGTCCAGGCACTCGGCGACGCCGAGGTGAACGCCCCCCTCTGGTTCCTCACCCGGGGCGCGGTCTCCACCGGCCGCTCCGACGCGCTCACGCACCCGGTGCAGGCCCAGGTCGCCGGTGTCGGCTGGACCGCCGCACTGGAACACCCCCGGCGGTGGGGCGGCGTCATCGATCTGCCGCCGATTCTGGACCAGCGCGCGGCCGGGCGTGTGGTCTCCGCCCTCGCGGGCGCGCTGGGCGACGAGGACCAGCTCGCCGTCCGCCCCTCCGGTGTCTTCACCCGCCGTATCGTCCGCGCCGGGGCCGGCGGACAGGGCCCGTCCCGCACCTGGACGCCACGCGGTACGACACTGGTCACCGGCGGCTCGGGCACCCTCGCCCCCGATCTCGCCCGCTGGCTCGCGGACCGGGGCGCGGAGCATGTGGTGCTCGCCAGCCGCCGGGGCATCGACGCCCCCGGCGCGGCCGAACTGGTCGCGGAACTGGCCGCGTCGGGCACCGAAGCCGCCGCCGTCGCCTGCGATGTGACCGACCGCGACGCCGTCGCCGCGCTGCTCGCGGACCTCAAGGCCGAGGGCCGTACCGTACGCACGGTCATCCACACCGCCGCCGTCATCGAGCTGTACACCCTGGCCGAGACGACGATGGAGTCCTTCTCCGATGTCGTGCACGCCAAGGTCACCGGCGCCCAGCACCTGGACGAACTGCTCGACGACGAGGAACTCGACGACTTCGTCCTCTACTCGTCCACCGCCGGCATGTGGGGGAGCGGGCACCACGCGGCCTATGTCGCGGGCAACGCCTATCTCTCCGCGCTCGCCGTCAGCCGCCGCGCCCGTGGTCTGCGTACCACCTCGGTGCACTGGGGCAAGTGGCCCGACGACATCGAGCGCGAGCTGGCCGACCCGCACCACATCCGCCGCAGCGGTCTCGAATATCTGGACCCGCAGTTGGCGCTGAGCGGGCTGGGCACGGTCCTGGACGACGACGAGACCGTCATCGGGCTCACGGACATCGACTGGGACACGTACTACCCGGTCTTCACCGCCGGCCGTCCCACCCGTCTCTTCGACGAGGTGCCCGAGGTCGCCCGTCAGCTCACCCGGAACGCCGAACAGACCGGCGGACGGCCGGAGATGAGCGATCTCGCGGCGCGGCTGCACGATCTGCCGGGCCCCGAGCAGGAACGACTGCTGCTCACCCTGGTCCGTGCGGAAGCCGCCGCCGTCCTGGGCCACGCCTCCGCCGAGTCCTTCCCCGAGCGGCGCGCCTTCCGCGACATCGGCTTCGACTCGGTCACCGCCGTGGATCTGCGCAACCGCATCGTCGCGGCCACCGGACTCACCCTGCCGTCGACCATGGTCTTCGACTACCCGAACGCGGTCGCGCTCGCGGGCTTCCTGAAGTCCTCCGCCCTCGGCGGCGGCCAGGAGACGGCCGTGGCGGCGCGCACCGCCTCCGCCGGAGCCGGGGGAGCCGGCACGGACGACGACCCCATCGCCATCATCGGCATGAGCTGCCGCTACCCCGGCGGCGCGGGATCGCCGGAGGAGCTGATCCGGCTCGCGCTGGACGGCGCGGACGTGATCTCCGAGTTCCCCGCCGACCGCGGCTGGGACGCCCAGGGGCTCTACGACCCCGACCCCGACCGGCAGGGCAGGACCTACTCCACCCAGGGCGGATTCCTGCACGAGGCGGCGGAGTTCGACCCCGGCTTCTTCGGCATCTCCCCGCGTGAGGCCGTGTCGATGGACCCCCAGCAGCGCCTGCTGCTGGAGACCTCCTGGGAGGCCTTCGAGCGCGCCGGGATCGACCTGGAGTCGCTGCGCGGCAGCGCCGCCGGCACCTTCATCGGCGCCAGCTACCAGGACTACTCGACCAGCGTGCAGAACGGCACCGAGGGCTCCGAGGTACACATGGTCACCGGCACGGCGGCCAGCGTGCTGTCCGGCCGGGTGTCCTATCTGTACGGGTTCGAGGGCCCGGCCGTCACCGTCGACACCGCCTGCTCGTCCTCGCTCGTCGCGATCCATCTGGCCTGCCAGTCGCTGCGCAGCGGCGAGAGCTCCCTCGCGCTGGCCGGCGGCGCGGCCGTGATGGCCACCCCCCACGCCTTCGTGGGCTTCAGCAGGCAGCGGGCGCTCGCGCTCGACGGCCGCTGCAAGCCGTTCTCCGAGGCCGCCGACGGTATGACCCTGGCGGAGGGCGTCGGTGTCGTCCTGATGGAGCGGCTGTCGGATGCCCGGCGCAACGGCCACCGTGTCCTCGCGGTCGTACGCGGCTCCGCGATCAACCAGGACGGCGCCTCCAACGGGCTCACCGCCCCCAACGGCCCCTCCCAGCAGCGCGTCATCCGCCAGGCACTCGCCAACGCCGGACTGACCGGCGCCGAGGTCGACGCGGTGGAGGCGCACGGTACGGGGACGAAGCTCGGTGACCCGATCGAGGCGCAGGCGCTGCTGGCCACCTACGGCCAGGAGCGCGACCCCGAGCGTCCGCTGTGGCTCGGCTCGCTCAAGTCGAACATCGGTCACACGCAGGCCGCCGCCGGAGTCGCCGGTGTCCTCAAGATGGTGATGGCCATGCGCGAGGGCGTCCTCCCCGGGACGCTGCACGCCGACATCCCGTCGTCGCATGTCGACTGGTCCTCCGGCGCTGTGGAGCTGCTGACCGAGCAGACCGCGTGGCCGGACGCCGACCGGCCGCGGCGCGCGGGCGTGTCGTCCTTCGGGATCAGCGGCACCAACGCGCATCTGATCCTGGAACAGGCGCCGCCGGCCGAGGCCGTAACGGCTGACGAGGCTTCGGCGTCCGGCGATTCGACCGGAGCCGAGGACGAGCGCGTCGTGCCCTGGCTCGTCTCGGCCAAGTCCGAGGCGGCGCTGCGCGACCAGGCCGCCCGGCTGCTCGCCCTCGCCGACGCCGACCCCGGCCTCTCGCCCACCCGGGTGGGCTGGTCGCTGGCGACCACCCGCTCCGCCTTCACCCACCGCGCGGTGCTGCTCGGCCGCACCCGGAGCGACTTCCTGCGCTCCCTCGAAGCGCTGTCCACCGAGCGGAGCGCGGCGGGCGTCGTCCACGGCACCGTGGGCGAGGGCTCGACCGGACCCGTGTTCGTCTTCCCGGGCCAGGGCTCCCAGTGGTGGGGCATGGGCCGTGAACTGCTCACGCACTCCGAGGTGTTCCGGGAGGCCGTGGACGCCTGCGCCGACGCGCTCGCCCCGTACATCGACTGGTCACTGCACGACGTCCTGGCCGGTGACGGAGACCCCGCGCTGCTCGAACGCGTGGATGTCGTCCAGCCCGCGCTGTTCTCGATGATGGTCGCCCTCACCGCGCTCTGGCGCTCGTACGGAGTCGAGCCCTCGGCGGTCGTCGGCCACTCGCAGGGCGAGATCGCCGCCGCCCATGTGGCGGGCGCGCTGACCCTGGAGGACGCCGCCGCCGTCGTGGCCCTGCGCAGCCAGGCGCTGCCCCGGCTCTCCGGCCTCGGCGGCATGATGTCGGTGGCCGCGCCCGTCGAGCGGGTGACCGCGCTGCTGGAACCGTGGGGCGAACAGCTCTCGGTCGCGGCCGTCAACGGCCCCTCCTCGGTCATCGTCTCCGGCGACGCCGGGGCGCTGGACGAACTGCTCGCCGCCTGCGAAGAGCAGGGCGTGCGCGCCCGCAAGGTGTCGGTGGACTACGCCTCGCACGGCGCGCACGTCGAGGCCGTACGCGACGAGCTGTCCCGCGTGCTCGCACCGGTCCGCTCCGAGGCCCCGCGCGTGCCGTTCTACTCGACGGTGACCGGCGCCCGGCTGACGGAAGCCGCGTTCGACGGCGAGTACTGGTACACGAACCTGCGCAGGACCGTACGGATGGAGGAGGCGACCCGGGCGCTGCTGGCCGACGGGCACCGCGTCTTCATCGAGATGAGCCCGCACCCGGTGCTGGCCGCCCCCATCCAGGAGACCCAGGAGACCGTGGCGGAGGCCGTCGCCGACTCCGCGGTGGTGCTCGGCACCCTGCGCCGGGACGAGGGCGACCTCAGGCGCTTCCTGGCCTCCCTCGCCGAGGCGCACACGCACGGTACGGCGGTGGACTGGCGCGCGGCGTTCCCCGCCGACGGGGCCGTCCCGGTCGAGCTGCCCACGTACGCCTTCCAGCGCCGCCGGTACTGGCCGGAGCCCCGGCCCGTCGTCGGGACCGGCATCGGCGGCGGTGGCACGGACGCGGACGCGGCGTTCTGGGATCTCGTCGAGAGCGAGGACCTGGAGTCGCTGGCCGACGAACTCGGCGTCGGCGCCAACGGCGCGCGCTCCTCGCTCGGCGCCGTACTGCCCACGCTGTCGGCGTGGCGGGCCAAGTCGCGTGAGCGCTCCGCCGTCAACGCCTGGCGCTACCGCGTCGACTGGACCCGGCTGAACGAACCGGGCGCCACCGCCCCCACGGGCCGCTGGCTCGCGGTGGTCCCGGCCGGCCACGCCGACGACGCCTGGATCTCCGCCGTACTGGCCGCGCTCGGCCCGGACACGGTCCGGTTCGAGGCGGAGGGCGGGGCCGGGAGCGGCACCGACCGCGCGGCCTGGGCCAAGCGGCTCGCCGAACTGACCGCCGAGGGACCGGAGTTCACCGGCGTACTGTCCCTGCTTGCGCCCGTCGAGGAGCGCCACCCGGACCACGCCTCCGTACCCGCGGGGCTGGCTCTGACACTCACCCTCGTCCAGGCACTGGGCGACGCCGGGCTGCGCGCCCCGCTGTGGTGCGCCACCCGGGGCGCCGTGTCGGTGGGCCGGGACGACCGGCTCACCCGGCCCGTGCAGGGCGCCCTGTGGGGCCTCGGCCGGGTGGTCGCGCTGGAGCACCCGGACCGCTGGGGAGGTCTCGTCGACCTCCCCGAGACGCCGGACGCGCGCGCCACGGCCCGGCTGACCGCCGTCCTGGCCGGCCTGGACGGGGAGGACCAGATCGCGATCCGCCCGTCCGGGGTCTACGGCCGCCGCATGACGCACGCGGCGCCCACCGCCGACAACCCCGAGCGCCGCTGGCGCGGCCGGGGTACGGCACTGATCACCGGCGGCACCGGCGGCATCGGCGGCCGGGTCGCCCGCTGGATGGTCGAACGCGGCGCCGGGCATGTGGTGCTGACCAGCCGTCGCGGCGAGGACGCGCCCGGCGCGGCAGCCCTCCGCGCCGAGCTGGAGGACCTGGGCGCCCGCGTCACCATCGCCGCCTGCGACGCCGCCGACCGCGACGCGCTGGCCGGCGTACTGGCCGCGATCCCCGACGAGTTCCCGCTCGCCTCCGTGTTCCACGCGGCGGGCGTGGCCGACGGCGACGCCACCGTGGAGTCGCTGACGCTGGACCAGCTCGACGCGCTGATGCGGTCCAAGCTGACCGCCGCCCTGCATCTGCACGAACTGACCCGCGGCCTCGACCTGGACGCCTTCGTCCTGTTCTCCTCGGGCGCGGCGACCTGGGGCAGCGGCGGCCAGCCCGGCTACGCGGCGGCCAACGCGTTCCTCGACGCCCTCGCCGAGCACCGCAGGGCCGAGGGCCTGACCGCCGCGTCCGTCGCCTGGGGCACCTGGGCCGAGGTCGGCATGGCCACGGTCGACGAGGTCCACGAGCGGCTGCGCCGCCAGGGCGTCATGCCCATGGAACCGCCGCTCGCGCTCGCCGCGCTCCAGCGGATGCTGGAGGACGACGACACGGCGCTCACCGTGACGCTGATGGACTGGGAGCGGTTCACGCCCAGCTTCACCGCGACCCGGCCCAGCCCGCTGCTCTCCGGGATCCCGGAGGCGGGCAGGGCGCTGGCCTCCGACGAACTGCCCGCCGGCGACGGCGGACCGGCCGTCCCGCCGCTCAGGCAGCGGCTCGACACCCTGCCGACGGCCGAACGCGACCGCGCGCTGCTCGAAGCGGTACGCGCGGAGGCGTCCGCGACGCTCGGCCACGACGCGGCCGACGCCATCCCCGCCACCCGCGCCTTCCGCGACGTCGGCTTCGACTCCGTCACCGCGGTCGAACTGCGCAACCGGCTGCGGACGGCCCTGGGCCTGCCGCTGCCGGCGGCCCTGGTCTTCGATCACCCGACCCCGGCCGCCCTCGCCCAGCACATCGGCTCGCTGCTCTTCGGCACCGCCCCCGGGCGGACCGACGAGCACCGCGCCGACGATCCCGACGCGGAGATCCGCGACGCCCTCGCCTCCGTTCCCATCAGCCGACTCCGTAAAGCGGGACTTCTCGACATGGTGCTCAAACTCGCCACCGCCGACGCCGCCGAGGCGACCGCCCCGGCCGCCGAAGGCGAGGACTCACTCGACGACATGGACGCCGAAAGCCTCTTGCGGCTCGCCACCGAGATGTAGGGCGTGTCGCGAAAGTCCCGCCTGGCCCGCGACGCCCTGAGGGCGGACGGCGCTACTTCCGCAACACGCCCTAGCTCCCAACCGGCGACGTCCGCCCCGTCGCGCCGGGCAGACGTCGCCGGTCGCCGCGGCACCTGCGAACTGAAAGAGATCTGGAGAGTCCGATGAGCACGTCCACCAACAAGTACGTCGAGGCGCTGCGGTCCTCCCTGAAGGAGATCGAGCGGCTCCGTCAGCAGAACCAGCAGCTGGTGGCGGCTGCCGAGGAGCCCATCGCCGTCGTCGGCATCGGCTGCCGCTACCCCGGCGGGGTCACCTCCCCCGAGGACCTGTGGGAGCTGGTCACCGAAGGCCGCGACGTCATGGCGGGCTTCCCCGCCGACCGCGGCTGGGACCTGGAGCGCCTCGCCGGGGACGGCCCCGGCCGCAGCCTCGCCCAAGAGGGCGGGTTCCTCTACGACATGGCGGATTTCGACCCCGGGTTCTTCGGGATCTCCCCCCGTGAGGCCGTCGCCATGGACCCCCAGCAGCGGCTGCTGCTGGAAGTCGCCTGGGAGGCCCTGGAGCGCGCCGGTATCGACCCGGCCACACTGCGCGGCAGCCGGGCCGGGGTGTTCGTCGGCACGGCCGGGCAGGACTACGCCACGGTCATCAAGGCGTCCGACGAGGACGCCGAGCTGTACTCGACCACCGGGCACGCCGCGAGCGTCATCTCGGGCCGGCTCTCCTACACGCTCGGCGCCGAGGGCCCCGCCGTCACCGTCGACACCGCCTGCTCCTCCTCACTGGTGGCGCTGCACTGGGCCGCGCAGTCCCTGCGCAACGGCGAGTGCCACATGGCCCTTGCGGGCGGCGCGTCCGTGATGGCGACGCCCGGACCCTTCGTCTCCTTCACCGCCCAGAGCGGTATGGCCGCCGACGGCCGCTGCAAGTCGTTCTCCCAGGACGCCGACGGCACCGGCTGGGGCGAGGGCGCCGCCGTCCTCGTACTGGAACGCCTCTCGGACGCCCAGCGGGCCGGCCACCCGGTCCTGGCCGTCCTGCGCGGCAGCGCGATCAACCAGGACGGCGCCTCCAACGGCCTGTCCGCGCCCCACGGCCCCTCACAGCGGCGCGTCATCCGCGCCGCCCTGGAGAACGCCCGGCTGGCACCCGCCGAGGTGGACATCGTCGAGGCGCACGGTACGGGCACGACCCTCGGCGACCCGATCGAGGCGCAGGCGCTGCTGGCCACCTACGGCCAGGACCGCGAACAGCCGCTGCGGCTCGGGTCGGTGAAGTCGAACATCGGGCACACCCAGGCGGCCTCGGGCGCCGCCGGTGTCATCAAGATGATCATGGCGATGCGGCACGGACTGATGCCGCGCAGCCTGCACGTGGGCGAGCCCTCCCACGACGTGGACTGGACCACCGGCTCCATCGAACTGCTCGACCAGCCCCTCGCCTGGCCCGAGACGGGCCGCGCCCGGCGCGCCGCCGTCTCCTCCTTCGGTGTCAGCGGCACCAACGCGCATGTGATCCTCGAACAGGCCCCGGCGGCCACCGAGGACGCCCCCGCCGAGGACTCCGCGCTGCCCGGTGTCATCCCCTGGGCCCTCTCCGGCCGGTCCGCCGCCGCCCTGGCCGACCAGCGCGCCCGGCTGCTCTCCTTCATCGAGCGCAACCCCGGGACCCGGCCCGCCGATATCGGCCACTCCCTCGCCGCGGGCCGCTCGGTCTTCGAGTACCGGTCGGTCCTGCTCGCCGGCGCCACCGCCGACACAGAACCCACCGTGCTCGCCGACGGCGTCGCCGACGAGGGCCTGCTCGCCGTACTCTTCTCCGGCCAGGGCTCCCAGCGCCTCGGCATGGGACGCGAACTCCACGCCGGATTCCCGGTGTTCGCGCAAGCCTTCGACGCCGTCGCCGACGCGCTCGACACCCACCTCGACCGCCCGCTGCGCGACATCGTCTGGGGCACCGACCCCGATCCGCTCAACGAGACCCGCTGGACACAGCCCGCCCTCTTCGCCGTCGAGGTCGCGCTCTACCGCCTCGTCGCCTCGCTCGGCGTCACCCCCGACTTCGTCGGCGGCCACTCCATCGGTGAAATAGCGGCCGCCCATGTGGCGGGCGTGTTCTCGCTGGAGGACGCCTGCCGCCTCGTCGCCGCCCGCGCCTCGCTGATGGCGGCCCTGCCCGCCGGCGGCGTCATGGTCGCCGTACGGGCCACCGAGGACGAGGTCGCCCCGCTGCTCACCGGGCTCACCGAACGGGTGTCGATCGCCGCCGTCAACGGACCCACGTCCGTCGTCATCGCCGGTGACGAGAGCGCCGTACAGGACATCGCCGCGCACTTCGAGGCACGGGACCGCAAGACCAGCCGGCTGCGCGTCTCGCACGCCTTCCACTCGCCGCTCATGGAACCGATGCTGACGGAGTTCCGCGCCGTCGCGGAGAGCCTGACGTACGAGGAACCCACGATCCCCGTCGTGTCGAACGTGACCGGCCGGATCGCCGACGTCGCGGAGCTGTGCTCCGCCGCCTACTGGGTACGGCACGTACGCGAAGCCGTACGGTTCGCCGACGGCGTCCGCACCCTCACCGGACGCGGCGTCACCACCCTGCTGGAGCTGGGCCCCGACGGCGTGCTCTCCGCCATGGCCCAGGACTCGCTGACGGAGCGGGCGGCGATGGTGCCGCTGCTGCGCAAGGACCGCCCGGAGGAACTGGCCGCCGTCACCGCCCTCGCGCGGGTGCACGTCCGCGGCGCCACCGTGCGCTGGGCCGGGCTCTACGACGGCACCGGCGCCCGCCGCGTCGACCTGCCCACCTACCCGTTCCAGCGCCAGCGCTTCTGGCCCGCCGTCACCCTCAACAAGGCCGGCGACATGCGCGCCGCCGGACTCGGCTCCGCCGGGCACCCGCTGCTCGGCGCGGCCGTCGAACTCGCCGACGGCGAGGGCGCGCTGTTCACCAGCCGGCTGTCCACGCAGTCCCACCCCTGGCTCGCCGACCACGGCGTACGCGGCCGTGCCCTGCTGCCCGGGACGGCCTTCGTCGAGCTCGCCATCCGCGCCGGTGACGAGGTCGACTGCGGCCGCGTCGAGGAACTGGCCCTCGCCGCGCCGCTCGCACTGCCCGAGCACGGCGCCGTACAGCTTCAGGTGCGCGTCGGCGCCGCCGACGCCTCGGGACGCCGCCCGCTGGGCATCTACTCGCGCGTCGAGGACGGCTTCGACCTCCCCTGGTCGCAGCACGCCACCGGATTCGTCGCCCCCGGCACAGGCGCCCCCGACCCCGGCTTCGACGCCACCGTATGGCCGCCCGCCGGCGCCGAACCCGTCGACCTCGACGGCTGCTACGAACGGCTCGCCGGACTCGGCTTCGACTACGGCCCCGTCTTCCAGGGCCTGCGCGCCGCCTGGCGGCGCGGCGACGAGGTGTACGCCGACGTCACCCTCCCGGAGGGCGCGGACACCGACGCGAGCGCCTTCGGTCTCCACCCGGCGCTGCTCGACGCGGCCCAGCACGCGGCGGCCTTCACCGACCTCGGCGCCATCAGCCGGGGCGGACTGCCGTTCGCCTGGGAGGGCGTGTCACTGATCGCCTCCGGCGCCACGGCGGTACGCGCCCGGCTGTCCCCGGCGGGCGACGACACCGTCTCCATCGCGGTGTACGACGCGGCGGGCGGCCCGGTCCTCTCCGTGGACTCCCTCGTCTCGCGCACGGTCCCCACAGAGAGCCTCGACGAGGCCGGCGCGGTGCACCGGGACTCGCTGTTCCGCGTGGAGTGGACCGCGGTGAAGGGCCCGGCCCCGGCCGGACCCGACGCGGTGGCCGTGATCGGCGCCGACCCGCTCGGCCTGGCCGGCGCGCTGCGTACGGCGGGCGCCCCGGTGACGGTCCACCCCGACCTGACCGCGCTCGCGGCCGCGGACGGCCCGGCCCCCGGCGTGGTCCTGATCGCCGCCGTCGGCGCACCCGCCGACGCGGACGAGGGCGTCGTGGCGGCGACCCACGCCCTCGGCGCCCGCGTCCTCGGAGACGTACAGCGGTGGCTGGACGAGGACCGGTTCGCCGACGCGCGCCTGGTGTTCGTCACCCACGGCGCGCTGACGGGCGACGACCTCGCCGCCGCCTCGGTCCACGGCCTCGTACGCACGGCCAGGACCGAGAATCCGGGACGCCTCGGCCTCCTGGACATCGACCCCGGCACGGCCTCACTCCCCCCGGAGGCCGTGCCGGCCATCCTCGTCTCCGCCCTCGCGGCCGCGGCCGACGAGCCCGACCTCGCGGTGCGCGGCGGGGAACTGCTCGCCGCCCGTCTGACCCGCGTCCCCGTCCCCGAGGAGCGGGCCGCCTGGGACGCCGAGGGAACCGTCCTCATCACCGGCGGTACGGGCGGACTCGGCGGCGTCCTCGCCCGGCACCTGGTCGCCGAGCGCGGCGTACGGCACCTGCTGCTCGTCAGCCGCCGCGGCCTCGCCGCCGACGGCGCCGAGACGCTCAAGGCCGAACTCACCGCACAGGGCGCCCAGGTGACCGTCGCCCCCTGCGATGTCACCGACCGGACCGCCCTCGCGGAACTGCTGGCGGCCGTCCCCGCCGCACACCCGCTCACCGCCGTCATCCACACCGCCGGTGTCGTCGACGACGGCGTGATCGGCTCACTCACCCCGGCGCGGCTCGACAGCGTGCTGCGCCCCAAGGCCGACGCCGCCTGGAACCTCCATGAACTGACCCGCGGACTCGACCTGGCCGCGTTCGTGCTCTTCTCCTCCGTCGCCGCCACCCTCGGCAGCCCCGGCCAGGCCAACTATGCGGCCGGAAACGCCTTCCTGGACGCGCTCGCCACCCACCGGCGCGCCGGCGGACTGCCCGGCCTCGCCCTCGCCTGGGGCCCCTGGACCCAGAGCGTCGGCATGACCAGCACACTCACCGACATCGACGTGGAGCGCATCGCGCGCTCGGGTATGCCGCCGCTCTCCGTCGACCAGGGCGTGGCGCTCTTCGACGCCGCCCTCGCCACCGACGCGCCGGCCGTCGCGCCCGTACGCCTCGACCTGCCCGTCCTCCGTACCCAGGGCGAGATCCCGCCCCTGCTGCGCGGCCTCATCCGCACCCCCGGCCGGCGCGCCGCCGCACAGGTCTCGGAGACGGCGGGCGGCCTCGCCCAGCGGCTCACCGGACTGAACGCCGCCGAACGCCGTGAGATCCTCCTCGACCTCGTACGCGGCCAGGTCGCGCAGGTGCTCGGCCATGCCGACGCCGCGGAGGTCGAGGCATCCCGCCAGTTCCAGGACCTCGGCTTCGACTCGCTGACGGCGGTCGAGCTGCGCAACGGACTCAACACCGTGACCGGCCTGCGGCTGCCCGCGACCATGGTCTTCGACTACCCGACCCCGAGCGCCCTCGCCGACCACATGCGCGACGAACTGCTCGGCACCGAGGCCGA
This sequence comes from Streptomyces scopuliridis RB72, assembly GCF_000718095.1. Taxonomy (GTDB): domain Bacteria; phylum Actinomycetota; class Actinomycetes; order Streptomycetales; family Streptomycetaceae; genus Streptomyces; species Streptomyces scopuliridis. The sequence continues at coordinate 4,292 of NZ_JOEI01000039.1, read as the reverse complement.
AGCACCCGCCGCGCCCGTGGCCGCGCTGCCGCCGGTCGCCGACGACCCCATCGCGATCGTCGGCATGGCCTGCCGTTACCCGGGCGGGGTGACCTCGCCGGAAGACCTCTGGCGGCTCGTCACGGAGGACGGCGACGCCATCTCAGGCTTCCCCACCAACCGCGGCTGGGACCTCGACGGGCTCTACGACCCGGACCCCGACCACCCCGGCAGGACCCATGTCCGCGAGGGCGGATTCCTGCACACGGCCGGCGAGTTCGACCCGGACTTCTTCGGGATGTCGCCCCGCGAGGCGATGGCCACCGACTCCCAGCAGCGCCTGCTGCTCGAACTCTCGTGGGAAGCCGTCGAGCGGGCCGGCATCGACCCCGTCTCACTGCGCGACAGCCGGACCGGTGTCTTCGCCGGTGTCATGTACAACGACTACGGCCCGCTGCTCACGGGCGAGGAGTACGAGGCCTTCCGCGGCAACGGCAGCGCGCCGAGCGTGGCCTCCGGCCGTGTCTCCTACACTCTGGGGCTCGAAGGCCCGGCGGTGACCGTGGACACCGCCTGCTCCTCCTCCCTGGTCGGCATGCATCTCGCCGCGCAGGCGCTGCGTGGCGGTGAGTGCTCGCTGGCGCTGGCCGGCGGTGTCACCGTCATGTCCACCCCGAGCACCTTCGTCGAGTTCTCCCGGGCGCGCGGCCTGGCCCCCGACGGCCGGTCCAAGGCGTTCTCCGAGTCGGCCGACGGCGTCGCCTGGTCCGAGGGCGTCGGCATGCTCGTGCTTGAACGCCTCTCGGACGCGCGGCGCAACGGCCATCAGGTGCTCGCCCTGCTGCGCGGCAGCGCGATCAACCAGGACGGCGCGTCGAACGGCCTCACCGCCCCGAACGGGCCTTCACAGCAACGCGTGATCCGCCAGGCGCTCGCCAGCGGCGGGCTCTCGGCCGACGATGTCGACGTGGTGGAGGCGCACGGTACGGGGACGACGCTCGGCGACCCGATCGAGGCGCAGGCGCTGCTGGCCACGTACGGGCGCGACCGCGACCCCGAGCGTCCGCTGCTGCTCGGTTCGGTGAAGTCGAACATCGGTCACACGCAGGCCGCGGCCGGTGTCGCCGGTGTGATCAAGATGGTGATGGCGATGCGGCACGGGGTGCTGCCGCGGACGCTCCATGTGACCGAGCCGTCGACCCATGTCGACTGGTCGGCGGGCGCGGTGGAGCTGCTGACGGAGCCGGTGGAATGGCCCGAGGCCGGTCGCCCGCGTCGGGCGGGTGTCTCGTCGTTCGGCATCAGCGGTACGAACGCCCACGTCATCCTGGAGCAGCCGCCCACCGTCATCCGGGGAACGGTGCTCGCCGGGTCCGAAGTCCCGGCTGTCGAGCCGGGCGTGGTGCCGTGGGTGCTCTCGGGCCGGACGCCCGAGGCGCTGGCGGATCAGGCGCGGCGGCTGCTGTCCGTACGGCCGGTTCCCGGTCTTCGCGGAGGCGCTGGACTCCGTACTGACCGCGCTGGACGCCGAGTTGGGGCGTTCGCTGCGTGGGGTGATGTGGGGCGAGGACGCGGAGCTGCTGAACGACACGGGGTTCACCCAGCCGGCGTTGTTCGCCGTCGAGGTGGCGCTGTTCCGGTTGGTGGAGTCGTGGGGTGTGGTCCCGGACTTCGTCGCCGGTCATTCGATCGGTGAGATCGCGGCGGCACATGTGGCGGGCGTGTTCTCACTGGAGGATGCCTGCACATTGGTGGTGGCGCGGGCGCGGCTGATGGGGGCGCTGCCGACCGGTGGTGCGATGGTCGCGGTGCAGGCGATGGAGGACGAGGTCCTGCCGCTGCTGTCCGGCGAAGTGTCCATCGCGGCCGTCAACGGCCCGACGTCCGTGGTGATTGGCGCCGCGTATCCCGGTGGTGTCGAACCTGACGGGTGGTCTGGCGTCGGCGGAGGAGCTGTGCTCGGCCGAGTACTGGGTACGGCATGTCCGCGAGGCGGTCCGCTTCGCGGATGGCGTACGGACGCTCGGTGAGCAGGGCGTGAGCACGTTCCTGGAGCTGGGCCCGGACGGTGTGCTGTCGGCTATGGCCCAGGAGTCCGTACCGGACGGCGCCGTGACCGTACCCCTGCTCCGTAAGAACCGGGCGGGCGAGCCCGCCGCGCTGACCGCTCTGGCACAGCTGTACGTACGGGGCGTTCCCGTGGACTGGGCGGCGGTGTTCGCCGGAACCGGCGCGGCGTGGGTCGATGTGCCCACGTACCCCTTCCAGCATCAGTGGATCTGGCCGGCCGGCTCACAGGCCGGTGCCGCCGGTGATGTGCGCGCCGCCGGACTCGGCTCCGCCGAACACCCGTTGCTGGGCGCGGCGGTCGAACTCGCCGAGGGTGAAGGCGCGTTGTTCACCGGTCGGCTGTCCGTCCAGTCCCATCCCTGGCTCGCGGACCACGCGGTCATGGGCCGGATCCTGCTGCCGGGAACCGCCCTGCTTGAGCTGGCGTTCCGCGCCGGTGACGAGGTCGGCTGCGACCGGGTCGAGGAGCTGACGCTCGCGGCGCCGCTGGTGCTGCCGGAGGGCGGCGCGGTCCAGGTGCAGGTGCGTGTCGGGGTCGCGGACGACGCGGACCGGCGCTCGATCACGGTGCACTCGCGGCTCGACGGTGCCGACGAGCGGTCGTGGACACAGCACGCCATGGGTGTGCTGACGGTCGGAGGCCGGACGCCGGCCGACGGGCTCGACGCGACGGTATGGCCGCCGGAGGGTGCCGAGGCGCTGGAAGCCGAGGGCTGCTACGAGCGGTTCGCCGAGCTGGGCTTCGCCTACGGCCCGGTGTTCCAGGGCCTGCGCGCCGCCTGGCGGCGTGACGGTGAGATCTTCGCCGAGGTGAGCCTTCCCGAGAGCGCGGAGAGCGACGCCGCCGCGTTCGGTCTGCACCCCGCGCTGCTCGATTCCGCGCTGCACGCCTCGCTCCTCGCGGGCGACGGCGAGCAGGGCAACGGAGGACTGCCGTTCTCATGGGAGGGCGTGTCGCTCCACGCGACGGGCGCCTCCGCGCTGCGGGTCCGCATCGCCCAGGCCGACAACGGCCGGGACGCGGTGTCGATCGCGGTCGCCGATCTCTCCGGAGCGCCGGTCGCCTCGGTCGATTCGCTTCTCGTACGGGCGGTGTCGAGCGAGGAGCTGAGCGAAGACACCGCGCTGGCCAGGGACGCGCTGTTCGGCCTCGACTGGGTTCCGGTGCCGGTGGAGTCCGGTACGGATGTGCCCGAGGCGGTCGCGCTGGTGGGGCCCGACGCGTTCGGGCTCGCCGACGGACTGGCGGCCTCCGGGGCGCGCGTCGAGACGTACGCCGATCTCGCCTCGCTGGCGGCGGGGGAGTCCCCGGTGCCGGACGTGGTGCTGGTCGCCGTGTCCGGGGACCGGGACGGGGTGGCGGAGTCCGCCCACGTACTGACCACCGACGTACTGGCGCTCGCGCAGGGGTGGGCGGCCGAGGAGCGGTTCGCCGGCTCGCGGCTGGTGTTCGTCACCAGGGGCGCGATGGCGGCCGGTGACGAGGAGGCCACCGATATCGCGGCGGCCTCGGTATGGGGCCTGGTGCGCTCCGCGCAGACGGAGAACCCCGGCTGCTTCGGCCTGGTGGACCTCGGCCTCACGGACGACGGCGCCGCGCCACTCGCGCGGTCCCTCAGCACGGACGAGCCCCAGGTGGCGATCCGTGACGGCGCGATCCTGGCGGGCCGGCTCGCGCGGCTGGAGTCGGGTACGGGGCTGGTGCCGCCGGCCGGAGTGCCGTGGCGGCTCGACAGTGAGACGCAGGGCAGTCTGGACGGGCTGACCCTGGCCCCGTTCCCGGAGGTTCTCGCTCCGCTGACCGGCAGCGAGGTCCGTATCGACGTACGGGCCGCCGGTGTCAACTTCCGCGATGTCCTCAAGGCCCTCGACATGTACCCCGGCGACGCCGGACGCATGGGGCGCGAGGCCGCGGGCGTGGTGACCGAAGTGGGTCCCGACGTGACCGGCCTGCGGCCCGGCGACCCGGTCACCGGCCTGGTGTCCGGCGGCTTCGGCTCGCTGGTGGTCGGCGACGCGCGGCTGCTCACCCGGCTGCCCGACGGCTGGTCGTGGGAGACGGCGGCCTCGATGCCGCTGGTGTTCCTGACGGCCTACTACGCGCTGGTGGAGCTGGGCGGGCTGCGGCACGGGGAGAAGGTGCTGATCCACGCCGGTGCGGGTGGTGTCGGCATGGCGGCGATCCAGGTGGCGAACCATCTGGGCGCCGAGGTCTTCGCGACCGCGAGCGAGGGCAAGTGGGA
>NZ_JOEI01000038.1 GCF_000718095.1 Streptomyces scopuliridis RB72 | reverse complement strand
TTCCGCACGAACGGCTCGAACACCTCCGCCGCGAACGCCTCCAACTCACCACGCACAGCAGCAATCTCGTCCGGAGTCACACCCCCATCAACGCACACCAAACCCGAAAGACACGCCACACCCCAACCAACCTGACCAAGCACTACTAGACGCGCAGCCAGCTGTGGCGGTCCCGCGCCGTCGCGTACAGGGACTCGATGTCCGCCGGTTTCAGTACGCCCCCGAGCGACGCCAGCGCCGGGATCTCGGTGTCGCGCAGGATCCGTACGCCCGAGGGCATCGGCAGGGCGTCCAGGCGCGCGGGCTCGACCACGGCGAGTACGGGGCGTACGTCGGCCGCCAGCGCGCGCGAGGCGCGTTCCGCGGCGCGGCGGGCCCAGCGGAGATGGGGTGCGGGTGCGGCGCGCCCCACGCGGACCTGCGGGTCGGCGACGCCGACCCGGCGCTTCCGGGCCGGGAGCGTCCGTACGGCCAGGACCCCGGCCGGGCCGATCGCCAGATGGTCGATACGGGCGGCGCCGGGGAGCGGTATCGAGTGCAGTACTCGCCAGCCCGCGCCCTCCAGCCGGTCGAGCCGGTCGCCGATGTTCTCCTGAGCGAGCAGTTCCGCCTGCCGGGGGTCCTGACGCCACCGCCGCCACAGGAGAGACCCGGGCGACGCGGAGGACGGGGCGGAGTCGGCGGCTCGCAGCGCGTCCAGTTCCGCGTGGAGCGCCTCGCCCGGACGGTTCGGGGCCAGATCGTCATCGGGGTGGAGCGAGAGCCGGTCGAGATCGGCGGGGGTCGGCACCCGGGGTGGCCCTACGGTCACCTCGCCGGTGAGATACGGCGCCAGCGCGGAGAGCACCTCGTCGCGCCCGGCCCCGGAAAGCACGCTCACCCGGCCGGTGTCCTTGTCGTACCAGGCGACGGTAGTACCGTCCCGCAGGCTGACGTACAGCCGGTCCCGGCCCTGCCCGCGCGCCGGTGTGACGCGTAATCGGCTCATACCCCACCACCCCCACGACCATGGGAACAGCACCCGGACCACGGGGGCAATAGTCCTCGGTCCCCGGACGGGCCGCCCTCCCTGACCATTCCGTCCCGTAACGCGGGCCAGTTGTCACCGCCGTGCGGCAGACTCTCCCTGAGCACGCGACACCTCAACAGCACTTCCTCAGCACCCGCCGGTCCCCCTAAGGAATCCCACCCATGATCATCTTCGGCACCAAGGGCTACCTCTACCAGCTGGCGATACTGACGCTGATCTGCGGCCAGTGCGGCAATCCGTCGGCGCACACGCTCCGCAAGCGCGTCACCAAATTCACGCTGTTCTTCGTGCCGCTGTTCCCGTTCTCGACCAAGTTCGCGACCCAGTGCACGTTCTGCGGCGCGGAGCGGCAGGTGACCAAGGAGCAGGCCGACCAGCTCATGGCCCAGGGCACCGGCCAGCCGAGCGGACAGGGGTACGGCCAGGGTTACGGCCCCGGAAACGCGCAGGGGTACGGGCAGGGCGGCGGTCAGCCGTACGGACAGCCGGGGCAGCCGGGGCAGCCGGGGCAGCCGGGGCAGCCGGGGCAGCCGCAGCAGGGGAACCCCTACCAGCAGTGAGCGACCGCGAGAGGCACGGCAGAGTCGACTGAAAGCGCTCATACGGAACGACCGGCCGATGACTCATCGAACCGAAAGCCCCGCCAGATGAGTCCGGCATGCCTGACGTCCCCACATAACCGGACATAAGCCATGCCGCCTTGCTACGTTGCGACGCATGACCGCAACGACGGCGGACGCTCCCCCACCCGGGATTCGCCACCCCAAGCGCCGGGGTGTCGAACTCTCGCTCCTCGTCTGCGCCGTCCTCATCTCCGTCTTCGGCTACATCGGCGTCGGTCTCGGCAGGAACCACGTCGTACCGCACGACGCCGGCGGATACGGCGCCGGTCTGGGCATGCTCGCCCTCCTCGCGCATATCGCCGTCCGGCTGCGCGCGCCGTACGCGGACCCCCTGCTGCTGCCCATCGCGGTGCTGCTCAACGGCCTCGGTCTGGTGCTGATCTACCGCCTCGACCTGGAGACTCCGGGCGACAAGGCCGCGCCCACCCAGCTGGTCTGGTCCACGTTCGGTGTCGCGCTGTTCATCGCCGTCGTCGTGTTCCTGCGCGACCACCGGCTGCTCCAGCGGTACGCCTATCTGTCGGTCGCCACCGCGCTGGCGCTGATGATCGTGCCGATCTTCTTTCCCGCCGTGAACGGGGCCAAGATCTGGATCCGGGTCGGCGGACTTTCCTTCCAGCCCGGTGAGTTCGCCAAGATCCTGCTCGCGGTCTTCTTCGCCGCGTACCTCGCCGCCAACCGCAACGCGCTCGCCTACACCGGCCGCAAGGTCTGGCGGCTCCAACTGCCCACCGGCCGCGTGCTCGGTCCGATCGTGGCGATCTGGCTGCTCAGTGTCTTCGTCCTCGTCATCGAACGGGACCTGGGCACCTCGCTGCTCTTCTTCGGGCTCTTCGTGATCCTGCTGTACGTCGCGACCGGACGCACCGGCTGGATCGCCGTCGGGCTGCTGCTCGCCGCGGTCGGCGCGTTCGCCGTCGGCTCGCTGGAACCGCATGTCCACAGCCGCGTACAGGACTGGCTCGACCCTTTCGCCTCCATCGCCGCAGGCCGCGGACCCGGCCAGCTCGCCCAGTCCCTCTTCGCGTTCGCCGCGGGCGGGATGCTCGGCACCGGGCTCGGGCTCGGCCGGTCGATCCTGATCGGTTTCGCCGCCAAGTCCGACTTCATCCTGGCCACGGCGGGCGAGGAACTGGGCCTGGTCGGCCTGACCGCCCTCTTCATGCTGTACGCCCTGCTGGTCGCCCGCGGTTACCGCGCCGCCCTCGCCCTGCTCGACCCCTTCGGCCGGCTGCTCGCCGTCGGCCTCTCCGCGATCCTCGCCCTCCAGGTCTTCGTCATCGCGGGCGGGGTGACGGGGCTGATCCCGCTGACCGGCATGGCGATGCCCTTCCTCGCCCAGGGCGGCTCGTCCGTCGTCACCAACTGGGTGATGGTCGCGCTGCTCATCCGGCTGAGCGACTCGGCCCGCAGCCCGCGCCCGGAGAGCGCGGAGCCGGGCGTCATCGCGCCGGCCGACGAGAACGGGAACGCCTGGAGGGACCAGCGATGACCCGCCACATCCGAGGCAGGGAGCAGCCGTGACCCGCTTCATCCCGTGGAGGGAGCAGCCGTGACCCGCTTCATCCCGTGGAGGGAGCAGCCGTGACCCGCTACATCCGGCGGACCGCCGTCTTCTCTCTCCTCCTGCTGGTCGCCCTGCTGGTCAACTCCGCCAGGATCCAGGTCATCGACGCGGAATCCCTCGATCACAACCCCGCCAACCGCCGTGACACCGTGGCCCGTTACTCGCAGCCGCGCGGCAACATCCTCGTCGGCGGCAGGGCGGTCACCGGCTCCAGGGACAGCGGACAGCAGCTGCGTTACGAACGCACCTACACCCAGGGCCCGCTGTACGCGCCCGTCACCGGCTACGCCTCCCAGACGTACGGCACGACCCTGCTGGAGAACGCCGAGGACGCCACCCTCTCCGGTACGGACCCGATGCTCGCCCCGTTCCCCTTCTGGAACGAGATCACCCGCGGCCGGCGCCCCGGCGGCCAGGTCGCCACCACGATCAAGGAGTCGATGCAGCGGGCCGCATACGAGGGACTGGCCGGCAGACGCGGCGCGGTGGCTGCCGTCGAGCCGTTCAGCGGGAGGATCCTGGCGCTGGTCAGCAGCCCGTCGTACGACCCCGGGCAGCTGTCGGGCACCGGCGGGGCCGTCAACGACGCATGGGCCCGGCTGACCGGCGTGGACGCGCAGCCCCTGCTCAACCGGGCCATCCGGCAGACCTACCCACCCGGTTCCGCCTTCAAGATCGTGACGGCGGCGGCAGCGCTGGACTCCCGGACGGTCACCGATGTCCACGCCCCGACCGGCATCGCCGAGCCGTATGTCCTGCCGGGCACACGGACCGCGCTGCCCAATGAGGCGGACGGCTGCGACAAGGCGTCACTGGACTACGCGATCAGATGGTCCTGCAATACGGTGATGGCCGGGCTCGGGGTGAAGACGGGGCTGTCCGCGATGGTGGAGACGGCGCGGAAGTTCGGCTTCAACGACACCGGGATCACGATCCCTTCGGGGGTCGCCGCGTCCCATTTCGACACCAGCATGAGCGACGATCAGCTGGCGCTGTCCTCGATCGGGCAGTTCGACACGCGGGCCACCCCGCTCCAGATGGCGATGGTCGCGTCGGCGGTCGCGAACGGCGGGGAGCTCAAGTACCCCTTCCTGGTGGACCGGACCATGGACGCGAACGGCGACATCGTCTCCCGTACCGGCGAGCGCTCCTACCGGCGGGCGGTGAACCCGGCCACGGCGCAGCGGTTGCGGCAGCTGATGATCGGGGTCGTCGAGGACGGTACGGGAGCGAACGCGGGGATCGACGGGGCGACGGTCGGCGGGAAGACGGGGACGGCGCAGCACGGGGTGGGCAACACCGGGGCGCCGTACGCCTGGTTCATCGCCTGGGCGCAGGCGGGCAATTCGAGCCGGCCGGCGGTCGCGGTGGCGGTGGTCGGAGGGTCTCCCCAGTACTGGACGTACTGGGGTGATCCCGACAACGCGGCGAGCGTGCGTGCCAGGCGTCGCGGGCCCGCGAAGATCGGCCGGACAGGGCCTAGAGCGGAGCAACGGAGGGGCGCGGTGCAGGAAGGGGGCGCGGTGGAGGACAGGGTCGCCGAGGCGTTGGCGCGGATCGAGCGGCTCGATCCCGCTCTGTGCGCCTTCATCGAGGTGTGGGACACGGAAGCCAGGGATCGGGCGCGGACGGTGGACCGCCGACTGCCGCTCGCCGGGCTGCCGTTCGCGGTGAAGGGACCGTCCGGCATCCGGTCGTACGCGGCGGGGCGGCTGATCGAGGCGGGCGCGGTGCCGGTCGGGTCGACGGCGGTGCCGGGGCCGGGCACGTACTGGCAGACCTGGGGGCGGGGCAGGCACGGCCGTACGGTCAACCCGTACCGCGCGGACCGTACACCCGGCGGGTCCTCCGCCGGGTCGGCGGTGGCGGTCGCGGCAGGGATGGTGCCGCTGGCGACCGGCAGCGACGGGGCCGGTTCGGTCCGGATCCCGGCGGCCTGGTGCGGGGTGTTCGGGCTGAAGACGACCAACGGGCTGCTGCCGTCCCCGGACCGTACCGGTCTGGCCTCGGCGGGTGTGCTGGCGCGATCGGCGGCGGAGGTGCGGGCGTATCTGCGGTGTGTGCTGGACGGATACGAGGCGCCGAAGCCGGCCTTCCCCGTGCCCGCCGTCTTCTCCCCCGATCTGGGGTACGCGCGGCCGGACCCGGAGGTGGCGGCGGTGGTGCGGGCGGCGGTGGACCGGCTGGTGGCGGCGGGGGTCGTACGACTCGCTCCGGCGCGGCGGCCGTTCACGCTGCTGGACCCGCGGGAGGCCTGGACGGCGATACGGAGCGGCGGCGGCTCGGAAGCATCGGAGGCGGTCGTGCGGGCATCAGGGGTACGGGCGGAGAACGACCGGCGGCTCGACGCGCTCTTCGCCCGTACACCGCTGCTGCTCACCCCGGTCACCCCCAACAGACCGCATGGCCACGAGGGTCCGGGCGAGCTCTACTCCACCGCGCTGACCTGGGCGTTCAATCTGAGCGGGCATCCCGCGGCGAGCATTCCGGCCGGTTTCACGGCGGACGGATGCCCGGTGGGGCTGCAACTGGTGGCGGCGCGCGGCGCGGACGCCTCGCTCCCGGAGATCGCCCTCGCGGCCCCGCCCCCGCCCCCGGCCCCGGCCCCAGCTCCCCGGGCGCGACCCGGGCAGCCCGCGCCGGCTACGTCAGCGCCTCCCGGCGCTGCCGCCACTCCGTAGGGACCGAGCCCGTTCCGGTGCGGGCCGCGACGATGCCCGCCGTGATCGCGCAGGTCGTGTCGACGTCGCCGAATCCCTCCGCCGTCGACCAGAGCGCGGCGGCCAGATCGTCGCGGTGGCGGGCCGCCGTCCATACCGCGAACGGCACGGTGTCGTCAGCCCGGATCCGCTGGCCGTTGCCGAGCAGATCCGCCGCCTTCCACGGCTCGGTGGTGAACGGCAGCTCCGCCGCCCGCGCCAGGCCGTCCCGTACCGGCCCCACGGGGGTGGCCTCCGCCACCGCCGCCACGGAGAGTTCGGACCGTACCGACAGGGCCGCCGCCACCGCGATCGCCACCGCGCCCGCGATGCCCTGCGGGTGGGCGTGGGTCACCTCGGCGGACAGCACCGCCTGTTCGGTCACGCGGTCCAGGTCGGCCGCGAACCAGGCGCCCAGCGGGGCCACCCGCATCGCCGCGCCGTTGCCCAGACTGCCGCCCTCGAACAGCCCGGGGGCCAGGGTGCGCCAGCTTTCCGGCTCCGCCAGCAGGGCCGGCAGCAGCATGTGCATACCGTGCCCGTAACCGCGGGCCGGATCGGCGTCGTACGTGAGGGCGAAGCACAGGGCGAGCCGGTCCTGGTCGATGGCGCCGCGTTCGTCCAGGACACGTTGTATCGCGAGGGCCATCGCGGTGTCGTCCGTCCAGTGCCACTCCAGTTCCGGCGGCGTGATCCTGGCCCTGATCTCCGCGTACGCGCGCTGACGCTCGCGGAAGAGAGGGAACCAGCGTTCGCCGAAGGCGTCGCCCAGGGCGAGCCCTTCGAGACTGCGGCGGGCGGCTGCGCGGTCGGCACCGGGGTGTGGGGCGGTCATACGCGCCATCGTGCCGTGCGACGCGGTGTTACGCGGTGGGTTCGGGCGTATATCCATCATGAGTCCGCGGAAGGCCGGATTTCGCCCCTCCCTGGACACACAAGTACCTGCGTCGGCGCGGAGGTTGGCAGGCACTTACGTTGGTAGACGCGGAGTCAACAAGTCGCGCGCAAGGGATTGACGCCCTTGTTGACGAGCGGTCTCATAAGGGGTGACCGCCGGTAACCCAGCCATGAGGTGCGCTCAGCCATGACGACAGTGACCGAACGCGACGTGCAGCTGCTCCGCGACGCACTCGGCCCGCTCCGGGACCGTGAGAAGGTCGCCGAGCGGCTGCTCGAATCCTCCGCCAAGCACTCCTTCGACCCCGACAAGGAACTCGACTGGGACGCCCCGGTCGAGGACGGCAAGTGGTTCTGGCCGCCCGAGCTGGTCTCGCTCTACGACACCCCGCTCTGGCGGACGATGTCCGAGGAGCAGCGGATGGAGCTGGCCAGGCACGAGGCCGCGTCGCTCGCCTCGCTCGGAATCTGGTTCGAGATCATCCTGATGCAGCTGCTGGTCCGGCACATCTACGACAAGCCCGTGACCAGCAACCACGTCCGCTACGCCCTCACCGAGATCGCGGACGAGTGCCGGCACTCGATGATGTTCGCGCGGCTGATCCACAAGGGCGGCGGGCCGGAGTATCCCGTGCCGCGCTTCTACCACAATCTCGCGCGCATCCTGAAGACCGTCTCCACCACCCCCGGTTCCTTCGCCGCCACGCTCCTCGGCGAGGAGATCCTCGACTGGATGCAGCGGCTGACCTTCCCGGACGAGCGCGTCCAGCCCCTCGTGCGCGGAGTGACCCGTATCCATGTCATCGAAGAGGCGCGTCATGTCCGGTACGCCCGCGAGGAGCTGCGCCGCCAGATGGTGACCGCGCCGCGCTGGGAGCGGGAGTTCACCCGGCTCAGCTGCGGTGAGGCCGCCCGGGTCTTCTCGGTCTGCTTCATCAACCCGCGGGTGTACGAGAACGTCGGCCTCGACCGCCGGCAGGCCGTCGCGCAGGTGCGGGAGAGCGGCCACCGCCGGGAGGTGATGCAGTCGGGCGCCAAGCGGCTCACCGACTTCCTGGACGACATCGGTGTGCTGCGCGGGGCGGGGCGCAGGCTCTGGAAGTCCTCCGGCCTCCTCGCCTGACCGCCGTCCCCGCCGCCGGCATCGTTCCGGCGGCTGTCCCGGTCCGCCCGCTCACCCGGCCGCCCGGCGGTTACGCTGCGGACATGACCGCGCCCGCAACGCCCGCGTACCGAAGGCTCAGCGTCGAGGAGCGCCGTACGCAACTCCTGGACGCGGCCCTCGGCCTCTTCGCGCACCGGGCGCCCGAGGATGTCTCGCTCGACGATGTCGCCGCGGCGGCCGGGGTGTCCCGGCCGCTCGTCTACCGCTATTTCAGCGGCGGCAAGCAGCAGTTGTACGAGGACGCGCTGCGCTCCGCCGCCGACGAGCTGGAACTCTGCTTCACCGAACCGCCGGTGGGGCCGCCGACCGAACGGCTGGGGCGCGTCCTCGACCGCTATCTCGCCTTCGTCGACCAGCACGACACCGGGTTCAGCGCGCTGCTGCGGGGCGGCAGCGTCTGTGAGACGTCCCGGACGACGGCGATCGTCGACGAGGTACGGCGGGCCGCGGCCGAACAGATCCTGCTGCACCTCGGTACGAGCGGCACCGGAGGCACGGACGGCACGACCGGTACGGGCGACGCGGACCGTACGAGCGCCCCCGCCGCGTCCGGCGCGCGGCTGCGGATGCTGGTGCGCACCTGGATCGCGGCCGTCGAATCCGCCTCGCTCATATGGCTGGACGAGGAGAAGCGCCCGCCCGCCGGTGAGCTGCGCGACTGGCTGGTCGACCATCTGATCGCGCTGCTGGTCGTCACGGCCGCCACCGACGAGGAGACCGCGGCGGCCGTCGGCGCGCTCGTGGCGTACGAACACCCGGACGGCCCCGTGGGAACGCTGGCCCGCCGGGTGCTGCCCCTGGTGAACGCGGCGGCGCACCTCCCGTAGGTGAGACTGGGGGCGTGAGAAGCGAAGACACTCCCTTTGTCGGCGGGCCGCTGGACGGGCGCGTACTGCCCGTACTGACCGGACCGACCGGGCAGCCGCCCAAGTGGTACGAGGTCCCGGTGCCGGACGCGGCCGGCGGGCCGCCCACCGTCCTCACCTACCGTCGCGCCCCGGCCGGCTACACCAAGCGGCTCGGCATCCAGCGCGGCTGGAAGTACGAGTACGTGGCCGAGGGCCGCGAGCGGCGCACGCTGAAGTGGCCCTGGTCGAAGCCCGGTGGCGGTACGGAGCGGGGCGGCGGTACGGAGCACGGCGACCGTCCCTCACAAGGATGATACTGATGCGCCACTGAGCCCATTAATGCGCTCTTCACATCCCATATCACCTCATCATCACCTAGGGCTTGACTGCCCGTCCCGCAACCGGAGGTGATGACGTGTCAGGCAGAGTGTCGCTATCCGTCTGTACGGCGGCGCTGGCCGCCGCGACGGTCTTCGCCGCGGTGCCGATCGCGTCGGCGTCGCCGACTCCCTCCCCCGCCGCCTCCCCCTCCCCCTCGGCTTCCGCCGGACCCGGCGGGCCCGGCGAACCCGGCGTCACCGACGACGCCCCGCCCCGTACCGTCGCCGAGATGCTGACCCGGCTCCAACAGCTCTACCGCGAGGCAGAGAAGGCCACCGAGGCGTACAACACCACCGCCGCCGAGCTGACCCGGCAGCGCGCCGAGACCAAGAGGGTGGACGCCGAACTCGCGCGGGCCCGCTCCGCGCTGGCCCTCAGCCGCGTCAACGCCGGCCGGCTGGCCCGCGAGCAGTACCAGGGGCAGTCCGGCCTCTCCGGCTATCTGCGGCTGTTGCTCGCGCGCGATCCGCAGAGCGCCCTGGACGAGACGTATCTGCTGGCACGCGCGGCACGCGGCAGGGCGGAGACGCTGAACCGGCTGACGGGCGGCGAGCAGCGCGCGCGGGCCCTCGCCACGGCGTCCCGCGAGGCCCTCGCCCGTCAGCAGGCACTCGCCACGAAGCAGAAGAGACAGCGCGACATGGTCAGATCCCGGCTCCAGGAGGTCGAGAAGCTGCTCGCCTCCCTCAGCCGTGCTCAGATCACGGCACTGACCGATCTGGAACGGGCCGGTACGGACAAGGCCCAGCGCGAACTGCTCGCCTCCGGCGCCCTCGGCGAAGGCACGGCCCCGGGCGCGGGCGGACCCCAGGGAGCGGGCGGTCCGGCCGGTACGTCGGTCCGCAAGGCGCCCTCACGGGCGGGCCAGGCGGCCCTGGAGTACGCCGTCGAGCAGATCGGCAAGCCGTACGAGTGGGGCGCCGAGGGGCCCGATTCGTTCGACTGTTCCGGGCTGACCTCGCGGGCCTGGGCGCGCGCCGGTCTCGCCATCCCCCGTACCAGCCAGGAGCAGTGGAACGAACTCCCCAAGGTCTCCCTGCGCGAGCTGCGCCCCGGCGATCTGGTGATCTACTTCCCGGGGGCCACGCATGTGGCGATCTATCTGGGCGACGGGATGGTGATCCAGGCGCCGCGCCCCGGGACCAACGTCAAGGTCTCCCCCATCGCGGCGAATCCCCTGCTGGGCGCGGTACGTCCGGACCCGGAGGCCGGGGCGATGGACCCGGGGGCGTACGCGCCACCCGCACTGCCCCCGGGCGCCCTGGACGGCTCGGACTCCGGTTACGGCGAGGAGGCGGCACCGGAAGTCTGAACGGGCCAGGGGCCGGACCGCTGATGAGGGCCGGGCGTCAGGCCGCGCCCGCCGCCTCCGCCAGAAACGCGTGCGTCTTCTCCGGCTCGTAGAAGAAGTTCTCAAGGTCCGACGGGTCGTTGAAGCCGTTCACGAACCGGTCGGCGACTCGCGGCAGCTGGCCCGCCGCACCGATCAACTGCAGGACATGCTCCGGCGGGGCAGCCAGCATCGCGTTCGTCCACTTGGTGACATGCCGCGCGGTGTCCCAGTAACGGTCGAACGCCGACCGCATCCACGCCTCGTCGAACGGCTGGTCGCCATGGCTCACGATCGAGTCCAGATACGAGGCGGCGCACTTGGACGCCGAGTTGGAGCCCTGTCCGGTGATCGGGTCGTTGGCGACGACGACATCCGCGACACCGAGCACGCGACCGCCGCCCGGCAGCCGCCCGATCGGGTTGCGTACGGTCGGCGCGTACCGCCCGGACAGCGTCCCGTTGGCGTCCGTCAGCTCGACCTTCGTGGCGCGCGCGTACTCCCAGGGCGTGAAGCGCTCCATCAGCTCCAGCGTCAGCGCGAGATGCTCGGCGGGGTCCTTGATGCCCTGGAAGACATCGAGCGGGCCGCCCGGGATGCCCTCCCAGAAGAGGATGTCCGCGCGGCCGGAGGTGGTGAAGGTGGGCATGATGAAAAGCTCGCCGACGCCCGGCACCAGATTGCAGCGGACCGCGTCGAACTCCGGGTGCTCGGGGCGCGGCCCCAGACCGTGTACGTACGCGACGGCGAGCGCGCGCTGCGGCGCGTCGTACGGGGAGCGCGAGGCGTCGCGGCCGAACATCGAGACCAGTTCGCCCTTGCCCGCCGAGACCAGGACCAGGTCGTACGTACGGGAGAAGAAGTCCAGGTCGGAGACTGCCGCGCCATGGATCACCAGCTGGCCGCCGCGCTGCGCGAAGGTCTCCATCCAGCCGGCCATCTTGACCCGCTGGTCGACGGACTGGGCGTAGCCGTCCAGCTTGCCGACCCAGTCCACGGCCCGGGTGGAGTCGGGGGCGGCGACCGACATGCCGACGCCTTCGATCCTCGGCGCCTGGGACTCCCAGAAGCCCAGCTTCAGATCGCGCTCGTGCTGGAGCGCCGTATGGAACATGCACTGCGTGGACATGACCCGGCCTGACCGGATCTCGTCCGCCGTGCGGTTGGACATCAGGGTGATCTCGTACCCCTGCGACTGGAGTCCAAGGGCGAGCTGGAGCCCGGACTGGCCTGCTCCGACGATGAGTATCTTCCGCATGGCGGGGTTCTCCGTTTGCGCGCGTAGCGACGACTGACGTGGCCTGACATGGCCGATAACTGACGTCGGCTCAGGTTACCGGCAACGTCCTGTCCGGTCGGACGGACCTACTCCGGAGAGGTCTCAAGCGCATGCCGCACCAGCGTGAGCAGCGACTCGACGGCCGTGATCCGTTTGCGTGCGTCCATGATCAGTACAGGCACGCTCGGCGGAATCGTCAAGGCATCACGCACATCCGCCGGCTCGAACGCCTGTGTTCCCTCGAAGTGGTTGACGGCGACGACATACGGCAGTCCGCAGCTCTCGAAGTAGTCGAGCGCCGGGAAGCAGTCGGGCAGCCGTCGGGTATCGGCCAGCACGACGGCGCCGATCGCACCGCGCACCAGGTCGTCCCACATGAACCAGAAGCGCTTCTGGCCCGGCGTACCGAAGAGGTACAGAACGAGGTCGTCGTCGAGGGTGATACGCCCGTAGTCCATCGCCACGGTCGTGGTGAGCTTGTCGGGCGTCGCGCTGAGGTCGTCGACCTCCGCGCTGGCCTGGGTCATCAGCGCCTCGGTCTGGAGCGGCGGAATCTCCGAGACCGCCCCGACGAAGGTCGTCTTGCCGACACCGAAGCCACCCGCGACCACGATCTTGGTGGCGATCGGCGCGCGCGTGCGGTCCAGCTGCCAGGGCTGGAGATCCTCTTCACGTTCGGGCTCGACGGCGGTCGGCGACGAGCCGACGACGCCGAACGCGGCGATGACGTCAGAGGCGGCGGAGTCCACTCAGCACCCTTTCCAGCAGTGCGTGGTCGGGCTGGCCGGTGTCGTGCCCGGTCCCGTACACACGGATCTTTCCCTGGTCGGCGAGGTCGCTGAGCAGCACCCTCACCACGCCCAGCGGCATCTTGAGCAGCGCCGAGACCTCGGCGACGGTTCGCATGCGCCGGCACAGCTCGACAATGGCCAGCATCTCCGGCATGACGCGCGACGCGCCTCCACCGTCCGTCAGTTCCCTGCGCTCGTCGGCCGCTTCGAGCGCGGCGACAAAGGTCTCGACCAGCAGGACATGGCCGAACCGGGTACGTCCGCCGGTGAGCGAGTACGGACGGACCCGGGCGGGCCTGTGGTCGGAGCCGCGCACGGGCAGCCCCCTGGCGGAATCAGCGGACGGCGTCATTTGGCGCTCTCCATCGACTTGCGCAGTTCGTCGCGGAGTTCGGGCGTCAGTACGTGTCCGGCGCGGCCGACGAAGAGCGCCATGTGGTAGGCCACCACGCTCATGTCGCAGTCGGGGGTGGCGTGCACCCCGAGCAGCGAGCCGTCGCTGATGGCCATGACGAAGACGCTGCCCTCCTCCATGGCGACCATGGTCTGTTTGACCCCGCCGCCGTCCATCAGCTTCGCCGCTCCGATGGTGAGGCTGCCGATGCCCGAGACGATGGTGGCCAGATCGGCGCTGGAGCCGCGGGGGCCCTCCCTGCGCACGGGGGCCGCCGCCTCGGTGTTCAGCCCCGGGTCGGAGGAGAGCAACAGGAGTCCGTCGGACGAGACGACGGCGACGGAGTGCACCCCTGGCACCTCCTCGACGAGGTTGCTCAACAGCCAGTGCAGGTTGCGGGCTTCGCTGCTCAGTCCGAATGTGCCGGTCGCAGTCAACTGCGTGCCTCCTCGACTGTCTCCCCCGTCTCTCCGGTATGTACCTCGGTCCGTGCCGCGGAGGCCGGGGGCTCCGCGTGCTCAGCCCGGTCAGACTGCTCCGACTGCTCCGTCAGTTCGGCCTCGACATCGCGCCGGCCTTCCTTGGCCCCCTGGTGGAAGCCGCCGAGCCTGCGGCGCAGCGCGTCCGCGTCCACACTGCCGGCACGCCCGGTGGGCGCGGTGGCAGGCTTGACGATCTTGGGGGTGCGCTTGGGCAGCCCCTTGTCGGTGACGCGTTCCGCTCCGTCCGTGCCGGTCGGCGCGGCCGGCTCCGCCTCGGCGGATCCGGGCTGCCGGGGCAGCCGCATCGTGAACGTGTCCTGGTCGGGGCCGGTGGTCGGCGGCTCACCGTCATGGACACGCTCGTGGGAGTCGGGGCCGATGGCGTACGGGCCGACGGCCGTGTCCGGGGTGGTCGCCCCGTACGCGGCGACGGCGCCGGTGTCGGTCGTACGTTCGCGCTCGGTCGTACGTTCCCGCTCCGGCGTACGTTCCCGCTCGGCCGCGCTCGCTCCTTGGGCCTCTTCGGCCTCGGCCCGGCGGATCGCCGCCTCGGCGGCCACGACCAGCGGGTCGACTTCGGGGGCCGCGGCTTCGGCGGGACCCGCGGCTTCCGCGGCCTCGGCTGTCGGCCGGCTCAGCTCCGAACGGCCGTGCAGGGTATTGGAGTTGGCCTCCGCCGTCGAGCCCGGCAGCTGAACCGCGGGGGCCGCGCCGGCCGTCCGTGCCCGGTGCGGCGAGCCGGCCGGCGGGGACGTCGGCAGCAGCGCCTGCGGCAGTACGACGACCGCGGCCACGCCGCCCTGCTGGTGCTCGCGCAGCTCGACCCGTACGCCATGGCGCGCCGCGAGCAGCCCGGCGACGCGCAGGCCGAGACCCTCGCCCTCCGGCTCGCTCACGAACGGCTTGCGCGGAGCGCCGTCGAGCCCCTCGGGGCCCTCCGGTTCGGCGAGCCGCGCGTTGAGCGCGGTGAGCCGGTCCGCCGACATGCCGATGCCCTGGTCCTGTACGGAGAGCATCACCTCACCGGTCTCCAGCAGCCAGCCGGAGAGCTGGACCTCGGCGTCCGGCGGCGAGAAGGCGGTGGCGTTCTCCAGCAGCTCGGCGACGAGATGACTGAGATCGTCCGCGGCGAAGCCGGCCACCTGCGCGTGCGGCGGCAGGGACTGGATCGTGATCCGCTCGTACCGCTCGATCTCACTGACGGCCGCGCGCAGTACGTCCACGAGCGGTACGGGCCCGGTCGAGCCGTGGCCGTGATCATGGCCGGCGAGCACGAGCAGATTCTCGCTGTGCCGGCGCATGACCGTGGCCATGTGGTCGAGCTTGAAGAGGGTGGCGAGCTGCTCGGGGTCCTGCTCGCGCTCCTCCAGGCCCTCGATGACGGCGAGCTGACGCTCCACCAGACCGAGGTTGCGCAGCGAGAGATTGACGAAGGTGTGGTGCACGGTATGGCGCAGCCGCTGGAGCTGGGCGGCGAGTTCGGCCGTACGTTCCTGGAGCTCGGCGCGCTGGGCGACGATCTTCTCGCGCGCGCCGATCAGGCCGAGCCGGTCCCTGTCCAGCTCCCCGGCGCGGGTGGAGAGGTCGAGCAGCTTGCTGTGCAGGCTGTTGAGGGACCGTACGACCTGCGCGAACTCGTCGTTGCGGCCGGTGAACCGGACAGGCTCCTCGGTCTCCGGCGCCGCCGACAGCCGGGCCGCTCCGATCCGTACGACCGCGAGCGGGCGGGTGAGCGTACGGGCGACGGCGGTGGAGACCCCGACGGCGATCAGCAGACAGCCGCCGAGCAGCGCGATCCGCAGTTCGAGGCCGGTGACGGCGTCGTCGCGGAGCTCTTCGAGCCGCTCCACCTGGCTGGTGCCGAGGCCGGACTCGACGCCGCGCATCTGGTCGATCCGGGCGGAGAGCGCGGATTCGACCTTCTCCTGGTCGGCCTCGCGGTCGGAGTCGGAGAGTTCGGGCCGGTCGGTGAGCCGGGTCAGATACCCCTCGGCGGTCTTGATCTCGGGCCCGGTGACGGTGCCGGTGAGGGACTCGCGCGCTTCGGTGTCCGCGCTCTGGTCGAAGTCGGCGAGCGCGCCGAGTTCGCGTACGCGCGCCTTCTGGGCGTCGGCGCTGAGGTCGTCCCGGAGCTGGTCGTTCTTCTTGCTGTCCGCGTCGGCCTGGGACTCGACGGGGAGGCCGGTGATCGGGTCGTACTGCGGCGTGGTGTCGGTGGGGCTGGGTACGGCGAGCGCGGCCAGCAGCAGTCCGCGGCTGGCGGAGGCCTGTTCGACGGCGCGGGAGAGCGCGGCGGGGGCGCGGGTGCCGTCGGCGGCCTCGGCCGGGGTTTGCTCGGCCAGCTCGTCGGCGAGGGCCTGGAGCTTGGCGATGACCTCGGAGTACGCGCGGTACGCCTCCAGCGCCGAGCCCTTGCCGGTAAGGGCGGTGCGGCGGATGGAGGGGACGGTGGAGAGGTCGCGCAGCAGGCCGGGAGAGGCGGACGCGGTGGCCCGCATCTCGTCGATCTGCCGGTCGACCCGGGTGCTGCGGGTGTCCGAGATCGTGTGCTTGCCCTTGTCGCCCTTGCCACCGGACCCGCCGGGCTGCTCGTCGCGGCCGGCGGCGATATAGACGATGACCTCGTCGCGCTCGTCCGCGAGGGAGTGGCTGAGGATCACGGCCTGCCGGTTCAACTCGGCGAGGACGACCAGGTTCTGGGCATCGTTCAGCTCGGCGGAGGCGGTGAGTACGGCGGGGGTGCCTGCCGCGATGACGGTGACCCCCAGGACCGCGACACCGGCTACCAGCCGGTTGCGTACCCGCACTCGGCGTCCTTCCTGAGCCTTGCCGGCATCGGTCGTGATACTCCCGGCCGTGGCGTTTCCGGCCTTGACGCTTCCGGACTTCTTCTTACCGGCCTTCTTCTTTCCGGTGGCCGAAGTGGCCGAACCGGTCCCGGACGTGGTGACCGAGGTGGCCTCGTCCCGCCCGACACCGTTACCCCGAGGCCGCTTCTTCTGCACCGGTGCTCGCATTCTTGACTCGTCCGCCCATGAAGCAGAGGTGACGACCCGTCACTACGTGAGAACCCCACCCCTG
This sequence comes from Streptomyces scopuliridis RB72, assembly GCF_000718095.1. Classification (GTDB taxonomy): domain Bacteria; phylum Actinomycetota; class Actinomycetes; order Streptomycetales; family Streptomycetaceae; genus Streptomyces; species Streptomyces scopuliridis. The sequence goes on along the minus strand of NZ_JOEI01000038.1, from coordinate 37,766 downwards.
GCACGGCTGTCGACCATTCCAGCGCCCTTGGGAGGAAGGCGCGCATCGGCCGCTCCGCCACCTGAACGAGTGAACATCAAGAGTGAGTTGACGAACAACTCTTCCCGCCCGTGGCCCGTCGTGAACATGGCGTGCCGGGTGGACCTTCCGCGCGGGCTTTGGCAGGATGCGCGCCCGCAGCTTCCCCGGCCCCCTCAATCCGGCCCCCTTCCCGCGTCCGACCGCCTTCGTCCGGGACTCATTCTGACCGAATGAGAGTGGTTGACCTGCCGGAACGGACCGATCAGCACGACGTGCAGACACCGTGAAGAGTTCATGCGGATAGCCGGGAGAGTCATGCACACTGGTGCGCATGCGTATCGAACTCGCCACCACGCCCGGCGCCGCCGTACGGCCCAATGAGGACTGGACTTCCGTGGCCCTGCCCGCCGAGGGCGAGGGCGGCGTGCTGGTCGTGCTGGACGGAGTGACACCCCCGGCGGGGGACGACGGATGTGTACACGGTGTGCCCTGGTTCACCGCCAGGCTGGGCGGCGCGCTCGCCGAACTGTCCGGTTCACGACGGGATATGCCACTGGCAGAGATCCTCGCGGCATCGATCGCGCGTACGGCGGACGCCCACCGCGAAACCTGTGACCTTTCTCACGTACGTACGCCTCAGGCGACCGTTGTCCTCGCGCGCTGGGGTTCGGACACCGTCGAACATCTGGTGCTCTCCGACTCCACGCTGCTGCTGGAGTCGCCGGACGGCGAGGTACGCGCCGTGCTCGACGACCGTCTGGACCGCGTCCCGCGCGAGGCGCTGCGCTCGGTCGCCACGGCGGACGCGCTGCGCAACGCGGAGGGCGGCTTCTTCACCGCGGCGGCGGACCCGGCGGTCGCGGCGAAGGCGGTGACGGGCCGTACGCCGGCGGCGGAGGTACGCACCCTGCTGGCGCTGACGGACGGCGCGGCCCGCTGGGTGGAGGTCTTCCGCGAGGGCGGCTGGGCGGACTGTCTGGCGCTGGTGCGCAAGAACGGCGCGCAGGAGCTGATCGACCGCGTGAGGGCGTCGGAGTCGGCGGACCCGGACGGGGTGGCGTTCCGGCGGGGGAAGGCGAGCGATGACGCGACGGTGACGTACGTGGAGCTGTAGGGGCGGGCCGGGCGGGCCCGCCCCTGGAGCCGCGGTCAGCTCTCGGCGCGGGCGTTCAGATGGTGGAGCAGCCGGGCCAGTTCGGCGACCTCGGCGCGGTCCCAGTCGGCCAGCTTCTGTACGTACCGCTCGCGGCGCGCGTCACGCACCCGCCGGAACCGGGCGCGGCCCTCGTCGGTGATCCGGACGAGCGAGGCGCGTCCGTCGGCCGGATCGGGCTCGCGCGTCACCAGCCCCAGTTCCTCCAGGGCGCGCAGCTGACGGCTTATCGTCGCCTTGCCGACCCCGAAATAGGCGGCGAGTTCGGTGGCCCGCTGGCAGTTGTTCTCGTCCAGCCGGACGAGCAGTCCGTACGCGGCGGGCTCCAGCTCGGGGTGGACCTCGCGCGCCATTTCGCCGGAGCTGGCGCGAGCGCGGCGCAGAAACACCGCCAGTTCCCGTTCCAGTGCCAGGAATTCGTGGTCCACACCACTGCCTCCGGCGGGTCCGGGATCTTTCGCCGTACCATTTCCGTGCACGTCAGCACCCATCGCGCGCTTTTCCGCTCCTGAAAGTTTCTTTCGCCGACGACCGTTGCCGCAGCTCCGCCAGTATTTCGCAGGTTTATACCAACGGAAGCAGCGTGGCGCTCTTCCGTCACAAGGGTCTACGTGCGTAGCTTCAATGCTGGCATGTCCATTGCACTACATGTCGACGTGTCAGTCCCGTCATGAGATCCCCCCACCGAGGTCTTCGGAGGCACGCAATGCCCGTGCACAGATCCGGAACGACCGGCCGTTCGTTCGCCGCCGCGGCCGGCGCTCTCCTCGCAAGTCTCGCGCTCCTCCTCACCCTCCCGGGTGCAGCGGGCGCCACCACCACCCCGGCCGACCCACCGGCCGGCACACCCGTACGCGGCTCGGCCCACATGGGTATGGGCGTCATCGAGCACGACGGCCAGGGCGGTCTGCCCCGCACAGACCGCGTCGTCCAGACGGAGGGCGTGGACGTCTCCGGCCATCAGGGGAACGTCGACTGGGCGTCCCTGTGGAACAGCGGCGTGAAGTGGGCCTACGTCAAGGCCACCGAGGGGAACTACTACAAGAACCCCTACTTCGCGCAGCAGTACAACGGCTCGTACAACATCGGCATGATCCGGGGCGCGTACCACTTCGGTACGCCGAACGACTCCAGCGGCGCCAACCAGGCCAACTACTTCGTGGACGGCGGCGGCGGCTGGTCGCGCGACGGCAAGACCCTGCCCGGCGTGCTGGACATCGAGTGGAACCCGTACGGCGCGCAGTGCTACGGCAAGACGCAGGCCCAGATGGTCGCCTGGATCCGCGAGTTCCTGAACACGTACAAGTCCCGCACCGGCCGCGACGCCGTGATCTACACGGCCACGAGCTGGTGGAAGGACTGCACCGGCAACTACGCGGGCTTCGGCGCCACGAACCCGCTCTGGATCGCCCGCTACAACACCACGGTCGGCGAGCTGCCGGCGGGCTGGGGCTTCCAGACGATCTGGCAGTACACCTCGACGGGCCCCATCGTCGGCGACCACAACAGGTTCAACGGCGCCCTGGACCGCGTCCAGGCCCTGGCGAACGGCTGATCGCACCGCGACGCCACGCGGTCCCGACCGGAACTGAGGGCCGGTCGGGACCGCGTTGTCATACGGGGCCGCTGGGCTGCCGGGGCAGGTCCGTCAGGCCGCCCGTGTTCGTCAGGCCGCCGCCGAGACCAGGACCTCCGCCGGGGCCAGGGCGATTTCCAGGACCTGGCGGACATCCGTCACCGGGTGGACCTCCAGCTTGTCGAGGATCTCGGCCGGGACGTCGTCCAGGTCCGGTTCGTTGCGCTTCGGGATCACGACCGTCGTGATGCCCGCGCGGTGCGCGGCCAGCAGCTTCTGCTTGAGGCCGCCGATGGGCAGGACGCGTCCGGTCAGCGAGACCTCGCCGGTCATGGCGACGTCCGTGCGGACCAGCCGGCCGCTGAGCAGCGAGGCCAGGGCCGTCGTCATCGTGATGCCCGCGCTCGGGCCGTCCTTCGGCACCGCGCCCGCCGGGAAGTGGATGTGCACGCCCCGGTCCTTCAGATCCGCCACCGGCAGCTCCAGTTCGGCGCCGCGCGAGCGGAGGAAGGAGAGCGCGATCTGTGCCGACTCCTTCATCACGTCACCGAGCTGTCCGGTCAGGGTCAGGCCGGAGCCGCCCGTCTCCGGGTCGGCCAGCGACGCCTCGACGTAGAGGACGTCACCGCCCGCGCCCGTGACCGCGAGGCCCGTGGCCACGCCCGGCACCGCCGTGCGGCGCTCGGCCGGGTCCTGGGCGGACTCGGGGACGTGGTGCGGCCGGCCGATCAGCTTGCGCAGGTGCTCGGCGCCGAGCGTGAACGGCAGCTCCCGCTCGCCCAGTTCGTGCTCGGCCGCGACCTTGCGGAGCAGCCGCGCGATGGCACGTTCCAGGTTTCGTACGCCCGCCTCGCGGGTGTACTCGCCAGCCAGCCTGCGCAGCGCGTCGTCCTCCAGCGTGACCTCGCCGGACTCCAGGCCCGCGCGCTCCAGCTGCCTGGGCAGCAGGTGGTCCCTGGCGATGACGACCTTCTCGTCCTCCGTGTAGCCGTCGAGCCTGACCAGCTCCATACGGTCGAGCAGCGCCTCCGGGATCGCTTCCAGGACGTTCGCCGTGGCGAGGAACACCACGTCGGACAGGTCGAGTTCGACCTCCAGGTAGTGGTCGCGGAAGGTGTGGTTCTGCGCCGGGTCCAGGACTTCGAGCAGCGCCGCGGCCGGGTCGCCGCGGAAGTCGGAGCCGACCTTGTCGATCTCGTCGAGCAGGACGACCGGGTTCATCGAACCGGCCTCCTTGATGGCCCGGACGATACGGCCAGGCAGGGCGCCGACGTACGTACGCCGGTGGCCGCGGATCTCCGCCTCGTCCCGTACGCCGCCCAGCGCGACCCGGACGAACTTCCGGCCCATGGCGTGCGCGACGCTCTCGCCGAGCGAGGTCTTTCCGACGCCGGGAGGGCCGACCAGGGCCAGTACGGCGCCGCCGCGACGGCCGCCGACCACCCCGAGACCGCGGTCTGCGCGCCGCTTGCGCACGGCCAGGTATTCGGTGATGCGTTCCTTCACGTCCTCCAGGCCGGAGTGCTCGGCGTCGAGCACGGCCTGGGCGCCGCTGATGTCGTACTCGTCCTCCGTGCGCTCGTTCCAGGGCAGTTCGAGGACGGTGTCCAGCCAGGTGCGGATCCAGGAGCCCTCGGGGCTCTGGTCGGACGAGCGCTCCAGCTTGTCGACCTCCTTCAGCGCGGCCTCCCGCACCTTCTCGGGGAGGTCGGCGTTCTCGACACGGGTCCGGTAGTCCGCGGACTCGTCGTCGTCGCCCTCGCCGTTGATCTCGCGCAGCTCCTTGCGTACGGCTTCGAGCTGGCGCCGGAGCAGGAACTCGCGCTGCTGCTTGTCGACGCCCTCCTGGACGTCCTTCGCGATGGACTCGGCGACATCCTGTTCGGCGAGGTGTTCGCGCAGCTGCTCGGTGGCGAGCTTGAGCCGGGCCACCGGGTCGGTGGTCTCCAGCAGCGCCACCTTCTGCGCGGTGGTCAGGAACGGTGAGTAACCGGAATTGTCGGCGAGTGTGGACACGTCATCGATCTGCTGGACGCGGTCCACCACCTGCCAGGCGCCGCGCTTCTTCAGCCAGTCGGTGGCGAGCGCCTTGTATTCCTTGATCAGCTCGGTCACGGACCCCGGCAGCGGATCGGGCGCCGTCTCGTCGACGGCGATGCCCTCGATCCAGAGGGCCGCGCCGGGCCCGGTCGTACCGGCACCGATGCGCACGCGGCCCCGGCCGCGGATCAGCGCGCCCGGATCCCCGTCGGAGAGCCGGCCGACCTGCTCGACGGTCCCCAGCACACCCGTCCCGGCGTACGTCCCGTCGACGCGCGGCACGAGCAGCACCTTGGGCTTGCCGCCGCCGTCGCCCCCGTCACGGGCAGCCGCCTGCGCGGCCTCCACCGCGGCGCGGACCTCGGCGTCGGACAGATCCAGAGGCACCACCATGCCGGGCAGGACGACCTCGTCGTCGAGCGGCAGCACGGGAAGCGTGAGCGGTGTGGAGGTGTCAGCCATGATCTCCCCTTCGGCAGTCAAGTTGAGCTATACCGGCTCAATGCTTGTGAGTCCCCGGATGTTCCCCGGGCTCCGTTCGCTCTGAGCGATCACCGGCGTGTTCATCGGCGTGGGGTCGCTGACCAGCGCCGATCCTTCGGCCGGCGCCGAAGCGTCCGCGTCCTAGCGTCGGCGGTATGAACAACTCGACGGACACCCTGACGGATTCCCTGACGGATTCCCTGACCGATTCCCTGGCGGATTCCCCGGCGATGGCACCCACCCGCCATGTGGTCATCGAACCGAGCATTCTCTACTTCGGGACCCCCGTCGTCCTGCTCACCACCGAGAACGACGACGGCTCGTTCAATCTCGCCCCGATCTCCTCGGCCTGGGCGCTCGGGCAGGTGGTCGTGCTGGGGCTCGGTGCCGACGGGCAGACCGCGCACAATCTCACCGCCGGGCCGGGCCCCCGCCGCGAGCTGGTGATCAGCCTGCCCGCTCCGGATCAGTGGCCCGCGGTGGAACGGCTGGCTCCGCTCACCGGACGCGATCCCGTCCCGGCGAGCAAGCCGCCCGCGTGCCGCTTCGAACCGGACAAGTTCGCCGCGTCCGGTTTCAGCCCCGCGCCCTCCCATCTGGTCGGGCCGCCGCGCGTCGCCGAGTGCCCGCTCCAACTGGAGGCGTATGCCGACCGGGTACGGCTCGATGTCTCGGGAGGCTTCCTGATCGTCGAGGCGGCCGTACGGAAGGTGCACGCGGCCCCGAACATCGTCGTGCCCGGCACCGACCACGTCGATCCCGCGGCGTGGAGTCCACTCATCTACAACTTCCGCCACTACTTCGGCCTCGGTCCGGAACGCGGCCACACCTACCGGAGCGAGACGGCGGCGATGACGGCGGGGCCGACGACACCCGCACCCCGATAACCCGGTTGTCGGGGCCGTTCCCCGCGGCCGATACTCCCGCGATGAACGCCACCGACGCCCGGCTGACCTCGGCCCAGCTCGCCGCGCTCCGCTATGTACGTACGACCGGGGCGGCCGGCTCCGAAGCCGCGCGCTCCAGGATCGGCGGCCGGGACGCCGCCGCGCTCATCTCCCTGATCCGCGCGCACGCGCGCATCACGCTCAACTTCCACCCCGACCGGCTCCTCGCCGACGGCGCGACGGTGGCCGAGTCCATGGCGCGGGACGGGCGCTACCGGAGTCAGTACGAGACCGGGCTCTCCAACGGCAGCCGTACCGCCGTCCCCGGCGGGGACCGGGACCGCTGGGAGGAGCGGTTCTTCGGCGGGGCGTACCACCTCCCCGGGGTACGGGCCGCCGACCGGCCCAAGTACGGGGCCGTCAACCTGTACGGCCACCCCGACGGCGCCTCCCCGCGCTTCGGTTCCTGCCATGTGCGGCTGCGCCCCGAGGTCAACGACCGGGCGACGTACTCGCACGGCGACAGCCACGCGGCCCCCGGCGACGTGGGCACGATCGACACGCTCAGCTGTGTGCTCGCGGGGCTGCTGGAGGAGCGTCCGGACGCGGCCGGGGCGATCGCGGGGCTCCCGTACGGCACGACCGCGAGCGGGCCTCCGGGCCGCAAGCTCGACGAGTACGTCGAGGCCCAGGTCCACGGCGGCATCGACCTCGCGACCGACGCCGAGGCGCTGGTCCTGGACCCCTCCTTCCGCGGTACGCGGACCGCCCGGCTGCTGACGGACCTCGCGCGGCGGTCCCGGATCGCGGTCGAATGGCACGGCGGTTTCGTGCTGGCGCCGGAGGAGGTGAACGCGGAGTTCCGGGGCCCGGTGATGGTCCCGCTCGCCGCCCGCGTCTGCCGCGCGTACGCCAGGACGGGCACGCTCGACGCCCAAGTACTGGGCCACGCGGCCGCCTCGGCCGTCCGGGAGCCGGGGGCCTGGGCCGCGTGGGGCACTCAGGACGAGGTGCTCCAGTACGTCAAGCAGCTCTGGCACGTCCTGGTGCGGTACGGACGGTACGGACGGTACGGGCACGGGGACGCCGCGCCGCCCGTGGACCGGTGACCCCGGCGCCGTCGATAGAGAGAGCGTGAGACTGTTCCGCCCCGCAAGTAAGAAAGGAAGGCGACCGAGACCGTACGGGAAGTCAGTCCTCCAGGACACCTTCATGGCCGTGCGGCGCTGGGGCGCGACTCATCGCGGCGGGGAGGCCGGTGGCCGGCTGTGGGTGATCGCCACGCGGCGGCTGGTCGACGCGCGGCGGGTACGAGCGCGGACCGAGCGCGCGGAACGCGTGGAATACGGGCCCCCGGGGGCTGTTGCCGGAAACAACAGTTCACACCGGGGAAGGCGTGAGCGAGCAGTTCGTCAGCCGCTCCCACGCGGCCGACAGATGTGTGTTGGTGAACATGCGCTGTTTACGGGGTGTCCACTCCTTGACGTACTCGGCGACGGTGCTGAAGGCCACCTGTCCAGGCGCGAGTTCTTCCGAGGCGAAAAGCAGGGTGCCGAGCAGCTCCATGCCATATGCATGCTCATAGCCGTCAACAAGTCGGTCAAGGCGTTGGATCGCGGCGCCGAATTCCGCGTCGGCGCCAAGGAAGTCGGCAGCACGGGCCACCGCCTCCGGCACGGGGGACAGGGGGGCGGAGGATCCTCTCGTACCGTCACCGTAACCACTGACGAAATGGCCCTCCAGTGCCGCGACGGCACCGTCCAGGGCGAGCGAATACGGTCCGTAGTGGCCCTTGGTGAAGCGCAGACCGAAGTCGAATCCGACATGCTGGAGCAGGTATACGAGTTTGTGCACCTCCAGCAGCGTCGTCTGCCGCTCGATGATGAACCCTCCGGCGAGTCCACGCTTGATGTACCGGTCGAGGGCGACCAGGAAAGCCGCTCGCTCGCGGTTGAGCGCCGGAGGCAGCTGGTTGTTCGGCATGGCACTCGCAGGCGGGGCTCCCTGCGGGGGGTAGACGCGTACCTCGACGTCCGGCAGATCTCCCAGGGCAGCTGTAATGAGCGGGTGAACGTCGTCCCAGGGCAGTCCTCCGTTGCCACATCCCAGTGGGGGGACCGCGATATCGTGGATCTTGAGCTCCACAATGACGCGCCGCAGATCCTGGAGGCCTTCCCGTACGTCCTCCAGCCGGGACCGCGAGCGCCAGTGTCCTTTGGTCGGGAAGTTGATGACGTACCGGGGCTTGGTCAGGGTGCCGCGGTCATGCACGTGCATGCGTCCGAGCTGAACCTCGCCAGCCGCGCACGCCCTCTCGTACGCCGCGAAATTGTCCGGGTAGGCCCGCTTGAACTGCAAAGCGATGCCTTTGCCCATCACCCCGACCGTGTTGACGGTGTTGACCAAGGCATCCACTTCCGCAGTCAGAAGGTTACCCTCCGCGTAGATGATCACGTTGCCTTCCCTCCTTCTCGCTGCTCGACAACATGCGTACTCAGTAATACCAAGCAGGTCTGACAACGACGTCAAGCCGACAGCCGTGCCTGTGCAGGAGCTCCCGCACGGCGTCCGCGCGTAACCGCGTCCGCGTTGCCAACTGGGTGAAAGCGCTAACGGGAACACGCTCGTGTACGAGGAACTCCGCCATGCGCCGCCGCATCCGGTCCGGGTCCTCGGGAGTATTGTTCCACCGCTCCTGTTCCATCACCGGCCAGTCCACATGAGCTTCCAGCTGGGTGGGATCGCTCTCGATCGCGGTGATGTCCGCCGCACAATTCCCGTCGCTGAAGACACTGGTGCAGCCGGCCGCCGCCAGTTCCCGGGGAGTCGTCACCAGGTAGACCAGCGGGTCCTGCCCGTCGGTGTAGGTGGGCACCGCCCCTGAAGTGATAAACGGGACGATCCTCTGCGGGCAGCACAGCCCGAGACTATCTGGTCACCACTCCTGTTATTCAGGCAATAAGCCTTATTGGGTGGGTAGTTGAGCTTCAGTACGGACGCGCTGCCAACCCAGGAGTCTCCGTGCCTCGGACGCGCCATCCTGGATACGGACATACCCGTCCGGCGTCAGTAGCTCAACGGAAAGGCCCCAGCATGCCCGTACCCGCACCTCATCTCGAACCCGTCACGCTCGACCGACGTGACGGACCCTACGGCGAGGTCGTGCTGCGGCAGCGCGGCGAACGGCTGGAAATCATCGCCAACGGATGCTTCCTGATGGACACCTCGGACGGCCGCTCCGAGCGGCTGCTCATCGACGCCGCCCTGGCGGCGCTCCCCGGGGATCGGCGTCGGCCGGCCGTTCTGGTCGGTGGTCTCGGGGTGGGGTTCTCGCTCGCGCACGCCGCCGCCGAACCCCGCTGGGGCCGGATCGTGGTGGTCGAGCGGGAGCGGGCCGTCATCGACTGGCATGAGGACGGGCCGCTCCGGCGGATCTCCGGGGCGGCGCTGGCCGATCCGCGTGCTGTGATCCTGCACACCGACCTGGTGGAGTATCTGCGGACGACCACGGACCGTTACGACGCCCTGTGTCTGGACATCGACAACGGACCCGAGTGGACCGTCACCGAGGACAACGAAAACCTGTACTCGCCGGACGGACTGGCCGCCTGCCGGGCGCGGCTGAATCCGGGCGGTGTCCTCGCCGTATGGTCGGCGAATCCCTCTCCCGCCTTTGCCGAAGCGTTGGGGAATGCCGGATTCAGCGGGGTAAGGGCGGAAGAGATCCAAGTTGCCCGAGGCGTACCCGACGTGGTCCATCTCGCTGTTCGCACTGCGTAGCCGGAAGGCTCCCGCTGCCTCTACGCTGCTCCACACACACGGATCTGCATACTTCATGCAGATCGCCGATCAAGGATCGCGGAACGCGTACCAGGGGCGGGGCGATGGAGCAGACACACACCAGCCACAACGGAGTCGCGGCGACGCCCGGCGCCCAGCGCCGGGTCCTGGTGGTCGAGGACGATGCGACGATCGTCGACGCCATCGCCGCACGGCTGCGGGCCGAGGGATTTCTGGTGCAGACGGCGCTGGACGGACCGGCGGCCGTGGACGCGGCCGAGGCCTGGCAGCCGGACCTGATGGTCCTCGACGTCATGCTGCCGGGCTTCGACGGCCTGGAGGTCTGCCGTCGTGTCCAGGCGCAGCGCCCGGTGCCGGTGCTGATGCTGACGGCGCGCGACGACGAGACCGACATGCTGGTCGGCCTCGGGGTCGGCGCCGACGACTACATGACCAAGCCGTTCTCGATGCGGGAACTGGCCGCGCGGGTGCATGTGCTGCTGCGCCGGGTGGAGCGGGCGGCGCTCGCCGCGGTGACCCCGCGCAGCGGCATCCTCCGGCTGGGCGAGCTGGAAATCGACCACGCGCAGCGCCGGGTGCGGGTGCGCGGTGACGATGTCCATCTGACGCCCACGGAGTTCGATCTGCTGGTCTGTCTGGCGAACACCCCGCGCGCGGTGCTCTCCCGGGAGCAGCTGCTCGCCGAGGTGTGGGACTGGGCGGACGCCTCGGGGACCCGTACGGTCGACAGCCACATCAAGGCGCTGCGCCGGAAGATCGGCGCCGAGCGGATCCGTACCGTCCATGGCGTCGGCTACGCGCTGGAGACCCCGGCGCCATGACCGGGCCGGGTGACGGCCACGCCGCCGACGGAGAAAGAGCTGGAAGCCGGGCCGACGGCGGGAGCGCCCGGCCGGCCCCCGCCCCATCCGGCTCCCCGCGGAAGCCCGGCTCCGGCGGGGCCTCCCGCGGCACCCGCTCCACCGGGACCGGCGACCGTCGCGACAGCCGTGGTGCCCGCGACAGCCGCGGCGCCCGACGCCCTCCGCCCCTGGAATTCCGGCCAGGACCCCGCCCCGACGGCACCGGGCTGCGGCCCTTCTCCATCAAGGCCAAGCTCGGCACCCTCGTCGTCATCTCCGTCTTCATCACCACCGGGCTGCTGATGGTGGCGCTGCGCACCGAGACCGAGCTGCGCTTCATCACCGTCTTCTCGATGATCGCCACGCTGCTCATCACCCAGTTCGTGGCGCACGGCCTGACCGCGCCCCTCGACGAGATGAACACGGTCGCGAAGGGCATCTCGCACGGCGACTACACCCGCCGGGTCAGCGGCGCGGACCGCCGCGACGAGCTGGGCGACCTCGCCTCCACGATCAATCGCATGGCCGACGACCTGGAGGCCGAGGACCGGCACCGCAAGGAGCTGATCGCCAACGTCTCGCACGAGCTGCGCACGCCCATCGCGGCCCTGCGCGCCGTGCTGGAGAACGTCGTGGACGGGGTCTCGCCCGCCGACCCCGAGACGATGCTCACGGCCCTGCGGCAGACCGAGCGGCTGGGCCGGCTGACGGAGACGCTGCTCGATCTGTCCCGGTTGGACAACGGGGTCGTACCGCTTCGGTCACGGCGCTTCGAGGTCTGGCCGTATCTCTCCGGGGTGCTGAAGGAGGCCAATCTGGCGTCCTCACAGCGCGGACCGATCTCCGGCTCCGGCCATCACACCCGTACGGACGTACATCTCCACCTGGACGTCTCACCGCCCGAGCTGACCGCGCACGCGGACGCGGAGCGGCTGCACCAGGTCGTCGCCAACCTCATCGACAACGCGGTCAAGCACAGCCCGCCGCACGGCCGGGTCACCGTACGGGCCCGGCGCGGCACCGGCCCCGAGTCGCTGGAGCTGGAGGTGCAGGACGAGGGGCCCGGCATCCCGGAGCAGGAGCGGCACCGCGTCTTCGAGAGGTTCAACCGGGGCACCGCGCAGTACCCGCACGGGCCCGGCAGCGACGGCGGCACGGGCCTGGGCCTGGCGATCGCCCGCTGGGCGGTGGATCTGCACGGCGGGCGGATAGGAGTGGCCGAATCGGCCCGTGGCTGCCTGATACGGGTCACTCTGCCGGGAGCACCGCGACCCCGCCATTGACGTAGAGTTCGAAGCGAAAGCGCACGATCTCCGGACACGGAGTCGGGGACGGGCGAGCAACAGGCCGTGTACCGGCCGTTCCCGGAGCGTCACGCGTTCCCGGCACAACGGAACCTGGCTTGTTTCCCGCCAATTGTTACGCTGAAACTCGCCGTCCGATGTGACTTGCACGACGATGGCACGCCCGGCCTCCACCTGCTGGCCTGGTAGGCGTAGCCTTGATTCCCGCTGTCCATCACCTTGTGAAGCGGAAGAGGGCGGTTCACGCCGTGTCGTCTCAGTCCCCCAGTAACGCGAGCATCTCGACCGACGAAGACGGGCAGGGCAAGAACCCTGCCGCGGCCTTCGGTGCCAATGAGTGGCTTGTCGACGAGATCTACCAGCAGTACCTCCAGGATCCGAATTCGGTTGACCGTGCCTGGTGGGACTTCTTCGCCGACTACAAGCCGGGCACTCCCGGTACGGCGGACAGGTCCGATGAGGCCAAGGCGACCGCAGCCGCGGGGGCTGCGGTGCCCACGACCACGACCCAGGCGACCGCCCCTGCCCCCTCGGCGCCCGCCGCCCCGGCGCGGCCCGCGGCTCCGGCCCAGGCGCAGGCTCCCGCTCCGGCACAGCCCGCCGCCCCGGCCGCGGCCCCGGCCGCTCCGGCGAAGCCCGCCGCAGCCGCCCCGGCGCCCGTGCGGCCCGCCGCTCCCGTGAAGCCCCCGGCGGCCCCCGCCCCGGTGAAGGCCAAGCCCGCCGGCGAGGCCACCGCGGCTCCCGAGGGCCCGGAGTACGTGACGCTGCGTGGCCCGTCCGCCGCCGTCGCGAAGAACATGAACGCCTCGCTGGAGATGCCCACGGCCACGTCCGTGCGCGCGGTCCCGGTGAAGCTCCTCTTCGACAACCGCATCGTCATCAACAACCACCTGAAGCGCGCGCGTGGCGGCAAGATTTCCTTCACGCACCTCATCGGGTACGCGATGGTGCAGGCCATCAAGGCCATGCCGTCAATGAACCACTCGTACGCGGAGAAGGACGGCAAGCCGACCCTCGTCAAGCCGGAGCACATCAACTTCGGTCTGGCCATCGACCTGGTGAAGCCGAACGGCGACCGCCAGCTCGTCGTCGCCGGCATCAAGAAGGCCGAGACGCTCAACTTCTTCGAGTTCTGGCAGGCGTACGAGGACATCGTCCGCCGCGCCCGCAACAACAAGCTGACGATGGACGACTTCACCGGCGTCACCGTCTCGCTGACCAACCCGGGCGGTCTCGGCACGGTCCACTCCGTACCGCGTCTGATGCCCGGTCAGTCGGTCATCATGGGCGTCGGATCCATGGACTACCCGGCCGAGTTCCAGGGCACGTCCCAGGACACCCTGAACAAGCTGGGCATCTCCAAGGTCATGACGCTGACCTCGACGTACGACCACCGCGTCATCCAGGGCGCCGCGTCCGGCGAGTTCCTGCGGATCGTCAGCCAACTGCTGCTCGGCGAGAACGAGTTCTACGACGAGATCTTCCAGGCGCTGCGCATCCCGTACGAGCCGGTGCGCTGGCTCAAGGACATCGACGCCTCGCACGACGAGGACGTCACCAAGCCCGCCCGGGTCTTCGAGCTGATCCACTCCTACCGGGTCCGCGGCCATGTCATGGCCGACACCGACCCGTTGGACTACCTCCAGCGCAAGCACCCCGACCTGGACATCACCGAGCACGGGCTCACGCTGTGGGACCTGGAGCGGGAGTTCGCGGTCGGTGGCTTCGCCGGCAAGTCCATGATGAAGCTGCGCGACATCCTGGGCGTGCTGCGTGAGTCGTACTGCCGCACCACCGGCATCGAGTTCATGCACATCCAGGACCCGAAGCAGCGCAAGTGGCTCCAGGACCGGGTCGAGCGTCCGCGCGCCAAGCCGGAGCGCGAGGAGCAGCTGCGGATCCTGCGCAGGCTCAACGCGGCCGAGGCGTTCGAGACCTTCCTGCAGACGAAGTACGTCGGCCAGAAGCGGTTCTCGCTGGAGGGCGGCGAGTCCGTCATCCCGCTGCTCGACGCGGTCATCGACTCCGCCGCCGAGTCGCGGCTCGACGAGGTCGTCATCGGCATGGCCCACCGCGGCCGGCTGAACGTCCTCGCCAACATCGTGGGCAAGTCGTACGCGCAGATCTTCCGGGAGTTCGAGGGCAACCTCGACCCGAAGTCGATGCACGGCTCCGGCGATGTGAAGTACCACCTGGGCGCCGAGGGCACCTTCACCGGTCTGGACGGCGAGCAGATCAAGGTCTCGCTGACCGCCAACCCCTCGCACCTGGAGGCGGTGGACCCGGTCCTGGAGGGCGTCGTCCGCGCCAAGCAGGACATCATCAACAAGGGCGGTACGGACTTCACGGTCCTGCCGCTCGCGCTGCACGGCGACGCGGCCTTCGCGGGCCAGGGTGTGGTCGCCGAGACGCTTAACATGTCGCAGCTGCGCGGCTACCGCACCGGCGGCACGGTCCACATCGTGATCAACAACCAGGTCGGCTTCACCGCCGCCCCCGAGGCGTCGCGCTCCTCCATGTACGCCACGGACGTGGCCCGCATGATCGAGGCGCCGATCATCCATGTGAACGGTGACGACCCGGAGGCCGTGGTCCGCGTCGGACGGCTCGCCTTCGAGTTCCGCCAGACGTTCAACAAGGATGTCGTGATCGACCTCATCTGCTACCGCCGCCGCGGTCACAACGAGGGCGACAACCCGCAGTTCACCAATCCGCAGATGGTCCGGCTGATCGACAAGAAGCGCTCGGTGCGCAAGCTCTACACCGAGTCGCTGATCGGCCGCGGCGACATCACGCTGGAAGAGGCGGAGCAGGCGCTCCAGGACTTCCAGGGCCAGCTGGAGAAGGTCTTCGCGGAGGTCCGCGAGGCCACCTCGCACCCGGGCACGGCCCAGGTGCCGGACGCCCAGGCGGAGTTCCCGGTGGCCGTCACCACCGCGGTCTCCCAGGAGGTCGTCAAGCGGATCGCCGAGTCGCAGGTCAACATCCCCGACACGGTCACCGTCCACCCGCGCCTGATGCCGCAGATGCAGCGCCGGGCGGCCTCGGTGGAGGACGGCACGATCGACTGGGGCATGGGTGAGACCCTCGCCATCGGCTCGCTGCTGATGGAGGGCACGCCGGTCCGGCTCTCCGGACAGGACACCCGCCGCGGTACGTTCGGCCAGCGCCACGCGGTCCTGGTCGACCAGGGCACGGGCGAGGACTACACCCCGCTCCAGTACCTGACCGACGAGCAGGCCCGCTACAACGTCTACGACTCGCTGCTCAGTGAGTACGCGGCGATGGGCTTCGAGTACGGCTACTCGCTGGCCAGGCCGGACGCGCTGGTCATGTGGGAGGCCCAGTTCGGTGACTTCGTCAACGGCGCGCAGACCGTCGTGGACGAGTTCATCTCGTCGGCCGAGCAGAAGTGGGGCCAGACCTCCGGCGTCACGCTGCTGCTGCCGCACGGCTACGAGGGCCAGGGCCCGGACCACTCGTCCGCCCGCCCGGAGCGCTTCCTCCAGATGTGCGCGCAGAACAACATGACGGTCGCCATGCCGACCCTGCCGTCGAACTACTTCCACCTGCTGCGCTGGCAGGTCCACAACCCGCACCACAAGCCGCTGGTCGTCTTCACCCCGAAGTCGATGCTGCGTCTGAAGGCCGCGGCGTCCAAGGCGGAGGAGTTCACCACCGGCGGCTTCCGCCCGGTGATCGGCGACACGAGCGTGGACCCGAACGCCGTGCGCAAGGTCGTCTTCACCGCCGGCAAGGTCTACTACGACCTCGACGCCGAGCGGCAGAAGCGTGGCGTGACGGACACCGCGATCCTGCGTCTGGAGCGCCTGTACCCGCTGCCGGGTGCGGAACTCCAGGCCGAGATCGCCAAGTTCCCGAACGCCGAGAAGTACCTGTGGGCCCAGGAGGAGCCGGCGAACCAGGGTGCCTGGCCGTTCATCGCGCTCAACCTGATCGACCACCTGGACCTGGCGGTCGGCGCGGATGTGCCGCACGGCGAGCGGCTGCGCCGTATCTCGCGTCCGCACTCCTCGTCCCCGGCGGTCGGCTCGGCCAAGCGCCACCAGGCCGAGCAGCAGCAGCTGGTCAACGAGGTCTTCGACGCCTGACGGACCCGCCGTACGTACCGGAGGGCCCGGCCCCGCGATCTTCGCGGGACCGGGCCCTCCGGCTTTGCCCGGCTTCCCCGGCGTCAGACGATCGGCGGCTCGAAGTCCCAGTAGGGGCGGTTACGGGACCGGGCCGCGATGGTGTGGACATGCTGCGCGCCCAGCGTCGACGCCAGGTCGTCCAGCGCCTCCCCCTCGGCCTTCTCCGCCCGCTGCCCCTCCCGCAGGGCCCGCAGATCCGCCGCGTGCGCGATCCGGGCCGAGAGCGTCAGCGGATGGGTCCTGCCGAGTGTCTCGGTGGCGCGGGTGATGGTGTCGCCGGTCAGCACGGCGGCGCCCTCCGGGTCGCCCACGAGATTCCGCAGAGCCGAGGCGTTGATGGCGCAGCCCAGCGTCCAGGGATGCCGCTCGCCGACGGCCCGGGTCATATCGGCGAGGGAGTCCTCGATCAGTGCGTGCGCCTGCTCCCGCTCCCCCACATTGCGCAGGATCAGGGCGTGGTTGGCGCGGGCTCCCGCGACGAACGGATGGCCTTCCCCGAGCATCGCCAGATAGCCGTGGACGACCTTGTCACTTATGTCCATGGCCTGGTCGATGTCGCCGTGCTCGCGGGCGAAGCAGCTCTGGCCGGCCGCGAACATCATGGTCAGCGGGTCGTGTTCGCCGAGGACCCGCTCGCAGTTCTCCAGGACCTGGGTGAACAGCACGGCCGCCTTGCCGCGTTCGCCCGAGCGGTACAGGCACAGCGCGAGATTGTGCTCGGCGAGCAGTGTCTGGGGGTTGTCCCGGCCCATCACCATCCGGTGGACGCGCACGCTCTGCGACTGGAGCGATTCCGCCTCGTTGTACCGGCCGAGCAGCCGCAGGTCGGTGGCGTAGTTGATCTCTGAGACGAGGGTCCAGTTGTGCCGCAGGCGCAGCGTCTGCCGACGGGCCTCCAGCGTCCGCCGGTTGAGGTCGAGGGACTCCTCGTACCGGCCGAGCAGCCGCAGCGAGACGGCCAGGTTGTTCTGGGCATTGAGGGTACGGGAGTCCTGTTCGCCCAGGAGCTCGCGGTAGCAGATCAGCATCCAGGAGCAGATCTCCAGGGACTCCTCATACCGGCCGAGGCCGCGCAGATCGGCGGCGAGCCCTCCGGAGGCCCGCAGATGCTCCAGGTCCTTCGGGCCGCGCTCGGTGCGCAGATGCTCGACGGCGGCGCGCTCGATGGCTTCGGTGCCCGCGTAGTCGCCCACCGCGCGCATCAGGTTGGCGTAGTGGTAGCTCACGTCCCAGATCCTCGGGTGCGTCTCGCCGAGGAGCTGCCGCCAGGCCGCCAGCGCGCGCCGGCCGAGCTTGATGCCCGCGCGGTACTCCCCCGAGAGATACATGTAGCGCAGGCAGTTGAGGATGAGGCCGTGCACCGCCGGGTCGGTGCTCTTCAGGACATCGGCCCACTTGAGGTGCGGGGTGATCTCCGCGTACCGGGGCCAGAGCCGGGTGTCGGTCGCCCGGCCCGGGTCGGCCGCCACCAGCGCCCGGCGCACCACCTCGATGAAGTCCTTGTGGTCCTGCTCGGGCATGTCCTGGTGGACGATCTGGTGGACCATACGGTGCATGTACAGGGTGTCGCCGGTGACACCGACGAGTCCGGCGTCGTGCACCGAGTCATGGACCTCGCGCTCGCCGACCCCGGCGGCCCGTACGACGGCGTACTGCCGCAGCTTGTTGATCGCCCGCGCCCAGCGCACCGGATCGTCGACCAGTCCGCGCAGCTTCTCCGGGAGCGTGTCCACGGGCAGGTCGCGCACCAGCCGTACGGGGATGGCGCCCGGCGCGAAGAAGGTGCACAGCCGGAGCAGATCGACGGATTCGGGGACGGTCTCGCGGAGTTTGTTGAGCAGTATCGACCAGCCGGTCTGGAAGGCGAGCGGGAAGTCGGCGGAGACCCGTACGACATCCTGGTCGATGCCGTCCTCCAGCAGCTCGATGTACTGGTCGACCGACATGTCCGAGTCATTGAGCCAGCCCGCGGTCTGGTCCAGCAGCAGCGGCAGGTCTTCGAGGGCCTCCGCGAGCTGGTCGGCCTCCGCGTGAGTCAGTCGCGGGGCGCGGCGCCGGATGAACGCGACCGACTCCTCGCGCTCGTAGACCGGCACCTCCACCAGACCGCTGTTGTGCTCGCCCCACTCCGGGTTGCGCGCCGTGATCAGCACATGGCCGGGACCGGTCGGCACCAGGTCCCAGATCTGGTCGGGTTCGTCGGCCCCGTCCAGGATCAGCAGCCAGCGCCGGTACGGATCGCCGCGGCGCAGCGCGTCCCGGGCGGCGCGCAGCCGCTCGCCGTACTCCACACCGGTGGACAGGCCGAGCGCCGGGGCGAGTTCGGCGAGTTTCTGCCGGCAGGTGACCCGCTTGTCGGCGGAGACCCACCACACCACGTCGTACTCGGCGCCGAAGCGGTACACGTACTCGGCGGCCAGCTGGGTCTTGCCCACGCCCGACATGCCGTGCAGCGTCACCACACCGGCGCCGCCGCCGGCTTCCTGGAGCGCCTGGTACGCGTTGTTGAGCAGCGTCTCGCGCCCGGTGAAGCGGGTGTTGCGGCGCGGGACCCCGCCCCACACGTCGGGGGTGTCGGCGGGATAGCGCGGGCCGTACCGCGCCTCGCCGAGATCGGGCAGCGGGTCGGTGGGCAGTCCGAGGCGGACCAGGACGCGCCGCTCGGCCTCCGACTCACCGACGGTGGTCAGATCGGCGGCGGCGAAGACGGTGGTGGCGCCGGGCAGCGCGGACGTGGTGACCGTGACGGCCGCGAACCGGTCGGGCTGGGCCGCGACCACCTGGCGCAGCGCGCGGTTCCACTCGTCGTGGCTGCGCGGGCCGAGCTGGAAGTACCAGTCGCTGAGGATCACGAGAATGGGCCCCGGCGCCAGCAGCAGGTCTTCTAAAGACTCCTCCAGCGATGTCTCCACCGGCGGGTCCCACCGCTGGTAGACGACCGAGAGCCCGCGGCGCTGGAGCCGGTCCCCGATCCAGGCCGCCCAGGCTCGGTTGAAACCGGCGAAACTGATGGTGACAGCCTGCGTCCCGGTTGCTCCAACTGACTTACGCGCTCCGGGCATTCGACCGTCTCCCTGCTTCGTCATACGCCCTTTTAACATACCCCTGTGCCCGCGGAATCCATCCAGGTGCGCGCCGCATTAACTTGCGTTCCTTTGGCGCCAGATCATGCGTGCGGTGCGTACATACGCCACCGCTCGGGCGAGATGTCCGGGCGGTGGGGGTGCGTCGGCAAGACGGTGGTACATGGAGATCATCTCGTTGACGAGCACGCGGCCCGCCGGGGTCAGCGCGCCGGAGGCCGCCAGCACCGGCAGGACCGCGCCGACCTGCTGCTGGCAGCGGGCGTGCTCGGCCCAGGCCAGATCGCGGGCGGAGGGGCGGTCCGTACCCAGGGCGCAGCGCTGCCAGTAGTCGGCGAGCGCGATATGCGAGTAGGCGCCCTGGAGGAGTCCGTCGAAGGGCCTGGCGTCGGGGCGCCAGGGCGCGAAGTGCCGTGGTGTCGCGTCCTCGTGGTGCAGTGGGGTGAGGGCGGCGAGCGCCGCGAGTTTGGTGTGCTGGAGTTCGTGGACGAGGGTCGACGCGAAGTGGGCGGCGGTGGCGGGCCTGCTGCTGAGGATCGCGCCGAACGCCTCGCGCCGGGTCCCGCTGCACTGCGCCGCGCCCTCGCGGGTGGACGGGGAGCCGGTGGCGGTGAGGACCCCGGAGGTGGAGCCGGGCGGCGGGGAGAGCGGGACCAGACAGCGCAGCAGGGCCGCCGTCTCGGCGGTGCGGTGGGCGCCGCCGATCCGGAGCATGGGCGCCACCCCGGCCCACAGCTCCCGCCAGGCCGCGCGTTCGCTTTCGTCGAGGCCGGCGACGGAGGAGAGCCCGAACCGCTGGAGCCCGCTGCCGGCGGTGCGGTACGGATCGAGGTCGTCCAGCGGTACGGGCGCGGTGCCGGGCAGTACGGCGGGGAGCGTGAGCACGGGCAGCCAGCGTGGGTCGTCGGAGTGTGTGCCGTCGTCGCCGAGTCGTACGGTGACGGCTCCGGCGCCCTCCTGACGGAGCGTCACCTTCCCTTCGGCCTGGGCGATACCGACCACCGTGCGCACCCCCGGGCCGGTGCGCAGCGCGCCCAGTGTGGGCAGGACGAGCAGTCCGTCGGGGGCGGTGAGGCGCGCCTCGAAGGACAGCCCGGCGCGGATCGCCGCCGCCGCCGCGAGGGCGCTGAAGTGGGCCAGATCGGCGGCGAGTTCGCGGGTCGGCGCGGCGGCGGTGAGGCCGCGCAGACAGCGCTGCGCCCAGGGGCCCGCCAGCGGATGGAGCAGGACGGAGCGCGCGGCGGCCCGGTCGGCGCGTTCGGCGGTCTCCAGCAGCGCCCAGTCCTGGCGCAGCCGGTCGAGCCGGCCGGGCGGGCAGACGGCGGCGGGGGCGGCGGACGCCGCGTCGAGCAGGGCCCGCAGCAGCACGAGCCGGCGCGTGTGCTGATCGCGCACGAGCAGCCCGAGGGCTTCGGATCCGCCCTCGGTGCGGCCGAGTTCACGCAGCAGCGGCTCCGGTACGACGGGGCTCACCGGGGGCCTCCCGGGCTCGCCGACCGGGGCGTCGTCGCTTCGGTGAGCCTGGCCGCCGCATGGCGGATCAGCCGCTGGAGGTCCGCGCAGTAGACGGAGGGGTGGGTGAAGCCGTGTCCCGCGCGGTAGCGGTGGGCGTAGTGGCCGCCGCCGCAGACGGTGAGCAGCGGACACGCGCGGCACCCGGCGGCGAGGGACGCGGCGCCCGACTGGCGCGCGGCGATCGCGGGATGGCGGGTGGCGTCGTCGAAGGTGTGCCGGAAGATGTCGAGTCCGGTGGCGGCGGCCGTGTCGTAGGCGGACTTCAGGGAGTCGACCTGCTCGATGGCGCCGTCCGTCTCGATCACGATGGCGTTGACGGGGTCGAGTCCCAGGGACTCGGTGGCCCCGGGCAGGCCGAGCAGCAGGGCGAGACACTCCTCGAAGAGCCGGATCCGGGTCTCCCTGCGCCCGGCGGACCACCAGCGGTCGAAGACGGCGCTCAGCCAGTCGCCGTACGGGGTGGGCCGGTCGGGGCGGCCGGAGTCGCCGGGGCCGCCGGGGCGGCTGGGATCTGTGGGATCGGCGAGATCCGTGGGATCGGCGGCGGGCAGACCGGGCGGCGGGGCGGACCAATTGCCGTGCGGGAGCAGCAGATCGAGGGCGGGCGGGCGCAGCGCCAGCAGCGACGCGTACACCTCGACGGGGTCGGTGCGCGGGTCGACGACCGTGAGGATGCCCGCGTACGCCTCGGGGTGGTGCTCGGCGAGCAGCCGGGCGCCGCGCGCGGCGGCGGGCCAGGAGGGGCGGCCCGCGTGGTCGACGCGCAGGGTGTTGTGGGCGGCCAGACCGCCGTCGAGGCTGATGCCGACGCGTATCCCGTGCCGGGCGAGGGTGGCGATCCGGTCCTCGGTGAGCAGGGTGGCGTTGGTCTGCACGGTGGTGCGGACGGCGCAGCCGGGCGGTACCCGTTCGCATACGAGCCCGGCGAAGGCGGCCAGCCGGCCGGCGCCCGCGAGCAGCGGCTCACCGCCGTGCAGGACGAGCGAGAGGTCCCGCAGCGCGTGGGTGGCGGCGTGCTCGGCGATACGGGACGCCGCGCGGTCCAGGACGGCGGGCGCGGCGGCGGCCGGGCGGTCGCGCCAGGTGCGGTCGGGGCCCTCGTACAGATAGCAGTAGCGGCAGGCGAGGTTGCAGCGGCCGTGCACCTTGACGATGAACTGCCCGAAGGGAACGGGCGAGTGGGCGGGGACGGAGGCCGGGTCGGGTACGGGGGCGGCGGCGGACGCCCCTCGGACCACCGGTGCCGCCACGGGCGTCGGCCCGCGCGGCATCGCCTGTCGAGACACTCCACACCCCCGATGCGGTACGGCGTCCGGGACGGCCGGGGATCGCCCTGCCGATGGGACACCGAGCCTGGTTCCCTGGATGACCGGGCGGGCAAACGCGTGGTGCGACAGGTTGTCCTGTTCAAAAGGGCCCCGGGCCGAAAACCCTTGCGGGGCCCGGCGCCGGGGCCGGGGCCGGGATCAGGATTTGTCAGAACGCGTTGGTGAAGCCCCACAGCATCTCGCGCGGCTGCTCGGCCCGGCCGCGCAGATCCGCCACCACCTCGGCGAGGACCGGATGGTCGAGCGTACGCAGCGCCTCCAGGTCCAGCGCCAGCAGATCCGGCAGACCGCCGGGACCGTCCGGTGCGCCCGCGTCCGTCGTGTGCGTCGTGTGCGCCGTTCGCGTCGTCCGTGCCAACTCGTCCATCACGCCTCCCCGTTGCCGTGCCGGTGCTGTCGTATCGGTCGTATCCCTTCCCGTACCCCGTACGCGCCCGGTCCTCACCGCTCCAGTTCGGCCAGCCGGTCCAGCGTCGCCCGCGCCCGGTCGCCGCCGCCGTCCGGCAGCTTGCCCCACTCCGTACGCGCCGCGCGGTACGCCTCGCGCGCGGCCCGGGGCCTTGCGGCCTCCTCGTACGTCATTCCCCGCCAGTGATTGGCCTCGGCGCGCAGTGCCACGGCTTCCAGCCGCTGTTGCGGATTGTCCAGCTCCGCTTCCGCGGTCCTGGCCGAGTCCGCCGCGTCCCGGAACGCCTCGGCCGCCTCGTCGAGCCGGGCCGGCCGGTGCAGGATCCGGTGCGCGTCGAAGTGCGAGCGGCCCAGTTCCAGCCAGCAGCGGGCGGCGGTCAGCGGATCGCGCGCCTCCTGGGCCGCGAGCCCGAAGAGATGCTCGGCCTCCCGCAGATCCACCCGGTCGCCGCCCAGCCGGTGGCGCAGCATCAGGGCCTTTCCCAGCATCAGCAGCCGGTCGGCCTGCCGGATGCCGGGCACCGTTTCCGTACGGCAGTCGCGCAGCACCCGTACCGCCGCGCCGATGTACCGGCTGCCGTCCGGCAGTTCCGCGCGCCTCAGCAGGGTCCTGCCCCACTCGGCGAGCAGATCCGCGTGGGCCCGGGAGTCGCGGGGGATTCCGCGCGAGGCACGGGCGAAGTACTCCGCGGCCTCCTCCAGATCGCCCGGGTCACCGGAGCGTTCGTACCTGGCGCCCCGCACCCGGCCGGCCCTGGTCCTGAGCGAGGCGAGCAGCCGCTCGTCCCGTACGGTCACCAGCGACTGGTCGACGAGCGTCCCCGCCTCGTCCAGGCCGTCGCCGGACCGCAGCAGCGCGTCCACCAGATCGAGCAGGATCCGGGCCTGCGTGCCGACGGTGTGGCCGCCGGGGGCGAGCGCCCTGCGCAGCGAGCGCGCCGCCTGGCCCGCGTACACCTGGGACTGTTCGAGATCGCTGGTCGCGCCGGACAGCCTCAGCAGCGTCCGTCCATGGGCCAGCGGCAGGCCGGGCGGCCGGTTCTCCTGGTCGGGCCAGACGTCGGCGAACGCCTCCAGCATGCCGATCGCGCCCTGGAGCAGCGCGCTGTCGCCGCCCAGCCTCCACTGCGCCTCCAGGGCGCGCACCCGCTCCAGGGTGAGCCGCAGGGCCTCGCCGGGCTCCAGTCCGGGCGCCGCGCAGGCGACGGTGTACTCGCGGTCGGCGCGGCGCAGCAGCTCCAGGGCGCCGCGCCGGTCACCGCGCCGGCGCCGGTCGTCGGCCGCGGCGTGCAACACCTTGGCGAGCACGGCCCGTTCACGTACCGCCCGGGGGTGCGCGGCGGCCTTCTCGGCGGCGCGCTCGGCCTCGCGCAGCAGTCCGCCGCCGCCCTGGACCTCCCACAGCCGCAGCAGACAGCGGGCGAACTCCGCCCACAGCTCGGGGTCGGAGCCGGACGCCGGCTCCTCGCGCTCGGTGGCGCCGCGCAGCAGTTGTACGGCGTCGATCAGATACTGCACCATGCTGTCCGAATCGAACTGGCGCAGCAGCCCGCGGGCGCTCTCCACCGCGTCGTTGGTGGGCGGGTCGAGGACCTGACCGCCGCCGTACGGCGCGAACTGGTCGGGCAGCGGCATGAACCGCTCCAGCACCCGGGCCGCGACCTCGGCGAAGGGGTCCGGGGCGCGCCGGGCGCCGCCCTCCGGTCCGCCGTTCTCCCCGGCGTCGCCGTTCTCGCCGTCCCCCTCGATCTCCGACTCGCCCTCGCCGCGGAACCTGCCGTCCTCGTCGAGACCGCCGCGCGGGAGGTACGGGCCGCGGCTGCCGTCGCCCAGCTGGGCCAGGGCCAGCGCCGGGAAGTTGGGGCCGCCCCTGCCGAATCTCTGCTCTATGTACTCCGAGCAGTGTTTCAGTACGAGCAGCGCCTCGTCCCGTCCCAGCGGTCCGAGCAGCGCGTCCTGGACGCCCGGCGCGAACTCGTACCACTGCCCGTCGTCCGCGCCGTCGCCCTTGCTCCGCGAGAGCAGCCCGCTGAGCAGCACCTCGGCCAGTTCGGACGGGCCCGAGTCGGGCAGCATCGTGCGCTGCACCAGCTGCATCACCGGCAGATAGAGCGGGGCGGCGGCGAGATAGACGGCCAGTTGCCCGGCGGCCGGCGAGGCGGCCGAGCGGAACCGGCTGACCAGCTGGAGCGAGGACATCCGGTCGCCGTGGCGCGGCGCGGGCGCCGCGGGGTGATCGGCGCGCACCCAGCCGACCGCGCCGGAGATCCGGCCCGCGCCGGTGCCCGACAGCAGCCGCGCCCAGGCGTCGAGCGCGCCCGCGACCGGGGGCAGTACGGGGATCGCGAGGGCTCCCGGCCGCGCGGCGGGCGCCGTGGCGCCGTCGCCGCCGACCTTCAGCACGGCCGCACCGCCCAGCCCCTCGCCCCGGGACAGCACTCCGTAGGTGACGGGCAGCCGGGTGCGGTTCCACATGCGCTGCGGCAGCGGTTGCAGTACGGCGGTGGGCGCCTGGCGGGCGAGCTGGTGCAGCAGCCGGTGGGCGCGTCCGCTGTGCCAGAGCGGGCCCGCGCAGTCGCTGACGACGACGGTGACGCGGCGTCCGGTCGGGTCGCTCAGCCGGTCGGCGGAGCTGAGCGGCGCGGCGGCCGGGTCGGGGCTTCTGCTGACGGCGGGCGCGCCGTCGGGCCCTTGGTGCAGATAGCGCACCTGCACATCGCGGAAGGCGCCCAGCTGGCCGAATATCTGCTGGAGTTCGGCGAAGAGCCGCTCCCAGACGCGCATCGACGACGAGGCGTCCATGACGAACTGGAGCAGTGCGTCCGCCCGCGAAACCCCGCGGAATACCGGGATGATCAGCCCGCCGGCCCGGGCGCTCAGTTCCACTGTCGCCACTTCGTCAAGGGTACGGCGCAACGGCGGGGCGGCGGGCCGGTAGCGCTGAAGTGGCCGTAACGCGCGCTGGAGTTCGAGGGGGGCGGGCAGCGCGGGGGCGGCGGGCACCCCGAGGGTGAGCGCGGTGGCGCCGCGCCCGTACCTCGTGCGCGGTACGCCATGGCTCGGTACGGGATAGAGCGAGATCCGGCGGTCGTCCTCCTCGCCGGGGGCCGGTCGCGGCTCCGGCCCGTCCTCCGGTTCGGTCTCCTGGACGGGATCGGTGAGGACCGCCGGCGCGCCGGCGGCCGTACCGATGACGGCCGGCCGCTCACCACTGCCCGCCGCCTCCTCGCCGTCCTCACCGGGTCCCTGCCGCGTCCGGCCGCGGCCGGTCTGCTCGGCCAGCCAGAGGGCGTCACAGAGCTGTTCGGCGTCGGGGTCGAGACCGGCCTCACGCAGCCGGGCGACGAGCGCGGTCAGCAGAGCGCCGTCGTACGGCGCCCGCCCGCCGGCCGGACCGTCCGTCGTAGGGTCCGCCGTACCGCCCGCCATCAGCGCATCACCTCGGCCGGTCGAGTCGCTGGATGAGCAGGTCGGCGAGGCGGTCCCGGCCCGCCGGGGCGGCGGCGTCGGTGAGATAGATGGCGTTCAGCAGCTGGTCGGTGGAGATGAGTTCGCTGCGCGAGCGCTCCAGGAAGTGGCTGATCAGATCGTCGCCGGCGCGCGCTGCCTCGTCGCCGAGGTGCGCCCGGACGAACGTGGCGAGCCGCTGGTGGTCGGGGCGGCCCAGCTCCAGATGGATACAGCGGCGCATCAGGGGCGCCGGGAAGTCGCGTTCGCCGTTGCTGGTGAGGACGACGAACGGGAAGGCCCGGCACTGCACCCGGCCGCCCTTGATCTTCACCTTCTTGCCGTCGTCGGTGAGGACCTCGGCCTCGCCGTCGGGCAGCCGGTCGGCGATCCGCTCCAGCTCCGGAATGCCGAACTCCCCTTCCTCCAGCACATTGAGGAGGTCGTTCGGGAGATCGATGTCGCTCTTGTCCAGTTCATCGATGAGCAGTACGCGGGGCTGCTCCGAGGGCAGCAGCGCGGTGCCCAGCGGGCCGAGCCGGATATAGCTGCCGATGTCCGCCGACGGGTCCTGGCGGTCCGTACCGTCCGCGCCGTCCGGACCCGCCGCGCTGTGCGCGGCCAGCTGCACGTCCTGGAGCCGGGCGATCGCGTCGTAGTGGTACAGCCCGTCCTGGAGGGCGGACCTGCTGACGATGGGCCAGCGCAGCACCCTGCCGAGCCCCAGTTCGTGCGCGACGGAGTGGGCCAGGGTGCTCTTGCCCGCGCCGGGGCTTCCCGTGACCAGCAGCGGACGCCTCAAGTAGAGGGCCGCGTTGATCATTTCGAGCTCCTCGGCGCCCGGCCGGTGCAGCTCCGCCTCGTGCCGGTAGCCGCCGAGCCGCCGGTCGGCCGAGCCGTCGCCGTCCCTGCCGTCGCCCGTACCGCCCGCGCCCTCCGGGGAGTTGTCGCCGCGGCCCGCGAAGTCCCGCCAGGGAGGCGGCGGAGGCAGTTGCGTGATGCCTCCGTGCGGCTCGCCGGCCCCTCGGTAGATGAGCCACTCGCTCGGTTCACTCATTGCGTGTTCCTCGTCATCACTCGTCCGCCAGGGGCAGCAACCGCCGAACGTGCCACACGGTAGCGATCCGCCGCCGACCCCGTAAGAGGCCGATGGCCGGGGCGGTTCACGGCGCCTCCAGCAACTGGCCGGAACCGGGCAGCGGGTGGTGCGGATCGTCGTAGAAGAGCGCGACGCCGTCCGACCAGTACATCTCCGTACGGCCCGCGCGCACTCCCTGTCTCAATTCCTGGATCTTCCACGGCAGCCGGTCGGCGGTGCCCGCCTCCGCGACCGTGGCCACCGCGCCCCGGTGGAAGTCCGCGCAGACCACGTCGGGACGGTCCATGCCGCGTCGCAGCAGGGCGACATGGAAGCCGCCGCCCACCACCCGCGCCAGGCCGGCGGCGGTCTCCCCGTCGGGCCGGTCGCCGTAGCGGCAGAGCACGGGCACGGTCTCGTACGCCAGAGAGCGCAGTGCCTCCTCCGTCGGAACGGGTACCCGCAATCCGTCCTCGCAGTCGATGATCTCGGCCTGCATCGCCGCGCTCCACGTACGGTTCCAGCGCGCCCTGCGCTCGCGGGCCTCGTCCTCCGAGAGCGGTGGCTCCTGGTCCGAACAGCGCACGACCACCGGACGCGTGACCCCGAGGGGTGGCTCGTCGGGCGACAGCTGCCAGCAGTCCACCTCAAGGCCGAGCAGGGCCTGTACGACGGCGACCTGGAGCATGGCGGGGCTGTCCGGCTCGTCGCAGCGGCGGAACGCCTCGGTCAGCGCGGCGGTGAGGCGCGTGCGCAGGGAGTGGCCGGGGGTGCCGCGGCTGTCCTCGGCGACCGGCACCACCTCGCCGCTGTGCCGGGCGACCCCGACCCGCCAGTCGTAGCTGTCCCGCTCCCAGCCGCGCGGCTCCAGCTCCAGCAGGACGAAGGGGCGCTCGCCCTCCCGGGGCCGCTCCCCGTAGGCGGGGGACGCGCGCCGCTGTTCGCGGTCCGTACGGTGGCGTCCGGCCGACCACAGCCGGGTGATCTCGTTGCGGAACTCCCGCGAGAGCCGCTCGTCGGCGATCAGCTTCACCCAGCCCCAGAGCGCTTCCTCGGCCGCCGCGGTGGTGTGCGTGACATAGGGGCGCTCGGCGGAGATGACGCTCATGCAGTAGCGCAGGACGAGTTCGAGCGCGGCCTCCCCGCCGCGGGTCTCGTAGAGCGCGCCGAGCCCGTCCCGCCAGCTGCGCGGCGCCGGATAGCGGTCCACGGAGTGCACATTGGGCAGCCGGAAGAGCAGATCGAGCAGGCTGTGGGTGGAGACCGGCGGCGGCAGCTCGGCGAGCCTGCCGAGCAGCATGACGCGCTGCTGCGGCGTCAGCACGCGGTCGGCGCCGGTGGCGGCGCCAGTGGCGAGGGAGCTCTGCACATCGGTCCACGTACGGCCCGTGCCCACCCGGCTGATGTGCCGGTCGGCGTGGTAGCGGTCATGGGCGTGGAACACCGCCTGGTAGTCGTCGTCCGACTCGGCCCCGGCCATGGCGGCGGGCACCGGCAGTGAACGCAGCCGGTCGACGGCGATGGACGTCCCGCCCATGGCGCCGAGGAGCTGCGACTTCAGCACCCCGACCACTTCGCCGCGGTGCAGATCGACGGCGGGCCCGCCGGAGACACCGGGCGGCAGCACATCCCCGCCGAGCCGCATCTGCTCGTCGGAGTCGGCCCAGCCGCCGACCGTGCCCTGTACGGCGCACTGCCCGCTGAGCCGCTTGAGCCGGCCGCCCACCTCGGTCCAGCCCGAGTAGAGCACCTGCTCGCCGCCGAAGAACTTCGCGGGCCGCTCGCTGACGTACACACAGGCGTGGTCGACGGGCCTGCTGAGCCGGACGAGCGCGAGATCGGGCGCCGGCCACCCCGCGCCGGGGCCGGCACCGCCCGGGGGCGCCTCGGGAAGCGCCGCCACGACGGCCCCCGCGACCGCCGTCTCGCCGCTTCGGGGACCGGTTTCGAAGACCACGGTCACGTCCCGCCCCTCCCCCTGCAACGCCACATGCGCACATGTGAGAACCCAGCTCGGGGCGATGAAGAAGCCGCTCCCCAGGAAGCTTCCGCTTGGCCCATCAGGGTCATACCCGCCCTCCGGGCCATGGATGCGCACAGTGGCGGCCATGACGAGGTCGCGGAGGGCGAGTCCGCCGTCGCCGAAGGCTCCGGGCATGCCCCGGCCGGGCCCGTCGATCATGCTCCGCTCCCGGCCGGGGGTGTGTCCCCGTCGGGATGCGCCGGTGCGCCGGGGGATGCGTCGGGCGTGCCACCGGCGGGCGTGCCACTGGCAGGCGGGACGGCGGGCGGGGCAGCGGGCGGGACGGCAGGCGGCTCGGCGGGCCGTGGCGGTGGCGCGGTCTGCGGCGGTACCAGCGGGCGCGGCGCGGCGAGATCGGCGGGCGGACCGCCGTCGTTCCAGGTGAGGGTGACTTTGATGCCCCCCTTGGCCTCACCGTCCGCGAGCAGTCCGACGATCTTGCCGGACTTGGCCGTGAGTTCGATGCCGAACTCGACACTCACCTCGTCGGGACGCACCGCGCGTAGAGGCCCGGCAAGAGACCGCGCGACGCTCGTCACGACGGATTGCAGACTCTCCACCCGCGCCTGCACCTGGTCGGCGAATCCGGTGTCCGCGTACGTCAGCCCCCCGGAAGGGCGGCGCAGTTCCTCGGCCCCGGAGATCCGGGCCCATACGGGCGTGCCGTCCGGCATTTCGATGCGCGTGACATTGGCCTCGTCATCACCCATGACTTCCCCCGTTCCCCCAATTCCCCGCAGGTTAACGGCAGTAGAGAGCCTGCGCGAGGGTCACGGGAAAGGACGGCGGCGCGCACCCGGATGGTTCTCGGCGGCGGCGGGGACCTCGCTCCCGGTCCTCCCACCCCTCTCACCAGGCATTAGGCTGATTCCATGTACTTCACCGACCGTGGGATCGAGGAACTGGAGAAACGGCGCGGCGAGGAGGAGGTCACTTTCGAGTGGCTGGCCGAACAGCTGCGTACGTTCGTCGACCTCAATCCCGATTTCGAGGTCCCGGTCGAACGTCTCGCGACATGGCTGGCGCGGCTGGACGACGAGGACGAGGACGACGAATAGCCCGTACGGCGGCCCTATACCCGGCCCCGCACGACCCCGGCCTCATTCCTGGGCGCGGAACCGGTCGTACGCGAGTCCCAGCACGCCGTGCGTGACGAGCAGCGCGCCCGCGAAGGCCCAGCCGGCGCTCCGGCGGCGGGCCGCCCAGAGGACCAGCGGCACGCCCGTCGTGAGTTGGGCGGCGGCGAGCAGCCGGGCCTTGGGGCCGCGCAGCCAGGGGCCGAGCGGCCCGTCCTCCACCACATCCAGCTCGGCCCGTACGGTGTCGCGCCAGCCCGCCCATTCGAGCTGCTCGGCGCCCGGCTGGATGCGCGCGACCTCGCGCAGCCGGTCGGCCGGCTCGCCCGGGGTGAGACCGGCCGGAAGCACGAGGCCGGTACGGGTGAGGAACGCGGCCAGCTCGCGGAGCCTGCCCCGGGAGTCGGCCTCCGGGTCCTGGCGGGTCAGCGGCTCCAGGGCCTGGAGATCCAGTACGGGATCGAGGCCGAGGCGGGCCGCGAACGTACGCATCGCCTCGTCCTCCCCGGCGGGCGTGCCGTCCTCAAGCCAGACATAGCCGACGGTGCGCCGGAAGCCGGCCGCCAGGGTGTAGCCGGCCCGGCCCGCGTCCCACCACAGGGCGAGAACCGGCCAGTTGGAGCCGACGGCGAGCGCGGTGGCCCAGCTGACGACCACCCGGTCGACCGGGTGGTCGCCGTGCAGCCAGGGCTTGCCCTCGGGGACCAGCACGGTCCAGCCCTCGCCCGCCGGGGCGAGCAGCAGCCGTTCGCGGAGCAGATGGGCAGCGGGCCGTACCACCGCCGGCTCGGCCCGGCAGAGCAGCAGAGCCCCCACGGAAGTCGCGTTCATAGCCTTACGCTAGGGCACTTTGCCCTGATATGGGCACCGTGACCGCCGGGTGGCCACAGTTGCGCCCGGCGGGTTCGGCCACCCGGCCTTGACTTCCGTTAACCGCGATATATCGTGTTCATCAAGAGACGCGATATGTTGCGTTCCGCCGGGGCCTCAGGAGGTCAGCACCATGGCAGAGTCGACGTGGGAAGTCGCCGAGCCGAGAAAGCTCACCTTCGACGACCCGGTGACCGCGCTCAATGTCCGGGTGGTCAACGGGACCGTGAACGTCGTCGGCATGGACGAGGCCGTACTGAACGAACAGGGCGGCGCCCATCTGGAGATCTCCGCGATCGAGGGCCCGCCGCTGATCGTGACCAGAAGCGGTTCCACGCTCACGGTCGCCTACGAGGACCTGCCCTGGAAGGACTTCCTCAAGTGGCTGGACGGCAAGCGAAGGCACCGCAGCGCGGTCGTCTCCGTCGCGGTCCCCGCCGGGACGGAGGTCGAGGTCGGCGTGGTCGGCGCGGGGGCCGTGGTCTCGGGGGTACGGGGACGTACGGACGTCCGGGGCGTCAGCGGCGACACCGCGCTCGTGGGCCTGTCCGGCCAGGTACGCGCCAACACGGTCTCCGGCAATGTGGAGGCCCAGGCGGTGACCGGCGGCCTCCGCTTCCAGTCCGTCTCGGGGGATCTGACGGTCATCGAGGGCGCGGGATCGTCCGTACGGGCCGACTCGGTCAGCGGCGACATGGTCGTCGACCTCGACCCGGCGGGCGAGCCCACCGACATCAAGCTGACCACGGTCTCGGGCGAGATCGCGATCCGGCTGCCGCACCCCACGGACGCGCGGGTCGAGGTGAACACGGCGAGCGGCGCCGTCTCCAACGCGTTCGACGATCTGCGGGTCAGCGGCCAGTGGGGCGCGCACAAGATCACCGGCACGCTGGGGGCGGGCACGGGCACGCTCAAGGCGACCACGGTGTCCGGCTCGATCGCGCTGCTCAGAAGGCCGCCGGCGGAGGACGACCCGTACGACTCCCCCGCCCCCTCCCCGGCCGGCACGGTGCCGTCCGACACGAAGGAGCTCTGACCATGCCTCCGGTCTTCGCCCACGGCCGACTCCGCCTCTATCTGCTCAAGCTCCTCGACGAGGCGCCGCGCCACGGCTACGAAGTGATCCGCCTCCTGGAGGAACGCTTCCAGGGCCTGTACGCGCCGTCCGCCGGCACGGTCTACCCGCGGCTGGCCAAGCTGGAGGCCGAGGGCCTCGTCACGCATGCCACCGAGGGCGGCCGCAAGGTCTACTCGATCACCGACGCGGGCCGCGCCGAACTGGCCGGACGCGGCGGCGAGCTGGCCGACCTGGAGCTGGAGATCCGCGAGTCCGTGGCCGAGCTGGCCGCGGAGATACGTGACGACGTACGGGGCGCGGCGGGCCAGCTGCGCAGCGAGATGCGCGCGGCGGCCTCCGAGACCCGCAAGGGCGAGAGCCGCAAGACCGGCGCGCGGACGGACTGGGAGTCGGCCTTCGGGGACAACGACTCCTGGCGCGCGGCCAAGGAGGAGCTCAAGCGCGCGAAGCAGGAGTGGAAGGAGCAGGCGCGCCGGGCGAAGGACGAGTCCCGCCGGGCCCGCGAGGACGCGCAGCAGACCCGCGAGACGGTGCAGCGCATCGCGAAGCAGGTCCAGGACCAGGTCCAGGACCACTTCGTACGGGGCGACTGGCCGACCGGCGTACGCGAAGGCATGTCCGAACTGGCCGACCAGCTGAGCGGCCTGGCGGGCACGGCCTGGTCCACCCGCAAACCGCCACCCGCCCCACAGACGGAGCCCGACCCGGCCTGGGCGGAGGACACCCCCCGAACGGGCGACCCGGCACGCGACCTGGACCGTCTGCTGGACCGCTTCCGCGACGACATCCGCGACGCGGCGCGGGACAACGGAGTGACGGAGGCGCAACTGACGGAGGCGAGGCGGCACTTGTCCGCGGCGGCGACGCGAATTGGAGAGGTGTTGCGCGCGCGCAACGAGTGACGGGGCGGTGTCCGGGGTGCGTTTCGGCGGGGGCCGGTGGTCGGGTGCGGTGCGCCTCCGGCGGGGGGCGTTGACCGGGGTGCGTTGCGGCCGGGGCCGGTGGTCGAGTGCGGTGCGCCTCCGGCGGGGGGCGTTGACCGGGGTGCGTTGCGGCCGGGGCCGGTGGTCGAGTGCGGGTTGTCGCCGGGGTGCGCTTCGGGGCTCGCGCCCGGGACGGCATGCTGTGCTTTCCCGGGGGGACACCCCCGGACCCCCGTACGGCGCGCAGCTGCCCACAGTCAGAAGACGGGCGGTCGTGCGCCACACATCACGCTTCAGTGTCCCGGACACGACCCCTGCGCGCCCCCCTTCACCGCCCGCACAAGCGACGTTGTCGTCAGCTCGCCTGCGACAGGCCGCCGCCGAACATCGCGCGTTCCACCGTCGCGTACGTCGCTCCGTGGTCCGCCAGGACCTCCGACACCAGCCCCGGCCGGGCCGTCAGCGCGAGCAGGAGGTGTTCGTCGCCGATGTGGCGGTCGCCGCGGCCCAGTGCGATCCGCAGTGACTTCTCCAGCGTGGCCTTCGCCGCCGGAGTGAAGCCCCGGTGCCCCGACCACCATCGCCGCAGCCTCTTGCCGACCTGCATCGCGCCTTCCCCGTGGGCCTCCTCGACCTTCGAGACGATCTCCCCCACGTCGATCCCGATCCCGGCCAGCGCGTCCGCGTCCGCCTTCGTCAGTCCGCCCCGCCTGCGCGCCTGGGCGAACGCGTCTTCCAGGGACTCCCGCCGGTCGGTGATACCGAGCGCGGTCAGCGCGAAGGACGCGCGGGTGCCCTGCTGGTCGAGGAGCGCCAGCAGCAGGTGCTCGTCAGTGACCGTGTCCGCGCCCTTGCGCTCGGAGTGCCTGACGGCGCCGGCGACCACACCGCGGGCGCCCTGGGTGAACCGTTCGAACATCACTGCCTCCCGTGCTTCTTGTGCGCGGCCTGCCGGCTGACGCCCAGCTCGTCCGCGATCTCCTGCCACGACCAGCCCTGGTTGCGGGCGCTGCGCACCTGTACCGCTTCGAGCTGCTCCAACAGCCGCCGCAGCGCGGCGACCGCCCTCAGCCCGACCCGGGGGTCGCGGTCACCCGCCCGTTCGGCGAGATCCGTTGCTTCGGTCATGACGTCAACGTACGTTGACATGGGAGGCGTTGTCAACAAAGGTTGACGGCGTCAGGGGGTCAGTACGACCTTGCCGAACAGCTCGCCCGCCGCCATCCGCTCGAAGCCCTCCCGCGCCCGCTCCAGCGGCAGCACCTCGTCGATCACCGGCCGTACGCCCTTCACCGCGCAGAAGGCGAGCAGGTCCTCCAGCTCGTCCCTCGACCCCATCGTCGAGCCGATGACCCTCAGTTCGAGGAAGAAGATCCGGGTCAGCTCGGCGTGGGCCGGGCGGTCGCCGCTCGTCGCGCCCGAGATCACCAGCGTGCCGCCGCGCCGGAGGCACTTGATGGAGTGCGACCACGTCGCGGCGCCCACCGTCTCGATGACGGCGTCCACCCGGTGCGGCAGCCGCGCGCCCGGCTCGTACGCCTCCTGCGCGCCCAGTTCGACCGCGCGCGCCCGCTTGGCCTCGTCGCGGCTGGTCGCGTACACCCGTAGTCCCGCTGCGCTGCCGAGGACAATGGCCGCCGTGGCGACCCCGCCGCCCGCGCCCTGGACCAGGACCGAATCCCCGGGCCGTACACCGGCGTTGGTGAACAGCATGCGGTACGCGGTCAGCCAGGCGGTCGGCAGACAGGCGGCCTGTTCGAACGTGAGCTCCGGCGGCTTGGGCAGTACGTTCCCGGCCGGCACGGTGACCTGCTCGGCGAACGTGCCCTGGTAGTGCTCGGTGAGGATCGACCGGGGCTCGGCGCCGTGGTCGCCCCCGCCGATCACGGAGTGCACGACGACCTCGTTGCCGTCCGGGTCGAGACCGGCGGCGTCACAGCCGAGGATCATCGGCAGCTTGCCCTCGGGCAGGCCGACCCCGCGCAGCGACCACAGATCGTGGTGGTTGAGCGAGGCGGCCTTCACCGTGACGGTGGTCCAGCCGGGGCGCGCCTCGGGCGCCGGGCGTTCGCCCAGCTCAAGGCCGTCGAGGGGGTGGTCGCGGTCAATACGGGCTGCGTAGGCGGCGAACATGACCTTGACGATAGGGCGGACGCGGGACGCGGAGGAACCGTACGCGCGTGTGACACGCGTCCCGCGCCCCGGATCAGTCCCTGCGGTACTGCGCGGGCGAGTTCCTCGTCGCCGGGTCCTCGTACGCGCCCGCCGTCCCCCGGTCCACATGGAAGGTGGTCAGCGTCGAGACGGGCGAGGCCGGATCCCGGCGGTCCTCGATCACCCGCATATGGGTGGTGAAGCGCTCCGGTGTCACCTCGTACACGTCGTAGCCGTAACGGTTCCCCTCGAAGTACTGGAGGTGCGGATTGGCCCGGCCCATGAGCGGGCCGTTGGTCGCGTTCCACCCCGGGTCGTACGCGCTGGAGGTCACCGAGTGCGCCGTGAACTCCGTACCGATGACGGGCGATTCGGTGTTGTCGTAGTCCGGCCTGATGTCGTCGACGAACGCCGAGTGCCAGTCCCCCGTGAGGACGACGAGGTCCTCAAGACCGCTCGTACGGACATGTTCGAGCACCTCCTTGCGCTCGGCGAGGAAGCCGTCCCACTGGTCGGTGAACATGTACCGACCGCCGGGCGAGCCGCGCAGCTGGCTGAGCATGATCGAGTTGGCCCAGATGTGCCAGGAGTCGGGGGCGCGGTCGACGGTCCGCTTGAGCCATGCCTTCTGGCCGGCGCCGAGGATCGTGCCGTCCGGGAGGTTCTGCGCGGAGCGGTACTGCCGCAGATCCAGCACGGCCAGCTCCAGCAGATCGCCCCAGCGGCGTACCCGGTGGATGTCCGGGTCGGGCAGGGCGGAGTCACCGGCGTCGCGGTGCGGCAGATGCTCGTACCACGCCTGGTAGGCGGCGGCCCGGCGCTGGAGGAACGGCGCGCCGCCGCCCGTACCGCTGTAGTCGTTGGCGACCTCGTGGTCGTCCCAGGTCAGGAACCACGGGTGGGCGGCGTGGGCCTCGCGCAGCGAGGGATCGCCCTTGTAGAGCGCGTGGCGCTTGCGGTAGTCGGCGAGCGTGTAGATCATCGGGCCGTTGTTGTCGCGGACGACATCGCCGCCCTCGGGCCCGTACTCGTAGATGTAGTCGCCGAGATGGATGACGAAGTCCAGCCGCTCGCGGGCGATCCCGCGCAGCGCCGCGTAGTAACCCTGCGGGTAGTTCTGGCAGTTGGCCGAGGCGAAGCGGACGCTCCGCACGTGTCCCGAGGGCGCGGTCCTGGTCCTGCCGAGCCTGCTCGTACGGCCCAGCGCGGTGAACGCGTACCAGTACTCGCGGCCGGGTCGCAGGCCATGGACCGGTACGTGCACGCTGTGCCCGAGCGTCGCGGACGCGGGCGCCGTGCCCCGGGCCACGACCCGGCGCAGCGCCCGGTCCTCGGCCACGACCCAGCGCACCTCGACGACCTCCGCCAGCGGCTGCTCGCCGGGCTCGGCGAACGGCTCCGGCGCGAGGCGTGTCCACAGCACGACGC
Organism: Streptomyces scopuliridis RB72; assembly: GCF_000718095.1. Classification (GTDB taxonomy): domain Bacteria; phylum Actinomycetota; class Actinomycetes; order Streptomycetales; family Streptomycetaceae; genus Streptomyces; species Streptomyces scopuliridis. The sequence continues at coordinate 1,094 of NZ_JOEI01000038.1, read as the reverse complement.
TCGTGGGCCCCGGATCGCCCGAGGCGACGCCGAGCGTGAACGGCGCGGCGTCGTACGTCGAGCCGAGCGCCTCGGCGGCCTCGCGGGCCCGCGCGGGCGAGAGCCCGGCGCTCAGCGGCCAGACCACGTTGAGCGCTCCGGCGGCCCCGGCCGCCTTGAGCAGATCGCGTCGGTTCAGTTTCATGCCCGTCCCCCCGAAGCCGTCAGAGTCAGCGATATCGCGTCGGCGTAACCGTCGTTGGAGACCCCGGAGCCGGCCCGGGTGAAGACGAGCAGCACCCGCGCGGAGCGCGCGCCGGGCGGCACGGCGGCCTCGGCGGTCCGCTCGACCAGCGCGGTACGGCCGCCCCGTTCGGCCGCGGTGACCGGGCCGAGCACGGACAGCGCGACGGGTGTGCCCCTGCCGTCGCGGAACTCGACCGACAGCCTGGCGCCGTCCTCCTGCGTGGCGTACCCGCCGAGCCACCCGGACACGGCGTACCGCACGCGCCCGGCATCCACGGCGGCGCGGCCGACCGTCCCGGCGACGGGCAGCGCGACGTCCTGGACGAGCGCGGTGCGGGGGCTGTTCCCCCCGGAGAAGAACCGGCTACCACGGCGCGCGGGGGCGGGGCCCGGGTCGGCGGGGGTGGGGTAGCCGTTCCCGACGTCATACCCGACGAGCGCGGGCGCGCCTTCCCGTACGACCCATCCGTCGACAACCGTTACGGGCTCGACGCTCCCTCCGGGCCCACGCTCGGCGTCACCGTTGACGAGCAGGTTCACAAGCGCCTCCTGTGTCGTTAGCTGACGCAGGGAATCACAGCAGAAGGCTGTGAACCGTGGGCGGCCCGCGACCAAACTTCCCGGAGGGACGGTGCGCCGTCCGGCGGGGGTACGGGTGCGCCGTCCGGCGGGGGTGCGGGGTGCGGTGCGCCGTCCGGCGGGGTTCGGGGTGCGGTGCGCCGTCCGGCGGGGGTGCGGGTGCGGTGCGCCGTCCGGCGGGGGTGCGGGGTGCGGTGTCTGGTGCCGGGTGCCGGGGCCTCCGGAGGTGCGTGTCCGGACTGCTTTCCTCACCGCGCTTCGCGCGAGCTGCGACGCTTTACGTCCGGACA
>NZ_JOEI01000037.1 GCF_000718095.1 Streptomyces scopuliridis RB72 | reverse complement strand
TCCTCCTTCGGATGCCGAGCGGCGATCGCAAGGCGGAGGGTCGCCCCAGTACTGGACGTACTGGGGTGATCCCGACAACGCCGCGAGCGTGCGTGCCGGGCGTCGCCAGGCAGGCGGGACTTTGAAGACAGGCCCTAGCGCCACCGTTGATGCCGGCCGATCCGGTCCGTGGGCAGAGACAACGTTGCCCGCCCTGGCCTACGGTGTGACCGGTCCGCTCCCCGTCAGCCGCCACCCCGTCAGCCGAGCGGCATCGTGCAGAAGTGGGCGCCGACCCGGAAGTTGCGAGGCTCCGCGGGATCGAAGGCCGTTGGTCCGAAGGCCCCGGAGCCGAGGATCGATGCCGCGTGGTGTTCCGCGTCGTCCTCGGGGCGGTACCCGATCGCCTCCGCCTCCGCCAGGGACCACCACCGGCGGGCGTTGCCGGAGATACCCCACAGCACGCGGAAGCCGGCGGGTTCGGCACGCAGACAGGCTTCGACCAGCCTGGCGGCGTCGCCCGGCGACAACCAGGCGGCCAGGTCCTCCGGGGTGAGCGGGACCGGCCGGAACGCGCCGATCCGCAGGCAGGAGACGTCGATGCCGAACCGGGAGTGGTAGAGACTGCCCAGCGCCTCGATCGCGGCTTTCCCGACGCCGTAGTAGGTGTCCGGTCGAGTCGGCGTGTCAGCGGGCAGGACACCGTCGACGACGTCCTCGCGCGTGTGAAACCCCGCGGCGTGGATGCTCGACGCGAGCGTCACACGGGGGACGCCCTGTCGGCGTGCGGCTTCGAGCACCCGCCGGGTCCCGTCGATGTTGATGTCGGCGATCTGCTCCCACGGTGCTTCTCCGGACAGTCCGCCCAGGTGGAGCACCGCTTCGACGTCCCGGCACGCCGCGTCGATCGCGTCCGGGTCGGTGAAGGACGCTCGGACGATCTCCACGTCCTCGTTCGGACCGGCCGATTCGATCTCCGCGAGGTCCAGCAGCCGCAGGGTCCTGCCCTCCCGGGCCAGGCGCGGGCGCAGTTCCCGGCCCATGCGGCCGGCGGCTCCGGTGACAAGAATCCGCTGCCGGGTCATGACGCCTCCCCCGCCGGGTGGGCGATCGCCGGCAGCGCCGGGGGCGGGACCTGGCCGGTATAAGGCCGCGGGGCCGCGGAGGCGGGCACATAAGGCGGCTGGTTGTAGGTGTGCTGTCGGCGGAAGACCAGGTCCGTCGGTGGATACCAGTGCCGCGGACTGCGCGGGTCGGTGTCCACGGCCGCCGACTTCGGGCCGACACCGTTGCCGTTCTCGGCCGCGACGGCGTATTCGTACACGGTCACCTCCGCTGGGTCCTGGTCCGGATCGTCGCATCCGGGGACGACTCCGGGCGCGTCGTCGGTGTGGCGGAACCCGAGCCCGGCGAAGACCTCACGGTACGCGCTGTCGCCCTTGCGGCGCCGGTAGAGCCGGTATCGGCCGGCGCCCAGCACCTCGCCCCAGGTCGCGGTGACCGCGCCGGGGCCGAGCCGCAGTGTGAGACCGTCAGGCGGATCGGGCGCTCGACACTCGGCGTAGACCGGGTAGTCGGCGCCGGGAGCGGCCTGCCGACCGGAGTTCCGGGCGACGACGCGGACGTGGTACTTCTCCCCGTCGGCGAGGCCGGTCAGACGGCAGGGGCTCTGTTCCACCTCCGCGGCCGGTGTCCATGTGGTCCCACCGTCGGAGCTGAGCTGCACCAGATAGCACTGCGCGGCGGCCACCATGGTGAAGTGCACGAGCGCGCCGTCGCCGCCGGTCTCGGTCCCGACGACCTGAGAGGGCGCCGGCTCCGGCTGTCGTCCCGTCAGTTCCCAGCGGTGATGGCCTCGGGGCAGCGCCACGGTGATCGCGTCCCGTGACACGGAGAGCGGCCGCGCCCTCTCGCCGTCGATGTAGAAGCCGACCGCCGTACCGAGGCCGTCGAGGCCCGCGAGGATGTGCAGGCTCACCGAGCTGTCGGACGGCGCGTCGTACGTGCCCTGGCTCTCGGCGGAGCCCCGGTAGCACAGGCTGATACCGAGATCCTCGTCGTCGGTGGTCACGAGGAGATCCGAGGTACCCACGGCGCTTCCGTGGAAGAGCGTCAGCTGCCGCGAGCCGTCGTCGAGGAGCCGGATCGTCCCGGCCGTTCCGGAGAAGCGCAGCCCGTTCTCGGCGAACTCGATCGTCTTCGGCTGGTAGTGCGTCGCCGCCTCGTGGCGGAACACGTAGTCGAGGCTGTGCGGGGTCCGGATCCGGGCGCCCCAGGGCGTCACGCGCTCGGGGTCGATGGTGAGGTCGTCGCGGTGGCTCACGACGGCCAGGGTGTTGCCGGTGCCGCCATCGGCTCTCCCCTCCAGGCGTACGCCGTGGGAGACCTCGGTGGCGAAGGCGCCGTCGAGGGTGCCGTCCGTGCGCACCCCGCGGACCACATGGATGAACGGCATTCGCTCGGCGAGGTGGTGGAAGCTGTTGGCGTCGTGGCCGGTGGCCTCGGTCAGCGCCGACCACGTCCACACCATGCGCTGGTTCGCCGCGAACGAGTCGTACGTGACGAGGTAGTCGCCGCCGACGAGCAGGACGCTGCGGCTGAGATAGCGGCCGCCGACCGGACCGTCCGGATCGGATGTGATCTCGGCGTACTGCGAGCACCCCAGGTCGTAGAAGGGCCGGTCGAGCGTGTTCTGGCCGATCGCGTGGTAGGCGCCGTCCGTCCAGATCGCGCACGAGCTGACGAAGGTCGCGTCCGGGGCCCTGCGGTCGCCTGCGTCCTCCGGTCCGTGGCCGCTGTAGGAGTGCCCTCCGGCGTAGTAGTAGAGGTGCCCGGAACCGTTGTCGTCGGCGATTCCCCAGCGGTAGTTGGGCCCCCGGTCCACCTGTTGGAGGAAGACCGCGATCTCGTCGGGCTGGTCGACGTGTGTGCGCAGTGTGATGCCGTATCCGGTGTATTTCGAGCTCTTCAGGCGTGGGTTGGTGCCCTGGTTGCCGGTGGACCGCACCATGACGCGCCATGGGTCGGGCGCGCCGTGCGGGCTGTCGAGCCGGTGGGCCGAGGCGTCGCTCCCCCACAGCAGATGTTCGGCGACGAGCGGGCGGTAGCGCCGCAGGGCTTCGCCGAGGAGCCGCATCTCGACGGGTGGGCGCCGTGGCCAGAACGCGTGGGCCCCCTGCGCGGGATGCAGCCGCCGCGTCTCGCCGGTCGCGCTGATCTCGACCGGTGCGGTCAGGGCGTTCACCAGCCAGTCGCCGACCGCCGCGAACTCCGGTGTGGCGAGGCGGTTGCGGCCGTCGGTGAGCTGCCCGAGGTGGTTTCCCTGGGTGACCGGGCGGAGGAAGGCCCAGACATAGGTGGCCAGGCTCTCCGTCCAGCGGCCGGCCCGGGACCGGCGCGTCGGCAGCTCCGGCCGCGTGTGGAAGACGCCGGCCAGCTCGACGAATTTCTCGAACCGGTCGAGCCACTGCGGTGCCGCCTCGTGGTCGGGGAAGAGCCAGGCGAGGCAGGCCAGTGCCGCCTTGCCGTCGGCCAGGAAGTTCGGATGGCCGCCGAGCATGCGCCGTAGCGGGCCGATCTCCTCGCCCGCCGAGACGTAGGCGGTCAGCAGCAGCAGCGCGTCGACCCGCTGACGGTCGTTGGCGGCGAGCCGGTCGGCGAAGCGGTCGTAGCCGTCGAGCAGCCGGTCGTAGAGCGGGCGCTGACCGATGTTGAGGTATCCGGGGAGTTCGTTCACACCGTGGGCGATGAGACGCGGGCCGTCGGAGCCGGTGAGCAGCGCCTCGGTGAACTCCTCGGGCGTGCCGAACTCGCCTTCCTGGCACAGCTGTGCGGGTCGCCGGCCCGAGTACGTCAGGTTCCAGTCCTTGACGCGGTCCAGGCTGAGCGTGCCCTGCCAGTGGTGGAGGGACCGCACATAGGTGGACGGGTAGGTGGTGAGCGACTGGTCACGGAGTACGTCCAGATCGCGCTGGTGGTGGTAGAACGCGATCGCGGTCTGCCGGGTCCCTGAGCGCAGGGGCCAGGTCCAGCGCAGGACGCCGTCGTACCGGAAGCGGAGTTGGAGGATGTCCGCGGAGGCCCAGGACGCGTACGTGCCGTCGTCCCACTGGGCGTGGTCGCGGACGAACACGCCCATCGCGTCACCTCCCGCCGCGTCCCAGAACGTCGCGTGGGGCCGGACGTTCCACGCGTAGCTCGGGGCGTACGGACCGACGGTGAACGCGAAGTCGACGTCCGGGCGCTCCTTCCCGCCGGGTCCGGAGAACGACGGGTCCTCACCGCTGTCGCCGAGGACGATCGGTTCGTCGATGCCGAGCCAGTGGTAGCCTTCCGGTGATCCGGGGTCGGCATGGTCGGCGGGTGACTGCGACAGCGGCCAGGTCGACGAGTTCCGGTGGCTCGGCGTGACCCCGTCCCAGCTCAGTTCCCATGTTGTCGTCGCGGAGTCGAGCGAGGTCATCTCCTCGGACACCTCGAAGAAGTCGCAGCCCTGAAGGCAGCGGACGCTCACCGTGTAGCCGGCTCCGCTCGCGAAGCGGTAGCGGATCTCATGGGTCGTGAAGAGCGGCCCGGCTTCGACCAGGTGTGTTTCCAGGTGTTCGAGTCGTTCGTCTCCGCAGCGCAGTGTGGAGGTTCCCATCCAGCCCTGACCGCGGTTCAGTTGCAGTACGGGCCCCGGTACGACGCCGTCGGCGAACCGGCCCGAGGAGGGCAGCCGTACGCCGAGTGCTCCGCTGTCCACGATGACGGTGCCGCCGTCCTCGGTGATCCGGACCGGCCGCGGAACGTCGGCGGCCGGCAGGGATGCGTCGGCGCACAGACAGTATTCGTGCGCCGCGCCGGAGGCCAGCTCGCCGAAGAAGCACACGACGGCGGAGGTGAGGAGCCCGTCTTCCTCGCTCACCCGGGAGAGCTGGAACGGCACCGGCTCCCCCGTCTCGTCGATCAGCCGAAGCCGCTCGGCGCGGACCGAGGGGACGGCCCAGCGGACCGGGTAGTGCAGCAGCGTCCGGGGCCAGGCGAACTCCGGATGGCCGAGCGGATCGGCGAGCCGGAACCGTACCCGGTCGCCGTCCGCCGGCCATCGGGTGACGGTGGCCGTCACGAGCCTTCCCCCTGCCCGGTTTTGGCGACTCCGGTCGGAGCGGCGGTGACGCCCTGCGCGCCGAACGCCGCGCCGCCGGCGACGCCTTCGACAAGGTGGCGCTGGAGCAGGACGAACAGCAGCAGGATGGGCGCGGCCACGATGAACGTGCCGGCGGCGATGAGCGGCCAGTTCTGCGTGTACTCGCCGAAGAACGAGTACAGCCCGCGGGTGACCGGCCACAGCGCCGCGTCGGACAGCATGACCAGCGGCAGGATGAGGTTGTTCCAGGCGTGGACGAATCCGAAGACGGCGAAGGTGGCCAGGGCCGGCTTCATCTGCGGCATGATGATCGTGAAGATGAACCGGACATAGCCACAGCCGTCCAGCGCGGCGGCCTCGTCGATCTCGCGCGGGATGCCCTTGATGTAGCCGACGAAGAAGAAGAACCCCGCGCCGGACAGGCTTGTCAGGATCAGGTATCCGGCCATGCTGTTGTACAGGTGGAGTGTTCGGGCCTCGATGAACAGTGGGATGAGGCCGCCCGGCAGGAACCCGGAGAAGATGAAGAACGTGTACAGCGCGTTGGAGCGCTTGAAGTAGCCGCGTGAGATGGGGAACGCCAGGAAGACCCCGAGGATCAGGGTGATCGTATCGGGGATGACCGCGTACACCAGGCTGTTGATCATCTGACGGCCGAAGTCGCCCTGGCGCCACGCCGTCGAGAAGCTCTCCACGGTCCAGGGGTCCGGCATCCCGGTGGGGTTCTGGAGAAACCCGGTGTACGTCTTGAACGCCTGCAGCAGCATGTACACCAGCGGCAGGGCGAACAGTACGGCGGCGATCGCGAAGCAGAGCACGTTCGTCGTGATGGCCTTGGCCGGCTTCGTGGACGGCGTGGGCGCCTTCGCCCACGGCCGGCTGCCGCGGGCGATGCCCCGATCGGTCCGCTCCAGGACGGGGGAAGGTGCCTTCACAGCGAGATCTCCCGTCGGCGCAGGGTGAACAGGAGGCCGCCGCCGATCACGACGGTCAGGAAGAACTGCAGCATCGCGAGCATGGACCCGTACCCGAGTTGGCTGTCGCCGCCGAACGCCGACTGGTACATGTAGAGGCCCAGGGTCTTGGTGCCGAAGTTGCCGCCGGTGAGGACCATGAGCAGCGCGTACTCGCCGAGCGTCCCCATCGCCGTCAGGAACACGGTCACCGTGGTCGCCGGGGCCAGCAGGGGCCAGGTCACGTGCCGGAACACCCGAAGGCGTCCCGCGCCGTCCATGGCCGCCGCCTCGTAGACCGACGGCGGGATGTTCCGCAGCCCGGCGATATAGATGAGCATCGTGTAGCCGGAGAACATCCAGACGTTCACAAGGATCACCAGGGGCAGCGCCAGCGAACTCGATCCGAGGAACGCGGACGTGGCGCCGAACAGGCCGTTCACGACCTTCTGCACCGGGCCCGAGTAGGGGTCGAACATGAGCGCGAAGATCGCGCCGACGACCGCGACCGAGAAGATCTGCGGCATGAAGATCACCGCTCGGTAGACGGCGTACGACCGTCCGGGCCGGTTCAGCAGCAGAGCGAGCCCCAGGCCGGCCGCGGTCTGCAGCACGGTCGCGCCGACCACATAGACCAGGGTGACCCGCACCGCGTCCCCGACCACCGACGACAGGGAGGTGAAGGCCGCCGAGTAGTTGCACAGCCCGCAGAAGTTCAGCGGCGTGCCCGGCAGCCCGGAGTACCTGGTGAACGAGTATCCGATGGTGGCGAGCGACGGGTAGAGCCCGAACAGCAGCCACCCGGCTCCCGGGATCGCGATGCTGGCCCAGGGGATGAACCGCCGCGTCCGTTGGGTTCCGAAGGGACAGCGTGCCACGCCGAGCCTCCTTTCCGAGAGCGCGCTCGTTACCTGCCGACCGACTTGCGGTAGGCCGATGCCGAACGGGACAGGATGGTGTCGATGCTGTCGCCGCCGATCGGCGTCATCTTGTACAGGTCGGGGCCCTTCGCGTCGATGGGCGCCCCTGCCGGGGTCCACGGGTCGGACAGCTGCGGGAAGGCATCACCCATGTGGGTGTTCAGCCAGTCCATCCAGGGCAGTTCGGTGTTCCGCACCGCCGTCTGAGTGGAGAGGGAGCCGGTCTTCTCCAGCCACTTCTTGTAGTTGCCGGGCTCGGAGAACATCGCGAGCCACTCCATCGCCAGGTCCTTGTGGCGCGAGCTGGCCGGCACCACCCAGGTGAGGTCCGGTTTGAACGCGACGCGGTTGGCCGCCGGATCATCGGTACCCGGCAGCGTGAAGAACCCGAGGTTGAGCTTCGGGTTGGCCTGCTGGATGGTCAGCCCGTCCCAGGAGCCGTCGAGCAGGAACGGGTAGTTGTCCGCCTGCGTGGCCCAGACACCCGGGGCGGTCTGCTGCGACACACCCGAGGCGTTGGGCTCGATGTACTCCATGATCTTCGTGTGCCGCTCCGAGATCTCCCGGTAGACCGGGTCGGTCCAGGACTGGGTGCCCTTCCAGAAGGCCGTGGCCCGGTCCTCGGACACCTTGACGGACTCCGAGGGCTGACGCCCCTTCATGATCATCTGGTTGGCGATGCCCTGCCACACGCCCCCGTGCATACCGTCCTTCGCGGACACGAAGATCGGTGTGATCCCGGCCTTCTTGAGCTTCTCGCAGGCGTCCAGGAATTCCTGGTAGGTGGTGGGAACGGACAGACCGTGCTTCGCGAGCAGGTCCTTCTTGTACCAGAGCCCACCGGCCCCGACGTACTGGGCCGCCATGACGCCGTAGACGCCGCCCTGGTAGCCGACCGCGGCGGCCTGGACCTCCGGGTCGTACTTCTTCATGAACGGCTGGTCCTTGAGGTCGGTCAGCTGCCCGGAGGCGACCAGCGCGCTCGAACCGCCGGGCTTGAGGTTGGTGTAGTCGGGAGCGAAGCCCTGCTGGGTCGGGGCGAACTGGGCGAGGACGTCCACCGACTTGGACTGCAGCATGCTGTTCCACAGCTGCTGCCAGGCGGCGTTGGCGGTCGGCGCCGTCTGCAATGTGACGGTGACCCCGGGGTGCGCCTTCTCGAACTTGGCGTTGAGCTCCTTGGTGAACTCGACGGCGCCGGGGTTCGTCCACTCCGCGACGGTCAGCGTGACCTTCTGCCCCGATCCCGCGCCGGCGTCGGAGGAAGAGGGGGAACAACCGCCCAGGACGGTGGCCAGGGCGGCCGTCGCGACGAGTATCGCGACGGGGGTGCGGGTTCTCATGCGTCTGACTCCTTCAGGTGGTCGGTCACGGGCGCTGGAGTGCACCGTCCGCTCGTCGCGGCGGCTTCCACGCATGACCGGGGGCAGTGCGCCCGGGCGGGTAGGTCAAGGCCAGGCGCTCGTCGAAGTCGACGCCGAGCCCGGGCTCGAAGCTCGGCCACAGATGGCCGTCGCGGATCTCGGGACAGCCGGGGAACACCTCTCGTACGGCGGGCCCGAACTGGTGCTGCTCCTGGATACCGAAGTTCGGACTGGCCAGGTCCAGGGCGAGGTTGGCGGCGTGGCCGACCGGCGAGACATCGCCGGGCCCGTGCCACGCGGTCCGCACGCCGAACAGTTCACAGGCACCCGCGAGCCGCCAGGCCGGGGTGATTCCGCCGATGGCGGAGATGTGGACGCGGATGAAGTCGCACAGGCGCTCCTGGAGGACCGGACGGTACTCCGCGGGGTTGGTGAACAGCTCGCCGATCGCGATCGGCGTCACGGAGTGGCTGCGAATGGTCCTGAGCCACTCGATGTCCTCCGGCGCGACCGGGTCCTCCAGATAGAACAGGTCGTACGGCTCCATGTCCCTCGCGATACGGACGGCGTCGGTGGGGTGGACACGCTCATGGAGGTCGTGAATCAACTCGACCTCCGCGCCCACCTCGCGGCGCAGATGCTCGAAGAGCCCCCGCAGGGTGCGCCGGTACGCCGCGGGGTCCCAGGCGTTCGGGGTCAGGGGCGGGCGGGCACTGCCAGGGGCCGCGGCGGCGGGTGCTCCGTAGGTGCCGGCGCCGGGGACGGCGACCTGGCAGCGCACATGCCGGTAGCCCTGGGACATCAGGTCCCTCACCTCGTCGGCGACCTCCTCGGCGTCCCGCCCCGCGGCGTGTGCGTACAGCGGCACCGCGGTGCGGCACCGGCCGCCGAGGAGCTGCCACACCGGAAGACCGGCCTGCTTCCCCTTGATGTCCCACAGCGCCATGTCCACCCCGGACAGCGCGTTGTTGAGCACCGGACCCGAGCGCCAGTAGCCGCTCACATGCAGCGTCGCCGCGATGTCGGTGATGTCCGCCGGATCGCGTCCGATCAGCTGCGGCGCCAGGTAGTCGTCGACGACGGTGGCGACCGCCGCCGCGCGCTGGGTGAAGGTGGCGCAGCCGAATCCGTACAGTCCGGGCTCGTTCGTGTCGACCCGGACGACGACGAGCGTCGTCCCGGCCGGCGCGGTGAGGATGGCCCGGACTCCGGTGATACGGACCCCTGACGGCTGCGCCCACGGCGGTTCGGTGGGCGTGTCGGTGGTGTGGCTCACGGGTGTGACTCCTGGTCCTCAAGGCCGGCGCTCCGTGCCGACACGGGCGTTCTCCCGGGGGGCGGGCGGAATTCAGGCCCCGATGCCCCAGCGGGTGTCGACACGTCCGCCGGTGAACTGCGCACCGGTACCCCAGAACGGCGCGAAGTTGTAGCAGCCCGACGTCGGGGGTGCCGACTCCGTCGTCCAGTAGGTGGCTCCGTGCCCGGTCGTTCCGGAATCCTGCACCTGGACGGCGAAGGTCATCGGGGTGACACTGCCGGGCCGGGCGTCCCGCACCGCCGCGGCCAGTTCGGGGAGTTGGGTCCAGGCGAGCGCGATCTCATATCTGGTCAGCTTGCCGCCGTCGTCCCGGGACACGAGCACCCGGCCCTCGGAGCCGTCGGCCGGTGTCGCGTCCAGCAGACCGAGCGGCGTCGGAAGCACGGCGTTGGTCGGATAGTAGGTCTGATAGTTGGTGCCCGGCGCCAACTGCCGATGCAGTTCGGACTGACCGCCGGTGGCCAGGGTCGCGACGTACAGGTGCGAGGCGGACCTCAGACACTTCTCGTAGTGCGGATCGCCGGCCAGCAGGTCCTCCGTCTTGTCGGCCACCGCGTCGAAGGCCAGTTGGATGCTGTCCGCCTTGAACGCGAACTGGTACTCGTCGAGCGGGAACGCCGGGTTCGACACCTGGAGGTCGTCCTCGATCAGGGCCCTGACGTACAGGAAGCGGTCGTCCCAGGCGGCTTGGAACGTGTAGGTCCTGGTGTCACCGGCCGCGGACACACTCGTCATCGTCACCGGGATGACGTCGTTCCACTGGCTCGCGCTCGCGCCGACGGTGATCTGCCGGAACGGGACGTAGGCGACCTGGATGGTCCCCGACCCGGTCTGGTGCAGGCCCGGACGGCGCTCCACGGTGACGTCGTACCCGACGGTGTACGTGTTTTCGGCGCTCACCTGGTACCGCGTCACGGGGAAGGAGACAACGCGGGACTCCCCGGGCCGCAGCCTGCTGATCGGGAGTGCCTGCGACGCCACCTGCCAGCCTTCCGGCGGGGTGATCCTGATCAGCGCGTCCATCGCCTTCGGCGACACGTTCTCCACACGTATGTCGATGGTGCTCGTCGAGTCCAGCGGCTTCACGAAGGACAGTGGGCTGATGTGCAGCGGGGTGCTGTAATCGATGTGTGCGCCGTGGGTCAGGGCCTTCTGGAGCACCTCCGGTGTCAGGTCGCTGTCGAAGTAGACGACCTCCCACGGCTTGAGGGCCAAGGTGACCTGGCGCTTCGTGCCGTCCGTGAGCCGGCGTCCGAGGTAGTCGTAGGCACGGATGCCGAGGGCGTCGTCCAGGGTGATGGTGCCGGTGTAGCCCGCGTCCTGGTGTTCGTCGGTCCCGTCGTAGAGCTGGTCCGCGTAGACGGCGGCCCTGCCCTTGCCGTCCGCCCCGCGGAAGAGGAAGCCCCAGGTCGACTTCGCGTCCGGATACAGCTCGCCCCGCATCTCGGAGTCTTCGAGCAGGCTTGTCATGGTGGCGTAGGCGACGACCGCGGGCAGCGGAGTCCTGGTCCTCGCGTCGTAGATGTTGAACTCGGCGCCGGAGTACCCCTTGTCGTAGGACAGGGAGAACCAGAAGATCCGGATGGGCGAGTCCTCCTCGGCGCCGGCGAGCATGTGCAGCAGGTAGGTCGGAGCCAGCGTCCGGGCCACACCGTAGTTCGCCTCGTCGGGCGGCAGATCGGCGAAGTTGTACTGGGTCGCGGTGCCCAGCTCGGTCTGCCACTGACCGGCGCGCCCGTTCGTCCGCGACCAGAGCCGGTCCATCTTCATCTGTGTCTTGGCCATCGCGTACTGGGTCGCGTCGGGATAGCCGTAGGCGTGGTTCACCGAACCGTCGATGTACCCGGTGTCCTTCGAGCCCTGGGCGTAGACGATGTCACGGTTGTAGGAGACCGAGCCGCCGCCGATCAGGTTGACGTCCGGGTACTCCGGCCTCACGCGGTCCCAGATCAGTTTGCACATGTCGCGGTAGTCCTGGGCGTCGCCGGTCTTCCAGGTCCAGCCGTGGACCCACGGCTCGTTCCACAGTTCCCAGTTCGGGACCAGGTCCTGCAACGGCGCGATCGCGTGGTAGACCATCTCGACGTGCGCGGCCATGTCCTTGGGCCGGTTCTGGTGCGGTCTGAGCTGCTCGCCGTTCGGCCCCGGCTGGACGTTCCACGACATGTTGTAGTTGATGCCGCCGAGGGTCTCGATGCCGTGACGGTGCCATTCGGCGATCTCGGCCCGGGCCGCGTCGATCTGCGGCTGCTGCCAGAAGACGCCCGGCCCCGGGGACACGGTGTTCGGCTGGACGGCGTCGATGCCGCGGGTCCACTTCACCCCCATGCGCTGCGCGATCCGCTTGGTGATCGCCGGGGCGGACTCCGGCCGGATGCCCAGGCCGAACACCGACTCCGGACGCCGTCCCACGACCGCGGGACGGATCACGCCGAGCCCGACGGTCTCGGTGAGCAGCCGCGTTCCGGCCGCGTCCGTCACGGTCGCGGTGACCTCGTAGTGGTCCGGGCCGAGCGAGCCGAGCGGGATGGTGAGGGTGCTCGGGATGCCCGCCGCCGCCGTGAACGGCTCGGTTCCGCTGCCGAGGGGCTCCTCGCCCCGGGCCGAGACGGACCACGCGACGGTCCCGCTGAGCGCGGTGGGGCTGGTGAAGGTGACCAGCAGGTCGGGGGAGACCGGGTCGTCACCGGTCACCGGGTAGAGCCCGGTCGGGTCGGAGAAACCGAGGGCGACCACGGGCGCCGCGGCGCCGGAGGTCTGTGTGCCGGCCAGGGCGGCGGCTTGGGCGCGCGGCGCCAGGGCGCCGGCCGCCGTGACACCGAGGACGGTGGCCGCCCCCAGCCCCACGAGGTTGCGACGGGAGATCTCACCGGGAGCCGGCGATGCCGCGGCGGTGCGAGGACGTCGATCTTGGCTGTCTGACACGAGCGAACCTCTCCAGAACGTCAGCGCGAGGAATGCTTGGGTGGCACCGGCCTGAGCACGCACAGGCCGGAGGGGGGAACGGGGATGGTGTGCGGGCCGGGAGCCAGGGTCCGTACGGACGAACCGGCGGGCCGGCCGCAGGCGTCGGAGGAGTCGAGCCCGACCTCGACGGCGCGGCCGCCGATGTCCAGGGTCACGTGGTCGACGGCGGTGGAGTTGACCAGGGCGACTTCGGTGAAGCGTTCGAGATCGAGCGCGGCGAGGCGGTGTTCGGCGTAGAAGGTGATCACGGCCCGCTGTGCGGAGCTCGCGACCACCGTCCCGTAGAGCTGGTCGGGGCGTCCCGCCCGGATCTCGCCCCTGGTGAGGACATCACGGTGGTCGCGCCAGAACCCGAGCCAGAAGGTCGTCATCGCGCGGTGCTCGGCGGACTGCTCCGCCAGTCGGACGGAGATCTGCGGCGTCGCGTACAGGGCCGAGTGGAGCTGTCTGGCCGCCGCCCGCACCGAGGCCCCGGGGTCCCACATGAGCATGTCCGAGTGGACGGCCCCGGCCGTCGCGGCGACACCGATGTCGAGCGTTCGCACACGGTTGCCCGTCGCGTCGGCCGGACAGTCGCCGGCGCGCAGCAGGTTGCCGAAGCTGAGCATGCCCGGTCCCGTGTACGGCTGCCGGAACTCGATGAGCAGTTCATCGCCGCGGAGTTCGCGCAGCCGGTCGCGCAGTTCCGTCAGGAGTCCACGCATGGCGAGGCCGATGTCGGTTCCGGCCCGGCCGCCCCCCTCCTCGGCATGGACCGACTCGTCGGCATAGACCATCGCGAAGTCCAGGAAGTCGATCTTCAGTCCGTCCAGGCCGTAACGGCGTACGAGATCGACGCAGGACTCCACGACGAACCGCCGGGCCTCCGCGTGACGCGGGTCCAGCACGCGGCACGACAGGCGCGGTACGGCGTGCGGGGCGAAGTCTTTCATCGCCTGGTACGCCTCGGTGCGCTCGCCGAGGAGCAGCGGCGCGATCCAGGCCAGATAGCGAAGTCCCAGGCCCTGTACCGTCCTGACGTGCGCGGCGAAGTCGGGGAACTTCGCCGGGTCCGGACTCCAGTCGCCGCTGCCTGAGTAGCCGGCGCCGTCCGCGTGCCGCTGCCAGCCGTCGTCCAGCAGCAGCACCCCGCACCCGGCCTCGGCCGCGAGTGCGGCTTCGGCCTCGACGCGCGCCGCGTCCACGTCCCGGTGCAGCGAGTACCACGACGAATAGGCCGGGGTGCGGGCCGCGTCGGGCAGCGGAAGTTCGTCGCCCGCCGAGAGCCGGCGGGTCAGGGTCCGCACCGCGTCGGCGAAGGGCCTGCCGGGCGCCTGAACACGGATACGGCAGTGCTCTCCCGGAAGCAGGTCCATGGCCAGCCAGACCCCGAATCGGGCCGAGGGCTCCGCCACGCCGAACCGCATCCGGGTCGTCGCCGCGACCCGGTCGGACGAGAACGCCAGCAGCGCCGCGCCCGCCGCGTCGTACAGGCAGCCCAGTGGCGCCGAGTCGACGAGGCCGACAGCGCGCCAACGGCTCGCCCAGTCCGCGACAAGGTGGCGGTCCCAGCCCGCCGCCGGATGCCAGTAGCCGACGGCGTCGCCCAGCGGGACATCCAGGCGGAGCAGTGTCGCCCCGGTTGTGCCGGCCCGCAGGCGGATCACCGCACCGTCCTCGTCGTGCTCCACTTCGGGGCGCGGCCCCTCCGTCAGCAGGCTGACCGCCACACCGTGCACATGAAGCGCGTCATGGTCGGCCCACAACCGCGCCAGATCCATGATGTCCGCCATTACCGTTCCTCTCCGAGGTTCGGGCCTGAAACATAGCCAGCCGAGACAACGTTGCCTAGGTCTACGGCACACTCCAATTCCGAATCCGGTGACCGCACTTGGAGTGTGACCTTGACAGCAGCCGCTCTCCTGTCGAGGTGCGCGGCACTTGTCGCTGGTCAGGGCGTCCACAGTGAGGGAAAGGCCGTCAACTGCCGGTGCTGTGAACCGCTCCGGCGCACAGTCCGCAAACACGCCCCCGCCGTGAAGGCCGGTTCTGAACCATAACCAGTCGAGACAACGTTGCCTAGAGCGGCGGCACACGTCGATGACCGCACATGCCGAACTTGATGACCGCGACCGTTCGCCGGGGCGGATCAGCTTTCTGACGGACCGCCGGAGGTACCGCGCTCGACGAGCGTCGTGGGGAGCACGACCGTCCTGGGCCGCGACCTGTCCCCCGCTATCCGCTTGAACAGCAACTCCGCGCCGATCCTGCCGATGGCGGGTGCGTCGTACGACACGACGGTCAGCGGGCGCGCCATCAGACCCGCGGTCTCGAAGTCGTCGAAGCCGATCACCGCCACGTCCTGCCGCAGGCGGTTCAGCACCCCGAGGGCACCGAGTGTGATCCGGTTGTTGAGGGCGAACAGCGCGGTGGGCGGCTGCGGCGCCGCCAGCATCTTCTCGACGGCCGCCTCGGTGTCTTGCAGGGTGTGCAGTCCGTACCGGATCAGATCGGGCCGGTAGGCGACTTCGGCCCGTTCGAGCGCGTCCTCGGCGGCCGAGAGCCGCTCGGCCATGGGATGGATGCTGAGCCAGTCCGACAGGACGCCGATCCGCTCGTGTCCGCGGGCGACCAGGTGCTCGATCGCGGCCCGCGCGCCCGCCCTGTTGTCGATGAGCACGGTGTCGGCGCGCAGGTTGGTGGGCGGGCGGTCGAGGAACACGGCCGGCGTGCCCAGCTCTATCTCGGCGCGCAGATAGGCGTGGTCGGCGGTGCTGCCGGCCGGAACGACCAGCAGCCCGTCGACCCGTTGCTCGCACATCCGCAGCAGCAGGCTGCGTTCCCGGGCCGCGTCCTCTTCCGAACTGGCCGTGATCAGCAGGGTGTCGTGCTCCAGGGCGCACTGCGCCGCCGCCGCGGCGATGCCCGCGTAGAACGGGTTGGCCAGGTCCTCGATGAGGAGTCCGACCGTCGCCGACGTGCTGCGCGAGCGCAGGTCCCGGGCCATGTTGTTGCGCCGGAAGCCCAGGCGCGCCACCGCTGCCAGTACCCGTTCGGTCAGTTCCGGATCAACGGTCGTCACGCCGTTCACCACACGCGAGACCGTTTTGAGGCTGACGTCGGCCTCGCGTGCGACGTCGATCATCGTCGGGCGCCGTGGCCTGGCCGCACTCGGCCTCGGTGTGGTCATGTACGGGAACGCTCCTCTCGGCGACACGGCGCTGAGAGGCTGCCCACGTCGTGTCGCTGTGCAACCACACAGCCACCGGAGCCGCGCAGGTCACCCTACGCCATCGCCGACCTCCTCCCCGATGGGCCCGAATCCGAGCGTGAAGCGCGCCGGGACCGCGGCCAGGTGGTGCCGTGGCTGGACGGGATGCCCGCACGAACCGCTGCCGAGGCCGTGGTGTTCGAGGTCGATATTGAGGTGGACGCGGCCGTCGGGCGTGAGGTCGACGGTGTGGGCCGCCGCCTCCAACACGCCGGTGGGCCACGGTTTCACGGTGAGGTCGAACCAGGGACTGCCCGTGATCTCCATGCCGCCCGCGTCGTCACCGGAGGGGCCTGGACGGGTGAGGCGGGCCCACCGGACGTGCCGGCGGTTGCCGTTCTCCTGCGGGCGTACGTACGGGGTCTGCATCGCGTCGACGGCACGTTCGTACCGCCCCACGCGTACCGCTGCCTCGCTGTCCCGGTAGGCCTCGCCGGGCCCGAGGCCGAACCAGGTGACCCGGTCGAACTCGGCCGGGATACTCATCGCCACCCCGAGCCTGGGCAAGGGGACGGGCCATGGTCGGGTCGGAGCGGTGTCGACGGTCAACGAGACCCGGTTCCCGGTGTCGACGCTCCATCGGTAGTCGGCGAGCAGGGCGAGGTCGGAGCCCGCCGGGGAGATCCTGGTTCGTACGGTGAGCCCGTCGCCGTCGGTCTCCAGGTCCAGGACCGTGTGCCGGAGGCGGTCCAAGCCGGCCTGGCGCCATGCGGCGAGCAGTGACGAGAACCGGTCGTTGTCGATCGGGGCCCGCCACACATCGACCCTGGGGCCGTCGACGGGCAGATCACCGAGGCGGGTCAGGATGCCGGTGACGGCGTCGAACCGCGCGGCGCCCAGGGTGATCGTGTCGCCGTTCCCGCGTGGAGCCGTGGCCGGGCGGCCGCCCTTTGCCGACGGGGTGCCTGACGGGGTGCCTGACGGGGAATTCCGTGCCGGGCTGTCGGCGTCGAGACGGATCTGAGCCCAGGAGACGGTGTGTCCCGCGTCGGCCCAGAGCTCGTCCCGGGCGAGTTCG
Organism: Streptomyces scopuliridis RB72; assembly: GCF_000718095.1. Taxonomy (GTDB): domain Bacteria; phylum Actinomycetota; class Actinomycetes; order Streptomycetales; family Streptomycetaceae; genus Streptomyces; species Streptomyces scopuliridis. The sequence goes on along the minus strand of NZ_JOEI01000037.1, from coordinate 65,182 downwards.
GCGCGCACGGACAGCCAGCGCTCCCCGGGCCCTGCCGTGTCGATGGCCTTGGCCAGGGCGTCCGGCCAGTCGACGCGCCGCTGTGCGCCGGGCCCGATCAGCGGCACGGTCCACTCGCCTTCGGCCACCGGGTCGCCGTCCGCCTCCAGGAGCCAAATCCAGCGCAGATAGCCGGTATCGCGGGTGTGGTGCAGGTTGCGGACGACCATGCCGCGATGCGCCTGCCCGGCCTCGATCCGGACCGGCTCGATGATCTTCGCGTACTCCAGCAGTCCGGGTGACGGCGTACGGTCCGGGAACAGCAGTCCGTCGGCAATGAAGTTGCCGTCGTGGACGGGCTCCCCGAAGTCCCCGCCATACGCGTAGTACAGGGAGCCCTGGGCGTCTCGCCGCGCGATGCCGTGGTCGATCCACTCCCAGACGAAACCACCGGCCAGCCGCGGATGCGCCTCGAACATCTCCTGGTACTCGCGCAGCCCGCCGGGCCCGTTGCCCATCGCGTGCCCGTACTCGCACAGCAGGAACGGCATGGCGCGCCGCCGTGCGTCGTTCGCCGGGTCGCCGGTCAGCGGTTCCTGTCCGAAGGCGACCGCCGCCACCACCGGATAGTCGGCGTACATCACCGAATAGACGTCTGTGTAGGCGCAGTTGTCCCAGTCGCCCTCGTAGTGGATGAGCCGGTCCGGGTCCCGGTCGCGTATCCACCCGGCCATCGCCTCCAGGTTCGCCCCGGTGCCCGCCTCGTTGCCCAGCGACCACATCACGACGCTGGGGTGGTTCTTGTCCCGCTCGACCATCCGCTCGGCCCGGTCGAGCAGTGCCGCACGCCACGCCGGGTCGTCGCTCGGGTTGCCGCGCCAGGCGTTCTTCGAGAAGCCGTGCGTCTCCAGATCGCATTCGTCGATCACCCAGAGCCCGTACTCGTCGCAGAGGTCGAGGAACGCCGGGTCCGGCGGATAGTGGCTGGTTCTGACGGCGTTGATGTGGTGACGCTTCATCAGGAGCACGTCGGCGAGCATCGTTTCGCGGGACAGGGTGCGTCCGGTAAGGGGATGCCATTCGTGCCGATTGACGCCGCGGAACAGGAGGCGCCTGCCGTTGCCGGTGAGTACCCCGTCCTCGACCGCGATCCGGCGGAAGCCGATCCGGATCGGCACCCGCTCCGTCGCCGTCGCCAGTTCGCCCTGGTAGAGCCGCGGTTGTTCATCGCTCCAGGGCGTGACGGGGACGGTATGGGGTCCGGCCGGGTCGGCGTCGACGAGGCCGAGTTCCGGGACGGTGAGGCGGACATCGCCCTCGACGTCGACGCGCAGCGTGCCCAGGCCCGAGCGGTGGTCGTAGTCGGCGTGGACGAAGAAGTCCGCGATTCCCCCGGCGGCCCGGGCCAGCAGCCGTACCGATCGGAAGATCCCGGAGAGCCACCACATGTCCTGGTCCTCCAGATAGGTTCCGGCGGACCACTGGTGCACCCGGACCGCGAGCACGTTGCGTCCGGGGCGCAGCACGCCCGTGACGTCGAACTCGGTCGGCAGCCGGCTGCCCTTGCCGTCGCCCAGCAGCACCCCGTTGAGCCAGACCGCGAAACAGGAGTCCACGCCTTCGAACCTGAGAACCGCCGTTCCCCCGTCGGCGAAACCCGCCTCTGCCTCGAACTCCCGGCGGTACTCCCCCGTCGGGTTCTCGTCGGGCACCCGGGGCGGGTCGACGGGGATCGGATAGGTGATGTTCGTGTAGGCGGGAGCGCCGAATCGGGCGGGCTCCGGGGCGCCGTCCAGTTGCCAGCACGAGGGCACCGTGACGCGGGGCCAGGCATCCGCGTCGAACGCCGGGTCCTCGAATCCCGGGGTCAGGTCGTGGAGCCCGGCGGCCAGCCGGAAACTCCACGAGCCGTCCAGTTCCAGGGCCGGTGCGTCGGAGCTGAAGGACGCGCGGGGCCGTGCCCGGCCGTGGCCGGGTGAGACGTCCTCGACGTAGGAGTACGGGGTGCGGTTCCGGTGGGCGTGGTCCATCGGTTCGACCGGTCCTTTCCAGACGCTCTGTCATGTGGCCGCGTGGAGCGGCGCCGTCGACGCGCGGACTCTCAGGGTGCTGGGTACGACGTTCTCATGCCGCGCCGGAGGCCGTCCGTCCAGCAGGTCGAGCAGGATCTGCGCGGCCCGCCGGCCCACGTCGACGCTGTGCAGGCTGACGCTGGTCAGTGGTGGATCGACGAGTTCCGCGGCCGCGGTGTCGTCGAAGCCCGCGACCGAGACATCGGCCGGCAGAGCTCGTCCGTCCTCCCGCAGCCGGCGCATCGCGCCGAACGCCATGCCGTCGTTGAAGGCGAAGATCGCGGTGGGCGGGTCGGTCCGCGCCATCAGCCGTCCGGCCGCCTCGTAGCCGGACGGCGCGGTGAAGTCGCCGTGCTCCATCAGGTCGTCGGGAAACGCGCGGCGCGCGTCGGCGAAGGCGCGGCGCAGCCCCCGGAGCCGGGCGGCCATGGCGAGTTGGTTCTCCGGCGGGCCGTTGACGACACCGATCCTGCGGTGCCCCAGGGCGAGCAGATGCTGGGTGACCGCGTAGGCGCCGCCCTCGTCGTCGGGGTGAACGCAGTGGAGGTCTTCGTCGGTGTAGCCGATCACGACCGTGGGATAGCCCGCCGACCGCAGGGCGGGCAGCGCCTCACCACCGACGCCCGCCTCGACGAGCAGTCCGTCGACCTGGCGGCGCCGGGTGAAACGGCGATGGGCCGAGGCCGCTTCGTCGGGCACCTCCCGGGTGGACAGCAGCAGGCCGTAGCCCCGGGCGGCCAGTTCCTGGTCCGCGCCCCCGACCAGGCGGATCAGGTGGTCGTTCGAGAACGCGAAGCCGGGATTGTGCGGAAGGACCACGCCGACCACCTCGGTGCGCCCGCTCGCGAGGGCGCGCGCGCCCGCGCTCGGGCGGTAGTCGAGCAGGCGCATGGCGGAGAGCACCTTGTCGCGGATGCCGCCGGTGACCGTGGGGTCGCCGTTCACCACCCGGGAGACCGTCTGGTGCGAGACACCCGCCTTGGCCGCGACGGTACGCAGAGTGGGCCGATCGGACACTCAAAAGCCCTTCAATCAGTGACCGTTCATGTGAAACAGACCGGATCATACGGCCCTCGGTCTCCCGGCGAAAGCTGCGTCACATGGATTGACGCACCACTCAGGCGGCTCTAGCTTCAATGCAGTCAAGTGAACGGTCACTTCATGTCTGGCCGACTGGCAGAGGCTCGCCGAACGAAGGATCTCCTGATCATGAGCGACAGGAAGTCGGAACGGAACCTCCCCTCACCCCGCACGGGCGGAGTCACCCGCCGCCAGGCGCTGGTCCTCGGCAGGAACGCCGCGATCGCCGCGGGACTGGCCGGTGCGTTCTCCATCGAGAGCGCTGCCGGCGCGGTGGCGAACGGCGGTATGCCGGGACGCCTCGCCGCGGCGGCGCCCGCCGTCTCATCGGACGTCAGCGCCCTGAACGTCGTCACCTCCTGGACCGGGAACACGTTCTCCGGCGCCACCGAGTGGGTGCAGGACTTCATCTTCAACATCGCCGTCGCCGGCGACGGCACGGTCTACACCGTCAGCTTCTGGGACGAGGGCGGCAACTACGCCGGCATCTACAAGGACGGCCACCTCACAGGGAATTGCAGGGGGGCCAACGGCGACGCGGTCGCGGTCAACGGAGCCTATGCCTACCTCAGCGTCGGCAACGGTCTGACGCGCTTCGCCCTCAACGGCACCGCCACGTCCTTGACGTTCAACGTGGGCAGCCCGCCGGCCGCGGCGGCGGCTTCGGCGACCCAGGTGGTGGCCACCGACCGGGTGGCCAACCAGGTGAAGGTCTTCGACGCGACCACCGGATCGCTCCTGCGGAGTTGGAGCGTCAACAAGCCGGGCGCGGTGGCGATCGACGCCGACGGCGGCGTCTGGGTCGTCGAGAACATCACCCGTGACACCAACGACGGACACTTCTGGCACGTCGATTCCGCGCGTCCGGCGCGCGTCCTGCACTTCTCCAGCACCGGCAGCGCGCTGCCCGGAACCATCAGCGGGCCGGCGAGCGACTGGATTCCGACCTCGCTGGCGATCGATGTCCACGGGGACCTGCTGGTCGGCGACAACGGCCCGCTGCGCCAGGTGCACACGTACGGCAACCTGTCCGGAACGCCGACTCGGACACGGAGCCTGGGCCTCGCCGGCGGTATCGGGGCGGGGACGCCGGGCCGGAACATCGCCGACAAGTTCTTCGGCATCGTCGGCGTCGGCGGCGACGCGGCGGGCAACGTCTACGTCGCGATGTGCGAGTTCGGTTCGTGGATACGCAAGTTCGACTCGCAGGGCAACCTGGTCTGGCAGCTCCAGGGCAGCGCCTTCGTCGACGGCGCGGACTTCGACCCGCAGTCCGACGGGCTGGACGTCTACACCAAACAGTGCCATTACCGCATCGACGTCACGAAGCCACCAGGGCGTGATGTGGCCTGGCGCGGCTATTCGCTCGACTCCGTCAAGTACCCCCAGGACGCCCGCCTGTTCCTGACGGGCCACCAGCATCACGCCGCGTCCCCGTTCCTGCGGCGCTTGAACGGCTCCCTGTACATGTACGTCACCGGCATGTACTGCTCGCACCTGCTCATCTACCGGTTCGAGGGCGAGATCGCCAAACCCTCGGGGGCCATCTTCAAACAGCACTGGACCGGGGACGATCCCACGTGGCCGCCCTACCAGCCGGCCCAGGGCCAATGGATCTGGCGCGACATGAGCGGGAACGGCGCGTTCGAGGCCGGTGAATACCTTCAGCCCGGCAACGGGACCAACTCCCCCGGCAACTGCTGGGTCTGGTTCGTCGACACCGACGGCGACATCTGGGAGGGCGGGGACCGCAACCTGCGCCGCTATCCCCTGCAGGGCTTCGACCCCCAGGGCAACCCGGTGTACGACTACGCGAGCATGGAGACGATCGCGCTGCCCGCGCCGTTCACCACGGTCCGCCGCCTGCACTACGACGTGGCCGCCGACGTCATGTATATGTCCGGGTACACGCCCACCGCGCTGTTCGACAACGCCTACTGGAAGGAGGCCGGCAAGGTCCTGGCGCGCTACGACCGTTGGAGCACCGGAAACCGTACGGCGACCTGGACAATGCTCCTCCCCTGGGACACCACGGCGACCCCGGCGGTGACGACGGTGAGCCTCGCCTTCGCGGGCGACTACATCTTCACGGTCGGTGTGCAGACCCGCGGCCAGGTCTGGGCCTGGAGGGCGAGTGACGGAAGCGCCGTGGGCAACTGGCTCCCCGGCAGCAATGTCGGCGGCGTCGACCGGACCGGGTGGGTCGACATCCCGTACGGCATCTCCGCCGTCCGGCGCTCCACAGGGGAGTACCTGGTCAACGTCGAGGAGGACCTCTTCAACAAGGTGCTGCTCTACCGCTGGGCGCCCTGAGCGTGATCCCGACGGCGAAGACCTGTGCGGAGGGGTTCGGGTGATGGACGAGGTGCGCGTGGCGTCGATGGACGGCATCGAGTTGGCGGCCGCCGTGCACCGCCCCGCCGCGGATGCCGGATCCCGTGGCACGGTGCTCCTCGTCCACGGGATCTCCGCCGACCTGGACGAGGGCGGGGGGTTCGTCCGGCTCGCCGACCGGCTGGCCGCGCGCGGGCTGACCGCCGTGCGGTTCAGCTTCCGCGGACACGGAACCAGTGGCGGTACCCCCCAGGGCGTCACGATCGCCGGGGAGATGCTCGATCTGCAGGCGGTCTCCGCGTACGCCGCGAAGGAGTTCCCCGGGCCGCTGGCAGTGGTGGCGGCGAGCTTCGGCGCCGTGGCGACCGGGCTGTCCATGCCCTGGCTCGGGAAGCGGCTGGCGGGACTGGTGCTGTGGAACCCGGTGCTCGATCTACGGCGGACTTTTCTGGAGCCCGAACTGCCGTGGGGCGTGGCCAACTTCGGCCCCGCGGCGATGGCGCGACTGGCGGAGGACGGCTGCCTGGTCCTCAACGGCGCCTTCCCCCTGGGCCGGGTGCTGTTCGCCGAGATGCCCCGATACCGGCCGATCGAGGGGTACGCCGCGCACAGTCCGCCCGCGTTGGTGCTGCACGGCGACCGTGACGGTCATGTCTCCTTCGACATCGCCCGGCGGGCCGCCGAGACCATCCGCCACTGGGAGTTCCACCCGCTCTCCGGTGCCACTCACGGTTTCCACGGTCCCGAGCACGAGGCCGCGGCGGTCGCGGTCACGACACGCTGGCTGGAGCAGGCGGTGAACGGCCGCGGAAAGGTGGGTGGTTGAAGCCGGTGAGGGCGCCTCGCGATCGGCACCGGTTTCCGCCGCTGCCGGACCGGGAACCGGTGCCGATCGCTTTGAGGGGTCAGTCAGGACTTATCCGGCGTCGGCCCCGATGTTCGGGACGCTGGGAATGCTCGTCCCGTAGTAGTCCACGCCGCCGTTGCCGGACACGGCCGTTCCCGCTCCGAGCGCCGGTGAACCGGACTTGAGCGTGTAGGCCTGCGGACACGGCTGCGGTCCCGTGCCGGACGTGGGCGACCACGAGCAGGTACCGCCGGCGCCGGGCGAGGTGAACAGCGGGTCACCCCACACCGCAGCGGACTCCAGCCCCGCCGCCTTCCACGCCGCGAAGTCGCCGTAGGTCGTACCGCCCCAGCGCCACCCGGCCGTGCTCGTCCCGTAGTACAGGTTGTTCGACAGCGTCATGCCGGTCTGGGTGTACGGGTTGTAGTACAGCTGTCCGGTCTTGCCGAAACCGCCCTTGTTGGCCATGTGGCAGATGTTGTCCTTGATCTGCGAACCACTGGCCCAGGTCCCGGTGGTGTAGCCGAACAGGAAGCACGCGCTGGTGCCTGTTTTCTTGTTCGTACTCTGATCCTTGTTCGTGAAGAAGGTGTTGCCGTAGACCGACAACGCGTTCTTCGGGGCATTCGGCACCACATTGAACAGACCGCCCTGCGCGTTCGCCCAGTCGTCGTTCTCCGAGATGTTGTACCGGAAGGTGTTCGGCCCCCACACCCGCGACCCCACGGTCGAGGTGTAGGCCAGCAGACCACTGCCCGCATTGTGGTGGGTGTAGTTGTACTCCACGACCGAGTTCGTCGTGCCCCCGTCGAGGTCGATCCCGTCCCAGTCGCAGCCGGCCGTATAGTCCGGAACCGGCTGCACGTTGTACACCTCGTTGCGGCGGATCGTCACATCATTGGACGTGTACGTCATGATGCCGCTGGCGCCGCCGCACGAGGTCACGTTGGCACCGATGTCGTGGACCACGTTGCGCTGGATGACCGCGCCGTTCCAGCCGTTCGCGGTCAGCGCGGCCCCCGTGCTCTGGGCCGCCATGCCGAGGTTGTAGACGGTGTTGCCCTCGACCCTGACGTTGGTGATGTTGATCCCCGAGCCCCAGCCGTAAATGCCGGGCCCGGCCGTCGAGGTCACGCTGGAGCCGTGCAGCTTGTTGTTGCGGATCTGCACGTCGTCCAAGGGCCCGGTGTTCCCGTTCACCGCGTACCCGAGCACCATGATCTGCCCGCCGAAGGTGCTGCTGCTGCCGCTCGGTGTCGCGAACCCGGAGATGTCCGAGTCGGCGACCACCAGGCCCTTCGTCGCCGTCGACGACTTCTGGTTCTGCAGCAGCACACCGGCCGCGGTCGTTCCGCCGTTGACCAGCTTCATGTTGTTCAGCTGGAAGCCGCTCACATTGTCGGCGGTGACCGCCGCCGAGGAGTTGCCCGTGCAGTTGGACTGGATGGTGGCCTGCCCGGTGCCGTACGAGGTCACCTTGAACGGTGTCGACGCCGACGAGGCGGGCACATTGTCGGCGTCGAAGAGCAGGCAGCCGGAGAACCACTCCTGGCCCTGGAACGAGACGGCGCTCCCCTGCGGGAACGTGAAACCGTTGACCTTCCCGATCGACTTCCACGCCTGATCCGGCGACAGACCGCTGTTGCTGTCATTGCCGAACGGCGATACGTAGTACGTGGTGGTGGCGGCGTGCGCGGTGCCCGTGGTGGCGCCCGCCAGCAACAGACCCAGCATTCCCTGGGCCACTACGGCCGCAAATATTCGTGCTCTCATGCTTCTCCCCACTGCGTGGCGATGACGACGCACGGTCACGCAGTCGACGACTCGTGGACGAGGCACGCCTCGACGGACCACGCTCGGCGCAGCCGACGTGGTGTCAGGCGACATGTATCGAAGAGCAACTGCGGACATCTCCTGGGCGCATCACTCCCTTCGGCCGGACGGCTGCGCCGTCCGGCGGTGAGACGATCGATCCGGTGCCGGCCTGCCTGTTCTCCTTCCGGCCGGACACCGCGGCATCCCGACCGTGGACTTCCCGAGTTCCGGCCCACGTCGTGCCGCCGCGCCGGTGGTCAGGTGATCAGGAGCGTACGACGGGCCTGCGTCTGCGAGCTGTTGCCCGTGTGGACGTGGATCTCGCCCGGCTCCACGGTGAACACTCCGGCCGGGTCGTTGGTCCAGTAGCCGATGTCGTCGGCCCCCAGAGTGAAGCGGACCTCCCTCTCCTCCTCCGCCGCCAGCCGGATCCGGCGAAAGCCGCGCAGTCGGCGGACCGGCTGGGTGATGCTCGCGGCGGGGTCCTGGATGTAGAGCTGGACCACTTCGTCGCCCTCACGGTCGCCGGTGTTGCGGACACGGACGGTCACCTCCACCGTCGCGCCCGCGCGCAGCTCCCGCGCCCCGATCCGCTCGCGGCTCAGCAGGGGGTCACCGAACGTGAAGGTGGTGTAGCTCAGGCCGTGGCCGAAGGCGAACTCCGGGCCGTGGTCGAGGTCGAGATACTTCGATACATATTTCACGTCGGGTGTGGCCGGGTTGTACGGGCGGCCGGTCCGCTCGTGGTTGTAGTAGAGCGGGACCTGGCCGACGGCCCGTGGGAAAGTCACGGGCAGCTTGCCGCCCGGGACAACGGCCCCGGTCAGAACGTCCGCGATGGCGGGGCCGGCCTCGATGCCCGGGTGCCAGGCCATCAGGATCGCCGACACCTGGTTCGCCCAGCCGCCGATCGTGAGCGGGCGTCCGCCGACGAGCACCACCACGCAGGGCTTGCCGGTCGCGGCGACCGCGCCGATCAGCTGCTCCTGGGCGCCGGGCAGGCCCAGTTCGCTGCGCACGGCGGCCTCCCCGCTGATCGCGGGCGGTTCGCCCACCACCACAACGACGGCGTCGGCCGCCTCGGCAGCCGCCACGGCCTCCGGGACGCCGGAGGTGTCGGAAACCTCCGGGGACACGCCGAGGGCGTGGGTGATGTCGGTGTCCGGCAGTGCCTCACGCAGGCTGCGGAGGACAGGGACCGCCTCACAGGCGCCGGGCAGGGCCCATGTCCCCAGCAGGTCACCGGAGTCGGCGAAGGGACCGACGACCGCGAGCGAGCGGAGCGTCGGCGCGTCGAGGGGCAGGACGCCGTCGTCGTTCTTCAGCAGCACCATGCAGCGCCCGGCGACCTCGCGCGCCGCGGCCCGCGCCTCGGCGGTCGGGGCGGTGAGGGCCGCGGACTCCTCGACGTACGGCCGCTCGAACAGGCCGAGCCGCAGCTTCAGACGCAGCACCCGGGCCACGGCGTCGTCGAGTCGCTCCGCGCTCAGCGCCCCGGAGGCGAGCAGCGCCCTGCCGTGGTCGACGAAGGTGGTGGACACCATCTCCATGTCCACTCCGGCGGTCAGTGCCCGCCGCGCCGCCTCGGCCTCATCGGCCGCGTTGCCGTGCGCGATCAGCTCCTGTACGCCGGTCCAGTCGCTGACCACGACGCCGTCGAAGCCCCATGCCTCCTTGAGGATGCCGGTCAGGGTGTGCGGGTTGGCGTGTGCCGGGACACCGTTGATGGTGTTGAAGGCGGCCATCACGGTTGCGGCGCCGGCGTCGACGGCGGCCCGGAACGGGGGCAGATAGAGGTTACGCAGCCGCTGCTCGGACACGTCGACGGTGTTGTAGTCGCGGCCGCCTTCCGCACCGCCGTAGGCCACGAAGTGCTTGGCGCAGGCGGCGATCCGGTCCGGCGCGGTCAGGTCGGCTCCCTGGTAGCCGCGCACCTTGGCCACCGCGTAGCACGTGGTCAGATACGGGTCCTCGCCGATGCTCTCGGCGATCCGGCCCCAGCGCGGCTCGTGGGTGACGTCCATCATCGGGGAGAACGTCCAGTGGATGCCGTTGGAACGGGCCTCGCGTGCGGAAACCTCGCCATCCGTCTCCGTCACGGCCGGGTCGAAAGCCGCGGCTTGGGCGAGGGGGATCGGGAACGTGGTGTGGTATCCGTGGATCACGTCCAGGCCGAAGACCAGCGGGATGCCCAGGCGTGACTCCTCCACGGCGATGCGCTGCAGGGCGTTGCCGGCCTCGGCGCCGACGACGTTGAGCACCGAGCCGAGCAGGCCCTTGCGGGCGGCGGCCTCAGCCGCCTCGGTGTCGGCACCGCCCGGGCCGGTGTCCCAGGCCCAGGCGAGCTGTTGCAGCTGGCCGAGTTTCTCGTCGACGGTCATCCGGCCGAGGAGTTCCTTGATTCGGGACTCGTGGTCATGGCCGCTCATGGCGGGGTCCTCTCGGGTGTGGATGGGGCCCGCGCCCCCGGCCGTCAGGGGTCCAGGAGCGCGGGAGCTGTGCTCGGCAACGGCGCGGTCTCAGTAGTGGTGCGGTCGGGAGCGGATCTCCTCCGGCCAGGCCAGGCGGATGCCGAGGGTGTCGCTGAGCAATTGCTGATAGTCGGTCAGTTGGGCCTGGTCGGAACGGACCTTGCGGGGCGGCAGGGCTCTGTCGAGGCAGAAGCCGGCGAGGGCCCCGACGGCTTCGCCGATGGCCCACTCCGCGGGATGCAGGCGGTAACAGCCGTTGGTGATGTGCGTGGTGCCGATGTTCTTGTTGGCCGGCAGGAGGTTGTCGACGCGTACGGGGATCAGGGCGCCCAGCGGGATCTGGAAGGGGTAGGACTCGATGTCGATATAGGTGCGGCCACCGGTGCTGGGGTGCAGGTCGATGCGGTAGCTGCCGAGACCCACACTGTCGTGGAACACCTCACTCCCGGAACCCGGCGGGCGGGCCTCGACGCCCACATGCTGTTCGAGAACGGTGAACTCGGCCTTGATACGGCGTGATTCGCGGATGTACGGAGTCTTGGCCAGGCCGTCCGCGGTACCGGTGATGTCGGGGCGCAGCCGCAGGCCCGGCCAGCCGGTGCCGCCGTCGGGGCGGGGGGCTTCGGTCTGCAGCCAGTGCAGGAAGGACAGCGACAACTCCCGGCTGGCCACGAGCGCCGCCTGCCGGGCCGCGGTGTCGACGCCGAGCAGCGGCGCCTCCCAGTAGTCGATCTGCGGCCAGTTGGCGACGGTGAGGTCGGAGGCGAAGGCTCCGGTCGCGAACTTCTCACGGGCCAGGATGCGACGGAACTGCCACAGGTCGAAGTGCTCGCCGGCGTCCCGGTCGGCTCCCATCAGCGGCCAGGTGCGCTGCTGAAGGGTGATCGGGACGACGTCGGTGAAGGAGAGTTGCGGGCCGGGCCAGAATGGGGCGACGGTGGTGCGCCAGTGGTCGTAGGAGGCGGGCCGTTCGATCACATGCTCCTCGCCGGGCCGGTAGTCCAGGGCGAAGCACCAGGACACGGCCTGCTGGTCGAGGGGGTCAGCGGTCTCGGGCGCGTGCGGCTCCCCGGTCTCGTCGCGGCCTTCCGCGCCGATGACGTGCTCCACGCCGGCCAGCTCCAGCAGGTCGCCGAGCTCGGTGGCGTCGGCGACGTACACGGCATGGACGGTGACCTCGCGTCCGTTGTGCCGGTCGGCCAGCGTGACCGCCTCGATGCGGTCCCCGTCGGTGTGCGCGGCTACGGGTTCATAGCCTGTAAGGACGGTGATCGCACCGGAGGACCGCCACGGAGCAAGCATCTCCTCGATGACGGCGACGGCCACTCGCGGCTCGTGGCACATCCGGCTCACGACGCCGAGCCCCGGGTCGAGGAGCGGGTCCTGCGCGGCGTCGGGTCTGAGGGGGTAGTTGCGGCGGTAGTAGTCGCGCACCCGCCGGCGCAACTCGGCGTAGCCGGGCGGGCAGGCGGAGCCCTCGATCCAGGGATGCTCGTCGGGCGGCACGGCCTGGGCGGTGAGCTGCCCGCCGAGCCAGTCGGTGGCCTCGGTGAGCACCACCGTCCGGCCGAGCCGGGCGGCGGTGAGCGCCGCCGCCACACCGCCCAGTCCGCCGCCGACGACGAGGATCTCGGTTCGCATTTCTGTCATGGCCCAGGGGCTCCTTCTGCCGGTTCTACCGGTCGGAGTGGTCGGTTCAGGGGGCACGGCTGTTCCGGAGTGGCGGGCGTTCACAGTGGTGGTGAAGGGTGTTCGGGCAGCCATGGAAACGGCGTGCGGGCGGCTCTGGCCCGCCGTTCGTCCGTTTCCGGGCAGCCGGGGCCGGCGGACGGCGCTCCTTGTCTCGCAGCGGGTCCGGGATTGCCGGGTGATCAGGCCTGCTCGCTCACGGTCGCGATGGTGGTGCCGGGAACCAGCGGACACGGCACCAGCAGGTTCCCGGTCCGCTTCTCGGGGTCGTCGAGCATGGCGTGCAGCCGGTCCACGGCGATGCGGCCGATCTCGATGCGGGGGATCACCAGGGAGTCCCACTGTCCGGCGAGGTCCGCCGGCGCCGCCTCCAGAACGGCAACGGACACGTCTTCGGGGATCTTCCGCCCACGAGCGGCCAGTCCCTCGCGCAGGGACTCCGCGAGGGACTGGCTCTCCACCACGATCGCGGTCACCGCGCCGCGCGCCACCTCGTCCAGCCAGTCTTCCCCGATGCCATGCGTGCCGAGAAACCCCGGGGAGGTGTCGGTCAGCCCCAGCTGCCCGACGGTCTCCGCATAGCCGGAGCGGCGGTCCTCGTACGGCTCCATCTCCATCCACTCGCGCACATAGCCGAGCCGCCGGTGACCGTGTTCGGCGAGCCGTTCCACGATCTGCGCGCTCGCCGACCGGTAATCGGGGATGATCTGCGGGATCTCCGCGCCGGGCACCTCACGGCGGCCGATGTGGACGAAGGGGTATCCCTCGTACCAGAGCCGGGCCAGTTCGCCGCGGTCGGTGGAGACGCCGAGCAGGATGCTGCCGTCGGCCAGGTTGAGCCGGTTGGTGCCGTTCCGGTAGATCTTGCGCTCGCCGTCGCCGCCGGACCCGGTCGAGGTGAACAGCACCAGGTCGAAGCCGGTCTCCTCGGCCCGCTCCTCGATCCCGAGCAGGAACTCGAAGTAGAAGTCCTCACACGCACGCGGGAAGACACGCTCGAAGGTGTGCACACCCAGCAGGTTGTTGCGCTGATTGCGCATCGCCCGAGCGGCCGGATTGGCGACGTAACCCAGCTTTCGCACCGCCTCGAAGACCCGCTGCCGGGTCTCTTCCGGGATCCGCGCGGTCGCCGCGTTCCCGCTGATCACCCGGGACACCGCTGACTGGGACACCCCGGCCAGCCGTGCCACGTCCGCCTGGCTGGGTGCCTTGCCGCGCCGTCGCGCTGTCATGATGCCTCCTGGAGCGTGCCCCGCCGGGCGCCGGTCGCCGCGGCATGTGTCGTCTCGGCGAGTTCCCCGGCCCGGCCCTTGACGTGCAGCCAGCAGGTTGCCCAGTGCCCGTCGCCCAGCTCCGTGCGCGGCGGAGCCTCGGTGGCGCACTCCGGCATCGCGAACGGGCAGCGGGGATGGAACCGGCAGCCCGTCGGCGGGTCGATCAGACTGGGTGGCTCGCCCAACTCGTCGGCTCCGGCGAAGAGTTCATCGCGGTCCCCTACGCCGCGCTCGGGGTCCGGGGAGGACTCTATGAGCAGTTTGGTGTACGGATGCTGCGGAGACGAGATGACCTCCTCCTTGGGACCGGACTCCACCATCTGCCCGGCGTACATCACGGCGATCTCGTCACAGAGGTAACGGGCGCCGGCGATGTCGTGCGTGATGTACAGCAGCGCCAGCCCGTCCTCGGTGCGCAGCCGCTGCAGCAGGTTGAGCATCTCCAGCCGGATCGACACGTCCAGCATGGAGATCGGCTCGTCCCCGAGCAGGACCTTGGGCTCCACGGCGAGCGCACGGGCGATCACCACACGCTGGCGCTGCCCGCCGGAGAGTTCGTGCGGGAACTTCGCCGCGAACTCCGCGGCCGGGGTAAGGCTGACCCGCTCCAGAAGCTCCGTCATCCGCTGCTCGCGCCCGGCGGCGGTCAGGTGCGGCTGATGCAGGCGCAGCGCCCGGTCGAGGTTGTAACGGACGCGGTGCAACGGGTTCAGCGCCCCGAAGGGGTCCTGGAAGATCAGCTGGACCTCGGAGTGATAGGCGCGCTGTGCCCGTCGGCTGCCGGTCACGGGCTCACCGCGCAGCAGGATCTCGCCCTGTGTCGGTTCGTGGAAGCGGGCCAGCATCCGGGCGAGGGTGGTCTTCCCGCTGCCGCTCTCCCCCACCAGCGCCAGGATCTGGCCGGGCCTCAGGCGGACGGTCGCGTCCTCGACCGCGCGTACGACGGAGGTACGGCCGAGCGGACCGCGGACGGTGAAGTGCTTGGAGACGTCGCGCGCTTCCAGGACGTACGTCGGTGCGTCCGTCTGCTCGGGCGCCTGAGCCGCCTGCCGATCCGGAGCAGACGCGACTTCGGGTACTGACTCGGTCATCCGATCCTGCCTTCCATCTCGCCGTCAGTCTCGTTGAGCAGGCACGCCGCCTCGTGCCCGGGTTCCGGACCCACCGGCAGGAGCACAGGGAGTCGTTCGTCGCAGCCCTCCGTCCGCCGTGCGCAGCGCGGGTGGAACGCGCAGCCGGTCGGTGGACGGCGCAGGTCGGGCGGGGTTCCGGGGATGCCGTTCAGGGTGCGCAGCGGGGCGCGCAACGGAGGGAAGGAGTCCCGCAGGCCCTGGGTGTACGGGTGTTTCGGGGCGCTGTAGAGCGCCGCCGCCTCGCCCACCTCGACGATGCGGCCGGCGTACATGATGGCGATGCGGTCAGCCAGTTCGAGCAGCAATGACAGGTCGTGGGTGACAAAGATGACCGCGAAGCCCAGCTCCCGGCGCAGGCGCAGGACTTGGGCGAGGATCTGCCGTTGCATCACCACGTCGACGGCCGTCGTCGGCTCGTCCATCACCACCAGCTCGGGACCGCAGGCCAGGGCCAGGGCGATGGCAGCGCGCTGGCGCATCCCGCCGGAGAGCTGGTGCGGGTAGTCGCGGACCCGGTCCGCGGAGATGCCGACCAGGGCGAGCAGTTCCGCCGCACGCGTCCAGGCGTCCCGCTTGTTCAGCGAGCGGTCGCGGGCACGCAAGACGTCGGTGAACTGGGCGCCGATCCGCATCACCGGATTCAGCGCGTCCATCGCGGACTGCAGCACGATGGACAACGCCGTCCACCGATATCGACGCAACTGCTTGCTGCCGAGCGCGACGAGGTCGACGGGGGGAGCGCCGTCCCGGCCATGGAAGAGGATCTCTCCCCCGGTGGTGACGGCGGGCGGACGCTGCAGCCGGGTCAGGGCGGTGATCAGCGTGGACTTCCCGGAGCCCGACTCTCCCGCGACGCCGAGGATCTCACCCCGGTGCAGGGTGAAGGAGACGTCGGAGCAGGCGCGCACGGGCACGCTGCCGGTGGCGTACTCGACGGTCAGGCCGCGGACCTCCAGGACGGCCTGTCCGACGGGGGCTGTGGAAGAGCGTTGGTACTCGGCCTGTACGGTCATCAGGATCCACCTCCGGGCTGAACGGTCACTGAACGGAGAGGCATGGGATACCCGGTCATCAAGCCCCGCCTCCCGCTCGCGCCGGCCGCTTGGTCCTGCGCACAGACGCGGGGCGGGCGACCCTCAGCTTGGGATTGGCGAGTTCGTCGACGCCGAAGTTGACCAGTGCCGCCGCCGTACCGATCAGGGCGATGCACAGACCGGGCGGTACGAACCACCACCACAGGCCGCGCAGCACGGCGCTCTGCTGCTGCGCCGACTGGATCATCGTTCCCCAGCTGATCGCCGAGGAGTCGGAGATTCCGAGGAACGCGAGTCCCGCCTCGGCCATCACCGCGCCGATCATCGCGTGCAGGAACATCGAGGCGATGAGGCCGGTCAGATGGGGCAGCACTTCGGCGAAGACCAGCCGGCGGCCACGTTCGCCGAGCATCCGCATGGCCCGTACGAAATCACGGTTCGCGATGCTGAGCGCCTGGGCGCGCAGTGTGCGTGCCCCGCCGGACCAGCCGAAGAAGCCGATGATCAGGGCGATGGTGGTGAGCCCGGTGCCCTGAAGGTAGCCGGTCACGATCAAGATGAGCGGCAGCGCGGGCAGCACGAGGAACAGGTTCGTCAGGAAGTTCAGGGCGGCGTCCGTCCGGCCGCCGTAGTATCCGGCCGATACGCCGACCAGGATCGCCATCGCGGTGCCGACCACCGCGCCGAGCAGCCCGACGTACATCGAGCCCCGGGCACCGGCGATGACCTGGGCGAGGACGTCCTGTCCGAACTGGTTGGTTCCCAGAAGGTGTTCACCGCTGGGTGGCCGGGCGATGACGCTGGTGTCGTTGGCGCGCGGGTCGAGACCCAGCAGGCTGTGTGCCAGCCAGGGGCCGAGCACGGCCAGCAGGCAGAACAGGGCCAGAATGCCGAGGCCGATGCGGACCTTCCAACTGGTGAGGAATGCGGTACTCAACGCCCGTCACCCTCCTTCTCTGATGCGCGGGTCGAGCAGGGCATACACCGAGTCGGCCAGCAGGTTGGCCAGCAGGACGGTCAGCATGATGAGGAAGAAGACCCCTTGCATCACCGGGTAGTCGCGCTGCTGGAGCGAGGAGTAGAGCAGGTAGCCGATGCCCGGGTAGTTGAAGACGACCTCGGTGAGCAGGGCACCGCCGACGACGTGGCCGAGTGCGAGAGCGAAGCCCGTGAAGTTCGGCAGGACGGCGTTGCGGGCCGCGTAGCGGAGCATCACCCTGCGGCCGGACAGGCCCTTGGCCTGGGCGAGCAGGACGTAGTCCTCACTCACGGTGGTCACCGTCATGTTGCGCATGCCGAGCAGCCAGCCGCCGAAGGCCGAGAAGACGATGGTGGCCGCGGGCAGCACCCCGTAATGCAGCACGCTCAGGAGAAACGACGGAGAGAGGCCGATCGGCAGGTCGGCGTCGTATCCGCCGGACAGCGGGAACCAGCCCAGCAGGAAGCCGAAGAGCCAGAGCCCCAGCAGCGCCATCCAGAAGTACGGGATCGCCGAGACGAAGGTGGTGAGCGGGCTGACCACGGTGTCGAAGCGGCCTCCCGCCTTCCAGCCGGCCACGGCACCGATGCCGGTGCCCAGCACGAACGCGATCACCGTGGTCGTGCCGACCAGCAGCAGGGTCCAGGGCAGGCCCTGCCACAGCAGGTCGCTCACGGGGGTGGGGAAATTGCTGATCGAGATGCCGAGATCGAAGTGTGCCAACTGGCCCAGGTAGTCGAGATATTGACGGCCGAGATTGGCGTCCGGATTGCCGAAGACCTTCTGGATCGACTCCAGGGCGCTCGGCGTCAGTTGCTGACCGCTGACGCGCTGGAGCTTGTCGACGATCGCGGCGGACGGGTCGCCCGGCATCAGCCGGGGCAGAAAGAAGTTCAGAGTGATCGCCGACCAGGCGGCGGCCAGGTAGAAGCCCAGTCGACGTGCCAGGAACCCCCAGCGGCGGGGAGCCCTGGCACTGCGCACAGCGGGTGCGGCTGAGGCGGTCACTGCGGTCACTTGACGGCCTGCTTCAGCTTCAGGAGAGCGAGCGTGGTGTCAGGGCCGAGACCGGGGAACGGCACGTAGGAGAAGTGTTCGGGGGTGGGCCAGCCGGACCAGTGCTCGGCGTTGATCGCTATGAACCAGTAGCTGTTGTAGATCGCGCTGTACGGCACCTGCTCGGCAACGATCTTCTGCAACTCGTGCCCGGCGCTCGTCGTCACGGTGGGATCGTCCGCGGAAAGCAACTTGTCGATCGCGGCGTCGGTGGACTTGTCCTTCCACCGGCCGAAGTTGGTGGCGGCCTTCTCACCCAACGGGCGGTAGGCCCGGCTGCTCAGGGCGCTGTAGACACCGGCGACGCCGGCCCCGCCCGTGGTGGTGATAGTGAGGTCGAAGTCGCCGGACTGCTGCTGGTCGAACAGGTTGGCTCCAGGGGCGCCCACCGACTTCACCTTGATACCGAGATGCTGCTCCCAGCTGCGGACCATCATGTTGGCGTAGGGGTCCCAGCCGAAGTCCTGGTTGAACGACAGCTTCGGGGCGTAGGACTTGCCGTCCTTCACCAGCTTGCCGCCCCGGACCTCGAAGCCACTGAGCGCCAGCTCCTTCCTCGCCCCCTCCGCGTCGACCTGCTGCACCTTGCCCCGGTACTCGGGAAGGATCACATCCGCGTAGATCTCGTCGACCAGTCCCGTAGGGCCGGCCTCCGTACCAGGACGCTGGAGCGTGGTGACGATGTCCTTGCGCGGAATCGTCATCGCCAGCGCTCTGCGCACGTGGACGTTGTCGAAGGGGGCCTCGGCGGTGTTGAAGAAGAGGGAGTACGCGCCGCCGGTGGCGTACTTCTGGTACAGGTGGTGCTTCGGGTTCTTCGCGACGTACTCCTGCTCCGCGCCATTCCAGGCCACGAGGGCCCAGTCCACATCACCACGCAGCAGTTGCGCCCTCACGGCGTCGCCGCTGGTCGGGATGATCTTGAAGTGTTTCAAGGGGAACCGGCCGCCCCAGTAGTCGGTACGGGCGCCGAGGGTGACCTGCTGGGGCGCGAACCGCTCCAGGGTGAAGGGGCCGGTGCCCACCGGGTCGGGGTTGGTCCAGCGCTTGAGGTCCTTGCCCGCCCAGATGTGCCTGGGCACGACCGGGAGTTGAGGGGAGGCCAGCTGCCCCAATTCGCTGAAGGCCGGGCGGGGCCAGTGCACGGCGACGGTGGCGGCATCCTTCTTGGCGACGCGGTCGTAGGTGGTGCCGCCGGTGTTGAAAGCGGGGTCTGTCAGCGGGATGCTCAGCGAGAAGACCACGTCGTCGGCGGTCATGGGCTTGCCGTCCGAGAACTTCACGTCGTCGCGCAGCTTCACGGTAAGGGTGGTTCCGGACTCGTCGAACTCCAGGCTCTTGGCCAGCCAGGGCTTGACCTTTCCGCCGTCGCTGTAGTCGATCCGCACCAGCGGCTCGTAGATCAACTCGCTGTTGGGGGACTTCTGGGTGGCAGGGCCGAACATGTTGTAGTTGCGGACGAACGTCGTCCCGCCGTCGGTCTTGCCGAACACGAGCGCGTCCGCGTCCTTACCGCCCTCCGCCCCGGTTCCATCGGCGCCCGTCCCCACCGTGCAGGCGCTCGCTCCGAGCGGGATGGCGACGGCCGTCACGGCGGCGCGCACTAGGAAGGCTCTTCTCGTGGGCATGGCTGACTCCTGGCTCCTCGTGATGGCGGTGCGGGGCGCAAGCGCGATGCTCATACGTATGAGCATCTGCGCGAGAAGTGCATGGGCCGTTGCTTCTACGTATGACCCGGGAACGTACGGACGCTGCGGAGGTGCGTCAAGAGTGTGAAAGGAAGGTTTTCCGGCCATCAGTGCCCGATGACGTGCCCAACGGGGGCAGCAGCATGGGTGACTTGTGCTTTGGGCTGGTGAAACCCGCTGCTCACGGCCCTACTTGAGATCAACGATGAACGCGGCAGGTCTGTCGGGCGCGGAGCCTGTCAGCTCCGCGGCCGAGCCAGACAGTCCCCGGACGCCCGGGCCGCGGGGCGCGGCTCGTGTGCCGCTGCGGTTGGCGGACCACGCATTGACACCCTGCCGTGACATGCCTAGGTTGTGCGCGTCTATCGATGCGTATCGTCCGCTTGCGCCACCGGCCCGGCATTGCCCGCCACGACCCCACTCGTGCGCGCCCCTCCCGCCAGTAGATGTCTGGCCTTCACATCCCGCGCGTTCTTGCGGTGACGCCGCACTGCCCACCCTTGGACATCCATGACCCGAACGGGGCTCCATCCGACGGTGCGTCGATCGGCCCCACGCGCCCATCCACACGGGAAGCTTTCCCTCCATAAACCGACACTTCGAACCTCAGGGACTCAGGAGCATGCCCATGCCGCGCCCCGACCAGCCGCACCTCACATGGGGGCGTATTCCACGCCCCGCCTTCGGCGCTGACTACAACCCCGAGCAGTGGGACAAGGCGATATGGAAAGACGATGTCCGCCTGATGCGCGAGGCCGGGGTCAACCTGGTGTCACTCGGCATCTTCGCCTGGTCCTGGATCGAACCCAGGCCGGACGTCTTCGACTTCTCCGGTCTCGACGAGGTCATCACCCTGCTGCACGAAGCAGGCATCGCCGTTGATCTGTCCACGCCAACCGCCGCGCCGCCGCTGTGGTTCTCCCACGCCCACCCCGAGTCGCTGCCCGTGACGGCCGACGGACGAACGCTCGCACCCGGGTCCCGTCAGGCGTACTGCCCGTCCTCGCCGGCCTACCGGGACCGTGCCGCGCTGATCACCCGCCGCCTCGCCGAACGCTACGGCGACCACCCGGCCGTGGTGATGTGGCACGTCAACAACGAGTACGCCAACGCCAACGCCCACTGCTGGTGCGACACCTCCGCCGCTGCGTTCCGCAGCTGGCTGCGCACCGTGTACGGCAACGATCTGGACGCCCTCAACGACCGCTGGGGCACGGTCTTGTGGGGGATGCGCTACAGCGACTGGGAACAGGTGATTCCGCCACGCACCAGCATCAGCAGTCTTTCGCCCGGTCTGTGGATGGATTTCTACCGCTTCAGCGACGCCGAACACCTGGCCTGCTTCCGCGCCGAACGCGACATCCTGCGCGCCCACTCTCCCGGCCGCCCCGTCACCACCAACTTCATGGCAAGCGCGCTCAGCTGGTCCGACTACTGGCGCTGGGCACGCGAGGTCGACATCGTCTCCAATGACCACTACCTCATGTCTGAGGACCCGAACCGCAGCGCCGATCTCGCCTTCGCCGCCGACCTCACCCGCGGCCTGGCCGACGGACGTCCCTGGATACTCATGGAGCACTCCACCTCCGCGGTGCAATGGCAGCCCCGCAACGTGGCCAAAGTCCCCGGAGAAATGGCCCGCAACACTCTGACCCACCTTGCCCGCGGCGCCGACGGCGCTTTGTTCTTCCAGTGGCGCCAGTCCGCCTACGGCCCGGAGAAGTGGCACTCGGCGATGGTCCCCCATGGCGGCGAGGACACCCGCATCTGGCAGGAGACCAAAGCTCTCGGCAACGCGGTGGCCGGTCTCGCCGACGTTGCCGGCAGCACCTGCCCGCCGGCCGAGATAGCCCTGCTGCTGGACTACGAAGCCATGTGGGCCCTGGAACTGCCCCACCGTCCCAGCACCGATCTGACGTACTCCGGCGTTCTTCGTGACTGGCACCGTGCCCTGTGGACCCTCGGCCTGCTCTGCGATCTGGTCCCCGCCCCCGGCGAGCAGCGCCTCCTGCTGGTCCCCTCGCTCTACGCGTTGTCCACCGACACGGCCCGCGCGCTGGAGGACTACACCGCACGCGGTGGCCATCTGGTCGTCGGCCCGTTCAGCGGGTTGGTCGACCCGGACGACCGGGTCCACCCCGGCCCGTATCCCGGGGCGCTGCGTGACCTGCTCGGCCTACGGGTGGACGAGTATCTTCCGCTCACTGCCGGGGGAATTGCCGGCCTGGACGACGGCTCGACCGGCCGCATATGGGCCGAGCGTGTCGTACCCGACGCAGGCACCGAGGTGGAGAGCCGATTCACCGAGGGTCCGGCGGCGGGCGGCCCAGCCATCCTCCGCCGCGGTAACACCCGCTACCTCGCCACCCGCCCCGATGTCCCCTCTCTCCTGCGCCTTCTTCCCCTGTGGGCCGCACGGGCCGGCTGTACAACTCCGGTTCAGGGAGCCGGCCATGGTGTGGAGGTCGTCCGGCGAAGCGCGCCCAGGGGTGGGAGTTGGCTCTTCGCCGTCAACCACACCCTGCACCCCGTGCAGGTGGCCGCGACAGGAGTCGACCTCGTGTCCGGCATCCGCTCGCCCGGCGCGATCACCCTTCCAGCGGGCGAAGTTGCCGTGATAGCCGAGGACCGCTGAGGATCCCCAGTGACATTCTCAAGCAGGGGCGCTGCCGGGCTGCCACCTCTTCATACTTCCGCCGGCCCTCGGCCGCGACGGCCAACGCCACGTAGACGGGCCGGTTGGCGACCGCGACGTCGCGGATCTTCACGCCCGGTCGCCACCTCACCGCCGGCCGCAGGCGCCGGCCGGTGTCGGGCCGCTTCCGTCGCCTGCCAGTCAGTCCCGTCCCGCCCGCGACCCCTGCTGTTGCCCGCAGTCGGTACGCGCCTGCGTTCCGGGCGGCCGTCGGGCCCGGCCGCCCGGAACGGCCGCTCTCAGAACTCTCAGACGCGGTAAGGGTTGCGCAGATAGGTCAGGCTCAGATCGCCCGTGTTGCCGAAGTACCGGGAGACCAGGTACGCGGGATCCGTCGCGATCACGCCCGCCTGAAGGTCGCTGCCGTCGTTCGTGTCGTCCCAAGTCCAGGGAGCGTGCGCCGCGTTGTCCGTGCCGTTGTCGCCGCGGAACGCGCCCCACTCGGCGTACGTCTCACTGTTGTTGCGACGGCCCCAGAGGCTGTCGGAGGCGGTGAGGTCTGTGAGTCCGTACCGCGCGTCGCGGTCGTTGCCACCGGCCGGGACCGAGCCCGCACCGCGGCTCGGCTTGTAGACGATTCCGTCGCCACCGGGGAAGTCGGCACCGTTCCAGGCGTAGGCACCGTGACCGCGCGCTTCCTGGAAGCTCGTCGGGTGCGCCGCACCGTCGTGGGCCTGCATGATCACGGTGCCGTCGATGCTTTCGCGGCCGTCGGTGAAAGGGCTGCCGGGCGGGGTGTACGAGTAGAAGTTGTCATGTGCGAGCGTCACGACCGCCTGAAGGACGCCGTACTCACTGCCGTCCTTGCGGACGACCTCCAGTTGGCCCTCCATGTCGTTCTCGTGCGAGAAGAGGTTCAGCGGGTAGTCCTTCCAGTCCCGGGGGTGGAAGAACGCGTAGGTGATGTACCAGTGCGTCCCGGTCTCGACCACCGAGTAGTACGCGGTGCCGGTCAGCCGTGAGGTGTTGGCGTCGAGGTTCTCCCAGTTGTTGAGGGTGTTCCAGTCGCCGTCGTAGTTCACCGGCGCCAGGTAGTCGGCGGTGTAATACTTCGATGAGGTGTCCTGGTAATGCACGGGCGCCCAGCGGTAGGCGAGGTCGGCGTCGCTGGGGGCGGCCTGCGCGGGCGGGGCGAAGAGCAGCGTGGTGGCGCCCACGAACGCGGCCGACAGGGTGGCCAGGGCGGATCTCCAACGGGGCACGGCGGTCCTCCGGTAGGGAAGTCGGGGGTGGCGACTCCCCATGATCGGGACCGGCGGACCCTACGCAAAGCCCTGGTCAATGAATGTTCAACGGCGGAACGCGATTGTTCACCCGGGCGCTTCGGAGCGTACCCAAGTCCCCCTCAATCTCCGGGGGTTACGTCCTGAGAAGGCGCCCCCGGCTTTCGGGTCCGGCGGAACGCCGGTGACCGCCGGGCAGGCCGCGGACAGCCCGCGGTTCATCCCCGTGCGGGACCGGTGCCTGCACCACCTGTCACCGCCCCCGCCCGGCAGGACACCGAGATCGAGACGGACCTGACGGAGTTCTACGAGGACTGAGCGGAAGACCTGGTCTGGAGGATCTCGCCCATGGACTCCTCACGCCATCGCTTCAGGAGTTCGTGGAAGGCGAACGCACCGTGGGGGTAGGCGGTCGGGCCGTTCGGCCGGCCTCGTCCTTCGCGGTTGTAGTAGCCGGGGGTGCATTCGGCGTGGAACCACTCGTGGTCGGGCGCGTCCTTGGCCAAGGCGGCGATCCAGTCGTCCTCGGCTTCGCGGGCCGGTTCGATGAGGGCGCCTTCGGCTTCGGCGGCCGCGACGAGGGCCGCGGCATGGACGGCCTGCTCGTCCAGGATGTGCGTGAAGTTGACGCTGCTGGCGTTCTGCAGGGATCCCATCTGGATCAGGTTCGGGAAGCCGTTGCTGGTGAAGCCGTGCAGAGTGCGCGGGCCCTGTCGCGCCCAGGCGTGCAGCAGTTGGGTGCCGCCTCGGCCGTGGACGGGGAGCTTGCCGGAGTGGATGCCGGAGGTCCCGACGGAGAATCCTGTGGCGAAGATCAGGCAGTCGAGTTCGTATGTGGTGTCACCGACCACGACGCCGTGTTCGGTGACGCGCTCGATGCCGTGGGTGTCGGCGGTGTCGACCAGGGTGACGTTGCCGCGGTTGAACGCCGGGTAGTACTTGTCGGAGAAGGCGGGCCGCTTGCAGGCGTACCGGTACCAGGGTTTGAGCTTCCGCGCCGTGTCCGGGTCGGTGACGGTCTGCTCGACGCGGGCGCGGAGTTCGTTCATCTTGGCGGCGTCGGCGGCTTCGTAGGCGGCTTCGAAGGCTTTCCGGTCGCCTTGACGGCGGAAGCTCGGCAGAAGCTTCTCCAGGAGGCCGGCGGACGTGGTCCACCGGTCCGCCACGAGATCCTGTTCGGCTGTCTCACCGGAGACGATACGGAGATAGTTCTCGCGGCGTTCGCGCGCCCAGCCGTCGTGGTCGGCGCCGACGTCGCGAGCGGTGGTGCGGCGGTTGGCGCGTACGTCCACGGTGGAGGGGGTGCGCTGGAAGACGTAGACGTGTCCGGCGTCCTCGGCCAGCATCGGAATGACCTGGATGCCGGTGGCGCCGGTGCCGACGATGCCCACCCGCTTGTGCGAGAGGCCGGTCAGACCGCCGTCCGGGGTGCCGCCGGTGTAGGCGTAGTCCCACCGCGACGTGTGGAAAGTGTGGCCCTTGAAGTCCTCGATGCCGGGTATCCCGGGGAGCTTCGGTTCGGACAGGGTGCCGGTGGCGGTGACGACGTACGTGGCACGGAACGCGTCGCCGCGGTCGGTGGCCACGATCCAGGTGCCGGATGCTTCGTCCCAGGTCAGCGAGGTGACGGCGGTGGAGAACAGGGCGTCCGAGCCGAGGTTGAACTTCTGCGCGACCCGCACCGCGTGGCGGCGGATCTCCTCGCCGGGAGCGTACTTCCACTCCGGCACGTAGCCGGTCTCGTCGAGCATCGGCAGGTATACGTGCGACTCGATGTCGCAGTGGATGCCCGGGTACCGGTTCCAGTACCAGGTGCCCCCGAAGTCGCCGCCCTTCTCGACGATCCGGACGCGCTCCAGGCCCTGCTGCCGCATCCGGGCCCCGGCGAGGATGCCGCCGAATCCGCCACCGACCACGGCGACGTCGACGGTGTCGTGCATCGGCTCGCGCTCGGGTACGTCCCTCACGTACGGATCGGCGGCGTAGTAGCCGAACTCGGCTTCGGTGGCCCGGTACTGGCGGGCGCCGTCGGGCCGTACGCGCCGCTCACGTTCGAGACGGTAACGCTGCCTCAGCGCGGCGAGTTCGTCGGGGGTGGGCGTCGGCGCTTGAGGGATCGTCATGTGGGGGCCTCAATTCCTGTTGGCCTGCTGTCGTGCGGGCCGCCCCGGACGGGCGGCCGTCCGCTACGGTAGCAACTACCGGACAACAGTGTCCGGTTGGACGGTAGGTGCACCGTGGCACTCGGGAAGAGCACGTCCGCGCCCCCGGGCGGGCGCCCGCGAACCTCGCTGCCGACGGCACTCGCACACAGCGGACAGGAAGAGTGAACCCCCATGCGACGACTCCCGATCCGATCCCTTGCCGTGCTCGCCACGGTCAGCATGCTGACGCTCACCGGATGCGGTACGGACACAGGTGACCCCAGCGATACGGCGGCCTCCACAGGCACGGGCAGGACCATCCACGCACAGAAGGTCATGCAGCTGACGCAGGTGCACGAAGAGACCGGGATGACCCTGCTGGAGGGTCCGACCTTCGACGAGAACGGTGACCTGTTCGTCGTCGACGTCACCGCACCCGCGGGTGAACCGAAGGTGATACGCGTCAACGTCGAGAAGAAGACGTCGCGGGCGGTCCACACCGACGGCCGAGGGGCCTACACCTCGGCACAGTTCAGCCCGTACGACGGACGGCTCTACCTGACCGACTACGCCCACGGCGAGATCGTGAGCCTGGCCCCGGACGGCAGCGACCCGCGGACCTTCTTCTCCGGCAAGGTCGACGGAGCGCAGATGAACCCCGACGACATCGCCTTCGACAAGGAGGGCAACCTGTACGTCAGCGACTCACGCGGCCTGTCCGAGGGCGAGGCGCACGGCCGCGTGGCACGGATCGACCGTGACGGCAAGAAGGCCACCGTCCTGGCCGAGGAACTGGCCTCGACGAACGGCATCTCGTTCGACGTGGACTACCGCGGGCTGTGGATCAGCGAACTCACACAGAACCGGATCTCCTACCTTCGCCTCGGCGCGAAGGGAGAGGTGGCTTCCCAGCACACCGCCATCCGCGTCGACGGCGGGATCGCCCAGACCGACTCGATCGCCGTGGACGCGGACGGCAACCTCTACCAGGCGCTGCACGGCCGGCCCGCGATGGTCGTGTACAACCAGCACGGTGAGCGCCTGGCGACGGTCGAAATTCCCGCCCGCGCCGAAGGGTTCGAGTCGGCGACGAACGTGGCGATCACTCCCGGCGGGACCACGGCGTACATGACCGTCAGCGGGCCCGCCGGAGGGTACCTGTACACCTTCGACGCGCTGGCGGAAGGCATCCGGCAGTCCAACGGCGGCTGACACCGCTCCGCCACTCATCCCTCGAAGGGCCGCACTGGTCCCACCTCGACGACGAGCAGCCGCCAAGCCGCCAGCGCCCGGCGTTCCCGCTCCTCGCGAGTGGGGCCGGTGACGGCGCCGGAGACCATGGCAACGGCCAGCATGAGGTCGTCCGCCGCCCCCAGCCGATGACCGTCCGGCAGGTGTCCCCGCAGGGCGCGTTCGACCCGCTCGGACAGGGCCAGGGCATACGCGCGGATGCCCGAGCGACCAGCCCCGTCAGCGTGCAAGAGGCCGATGAACGCTGCCGACTCCGTCAGATGCCAGGTCAGCACACCGAGGACTCCGGCGAAGGTCAGGTCCTCGGTCGCGGCCGCCTTCTCGACCTGCCGCACATTCTCCTCCAGAACCGCGGTCGCCACGGCGGCCCGGTCGGGAAAATGCCGGTACAGAACGCCCTGCCCGACCCCGGCCCGACGCGCAATCGCGGACAGCGGAGCGTCCAGACCGTACTGCGCGTAAATCTCCCGGGCAGCGGTGACCAGAGCGGCCCGATTGCGGGCAGCAGCCCTGGGCCCGTGGTTCACGGGCCGCTGCTCGTCCGGTACAGGGCGCTGCGTCACCCCGGAAGAATACCGGCCACGGGCCCGCGGATACCCCTCGGGAAAGCTGCTGCACCCCCACCGGACGACACATGCGGCGGCAGGCAGGCCGTGCCGCCGACTGAACCTCCCGGACCGTCAAGAGCGACACGACCACGTACGACTACGACCCGCTGGACCGCACAGCGACCAAGACGGTGGACGCCAAGACCGCGTAAGACCAGACCATACGTCCGTAACAGTCAGGCGGGACCGGCCCGCCGCCGAGCTGCTTCCGGGGTCGGGTCTGTGGCCTGGACGGTGAACCCCTGTCTCCATTACCTCGCACGTAATCGACGCCCCCCGTTTCGCCCGGCACCCTTGCGGTACCGGAACTCGGGCGACGCACTCCGTCCGAGTTCAGGTTCCTCGACCAGCCCGTATGACCTCGATGGAGGCTGATTCGCCATGTCCGCAACTCTGCTCGCCGGCATCTCCCGCACCACTGAGCCGCAGACGATGCTGCGTCGGTTCCTCGCTCTCGACGCCCTCACCACCGGCGTCAACGGACTGGTGTACGTCACGGCGTCCGGACCGCTCGGCCGGCTGCTCGGGATCGACGACACCCTCCTGGTCGGGCTGGGCGTATTTCTCGCTCTGTTCGGAGCCGGAGTCGGTTATCTCGCCACCCGGCGGCAGCCGCCGCGGCTGCCCGTGAAGGTCGTCGTCGAGGCGAATCTGCTGTGGGCCGTCCTCAGCATCGCCGCGCTTACACTCTGGTTCGAACCGACCACGGCCGGCGCCGTCTGGATCCCCGTGCAGGCGCTGACCGTCGCCGGTTTCGCCGTCCTGCAGTGGTCCGCGCTGCGCGCCGCCGCTACCGACCTCGGGAGGAATAGCTCCCGCCACGGCAGGGTGAAGTAGAGCCGGCGGGCAGCGAGAACGTGAGCCGCCGCTTCGGCAACGAGACTCAGATCCACCATGACTGACGGTGTGCGGCATGCCGCTGATGGCGTAGTGGGGGCTGTGGGCTGATCGGCCGGGTCACGCTGTGCTGCGCTTACCGCTCGCCGCCCACACATGAGGGCGGCGCGCCGTTGAGACATCGGCACCACACTCGCTCTGGCCCTCCAGGCGCTCGCCCTGATTCCGTGAACCGCCCGCCCCAACATTGAAGCGACACACGGGATACGGTCCGTCGGATCGGCACGGGTTTCGGGGCCGGGGCGGATGCGCGTCAGCCGACCGGGTCGGGCGGCTCCGGCGACGGGCCGGGCGAGGGCGAGGGCGGGGGGATCGCGGGCGGCTGTGCTGTCGGGGCCGGGACGGTTAGCGGCTGAACCGTCGGTGCTGTGACCGTCGGCGGCTGGACCGCAGGCGGCGGAAGCGTCGGCGCCGGGATCGTCGGCGCCGGGACGCCCACCGGCGCCTGATACGTCGGCGCCTGCTGCTCGGCCAGGATCAGGGCGCTGGATGGGACGGCGATGCGCAGTTCGTGCAGGCCCAGGAGGGCGGTGTGCAGCTGCTCGGGGCCCTCGTAGGCGTCGTAGGCCAGGACGAGCCGGGCGCGCGTCTCCAGAATCTGCCAGGCATAGCGTCTGCGGAGGTTCGTCATGTGGCGGGCGTCCGCCCGCAGGAAGGTCGACCCGGCCGAGAACCCGGCGGCCAGGAGGGCCAGGATGGCCGCGGGCACCCGCGCCCCGGCGGAGGCCAGACCCGCCGCGCCCGAGATGCCGGCGAGGACCGCCGCGGGGAAACCCAGGCTGAGATAGGTCGCGTGCCAGAGCTTGGCGCGGCGCTGCGCCCGCCGCGCACCGATCCGGGCCTCGGTGATGAGCTTCTCGACTTCGGCACGCAGCGCGAGCAGCCGTGCGTCGCCGGCGGCACCCTGCGCGGCTCCGGCGGAGGTGCTGTCGGGCACGAATCCCCCTCATCGGAAAGGGAGTTGGAATTCCCGACCCGGAGTGTACGGGCTGCGCCCGGATTGGCGACAGGGGACGCACCCGCGTCACCTGTACGGGATCAGCCGCCACCGAAGCGGTGGTACGTGGCGCACCATCATGTTGAACCCGTTGGTCATCACACTGGGAATGCCACGTGCTGGGTGGCGGCCAGGACGACGGGGCCGGGTTCGATCAGACGGTGCGATCTGCGCGTCGGTGTCCCAGCCGGCGCGTGCCGTCTGTCGCATCGAATGTCGGCAGACGGGCACACCGCCATGAAGGCCGCATTGTTCCTGGATGCGGCAGGACCAGCCTTCACCCGGGCTCACATGCTCATGCTCGCCGCTACTGCTCGTTGACGGCGAGGTCGGCCACGGGCACAGCCGCCCGGGCCTGCTTCGACTGGGTGGCCAGGGCCCTCAGCGTCTCGAACGCGGCCGCCGTCGGGCCGGCCGGTTCAGCTTGATAGACCACCAGTTGCTGGTGCGGGGCCCCGTTGACCGTGAAAGCCGCGAATTTGATGTACAGGTCCCCGACCTGGGGGTGTTTGAGATGCTTGCCCTCTTGGGACTTGCCCTTCACGTCGTGCCTCTGCCAGATCCCGGCGAACTCCTTGCTCTGGGCGGACAGTTCCGCCACGACTTCGGCGATGCGCGCCGAGTCGGGGTCGTGTCCGTAGGCGGCCCTGATCTCGGCGACACAGGAGTGCGCGGCTCGCTCCCATTCCTGGTAGAACTCGCGCCCTGCCGGGTCGACGAACACCATGCGGGCGAGGTTGTCGAACCGGTCGAACCCACTGTGGAGGGCCGTGGCGAGGGAGTTGCCCGCCATGATGTCGAGGGCCGGGCCGACGACGAAGGCCGGAGTGTGCTCCCATCCCTCCATCAGCTGCAACAACTGCCGGCTGGGGCCCGTCTCGCCCCAGTCGCG
Source organism: Streptomyces scopuliridis RB72 (assembly GCF_000718095.1). GTDB lineage: Bacteria > Actinomycetota > Actinomycetes > Streptomycetales > Streptomycetaceae > Streptomyces > Streptomyces scopuliridis. The sequence goes on along the minus strand of NZ_JOEI01000037.1, from coordinate 35,024 downwards.
GGGGCGTTGCGAGGCGGTGAGGCAGAGGCGGTTGAGATGGTCGGTGGCTTCCGCGTCCAGTTTCAGCGCCTGCGCCACGGCGTCGAGGACCTGCGGAGACGGGCTGTTCTCGCGCCCTTGTTCCAGCCTGATGTAGTAGTCGGAGCTGACTCCGGCGAGCAGTGCGACTTCCTCTCTGCGCAGTCCCGGCACCCGGCGTCGCCCGTGTTCGGGCAGACCGACGTCGTGTGGCTTCAAGACTTCTCGGCGGGCTCGGAGGAAATCACCCAAGGGTGTCCCGTTGCTCATACGGCAAGACTAGATGGTTTTCAGCCGACGAGAAGTACCGGTCGCGTAATGTGTCACTAAGTGCCATGTTCTTCACGCAGGGTGATTCTCCGCCTTGCTTGATGGGCTTTCCCGGCCTCCGTGACTCGCCGCGGAAGCTGGGCTGTCGGCAGGGAGAAGCTGAGGGGCGCTGGCGATTCGAACGGCCGCGCTCGCGAGGCACCCGTGAAGACTTCCCGCGGTCCGTCACGTGCTGTTCGCCTTCGGGGACCCGTGTTCCTGGGTGTAATGCACCCATCGTCGGAAGAGCCCTTCCCGGCGTTCTCCGCCTAGCCTTGGCAGCATGGACAACGACACGCACCCTGACTCGGTGGGAGGGCTGGGTCAGTTCCTCCGCTCCCGCAGGGAACGCCTCGGCCCTGCCGCGGCAGGACTGTCCAGCGTCGGCCGCCGGAGGGTGGCCGGCCTACGGCGTGACGAGGTCGCGGCGCTCGCAGGTGTCAGCCTGAGCTACTACAGCCGACTGGAGCAGGGCCGTGAACTCAGCCCCTCGCCCCGGGTGCTGGAGGCCATGGCCCGCGCACTGCAACTCGGGGATGAGGACAAGCGGGAACTGTTCCGGCTGGCCCGGCCGGGGGCCCGCCGCACGAAGTCCCCGGTCCGGGTCGAGCGTGTCCGCCCGCACCTGCGGCAACTGATCGAAAGCTGGACCAGGACGCCGGCCTTCATCATCGGCCACGCCCAGGACCTGCTGGCCACCAACGCATTGGCCGATGCTCTCTACCGTGACTTCGCGCAGCACGACAACGTGCTGCGCATGCTCTTCCTGGACCCCGCGGCGAAGACCTTCTACCGGAACGCGGAGCGGGCCAGGCATCGTGCGGTCGCCGACCTTCAGCAGACCGCCGCAAGCACCCCCGAGGATCCCCGCATTCTGGAGCTCGTCGGCGAACTGTCGGTGCGCAGCGGCGAGTTCCGCGCCCTGTGGGCACGCGAGTACACCCGGGTCCCGCCCTACGACGTCAAGCAGGTGTGCCACTCCGTCGTGGGAGACTTGGAGTTGCGGCACGAGGCCCTGAACATCCGCAGCGCCCCGGGACAGCAGCTCATCATCCTGCAGGCCGAGCCGAGCTCCCCCTCCGCCGACGGACTGGCCCTGCTGGGCTCCATCAACGCACCCGAAATGCCTCACCAACAGAATCCCGCACACGGCGCCTGAACCAGCAAACCGCCGGAAAACCGTCTCCGGCGGACAACACATGTGCCCCGGCGGGACTGGCACGCGACACGCCCCGGACAGTTACCGCGTATTCCTGTCGACGGCACCCGGAATTCCGGACCGGGAATCGCCGGAAAGACGCACCTCGCCGAGTGTCAGCGGATCGGAAACCAGCTGTCTTCCTGGGTGTGACACTCCCAGGAAAAGCGCAGCCTTCATAGCGCCGTACCCAAGGGGCAGACTCAAATACGTCAACAGGAAATCCCCGACAAGGGGAAGCGACGAAAGAGGTTTTCCCATGGCTACGTGGTTTGTCACCGGCTCCTCCCGCGGAATCGGTGCTGAAATCGCCCGCGCCGCCCTGGCGGGCGGTAACAATGTCGTGGTCGCCGTACGAAACCCCGAGCGTGTACCAGCCGATCTGAAGAACTCCGACCAGGTCTTCGCGGTCGCCCTGGACGTCACGGACAACGACAGCATCCCGCAGGCGGTCGAGGCCGCCGTGAACCGGTTCGGCGGCATCGACGTCCTGGTGAACAACGCCGGCCGCGGCCTGCTCGGCGCGCTGGAGGAGATCACCGACACGGAGGCCCGGTCACTGTTCGACCTCAACGTCTTCGGCCTGATCAACGTCACCCGCGCCGTTCTGCCCGTCATGCGCAAGCAGGGCTCGGGCAGGCTGGTGCACATCGGCTCCCGCTCGGGCTTCGAGGGCGAGCCCGGCGTCAGCCTGTACAGCGCGTCGAAATTCGCCGTCGCCGGCATCAGCGAGGCACTCTCCGCCGAGATGGCACCGTTCGGGATCCAGTCGATGGTCGTCGAGCCAGGCGTCTTCCGCACCGACTTCCTCGACGCCAGCTCCCTGTCGGTCGCCTCGAACCGCATCGCCGACTACGACGACACCCCCGCGCACGTGACGCTGGACTGGATCGACCGGGCCAACCACGCCCAGCTCGGCGACCCCGTCAAGGGCGCCGCCCTCATCGTCGAAGTCGCCTCTACCGAGAAGCTGCCCACGCACCTCTACCTCGGGCGCGACACCCTTGAGCGGCTCGACGTCAAGTACCAGCAGGTGCAGGACGACCTCGCCCCGTGGCGCGAGAAGTCCGCCGCCACCGCCCACGACGACGCCGCCTGACACACCGCGGGCGCCCTCGCCTTCGGGTCCCCGCAGCCCTCTCACGCAGCCCGGCCAGGCAGGAGGACCTGACCGGCCGGGCACCGCGCCTGCCCGACTCTCCCCACCTCCCAGCCTTTCGATCAAAGAGATTGAGGTTTTGTGATGTCCGCTGCTCTGCTCACCGGCACTCCCCTGGCCGGCCGTGTCGCCGTCGTCTCCGGTGCTTCCAGCGGCATGGGCGCTTTCACCGCCCAACGCCTCGCCGAACTCGGCGCCACCGTGGTCGCACTGGCCCGGCGCAAGGAGCGCCTCGACAGTCTGGTCAAGACCATCGAAGCCGCAGGCGGCACGGCGCTCGCCCTGGCCGTCGACGTCACCGACCGCGACGCCGTCCAGACCGCCGCCGACCAGGTCGCCACGCGCTTCGGCAAGGCCGACCTCGTGTTCAACAACGCCGGCGTCCAGCTCATCTCCGGCATCGAGGAGCTCAAGGTCGACGACTGGCAGCGCCAGATCGACCTCAACATCACCGGCCTGATGAACATCATCGCCGCGTTCCTCCCCCACCTGACGGACTCCGCCGCCCAGGGAAAGCCCGCCGACCTGATCAACACCTCGTCCATCGCGGCCACCCGCGTCCTGGAGAAGTTCTCCATCTACTCCGGCACCAAGGCGTACATCAGCCACCTCACCCGGCTGCTCCGCGTCGAACTCGGCCCCAAGATGGTCCGAGTCGCCACCATCGAACCCGGCATGGTCGACACCGAACTCCCCGACCACGTCACCGACCCCGACGCCTCCAAGCTGATGGCCGACCTCATCCACGACATCGGGGGGGGGGGGGGGGGCCCCCCCCCCCCCCCCCCCCCCCCCCCCGCCATGACGTGTTGACGGAGACGGACGACGGGACAACTGGCGGCACTCCTCCGAGACGCGGGTGTCCGGCACAGGTGTTGTCACGGCTGGCTGCCAGGCGCTGCGCGGGGGGTGTCCGGTCGCCGCCCCGCGTGTTCGCGCGCGGCACGATCGGTCGATGGCATCCACCGGGATGCAGTGAGTGCCCCCGGTCCGCAGGATCAACGGCCGGGGGACGATGGCGGAGAATGCTCAGCCGGCGGGATGCTCAGGCAGCCGGGGTGTTCAGCACGTACTCGCGTGAGGCGTGAACCTCGCTGCGCAGGGCGGCCAGGTCGACGTCGAGGACCTGGCCGTCCCACTTGCGGGGTTCGCCGTTGATGAGGACGGCGCTGATGTTGCGGGCGTCGGAGCCCAGCACGACGGTGCCGATCGGGTCGTTGAGCGGCATGTTGTTGAGGTCCTCGGCCTGGATGACCAGCAGGTCGGCCTTCTTGCCCGGGGTGAGTGAGCCGGTGACGCCGGCCAGGCCGTTGGTGCGGGCGCCCTGGAGAGTGGCGAAGTCGAGGACGTCGTGGGTGGTGATGCGGGAGGGCTGCCGGCCGGTGCCGTAGGCGGCGTTGACCGCGCGCATCCGCTGGATGGCGTGCAGGGCCCGCATCTGGGTGAACATGTCGCTGGCCAGGGCGACTTCGACGTCGATGCTCAGTCCGGGGCGGATGCCGACGGACAGTGCCTCGTCGATGGCGGGGATCGCGGTCTCCAGGCCGATCTGCGCGTCGGACGTGGGGGCGAGGGCCACGGTGGTGCCGCTCTCTCCCATCGCCTGCCACGCCTCGGAGGTCAGCCCGGTGGAGTGGATGAGGGTGACGTCGGGGCTGAGGATGCCGTCCTTGGCCCAGCGCAGCACCGCCTCGGAGGAGGACATGCCGAAGACGGCGTCCACGCTCACGCCGATACCCAACTCCTTTGCGACGCGGGAGAGTTCGTGGCCGTAGGCGAGCGCCGGTCCGGCGATCTCCTCGGTGGCCAGGGTCGCCAGGCGCAACGTGAGCAACTGGTCGTCGCTGCTGAAGTACCGGTCCTTGAGGCGGGTCAGGTCGCCGGGCCACTGCCGGTCCCACGCGCCGAAGTGCGGGCCCATGGAGGCGTGCACGCCGCGGATACCGGTGTCGACGAGCGCCTCGATCGCGGCGTCGGAGTGCTCGCGGGTGCGGGAGTTGTGGGAGAAGTCGAGCATGGTCGTGATGCCGCTGTCGATCGCGGTCAGGGCGGCCAGCCGGGTGCCGACGTACATGTCCTGGGGCCGGTAGACCGTGGCATAGCCGGCCAGGGTGGCCATGACATAGCCGCCGAGGTCGTCGACGTCCGGCATGATCCGGCGCAGTTGGGCCTCCCAGGCGTGCCGGTGGGTGTCGACGAAGCCGGGGGTGAGGATCGTGCCGGTGGCGTCGACGACCACGGCATCGCCCGCGCCGAGGTCGCGGCCGACGGCGGTGATCGTGTCGCCCTCGACGAGGAGGCCGCCGTCGTCGATGACGCCGAGCCCGGGGTCCATGGTGACGATGGTCGCGCCGGTGAACAGGAGGCGCCGACGGTCGGCGGGACGGCGCCGGAGCTCGTCGAGCACGGCGGCGCTGGTGGTGTCGTTGACGTTCATGAGAAGTCTTCTTTCAGTACGGCGGAGAGGGACGGGAGGATGGGCTGTAGGCCGGAGAGGGCTGCGAGGCCGGGGTGTCGGCATCGGGACGGTGAGCGCCGATCGGAGGGAAGGTCAGCCGAGCTTCATGACGTAGCCCGCGTGGTGGAGTTCGTCGCCCTGGAACTCTCCGTAGGCCCAGAAGCCGAGGTCGTCCAGGTAGTCGATGCGGTCGCCGTCGATCCAGTACCGACCCTGGTAGGCGTGCGGGCGGCCGCCCCGGGTCTCGTCGTAGCGGCCGTCGGCGGTGAGCTCCTGGTGCAGGAAGCCGTTCTTGTCGATCCAGACGCCGACGCGCGGGCTGCCGGTCAGGTCCGCGGCGGTCGGGATGCCCGTCTCGGGGGCGGTGGCCCGCCCGGGGACGTCGGTGCCGGCCCACAGGACCGGCTGGCCGGCCGCGACGAGTGCGCGGACCTGCTCCGGCCGGGTCACGAGGGTGGCCACCGCGCTCGGCACGTCGGAGGCGAGTTCGTCGGGCACCACCAGGAAGTCGGGGGTGTTGCCCGGGGTCAGCGTCGCGACGTACTCCGAGCGATGGCCACGGCCGCCGGCCAGCGCCACGGCGTCCACGACGGCGGGGGCGATGGTCAGGCCGGTGCAGTCGACGACGACGGCGTTGTCGTCCCCTGCCGCGGTGACGATGGCGGGACCGACCCCCACCACCAGGGAGCCGACGAACAGGAGGTCGGCGCCGGTCATGGTCCCGATCAGCGGGTCCATCGTCAGGATGCGGGCGTTGGTGAACAGGACGGGACGTCCCCCGTCGTTCGAGACGATCTCGTCGAGGGCCTCGGGGTGCCAGCTCATGGTGTCGGTGATGCTCATCGCGTGCTCCTCAGTGGAGTCGCCTCATCGGGGTGCCCGCTGCGGAAGTGAGCGCCGGTGCGGGTCCGAGGCGAGTGTTCGACGGCTACGGCGGCCGCCTGACCACCAGGTTCGTCGCGCGGCGGAACCGGAACCAGGCCGCCGTATCCCTAGGTGTCGGGCACCCACGATCCGTCCCGCGGCGTACGAAGGAGCGGGCGTGGGGCGGTCTCGCACGGCCCGCGCCGTTGCCGTACCGCACGAAGGGCCCCGTCACTTGCGATGATGGGTGCGCTATACCCAGGAAGCACTCACCCGGGGAGACGGCGGCCTGGTTGCCACCGGCTCCCGGGCGGACCGTAGAGCTATGACCAACAACGACACGCCCCGCGACCCTCACCCGTACGTCGGGATGTGGGTGACCGCGGACGGATTCATCCGCCAGGAGCTGCTGCCGGACAGCCGCTACGACGAGGCCCGCGGCGACCACCGGAGCGCCTACACCGGCAGCTACACCGTCACCGGCAACCACATCGACTACGTCGACGACACCGGCTTCACCGCAACCGGCGACGTCCGCGACGGCGTCCTCTTCCACGAGCACCTGGTCCTCTACCGCGAGGGCGACGAGCACGCCCGGCGGGAGAACCGACCATAACCAAGATCCACCTGCTGGTGACCGCCTCCGTCACCTCGCGTGGGCCCCATCGGCGGTTTCTACGCCTGGCACAGCCAGCAGCCATTGACCACTGCCACCGCCCCGGCTGAGAGCGCGCCGACACCCGCATCCCGGCGCTCGACGCGTGCGGTGGGGCATCGGCACTCCTGGAGACGGGCCCGGGTCACGCGGTCACCTTGGCAATGAACGCGGCGAGGTTCGCCACGGTCCGCTGGACCTTCTCCTCCAGGGTGAGGGACTCGTGGAGGCGTGCGCCGATGCCCGCGTCCTTCTTCCCGCGTACATACAGGGAGCAGGCCAGGTCGCTGCACATGTAGACGCCGACCGAGTTGCCCTGCTGCCCGGCCTTCCCGGACCTCGGCGCGACCATCAGGGAGACGCCCCCGGTGTGGGTGGTCACGCACACCGAGCACATGCTGCGCCGCATCTGCCAGGAGCTGACGCCGGAGGAGCGCAGCTGGACGCCGACCGGGCGGCCGTCCAGTTCGGTCACGAGGTAGGCCCGGTCGGGGGCCTGGGGATCTCGCCAGCCCAGGAAGTCCAGGTCGTCCCAGCACTGCTCGGCCAGGTCGCGGGGGACGGTCAGGCGCTTGGCCTCGCCCTTGGTGCAGTTCACAAACGCGGTACGTATCTCTTGCTCAGCCAGTGGCTTCATAACGGACACGCTAATTTGCCTAATCGAGTTAGGCAAGTGCATAATCATCGCTGTCAGGGATGAGAAGCGATTCGGAGGATGAGCATGGTGCGGGTCGGACGGGTGGGACTGACCACGGAGCGCCTGGTCCGGGCGGGGGCGGAGCTGGCCGACGAGGTCGGCTTCGAGCAGGCGACCCCCGCGGAACTCGCCCGGCGGTTCGGTGTCAAGACCGCGAGCCTGTACTCGCACGTGAAGAACGCCCACGACCTCAAGACCAAGATCGCTCTGCTCGCCCTGGAGGAACTCGCCGACCAGGTCTCCACCGCGGTGGCCGGACGGGCCGGCAAAGACGCCCTCACCGCCTTCGCGAACGTCTACCGCGACTACGCCCTCAAGCACCCGGGGCGCTTCGCCGCAGCCCAGTTCCGGCTCGACCCGCAGACGGCGGCCGCCAGCGCAGGCGTCCGGCACGCCCAGATGACGCGGGCGATCCTGCGCGGATACAACCTGGCCGAACCGCACCAGACGCACGCGGTACGGCTGCTGGGCAGCGTCTTCAGCGGCTACGTCGGCCTGGAGACCGCCGGCGGCTTCAGCCACAGCGCCCCCGACTCGCAGGAGAGCTGGACCGAGATCCTCAACGCGCTCGACACTCTGCTGCGCACCTGGCCCACCACCTCCTGACCAACCCTTCCGGCCGCCTCCGCCAACCGGCCCTATTGATCCCCTATTGATCCCCTATTGATCGAAGAGACCGACGAGATGAACACCGAGCACGACTGGACCACCACTCCCATCACCGCCAGCCTCCTGCGCGGCGTCCTCGACCTGGAGCGCACCGAACGGGGCGTACTGCCCCACCGGTTGCCCGCGCGCGCCCGGCAGCAGATCCCCGACGGCCAGCTGGCCATGGCGGAATCACAGCCCTCCGGAGTGCGGCTGGCCTTCCGTACCCGGGCCACCGCCGTCGAACTGGACGTCGTGGCCACCAAACGGGTCTACGCCGGAGCGCCGCCACGCCCCGACGGGGTGTACGAGCTCCTCGTCGACGGGCGGCTCGCGGGCCGGGCCAGCGCGACCGAGGGCGACACGCTCACCATCGACATGGCCTCCGGGATCACACAAAACCGGCCCGGGCCGGTGGAGACCCTGCGCTTCACCGGCCTGCCGGACGACGAGAAGGACGTCGAGATCTGGCTGCCGCACGACGAGACCACCCAGCTGGCCGCCCTGCGCACCAACGCCCCCGTCCACACACCACCGCCCAGCGGCCGCAAGGTCTGGCTGCACCACGGCAGTTCGATCAGCCACGGCTCCAACGCCGCCACCCCAACCGGGATCTGGCCCGCCCTGGCCGCCGCTCTGGGCAAGGTGGAGCTGGTCAACATGGGCTTCGGCGGCAGCGCTCTGCTCGACCCGTTCACCGCCCGCACCATGCGCGACACCCCCGCCGACATGATCAGCGTCAAGATCGGCATCAACATCGTCAACACCGATCTGATGCGGCTGCGCGCGTTCGGCCCGGCCGTCCATGGTTTCCTCGACACCATCCGCGACGGCCACCCCTCCACCCCGCTGCTGGTCGTCTCGCCCATCTACTGCGCCATCCACGAGAACACACCCGGACCCAGCGCCCTGGACCCCAGCGCGATGAGCGAAGGGCGGCTGCGGTTCGTGGCCACCGGCGATCCCGCGCAGAGCGCCGCCGGGAAACTGACCCTCACCGTGATCCGGGACGAGCTGGCCCGCATCGTCCAGCAGCGTGCCGCCACCGACCCGAACCTGCACTACCTCCACGGCCTCGACCTCTACGGCGAGGCCGACCACGCCGAACTGCCGCTGCCCGACGGCCTGCACCCGGACCCCGCCACCCACCAGCGCATCGGCGAACGCTTCGCCCGCCTCGCCTTCGGCGGCCGCCCTTTCACCATGGAGAACCACTGACCGGCTGTCGGACAGGAAGAACGCGCCAGCGCGCCCCGCAGGCATTCGGAGTGGCGTGTGGATGCCGCACGCCCCAGACCAGTGAACCCTGACAGGGGCTTCTCCGACTCACCAGCGCGGGCGACCCCATACGTCTCCGGCGCTATGGCGAGCGACTCGCTCTGTCACTCACGCCCTGGAAGCGGTAGGTCCGGAAAGTGGCGCAGCGCGTCCAGCACGGCGCGCACCGCCGCGCGGGGTGGCGAGCCGCGACGGATTGCCGCCGTGATGGTACGTGTCACCGGAGTCGCGAGTTCCCTGGTGGCGACGCGGTAACGGCGGTCGACCGCCAGGCCGGGCAGCAGTGCGATCGACAGCCCGGCCTCGACGTGCTGCAGGGTCATCATGTAGTTGCTGAACCGGCACACCACCCGCGGCTCGAACCCCGACTGACGGCACAGCCGTTGGGCGAGATTCGCCATGTACGACTGTGGCATGTCGAACGCCCACGGCTCGTCCGCGTAGGCCGCGAGCTCCGCGGCGCCACGCCCGGCCGCAGGATGCCCGGGCGGAACCACCAGCAAGATCGGGTCCTTGGCCAGCGGTACGAGGTCGAGGTCCGGCCCCAACGGCAGTTCGTCAAAGTCCGTGGTCGTGATGACGATGTCCACGTCGCCGACCCGCAGCGCGGGCACGCTCTCGTGCGGCTCCAGCTCAAGCAGCTCGATCTCAAGGTGCGGATGCTCGCGCACCAGCCGGGTCACCGCCGGCACGGCCGTGGAGTGGATCGCGCTCTGGAACGCACCCAGCCGCACCAGCCCGGCCGGTTCGTCGCCGAACCCGCGCAGCTCCGTCTCGACGCTGTCCATGTGATCGAGGATGGCCCGCGCCCGACGCGCGAGGATCAGCCCGGCCGAGGTCAGCCGTACCCGGCGTCCCGTTCGCTCAAGAAGCTGTGTGCGCGTCTCGGCCTCAAGCACGGCGAGCTGCTGGGACACACTCGACGGGCTCAGGTTTGCGGCCTGGGCGACCGCCCGGACGGTGCCCAGTGTGTCCAGCTGGCTCAGCAGCCGGAGCCTCCAGGGGTTCATCATGCCCCCATCCTTGTGCGATTTTACCGAACAGGACAGCCGGAATTGTGAGATGGACGTGTCCCTCAAGGCGACTTACCGTCACAGACATGGCTGCTTCGACTACCGCCCCGCCGTCCACCGAAACCTTCTGGACCGATGCCGAGAGGCACCTCGTCCGCTACGGCGGCGAGTTCACCCGGGAGATCATCGACCGCGCCGCCGGCAGTTTCCTGTTCACCGCGGACGGCCGGAAGATCCTCGACTTCACCTCCGGCCAGATGAGCGCGATCCTCGGCCACTCGCACCCGGCGATTGTCGCGACCGTCCAGCGGCAGGTCGCGACCCTCGACCACCTCTACAGCGGCATGCTCAGCCGTCCGGTGGTCGACCTTGCCCGGCGGCTTGCCGACACGTTGCCCGCGCCGCTGGAGAAGGCGCTGCTGCTGACGACCGGAGCCGAGTCCAACGAAGCCGCGATCCGGATGGCCAAGCTTGTCACCGGCAGGCACGAGATCGTCTCGTTCGCGCGGTCCTGGCACGGGATGACGCAGGCCGCCGCGTCCGCCACCTACAGCGCGGGGCGCAAGGGTTACGGCCCGGCCGCGCCAGGCAACTTCGCCATCCCCGTGCCGAACGTGTACCGGCCCGACTTCACCGCGGCCGACGGTTCGCTGGACTGGCGCCGCCAGCTGGACTTCGCCTTCGACCTGATCGACGCCCAGTCGACCGGCAGTCTGGCCGCGTGCCTCGTCGAACCGATTCTCAGCTCGGGCGGAATCATCGAGCCGCCGGCCGGGTATTTCGCGGCTCTGCGGGACAAGTGCCGGGAACGCGGCATGCTGCTGATCCTCGACGAGGCCCAGACCGGACTGTGCCGCACCGGGACCTGGTACGCGTTCGAGCGCGATGGCGTTGTCCCCGACATCCTCACGCTGTCCAAGACGCTTGGTGCGGGACTTCCCCTCGCGGCCGTGGTGACCAGCGCCGAGATCGAGCAGGAGGCGTACGAGCGCGGGTTCCTGTTCTTCACCACGCACGTCGCCGACCCGCTGGTGGCCGCGGTCGGCAACACCGTCCTCGACGTCCTGACCGGCGACAGGCTCGATGAGCGGGCGCGATCGCTCGGCGCGTTCCTGCGCCAGGGTCTGTCGGACATCGCCGGGCGCCACGAGGTCGTCGGCGACATCCGCGGCCGGGGCCTGCTGGCCGGGCTCGAACTCGTCGTCGACCGAGAGACCAAGCAGAGCTCGGACGAGCTGGGCGCGCGGATCACCCGGCGCTGTCTACAACTCGGCCTGCACATGAACATCGTCCAACTCCCCGGCATGGGCGGAGTCTTCCGGATCGCACCGCCGCTGACGGCCACCGAGGACGAGCTCGAACTCGGCTTGACGATTCTGGATGAGGCGATCGGCAACGCCTGCGCCGTCCTCTGATCATGCTGCTGGTGCTGGTGCTGGTCGTCGTACGGTGGCGGCTCTACGACGGGGACCACACCAGCTGTCACAGTGCCCTGGCAGACTGCCCGCTTCATGCTCCAGCCGGGCGGGCCGGTGGGGCAGCCGCGGGTGGACCCCGGTTCCACGCCTGCGTGACGGCCTTGCCGTGGTTCGCCGTGGCCGTTCGGGTCGTGACCACGGGTTCGGGCGCATGTCTCCGGCTTGGCGAAGCGGAACTCTGGACCATGCTCGGGCAGCCGACCGCCCTTCGGGACGTAGACCCGTGGCGGCTCGGTAACCGCATGACACGGTCGCCGCGGATCCGCCCGACCAGCTCGACGGGAAGGTGTCGCGGGACCCAGGCGAGACGGGCGACGTCGTATCCGGCGTCGGTCACGATGACGATGTCCGGGTCGCCGGGCTGCCACCGGCCCGCTGCGATGAGTACGGCCGGACCGGAATGAACTGCGAGGCCGTCTTCGCGCGGCCGTAGATGTGGCGGAACAGCCGGTCCGGCGAGCACGGCGCGTCCGACCGCAGCCACTGCGGGACGTCCACCGCCAGTACCAGGCGTGCGTCCGGAAACCGGGGCGGTAACAGGCCGGCCAGCCATGTTCGTAGCCGGTCCACATCGATCCGACCGTGGTTGAGGCCGTCATACATCGTGCCGTGCCCACGCGGGTGTTCGGAACCGGCCTGGCCGCGCACCCACCCCGTCTTCCCGTCTTGAGGGGCACAGAACCGCCGTACGCCGTACGTGCCCCTGAGGCTGCTACTCGCCGGCGGTCTTCGGCTCGCTCATCCGTCGGGCGGCCTCGACAACTGCCGAGCGATGCAGGTCCAGCCGCCGCGGCGACCAGGACTGGCTGACCTCCTTGGGGTCGACGCCCTCGGCGGCCCAGAACCACGCCTGGGCCGCCGCGAGAACCATGGTCAGGAGATCGGCAGGCTCCATCTCCCCTGCGACCTCGCCACGCTGCTGCGCGTCGGCCACTTCGGCGGTCTTGAGTCGGAAGGCGTCCGGTTCGAGTCCGCTGGCGGAGGGACGCTCCAGCAGTTTCCATAGGCGCAGGCGCATCAGGTCCGGCCGGGCGACGAGGTGGTCGAAGATCGCACCTGCGTATCCGGGCAGGTCATCGACGTCGAACGGCACCGACTCGGCGCCCGCCGTCATCGCCCGTTGCAAAACCGCGTCGAACAGCTGCTCTTTGTTGCCGAAGTAGACGTAGATCAGCCGCTTGTTCGCCCCTGCGGCCTCCGCGATCCGGTCCACTCGGGCACCGGCGATGCCGTGGGCGGCGAATTCGGTGAAGGCGGCGTCGAGCAGCCGGGCCTTGGTGGCGCTGGAGTCCCGTGGCATGCCTGCCATCCTAGCAAGTAACTATCTAGTTATTGACACGGGTGCCGCACAGGCCTACGTTATGCAACTATCCAGTTAGTTACTGAATGAGGGAACCCCTATGGAACACCGCACACTGGGCGGCCAGGGCCTGACCGTCGGAGCCCAAGGCCTCGGCTGCATGGGTATGAGCGCGTTCTACGGCACCGCCGACGAGACCGAGTCGCTGGCCACCATCGACCGCGCGCTGGAGCTCGGCGTCACCCTGCTGGACACCGCCGAGAGCTACGGCCCCTTCATCAATGAGCAGCTCCTCGGCAAGGCGCTGGCAGGACGCCGCGAGGCCGCCGTGGTCGCGACCAAGACCGGCATCGAGATCACCGACGACGGCCGGTTGCTCGGTCTCAACGGCCGACCCGAGTACGTCCGCCGGGCCCTCGAACGCTCGCTGCGGCATCTGGGCACCGACCACGTCGACCTGTACTACCTGCACCGCATCGACCCCAAGACGCCCATCGAGGAAACCGTCGGCGCCCTGGCCGAGCTGGTCACCGAAGGCAAGATCCGCCACATCGGCCTCTGCGAGGCCTCCGCGCAGACCATCCGGCGTGCCCACGCCGTCCACCCGCTCACCGCGGTCCAGACCGAGTATTCACTTTTCGAGCGCGGCATCGAACAGGACGGGGTGCGCGACACGCTGCAGGAGCTGGGGATCGGCCTGGTCGCCTATTCCCCGCTGGGGCGCGGCTTCCTGTCCGGCGCTATCACCAGCCCCGACGACTTCGCCGAGGACGACTGGCGCCGGACCGATCCCCGGTTCCAGGGCGAGAACTTCGACCGCAACCTGGACGTCGTCCGCGAGGTCCGCCGCATCGCCTCCGACAAGAACGTCGCGCCCTCCCAGCTGGCGCTCGCCTGGGTCCTGCACCAAGGCGCCGTCGCCATCCCCGGCACCAAGCGGCGCCGCTACGTCGAGGAGAACGTCGCCGCGACCGAGGTGACGCTGACCAGCGACGACATCGCCGCGATCGAAGCGGTCGCCCCGCACGGCGTGGTCACCGGCGACCGCTACGCACCCGAGCTAATGGAGGCGCTCAACGGCTGAGACCCGACCGGACATGCCGTCCCGGGTGCGGCCCGGCCGCGCCCTGCGACCAACCCCCATCTCCGAGGCGCCGAACGCGATCGGCAAGTGAGCCGCACACCTCGCGGCCCTCGGTTCTCTCACGTCAGGAGACGCACCTCATGTCCGTACCTCAGACACCCCACGTGTTCGGGGCAAGCACAACCGCCGCCGAGGTCATCGACGGCGTCGATCTGCACGGCCGCCGAGCCGTGGTGACCGGAGCCGGCTCCGGAATCGGGGTCGAGACGGCCCGGGCGCTCGCCGCAGCGGGCGCCGACGTCACCCTGGCCGTGCGGGACACCGGCGCGGGTGCCCGCGTGGCGGCGCGCCTGGAAGCAGAACTGCCGCCCGAATCTGGACAGTTGACAGTGGGGCGGCTCGACCTGGCCGACCGGTCGACGGTCGCGGCGTTCGTGGCCGCCTGGCGCGGCCCGTTGCACATCCTGGTCGGCAATGCCGGAGTGATGGCCCCGCCGGAACTCACCCGCACACCTGACGGCCGGGAAACGCAGTTCGCCGTCAACCACCTGGGCCACTTCGCCCTCGCCGTCGGTCTCCACCCGGCACTCGCGGCGTCGGACGGCGCACGGATCGTCTCGGTGAGTTCCATCGGTCACCTCTTCTCACCGGTCGTCTTCGATGACCTGGACTATCGCTTCCGCCCCTACGACCCATGGACCTCCTACGGGCAGTCGAAGACCGCCAACGCCCTGTTCGCCGTCGGGGCCGCCGAGCGATGGGCCGACGACGGCATCACCGCCAACGCTCTGATGCCGGGCAACGTCGGCGAGACGTCCCTGGCCCGGCACATGAACCCACATCAGGTGGCCGACTTCATCGCCTCGGGCGAACTCGCACTGCCACCGCAGAAGACTGTGCGGCAGGGCGCCGCGACCTCGGTGCTGTTGGCCGCCTCGCCCACGGTGGAGGGCACCACCGGCCGCTATTTCGAGGACTGTGCGCAGGCCGAGCCGGTCGCCGAGCGAGCCGGTGCCATCGCCGGCGTCGCGCCGTACGCCCTGGACCGGGAGAACGCGGCCCGGCTGTGGGCCCTGTCCGAGGCTCTCGTCCGTTAGCGTTCCGGGAAATCGGGACGTCTCCTGGATCTCCGGGAGCCGGTCATGCGCTTGGTACGACTCACGCTCGCGCCGACAGCAGGGCTCGCTGTCAATTGTTAAGTGTCATCGCGGGTCACCGGCCCGACCGGTGTCGGCTCGTGCCCCTCCGCCTTCGCGCCGATGACCACTTCGCGAGCGTCCCGGTACTCGTCACAGAAGCCGCCTGCGATCTGTGCTCGTCCGCCGCAACCGCAGAAGTGGCGAACTCGCCTTCTAGCCGGTGCCTCGTCGATGAGCTGGGCGATACGCCGGATACCGGCGAGGGACTTGATCTGCTGGGACTTGGGAACGGCCACGGCGTAGCCCAGGCCGTACTGTGCCAGGCGGCGGCGGAAGTTCCAGTCCTGGCCACGTCGCCCTTGGTGGCGAACCCGCGCCCCTCGGGGATCTTCGCCGCCCGTACCGATCACGTTCCCCCGTCCAGGCTTTGGGCAGGTAGAGCTCCCAAGAACTCGTCTCGTTTGGGCGGCAGTTTCGAGCCCGACCGCTCACCGCCGATCGGCGCGTCCGCGGAAATTCCCTCGCGTTGTGGCCGGAACGGGCTGAGACTCGTCTCATGACTGACATAGGGGCGTTCCGGGACGCGGTCACCGCGTGGGCGGCGGGTGGCCCCGGCGACCCCGCGCACGAGCTGGCCGCGCGGCTGTCCGTCCGGGCGGCGGTCCTGCTCGAAGGGCCGAGCGACGTCGCGGCGGTCAACGCGCTGGCAGAGAGCCAGGGCCGGGACCTGGCGGGCGAAGGGGTCTGCGTCCTGGCGATCGGCGGTGCGATGAGCGTCGGGCGCTACGCCCGACTCCTCGGTTCACCCGGTCTGGGCCTCCGCCTCACGGGACTGTGCGACGAGGCGGAGCGGCCCTACTACGCACGCGGTTTCGAACGGGTCGGTGCGGCACAGCAAGGCTTCTTCGTCTGCGCGGCGGATCTGGAAGACGAGCTCATCCGCGTGCTGGGCGTGACACGGGTGGAGGAGCTCGTCCGGGCGGAAGGCGACCTGCGTGCCCTGCAGACCTTCCTGCGCCAGCCCGCACAGCAGGGCCGCGCCCCACAGCAGCAGTTCAGGCGCTTCCTCGGAACGAAGAAGGGGCGCAAGATCCGCTACGGCCGCGTCCTCGTCGAGGCCCTCGCCCCCGACCGAGTCCCAGCCCCACTCGACGGCCTGCTCTCCAGCCTCTGACCGCTGGGCGACGTCGATCCCGGCAGAAACGACGCGCATCCCAGCCCCGGCGGTCAGGCGGTCAGGCGGTCAGGCCGCGGGGGCAGATCAGAGCGGCGGCTACGGCGGCAAACGCCAGGAAGTGTTCGGCCTTGCGGCGTCCCGTGCGGCCGGCGGCCAGAGGCGACCGTGCCGCGTTCGAGAAGCTGGAGCGGCGGCAGCCGTCGGATCGAGAGGGAAGCCGTGGGCGTCGCGCCGTCGCTGTCCAGGGACGGTGTGGGCTTCGCCCCGCACACGAACGTCCTGCCCGTCTGCAGACGCGGCGGGGATCGCGCCGCAGCCTTACGTCTGGGAGGTTCAGGCAACCGGGTTGAAGGTCAAGGTTGGCAAGAACCTCATGGCGGTGGACGGGCTCGACCTGTCGCTCGGCAAGGGGGGCACGGCCTGCTCGGCCCCAACGGAGCCGGTAAGACGACTCTGATCCGGACGATGGCCACAGTGCGGCGCCCGACGGAAGGCACCCTGGAACTCCTCGGTGAGTCCATGGCCGGTCTGAGCGAGCACCGTGCGCTACGCCGCCGGATCGGTTACCTGCAGGTACCTGCCTCGCTCACCGCGGTGCTGTTCGGCGCGGTGCTGGTGTGGGCACTGGCCCAGGGCGGCGGTGGGGAGCCCGGGAAGTCGGGGTCGGCCGCGCCGGCCGTCACCGCGGGGGCGATGATGGCCTCGTCCGGGCTCGCCTGACAGGACCTCG
The DNA here is from genome assembly GCF_000718095.1 of Streptomyces scopuliridis RB72. GTDB lineage: Bacteria > Actinomycetota > Actinomycetes > Streptomycetales > Streptomycetaceae > Streptomyces > Streptomyces scopuliridis. Next base: position 17,819 of record NZ_JOEI01000037.1, on the reverse strand, counting down.
CGCTGGACCGGACCGCCGCGATCCGCTGGACGGCTCGCAGGGCGGGGGACGTCCTGCTCGCAGGCGCGGTCATCGCCGCGGCACTGCTGGGGGTGCGGACACTGCGAACTGACCTGGCTACCGCGGAGTTCATCGTCCGGGACAGCGCCGGGCTGACGGGGCTCGCGGCCCTGGGCCGGTGGTGGGCGGACGGCAGTACGCGTGGACCCTGCCGGCCGGCTGGTTCGCGTTCGCGTACTTCGCTCCGCCCGCGACGAGCAAGGCGATGCAGGCGGCGACCTGGATGATGCTGCCGCCCGACGCCGCGACGGGCATCCGGTCGGCCGCCGCTCGCGGTCGCCGGCATCGTGGCCTACGCCGTCGCGGGACCGAGGCGCCAGCCCGGCCGGCAGGCCCCGATCAAAGGAGGGCGAGACACCGCCCCCGTACCGCTTCGCGCTTCAGCCGATGTGGCAGCGCCCGGTACGCGGTCTCGGTGGCGTGGAGCCGTGGTTCCTGGGACGGCGTACCTCCTGACCGAGCGGGGCCCACTCGGCCGGGTCAATCCGTGCCCGGCCGCTGTTGCGCGGTCGGTCTGCCCGATGTTGGGTGAGGGGGACCCGCCGCTCCGTGAATTCGTCCGTCGGCGGTCCGCCCGACACCCTGGATTCCACCGTCGAATCAAGGTGGTGCACCGTGGAAATACCCGAAGGGATCGACCACAGTCGTCGACAATTCCTTGGTGCGGCGGCCGGAGCCGTTGCCGCCACCCAGATCGGCATGTCAGGTTCCGCGCACGCCGATTCCGGCGGGAAGGAGCCGCCGGTCCCGTCGACGGCACCCACATCCTTCGGCCCCCTGAAGCAGATCAATGCCGGTGTGCTGAATCTCGGATACGTCGAGGTGGGTCCCGTCGGTGGTCGCGCTGTCATCCTTCTGCACGGCTGGCCCTATGACATTCACAGTTATGTCGAGGTCGCACCTTTGCTTGCGGCGGAGGGCTACCGGGTGGTCGTCCCCTACCTGCGCGGCCACGGTACGACGCGCTTTCTTTCGCGTACGACGTTCCGGAACGCCCAGCAGTCGGTGTTCGCCGTCGACATCCTCGATCTGATGGACGCCCTCAAGATCGAGAAGGCGATCCTCGCCGGTTATGACTGGGGATCACGGACGGCCGACATCATCGCGGCGCTCTGGCCGGAACGCTGCAAGGCCCTGGTCTCCGTGACCGGCTATCTGATCACCAACCGTGAGGCCAACAAGCGGCCGTTGCCGCCGAAGGACGAGTGGGCCTGGTGGTATCAGTACTACTTCGCCACCGAAAGGGGCGTGCTCGGACTCGATGAATACCGGCACGATCTGGGGCGGCTCGTCTGGAAGTTCAACTCCCCGACATGGGACTTCGACGAGGCGACGTACGATCGCACCGCGCAGGCCTTCGACAATCCGGACTACGCGGCAATCGTGATCGACAACTACCGCTGGCGGCTGAGCCTGGCAAAAGGCGACCCCCAATATGACGGTCTCGAAAAGCGGCTCGCCAAGGCCCCGGTCATCGGGGTCCCCACGATCACCATTGATGGTGAATACGATCCGTTTACGCCCCCCGGAAACGGCGCGTCCTACCGTGACAAGTTCTCGGGAAAATACGCGCATCGGACGCTGAAGGTCGGCCACAACGTCCCGCAGGAGGCGCCCGAGGCCTTCGCCGAAGCCGTTGTCGCCGTGGACGGTTTCTGATCGCGCCCCGCCGGAAGGGGCCATTCGCCTGGCCCTACGGGGTGGAAGGCTTGCCCGCGGCTACCGCTACGGCTGGTGACCGCCATGATGGCCTCTTGCGCTCAGCGCGCCTTGGGCAACGCGCCGGAGGGCGGCGCCCCTTCCCTCGCGCCGGCCGGCTGCGCAGGGTCGTGGTCGCCACGATGTTCCGGTAGTCGACGCTTGAGATGCGGCGGGCGCGCGCGGAAGGCAACTTCCCGGGTGGCCGGGGCCGCAGGGCGGGGACGAAGATGAACCGCAGTCGCGGTGACCGCGAAGACGAACCGGTCGAAGGCCGCACCGCGGACGCACGCCGGGGTTGGATCATGGTCCGCGTCCTGCGGCGCATCCTCACGCCGACCAGCGCGATCTGGCACAACGACCAGACCGGCCGGCCCTTCATGCGCACCCTGACCGCCTACGGCGAACCCCCACCAGGATCGTCAACCATGGGTTGACACCCAATCGACTGTCAACCTAGGGTTGCCTCATGGTGGAACCGACTCAGGTAAACAATCCCGTCCGCCTCGACGACCTCATCGAGGCGATCAAGAAGGTGCACGGCGACGCTCTCGATCAGCTCCAGAGCGCTGTCGTCGCCGCTGACCATCTCGGCGAAGTGGCCGACCACCTCATCGGCCACTTCGTCGACCAGGCCCGCCGCTCCGGCGCCTCATGGACCGAGATCGGCAAGTCCATGGGTGTCACGCGGCAGGCCGCCCAGAAGCGGTTCGTGACGAAGGACGAGCCGGCACCCGACGCGAACCAGGACTTCGGCAGGTTCACGCCGCGGGCCAGGAGCGCTGTCGTCGCGTCCCAGAACAAGGCCCGCGAAGGTGGTCACACGCAGATCGGCACAGGGCATCTCGCGCTCGGCCTGCTCGACGACCCGGAGGGGCTGGCCGCACAGGTGCTCGTCGCTCAGGGCGTACGGCTGGAGACGGTCGGGGAGGCCGTGGCCGAGGCACTGCCGGAGCCTTCCGGTGAGCCCGTACCCGACCTCGTGCCCTTCGACGCCCGGGCGAAGAAGGCCCTTGAGCTCACCTTCCGCGAGGCACTGCGGCTGGGCCACAACTACATCGGCACGGAGCACCTGTTGCTGGCGCTGCTGGAACAGGAGGACGGAGAGGGCGTGCTCAGCGGGCTCGGCCTCGACAAGACGAGCACCGAGGAGCACGTGTCCGCCGCCCTGAGGGCAATCAGGGAGAAGCTCCAGGAGTAACAGTGGCGCACCGGCCCGCCCGTGCCCGGCGGACCGGTGCCGCGGGCAGTCCCGCGACCTCCGGAAAGAACCCCAAATCGAGGGAGCGGGCTTACGGGTTCCTGGTCTGGGGTGGGTCAGCTCCGGCAGTCGCAGCCGGCCGTCGGCGTGGCTGCGGTCACCGCGCCGGGCTGGGCGGTGTTGGGCTTCATGGCCCGGACGATGGCGGAGTGCATGCCGTCGGCGACTGCGTGGTCCGGGTGAACTCAACGTCCGTGAATCCGGCCTCCGACAGCCCGTCGCGGTATTCGGCGAAGGAGAGCGCGCCCGCGATGCAGCCGACGTAGTCGCCGCGCTCGGCCCGCTGGGCCGGGGTGAGTTCTTCTCTGAACTACCGAGCCTTAACTTGGGGTGTCGCAGCCGCTGACAGGGCTTGATCCTCTCGGTACGCTGCCGCCTTGGTGAACTGGCTCCGCACACCACCTGCGTGGAGGCTTCGCCGCTCGGCGAGCACGCCGTGGTCACCGGAGCCGGACGTCCGGCCCTGGACGCCGCGGACACGCACTACCTCGCTCCGCTTCGACCAGCTTCCACCGCTCAGGCGGGCGCGGAGTGCGTCACTCTTTGACACAGGCATATTCGCGGCAGATTAACGGCAAGGGTCGCCTCCCGTCGGCCCGACTTCGTGGCGGCGCTTGGTGCCGGGGGTTGGCGTCCCTGATTGAGGGCATGATCCATGGCTTGCTAGTCTTCGGCCATGTTGCGCTTGGATCAGGCGTCGCGCGCCCGCGTCGTAGTGGCGGGGATGGGCGATGCCGGACTTTTGGCCGCCATCAACCTGGTCCGGCATCGACGCCTCGTCGACGTGGTGGGTGTCTCCAGCAAGCCGGGCCTGATCAGTGGACAGAGTCTGGGGTGGCGACTGGCCCGGCCCGAAGAGTGGGTGACTCGGTTCAACATCTCCTACGACCGCTTTCGGGTCCTGGACCGCGCGCGCTTGGTGCATGGCTCGCTGACCGGCCTTGATACGGACGCCCGTACGGTCACCGTGAGGTCGGCTGACGGCACTACGACACGCGAACCGTACGACGCGCTTGTGCTCGCCACAGGCGTGAGTAATGGGTTCTGGCGTCAGCCCGAGCTGCAGGACCAGAGTGAGATCGACAAGGGGCTGCGCGACATGCACGCCCGGTTCGCCGCCGCTGATTCCATCGCTATCGTCGGTGGAGGGGCGACAGCGGTGGGCAGCGCCGCGCAGCTCGCCGAGGCGTTTCCCGCCGCACGGATCGACCTGTATTTCCCCGGAGATCGTGCCCTCACCAGCCATCATCCCGACGTCTGGAACGCGGTGAGGGCGCGGCTCGAACGGCTCCGCGTTCATCTGTACCCAGGTCACCGTGCAGAGCTGCCGGCCGATCTGTCACCGGCGGCGGGGCCCGTTACCTTCGTCACCGGCCAGCCCCCCGCCGAGGCGGGACTCGTCCTCTGGGCAGTCGGCCGGGCCCGCCCGAACACCGCATGGCTGCCCGAGGACCTACTCGACCCGCACGGATACGTCCGCGTGGGCGCAGACCTGCGAACGCCCGATCACGACCGCATCTGGGCCGTGGGCGACGTAGCAGCCAGCGATTCCCTGCGTGGTTCGGCCCGCAACGGAGGCCCCGCATTGGTCGCGCGCAACGTCGTGGCCGCACTGCGTGGAAAACCCGGCCGTGACGTGCAGATCCGGGGGCACGCACAAGGGACCGTTCTCGGGCCCCTGCAGGACGGTCTTGAGATCTTCTCCTACGCCGGCCGCCGCGTCCGCATACCTCGTCGACCCTATTTCGCCTTGGAGCGTTATCTGGAGGGCCCGTTCGTTTACGGCGGGATTCGCCACCGCTGAATACGTCGATTGGTACAACCACCGCAGACTCCACGGTGAGATAGGCCACGTCCCACCGGTCAAATACGAAGCCACCTACTACACAGAACTCACGAAGCCCCAGGTCACAATCACAATCTGAGATCTCTACCGAACCCGGGGCGGTTCAGATCAATGCCCGGCGCGAAGCAGGCGAGCCCACTCGGGTCGCGATTGTCCGCCTCTTCGTCCTCTCGCAGGCTCGGGCGTCCCCGAACGGATGGAACAACTCGTCCTGGAACAGCCAGAGGACGCCTCCCGCCACCAGAGCGAGGACGGCCACCACGACCGCCAGACACGACAGTCGCCGCCGCGATTCGGAGCCCCCACGATCGTCCTCTTGGCTTTATCCACAAGGTTGTTGTTCCGGCTCACCTTTCGTGACGCGCGCACGGTGTGGCTGAGTGCCTGCTTCCCTCCTGGCTGCGGGCGAAGGCGTGCTCGACACGGGCGCGGGCCTTGCGGTGGGAGGTGTTGTGTTCCTCTTTCCAGGCCGGTGCCCGGTAGCCGCCGTCCGCGATCAACATCGTCGTGTTGACGGCGTCCTTCACGCCGGACAGACCACGAAGCGGCCCCTGCCCCCGGAACTCCGGGGGCAGGGGCCGCTTTTGCGTTTTGGGGCTCAATGGCTCTTAACCGGGTTAAGAACGGTGAGTGCTCCCCTTCACTCTTCATCCGCCTGGAGCAGCCAAACCAGCTTGTCCCGGTCTTCGCGTGACATGTGTTTGCGAAGCTGTTGGTCGAACCAGAGAGGGTTGTCCCAGGGAAGGGCCGGCACTCCTACGGGGGACTCAACCGTGGTCTCGCTCTTAACCGGGTTAAAGCTCCCCTCGTCCGCGTCTCGCACCGCTGCCTCGATGCCCTGCGCTGGAATCGGAGCAGCGGACGAAGCTGCGGAATCGTCTGCCGCTGCTTGCGCTGTCCTCGCTTTACGCGGGGTCTTAACCCGGTTAAGGGCAACCGCCGCTTCCTTCTGTTGCCTCTCGGCGGGTAGGCGTCCGATGCGGCTCCCGTCCTTGACCTTCAGCTCGCCCGATTCGACCTTCTCCTGCAGATGTTGTCCGTGGCCGCCGCGTAGCCGTAGCCCCTTCTGAACCCTCCCAGTCGGAGGCGATGATGTATGGAACGCCATACTCGGTGTACTGGAACATCAGTTTGTCCGGGCCCTTGTCGGCGGCTGCGGTCTACACCTGAGCCGCGGTCACCATCGCTGTCAACGCCACCACCGTCACCGTGGCCCCGACCGCCGCCCTCTCGCCCGATCTCCGCTCGCGCGCCATCGCGCGTTCCTCCGCTCCCCCACTGTCCACTCCTCGGGTGGACACGGGCACGTGAGAAAGGAGCGATGAAACTTCCATGACGCACTCTCACGTTGTCCCCGAGCGGCACAAACACATCACCGTCTGTCAGTAGCCGGTTTTTCTCGGCCATTGACAGACGGTGAAGGAATTCGGCTACGCACCCAGCCGACGAACTTCCGTTCTTACCAGGGATACCAGACGCCGTTGTACCACTGCTCGCTGGCGCTGTCGTTGTGGTGATCCATGTTGAAGTCTTCGGGGTAGTTCTTGACGTGGTTGTCCGGGTAGGTCCAAATGCCGGCGGACTCGTCGCAGACGTAGTCCCAGTGGCAGATCGACTTGACGGGCACGTTGCCGAAGAACCTGTCAGCACCGGCGAGCGGAGCGCCGACGATGCCACCGAACGGCACGGCTCCGCCATTGGCACCGGGAGGGCCCTGGCGCTTGGGGTCCGCGATGAGAATGGCGTTGACGTTGTCGAACGTCTGCCAGTTCTCGGTGACCCAGATGTGCACCACCGCAGCACCCAGGGAGTACCCGCCCATCTTGACGTGCTGGCCCGGGCACGCGGCACGTTGGTCGCGGACCAGCCGGTTCAGCTCATTGACGCCTGCCCGGGCGCTCGCACCGTTGGGAATTTGGGTGGGGTACCCGACGTGCTGCTGGATGTTGCCGTAGAAGCCGTCGTTGTTCCACGAGCTGCCCGTGCCCCCGACAACGATCGTGTAGGTGCCCTCGCACGGAGCTGCCGCTTGCGCTGTGGCCCCCTGTGCCGCTGAAAGCCCCACTGTCAGCAACAGACCGGCTAACGCGGCCGCGATCCTTCTTGTTCGCATTCAATGCTCCCCATGTAGTTGGCCTGCGCGTCCGCTGTCCGATGCGGTACGCGGTCGGCCAAGGTCACGGGACGACCGTAGCGGCGGACGATGACATCCCGATGAAACCCGTGGACCTGGCCGAACTCGGCGTGGCCGAGGACGTGTTGGACTGCCGGACAATCGCGCGGGCGGAGCTGAACGCGTGGCGCCGGCCACCCCGGGCGATATGGCAGACACGCCCGTTGTGCAGGTGCGGAACCCAGCACCGGCACCCGCGGCTCGGCGTCACCATCGGTCGGCCCGGAGGATGACTGCGGCAGAAGCGGTCAGGACTCCGCCGGGGCATATCGCGGTGGCCTTGCCAGTGGCGATCCGAGAGGTTCGGTCGGCATATCTGGCCAGGGCGTGGCTGTTGACCATGCCGAGTGGTCCTTCGGTGTGGTGCCCCGTGTTCATCGGGGCCGTGGTGGCGATGTTCATGCCGTCTCCCCCGGCGATGTCATACATCCTTGTTCAAGGTCAGAACCGAGTGTGTGCGTCTCGAAGCGCGGCTACCGCTTCGGCGCAGTGCCACCAAGAGACGACCAGTCGATAATCTGTTCGCATGATGTCGAGCGAAGACCGCCAGTTTCCTGCCGCCCTCGCCGCTGCCATGGTGGTCAGACTCGACTGCAGCGGCGAGGACGGCGTCGACTTCGAACCCTTCGCGGCCTTCCTGTCCGCCGATGAGACAACCGACTGGTTCCGAGCATGGACTGGCAACGGTGAGCTGAACGGCGACGAGTTCCGCGTGTTCGGCCAGGACGGCACCGGCGGATACGCCGCGTTCTGGCTGGTCCGCCCAGGCCGAGCACTGGTCGAGCAGCCTGTCGTCTTCCTCGGCTCCGAAGGAGAGACCAGTGTCATCGCACGCAACCTGGGCGCCTTCCTGTGGCTGCTGGCCGCCGGCTTCGGACCGTGGGAGGCAGCCACCTCCTACGAGCCCGACTGGCTTCCACGCACCAGTCCCAAACTGACCGCCATCGCGGAACAGTTCGCGCTGGACCACCGTGCCCCGGCAGCTGCCGTGATCGAGCAGGCCACACGGGAGTTCCCCGACTTCGATGACACCATCATGGAACTCTGCCGCTGACCCTGAGGGCCTCGTGATGCTTGTCCTCATCCCATGGCGTCCCAGGGAGCAGGAATCGCCAGGCCCCGGTAGCGGTAGCGGTTGCGGAAGGGCGGTCTGCGGGGGCGACTCGTCCTCGAATTCGCCGCTTTCCCGACGTGAAACGCCATGTGAGGCGAATCCGGGCCCGGGGAGATGCCGACGCGAACGGCGGTGTGCCGAAGAATGGGGTGACCGTGCCCCGCATACGGGAAGGATGCTTTGGTGTCGTTCGTCCGGGAAGAGTTGATCAAGCCGCTGGTGGTGTCGCTGTCCGAGCACGCGACCGACCGTCCGGCTTTCTCCGACAGTCGCCGCACCGTGACGTACGGGAATCTGCTCTCCGTCAGCGGTGCGCTCGCCATGGGGCTCGGGGTGGCTCGGGGTGACCGGGTGGTGATTCATATCGGCAGTCGCGTCGACTTTGCCGAATACTGCTTGGCGGTGCTGCGGTCGGGCGCGGTCGGTGTGCCGGTGAGCGTGCGCTCGACCGAGGCGGAACTCTCCTACTACGTCGACGACTCCGGCGCGACGTTGTTCATCACCGAAGCCCGGCACGCGGCGACGGCGCGACGGCTGTGCGAGGGACGGCCGCAGCTGCGCGTGTTGATCGTCGAGGACGGGCCGGTCACGGTGCCCGGTTCGCCGGCCGACGACCTCGGCCTGGACGAACCGGCCTGGCTGCTCTACACCTCGGGCACGACGGGTCCGCAAAAGGGAGTGCTGACCACGCAGCGCGCGATGCTGTGGTCGGCGGCCGCGTGCTACGTCCCGATGCTCGGGCTGTCCGAACGGGACACGATCCTCTGGCCGTTGCCCCTGCACCACTGTTATGGGATGTCGCTGGCGTTCGTCGGTACGGTGGCGATCGGCGCGCACACCCGGATCGTCGACGGCGGCCTGGCCCCGTTGTTCGCCGAGTATCCCGGGTGCGTCCTCGCCGGTGTGCCGGCCACCTATCTTCAGCTCGGACACGAAACGCGGAGCGTGGCCGCTCCGCCCCGGCTGTGCGTCACGGCGGGCGCGCCCTGCACCGAGGCGACGCGCGCCGCGGTCATGGACCTGTTCGGCACTCCGCTGCTGGACTGCTACGGAGCCACCGAGACCAGTGGCAAGATCGCCGTCCAACTGCCGGGTGAGACCGGCCTGACGCCCGTGCACGGAGTCGAGATCCGCATCGCGGACGGGGAGGTCCTGGTACGCACCCCAGGACTCATGTCGGGTTACCACGGGCAGCCCGCCACTTCGGTCGACGACGGCTGGTACCGGACAGGCGACGCGGGCCGGATCGACGACGGCCGGCTCACGATCGCCGGCCGTATCGACGATGTGATCGTCTGCGGCGGCCAGAATGTGCACCCGCTTGAGGTGGAAACCGTGATCGCGGCAGCGCCGGGGGTGCGCGACGTACTGGTCGTCGGGCGGCCCGACGACCTGGTCGGCGAGATCCCGGTGGCGTTCGTCGTACCGGAAGCGGATGGCTTCGATCCCGAGGAGCTGCGCCGGCTGTGCCTGCGCCAGCTTTCGGTGTTCAAGGTGCCGGTGGAATTCCGGCGGCTCGCCGCGATCCCCCGTACGTCCTCGGGGAAACCCCTGCGCAGGGCCATGGCGGAGCGGATCGCGGAGCCGCCCGAGCTGAGCCCGGCGGCGCTGGAAGAGCTGGTACGTACCGAAACCGCCGCCCTGTGCGGCAGTGGGGAAAGCGACGGCGGCGCGGAGAGCGGCGGCCGGTGGCGTGATCGTGCTTTCACGGAGCTGGGCCTGTCGTCTCTGGGCGGCGTGCAGTTACGGCACAGGATCGCCGCGCTGACCGGCATCGCCCTGCCGCACTCGCTCATCTACGACTTCCCCACTCCCGGCGACCTGCTCGGCGAACTGACGCGGATCAGGGCCACCGGGGCGGTCTCCGCGACCGTACCCTCGTCTGCCCCCGAGCCGTCGGCCGCGCGGCGGCCCGCGCCCGAGCCGATCGCCATCGTGGCGATGGCGTGCCGGTATCCGGGCGGTGTCCGGTCGCCGGAGGATCTCTGGCGGCTGGTCTCCGACGGTGTCGACGCGACCGGCGACTTCCCGGCCGACCGGGGCTGGGACCTGACCGGAATGTACGACCCCGATCCGGACCGGATCGGCGGCTCCACCACCCGGCGCGGCGGCTTTCTCTACGACGCGGCCGAATTCGACGCCGGGATGTTCCGGGTTTCGCCGCGCGAGGCGCTCGCCACCGACCCGCAGCAGCGGCTGCTGCTGGAGACGTCGTGGGAGCTGTTCGAACGTGCGGGTATCGATGCCACGACGCTGCGCGGCAGCGCCACAGGCGTGTTCATCGGCGTGATGAACGAGGACTACGCGAGCCGGTTTGACACACATGAGCTGGAGGGGCGTCTGGGCATCGGGTCGTCGCACGCCGTCGCGTCCGGGCGGATCTCCTACACGTTCGGGCTCACCGGTCCCGCCGTTACGGTCGACACGGCGTGCTCGTCGTCGTTGGTCGCCCTGCACTGGGCGGCGAAGGCACTGCGTACGGGCGAGTGCGACCTCGCACTGGCCGGTGGCGCGACGGTGATGTCGACGCCGAGGACGTTCCTGGCGTTCAGCAGGCAGCGGGGCCTGTCGCCGGACGGCCGCTGCCGGTCGTACGCGGCGGACGCCGACGGGACGGCCTGGTCGGAGGGGGTCGGGACGGTACTGCTGGAACGGCTCGGTGACGCCCGTCGGCACGGGCACCCGGTGCTGGCGGTACTGCGGGGTTCGGCGGTGAACTCCGACGGCGCGTCCAACGGGCTCACCGCACCCAGTGGACCCGCACAGCGCGAGCTGATCACATCGGCGCTCGTGGACGCCGGCCTGTCCACCGGGGACGTCGACGCGGTCGAAGGGCACGGGACGGCGACGCCGCTGGGCGATCCGATCGAGGCGGCGGCCCTGCTCGCGACCTACGGTCAGGGCCGGGACCGGGACCGGCCGCTGTGGCTCGGCTCGGTGAAGTCCAACCTCGGGCACACCCAGGCAGCGGCCGGTCTGGCCGGCGTGATCAAGATGGTCGAGTCGATACGGCACGGGCGGTTGCCGCGCTCGCTGTACGCGGACACCCCGAGCCCGCGTATCGACTGGTCGGCCGGCGAGGTGTCGCTCCTCACGACGGCCCGGCCATGGCCCGCGACCGGCCGGCCGCGGCGGGCGGGCGTGTCCTCGTTCGGGATCGGCGGCACCAACGCGCACGTGATCATCGAGGAGGCTCCGCCCGGGAACCCGGTCACACGGGGCGGGTTGCCCGCCGTGCCGTGGCTGCTCAGTGCCGCCGACGGCGCCGCGCTGCGTGCCGTCGCGACCGCGCTGCTGGATGTGCCGGACGACATCGATGTCGGCTACACGCTGGCGGTGGGCCGGGCGGCCCTCGACCACCGGGCCATGGTCGCCGCGGGCGACCGGGCGGCCCTGCGCGCGCTGGCCGGCGGCGAACGCGAGGGGGCGACCGCGCCCGCCGACGCGCGCGTCGCGTTCCTGTTCAGCGGTCAGGGTGCGCAACGAGCGGGCATGGGCAGGGAACTCGCCCAGCGTTTTCCCGTATTCGCCGAGGCTTTCGACCGAGTGTGCCAGGCGCTCGACGGCCGGGTCCGCGAGGCCGCTTTCACCGGGGCGGCACTGGATCGCACCGACAGCGCGCAGACGGCCCTGTTCGCGTTCGAGGTCGCGCTCTGCCGGCTGCTGGAGTCCTGGGGTGTACGGCCGGACGTGGTCGTCGGGCACTCGGTCGGCGAGATCGCCGCCGCGCACATCGCCGGTGTGCTGTCGCTGGAGGACGCCGCGACGCTCGTCGGCGCCCGCGGGCGGCTGATGGCGGAGCTGCCGGCCGGTGGCGTCATGATCGCGGTGGCGGCCACCGAGGCCGAGGTCGCTCCCCTGGTGACCGAAGTCGCCGACCGCGTGTCGATCGCGGCGGTCAACGGCACGCATTCCGTCGTGGTGTCCGGGGAAGAGGCCGCGACGACCGCCATCGGCCGCCGGTTCGGCCGCGCCACCCGGCTGCGCGTCAGCCACGCGTTCCACTCACCCCTGATGGAACCGGTGCTCGACAGGTTCCGCGCGGTCGCCGAGAGCCTGGTGTACCACCGCCCCGCGATTCCGGTGGTCTCCGGGCTGACCGGGGGACCCTCCGACGAGATGGACTCAGCCGAGTACTGGGTGCGGCACGCGAGGCACACCGTACGGTTCGCCGACGCGCTGTCCGCCCTCGTCGAGTCCGGTGTGACCACCTGTCTTGAAGTCGGTCCCGACGCCGTGCTCAGCCGTGCGGCGGCGGCCGTGCTTCCCGCGGTCCCGGCGACGCGCGCCGGACACGACGAGGGCAGCACGCTGCTGAGCGCGGTCGGCGCCCTGCACACGGCCGGGATCTCCGTCGACTGGCGATCCGTGTACGCGGACAGCGGCGCCCGGCTGTTCCCGCTGCCCACCTATCCCTTCCAGCGCAGGCGTTACTGGCTCGATCCGCCGCGGCCGGCCGGCGGCGGCCCCGACCACGCGCTGCTCGGCCCCGCCCTCGTCGCACCCGATTCGCCCCGGATCGTGCACGGCGGCTCGATCGGCGTCCGGGCCCATGGGTGGCTGGCGGACCACGCCGTCGGCGACTCGGTCGTGGTGCCGGCGACCGTGTTCGTCGAGATCGCGTTGCAGGCCGGGGCGGGGGCCGGCGTCGATGAGCTGACGATCGAGGCCCCGCTGCGGCTGACGGCCGAAGACGTCCAGCTCCAGGTGGTCGTCGACGGACAGCGGATCGACATCTACGCCAGGCGGCGATCGGCCGACCCGTGGACACGGCACGCGTCGGGCCGGCTGCGGGCCGCGCGCGGTCCGGCCCCTGAGCGGTACGGCGCCAAGTGGCCACCCGCCGGCGCCGAGCGGATCGAGTTGGCGGACCGTTACGACACCTTCGGGTACGGGCCGGCGTTCCGCGCGGTGACCGCCCTGTGGCGCCGGGGCGACGAGGTGTTCGCCGAGGTCGGCCTTCCTGACGGCGTTGACGGCAGGTTCGGGCTGCATCCCGTATTGCTGGACGCGGCCGTGCACGCGGCGGCGCTGGCGGAGGGCCCGGCCGGCGGGACGTCGGTGCCCTTCGTGTGGAACGGTGTCGAGCTGCACACTCCGGGCCGGAGGGCCGCGCGAATCCGGTGTGTGCGCACCGCGTCCGACACCATCGGCGTCGACGTCTTCGATCACGCCGGCGAGCCGGTCGCGACGGTGGCATCGATGTTCACCAGGCCGATGGCGCCGCAGGACACCATGCTGTTCCGGCCACGATGGATTCCGGTACCGGCCGCCCGCGAGACGGCCACCGGCGAGACGACGTTCGTCGAGATCGTCAACGACGGAGACCACGGAGACGAAGGCACGGGCGACATGGGCGCCGGGATCCGTTCGCTGACGACCCGTGCGCTGGACGCTCTGCACGACTGGCAGGGCCGTTCCGGCCGCCTCGTCGTCGTCACCAGGAACGCCACCACCCCCGATCCGGACCTCGCGTCGGCGGCCGCCTACGGCCTGGTGAGCGCCGCCGCCGCCGAACACCCGGAACGGATCACTCTGGTCGACCTGGACGCCGATCTGCCGGTGGGCCGCGTACGGGAACTCGTGGGCGGCAGCCTTGAGCCGCAGCTCGCCATCCGGGACGGCGTACCGCACGCGCTGCGGATCACACCGGCGGCGCCGAGCGACACCCGGCCGATCGACCCGGCCGGGACCGTACTGATCACGGGCGGAACCGGCGCGCTCGGTGCCCTGACGGCCCGGCACCTGGTCCTCGCGCACGGCATCCGGCATCTCCTGCTGGTGAGCCGGCGCGGCCCGGCCGCGCCGGACGCGGAGCGTTTGCGGAAGGAGCTGTCCGAGCTGGGCGCCGCCGTGCGCATCCTCGCCGGCGATGTGGCCGACCGTACCGTGGTGGAGGAGTTGATCGCGGCGTGCGACCCGCCGTTGACGGCGGTCGTGCATACGGCGGCCGTGCTCGACGACGGCGTGCTCGGCGCCCAGACGCCGGCCGGCGTGGACACCGTGCTGCGGCCGAAAGCCGATGCGGCCTGGGTGCTGCACGAGGCCACCGGACACCTTCCGCTGTCGGCGTTCGTGCTCTTCTCCTCCGTCGCGGGCCTCTTCGGCAAGGCCGGACAGGCCAACTACGGCGCGGCCAACAGGTTCCTGGACGCCCTGGCGTGTCATCGCCGTGCGCTCGGTCTGCCGGCGGTGTCGCTGGCGTGGGGGTTGTGGGAACTGGGCAACGGTCTCGGCGACCAGATCTCCGACCTCGCCCGGCGCCGCATCCACATGTCCGGCATCGCCGGTCTCGACGCGGAGCAGGGGCTGGCGCTGTTCGACGCCGCGATCGGCTCGGCCGAACCGGTCCTGGTGCCGGTCCGGTTCGACCCGGACGCGACAACCCCGCCGCCGATCGTCGGCGGCCCGGTGCGCGAACAACTGCCGCCGGCCCGGCAGAGCTGGCCCGCACGGATGTCGAAGCCGGAGCTCCGCGAACTGCTGCGCGGCGAACTCTCCGCCGTGCTCGGCCGGCCGGACCCGGCCGGGTTTCCCGGCGACAAGCCGTTCGTCGAGCTCGGCTTCGACTCGCTGGCGGTGATCGAGGTCCGTACCCGGCTCAACCGGCTCACCGGGCTCGACCTCCCGGCGAGTCTGCTGTTCGAGAAACCGACGGCCGACGCGCTCGCCGATCACCTGTACGGCGAATTGTCCGGCCCCGCATGAGGGGTTCGGGGCCCGGCCGACAAGGCCGGCCTACCAGCCCGGCCGCCAGGCCCGACCGACCGGACCTGGCGGCCGGGCCTGACGCACGTACCGTCTCCGACCCGGGGCGGCGGCGCGCGCCCTACCTGGTCACTCCGGCGGCTGCCTCCGGTCGCGGGGGCCCTCCCAGCGGGTTTGCCTGGGAGAGGCACGAGGTGCTCAGGAAGCCACGAGACAGGGAATGACATGACGACCACGACCGCGCGTTCGACCATGACCATCGGCGACTTCCTGCTGCGCCGCCTGCAGGAGGCGGGCATCTCGCACCTGTTCGGAGTGGCCGGCGACTACAACCTTGAGTTCCTGCTGCAGATGGAGGACCGCAACGAGTTCACATGGGTCGGCAACTGCAACGAGCTGAACGCCGCCTACGCGGCCGACGGGTATGCGCGGCTCCACGGCATCTCGGGGCTCGTGGTGACCCACGGCGTCGGCGCCTGGAGCGCCATCAACGGTGTCGCCGGCGCCTACAGTGAGCACGTTCCCGTCGTCTGCGTCTGCGGGTCGCTTCCGCTGAAGGCGCTGGACCGGAAGCAGCTGATGCACCACACCTCGGGCGACACCGAGTACGACGACGTCATGCGGGGCTACACCCAGATCACGGCGGCACAGGCCAGGCTGACGCCGGAGAACGCCGTGACGGAGATCGACCGGCTCATCCTCACCGCCTGGCGGCGCAAGCTCCCGGTCTACATGGAACTGCCCTCCGACATCGCCTACCTGGATGTCGAGGTCCCGCCGGAGCCGCTGCAGCTCGCCATGCCACTGAGCGATCCCGAACGGCTGAGCACGTGCGCCGACGCGATCGTCGCCCGGCTCACCAGCGCGCGCTCGCCCGTGATCCTTGTCGACATCGACGCCGACCGCTTCGATGTGACCGGCGAGCTCTTGGAGCTTGCGGGCAGGATGCGGCTGCCGATCGCCGCCGTCAACACCGGCAAGGGGCTCATCGACGAGACCAGCCCGTACTTCCTCGGCCTCTACGCGGGAGCGGGCAGCAAGTCCGAGATCCGCGAGATGGTGGAGAACAGCGACTGCCTGCTGGCGATCGGCGTACGGCGGGTGGACACGACGTCCGGTGGTTTCAGCGACGCGCTGCCCGCCGGACGGATCGACGCCCGCGGTGACGCCGTGGACATCGGCTCGGACAACTACCAGGCCGTCTACCTGAAGGAACTGCTCCGCCGGGTCGTCGACAGGGCCCCCGCCAGGACCTCGGGTTTCTTTCGACAGGCCGAGATGCCGCAGGAGCCGAGCGCGGCCGTGATGCCCGGCCCGCTCACCCAGGCGGCGTACTGGAGCATGATCCAGGGCTTCATCCGCGAGGGCGACGTGCTCATCGCCGAGGACGGCACCTCCGAGGCGGGCTGCTGGGGGCTGCAGCTGCCGCCGAAGTGCTCCATCGTCACCCAGCCCGTCTGGGGCTCGATCGGCTACAGCGTGGGATCGGTCCTCGGCACGCTCCTGGCCGCGCCGGAGCGGCGGCACCTGCTCTTCGTGGGCGATGGGGCCTTCCAGCTCACGGCGCAGGAGGTGTCGACGATCCTCCGGCACGACCTCAAGCCCGTCATCTTCCTCATCAACAATGGCGGCTACACGGTCGAGCGCACCATCTGCGGCAAGCAGGGGCACTTCAACGACATCGCCAACTGGGCCTACGCCGAGCTGCCGAAAGTCCTGCACCCGGGGACGACCGCCCGGACGTTCGTCGTGAGGACGCCGGCCGAACTGAAGGAGGCGCTGGCTGCCCCGCACGACAGCATGATCTTCATCGAGGCGGTCATGGACAAGTACGACGCCCCGCAGCTCGTCCTCGACTCCGGCCACGGAATGGCGGAGGTCGACTACGGCCCCCGCGGCCCGCAGCACCGGCCCGACGTCCAGCTCTGACCCGGATCCATCAGTGGGGACAGCGAAAGGTTGCCACTTCCCCGGCGTACGGTCGGTACCCATCTGAAAGAGGTCGCGGCTGCGGGTACCGCTGGCGGCCGCGGCGTACGAGCGGGGCGGCGCCCTCTGCGCGCACGACCAGGGCCACCCCCGCGGGCGCGGGGTGATCCCCACACCAGCGTATCGTCCTCAATCGCCCGCTTACCACCGCCTGCCATGCCGCATCGTCGTCCCTCTTGGACGCCGTGTCTGCGGCGAGGTGTTCCCGGAGCCAGTCGACCGGGAGTCGCTGGCTGAAGTTGCATGTGGCGGCCTCCTGTTCCAAGTCGAGGAGCAGGTTGGTGTCGACGGCTCGGACGGTGCGGGGAAGAGCAGGGGCCATGTCGAGATGATGCCAAGAGGCCGCGGCGGGGCCGAGAAGTCAGCGGAGCCGGGCTGCGATATGCCGACAGGCAGGGCCTCGGACTGCCTCGAAGTCGTCGCCTTTACGGGCCGGGCGCACGGAAGTGCATGTCGCCCGCCGCGCCGCCTGGCCTCTCTCGCTCAGCGGATGTGGAAGGAGGCGATGACGCGGGCCGGGGCGGGGAAGGCGCTGTTGTCGATGGGGGAACGTTCGACCAGGATGCTGACGTTCGAGCCCGGGCCCGTGCTGTCATAGCTCCACGCGGGTCCCTTGAGGGCCGGGCCGCACAGCCCCTCGGGGAGCTCACCGTCGCCCTCGCCGAGGGCGTACGCGACGCCGTAGGTCTTGTCGAACAGGGACTTTCCCTCCGGGACGATTCCCGCGCGGTGCAGGTAGTCCGGCATCTGATCACTCAGGAAGGAGACTTGGGCGCTGCCGTTTTCGGTGACGTAGTGGATGTCCGAGGCGTCGGCCGGGATCGGCACACCCCCGGCCGAGATCACCCCCGGCAGCATCGTGTCGCTGCCCTCGCAGGCTCGGGCGTCCCCGAACGGATGGAACAACTCGTCCTGGAACAGCCAGAGGACGCCTCCCGCCACCAGAGCGAGGACGGCCACCACGACCGCC
>NZ_JOEI01000036.1 GCF_000718095.1 Streptomyces scopuliridis RB72 | reverse complement strand
GAACCTCAACCCACCGGACATCCGGCAGGTCGGGGTATCAACATATCTGGCGTTGACTTTTGGCACGCTGTTGAGTTCTCAAGGAACGGACGCTTCCTTCGGTCCCGTTTCCGGTCCCTCCGGGCGCTTCCCTTCGGCATTTCGTGTTTCAAACTCTATCAGGCCTTTTTGCTCTTCCTGACCACTCGTTCCGCGGGCATGCTAAAGCGGATTCCGGGTTGGGATCGAGGCTTGATAGGTGCTGCCGACCCCCGACTCAAAGTCGCGTTGGGGCCAGGCAGGAGTACGACAGTACATGCGGTCGGCCGACGCAGGCAAATCGGTTTCGGTGGTCCCATGGCCCGTCAACCCGCAGCACTCACGCGGAACCGTCACTTCCTATGACTTACCCTTCTGAACAGCACGTCGCCCCCTCACGGACGGTGACGACAGCCCGCACTTTCTCCGCCCCTGGAGGCTCCCCATGACCATCGTGACGGCCCCGCTCGCCGGACGCGCCATCGGATTGCCCGCTGTACCCGACCCGGTGTTCGCCGGCGCGATGGTGGGGCCCGGTACGGCCATTGATCCCGTACGCGAGCCGGGTGAGGCCGTCTCCCCGGTGGACGGTGTGGTGGTCTCCCTGCATCCGCACGCCTTCGTCGTGGTCGACTCGGACGGTCACGGAGTGCTGACGCACCTCGGTATCGACACCGTGCAACTCAATGGAGAGGGCTTCGAGCTGCTCGTCAACAAGGGCGACACGGTCACGCGCGGACAGGCCGTGGTGCGCTGGGATCCTTCCGCCGTGGAAGAGGCCGGCAAGTCGCCCATCTGCCCCGTCGTGGCGCTTGAGGCCACCGCCGATTCCCTCTCCGACCTCCGCGAGGACGGCGATGTGAAGACCGGCGACACACTTTTCGGCTGGCAGTGACGCCGTCGACGTATGTCAGGGACGGGCGCGGTGCGCTCGTCGTACATCCATCGTGGCGACCGGGTCGCCGCATAACCGGAGACGGGTGACATGGAGACAACGCTGCGAGGCGTCGGGGTCAGCCACGGAGTGGCGATCGGCGAGGTCCGGCATATGGGGACCGCGATGCTGGAGCCCCCGGCCAAGTCGATCCCGGCGGAGGAGGCGGAGCGCGAACAGGGGCGTGCTCACCAGGCCGTCGAGGCCGTGTCGGCCGATCTGATCGCCCGCGGCAATCTGGCCGGTGGCGAGGCGCAGGCCGTGCTTGAGGCGCAGGCGCTGATGGCGCAGGACCCGGAGCTGATGGCCGATGTGGAGCGGCGGATCGCCGTCGGGAGCACGGCCGAGCGCGGGGTGTACGACGCGTTCGCCTCGTACCGCGCGCTGCTCGCCGGTGCCGGGGAGTATCTGGCCGGGCGGGTCGCGGACCTGGACGATGTGCGGAATCGTATCGTCGCCCGGCTGCTGGGCGTTCCGATGCCGGGCGTGCCGGACAGCGACGAGCCGTATGTACTGATCGCGCGTGATCTCGCGCCGGCCGATACGGCGTTGCTCGACCCGACGCTGGTTCTCGGCTTTGTCACCGAGGAGGGCGGGCCGACGAGTCATAGCGCGATTCTGGCGCGTGCGCTCGGAGTGCCCGCGGTTGTCGCGCTGCCGGGCGCCGGTGAGCTGGCCGAGGGCACCGTGATCGCGGTGGACGGCAGCACGGGCGAGATCTTTGTCGAGCCGAGTGCCGAGAAGCGTGCCGAGCTTGAGGCGGCTGCCGCCGCGCGGAAGGCCGCGCTGTCCGCCTCCACCGGGCCGGGTGCCACGTCGGACGGGCACAAGGTGCCGCTCCTCGCCAATGTCGGCGGTCCCGCGGATGTGCCGGCGGCCGTCGAGGCGGGTGCGGAGGGCGTGGGTCTGTTCCGTACGGAGTTCCTGTTCCTGGACGACAGCAAGCAGGCCCCGTCGGAGGAGAAGCAGATCGCCGCGTATCGCGCGGTGCTTGAGGCGTTCCCCGAGGGCCGGGTGGTCGTACGGGTGCTGGACGCCGGCGCGGACAAGCCGCTGGACTTCCTGACGCCCGCCGATGAGCCGAATCCGGCGCTGGGTGTGCGCGGTCTGCGGAGCCTGCTGGATCACCCGGATGTGCTCCGGACGCAGCTGACCGCGCTGTCGAAGGCGGCCGAGGGTCTGCCGGTGTATCTGGAGGTCATGGCGCCGATGGTGGCCGACCGCGCGGATGCGCGGGCGTTCGCGGACGCCTGCCGTGAGGCGGGGCTGCACGCGAAGTTCGGGGCCATGGTGGAGATTCCGTCGGCCGCGCTGCGGGCGCGTTCGATTCTCCAGGAGGTCGAGTTCCTTTCGCTGGGCACCAATGACCTGGCGCAGTACACCTTCGCCGCCGACCGGCAGGTGGGTGCGGTGTCGCGGCTCCAGGATCCGTGGCAGCCGGCGCTGCTGGATCTGGTGGCGCTGTCGGCCGAGGGCGCCAAGGCCGAGGGCAAGAGCTGTGGGGTGTGTGGTGAGGCCGCCGCCGATCCGCTGCTCGCCTGTGTGCTGACCGGGCTGGGTGTGACGTCGCTGTCGATGGGCGCGGCGTCGATCCCGTATGTGCGGTCGGCTCTGGCGAAGCACACGCTGGCGCAGTGTGAGCGTGCCGCTGCCGCCGCGCGTGCGGCGGACACCGCCGAGGGTGCGCGGAAGGCCGCGCAGGCGGTGCTGTCAGGCGAGTGAGCTGAGACGGCCGGATTCCGGTCCGGGTTCTGGAGGGGCTTCCCGTCGCACAGGGCGGGAAGCCCCTCTGTCGTTGGCTCCGTTCAGTGGTGGGTCCCGGTGGTCAGTGATGGGTCCCGGTGTCGTCCGGGCCGAGATCGAATCCGGCGCAGTACTCCACGCCGGACTCGGGGGAGACCGGGTCGCCGGTGTCCGCGTCGGTGCAGTAGGCACTGAAGACCTCGCCGACGGTGAGCGGAACGAGGCTGCCGTGCTGGAGGCGCCAGCCGTGCAGCCGGTCGGGGTCACCGGCTCTGGCCGTACGGAGCACCACTCCCCCGGCGCTCTCCAGGGCGATACCGACGGCCAGCACGGTCACGAATTCGGTGGCCTGGGACGAGTCGAGCCGGGCGGACACGCCATCAGGGCCGTCGAGGCCGTCGGGGTCGTTGTCGGGACTGCCGGCGTCCTCGGTGCGCAGGACCGCGAGGAGTTGCTCGTCGGCGGCGGGGACGCTGCAGACGAGGTGATGCGTGCCGGAGCCGGCTCCTTCGAGCAGCCGGAGCAGCAGGTGGGAGGCGCGGTCGAAGGCCGCACGCCCGATGTCCTGTCCGCAGTCGGCGCACTCCCCGAGATCGGCGAGGAGCGTGGTCGCGTACTCCCAGGTGGCTCTGCGGACAGCGGTGCTGATGAGCTGTGGGACGAGACTGTCGATGGGCTGGCCGGTATAGGCGATGGCGGCGCCGCTCCCGGGGATTCGGGCCGTGAAGCGGCCGCGGCTGTCCGCGGTGTCGGGGTCGAGGCCCGAATCCGCGCAGTACTCGGCGTACTCCTCCGGGTCGAAGAGGGCGACGGTGGTGTGGAGACCCTGGGACGCCAGGGATTTCAGCAGTCCGTCGATCTGTCGCAGATACGTGGCGTGGTCGTCGAAGGTGAAGGTGCGGTAGCGCCGCATCGCGGTGAAGTCCCGCTCGTCGGCCAGCAGGCCGACGGTGCTGGGGACTTCGCGGCGCAGACTGCGCCGCGCGGTCCTGAATGTCTGTTCGCTGTGGTCGGTGCGCGCCATGGCTCCCCCTGAGCACGGTCGATCATTGCTCACTCAGCGTAACCAGGGGGTCTGACAACGGAGTCAGTGGCGCTCGCGGGCGAGGTTCTCGTAGAAGCGGAGGAGTTCGAGGTTGTCCACGGACCCCACGTTGACCGCCTTGTCGAGCGGCGCGCCCTGGAGCAGGCGCTTGACCGGGACTTCGATGCGCTTGCCGGTCAGGGTGTGCGGGATACCGGGGACTTCGATGATCTCGTCCGGCACATGGCGTGGCGAGAGCTGTTCGCGGATCGTCGCCTTGACGCGGGCACGGAGCGTGTCATCGAGGACGGCGCCCGGGGCGAGATGGACGAAGAGCGGCATCCAGTAGCCACCGTCCGGCTCCTCCAGGCCGATGACGAGGGATTCGCGGATCTCGGGGAGGCGTTCGACGGCCTCGTAGATGTCGGCGGAGCCCATGCGGACGCCCTGCCGGTTCAGGGTGGAGTCGGAGCGGCCGTGGATGATGACCGAGCCCCGGTCGGTGAGGGTGATCCAGTCGCCGTGGCGCCAGACGCCGGGGAACATCTCGAAGTAGCTGTCGCGGTAGCGGCTGCCGTCGGGGTCGTTCCAGAAGCGGATCGGCATGGACGGCATGGGGTTGGTGACGACCAGCTCGCCGACCTCCCCGATGACGGCTTTGCCGTGCGGGTCCCAGGCCTGGAGGTCCGTCCCCAGACAGGCCGCCTGGAGTTCGCCGATATGGACGGGGAGCGTGGGTACGGCGCCCGCGAAGCAGCTGCACACGTCGGTGCCGCCGCTGACGGAGGCGATCCACAGGTCCTCGGCCACCTCGTCGTGGAGCCAGCGGAAGCCGTCGGGCGGCAGCGGCGAACCGGTGGTGGCGACGCACTTCACCCGGGAGAGGTCGTGATCGCGGCCCGGGTGCGCCTCCGCCTTGCGGCAGGCCATGACGTAGGCGGCCGAGGTGCCGAAGAAGGTGGCGCCGGTCCGTTCCGCGATGCCCCACTGGGCGTCGACGGCGGGGAAGCCGGGGCTGCCGTCGTACAGCACGATCGTGGTGCCGGTGAGCAGGCCGGAGATGAGGAAGTTCCACATCATCCAGCCGGTGGAGGTGTACCAGAAGAACCGGTCCTCGGGTCCGAGGTCGCAGTGCAGGCCGAGCTGTTTGAAGTGCTCCAGGAGGATGCCGCCCTGGGACTGGACGATCGCCTTGGGCAGGCCGGTGGTGCCGGAGGAGTAGAGGACCCACAGGGGGTGGTCGAAGGGGACCGGTTCGAAGACGGGCCGGGTGGTTTCGGCCGCGGCGGTGCCTGCGGTGAGGTCCGCCCATTCCAGGGCGCCTTCGGGGGCCGGGGTGCCGAGGAGCGGGACATGCACCACGGCCCGCAGGGTGGGCAGTTCGCGCCGGAGTTCTGCGACGGTCTCCGTGCGGTCGTGCTCCTTGCCGCCGTAGCGGTAGCCGTCGACGGCGAACAGGACGACGGGTTCGACCTGCTGGAAGCGGTCCAGCACGCTGCGGGCGCCGAAGTCGGGGGCGCAGGAGGTCCAGACTCCGCCGACGGCCGCGGTGGCGAGCAGCGCGGTGACGGCCTGCGGGACGTTGGGGAGATAGCCGCTGACGCGGTCTCCGGGGCGTACGCCGAGGGCGCGCAGCTCGGCGGCGAGTGCCACCACCTGGCGGTGCAGCTCGGTCCAGCTGACGGGCGTCACCTCATGTGTCTCGTCGACATGGAGGAGCGCCGGGTCATGGGCGCGCGCCGGGTCCTCCGCGGTACGCAGCGCGTGTTCCGCGTAGTTCAGGGTGGCGCCGGGGAACCACTGGGCGCCGGGCATGGTGCGGTCGCCCAGGACTCGTGTGTACGGGGTGGTGAACCGTACGTCGAACCAGTCGGCGACGGCGGCCCAGAAGGTGTCGAGCTCATCGACGGACCAGCGGTGCAGCGCCGCGTAGCCGCCCTCGGCGGGAGCGCCGTACCGGTCGGCGGCCCAGTCCTGGAAACGGGTGATCCGGGCGGCGGCGATACGGTCGAGGCCCGGCTGCCAGAGGGGGGCGGGGCTTGCTGCTGCGGTCATGGGGCGGCTCCCGGGCTGACTCGGCGCTGAGATGATCGACGCTGGTGCACTCGACGCTGGTGTGCGTCGGTCGCGTGCGCGTGCGGGGTGTGCGCGGGCACGCGACTGAGACGGACGATGCCATGTGATCGTCTTTCGCACCAGGGTTGCTTCCCCATCGTCGACCAGGCAGATATGTGCTCCCACCACAGGTGAACGGGAGTTGAACGGAGCACCCGAGGCTCCGGACGGATGGCAGGCTGAGCAGCATGGACGGTCGTGAACTGGTGCGTTCGATGAAAGTGGTCGGTTCGGTGCGGGGGCTGCGCGCGGTGCGGTCTGCCTGGCGCCAACGGCGGACGGATGCCAGGGAGCTGGCGCCGCGCGGTCCCGAGCGGGCCCGGGTGCCGGGGCCGGTCACGGGCGCCGAGCCGCTGCCCGGCGGTGGCACCGTACGGTTCGCGCGCGCGGAGCTGCATGTGTGCGTCATGGTGGGCGGCGCCGTCTTCTGGGGATGGGACGGCGCGGAGCCGCTGCCCTCGTACGCGCTCGCCGACGTACCGCCGGAGCCCGATCCGCGGGCCGGGCTCGAACCCGACAAGGACGGCGGCTGGCGGGTCGTGTCGGAGCGGGTGACGGTCGCGGTCTCGCGCAACGGCGGGGTGGAGGTCCGTACGCCGGGTGGTGTCGTGCTGCGCCGGGAGCTGCCGCCGCGCTGGTGGGAGCCGGTCGCGGGCGGGCCCGCGCGGTGGGTGCAGCGGACCGAGGTGTCCGCCGACGCGCGCTTCTTCGGTCTGGGCGGGCGCGGTTCGGGGCCCCGGCTGCGGGACGGCACGTACCGGCTGTGGAACACCGATCCGGGCGGCGGTTTCGGCCCCGGCGACGATCCGCTGTACGTGACGATGCCCGTGCAGCTGGTGGTGGCCGATGCCGGGACGCATCTGGCGTTCCACGACAACTCCTGGGACGGCCGGGTCACGCTCCGGGAGGGCGAGGAGGGCGCGGGCTCGGGGCACGACCGGCCGGGCACGAGCGAGCTGCGGATGGACGGCGGACCGCTGCGCTGCTGGGTGGTGACCGGTACGCCCGCGCGGGTGCTGCACAGCTGGACGGCGCTGAGCGGGGCGCCCGTACCGCCGCCGTCCTGGGCGCTGGGGCCGCAGCACGCGCGCTGGGGGTTCGGCAGCGCGCGTGAGGTGCGACGGGTCGTCGCGGGGTACCGGGAGCGTGGGCTGCCGCTGTCCGCGCTCCATCTCGACATCGATCACTACGACGCGCATCAGGTCTTCACCGTGGACCGTGAGCGCTTCCCCGATCTGCCGGGGCTCGCCGAGGAGTTGCGCGCGGACGGGATCCGGCTGGTCTCGATCGTCGACCCGGCGGTGAAGGCGGAGCGCGGGAACGCGGTGTACGAGAGCGGGCGCGCGGTCGGTCCGGCCGGCGCGTTCGTACGGGACGGGCGGGGGCGCGAGGTGCTCGGTGTCGTCTGGCCCGGCGAGTGCGTGTATCCGGACTTCACGGATCCGGCGGTGCGCGACTGGTGGGGCGGGCTCTACGAGGAGCGGCTGGCGCAGGGGTTCGCCGGGGTGTGGCACGACATGAACGAGCCGGTCTCCTTCGCTCCGTTCGGGGACACGACCCTGCCGCGCTCGGCCAGGCATCAGCTGGAGGGCAGGGGCGGCGACCATCGCGAGGCCCACAACGTGTATGGGCTCACCATGGCGCGGGCCGGTTATGAGGGGCTGCGGCGACTACGGCCGGACGAGAGGCCCTTCCTCTTCTCGCGCTCCGGCTGGGCCGGGATGCAGCGGTACGGCGGCACCTGGTCCGGCGATGTGTCGACCGGCTGGCCGGGGCTGCGGGCCTCGCTCTCGCTGGTGCTGGGGCTCGGACTGTGCGGTGTGCCGTACTCGGGTCCGGACGTGGGCGGGTTCGACGGGAGTCCGACGCCCGAGCTGTTTCTGCGCTGGTTCCAGCTGGGGGCGTATCTGCCGCTGTTCCGTACCCATGCGGCGATCGACGCGGGGCGCAGGGAGCCGTGGGAGTTCGGCCCCGAGGTGCTCGAACACGCGCGGGCCGCGCTGAGCGGGCGGGAGCGGCTGCGGCCGTACTTCATGACGCTGGCTCAGCTGGCCCGGCTGACCGGGGCGCCGTACGTACGTCCCGTGTGGTGGGGCGCGCCGGAGGACCGGGCGCTGCGCGACTGCGAGGACGAGTTCCTGCTCGGTGACGCGCTGCTGGTGGCGCCCGTGCTGGAGCGCGGTACGGACCGGCGGGCGGTGCGGCTGCCGCGCGGCCGGTGGTACGACACGGCCACGGAGAAGGCGTACGAGGGCCCCGGCCAGGTGCTGCTGGACGCGCCCCGGTCACGTATCCCCGTCCTGGCACGGGCGGGCGCGGTGATTCCGGTACGGGGCGAGGACGGCCGGCCCGAACTGGAGGCGTGGGCGCCCGCCGCCGGGCGCGCGGGGGGCGGTCTGGTGGTACGGGACCCGGGCGACGGGCCGCGGGAGGCGGAGGTGGAGCGCTACACCTCGCGGCTGATGAACGGCGAGGTCCGGGTGGAGCGGGTGACGGACGAGGGCGCGGTGGAGCCGGAGTGGCCGGTGCGGGTGCGGGGTCGCTGAGCGGCCGGCCGGTGCGGGGGCGTTGAGGCGGCGCCGGTACGGGGCGCGGGGGTAAGTCCGTCCTGGCGCCCCGCGTTCAGCGGCGCGCCCCCGCCCCTTCCGTTCCGTAGCGGCCCGCGAACCAGGCCCGTACGGCGACCGTGTGCAGCGGGAACGCCAGCTCGGCCGGGCCGCGCAGCAGCTGCCATCCCGCGGTCTCCTCGGTCGGGGCCGAGGGCGGCAGCCGGTCCGCCGGGCGCGCCGGGAGCAGCCCGAAGAGCAGCAGATGGCCGTCCGGGGAGCTGAGCGCGTCGGCGAGCCGTACGTCGTGCGCCGGCGCCTCGATGCTGGTCTCCTCCCTCAGCTCCCGTACGACGGCGTGCCGCCAGTCCTCGGTGCGGTCGATGAAACCGCCGGGCAGGGCGAGAGCGCCGTACGCGGGCTCGATGGCGCGGGTGATGACGACGAGCGCGGTGCCCTTCTCGTCGGTCACCGGGAGCAGCGCGACGGCGACGGGCAGCGGGTTGAGATAGGCCGTGGCACCGCAGGCCGCGCACGTACGGGGCCAGCCGGCTCCGGGCGGGTACGGCGTGCCGCAGCTGCCGCAGTGCGAATGCGCCCCCGCGGGCTTCTTCTGGGACTCGGACACGCGCGGACTGTATCCGATCGCTCTTCCCCGCGGTCCCCGGAGCTGATAGACGAAGGTGCCCATGACACGTCTGATATCCGCACTCCGCGTCCTGACCGCTTCCGCCGCCGCTCTGCTGACCGTCGCCGCCACCGCGCCCGCGGCGCGGGCCACGGCCGAACCGGTGGCGCCGAAGGAGTTCGTGGCCCTGCGCACGGTCGCGCCGACGATCATCCAGGAGATGCGCTACCTCACGCCGCACAACTTCGTGGGCGAGCCCGTGGACGGCTACCGGCAGCCGGTCTGTCTCGTCACCCGCCCCACCGCCGAGGCGCTGCGCACGGCCCAGCGGAAACTGCTGCGGCAGGGGTACTCGCTGAAGGTGTACGACTGCTACCGGCCGCAGCGGGCCGTCGACCACTTCGTACGGTGGGCCGAGGATCTCCAGGACGAGCGTATGAAGCCGGAGTTCTATCCGCGCGTCGACAAGTCGCGGCTGTTCGCGGACGGTTACATCGCGGAGAAGTCCGGGCACAGCAGGGGCAGCACCGTCGATCTGACGCTCGTCAAGCTGCCGGCCCTGCCGACGCGGCCGTACCGGCCGGGTGAGAAGCTCGCTCCCTGCTACGGGCCGAAGGCCGAGCGGTTCCCCGACAACTCCGTCGACATGGGCACCGGCTTCGACTGTTTCGACACACTCGCGCACACCGATGATCCACGCGTCCAGGGCGAGCAGCGCGCGAACCGGCAGCTTCTGAAGTCGACGCTGGCCGGCGTGGGCTTCACCAATCTGCCCGAGGAGTGGTGGCACTTCACGCACAAGCCGGAGACCTTCCCGGACAGCTACTTCGACTTCCCGGTGGCGTGGCGTTCGGTCATGGGGAACTGAGGGAGCGAGAGGCCGGCCGGGGCCACCCCCGTGGGCTCCGGCCGGCCGTCTCCCGGTGGGACGCGCGGAACCCGTATCCGGTTCACAGGAAAGCCATTACGGTGCCCGTATGGCGCAGCGAACATATGAGCACCGGACGAGTGAGCGGCAGACGAACGAGCGACAGCCGGCCGAGCCGCGGACGTTCGATTCGTACGAGGAGTTCTGGCCCTACTACGTCGCCATGCACTCCAAGGCGGCGACGCGCTGGCTCCATCTCACCGGCACGCTCACCGGCCTCGCGGTCAGTGCCTACGGGCTGGCGCGCGGACGGAAGCGGTACGCGGCGGCCCTGCCGCTCATCGGATACGGGGCGGCCTGGCCCGCCCACTTCCTCATCGAGAAGAACAATCCCGCTACTTTCGGCCATCCGGCCTGGTCGCTGCGCGGGGATGTGCAGATGATCCGGATGATGCTGGCGGGCCGGGACCGGGAGCTGGCGGAGACCGCCGCCAAGTGGCTGGCCGCGAACCGCCCCTGACGCGCCGGGGCGGTCCGTACGGGCCCGGCCGGACAGGACCTGGTAGACGGTGCCGGGCTCAGGTCGTGGCCGCGTGCTCGCGCTGCCGCGCCGCCAGGGTCATCGCGTGCTCGACGACCGCCACCAGCACTTCCTTGACGGACTCACGTTCGCGCGCGTCACACATCACCAGCGGGACCTCGGGGTCGAGGTCGAGCGCCGACCGTACGGTCTCGCCCGGGAAGCGGTCCGCGCCCTCGAAGCAGTTGACGGCGACGGTGAACGGGATGCCGCGCCGTTCGAAGTAGTCGACGGCGGCGAAGGAGTCCGCGAGGCGGCGGGTGTCGGCCAGCACGACCGCGCCCAGGGCTCCCTGGGCCAGCTCGTCCCAGAGGAACCAGAAGCGGTCCTGCCCCGGGGTGCCGAAGACATACAGCACCAGGTCCTCGCGGAGCGTGATCCGGCCGAAGTCCATGGCGACCGTGGTGGTCGTCTTGCCCTCGACCCCGTCGACGTCGTCGACAGGCTGACCGGCCTCGCTCAGCACCTCTTCGGTACGGAGCGGTCTGATCTCGCTGACCGCGCCCACGAGAGTGGTCTTGCCCACCCCGAAGCCCCCGGCGACCAGGATCTTCAGCGTCACCGGATCGGCCGGACGCTGCCTGCGGCTAGAGCGCCCGAAGACCATTGATCACCTCGCGGAGAATGCTCACGTCCGGCAGTTCGGCCGGCGGAACGGGACGGGTTACGTGCACGATTTCGTCCTCCACCAGATCGCCGACGAGGACCCTGACCACCCCGACGGGGAGGTCGAGGCCCGCGGCCAGCTCGGCGATCGACTGGGGGCTGGTGAAGCAGCGTTCGACGATCTCCACGTGCTCGGGGGAGAGCGTCTGGTCCCGGCCGGGGTCACCGGCCGCGGGTTCGCAGACGACGAGCGCGATCAGGTCGAGCCGGTGGCGCGTCGCGCTGCTGGTGCGGCCACGCGTCATCGCATACGGGCGTACTACCGGTCCGGCTTCGCCGTCGAACCAGTGCTGCTGATCCTGATCCGCTTCGCTCATCGCAGCCCGCTCACCCTCCGGCGGGCAGGCCGGTCCGTGGGGCCGTACCCAGGTGGACGCCGACCCGCTTGACCATGAGCGTCATCTCGTAGGCGACCTGTCCGACGTCGGAGTCCGCGTCGGACAGGACGGCCAGACAGCTGCCGTCGCCCGCCGCGGTGACGAAGAGGAACGCGTCGTCCAGCTCCACGACGGTCTGCCGGACCTTGCCCGCCTCGAAGTGCCGGCCCACTCCCTTGGCGAGGCTGTGGAATCCGGAGGCGACGGCCGCGAGGTGCTCGCCGTCCTCACGCGTGAGGTCCTTGGACGTCCCGGTGGCGAGCCCGTCACCGGAGAGCACCACCGCTTTCCGGATGCTGGCGACCCGGTCCACGAGCTCGTCGAGGAGCCAGTTGAGCTCTCCGACGACGTTGGGGTCCATGGTGTGGCGTGCTGCGGCGTTCGGTGCGGTCATCGACCGTCCCCCTCCGATGTGGTTCCTTGTATCTCGCCGGGGCCGGTGGGGTCCTCGGCATCGTTCTGCCGACGACCGCGCTGCCAGCCCCGCTGGAGCGAAGCCATGCGGCTGCGTACTTCGTCCGCGTCCCGCTCGGTGTCCTGGCCCGTGGCGGGCGTGAGGTCGGTGCCACGGTCCGGAGCGGTGTCCTTCAGCTGAGGGGCCAGACTGGCCTGCCGGATACGGCGGGGCAGTCCGTCGATCATGGGCGGGGCCGCGTCGGACGCCGGTCCGCCCGGTGCCGAGGAGCGTGAGGGCTGGGCCGGAACGCCGGACCAGGTGCGGCCCGTTCCGCCGGCCGCCCGCTCCGGCTCCGTCGCGGCGCGGCCCACCTCGTCCACGCGCCGGCCGCGGTCCACGACCAGGGTCGGGGGCTTACGGCGGGGCAGTCCGGCCGGGCGGTCGGACGCGGTGGCGTCCACCGGGCGCTGCGGCTGTCCGTGCCGGCCGCGCGGCGGCTGGACGGGGCGGCCGTCGCGCCGGTCGCGGAAGTCCCGGGCGTCGTCCCGTGAACCGCGTACGTCATCACGGCTCAGCAGCCCGTCGGCGGCGTCGCCGGTGTCCCGGCCGCCGTACGGGTCGCGTCCGTCATCGCCGGCGTACGGAACGTCAAGGCCGGAGTCGCGGAGATGTTCCCGCGCGCGGAACAGTCCGCCGCGCTCGCTCTCCGTGTCCTCGATATCGGTGATGCCGTCACCTCCGCCGAGCAACGGCCCGCTCTCCCTTTCGAGAGCGCGTACCGGAGGTTCGAGTTCGACCGGGCCGTCGAGCACGGACGGCTCGCTGCCCAGTCCCGCGGGGACCTGCGCGAGCGCGGTGCGCCGGCCGCCGCCACCGCCGTCGGCACGATGGCGGCCGCGCTCCGTGGTGGTCTTGCGGTCGAGCCGGAAGCCGGTGCCCTCGGTCTCGGGCGCGTCGGTGAGCAGCGCGACCGGCAGGAACACGATCGCGGTGGTCCCGCCGTACGGGGAGGGCTGGAGCGAGACGCGTACGTTCTGGCGCTGGGCGAGCCGGCTGACCACGAACAGCCCGAGGCGGTCGGTGTCGGACAGCTCGAACTCGGGGGTCTCCGCGAGCCGCAGATTCGCGTCGAGCAGCACTTCCGGGGCCATCCCGAGACCGCGGTCGTGGATCTCCAGGGTGAATCCGTTGGCGACCCGCTCGCCGTGCACCTGTACCGCGGTGTGCGGGGGCGAGAACACCGTGGCGTTCTCCAGGAGTTCGGCGATGAGGTGGGTGAGGTCGGCGACCGCGGGCCCGCCGACGCCGATGCGCGGCAGCCTGCGGACCTCGATGCGCTCGTAGTCCTCGACCTCGGCGACCGCCGCGCGCACCACGTCCATGAGCTGGACCGGCTTGCGCCACTGCCGGGACGGGGCGGCTCCGGAGAGGATCACCAGACCCTCGGCGTGCCGTCGCATACGGGTGGTGAGGTGGTCGAGCCGGAAGAGGTCGGCGAGCTCCTCGGTGTCCTCCGTACGGCGCTCCATGGTGTCCAGGAGCGTGAGCTGACGGTGGAGCAGGACCTGGTTGCGGCGGGCGAGGTTGACGAACACCTCGGAGACCCCGCGCCGGAGGTCGGCCTGTTTGACGGCGGCCTCGACGGCGGCGCGCTGGAGCGTGTTGAGGGCCTGGCCGACCTGGCCGACCTCGTCCCTCTCGTAGTCGAGCCGCGGCGCCTCGGTCTCCACGTCGACCGGTTCGCCCGCGGCGAGCCGGCGCATGACGCTGGGCAGGCGTACGCCGGAGACCTCGTGGGCCTCCTTGCGGAGCCGCGACAGGTCGCGGATCAGATCACGGCCGACGCGTACGGACACGATGATGGAGACGAGGAGGGCGACGAGGCCGAGCGCGGCGGCGAAGCCGACCCGTACGAAGATGTCGTTGCGTACGGGGTCGATATGGCCCCGGTACAGCTCGGTGGCCTCGTCGCTCTCGCGGGTCAGGTCCTCCAGGACCGAGGCGGTCATCTGCTGCCAGCCCGCGGCGTCGAGCGTCTTCGGGGTCTCGGTGGCGCCCGCCGCGATGAGACGGTTCTCCGCCTCGCGCAGGGCGAGTGTGGCGGGGGTGCGCCAGTACTGTTCGAGCGTCGCGCGGTCCGAGAGCGGCAGGTCGGCGAGGTTGGTGTCGTAGAGCAGCGTGCGGTTGGCGACGAGGTCGGAGGTGGCGCGGACGTCCTCGGGGGTCACTCGGCGCGCGATCAGCGCGGAGGCGACGAGCGCGTCTTCGCGGGAGAGCATCTCCCGCGCGCGGTCGAACCCGATCAGCGCCCGGCCCCAGTTGTCGCCGTCGACGTCCTCGTGTCCGTACAGGGAGGCCAGGAAGTTGTGGCTGGGGTCGACGAGTCCGTTGTAGAAGGCGAGCGCCTTCTCACGGGTGACGGTGCTCTCGTCCACCGAGCGGCGCATCAGCCCGAGGCCTTCGAGGGAGCCGACGAGCCGGTCGAGCCGCTCGGTCGAGATGTCGTCCATCCGGTCGCGCGCCGCTGATTCGGCTTTTCTGACCGTGGCCAGGGCGCGGTCGGTGTCGCCACGCCGGGCGCGGAGTTCGGTCAGTGAGTCCGCGGCCGTGGGGTCGGCCAGAAAGATGAGGGTCTGTCGTCGTTCGCTCTGGAGGACGCCGACCGATTCCTCGACAGGGTTGCCGACGGTTTTGATGACATGTCTGACATCGATGAGCTGCTTGGCCTGGCTGCCGGCGAGCGTCGTGGCGAGTCCCCAGAGGACGGTCAGTGCGACGAGCGGCACGAGCAGCAGCGCCACGATCTTCCGGCGGATGGATTTCCCGCGAAAGCGCATGGCCTCCCCCAGCTCGATCCCCCGCCCGGTTGCGGGAGATTCTCCGTCAACAAACGGCGCGAGCCTACTACTGTCGCACCGGCAACTCGAAGACACATCCGGATGATTTTCGGCCGCCCCTTGATGCCTTGATCATGAGTTGTCCTGGTATTCGGCGAGTTGGCTTCCTTGACGCGCACGGCGAAGAGCAGACGGGACGGTAGATATCCGGCCGGAACAGATGGCTGAAACTTAATGTTCGGCGATCGTCCCGGGAATCTTCCGGGGCGTCCATTCGTCCTTGTGTGCGGGGATCAGGGGTTAGTTGGGAGCACTGCGGGCGGTTTCGCGTATCACATTCGGTTCCATGGCCGGCGTGAAGCGGAGCGAGCCGGGCAGTCACCCTTGAGACGGACATGGGTGGGGAGTGACGGTCCATGGAGACGGATGAGCGGCGTGGCGCGGCGTCGGCGGAGGGGTTCACGGAGGTGTCCCGTGGGCTCTGGGTCGAGGAGCCAGCGAAGCGGTATCGCATGCCGGACGCGGTCAGAACGGCCGCTGTACGCGCGGTGATCATCGCCGCGGTCACACTGATTCAGGCCATGATTGCGTTTCTCAGTACGCTCGCCGGTTCGTGGCTGGCGTTTCCGATGGTGCTGAGCAGTGTGGCCTCCACGGTGGTGGCGACCTGGGGTGTGCTGGACGTATGGGTGACGCGCCAGGTGTGGAACCAGCGCAACGGCGTGGTGTCCGTACCGAGCAGCACCGCGCGCCAGTTGCGCCGGGAGCGGCGCAGGGCCAGGCGCGCGGCGCGTGCCGCCGCGCGGGGTGCGGACCAGGGAGGAGCCCGGATACGACGCGGGGCCCGGCCCGAGGGAGGGGCCGGCGCTCCGGAGGCGGGTCCTCAGGAGGCCGGCCCCGCGGGGGCCGGTGCTCAGGAGGCCGGTGCCGCTACTCCGCTACGGGCTCCGGCGTCCGTTTGAACATCCGCGTCGCGGTGATCTCGCCGTGCACGGTCTCGCCGTCCGGGTCCTGCTGCGGCAGGCCGGGGCGCAGATGCTCCTCCACGCTGATGTACTTCAGCCCCGCGCGCAGATCGGCGTCATTGCGCAACCGGATGACCAGCGGGAATTCCGCGAGCGCGGTCGTGTCGAAGAGGCCCGTGGTGTAGAGGAGCTGCACCCCCAGGGCATCGGAGACGGCGCGCTGGAGCTCCAGCAGATAGGTGGCGTTGGCGCGGCCGATCGGATTGTCGAGGAAGAGCGTGCCCGCGTGCCGGTGC
Source organism: Streptomyces scopuliridis RB72 (assembly GCF_000718095.1). GTDB lineage: Bacteria > Actinomycetota > Actinomycetes > Streptomycetales > Streptomycetaceae > Streptomyces > Streptomyces scopuliridis. Next base: position 155,421 of record NZ_JOEI01000036.1, on the reverse strand, counting down.
TTGTCGCGGCCCCGGTCATTGCTGCGCAGCGCCGCCATCGTGCAGTAGAGCGCGATCGCGGCGGTGAGCAGCTGGCCGCCCGAGAAGACATCGCCCATCTGTCCGACCGGAACCCGCTCGGCGCGCAGTACGGCGTCGGGCTTGAGGATCTCGACAGCGACACCTCGGGGCTGGAGCGCCGCCTGAACTCCACGCAGCAGCAGGGACATTCCGTCCCTGCGCAGATCGGAGTTCTTCTTCAGGGCCGCGCGGGTCGCCTCGTCGACGACCTCGCCGAGCCGCTCGGTGAGCGTCGTGCGGTCCGGCTCCTCGAAGCGGATCCGCAGGAACTCCTGGCCGGACCACTCCCCCAGGCCCTCGGGCAGCCGGGAGAGCCGCTGGGCCAAACGGAGCGTCGTGAGCGCGGAGTCCACCAACCCGCGCAGCCGGTCCACGATCGAGTCGCGGTTGCGCTCCAACTGGGCGAGCTCGTCCGTCAGTACGCGCAGCCGGGGCGCGAACGCCTGGGCCCACGCGGCGGCGTGCTCGGGCAGCGCGGACGCGGGCAGTTCGCGGATCTGCTGACGGGCGGGGGTGCGGACCTGCTCGTAGCGGGTGGCGTTGGCATGCCGTACGAGCACGTCGCAGGCTTCCCGTACGCCGGCTTCCGCCGCGGAGAGGTCGCCCGCGCAGGCGCGCAGTGAACGGCGGGCCTCGGCCGTGGAGTGCCGCGCCTCCTCCAGCGTGCCCGGGTACGGCTCCGGCGCCTGGGTCTCCTCGTCGCCGCGCTTCGGGTCGTGGTCGTCGGCCGCCGCGCCGCGCAGCAGATCGCGCAGGAGGGCGGCCGTCTCGTCGAAGCCGCCCGCGCCGTCCTCGGCGGCGCGGTGCGCGTACAGCAACTCGCCGTGGGCGGCCCGCGCGGTCTCCAGCGCGTCGGTCCGTACGGCCAGTTCGGTGGTGGCGGTACGCAGCAGGGTCTGCGCCTGCTCGGCGTCGGCCGGGACCAGCTCCGCGGGCAGTTCGGTGTGCGTGTCGCCGTCCTCGGGGGCGAGCCGCTCGGCCTCGCCGCGGAACCGGCCCAGTTGCTCGCTCGCGGTGGAGGCGCGCGACTCCAGCATCTGGACGAGCGACTCGGCGCGGGCGGCGGCGGCCTGCCGGGACGGGCCGTCGGCGCCGTCGGTGGATTCGAGGAGCTGGGCGGCGCGGGTGCGGACCTTGTTGGTGAGCCGGTCCAGCTCGGCGAGGGCGGCGCTCTCATCGCTCTCCGCGCGCGCCTGCTCGGCGCGCAGATCGGCGCCGACGCCCACCTTCTCGTAGAGCTGGGAGGCGGCACGGTAGGCCTCGCGCAGAGCGGGCAGCGCGGCGCGCGGGGCGTCCGCTTCCGGCTCGGGGACGGTCTCCGGGGCGCCGGCGATCTCGGCGCGTTCGGCGCGCAGGGCGCGGGCGGTACGGCGGGCGTCGTCGGCGGCGCGCTGGGCGGCCCTGCGGTCCTCGTCGGCGGCGCGCGCCCGCTCCAGGCATACGGTCGCGCGCGCCTCGGACTCGGCGGCGTCGTCGGCCAGTTCGCGCAGCTTCGCCTGCCATCCCGACCGCTCGCGGAGCCGGAACGCGAGACCGGCCAGCGCGTCGGCGGCGCGGCGGGCGCGCTGGGCCGCGTCCTGGCGTTCGTCACGTACCCGCGCGGTGTCCGCGGCGGCCTCGTCCGCCTCGGCGCGGGCCGTCCGGGCCTCGGCGAGGGTCGCGGCGGCCGTCTCGGCCGATTCCCTGGCGGTCCCGGCGGCGGCCGCCAGCTCCAGGAGCATGCCGGGCGGGCAGTCCGCACGCCAGGAGCCGAGCCGGGCGGCGAGCGAGCGGTCGCCGGTGAGCCGGGCCGCGAGCACCCGGATCTCCTCGTCACGGGCCGCCGCACGGCTGCGCAGCGCTTGGCGTTCCTCGTCGGCGGCGTGTTCGTCGTGCATGGCCGGGTTCGGCGGTACGAGGAACACCCCGCTGTCGGCCGGTCCTTCGGAGCCAGGGCCCGGTACGGGGGCCAGCAGCGCGGCGGCGGTGCCCACGGCGACGGCCGAGCGCGGCAGCAGGGCGGCGCCCGCGAGTGCCTCGCGGGCGCGGGCGTGCGAGGCGGGGTCGGTGATCACGACGCCGTCGACGAGCTCCGGCCTGGCGGCCAGCACCGCGGCGTGGTCGCCCGGGTCGACGGCCTGGGCCAGATAGCGCCAGCCGGGGAGGGCGGGGATGCCGTGCTCGCCGAGGTACTCGACGGTGGCGAGGACATCGGGCCCCGGCGGCAGCAGCCCGCCGTCGCCGAGCGCGCCGAGGATACGCGAGTCGTCGGCCGCGGCGGTGCGCAGATCGAAGAGCTGCCGCTCGGCGGAGGTGATGCCCTGGTCGAGCAGTTCGCGCAGTTCGTCGGCGTACCGGTCGAGGTCCTCGGGGCTCAGCGGCCCGTCGGGATGCCGGGAGGTGTGCCTGACCGGGGCATCCGGCTCCCGGTCGCCGGTGCCGTCGCGCGGGGCGGGGACCGAGGCCAGGGCGGCGGCCGTCGCGGGCAGGCTGAGCAGTCCGGCCAGCCGCTCGTCCTGGGCGATCGACTCCGCCGCGCGGCGCTCCGCGTCGTACGCGTGCTCCGCGGCCTGCGCGGCGTCGGCGGCGCGGGCGGCGGCCAGTTCTGCGCGGGACTCCGCGGAGGCCGCCTCCCTGGCCCGGTCGGCGGCCGTGCGCGCGGCCTCGCGCGCGGTGTCCCAGCCGGCGACGGCGGACTTCTCCGCGTCGCTCGCGGCCAGCGCGGCGCGGGCCGGATCCGCGTCGGGCGCCGTGTCGTCGAGCCAGCCCGCGCGTACCGCCTCGGCCGTCTCCTGCCCGACCTCCGCGAGACGCTGGCGCAGATGCCCGGCCTCACTGCGGGCGCGCTGTGCCTCGGTGGCGGCGGAGGTCGCGTCGCGGTGAGCGGCCTCGCCCGTCTCCTGGAGCGCGGCGGAACGCTCCTCCTCCTCGTTCGCCAGCCGCTCGCCGTCCTCGGCGGCGGCGTGCAGCGCGCGTACGAGATCGGCCGCGGCGGTGGCCCGCGCGGCCAGCGCGGGCGCGGCGTCGCGCTCGGCCTCCCGGATGGCGACGGCCACGCGCGCGGAGCGGTCGGCGGCGGCGCGGTGGCGCAGCACGGCCTCGGCGGCCTGCCAGGCGGAGTGCAGCGTACGAGCGTCGGTCAGCTCGCGGCGCTGGGCGGCGGCGCGCTTCTCGGCGACGGTGAGGGCGAGCGAGGCGTGCCGGTAGGCCAGTTCGGCGGCGATCAGCGCACTGCGGCCGCGCGCCTGCTCGGCGGAGGTCACCGTATGGGCGGCGGCGGTCACCTGCTGGGCGAGATCGGCGGCCCGCTCCCGCTCCTCCGCCGCGCGGGCCGTGAGCCGGCGTACGAGGGTACGGGCCCGGCGCTCGGCGCCCGCGTGGATGTCACGGGCGCGGGCGCGGGTGTCGGCGGCCTCGACGATCCGGCCGAGCAGATCGACGGACCCGGCCGTGAAGTCGCGCTCCGCGGTGAGCTCGGCACGTCGGCCCAGCTTGTTGCCGAAGCCCCCGACGAGATCCGCGAGCCCGTCCGTGTCCCGCGTGTCGGTGACGGCCCGCAGCAGCAGATCGGTGAAGTCGGAGTCCTTCTTCACCGCGAAGAGGCCCGCCGCCTCGCCCTCGTCGGCGTTCATCTCGCGCTGGTAGCGGAAGAGTTCGGGGTCGAGGCCCAGATCGCCGAGGTGCTCGTTCCAGCGGTCGTGGATCTCCTCCCAGTGGACGTCCAGATGGGGATAGAACTTGCCCGCCTCGGTGAGGGCGTCCCGGAAGCCCTTCATCGTGCGCCGCCTCCCGCGGGCGCCCGAGGCGCCCTCCACGGGAGGCCGTACGGCGGTGGACTCGGCGACGGGCAGGGAGTCGAGACTGAGCCCGGGGCCCGGCCGGAAGGAGTACCAGCCCTCGGCGAACTTCCGCGGATCGTTGGACACCTGACGGCCGCGCCACTCACTGGCCTTGCCGACCACCACGAGTTCACCGGTGAGCGTGTGCTGCCATTCCAGCGCGACATGGCCGCAGTCGTCCGCGAGGAGGAACTTCCGCAGCACGCCGGAGCTGGCGCCGCCGAGCGTATTGCGGTGTCCCGGCAGCATCACCGAGAAGATCAGCTTGAGCAGTACGGACTTGCCGCCGCCGTTCTCCAGGAAGAGCACGCCCGCGGGGGCGGGACGGCGCGGCGGGCCGACCGGCTCCTCCTCGAAGAACTCCGCCTGGGCAGGGGCGGGGTGGGGCACAGGCGCGCCCACTCCGCGCAGATCGAGCACGGTGTCGGCGTAGCGCGCACCGGCAGGGCCGATGGAGTAGAGGCGGACCCGGGACAGCTCGTACATGGCGGGACTCTCGTCGTGGTGGGGGGGTCGGGCGGGATCAGGCGTGGAACGGCAGACCGGCGTCGGCGGCCAGCTCCAGATCGTCGCCCTCGGGCGGTGGCAGCAGGGTGGCGGAGCCGTCGGTGACGGGGACGACGCCCAGCTCCAGCAGCTCGGCCATGGCCGCGTGGCCCGCCATGTCGCGGACCTGGAGCTGGTAGCGGGCGGTGGTGCGGTAGGCGCCGCCGGCGTCGTCGCCGGTGCGCTGGAGAAAACCGGAGTCGGTGAGGAACGCGACGGCCTTGCCGACGATGCCGGTGGTGGAACCGGCCAGCCTGCGGGCGTCCTTGGTCGCGCCCGTGGCACTGCGCCGTGCGTAGATCCGCCACGCGGCTTCCAGGCCCGGCTCGCCGGTCGACGGGTCGGTGTTCTCCCCCTCCTCCCCGGCGCGCTCCTCCAGCCGGCGACACGCCTGCCGTACGAAGGCGTCGACGCCGTTGACCGTGATCCGGCCGATGTATCCGTCGTCGGCGAGGTCGGCGGGGCGGGGGAACGCCATGGCCGCGACGGCGAGATGGGCGAGGCCGTGCAGGAAGCGGTCGGCGGAGTCGGTGGCGGCGCGGCGGGCGTAGTCGCCCATCCGGACCGCGAAGACCGAGTCCTCGCCGGCGGTCACGGCCATGCCGGCGCGGGGGGAGACCTCCAGGACGACGAGGCCGAAGCCGGTGGCGATGGCGTCGGCGACGCGGGCGAAGGCGGGGTCTTCGCGGTAGCGGCGGAGGAGTTCGGTGTACTCGGCGTCGCGGGCGGGGAGCAGCTTGGGCTGAAGGCCGAAGGAGACGAGGCGGGCGGCGTCGGCGGCGTCTGCGGGTGTCACGTGGCCGGCGTGGCCGGCGGAGCCGGCGGTCGCGGGTGCGGTCGCGGTCTCGGCCGCGTTGGCGTCGGCGGTCTCGGTCCACGCGGCGGGGTGCTCGGCGTGGTGGTCGGTCACGGGGTCTCCTTGTGCGGGGCGGTGCGGTTGCGGTTGCGGTTGCGGTTGCGGTTGCGGTTGTTGTGGCTGGTGCCGGGGGCCGGGGGGGGTGCGGTGTCCGGACTGCTTTCCTCACCGCGCTTCGCGCGAGCTGCGACGCTTTACGTCCGGACACGCACCTCCTCCGACCCCGACCCCCTCCCCCCGGCGGTCAGTCCCGGCCTCCGCCCGGCCGGGGGTTGGGGGTAAGTGCGGGCCGGTGGGCCCGGCCATTCGCCGCCTCGGCAGGGGCGAGTGGGCCAGTGCGGGATGGTGCGGTCGCCTCGCGCACGGCCCCGTCGCTTGTGCGGGCGGCGAAGGGGGGCGCGCAGGGGTCGTGTCCGGGACACTGAAGCGTGATGTGTGGCGCACGAACGCCCGCATCCTGACTATGGGCAGAGTCGCGCCGTACGGGGGTCCGGGGGTGTCCCCCGGAAAGCACAGCATGCCGTCCCGGGCGCGAGCCCCGGAGCGCACCCCGGCAACAACCCGCACCCGACCACCGGCCCCAGCCGAAACGCACCCAGGACCACGACCCCCCGCAAGGCGCGCACCGCGCCACCCGGTGACAACCCGCAGACGAAGACCGGCCCCAGTCACAACTCACGCGCCCTCGACCCGCACCGCGTCCCCGACGCGCACGCCCAAGCGGACCGTGCCTACGATCAGGTCCGCCCCGCCGAACTCCGGGTCGTCCAACCGCGTGCCGTCGTCGACCGCGAACAGCAGGCTCTCCTCTCCCTGCCGGTACGCCGTGCCCACCGGCGGGCTCGCCGCGTGGATGGCCAGGAGGGCGACCAGATACGGCAGTTCGGGATCGCGCCGGCGCGCCTCCGCCAGCAGGCCCGAGAGGCGGCGCGGGGCGTCGTGTTCCAGGTCGAGCAGTTCCTTCGCGCTCGCCAGTTGCTCTTCGCTGAAGCGGCTGTCGTCCGGGGTCGCGATCAGGTCCGGTTCCGGCATCTCCGCGCCCAGGTGTTCCCGCTCGACCGGTGGTGTCAGCAGCAGGTCGATCAGGTCGCCGACGCGGACGGAGACGGGCGTGCGCAGGCCGGTGCCGCGGGCGAAGAACGCGTCCGTCACGCGTGTGGCGCGCTCGACGGTCAGGGGCAGCAGCGGGGCGAGCAGCTGGCCGTACAGGTCGAGGCCCGTGCGGGCGGTGGGGCGGGCGAAGGCCTGGCGGTCCTGTTCCGCGCGGAAGAGCGGGCCCGCCTCCAGCAGCCGGGACTGGAGCTGGGTATGCCGGCGGATGCAGTCCTTGACGATGTCGACCAGTTCGGCCGCGCGACGCTTGTGCTCGGCGGTCTTGGGGTCCGCGCCGGTCTCGGCCTCGTCGCGGGCCTTGCGGATGTTGGTCAGGATCGCGTTCTCGTGGCGGTACCGGTCGGCGACATGGTCGAGGGCTTCGTCGATCAGGTCCGGCACGGCGTTGAGCCAGTCGACCGCCCGTACGTTGCGGCGGGTCGCCTCCAGCGTCCTGCGGAGCGTCTCCGCGTACTGCACGGTGCGGTATCTGGCCTGTTCGGCGGCGAGTTGGGCGTCGGCCAGTCTGCCGCGGCTGATCAGCACTTCGAGCTTGACCTCGGCGGCGATCTGCGCGCTGGTGACGTCCGTGTCGAGCGCGCCGACCAGGACGTTGACCGCTTCGTCGGTGGTCCGCAGGAAGACGCTGCCGCCGTGCCCGGGGACCTCTTCGATGAGTTTGAAGTCGTAGTCCCTGCGGGTGTAGACGCCGTCGGTGCCGAACGTGCCGTACACCGCGCGGAATCCGCGGTCCACGCTGCCGACGTTGATCAGATTCTCCAGCACCCAGCGGGCGACGCGCTCATGCTCCGCGACCGGGCGCCGGGGCGCCTGCGCGGCGACGCGTGGCAGCAGTCGGGACACGATCTGCTCATGGTCGGCGCCGGTGTCGAAGTCCATGTTCAGCGTGACCAGATCGATGGCCGAGAGCGCGACCTCCGCCATCGCGTAGACGGAGTACTCACCCGCGAGATTGGCCTTGCGGGTGTCCAGGTCGTGCAGCGGAGCGGTGCAGGCGAGCGCGCGCAGCCGCCGCGCGAGCCCTTCGTCGGCGGCCGGGCCCATCGCGGGCCGCGGCCCCGCGCTGAGCTGGGGCGGAGCGAAGTCCGTCGAGGCAGGCGAAGTCACGCTGCACAGATTATGTCCTCGCACTGACAACGGGCGAAACGGTGCGGAAGCGGCCCCCGCCTCACTCCGTCCCGTCCTCGGCGACGAGCCTCGCGTACACCTCCACGAGCTGCTCGCGCGAGTCGTCCAGATACGTGGCGAGCATCCGTTCCGTGCCTTCCCTGTCCCCGGATGCGAGGGACTCCAGGATCTGCCGGTTCCGTACGAGGTACGGCTCGTGCAGCAGGCGCGGGTCGTCCACCACGTGGAAGGCGAGCCGTAGTTCGGCCAGTACGGCGCTCATCAGTTCGTCGGTGCGTACGCTGCCCGCCAGCGCGACCAGTTCGCGGTGGAAGTGGATATTCGCCGTCGAGACGCCCTTCCAGCGCCCTTCGCGGGCCGCCCGCCGGCCGTTGGAGACCGCCTTCTCCAGGCCGTCGAGCGTGAACGGGGGCTTGCCGAGGCCGCGTACGACCGCGCATTCGATCAGCCGGCGCGTGCGGTAGATGTCCTCGACGTCCTCGACCGCGAGCACTCGCACGAAGACCCCGCGGTTGAGCTCATGGACGAGCAGCCGCTCGTGCGTGAGCAGCCGGAACGCCTCGCGCAGCGTGTTGCGGGAGACGACCAGCGCCTTGCCGATGGACTCCTCCGAGAGCCGTTCGCCGGGCTGGAAGTACCCCTCCGCGATGCGGGTGCGCAGGATGTCCGCCACCCGTTCCGCCGTGCTGGTACGGCCCAGCAGGGGGCGGTCGTCCGCCAGCTCGCCGAGTTCGGTCCCGCTCGTCGCCACAGCGCCCTCTTCCGTCTCCGTTCGCGTATGGACTCATCGTAGAAGCAAGAACGAAACAACAAGAGTCTTGTCGGATCGTTGAACAATCCCCTACGGTCTTCTCAGCTCACGGTCCCAGCACACTCCCTTTCCTGCGAGGTGCAGATGAGCACGACGCAAGCACGCCTGAGCAAGGACGGACTTCCCGACGACACCGGCGCGTTCGCCTGGCTGCGGGCCCTGGGGCCGCAGGGGCGCCGGGCCTTCGCCGGCGCGTTCGGCGGCTACGGCCTGGACTCGTACGACTTCTTCACGCTGCCGCTGTCCATGGTGGCGATCGCCGCGTACTTCAGCCTCGACAGCGGCCAGACGGGGCTGCTCACCACCGTCACCCTCGTCGTCTCGGCCATCGGCGGGGCGGTCGCCGGGGTGCTCGCCGACCGCATCGGCCGGGTCAGGGCCCTGATGATCACCGTCATCACCTACGCGGTCTTCACCGTGCTCTGCGGATTCGCGCCCAACTACGAGACGCTGCTGGTCTTCCGCGCCCTCCAAGGGCTCGGCTTCGGCGGCGAGTGGGCGGTCGGCGCGATCCTCGTCGCGGAGTACGCCTCCGGCAAGCACCGCGGCCGTACGCTCGGCGCCGTCCAGAGCGCCTGGGCGGCCGGCTGGGCGCTCGCGGTCATCGTCTACACGCTGGTCTTCCAGTTCCTGGACGCGGACACCGCGTGGCGCGTGATGTTCTGGACGGGCGCGCTGCCCGCCCTGCTGATCGTCTACGTACGACGGAACGTCCATGACGCGCCCGAGGCCGCCGCGCAGCGTCGCGAGAGCGCGGAGAAGGGCTCGTTCACCGCGATCTTCCGCGAGGATCTGCTGCGTACGACGTTCTTCGCGACGCTCATGTCCACCGGCGTGCAGGGCGGTTACTACACGCTCGCCACGTGGGTGCCGACCTATCTCAAGACGGAGCGCGGCCTCACGGTGGTCGGCACGGGCGGCTATCTGACCTTCCTGATCACCGGCGCCTTCACCGGCTATCTGACCGGCGGGTATCTCACCGACCGGCTGGGCAGGAAGAAGAACATCGCGATCTTCGCCATCCTGTCCGCCGTCGCCATCCTGGCCTACATCAATATCCCGGCGGGCGCGGACGGTCTGCTGCTCGTCCTCGGATTCCCGCTCGGCTTCTGCATGTCGGCCATCTTCAGCGGCTTCGGCTCGTTCCTCAGCGAGCTGTATCCGACGGCCGTACGCGGTACCGGCCAGGGCTTCACGTACAACACCGGGCGGGCCGTGGGCGCGCTCTTCCCCACGCTTGTCGGCTTCCTGGCGACCAGCTGGGGGGTGGGGGGCGCCCTGGTCTTCGGCGCGGTCGGTTACGGTCTCGCGGTACTCGCGTTGATCGGGCTGCCCGAGACCCGCGGCCGCGAACTGCTCGTACCCGAACCGGTCGGAAGGTGACTCCATGACCTGGGCGTCCATCGATCTCAACGCCGATCTCGGCGAGGGCTTCGGCCACTGGCGGCTGACCGAGGACGAGGAGCTGCTCTCCGTCGTCACCAGCGCCAATGTGGCCTGCGGCTTCCACGCCGGGGACGCGGCCACCATGCGGCGGGTCTGCGGCTGGGCCGTCGAGCGCGGGGTCCGGATCGGCGCCCAGGTCTCGTACCGCGATCTGGCCGGCTTCGGCCGCCGCTCGATGGAGGTGCCCGCGGACGAGCTGGCCGCCGAGGTCGCGTACCAGATCGGCGCGCTGGAGGTGTTCGCGAAGGCGGCGGGCGCCCGGGTCGCCTATGTCAAACCGCACGGCGCCCTCTACAACCGGGTGGTCCATGACGCGGAGCAGGCGGAGGCCGTCGTGGAGGGCGTGATGCTGACCGGCGAGCGGCTGCCGCTGCTCGGTCTGCCGGGCTCGCTGCTCCATGACGTGGCGGAGAAGGCCGGACTGCCCGTCGTCACCGAGGCGTTCGCCGACCGGGCCTACACCTCGGAGGGCACGCTGGTGCCGCGCGGGCAGGACGGCGCCGTGATCACGGACGCCTCCGCGGTGGTGGAACGGTCCGTGTCCATGGCCCGGTTCGGCGTGGTGACCTCTCTGTACGGACGGTCCGTCGGCGTCCGCGCCCGTTCGCTCTGTCTGCACGGCGACACCCCGGGCGCCGTGGATCTCGCCCGCCGGGTGCGCCGCCGACTGGAGGCCGCCGGTGTCCGGGTGGAGTCGTTCGTATGAGGGCGCTGCCGGTCGGCGACCGGGCGCTCCTCGTCGAACTGGCCGACGGCGAGGAGACGGCCGCGTTCCACGCCGAGTTGCTGCGCCGCCGCGCCGCGGGCGTCCTGCCGCCGGTGCGGGAGATCGTCCCCGCGGCCCGCACCGTACTGCTCGACGGCCTGGACGATGCGGCGAGCTTCGCCGCGGGGCTGGACGGCTGGCGGGCCGAGGCGCCGGACGCGCGCGTGCCGGACACGGTGGAACTGCCGGTCCGTTACGACGGTCCTGATCTGGCGGAGGTCGCCGCGCTGTGGGGCGTGCCGGCCGAGGAGGTGGCACGGATCCACTCCGCGGCCGAATTCCGGGTGGCCTTCTGCGGGTTCGCGCCCGGCTTCGGCTATCTCACCGGGCTGCCCGCGCGGTACGCCGTGCCCCGCAGGCCCACGCCCCGTACCGCCGTCCCCCCGGGTTCGGTCGCGCTCGCAGGCCCGTACACCGGGGTGTATCCGCGCTCCTCACCCGGCGGCTGGCAGCTGATCGGGACGACGGACACCGTCCTGTGGGACCCGGCGCGGGTGCCTGCGGCGCTGCTCGCGCCCGGGACGCGGGTGCGCTTCGTGGCGACGGCGGCCGGCCGATGACGGACCGGGCGCCAGGGCCTGTCCGGCGGATCTTCACGGGCCCGCAACGCCTGGCACCGCACCTCGCCGCGTTGTCGGAGTCGTCCGAGTACGGCCGGGCCATCCACAACGCCGATCCTCCGCCTTGCGATGCTCCCCCGTGGCCTGAACCGCACGGGGGTACCCCCGGCACCGGACTGCCGCGGCCTGATCCGCAAAGATCCGCCGGACAGGCCCTGGCCGTCGTACGGTCCGGGGCGCTGACCACCGTGCAGGACCTCGGCCGGTACGGGCACGCGCATCTGGGGGTGCCGCGCTCCGGGGCCCTCGATCCGCCGGCGCTGCGGCTGGTCAACCGGCTGGTGGGCAATCCGGAGGGCGCCGCGGCGCTGGAGACGACGCTCGACGGCTGTGCGGTTCGGCCGCGCCGCGCGGTGACCGCGGCGGTCGCCGGGGCGCCGTGCCCGGTCCTGGTCGACGGCCGCCCCGCTCCCTGGGGCGCTCCCGTGCGGGTGCCGGCGGGCGCGCTGCTTGAGGTGGGGAGGGTCGTCTCCGGGGTCCGGAGCTATGTGGCGTTCGGCGGCGGGGTGGCGGTGGAGCCGGTCCTCGGCAGCCGGTCGACGGATCTGCTGTCGGGCCTCGGGCCGGCGCCGCTGCGCGAGGGTACGGTCCTGCCGCTGGGCCCGGCGACGGGGCGCGCGGCGCCGGTCGACGGGGTGCCCACGCAGGCGCCGCCCGCCGAACTGGTGCTGCGGATACGGCTCGGGCCGCGCGACGACTGGTTCACGAGCGCGGCCCTGCGCACGCTGGCCACGCGCGTCTACCGGGTGTCGGCGGCGAGCAACCGCATCGGGCTGCGTACGGAGGGCCCGCCCCTGGAGCGTGCCGTCTCCGCCGAACTGCCCAGCGAGGGCATGGTGACGGGGGCCGTGCAGGTGCCGCCCGACGGCCGGCCGCTGGTGTTCCTCGCCGACCATCCGACGACCGGGGGCTATCCGGTGGTCGCGGTCGTGGCGGAGCGCGACCTCCCGGCGGCGGCGCAGGCCGCGCCGGGAACGCCCGTGCGGTTCGTAGCGGTACGGCACCGGTCTTCCGGGTGAAGCCATGAGGACCAGGGGCCGAACGGAAATTGGCCGAAGGGGCGGTGTGTGCGGCGGTCCGATCCCGGCAAGTTCACCGTTCGTCTCATCAACCACCGTAAAATCAGGAGTGGTTGAGAGGCTCTCCGGTAGGCTTGACGGTGTAGCCCCACGTGTGCGGGGCGGGTGGCTCGGGGGGGCTGATGCGCGTGACGGAATCCGGAGTGCGCATAGGCCTCAGGGGCCGCAACGGGATCGTCTCCCTCGTCGATGAGTGTCTGAGGCAGCCGCCCACCGCGGAACGTCCGGTGACGATGCTGCTCGGCCCGCGCGGCAGCGGCGCCAGCGAGGCGCACAGCGCGCTGATGGAGCAGTTCGGCCCCGAGAATCCGTTCGCCTACGTCAATCTCGCCGCCGAGCACGGGCTGCTGCCGCGCTACGGTCTGGGGCTGCTCGCCCGGCAGCTCGAACGGAAGCTGCCGCGGTACCGCCGCTCCCACTTCCCCCGGCTCACCCTCGGGCTGCTCGCCTCCGACCATGAGCTGCGGATGACCAGCCTGGCCGAGGGGCGGCGCAATATCCGGCGGGAGCTGGACGCGTTCCAGGAGCGGGCCGAGGCCCGGTACGGCGACTATCTGGCCGCCTTCTTCGAGGTGGCCGGCGGCGCCGTGGGAGCCCCTGACGGCGCGTCGACGGCGGCGCTCGCGCTGCTGCGGGACGGCCTGCGGCGCGGCCGTCGCCGGCTGCCCGGCCGTAAGTTCACCGGAAGCGCCGCGTGGTACGGCGGTCATCCGCTCATCCGGAGCCAGGACCCGTGGGAGGCGCTGGTCGAGCTCAACCTCTGGCGGCACGACGGCGACGCGGAGGACGAGGAGCGGCTCGACCGCGTGCTGTTCTCGGCGTTCCTGGCGGATCTGCGGGACAACGCGGACCACTCGTTCATGCCCCGCTCGTATCTGCTGCTGCTCGACAACTCCCATTCGGAGTACGGCCGTCGCTTCCTCGATCTGCTGATCCGCGCCCGGCACGACGACACCGTGGTGGCGGGGCTCTCCTGCGACCCGCTGACCATCGTCGCCAGCTCCAACCGCTGGCTGCCGCGCTGGGGCCCGGCCACCGGCGACCAGTGGCCCTGGCAGCTGCGCGGCCCGGACCGGGCCTCTCTCACGGACTGGAGCGAGCACCGGCCGACCCGCGACAGTGACGACACCTGGTGGTATCCGCTGCGGCTGCGGGATCTCAACCTCGACGAGGTCCGTATCCGTATCGAGCTGGAGCTGCGCCGCCACTCGGATCTGGCGCCCTTCACCCGGCTCGCGCCCTTTGTGCACCGGCTGACCTGCGGGCTGCCGAGCGCCGTGCACCAGGTCCTGGAGGTGCTGCGGCACTCCGACGTACCGGCCGAGGACGGCCCCGAGCAGGACCGCTGGCTGCGCGGCCTGCCCGACCGTACGCTGCGCGACGGCGAGGAGACTCTCACGCTCGCCGACGCCGCGCTCGACCATCTGCTCCAGGGCATCGACGAGCCGCGGCGCGCCACGCTCGCCGAGTGCGCAGCCGCGCGTGATCTGTCGATCGGTACGCGGGTGCTCAGCCCCGGGGACTCACTCTTCGGCGAGATGCGCGCCCGCTGGCTGCTGCTCGGCCCGGGAGGCGTGACACCGGCGCTCCACCCCTGGCCGCGACGGCTGCTGCTGTGGCGGCTGGCCCGGCGCCCCGACGACTGGGACACCGTGCACGAACTCCTCGCTGAGCACTTCGGATCCGTGGGGCGCACGGTCCAGGAGATGTACCACCGGCTGGCCTGGGGCCGGATCGACGAGGTGACCGCCCATCTGGTCGGGCGCTTCCCCGGGGTCCCCGCGGCGCAGTGGATCAGTGAGTTCAACGCGATCACGGCGGCGCCCAACCGGCTCGTCTCCACGGGCGGTCCGCTGGACCTGCTCGCCGGACTCGGCCCGGGAGAGCCCGGCGAAGCCGTCACCACCGCGGCGGTGATCCGGGAGCTGATCATCACCCGCTGGGTGTGGAGCGATCCGCTCGCCGACCCGGGAATGCGGCTGAACGATCTGATCGCCGACGGGTTCAACCAGTTGTCGCGGCTGCGCAGGAACGATGTCGTGGCGCTGTTCAACGAGGCGGAGCGCTATCGCCACTGGCGCCATCCGCTGACGTCCACGAGCGAGGGGTGAGCGGGATGCGCAGACTCGAATGGCCGCTGCACATCGTGCGCCGCGTGGTGATCGGGGTGGTCGTCCTCGCCGTACTCGCGGTGGCGATCCCGCTGGGCATCCGTTGGATCGGGGACGTCCGGGCCCGGTGCGACGACGGTGTCGTCAAGCGCGGCGAGAACAAGGAGTGCGTCGGCGTCACCGACGGCTCGTACCATTTCGCGGGCCACCTCGCCGCCGTGGTGAAGAAGATCAAGGAAGAGAACGACAAGGTCAGCAAGGAGGCCGAGGAGGGGGAGCCGTATGTCAGCGTCGCGTATCTGACCTCCTTCACGCTCACCAACGACGACAGCAACTCCGAGGATTCGGTACGGCACGAACTGGAAGGCGCCTATCTCGCGCAGTACCGGCACAACCGCGGCGATCTCGCGTCCTCCCCCAAGATCCGGCTGCTGATCGCCAATACCGGCAGCAGCTCGGCGCACTGGAACTACACCGTGGACGAGCTGATCGACCGGATGGACTCCGCCGACAAGCTGGTGGCCGTCACCGGTCTGGGCCCCAGCACCGACCCGAATCTGGAGGCGCTGAGGAAGCTCTCCAAGAGCGGCCTCGCCACCGTCGCCAGCACCATGACCGCCACCAATATCCAGGGGATCTCCGGCTTCGTACGGGTTTCGCCCACCAATGTGGACGAGGCGTACGCCGCGACGGCCTACCTGAAGGGGTCCACGAAGCTCCGTACGGCGGTGGTCGTCCAGGACGCCGCCAAGACCAATCTGTACGCCGCCACCCTGGGCACCGCCTTCACCGAGGCGTTCCCCGACAAGAAGACCGGCCACCGGCTGGTGGCGGAGCGGATGACGTTCGACTCGTCGGTGCCCGGCGGCGCCTGGAAGAACGAGCTGCGCTATTTCCCCGCGCAGCTCTGCGACACACGGCCGCAGGTCATCTACTTCGCGGGCCGCGGGCGGCACCTCACCAACTTCCTCGATTCGCTGGCCAACCGCAGCTGCACGGACCACACGTTCACGGTCCTCGCCGGTGACGACACCTCGAACCTGGACCGGGAGCAGATCGCCCACGCCGTCGAGAACGACGTCACGGTGCTCTTCACGGGGCTGGCCCATCGCGACATGTGGCGGGCCGATCCCAGGCGGGTCTCCGAACGCTCGGCGCGGTACTTCCAACAGGGCGGCCAGATGGACGAGTGGTTTCCGACCGACGACCGCTACGACGGCCAGGACATCATGGCCCATGACGCGGTTCTGACCGCCGCCGAGGGCATACGCATGGCGGCGATCGGCGGCCCCGACTCGGTGACAGGAATCACGGTGCGCCGGATGTTCCACCAGATGAACGGGCCGCAGCAGGTGGCGGGGGCGAGCGGGTTCATCTCCTTCCAGAACAACGGCAATCCGCGCAACAAGGCCGTCCCGATCCTCCGCCTCAACGCGCAGGGCCGCGCCGAACTCGTCGAGGTCTCCTCCGCCCAGGGCAAGCCTCCCGAGGGGCAGTGACCCGGCGTCAGCGAGGGCCTCTCGTCCGGATCTCGCCGGGCGCCGTTCCGTAGCCACCGCCGCCCGGTGTCCGCATGACCAGTACGTCGCCGGGGCCCACCTCCGCCGAGTCGACGCCCCGCAGCGGCGTGACCGTACCGTCCGCGCGCTCCACCGCGTTGCTCCCGAGCGCGCCGGGTCCGCCGCCCGCCATGCCGTACGGCGGGACCCGGCGGTGTCCGGTCAGCAGCGTCACCGTCATCGGCTCCAGGAAGCGCAGCCGCCGTTCGACGCCGTCGCCGCCGTGCCAGTGCCCGCCGCCGCCGCTGCCGTCCCGTACGGCGAACGCGTCGACCCGTACCGGATAGCGCCACTCCAGCACCTCCGGGTCGGTGAGCCGGGAGTTGGTCATATGGGTCTGTACGGCGTCCGCGCCGTCGAAGCCGTCGCCCGCGCCCGAGCCACTGGCCACGGTCTCGTAGTACTGCACCCGGTCATTGCCGAAGGTGAGGTTGTTCATGGTGCCCGAGCCCTCCGCCTGGACGCCGAGGGCCGCGTACAGCGCGCCGGTGACGGCCTGGGAGGTCTCGACATTGCCGGCGACGGTCGCCGCCGGAGGCTCCGGCGCGAGCATCGATCCTTCCGGTACGCGCACGTCCAGGGGCTCCAAACAGCCGCTGTTGAGCGGGATGTCATCGGCGACGAGCGTGCGGAAGACATAGAGCACGGCGGCCATCACCACGGACTTGGGCGCGTTGAAGTTGCCGGGCAGTTGGGGCGAGCTGCCGGTGAAGTCGAGGACGGCGGCCCGCGCCTCCCGGTCGACCCGGACCGCGACCTCGATCACCGCGCCGCCGTCGGTCTCGTAGCGGTACGAGCCGTCGTGCAGCCCGGCGACGATCCGGCGTACGGACTCCTCGGCGTTGCGCCGTACATGTCCCATATACGCCTGGACGACATCGGTGCCGAACTCGTCGGTCATGCGGCGCAGTTCGGCGATGCCCTTCTCGTTCGCCGCGATCTGGGCCCGCAGATCGGCGAGATTGGTGTCCGGGTCGCGGGAGGGGTGGCGGGCGGTGGTGAGCAGGTCCCGGGTCTCGGCCTCGCGCAGCCGGCCGTCCCTGACGAGCAGCCAGTTGTCGAAGAGCACGCCCTCCTCGTCGATGGTGGTGCTGAAGGCGGGCATGGAGCCGGGGGTGATGCCGCCGATCTCGGCGTGGTGGCCGCGCGAGGCCACCAGGAACTCCAGGCTTTCGCCCTGTTCGTCGAAGACGGGCGTCACGACCGTCACATCGGGCAGATGGGTGCCGCCGTGGTACGGGTCGTTGATGGCGTACACATCGCCGGGCCGCAGCGCGCCCTCGTTGCGCCGGAGCACTTCCTTGATGGATTCGCCCATCGAGCCCAGATGGACGGGGATATGGGGCGCGTTGGCGATCAGATTGCCGCCGGAGTCGAAGAGCGCGCAGGAGAAGTCGAGCCGCTCCTTGATGTTGACGGAGTGGGCGGTGTTCTCCAGGCGCACGCCCATCTGTTCGGCGATGGCCATGAAGAGGTTGTTGAAGACCTCCAGCAGGACGGGGTCGACGTCCGTGCCGACCGCGACCCGCGTGGGGCGTGGCCGTACGCGCGTGAGCAGCAGATGCCCCCGCTCGCCCAGGGCCGCCTGCCAGCCCGGTTCGACGACGGTCGTGGCGTCGGCCTCCGCGATCACGGCGGGCCCGGTCACGGTGTCGGTGGGGCGCAGGTCCTCGCGGCGGTGCAGCGGGGTGTCCCGGACCCGGCCGCCGGTGAACATCCCGATGGTCGCGTACGGTTCGCAGCCGCCGGTCCTGGTGGACGGCGTGGGCGCGTACGGGGCGTGCGGGCCCGACACGCCGACGGCCTCGACCGATACCGCCTCCACCACCAGCGGTTTGTCCATGGTGAAGGCGTAGCGCGCGAGGTGTTCGGCCACGAATGCCTCGGTCATAGCCGCGGCCCCGTCCAGGGGTACGGGCAGGCTCGCGTCCGTACCGGCGTACCGCAGCAGTACGCGCGCGTGCGTGGTGATCGCCTCGTCCGGGACGGAGTCGGCGCGCAGTTCGGCGCGGGTGCGCTCGGCGAGGGAGTCGCACAGCGCGCGCACCCGCGGCAGGGCCGGTTCGGTCAGCTCGGCCTCGACGGAGTGCTCCCGCATGGCGGTGGTGTCGGCGAGCCCGATGCCGTACGCGGAGAGCACGCCCGCGAGCGGCGGGACGATCACGGTGTCGACGCCCAGCGCGTCGGCGACCGCGCAGGCGTGCTGGCCGCCGGCGCCGCCGAAGCTGGTGAGGGCGTAGCGGGTGATGTCGTGGCCGCGCTGTACGGAGATCTTCTTAACGGCGTTGGCCATGTTCAGAACGGCGATCTCCAGATAGCCGGCCGCGACCTCCTCCGGGGTGCGGCTGACGCCGGTGGCCTTCCGTACCTCCTCGGCCCGCCGCGCGAAGCGCTCCCGTACGACCTCCACGTCCAGCGGCTGGTCGCCGTGGGGGCCGAACACGGCGGGGAAGTGGGCCGGCTGGACGCGGCCCAGCATCACCTGCGCGTCGGTGACGGTGAGCGGGCCGCCGCGCCGGTAGCAGGCGGGGCCCGGCACGGCGCCCGCCGAGTCGGGGCCGACACGGTAGCGCTGTCCGTCGAAGTGCAGCACGGACCCGCCGCCCGCCGCGACGGTGTGGATGTTCATCATGGGCGCCCGCATCCGCACCCCGGCGACCTGGGTGCCGAGTTCGCGCTCGAACTCGCCCGCGTAGTGCGAGACATCGGTGGAGGTGCCGCCCATGTCGAAGCCGATGACCCGGCGGAAGCCCGCCTGTCCCGACGTACGGGCCATCCCGACGACCCCGCCGGCCGGTCCCGACAGCACGGCGTCCTTGCCGCGGAAGTGGGCGGCCTCCCGCAGGCCGCCGTTGGACTGCATGAACATCAGCCGGATGCCCCGGAGTTCACGGGCGATCTCGTCGACGTAGCGGCGCAGGATCGGGGAGAGATAGGCGTCGACGACGGTGGTGTCGCCGCGCGGTACGAGCTTGATCAGCGGGCTGACCTCGTGGGAGCAGCTGACCTGCGTGAAGCCCGCCGCGCGCGCGGCGTCGGCGACGGCGCTCTCGTGCGCGGGATGGCGGTAGCCGTGCATCAGGACGACGGCGGCGCTGCGGAAGCCGTCCTCGTGGGCGGTGCGGAGGGCGGCGGCGACGGTGTCCGTGTCGAGCGGCCGTACGGTCGCGCCGTGCGCGTCGATACGTTCCGGGACCTCGATGACGCGTTCGTAGACGGCCTCGGGCAGCACGATATGCCGGTCGAACAGCCGGGGCCGGTTCTGGTACGCGATCCGCAGGGCGTCCCGGAAACCCTCGGTGATGAGGAGGACGGTCGGCTCGCCGCGCCGCTCCAGGAGCGCGTTGGTGGCGACGGTCGTCCCCATCTTGACGACATCGATCCGGTCGGCGGGCACCGGATCACGGGGACCGAGGCCGAGCAGCAGCCGGATGCCGGCCACCGCCGCGTCCTGGTACCGCTCCGGATGGTGCGAGAGCAGTTTCCGTGTGACCAGCTCTCCGTCGGGGCGCCTGCCCACCACATCGGTGAAGGTGCCGCCCCGGTCGATCCAGAATTCCCAGCGCCCGGTCATTCCCCCATTCTGGCAAGGGGAGTGCCCGGCGACAGTGCGGCGAGTGCGCGGGAGAGGGCGAGTTCGGCGTGCAGATCGAGCCGGGCGCCGGTGCCGCGTGCCCAGTGCGTCACCTCGTCGCCCGCCAGCCGCAGCAGCTCGGGCAGGAGATCCCGGCAGCGGCGCGCCACCCATCCGGTCCCCGAGGTGGCGAGCCAGCGCAGCGTGGCCGCGCGGCTGGGCGGGGTCTGGTCGGCGACCAGGGAGGGTTCGGGGCCGAGGGCCAGTCCCCGTTCGGCGAGCAGTCCGTGGAAGCGCGCGGCGATCATCCGGTGCCCGCGCTCGGCGGGGTGCAGCCGGTCGGCGCTCCACAGGGACCGGTCGGCGACCCAGGACGCCTCCGCCATATGCAGATGGACGGTGTCGTAGCGCGCCGCCAGGGCGTGGACGACGGCGTTGACGGCGCGCTGCCGCCGGGCGAGAGGCATGGCGAGCGGCGCGGGCAGCCCGAGCATGCTGCCGGGGTCGGGCAGACAGGTGGTCAGCAGGACGGTGCCGCGCGCGGCGAGGGCGCCGCAGACCCGGTCGAGGCGCAGGGCGAGGTCCTGGATGTCGAAGGCGCGGCGCAGGGTGTCGTTGACGCCGACGACGACGGAGGCGAGGTCGGGCGCGAAGGCAAGGGCGGCGGGGGTCTGCTGCTCCTCGACGTCGCGGGTGAGGGCGCCGCTGACGGCGAAGTTGTGGAACCGTACGCCCGTCCCGGGGTCGCCCACGCCGGCGCCGAGCAGCGCGGCCCAGCCCCGCCACCCGCCGTCGACGGGGTCGCCGATCCCGGCGGTGAGCGAGTCCCCGAGCGCGGCGTACCGCAGCGCGCGCGGCGGCGCGGCGGCCTCCGGAGCCCGGTCCGGCTCCTGGTCCCGTTCCAGGGCCTGGGCATGGGCCTGGCCCTGGTACGTGGCCGGGTCATGGGCCGGGGCCGCAGGCAGCGCGCCTCTGTCCGCCTCCGTCGTCATCTCGCCTCTCCCTCCGGGTGGTGAACCTGCTGTGCCTGCGACGGGACCCTGTTCAGCATCGCTACATCGACCGGGACATCGTGGGCCGCCAGGAACGCGGCGACCGCGTTCTCCCAGCTGAAGAGCTCCGCACGGGCGCGGGCCGCGGCGCGGCGGGCCCCCTCGGGGCGGGCCAGGAGCTCCTGGATCGCGTCGGCGAAGGCCGTGGCGTTGTCCCGGGCGGCGATGCCCGCGTCCCCGATCACCTCGCCCAGCGCCGATGACGCGCTGGCGACGACCGGTGTGCCGCAGGCCAGCGCCTCCAGGGCCGACAGCCCGAAGGTCTCGGCCGGTCCCGGTGCCAGACAGATGTCCGCGGCGGCCTGGAGATCGGCCATCGCCGCGCGGTCGCCGACATGGCCGAGGAAGAGCGCGGGCAGCCGCTCGGCACGGGCCCGGCGGACCAGCCCGGCCCGCAGCGGACCGTCGCCGGCGACGACCAGCACCGCCTGTACGCCCCGCTCCCGCAGCGCGGCGAGCGCGTCGAGCGCGGCGCCGGGACGCTTCTCCACCGACAGCCGGGAGCCGAGTACGAGCAGCACTTCACCCGTACGCGCGTACCGGGAGCGCAGCTCGGCGTCGTACCGCTCCGGCGTGCACCGGCGCAGATCGACACCGAGCGGTGCCCGCACCACATTGCGGGCCCCGATCCGGAGGAACTCGCGCTCTGCCCACTCCGTGGTGCAGACGATCCGCGAATACGCCCAGGCGGTGCGCAGATTGAGCCGGTCGGCGGCCCGGCCCGCGGCGACCCCCGGTACGCCCCAGGTGCGCAGCACCCCGTCCGCCGTCTCGTGGGAGACCATCACGGACGGGATCCGGTGGCGGCGTGCCCACTCCCCCGTCCAGCGCAGGGTGGTGCGGTCGGAAACTTCGAGCCGGTCGGGCCCGATGTCTTCGAGCACCTCCCGCAGCCGCCGCCGCGCGCCCAGCACCCGGTATCCGCCGGTGCCGGGCAGTACCGGGCCCGACAGGGTGATGACCCGCCCCTGGGAGGTGTCCGCGTGGGACTCCCGCTCCCCCGGCACGATCAGCACCGGCTCGTGCCCGGCCGCGAGATAGCCGCTGCCCAGCTCATGGAGCGCGGTGCGCAGTCCGCCCGAGGCGGGGGTGACGAAGTTGGCCAGCCGTACGATCTTCAGCCCGCTCACGCGACCACCGCCGTACGGGCGCCCAGCACCTCGGTGTAGTGGCCGAGCAGCTGGTCCCCGACGACGGCCCAGGTCCTGCCCTCGACGGTGGCGCGTCCCGCCTGCCCGTAGGCCGCGCGGAGCGCGGGGGCGAAGGCGAGTTCCTCCACGGCCGCGGTGACGGCGTCGGTGTCGTGCGGGGCGACCAGCAGTCCGGTGCGTCCGTGGTCGACGAGGTCGAGCGGTCCGCCGGCGGCGGGCGCGATCACCGGCACCCCGCTGGCCATGGCCTCCTGCACGGTCTGGCAGAAGGTCTCGTAGGGGCCGGTGTGCGCGAACACGTCGAACGAGGCGAAGGTCCTCGCCAGGTCGTCGCCGGTCGACCGGCCGAGGAAGACCGCGCCGGGCAGCGCCCCGCGCAGCGAGGTCTCGCTCGGGCCGTCCCCGACGATGACGACACGGACGCCGGGCAGCCGGCAGACCCCGGCGAGGAGCTCGACATGCTTCTCGGGGGCCAGCCTGCCGACATAGCCGACGATCAGTTCGCCGTTGGGCGCGAGCCGCCTGCGCAGTTCCTCGTCCCGCAGTTCGGGCCGGAACCGTACGGTGTCGACGCCCCGCGGCCAGAGCCGTACCCGGGGGATGCCGTGCTCCGCGAGATCGTTGGCGGCGGCGCTGGACGGCGCGAGGGTGAGGTCGGCGGCGGAGTGCACGGCGCGGATCCGCCGCCACGCCGCGGCCTCGCCGGCGCCCACATAGGTACGGGCGTAGCCCGCGAGGTCGGTCTGGTAGACGGCGACGGCGGGGACGCCGAGCCGGGCGGCGGCCGTCATACCGCGTACGCCGAGCACGAAGGGCCCGGCGAGATGGACGAGTTCGGCGCGGTGCGCGGTGATGGCCGCCGCGATGCGCCTGCTGGGGAGGGCCACCCGTACCTGCGGATAGCCGGGCAGCGGGAGTGAGGGCACGCGTACCACGGGGCACGGTGCGTCGATCTCGGCATCACCGGCGACCGTCGGGGCGATGACGAGCGGATCATGACCGCGGGCGGCGAGATGCCGGGCGGTCTGGAGGGCGCAGTGGGCCACCCCGTTGACATCGGGCGGGAAGGATTCGGTGACGATGACGACGCGCATATCCGTGTTGTCGTCGCACCGAACGTGTCCCTGCCAACGTGGATCTTTCCGCGTGGGGAACGTCCCGTGAGCATTGGACGCGGGACGTTCCCCGGACGCGACGAAGACGCACAGACCGTACGGACCGGCTTACGGAGCGAAGGTTTCCGGTCGTACGCGACGGCGGGCGGCGGTGGCCGCCGGTCTCACCGCGCGGCGGCGTCCGGGCCCATCCTGCTGCGTACGGCGGTCTGCACCTCGGCCTCCTCGGCCGGATCGGCGGCCAGCCGCCGCAGCCTTTCCGCCACGCGTACATCCCCGGTCTCGGCGTGCAGCGCGGCGACCTCCCGGGTGGTCTCCTCGCAGTCCCACAGACATTCGACGGCGAAGCCGGTGGCGTAGGAGGGATCAGTGGCGGCGAGCGCACGCGCGGCCCGGCCGCGCAGATGCGAGGAGGCGGTCTCGCGGTAGACATGGCGCAGCACGGGCGCGGCGCAGACGATGCCGAGGCGTCCCGCGCCGTCGACGAGGGTCCACAGCCGCTGGGTGTCGGGGCCCTCGGCCCGTACGGTCTCCCGCAGCGCGCCGAGGACCAGCGCGGTGTCCTTCGTACCGCCGCGGCAGGCGAGCACGCCCGCGGCGGACGCGCCGAGCGCGTCGGGCCTGTGCACCCAGCCGCGGGCCCGGTCGACCGCTTCGTCGCCGCACATCCGCTCGAAGGCGGCGACGGCCGCGTCGGCGACGGTGCGGTCCGGGCCGCCGGCCGCCGCTTCGATCAGATCGAGGACGACGGGGTCACGGACCTCGGCGAGATAGTGCAGGGCCGCGCAGCGGGCGCCGTCGGGGCCGGTGCGCGCGGCCTCGACGATCAGCGGGCGGTCGTCGGGCCCGGCGACGGCGGTGAGGCAGCGGGCCGCGGGCCCGTGCATCTCCGTGCCGCGCTCCAGGGCCTGCTGTGCCCAGTCGAAGACGGCCTGCACGCTCCAGCCGGGACGCGGACCGCTCGGCCGCAGCTGCCGCTGCCAGCGGTCGAACGAGCCCTGTTCACCGGCGGCCCTGATCCGCGCGCCGACCGCGGGCCGTGGATCGTCGGCCCAGAGCCGCCAGGGCCGGGGCTCGAAGGCGTCCCGTACGACCGACGCCAGCTCGGCGTCGCCCTCGGGGCCCGCCGGGAATCTGGCGAGGACGGGCACGGCCAGGGAGCGCAGCCCGGTGTCGTCGTCGCGCAGCGCCAGTTCGTCCAGGGCCCAGGCCCAGTTGGCGCCGGTCGCCGCGTACCGCCTGAGCACGTCGAGGGCATCGCGCCTGCCGTACGCGGCGAGATGGCCGAGCACGGCGAGCGAGAGCCCGGTCCTGGACTCCTCGGTGTCGAAGTGGTCCTCGGCCCGGAAGAGATGGTGGTCGATGGCGTCGAGACCACCGTGGATATCCAGATACAGGCGTGCGTAGTACAGCGAACGGTTCTCGACCTGCCAGTCGTGGCGGGGGTCGTTCAGTACGCAGTGGTTGAGGGCGGCGAGCGCCTCGGCGCGGGGTGCCGCGAGCGCGTGCAGCGTGCCGTCGCCGCGGCCTCTCTGCAACAGCCCGAGCAGAGTGCCGCTCGGCGCTATGATTGTCGTCAGTCGCCTACGCTCCGCGTGGGCTCCTTCCTCCGCCTTGCGATCCACGGCACCAGACCCCGCTCCCTGATCCGGCCTGATCCAAACGAAAGACCCTAGACCGCGCGGCAACATGATCGGCCGACCGTCGTCTTCCGCTTAATGCAGACCATCTTCCCTGCCTCTCGTCGATGACCCGTTGCGGGCCCGACGTCATGATGACCCAGCCATTTCGCCACCGCGACCACATTTACGACGTCTCTCACCCGGGGCATCACTGGGCGCCGAACAGCTCCAGAAGGTCCGTCTTCCCAAACATCCGCGCGGTATCCACGGCGGAGGGGTTTCCTCCGGATGGATCCGCGCCACCGGCCAGCAGTGCGCGGATGACGGCGTCCTCGCCCTTGAAGACAGCCCCGGCGAGTGGGGTCTGGCCGCGGTCGTTGACGCGTCCGGCGTCGGCGCCGCGCGCGATCAGCGCCTCCACCGCCTCGGCGTGGCCGTGGTACGCGGCGAGCATGATGAGGGAGTCGCCCCGGTCATTGGTGAGGTTCGCGGGCACACCGGCGTCGACATAGGCCGCGAGCGCCTCGGTCTCCCCGTGCCGGGCCAGCTCGAAGACCTTCGTGGCCAGCTCAACCACTTCGGGATCCGGTGTCTCACTCATCGGTGGACCGCCTTTCAGACCGGCTCGCACGCCGGCTCGCACGCCGTTGACCTGGTCCGTACGGCCTGAATGCCATACGGATAAACCGACAGGGTACTGCGGACCGCGCCCCGCCCGGGCGCCATCGCGTCCCCTCGGCCAGCACAGTGAAATACCTGTCATTTCACTCATTTGCACCTTTTATCGCATAGATACTTTCGGTGATCCTGGAAGAACTCATGGTGACTGTCCCCTCAAACCAGGAGAATTCTCATGATTCTGTCCATGTCAGGCGTGGTGCTGCTCGGAATCATCGTCTTCCTCTTCTTCCGGAAGGACGGACTCAAGGCGTCGCACGCCATGGTCTGCGCCCTCTTCGGCTTCTATCTCGCGGGCACGGCCATCGCGCCGAGCATCACGGCCGGCGGCGCGAGCCTCGCCGGGCTCATCGGCGGGATCAAGTTCTGACGCCCGCCCACCCCCTTCCGCACCATCAGGAGACAGACGTGGCCCGGCGACCACTCCCCCGCATTCTGACCAGCGGCAGCGCCCAGATCGCCCGCAGTCGCGAACTGGCCCGCACGGCCGCCGACAGCGCCACCGATGTCCTCCATCCGCTGATCACGGTCTCCCGGGGTCTGCGGATGCTGGCCGCCGCCGCACGCCAGAAGTGGGCCGGCACCCCGAAGGAGCGGCGCGGTCCCGCGCTGTTCGTGGTGGCGGCCTGCGTTCTGGTGGTCGCGCTCATCCCGTACGGGCCGCTGCTCGGCCTCATCACGCTGATGGGCGTGGCCGGCTGGAAGGGGCGCGACACCGCTCCCGTACCGGCCGGACCCGACGACACGGAGGTGAAGCGGCTCCAGTCCCTCTACGAGGCGCTGGTGCCGTACTTCGCCGTACCGGAAGACCCGAATCCGCTCTATGCCCACGGCGGCGCGTGGGGTGCGGCGTTCGACGACCACGCCTTCGACACCGGCGGACGGCTCACCCGGCTCCAGCTGAGGTATCCCCCGTACTTTCCCGACAGCGATCCCGACGTGCGCGCCCGGATCGAGCAGCTGCTCCAGGCCAAGTGCGGGCGCGGACGCGAGTACCTCTTCGAGTGGGAGGAGGAGGCCAACCAGCTCACGGTCACCGTGCTTCCCGCGCTGTCCACCGCCATCGCGGCCCAGACCTTCATCACCGCCCCCGGCGAGACCCTGCTCGGCTTCACGGACGACGGCGCGGTACGGCGCACCGTCCCGGTGGTGGCGGACGGCGAGAGCCGGGACGAGCCGCCGGTGCTCTGGCGGACGGGGCCGCGCTCCACCGAGCCGCATCTGCTGGTCACGGGTCTGCCGGGCAGCGGCGCCACCAGCCTGCTGCGCTCGCTCGCACTCCAGGCCGCGCAGCACGGTGAGGTCCTGATCGTGGAGGGCGGCGGGACGGGCGAATTCGGCTGTCTGGCCGGGCGTACGGGCGTGCTGGCCGTGGAATGCGGACTGGCCGGGGCGCTGGCCGGTCTGGAGTGGGCCGCCAGCGAGACGGAGCGCCGGCTGATCGCCGCGAACCGGGCCGGGCAGTCGGGCCATCCCGCGCCCGAGGACATCAAGCGCCCGCTGTGGATCCTGCTGGACCGGCCGAGCGTCTTCGGTCATCTGGCCGCCGCCGAGGGACGGCCCGATCCGCTGGAGCTGCTCCAGGTGCCGCTGCGGCACGGCAGATCCGCGCATGTGACCGTGGTGGTGGCCGACCAGCTCGACAGTCTGGACACGCTCAGCGAGGCCGTACTGACCTACACCCGCGCGCGGGTCATCCTCGGAGCCGCCGCGCCCGCGCAGGTGGAAGCGGTGCTGGGCGCGCCGCCGCGCACCACACCCCCGGCGGACGTCCCGCCCGGCCGGGGGTACGCGCGGCTCGGCACCGGACCGGTACTCAGGCTCCAGGTCCCGGCGACGCCCGACCCGTACGACGACGGGGCGAGCGAGGCGCACCGGCGCGCCGTCCTCGGCCTTCTTCCGGAACGGCACCCGGCGGTGGCGGCGCCGGACGAGAACCGGACCGCCGTGGAGCGGACCGCCGCGCAGTCGGTCCCCGACCAGGAGCGCGAGCCGGGCCGCGCGCCGGCCCCCGCTCCGGGGCCGGTCGGCGCCGTCGTACCCGCCGAGGGCTGACGCGGCCCCGGGCCGTCACGCGACGAAGGTGCGCGGTGCGTCCGTGCCGGTGCTCGCCCCGGTTTCCACGAGCCGCGCCGCCGCCGCCAGCCGGGCCGCCGCCTCGACGGCGACCGGGCCGCCCACGGTGAACGGCAGCCGTACGTACCCCTCGAACGCTCCGTCGACCCCGAAGCGGGGCCCGGACGGCACCCGTACGCCGACCCGTTCGCCCACCTCGGCCAGGCGGGATCCGGACAGTCCGCCGGTCCGTACCCACAGGGTCAGCCCGCCGCCCGGCACCTCGAACTCCCAGCCGGGCAGCTGTTCACGTACCGCCGCCACCAGCGCGTCGCGGTTCTCGCGCGCCTGGACCCTGCGCAGGGCGACGGCCTCCTCCCAGCCGCCGGTCCGCATCAGCCAGTTGACGGCGAGCTGCTCCAGCACCGGCGTGCCCATGTCGGCGTACGCGCGCGCGGAGACCAGCGACCGGATCACATCCGGCGCGGCGCGTACCCAGCCGATCCGCATCCCCGCCCAGAACGCCTTGCTGGCCGAACCGACCGTGATGACCGTGCTGCCCGCCGGGTCGAACGCGCAGACCCGCCTCGGCATGGGGAGATCCGCGTCCAGCCGCAGTTCGGACATGGTCTCGTCGACGACCAGGACCGTGCCCGCCGACCGTGCCGCGTCGACCAGCTGCCGCCGCTGGTCCTCGTCGGCCAGCGCGCCCGTCGGGTTGTGGAAGTCGGCGACCACGTAAGCGAGCCGGGGGGCCGCCTCCCTGAGCACCTGGCGCCAGCGCCCCAGATCCCAGCCGGTCAGCCCCTCCGCCATGGCGACGGGTACCAGCCGCGCGCCCGCCTCCCGCATCAGCTGGAGGATATTCGCGTACGACGGCGACTCCACCGCGATCCGCTCGCCCCGGCCCGCGAAGAGATGACAGATCGCGTCGATCGCCCCCATCGCGCCGGTGGTGACCATGATCTGCTCCGGCATCGTCGGGATGCCGCGCTCGGTGTACCGGTCGGCGAGCATCTGCCGCAGGGCGGGCAGCCCGGCCGGGTAGTCGCCATGGGTGTGCGCGTACGGCGCCAGCTCCTCCAGCGCGCCCTGGACACCCCGGGTGAGCCAGGGCTCGGGGGCCGGCAGCGCGGCGGTGCCGAGGTCGATCATCGAGCCCAGCGACTCGGGCGGCAGCGGCTCCAGACCGCGCGCGGGCAGCGGATTGCCCGCCGGAACGGCCGTCCAGCTGCCGGCTCCCCGACGGGACTCCAGGAACCCTTCCGCGCGCAGCGCCTCGTACGCGGCGGCCACCGTCGTACGGCTCACGGTCAGGGCGAGCGCCAGCTCGCGCTCGGCGGGCAGCCGGGCCGCGACGGGGACGCGGCCTTCGAGGACGAGCAGCCGGACGCCGTCGGCGAGGGCCCGGTAGGCGGGCGGTCTGCGGGTGCCGGGTCCGGCGGGCACGCGCTGCTGGGTCTTGAGCTGCCGGGCGAGCTGAGCCGCGCCAACGGCAGAAGTCCACTGAGCCATGGAAATCAGTCCACCTTCCCCGAATTGGCCATGGTTGGCATCTGCCACCCCGCCACAGAGTGGCACGTATCAGTCCACCATCGCATCAGGGGGCACCACCATGTCCATCACCTCCGGTCTCCGGGGTCCACATCTCACGCGGCGGCTGCTCCAGCTGTACGCGGGACTCGCGCTGTACGGGGCCAGCGCGGCGCTGCTGGTCCGTGGCGGCCTCGGTCTGGAGCCATGGGGAGTGCTGCACCAGGGGCTGGCGGAGCTGACCGGACTGACGATGGGGGTCGTCTCGATCATCGTCGGCGCGGTGGTGCTACTGCTCTGGATACCGATCAGACAGCGCCCCGGGCTCGGCACGGTCTCCAATGTCTTCGTGGTCGGCATCGCCATGGACGCCGCGCTCGCCCTCGTCCCCGAAGGCCACGGGCTGGGCGTCCGTATCCCGTTGCTGATCGCGGGCATCGTCCTCAACGGCGTGGCCACCGGGCTCTACATCGCGGCCCGGTTCGGCCCGGGGCCGCGGGACGGTCTGATGACCGGGCTGCACCGGCTGACCGGCCGCTCGGTCCGGCTCGTCCGTACAGGGATCGAGGTGGCGGTCGTCGTCACCGGCTTCGTCCTCGGCGGATCGGTGGGCATCGGGACCGTCGCCTACGCCCTGGCCATAGGACCGCTCGCCCAGCTGTTCCTGCGCGTCTTCGCCATCCCGGCGGCGGACAACGGCAGCACGGTGGTCGCCACCGGGTCACCGGAGCAGGCCATACTGCGGCGGTGACTCGCGTACCCCACCCCTATCTGGACCGGCCGACCCCGATCCCGTTCGCCCATCGCGGCGGCGCGGCGGACGGCCTGGAGAACACCGCCGCCGCGTTCCGCCGCGCCGCCAGGCTCGGATACCGCTACTTCGAGACCGATGTGCACGCCACGGCGGACGGCCGGCTCGTCGCCTTCCACGACGCGACCCTGGACCGGGTGACCGACGCCCGCGGCCGGATCGCCGAGCTGCCCTGGAAGGACGTGCGCCGGGCGAGGGTGGCGGGGACCGAGCCTCTGCCACTCTTCGAGGAGCTGCTCGAAGAGTTCCCCGACGCGCGCTGGAATGTCGACATCAAGGCCGCGCCCGCCCAGCTGCCGCTGGTCGAGCTGATTCGCAGGACCGGCAGCTGGGACCGGGTGTGCGTGGGCTCCTTCTCCGAGGCCCGGGTGGCCGGCGCGGCCCGTCTCGCGGGCCCCAGGCTCGCCACCTCGTACGGGGTACGGGGCGTGCTGGGCCTGCGGCTGCGTTCGTACGGCATCCCGGCCCCCGTCCGGCGGGGCGCCGTCTGCGCGCAGGTCCCCGAGACCCAGAACGGCGTCCGGGTGGTCGACGAGCGCTTCGTACGGACGGCGCACGCGCGCGGCCTCCAGGTGCATGTCTGGACGGTCAACGATCCGGATCGGATGCAGGCGCTCCTCGATCTCGGCGTGGATGGCATCATGACTGATCAACTGGAAACGCTGCGCGCGGTGTTGACCGCGCGGGGAGCCTGGCATTGACCGGGCGCGGCGGCGTCCGCCGGGGAAATCCGGAACAGCCGGCAAGGCTACGGGGAGAGCGAGGAAGCACCGGTGACCGCTGACACCGTGGACCGTACCGACGGTTCGGCCGACGGGGCGTCGGAGCGCAGACGCGAGCAGCGCGGCTGGTACTTCTACGACTTCGCGTGCTCCGTCTACTCGACGAGCGTGCTCACCGTCTTCCTCGGCCCCTATCTGACGTCGGTGGCGAAGGCGGCGGCCGACGCGGACGGCTTTGTCCGTCCGCTGGGCATACCCATCCGCGCGGGCTCGGTGTTCGCGTACACGGTCTCCGTCTCCATCGTGGTGGCGGTGGTGGTGATGCCGCTGGTCGGCGCCGCCGCCGACCGCTCGGGACGCAAGAAGCCGCTGCTCGCGCTCGCCGCGTATCTGGGGGCCGGCGCCACGGCGGGCATGTTCTTCCTGGACGGTGACCGCTATCTGCTGGGCGCGCTGCTGCTGATTGTGGCGAACGCCTCACTGGCGGTCTCGATGGTGCTCTACAACGCGTATCTGCCGCAGATCGCCGGGCCCGAGGAGCGCGACGCCGTCTCCTCGCGCGGCTGGGCGTTCGGCTACACCTCGGGCGCGCTCGTGCTCGTCCTCAATCTCGTGCTCTACACCGGCCATGACTCGTTCGGTGTCTCGGAGTCGATGGCCGTACGGATCTGTCTGGCCTCGGCCGGTGTCTGGTGGGGCGCCTTCACGCTCGTCCCGCTGCGCCGGCTGCGCGACCGCCGGGTGGTGCGGGACGGCGCGGGCACCGTCGGCACCGGCTGGCGGCAGCTGATCGCGACACTGCGGGACATGCGCCGCCACCCGCTGACGCTGTCCTTCCTGCTCGCCTATCTCCTCTACAACGACGGCATCCAGACGGTGATCTCGCAGGCGTCGGTCTATGGCTCCGAGGAACTGGGCCTGGACCAGACGACCCTGATCACCGCCGTGCTGCTGGTGCAGATACTCGCGGTGGCCGGCGCACTGGGGATGGGCCGAATGGCCAGGTCCTACGGGGCCAAGCGGACGATTCTCGGCTCGCTCGCCGTCTGGACGCTCATCCTCGGAGCGGGGTACTTCCTGCCGTCCGGCGCGCCGGTCGCGTTCTACGCGCTGGCCGCGGCGATCGGGCTGGTTCTGGGCGGCAGCCAGGCGCTCTCCCGCTCGCTCTTCTCGCATCTGGTGCCCAGCGGCAAGGAGGCGGAGTACTTCTCCGCGTACGAGATGAGCGACCGCGGCCTGAGCTGGCTGGGCCCGCTGGTGTTCGGGCTCGCGTTCCAGCTGACCGGGAGCTACCGGGATGCGATCATCTCGCTGGTGGTCTTCTTCGCGCTCGGTTTCGTCCTGCTGGCGAGGGTGCCGGTACGGCGCGCGATCGCCGCCGCGGGCAACCCCGTACCGGAACGGATTTAGACGTTGAAGTCAAAGGGCGGTAGTGTACGCGTTTGGCCTGCCAGGCGGACCGTTACTGCGTAGTCGAGAAACGAAAACGCTGGGTGACATCTCCCGTTAGATGTGACAAACCGGGCGTCGGCGGGTACGCAATCCTGGAATGACCAGCGGCACAGACGGGCGACGCATGACCCGGAACGGGAATCTTTACCGCCGACCGGACGTTGACCGGATGACGACGACAGCGACACCTGTCCTGTGGGCGACAAGCCCGGGAGG
Source organism: Streptomyces scopuliridis RB72 (assembly GCF_000718095.1). Taxonomy (GTDB): domain Bacteria; phylum Actinomycetota; class Actinomycetes; order Streptomycetales; family Streptomycetaceae; genus Streptomyces; species Streptomyces scopuliridis. The sequence goes on along the minus strand of NZ_JOEI01000036.1, from coordinate 123,527 downwards.
CACGATTCATGAGTGAGCGAGCTCTCCGCGGCACGCGACTTGTGGTTACCAGCTACGAGACGGACCGCGGCATCGATCTGGCCCCGCGCCAGGCGGTGGAGTACGCATGCCAGAACGGCCATCGATTTGAGATGCCGTTCTCGGTAGAGGCGGAAATTCCGCCGGAGTGGGAGTGCAAGGCGTGTGGCGCCCAGGCACTCCTGGTGGACGGGGATGGCCCCGAAGAGAAGAAGGGCAAGCCTGCGCGCACGCACTGGGACATGCTCATGGAGCGGCGCACCCGCGAGGAGCTGGAGGAGGTGCTGGCCGAGAGGCTGGCCGTCCTGCGCTCCGGCGCCATGAACATCGCCGTGCATCCGCGGGACAGCCGGAAGTCCGCCTGACCGCGTAACCACCGCACACGACAAGCGAACAGCACCAAAGCCGCGGGCCGCGTCACATTCCATGTGTGACGCGGCCCGCGGCTTTGGTGTCCCCTACCGGTACCGGTCAAGGCGCCGGTACCGGATAGGGCGGGCTTACGGGGTGAGCGGCGGGCGCGGGCCCTCGTCCCCGGGGTGGCGGCGGGTCCCCGGCTCGTCGTCGTGCTTGATGACCTCGCCCTGGACCACCTTGCCGTCAGGCCGGTGCATCCGGGCCTGCTGGAAGGCGTCGCCGAGACTGCCGGGCACGGCCGCCTCGCGCATCCGGCGCTCCAACGACCGCTCCGCGTACCGGCCGAGGGCCATCCGTACCGGCGGGATGAGCAGGAGCAGCCCCAGTACGTCGGTGATCAGCCCCGGCAGCATGATCAGCAGGCCGCCGAGCATCAGGAAGCCATTGCCGGTGCTGCCGGTGCCGGTCTCGGTCTCGGGCGCCTCGCCCGGCTGTCGCTGCTGCTGCCGTTGCACGGTCTCGGTGAGATTGCGGAAGGCGCGGCGGCCGGCGCTCTTGATGACCACCGCGCCGAGCACGACCGCGCCCACGAGCAGCAGCAGGACGGTCAGCCCGCCCGCGACATCGGCCACCACGGTCAGCAGCCAGATCTCCAGCACGAGCCAGGCGGCGATGCCCAGCGGAATGAAGGTGCGGGCGCGAGAGCGCTTGGGAACGGTCCGGGGCGAGTGCGCGGTCGTCATACGTCCAGTGTGCCTGGGGACGCGCCCGGATGGCGTATGGGGGCGAGCGGAATGATCAAGCGGATCCGGCGGATCCGGTTCCGGTCGGCCCGGCTCCGGTGGGCCCGGTCCCGGTCGGTCCGGTCCCGGTCGGTCCGGCGGGCTTCCGGCCGAGCAGTCGGTTCGTCCGGGCCTCGACGCCCCAGGCCGTGACCCGCCACAGCGCCTCGACGAGGATGTCCTTGCTCATCTTCGAGTCGCCGAGTTCGCGTTCCACGAAGGTGATGGGCACCTCGACCACATGACAGCCCGCCTCGATGGCGCGCCGGGCCAGATCGACCTGGAAGCAGTAGCCCTGGGAGGAGACGGCGTCGAGGCCGAGCCGCTCCAGGGTCTCCCTGCGGAACGCCCGGTAGCCGCCGGTGACATCGCGGATCGGGACGCCGAGCAGAACACGGGAGTACGTACTGCCGCCACGGGAGATCAACTCCCGGGTCCTGGGCCAGTTGACGACCCGTCCGCCCGGCACCCAGCGCGAACCGAGCACCAGATCGGCGCCCTTGAGCGCGGTCAGCAGCCGGGGCAGTTCCTCGGGCTGGTGGGAGCCGTCGGCGTCCATCTCGACGAGGACGCCGTAGTCGTGCTCGATCCCCCAGCGGAAGCCCGCCAGATAGGCGGCGCCGAGCCCTTCCTTGCCCCTACGGTGCAGGACCTTGACATGACTGTCCTCGGCGGCCAGTTCATCGGCGATCTTGCCGGTGCCGTCGGGGCTGTTGTCGTCGGCGATGAGGATGTCGGCCTCCGGCACCGCGGCGCGCACGCGGGTGACGATGGTCCTGATGTTCTCGGCCTCGTTGAAGGTCGGGATGATCACCAAGGCTGTACCGAGCGGGCCGTACCGCCTCTGGCCACCGTCGTTCACTGCTGCCCCTTAATCGCCGTACGCAGGTGCCCCAGCTTAGCGAGCACGCCATGGCCGACGACCACCATGGTGACCCTGTGTCGGTGGGGATGGGCGGTGATGTCCGGAGATGGAGGACGGAACCGGAGATCTTGTTACGGAACACATACCGGCGGAGGGAAACCGGAGGGGAACGGAGGGAAACGGAGAGAAACGCGTACTGCGGATCGGGACCCGGCGTCCTTCGGGCCGACCTGGGACCCGCTGGCTGCGGGTCGACCGAAAGCCGTTGTCTACTGAACGCCGGGCCCCATCCGGGGTCACACCTGCCGACCGGCTGAAACCTTCCCTCGCCCCCGAGACGCGACTGCTGGACCTGGCTCCCAGTGGTGGTGCGCCGGTGCGGCACACCGCCCCATGACCCAGTGGCGTTCGACGACTGCGTGGAGGCTGCCGGACGGACGTCCTGTGGTGGACCCGGCCGAACCTACCCGCCGGTGGCTGCTTACTGTCAATAGTGGTTTGACCTGCGGTGTTGACCCAAATCAGCAGGTCAGTGAGGAAGATCCGCAGGTCGCGGCAGAGGCCGGCGGGCAGCGGGCGGCGGCGCGAAATGTCCGTACGTCACTCGTTCGGTCGCAGGAAGACCGTTTGTCCGCCGACGACGGTCCGCAGACATTCGGGCAGCGGGCGGCCGGGCGTCAGATCCGGCAGGCCCGGTGTCCCCGAGCGCGGATCGGTGGACCAGCGGGCCACCCGGTCGTCGGGGGCCTGGACCACCAGTTCCTCCGTACGCCACACGGCGTAGTCGGCGGGGGCGCCGGGCACGAGCGTACCGGCGTCGTCACGGCCCATGGCCCGCCGGCCGCCCCGGGTGTGGGCGGTGAAGGCGGCCCGTACCGAGATCCGGTGGTCGGGGGTGCGGTGGAAGGCGGCGGCCCTGACGGTGCCCCAGGGATCCAGCGGGGTGACGGGGCTGTCGGAGCCGAAGGCCAGCGGCACGCCGGCGCGCAGCAGCGCGGCGTACGGATTGAGGGTACGGGCGCGGTCGGCGCCGAGCCGCTGGGCATACATACCGTCAGCGCCGCCCCAGAGCGCGTCGAAGACGGGCTGTACGGAGGCGGTGAGGCCCAGCTCGGCGAAGGCCGCGATGGTCGCCGGGGTGAGCATCTCGGCGTGCTCGATACGGTGCCTGGCTCCCCTGATACGGGCCAGTCCCAGGCGCTCGGCGGCGGCGCGTACACCCTCGACGACAGTGCTGATCGCGGCGTCGCCGATGGCGTGGAAACCGGCCTGGAGCCCGGCCTCGGTACAGAGGGCGACATGGGCCGCGACGGCGGCGGCGTCGAGCCGGGCGGTACCGGTGTGGGCGGCGTCGGCGTAGGGCTCGTGCAGGGCGGCGGTGTGGGAGCCGAGGGAGCCGTCGACGAAGAGATCACCCGCGGCCCCTACGGCGCCCAGCTCCTGGACGCGGCGGACGCCCTTCTCGTCGGTGATCCGTTCGGCCCAGTAGCCGTGGATCCGTGGTCCGGGCTCGTCCTCGGCCAGTCGCAGCAGCGCGGTGAAGTCCTCCTCGTCGGAGATGTCCGGCCCGCCGCACTCATGGAGCGCGCCGATGCCGAGCGAGGCGGCCCGGGCGCGGGCCGCGCGCTGCGCCTCGGTGCGCTGGCGCGCGCTGATGGACTCGTGGGCGGCCGCGCGCACGGCGTGGTGGGCGGCGGCCGTCAGCGGCGCGTCCGGGTGGTAGCCGGTCAGTGAGGTGACGCCGGGGACCAGTTCGAGCAGGGCGGTCGTCACGACCGCGGAGTGCACGTCGATCCGGGTCAGATAGAGCGGCCGGCCGCCGGCCGCGTCGTCGAGCTCGGCACGGGAAGGGGGGCGCTGCTCGGGCCAGCGGGCGGAGTCCCAGCCGTGGCCGAGCAGGATCCGGTCGCCGGGGTGGGCGGTGCGGTGGTCCCGTACGAGCTTCAGCGCCTCCGGCAGGGTCCGGGCGCCGGACAGATCGAGACCGGTGAGGGCGAGGCCGGTGGCGGTGGTGTGGACGTGGGCGTCGGTGAACGCGGGGGTGACGAGCGCGCCTTCGAGGTCGATGACCTCGTCGACGCCGGAGGCGAAGGAGTCGGCGGCGCCCTCGGAGCCTACCCAGGCGATGTGGCCGCGTTCTACGACCATGGCGGTGGCGAAGGGGTCGGCGGGGGTGTGGACTTCGCCGCGGCGGAGGAGGGTGGTGGTGCGGTTGTTCATGTGGACAGTGTCGCGCGGGTCGCCGTCCGGCGGGGGTACGGGTGCGGTCTCGTACGGCTGGTGCGGCTTCGTGGGCGTTCCGGTCAGTGAATCAGAGCGTTGGGGGGCGGGACTCGTAGGGGGTGGAGAGCACCACCGTGGTGCGGGTGGAGACTCCGGCCAGGCTGCGGATGCGGGTGAGCAGGTGTTCCAGGGCCAGGGGGGTCGCCACCCGGACCTTGAGGATGTAGTTCTCGTCGCCCGCCACGCTGTGGCACGCCTCGATCTCGGGGATGTCGGCGAGCCGGTCCGCGATGTCGTCGGGGGCGCTGGGGTCGAACGGTTTGGCCGAGATGAACGCGGTGAGGGGGAGGCCGACCTCCTCCGGGTCGACCACCGCGGCGTAGCCGCGGATGACGCCACGCTGCTCCAGTCGGCGTACGCGCTGATGCACCGCCGAGGTGGACAGGCCGGTGGCCTTGCCCAGGTCGGTGTAGCTCATCCGGCCGTCCTTGACAAGCAATTCCACGATCTGACGATCCAGCTCCTCCATGCGGATCAACCTATTGCCCCGGGCCGCTTCCAGCACAGTCGGGAGTGGGCCGAAGTCGCGCGCGAGGGCTCGTGTGACGAAGACCACAGGCCTCTGGGCGGGTCGGTCGAGACCTTACGGTTACCTGGCTCGCGCGACGGGAATTGCTTGCTGTGGTCGAGACCACAAGAGCCTGGTCGGCCCACCCGAGGGGGAATGTCTCCATGCAGAGCCTGAAGCGCGCCGGACGTACGGAACCGGAGCCCGTTGAACTCGTCGACGCCGACGAGCTCGACTTCTACGACACCTTCGAGATGTACCGGGTCGTCTGCCCGGACTGTGCGCAGCCAATCGCGTTGCTGGCGGACGAGGACGTCCTGCCGGAGCACGCGCTGTGCCCCTCCCCGTGGAATCCGTTCGTGCTCTCGGTGTGTGCCGGTACGGGCCGTCCGGCGTCGGAGGCTCCGGCCGCCGACGCGTCGTCCGAGGCTCAGGAGCAGGACACCGCGCTGCTGCTGACGCTGCCGCAGGGGCTCGACTGGCGGACGCAGCCGTTCTCGCATGTCGGCGGTCCCGGGTCACGGCCGTTCAAGGTGCCCTCCCTTCAGCGGCACGCTGCCTAGTGCCGCCACCGGCAATGTTTGCCCCGAAGGAGCGTCGTCCAGCGCACTACGTTCGCTGCGCTCTCTTCGTCTCGGCGCCTTGATTCCTCCTTCGGATGCCGAGCGGCGATCGCAAGGCGGCCGGGAGCCCTTGGAGGGGGCCCCTCCCATGCCCTTGAGGCTATGGGGGAGGAGCTACCAGGGCTTTCGGCCAACGCCGCGAGCGTGCGTGATGGGCGGCGTGACGGGGCGAAGCTTGCCGGGAGGGGCACTGGGCAATCCCTGCGCGGCTGACCGTGGGTCAGCCGCGCCGGGCGTTCAGCGGGTTTCCGGGCCCGCCAGGTGGCGGGCGATCACCATGCGCTGGATCTGGTTGGTGCCCTCGACGATCTGGAGCACCTTCGCCTCGCGCATATAGCGCTCCGCCGGGAAGTCCGCCGTGTAGCCGTAGCCGCCGAGCACCTGTACGGCGTCGATGGTGACCTGCATCGCGGCGTCCGTGCAGAACAGCTTGGCCATGGCGGCCTGTTGGGAGAACGGACGGCCCGCGTCGCGCAGCCGGGCGGCGGCCAGGTAGAGCGCGCGGCCGGCCTCGATTCTGGTGGCCATGTCGGCGAGCAGGAAGCGCAGTCCCTGGAAGTCCGCGATGGGTCTGCCGAACTGCCGTCGTCCTGTGGCGTATCCGACGGCTTCGTCCAGGGCCGCCTGGGCGAGTCCGATGGCGCAGGCGGCGATGCCGAGGCGGCCCGAGTCGAGGGCCGAGAGCGCGATGGCGAAGCCCTGGCCCTCGTCGCCGATGCGGCGGTCGTCGGCCACCCGTACGCCGTCGAAGTGGAGTTGGGCGGTGGGCGAGCCCTTCATGCCCATCTTCTTCTCGGGGGGTGCCGCGTTCAGTCCGGCCGCGTCGCCGGGGACGAGGAAGGCCGTGATGCCCCGGGCGCCCTCCTGGCCGGTACGGGCGAGGACGGTGTAGAAGTCGGCGATGCCGCCGTGGGTGATCCACGCCTTGGTGCCGGTGATGACCCAGTCGTCGCCGTCCCGTACGGCCTTGGTCCGGAGCGAGGCCGCGTCCGAGCCCGAGGCGGGCTCGGAGAGGCAGTAGGCGCCGAGGAGGCCGCCGCCGAGCATGGCGGGGAGGTGCTCGTTCTGCTGGGCCTTCGTTCCGTAGCCGGCGAGGGCGTGGCAGGCGAGGGAGTGGACGCTGACGCCGAGGCCGACGGTGAGCCGGGCGGCGGCGAGTTCTTCGAGTACCTGGAGGTAGACCTCGTACGGCTGGTCCCCGCCGCCGTGGGCGGAGTCGTAGGGGAGGCCGAGCAGTCCGGATGCGGAGAGGAGGGTGAAGAGTTCGCGGGGGAAGTGCCCGGCGTCCTCCTCCTCGGCCGCCCTGGGGGCGATCTCCCGCTGGATGATGTCGCGTACGAGGGCGACGAGGTCCTGGGACTCCTCGGTGGGCAGCTGGCGTTCCACCGGTTGCGGGGCGCGGTCGGGCATGGCGGCGCTCTCCTCCCTGTCGGGCGCTACGGCGGTCGCGCGCAGGGTGTGGCGGCGCCGCCGGCTGGAGTCCGGGGGTGCCCCCGGACGGCAGTGGTGCCCAGCCGATGCTGCCTCTCCGGATCGCGGAAGCGGCTGACCAGCGGCTGTGGCGCGTTGAGTATGCCCGATCGGGCGCCTTTCGTCACTGGCGGTATGGGGCCGCGGGCACGGCGGAACTTGGTCCGCACCATTGACCGCAGTGGTCTAGTCCTTCTAACGTCCACCTCAACGCGTTTCGCGTTCATGCCAAGTCAACGCCATGGCTTCGCTGTCCCCCCACTCTCGCTCTTCCTCCCCCACGAGGAGATCCCGTGCTCAGACTCCACCGTCCCCGCGCCCGGTTCCGCGCGCTGATCGCCGCCGCGTGTACCGCCGTCCTCGGCGTGACCCTGCTCTCCGGAGCGGGCAGCGCGTCCGCCGGCGAGGCCTCCACCACCACGGCCGCGGCCGGCAGCAAGGTGGTCGGCTACTTCACCAACTGGGGCGTCTACGACCGGAATTACCACGTCAAGAACATCGAGACCTCCGGCTCCGCCGCCAAACTCACGCATATCAACTACGCGTTCGGCAATGTCACCGGCGGGAAGTGCGTGATCGGCGACTCGTACGCCGACTACGAGAAGGCCTACACCGCCGATCAGTCCGTCGACGGCGTCGCCGACACCTGGGACCAGCCGCTGCGCGGCAACTTCAACCAGCTGCGCAAGCTCAAGGCGCAGCACCCCGGTCTCAAGGTGATCTGGTCCTTCGGCGGCTGGTCCTGGTCGGGTGGCTTCACCGAGGCGGCGAAGAACCCGGCCGCGTTCGCGCAGTCCTGCCGCGCGCTGGTCGAGGACCCGCGCTGGGCCGATGTCTTCGACGGGATCGACATCGACTGGGAGTACCCCAACGCCTGCGGTCTGACCTGTGACGCGAGCGGTCGTGACGCGTTCAGGAACCTGGCCTCCGCGCTGCGTACCGAGTTCGGTTCCGACCTGGTGACGGCGGCCATCACCGCCGACGGCTCGGACGGCGGGAAGATCGACGCCGCCGACTACGCAGGCGCCGCGCAGTACCTCGACTGGTACAACCCGATGACGTACGACTTCTTCGGCGCGTTCGCGGCGCAGGGCCCCACCGCCCCGCACTCGCCGCTCACGTCGTACCCGGGCATCCCGACCGAGGGCTTCAACTCCGACGCGGCCATCACCAAGCTCAAGGGGCTGGGTGTCCCGGCCGAGAAGCTGCTGCTGGGCATCGGCTTCTACGGGCGCGGCTGGACCGGTGTGACGCAGAAGGAGCCGGGCGGCAGCGCGACGGGCGCGGCGCCGGGGAAGTACGAGGCGGGCATCGAGGACTACAAGATCCTGAAGACCTCCTGCCCGGCCAACGGCACGGTCGGCGGGACCGCGTACGCCTACTGCGGCAGCCAGTGGTGGAGTTACGACACCCCCGCCACCATCGCCGGGAAGATGGCGTACAAGAACCAGCAGGGGCTGGGCGGCACCTTCTTCTGGGAGCTGAGCGGGGACACCACCGACGGTGAGCTGATCAAGTCGATCAACTAGGGACCGCGCGACGGGATCGCGCCGACGGCCCGTCGGGGGCGGGGAGCCTCAGCGGCCCCCGCCCCCGGCGGCTTATGGCTGTGAGGGGTCCTCATCGAGGCCCGTGAAGGGGCGCCAGTCGAGGTCCGGCGGCGGCGCGGGGCACTCCGGGGAGAATTCCTCGATCGTGTTCAGCGTGTGGCGCAGCATCCGTACCAGCAGATCGCGGGGGATCTCCCGCGGCAGGTCGTGCTGGTACTCCAGCCATTCGAGCGTGAGCCACTCGACGCTGCTGAGCCAGCCGAGCAGCGCGAGCCGGGCGATCGGCGGGATGTCGGAGCGGCCGTACGCGCCCTGGGCGACCGTGGAGACCAGCCCCGTCCGTACGGCGTCGCGGATCGCCTGGACCTGGGTGTCGAAGCCGACGCCGCCCGTGATGATGGTGCGGTACGCCGCCTCGTTGTACTGGGCGAAACGGAGATACGCCTCGACCGTGCGCTGTACCCGCTGGGTGCGCGGGAGTTCGGCGCCGCCCGAGGCGAGCGAGACGAGTTCGGCGACCGAGTCCTCGACGATGGCGAGGTAGTAGCCGCGCTTGTTCTTGAAGTAGTAGTAGATCAGCCCCTTGGCGACCCCGGCGTGCTGGGCGATGTCATCCATCGACAGCGCGTCGTACGAGGTGTCGGCGAACAACTTCCGGCCGGTCGCGATGAGTTCGGAGCGCCGCGCCTGGGAGCGTTCGGAGCTGCCACGCTGTTCACTGCGATTCACATTCGCGTCCTGGTCTCCGGCTGCCACGGGGTCTGCGCACGATCGCCCGCAGTATCGCAGAGCGGTCCCGGGCCGCCGCGGGCGGCCGGAGGAGACGGTTCCTCCGGCCGCCCGGGGAGAACGGACGCGTCAGAGCAGGCCCACCGACCGCAGGGCCCGGCGCTGGGCCGCGTCCGGCTCGGCGGGCCAGTAGACGTAGCAGACACCGCCCGTGCCGGAGGCCACCTTGCCGGAGGCGTTGTACCGCTTGGTACGCAGCCAGATGTTCTCCCATTCCGAGCGCCGGTAGACACGGCGTACGGCCGGGTTGTCCGGCGAGGCGGGGTCATTGGCGATCACATCGCCGCCGGCCGTGAAGCCGATCACGGTCATCAGATGGCCCGAGGTGCCGTAACCCGCCCCCGTCAGCTCCTCCTTGAGGAAGGACTGCGAGGTGATCACGGGGATACCGGCGCGGATGAGGGTCTCCACGTCGGTGAGCGAGCCCAGCCGGGTCACGGCCGCGCTCATGTCCCGGTAGGTGGTGGCGTACGCGGCGTTGAAGGGCCAGTTGCCGCAGCCCTCGTACTGGTAGTCGTAGGTGAACCGGGCCGCGTGGCAGACCTGGGGGTCGGCAAAGTCCGGGTTCACCCAGGCGAGATCGTCGGCGGTGGGCCGGCGCCCCCAGTACTCGATGATCATCTGCGAGGAGGTGGGGCTGCACCAGGCCTCGCCGCCGTTGTCGTACTCGGGGTACTGCCCGGCATGGGTGTTCTGCGAGTAGCGCGGCACGATCAGCTCGCGGGCGAGCCCCGGTGCGGACGCCGGGACGGTGAACCGGTCCGGGACGTCGGAGGCCATCGCGCCCACCCGGTGCACCACCGGCGTGAGCGTGCTGCCCGGCCTGCGGTAGAGGGTGAGCCGCAGCCGGTACGAGGCGAGGCGCAGCCCGCTGGCCGCGTCGTCCACCGAGAAGGTGTCGGTCCAGATACTGCTGCGCCCGTCGCTCTGGCCGTCGACGGACGTACGCCGGATGTCCCCCTCGCCGTCGCCCGCGGTCCAGCGGCCCATCACGTACCAGGGGGTCTCGGTGCCATCGGCGTACTGGCCGCGCAGTTCGATCTGGAGCCAGGTGCCGGCCGGGGTCCGTGCGTTCCAGGAGGCGATCACCTCGGTGGCGGGGACCTTCGAGCGGTGCAGCGGTGAGGTCCAGGTCCCGTATTCCCAGGTGGTGGTCGTGCCGGTATGCGGATCGGCGTAGTCGGTACGGCCCGCCGGGGCGCCGATCACCAGTGAGGGCCGGGCGCCGGGCAGCGCGCGGGTGCCCTTCGCGGTACCGGCGCGCCAGTCGGCGTACGAGGTCCAGAAGGCGTTGTCCACGAGAGGGTTCGCCCTGGTGGAAGCCGTGGAGGGGGGTGAGGCGGGGGCCGGGTCCCGCGTCGGGGCGGAAGCGGCGGCGGCCGGGACCGCGCCCGCCGCTCCGGTGCCCGCGACGGCCGCGAGTGCGGCGGCCAGCACGGTTCTGCGCGAGGTGGGGCTGGTCATGAGAACCTCCGGTCGAAGGCGGAGAGAACAGGGGAATGAGCGGGGAGAACGGTGGAGATACGGGAGAGCGCGGAGAGATGACGGCTGTTCGACAGTCGTCCACTATCGCGGTTCGCGGTGGGCCTCTGCCAGCGATTCGGCCCGCGTCGGCCCACCAATATTGGTCTTCACCAGTGGCGTGACCTGCGGCAGCGGCCACCTCCGGACGCGTGGGGCGCGGCCTCGTAGGGTGGGACGGGTGAACGACCTGACCGAATCCGCCGCGGCGCTGCGCACTCTGCCGCCCTCCTGCGGTCCCGTCCGGCTGATCGCGGTCGACGGGCACGCGGGCTCCGGCAAGAGCACCTTCGCGACGCGGCTGTCGGCGGAGCTGGCCGGGGCGCCCGTACTGCGGCTCGACGACCTGGCGACCCACGAGCAGTTCTTCGCGTGGGGGGAACGGCTCGGCGCGCAGGTCATCGAGCCGTTCTCGCGCGGCGCGAGCGCGCGCTACGCGCCGTACGACTGGACGCTGCGGCGGTTCACCGCGCCGCGTCCGCTGCCGGCCGCCCCCGTGGTGATCATCGAGGGCGTGGGGGCCGGGCGGCGGGCGCTGCGGCCGTATCTCGCCCGGCTGTTCTGGATGGACCGGGGCGCGGAGGAGTCCTGGGAGCGGGGCCGCCTGCGCGACGGGCTCGCGCTGTCCTCCTTCTGGGACGCATGGACGACGGCGGAGACACGCCATTTCGCGGCGGACCCCTCGCGGCCCTTCGCCGATGCCCTGGTAACCGAGCGGCAGATGGGGTACGTGATACGCACGGGACCTCTGACGACCGCGAGGGCGGACCGGACCGTCACACAGGGTGATCGGCTTCGGCCTCCATACTGAGCAGTCGGAAATCGACCCCCGGAGAGTGTCCAACTCGGCTTGACCGAGGGGCGGGACAGGTCTTACGTTCTTAATGTGCGGCTTTTCGGAGCCGCCGCGGACGCGAAGCCCCCGGTTGTTCCCCCGTGATCGGGGGCTTCGTTCTGCCCTTCGCACCTGCCCGCCGCCTCCCTCCCCCGCGCCGTACCCCTCCCGTGCTCACCCTGGGTCACTGGTCCGCGCACGCTCCGGTGCCCTTAGTCGCACACCCTCTGCGCAGGTACGATGCCTCTCGGTGCGGTCAATTCCCGTCCGCGACAAGGTGGTTCGGCACGCTGCCGGCGGGCGCCCGCCCGGCGGGACATTCCGGGGGCACGGTTTGTGGGGGACCTGATGGATATCGGCACGCAGGGCACGCAAGCCCCGGCCGACCTCGCCTGGGTGCGCGGTGTGGACGCCTACACGATGGGGGCCTATCCCCAGGCGGAGGAAGAGTTCAGGGCCGCCGTACGGCTCGATCCCGGGATGGCCGACGGCTGGCTCGGGCTGCACGCGCTGCGCGTCGACACCACCACCGCCCTGCTGCGGATGTACCGCCACCGCGACCGCTTCGGCGAGCAGCGCTCCCGCCACCGCCGTACCCTCAACTCCTGGTACTGGCTCGGCTGGTGGGTGCAGCCGGTGCTGGAGAGCGGGCGCGATCTGCTGCTCGCCCATGCCTCGCACTGGCTGGACGGCCGCCATGTGCCGGAGCTGGACCGGGCCCTCGCGGGGCTGCCGCCGGTGGACGCCGATCCTCAGGTGCGCTTCCTGCACGCCTGCCGCGCCTATCTGGTCAAGGACTGGGACCAGTTGGTGCGCCACACCGAACCGCTCGTCCATGATCCGCTGCTGGGGATCGAGGCCGGGCTCTTCGGCGGGATGGCGCGGGTGCGGCTGGAGATGTACGGACAGGCGGAGCCGCTGCTGTCCACCGCGCTGATGCGCTGCCGCAGCGAGCAGCCGCAGCGCAAGGAGCTGCGCTACTGGCTGGCCCGCGCCCATGAGGGCACCGGACGCAGCGCCGCCGCGCTGCCGCTCTACCGGGCCGTGCACCGGCTGGATCCGGCGTTCATGGACACCGCGGCCCGGCTCGCCGCGATCACCGATTCCGACGGGTACGAAGGACCGGACGATCCGGTGGGGATCGCCTCGGTCGCGCGGGCGGGTCTCGGCCAGGACGTGGCGGACACGGCGGGCGCGACGGAATCCGGGGGCGAGCCGGAGGGCTCGGCCGGCTCCGACGTACGGCTCGGCAACGAGGCCCAGCCCCAGGTGGGCGGTGTCACCCCGCCCCCGGCGCCCGACAGCGTACGGGAGAAGGCGCCGCCGCCCGTGTCACCCGCTCCGCCGCGCTTCCCGGACGGCCCGACGGATCCGGCGCTGCTCGCCGAGGCCCTTGCCGAGCTGGAGCGGATGGTGGGTCTGGAGCCGGTGAAACGGCAGGTCAAGGCGGCGACGGCACAGCTGCACATGGCGCGGCTGCGGGCCGGCCAGGGGCTGCCCGTCCAGCCGCCGAAACGTCACTTTGTCTTCTCGGGCCCTTCCGGCACCGGCAAGACCACCGTGGCCCGGATTCTCGGCCGGATCTTCTATGCCCTGGGGCTGCTCGGCGGGGACCATCTGGTCGAGGCCCAGCGGGCCGATCTGGTGGGCGAGTTCCTGGGCCAGACCGCCGTCAAGGCGAATGAGCTGATCGACTCGGCGATCGGCGGGGTGCTCTTCGTCGACGAGGCGTACAGCCTCTCCAACTCGGGCTACAGCAAGGGTGACGCGTACGGCGACGAGGCCCTTCAGGTGCTGCTGAAGCGCGCCGAGGACAACCGCGACCATCTCGTGGTCATCCTGGCCGGCTATCCGGAGGGCATGGACCGGCTGCTCGCCACCAATCCGGGCCTCTCCTCGCGCTTCACCAGCCGGGTCGACTTCCCCAGCTACCGGCCGCTGGAGCTGACCGCCATCGGCGGCGTGCTGGCCGCGGAGAACGGGGACGTCTGGGACGAGGAGTCCGCGGACGAGCTGCGCTCGATCAGCGGGCATGTGGTCGACCAGGGATGGATCGACGAGCTGGGCAACGGCCGGTTCGTCCGGACGCTGTACGAGAAGAGCTGCGCGTACCGCGATCTGCGGCTCTCCGGCTACAGCGGCACGCCGACCCGCGACGATCTGGCCACGCTGCGGCTGCCGGATCTGATGCAGGCGTACGGCGAGGTGCTCTCGGGCCGCGGCCCGGCGAACCGCGGCCCTCAAGACATACCCCCTCTTTGAGGGCTCGGTTCGCCGGGCGGAGCCTGAGCGTCCTGTCAGCGCGCCAGGACCTGATCCGCCTGGTCCGTACGCTGTTCACCCACCAGGGCCGCCTTGGGCGCCGTCGCGCGGTGGGACGGGTCGCGTACCTCACCGACCAGCATTTCCAGTACGTCCTCCAGCGCCACCAGCCCGAGCACCCGGCCGGACGCGTCCGCGACCTGCGCCAAGTGCGTGGCCGCGCGGCGCATCACGGTGAGCGCGTCGTCCAGCGGGAGTTCCGCCCGCAGCGTCGCCATCGGCCGCCAGACATGCTGCGGCACGGCCCGCTCACCGGCTTCCAGATCGAGGACGTCCTTGACGTGCAGATAGCCCATGAAGGCGCCGCCGCCCTCCGCGCAGACCGGGAAGCGGGAGTAGCCGGTGCGTACCGTCAGCTCCTCGATCTCGCGCGGGGTGACCGCGGGGGTCACCGTCACCAGGGAGGCGCGGGTCAGGAGCACGTCCGTGACCGGGCGGCTGCCCAGCTCCAGGGCGTCCTCCAGCCGTTCCTGCGCCTCCGGTTCGAGCAGTCCCGCCTGGCCCGAGTCCTCGACGAGCCGGTTGAGCTGCTCGCTGGTGAAGACCGCCTCCACCTCGTCCTTGGGCTCGACATGGAAGGCCCGCAGCACCAGCCGGGCGCAGGCGCCCAGTCCGGCCGTCACCGGGCGGCACAGCCGGGCGAAGCCGACCAGACCGGGGCTGAACCAGAGCGCGGTCTTCTCGGGCGCGGCCATGGCGAGGTTCTTCGGGACCATCTCGCCGATGACCAGATGCAGGAAGACGACCAGCGCGAGGGCTATGACGTAGCCCAGTGGATGGATCAGCCCCTCGGGCATATGGGCGGCGTGGAAGACGGGCTCCAGCAGATGCGCCACCGTGGGCTCGGCGACCGCGCCGAGGGTCAGCGAGCAGATGGTGATGCCGAACTGCGCGGCCGCCATCATCTGCGGCAGATTCTCCAGACCGTGCAGCACCTGTCTGGCCCGCGCGGAGCCGCGCGCGGCGTGCGGTTCGATCTGGCTGCGGCGTACGGAGACGAGGGCGAACTCGGCGCCGACGAAGAAGCCGTTGGCCAGGACGAGCAGCAGGGCGAAGACGAGTTGCAGGGCGCTCATCGGGGGCCCTCCGCCATCGCCGGCACGCCGGTCCGCTGCTCGGCCGGGGCGCCGGCCGGAAGCTCGGCGGTGCGTACTAGCCGGACCCGTTCGGCCCGGTAGCGGTCCACCTGGCGTACGGAGAGCCGCCAGCCCGGCAGCTCCGCCCGGTCGCCGGGGGCCGGGATACGGCCCAGCAGATCGGCGACGAGGCCCGCGAGGGTCTCGTACGGCCCCTCGGGTACGTCGAGTCCGATCCGCCGCAGGGTGAGGACCCGGGCGCTGCCGTCCGCGTCCCACGCGGGGCGGCCGTCCTCGGACGCGACGGGGGCCAGTTCGGGCCGTCCGTCGCCCTCGGCGTCGTGCTCGTCGCGTACCTCGCCGACCAGCTCCTCGATGATGTCCTCCAGCGTGACGACGCCGGCCGTACCGCCGTACTCGTCGACCACGATGGCTATCGGCTGCTCGCTGCGCAGCCGCTCAAGGAGCTGCTGCACGGGCAGGGTCTCGGGGACCAGCAGGGCCGGCACGGCGATCCGTCCGGCCGGGGTGCGCAGCCGCCGCTCCACCGGCACCGCGAGCGCGTCCTTGAGATGCACCATGCCCACGATCTCGTCGATGCGCTCCCGGTAGACGGGGAAGCGGGACAGACCGGTGGCGCGGGTGAGGTTGAGGACGTCCGCGGCGGTCGCGTCGGACTGGAGGGCGCTCACCTTCACCCGGGGGGTCATCACATGCTGCGCGGTGAGCCGGCCGAGCGAGAGGGTCCGTACGAACAGATCGGCGGTGTCCTGTTCGAGGGTGCCCGCGCGGGCGGAGTGGCGGGCCAGGGAGACCAGTTCGCCGGGGGTACGGGCCGAGGCGAGTTCATCGGTCGGCTCGACGCCCAGCAGCCGGACGAGCCGGTTGGCGACGGTGTTGAGCAGGGAGATCACCGGCCGGAACACGCTGGCGAAGAGATGCTGGGGGCCCGCCACGAACCGCGCGACCTGGAGCGGCCGGGAGACCGCCCAGTTCTTCGGGACGAGTTCGCCGATCACCATCTGGACGGCGGAGGCGAGCAGCATGCCGATCACCACCGCGATCCCGGAGACGGCCCCTTCGGGCAGTCCGGTCGCGGAGAGCGGGGCGTCCAGCAGCTGGGCGAGCGCGGGCTCGGCGAGCATGCCGACGACCAGCGAGGTGATGGTGATGCCCAGCTGGGTGCCGGAGAGCTGGAAGGACAGTTCCCGCAGGGACTTGACGACCGTACGGGCGCGGCGGTCACCCGCGGCGGCGGCGCGTTCGGCGTCGGGACGGTCCACGGTCACGAGGCCGAACTCGGCGGCCACGAAGAATCCGTTGGCGAGGATCAGAAGGAATGCCGCGGCGAGCAGCAGAAGGGGGATGGTCATGCCGCCGCCTCTTCGAAGGGGGCGGCGCAGGTACTACCGGACGATCCGTCCATTGCTGGAGGGAGTCACTCCTCGGGTCGCAGGTGCCCCGCGGGCCGGATACGGCCGTCTGATGCGGAGCGGGGCGCACTCGGCGCCTCCGGCACCAGAGTAATCAAGACAGCGGCGAAGAGGGCAGTGCTGTACGGCGGTGGATGGAGCGCCGTACGGTCAGCCGTGGCCGGCGGCGGTGGAGCGGGAGTCGGCGAGCGCGCGCAGGGCGCGGGCGTCACGAATGGCGTGTGCCCTGGCGATTCCGGGCTGGATGGCCAGAACGGGCAGGCTGCTGCCGTCGCTGAGGTCGAGGAAGACCCAGGGGTCACCGGGCCGCAGATTGACGCGCAGGATCTCGGCCCACTCCAGCCGGCGGCTGCGCGTGATATTGACGACAGTCACTCCTGTGTCATCGGCCACGACCTTGGGGCGGCTGAGCAGCGCCAGCACCCCGAGGAACAGCAGGGCCGTGAAGATGAAGCTCATCCGCTCCCCCGCGCTCAGCTGGTCCAGTGCCAGGCCGATGGCCGTGATGACGGCGAACATGACCACCCCGACGGTCAGCAGCACGGCCCGGGTACGGTTCGGCCGGAAGGTGACGGGAAGGGCGGGCGGACCGGGCTGACCGGACGGACCGGGCTGGGGCGCGGGGTCGGACATACGTTCTCGGACTTCCGGGAGTGGGTGCGGGGCCGGGTGACCGGCGGGGGATCAGAGGCGGCAGGCGTGGATGGCCGTGGTGAGGATGGCGCGGGCGCCCAGCTCGTACAGATCGTCCATGATCCGCTGTGCCTCCCTGGCCGGGACCATCGCGCGGACGGCGACCCAGCCCTCGTTGTGCAGCGGGGAGATGGTCGGCGACTCCAGGCCCGGGGTGAGGGCAACGGCGCGCTCCAGGTGTTCGGCGCGGCAGTCGTAGTCCATCATCACGTACGTGCGGGCCACGAGAACGCCCTGGAGCCTGCGCAGGAACTGCTGCACCTTGGGCTCCTCGCCGTCGGCGCCGCTGCGGCGGATGACGACCGCCTCCGAGGTCATGATCGGCTCGCCGATCACTTCCAGGCCCGCGTTGCGCAGCGAGGTGCCGGTCTCCACCACATCGGCGATGACCTGCGCGACGCCCAGCTCGATGGCGGTCTCGACGGCGCCGTCCAGGTGGACGACGGAGGCGTCGACGCCGTTGTCGGCGAGGTGCTTGGCGACGATGCCCTCGTACGAGGTGGCGACGGTCATGCCGCCGAAGTCTGCGACGCCGCCTGCGGTGCCGGGCTTGGTGGCGTAGCGGAAGGTGGAGCGCGCGAAGCCGAGCGGAAGGATCTCCTCCGCGTTGGCGCCGGAGTCCAGCAGCAGATCGCGGCCGGTGATGCCGATATCGAGCCGGCCCGAGCTCACATAGATCGCGATGTCGCGCGGACGGAGGTAGAAGAACTCCACCTCGTTGTCCGGGTCGACCAGGACGAGTTCCTTGGACTCCTTGCGCTGCTGGTAGCCGGCCTCATGGAGCATCGCCGACGCAGGTCCTGAGAGTGAACCCTTGTTGGGAACGGCGATGCGCAGCATGAGGTCGGATTCCTTTGTGCGAAGGGGTTGTTGTACGGAACGGGGCGATACGGGACGAAACGGAACGCGTGTGCTGACTGGAAGTGGGCGTATCAGAGATGGGCGTACACGTCGTCGAGGGAGATTCCGCGCGCGACCATCATCACCTGGACGTGGTAGAGGAGCTGGGAGATCTCCTCGGCGGCGGCTTCCTTGCCCTCGTACTCGGCGGCCATCCACACTTCGGCCGCCTCTTCGACGACCTTCTTGCCGATGGCATGGACACCCTTGCCCACCAGTTCGGCGGTGCGGGAGGTGGCGGGGTCGCCCTCGGCGGCCTTCTGCTGGAGCTCGGTGAAGAGCTCCTCGAACGTCTTCTTGGACATGGTGAGGGTCACTTTACGCGGCCGGAGGCGGCCCCCTGGCGCCAGGGTTCGGCGATGGTGCGCAGGGTGGTCGCGGTGGCGACGGCGGCGGTGACCGCCTCGTGCCCCTTGTCCTCGTGGGAGCCCTCCAGACCGGCCCGGTCGAGCGCCTGCTCCTCGGTGTCGCAGGTCAGCACGCCGAAACCGATCGGGACGCCCGTGTCGACGGAGACCTGGGTGAGGCCCTGCGTGACGCCCTGGCACACATACTCGAAGTGCGGGGTGCCGCCCCTGATGACGACGCCGAGGGCGACGACCGCGTCATAGCCGCGGCCGGCCAGCACCTTGGCGACGACCGGCAGCTCGAAGCTGCCCGGCACACGGAGCAGGGTCGGCTCGTCGATGCCGAGGTCCCGCAGGGCCCGCAGGGCGCCGTCGACGAGACCGTCCATGACCTGCTCGTGCCACTGCGCCGCGATCACGGCTACCCGGAGGTCTCCGCAGTTCTTCACACTCAGTTCGGGTGCGCCCTTGCCGCTCACGTGTCTCCTCGAAGCTGTTCTCTGCTGGTGTTCTCTGCTGGTGTTCGCTTGTGGTTACTGGTTGTCGCAGGTGGACGCGGTGGCCGCGTCCAGCCAGGGCAGGTCGTGCCCCATCCGGTCGCGCTTGGTGCGCAGATAGCGGAGGTTGTGCTCCCCCGCCTGGACGGGCATCGGCTCGCGTCCGGTGACCCGCAGGCCGTGCCGGACGAGCGCCGTCGTCTTCTCGGGGTTGTTGGTCATCAGCCGCAGCCCGCGGACTCCGAGGTCATCGAGGATCCGCGCGCCCGCCGCGTAGTCGCGGGCGTCGGCGGGCAGGCCGAGTTCGAGATTGGCGTCCAGCGTGTCGTGGCCGCGCTCCTGGAGCTCGTACGCGCGCAGCTTGGACAGCAGCCCGATGCCCCGGCCCTCGTGACCGCGCAGATAGACGACGACGCCGCGGCCCTCCTTGGTGATCCGCTCCATGGACGCCTGGAGCTGGGGGCCGCAGTCGCAGCGCAGCGAGCCGAAGATATCGCCGGTGAGGCACTCGGAGTGGACCCGTACGAGCAGGTCCTCGCCGTCACCGATGTCGCCGTGGACGAGGGCGACATGTTCGACGCCGTCGACCGTGGAGCGATAGCCGTACGCGGTGAACTCACCGTGGGCGGTGGGGAGGCGTACCTCCGCTTCGCGGCGGACCGTGGGCTCGGAGGTTCGGCGGTAGGCGATCAGGTCCTCGATGGAGATGATCGTGAGGCCGTGCTTACGGGCGAACGGGATCAGCTCGGGCAGCCGCAGCATCACCCCGTCCTCGCCCGCGATCTCCACGATCGCGCCGGCCGGACGCAGACCGGCGAGGCGCGCCAGATCGACGGCGGCCTCGGTGTGACCGTTGCGTACGAGCACGCCGCCTGTCTTGGCGCGCAGCGGGAAGACATGGCCCGGCCTGACGAAGTCGCCGGGCTCCGCGTCTCCCGCGGCGAGCAGCCGGAGGGTGGTGGCCCGGTCGGCGGCAGAGATACCGGTGGTGACGCCGTGGGCGCCCGACGCGTCGACGGAGACGGTGAAGGCCGTCCGCATCGATTCGGTGTTGTGGCCGACCATCTGCGGCAGTTCGAGCCGGTCCAGCTCCGCGCCCTCCATGGGGGCGCAGATCAGTCCGCGGCACTCGCTCATCATGAAGGCGATGATCTCGGGGGTCGCCATCTCGGCCGCGATGACGAGATCGCCCTCGTTCTCGCGGTCCTCGTCGTCGACCACCACGACCGGGCGGCCGGCGGCGATATCGCGTACGGCCTGCTCCACGGGGTCGAGCGAGAGGTCCTCGACATTGTCGGTGGAGTACCAGGTGGGCTGGGTCGGCAGTGCGGTCATGCTGCTGCTCCTTCCAGAGCCGGGGTGTGTGCGCGGGAGCGGAGCCACCAGTCGCGCATCCCCCAGAGGACGAGGGCGAGGTAGATGACGTACACGAGTCCGGAGAAGGCGAGTCCGCTGCTGAAGGCGAGCGGTACGCCGACGATGTCCACGAGCAGCCAGGCGAACCAGAACTCGACCAGACCACGGGCCTGGGCGACCATCGCGGCGAGCGTGCCGACGAAGATGTACGCGTCGGGCCAGGGGTTCCAGGACAGTTCGGGGACGGCGACGAAGAGGCCGCCCACGGCGAGGGTGCCCAGCGCCGTACCGCCGAGCAGCACCCCGCGCTCGCGCCAGGTGGCGAACCGTACGGCGATCGAGCCGTCCTGCGCCTGCTGCCTGCCGCGCTGCCACTGGCGCCAGCCCCACAGGGCCACCCCGATGACCAGCAGTTGCTTGCCGACACCGCCGCTGAGGTGGGCGGAGGCATACGCGCCGACGAGGATGACGCCGGACAGGAACTGGGCGGGCCAGGTCCAGATCGAGCGCCGCCAGCCGAGCGCGAGGGCGGCCAGCCCGATGGTGTTGCCGATCATGTCGGACCACAGGATGTGCTGACCGAAGGCCGTGAAGGCCTCGCCGTTCAGCCAGGACAGGGTGTTCACCGGTCGGACTCCTCGGTCTGCTCCGTCTTCGGGGCCGCCTCGGGCCGCGCCGCGTCGGCGCCCAGCAGCCGCTCCACGTATTTCGCGAGGACGTCGACTTCGAGGTTGACCGGGTCGCCGGGGCCCTTGATGCCGAGCGTGGTCAGGGCGAGGGTGGTGGGGATGAGGCTGATGGTGAAGTAGTCGGGCCCGGCGTCCACGACCGTGAGGCTGACGCCGTCGACGGTGATCGAGCCCTTCTCGACGACATAGCGCGACAGGCCGGCCGGGAGCGCGATCCTGACCAGCTCCCAGTGCTCGGACGGGGTGCGCTCGACGACGGTGCCGGTGCCGTCCACATGGCCCTGGACGATATGTCCGCCGAGCCGGCCGCCGACGGCCACGGGCCGCTCCAGATTGACGCGGGAGCCGGTCGCCAGCGCGCCGAGGCTGGAGCGTTTCAGTGTCTCGGCCATCACATCGGCGGTGAACTCGCCGTCCTCGAAGTCCACGACCGTGAGACAGACACCGTTGACGGCGATCGAGTCGCCGTGCTTGGCGTTCTCGGTGACGACGGGCCCGCGGAGGCGGAAGCGGGAGGAGTCACCGAGGTTCTCGATGGCGGTGACCTCACCCAGTTCTTCGACGATTCCGGTGAACACTCAACGCTCCTTCGTGGTGGGGACTTTGGTGGGGACATTCATGGCGGGTTCCGACGCCGGTCCCGGTCCGGGCTCGGGGATCGCGGTGATCCGCAGGTCGGGGCCGATCCGTACGGTCTCCGTCATCCGGAGTCGCAACGCCTCGCCGAGGGTGCTGATTCCGGCGTCACCCAGGGCGGTACGGCCGGCGCCGAGCAGGACGGGGGCGAGATAGCCGACGACCTTGTCGACGGCTCCCGCGGCGACGAAGGAGCCGGCCAGGGCCGGGCCGCCTTCGAGAAGTACGGAGCGGACGCCGCGCTCGTGCAGGGCGGCCAGCAGGGCGGGGATGTCCAGACCGCGGCCCGCCCGCGGCAGCCGTACGACCTCGGGCAGTTCGCCCGCGTCGGCGTCCTCGGCGATCGCGATCAGGGTGGGCGCCGCGCCGTCGAGCACCCGGGCGCCGGGCTTCACGGCGGTCGCTTCGGTGTCGATGACGACCCGCAGCGGCTGGACGGCGCCCTCGATGCCGCGTACGGCGAGATGCGGATCGTCGGCGCGCGCGGTGCCCGAGCCGACCACCACCGCGTCGGACTCGGCGCGCAGCCGGTGGACATCAGCGCGCGCTTCGGCGGAGGTGATCCAGCGGCTGGTGGAGTCGGCGGCGGCGATCCGGCCGTCGAGCGTGGCCGCGTACTTCCACAGGACGTGGGGGCGGCCGTGCCGTACGGAGGTGAGCCAGGCGGCGTTACCCGCCTCGGCCTCCTCGCCGAGGAGCCCGTGGCTGACGGTGAGTCCGGCCGCGCGCAAAGTGTCGGCGCCGCCCGCCGCCTGGGGGTTGGGGTCGGCTACCGCGTAGCTGACCCGGGCGACACCGGCGTCGATCAGCGCTTGGGCGCAGGGTCCGGTGCGGCCGGTGTGGGCGCAGGGTTCGAGGGTGACGTAGGCCGTACCGCCGCGGGCCCGCTCACCGGCCGCGCGCAGGGCGTGGATCTCGGCGTGCGGGCCGCCCGCGCGCCGGTGGAATCCCTCGCCGGCGAGGTGTCCCGAGGCGTCGAGGATCACGCATCCGACGACCGGATTGGGGCTGGTGGAACCGAGTCCACGAGCGGCGAGCGCGATGGCGCGACGCATGGCGTCGGCGTCGCTCACGACGTCGGTTTCCGTGGCCACCGGGTCCTCCTGCCTCTTCGGGCACGGACTCCGGGGCCTGTCGATGACGACAGAGAAACGGGAACGCACAGGGGACCGCCGAGGCCGAAGATCCGGCTCGTCCAAGGACGAACCGCCAACGACGGCGTACCTGTGAGGGCCCGCCGCGCACTGCCTCCCATCCGGACTTTCACCGTCGGTCCAGGAATCTCACCTGGTCAACCGGCCGCTGGATGCGGACGGGTCGCGGACTATAACCGCCGGTTCGGAATTACACCGACCCCGGAGTGCGCTGCTTCTGGTACCCGACCAGTGTGCCATGACCGCTCGCGGGGCAACCGGGCGAGGGTTGTGGGCTGACTCACAGGACGGACCGCCGGGACTCCTCGTGGGGGGCGAACAGCACGTCCTGCGCCGCGTCCCGGGCCGTCAGCAGGGCGCCGCGCAGGACGGCCGCGCCGCCGAGCGCCCCGGCTCTGACCTCCGTACGCAGCGGGGACATCGCGGCCAGCCGGTCCTCGACCCGGACAGCCAGCGCCTCGCCGCCCGCGTGGCCCGCCTCGCCGGCCAGCACGATCCGGCCGGGGTCGAGTACGGCACTGACCGCCGCCGCGCCGAGCGCGAGCCGGTCGGCGAGGTCGTCGAGAAACGCCGCCGCGGATCTCACCTCATCCGGCGACGCGCCCCCGACGGCTCCCACCGCGGTGCGCACCAGCGCGGCGGAGGGCGGTTCCTGTGGTGCGGGGACGGCCGAGATGCCGTACCGCTCGGCGAGTTCGGTGACGCCCGCCGACCCCGCGAGGGTGTGGAAACCGCCGTCACACGCGACCGCCGAGGGCAGTCGCGACGTACCGGGCACGGGCAGGAAGCCGATTTCGCCCGCTCCCCCGGAAGCGCCCCTGCGCAGCTTGCCGTCGAGTACGACGGCCGCGCCCACCCCGTGGCCGAGCCAGAGCAGGACGAAGGTGTCCTGGCCACGGGCCGCGCCGAGGCGCTGTTCCGCGAGCGCGGCGAGATTGGTCTCGTTCTCGACCAGGACGGTGGCGGGCAGCCGTTCCTGGAGCGCGGCGACGAGCCTGCGGTGCCAGGCGGGCAGTCCGCTGGTGTCGCGGAGTTCGCCGGTGACCGGGTCGACCAGGCCCGGGGCGCCGATGCCCACGCTGTGCAGGGGGACGGTGCCCGCCTTCCCGGCCGTACGCTCCAGCAGAGCCACGGCCCGTTCGACGGCGGCCTCCGTGGCGGTGTCGCTGCCGATGGGCAGGACCGCCTCGGCGAGGGTCTCGCCGAGCAGATCGGCGACCACGACGGAGACGCTGTGGGTCCGTACGTCGAGGGCCGCGAGATGGGCGCGGTCCGCGACGATCCCGTACAGCCGCGCGTTCGGGCCACGACGCCGGTCGCCCGTCTCGCCAACCACCCTGACCAGTCCGGAGTCCTGGAGCCGCTCGACCAGATCGGCGACGGTGGGCCGGGAGAGCCCGGTCAGCGTCTTCAGCTGTCCCGCCGTCAACGGGCCTTCCTGCTGGAGCAGTCGCAGGGCGAGCCGGTCGTTGATGGCTCGGGCGGTGCTCGGGGACGCGGCCATGCCGGAATCCTTCCAGATCGCCGGGGCGGCCCGTGCGCGCCCAGCTCATTAAGGCCTATTTATCAGGCAGGGTTCCTGATAATTTACTCCGGCACCGACGAAGGTGCGTCACCGGGTGGTCGGGGTACGGGCACCTCTCAGGGGAGGAACAGGACGCTGATGCCGGCTGAAGTGGTCTACGACAAACAGAGGTTGCGGCGGGCCAGGTTCGCCGTCGCCGCGGTCTTCTGCGTACACGGAGCCGTCACCGGCAGCTTCGCCACCCGTATCCCGTGGATCCAGGATCACGCCGGGATCAGCGCGGGACAGCTCGGGCTCGCGCTCGCCTTCCCCGCGATCGGCGCGTCCGTCGCGATGCCGCTGGCGAGCGGGATCAGCCACCGCTTCGGCTCGCGCAACGCGCTGCGCGTCCTGCTCGCCCTGTGGACCCTCGCGCTGACCCTGCCGTCGCTGGCGCCGAATCTCGTCGCGCTGTGCGCGGCCCTGTTCGTGTACGGCGCCGCCTCGGGCCTGTCCGACGTGGTGATGAACGCCCTCGGGGTGGAGGTCGAGAACCGGCTCGACAAGTCGATCATGTCGAGTCTGCACGGTATGTGGAGCACGGGTGCGCTGATCGGCTCCGCCGCCGGCACCCTCGCGGCCCATCTGGGCAGTGACGCAAGGCTGCACCATCTGCTCGCCGCCACCGTGCTCACGGTGCTGGGCCTGCTGGCCTGCCAGGCCGTACTCGACCTGCGCAGCGCGCCCGAGGAGGACCCGCCGCCGCGGTTCGCGCTGCCGCCGAAGTCCGCGCTGCTGATCGGCGCTATCGGGTTCTGCGCGGTCTTCGCCGAGGGCGCGAGCCTCGACTGGTCGGCGGTCTATCTCCGGGACGTGCTGGACACCTCACCGGGTGTCGCGGCGGCGTCGACCACGGCCTTCGCGCTCACCATGGCGGTGGCGCGGCTCGCGGGCGATCGGGTGATCGACCGGTTCGGCGCGGTACGGACGGTGCGGACGGGCGGCGCGCTGGCCGTGGTGGGCGGCCTCCTGGTGGTCACCGCGCCGCAACCGGTGGTCGCCATGGGCGGGTTCGCGTTCCTCGGGCTCGGCGTGGCCGTGGTCGTCCCGCTCGCTTTCGCGGCGGCGGGCCGTGCGGGGCCCAATCCGAGCCAGGCCATCGCGGGTGTCGCCACCATCACGTACACCTCGGGCCTGATCGCGCCCTCGGCGATCGGCGCGGTCGCGGACGCGACGTCGCTCGTGGTCTCGTTCGGCCTGGTGACGCTGCTCGCCTGCGGCCTGATGGTGGGCGCGGGCGTGCTCCGCACGGGCGACCGCCGCACCGTAGCGACCGCCACCGACCCCACCACCACACCCGCACCGGCCCCGACACCCGAGGCGTAGCCCCCCGGGTGCTCCAGCCATTCCGGCCGCAGACGTCCGCCCCCGGGGTGCCCATACGTTCCGGGTGCCGTCTTTCCGGCGGCGAACCGAGCCCCAGAAAAAGAGGGGCAATCAGCCTGCGATCGAGTCCAGTTGTTCGGCTGCGGGCCGCAGCGCCCAGAGGTCACCCCCCGGCGGCGTCTCCAGGCGCGGGACCGCCGCGCGGGCCTCGCGGTCACCCGCGTCGGCCGCCGCGTGGACGATGTCGCTCGCCGCGAAGCGTTTGAACTCCAGCTCGGGGTGCGGCCAGGGGGCGGCGCCAGTCGCGGCCGGCAGCAGATAGTCGACGGCCTTGAACAGGCTCTGCCCCTGCGGCCCTTCGTACGCCCAGAGGTTCACCCCGACCTGTTCACCGATGGCGGCCAGGCGCGTGTAGGCGACCAGGTCGAACGTCGAGTAGTGCCAGCTGCGCGTACGCGTCAGTTCCTGGGGCTGGCTGCCGTCCGCCGCGATCTGCGGGTCGATTCGCTTCGTACGGGCATCGAGGACGGTCTTCCGCGCGAGGCTCCGGTCACCGGTGGCGAGCGCGAGACCGGCGACCTGCATGTCCATGAACGTGCCGTGGTTATTCTTGGCGGCCGACTCCTCCTTGCCGAAGGGCGAGTTGACCAGCCAGTCCAGGAAGTCCTTGTTCCAGGTCCGCATCCCCGCGCGGTCACCGCTGGTCCAGCCCGGGGCTCCGGTGCCGAGGATCGCGAGGGCGTCGAGGACGCTGGTGTACTGCTGCGAGAAGTCGATGATCCCGATGGCACGGCCCTCGTACTTGCAGGGGATGAACTGCCCGTGGTTGAGGTTCGGGTTCATCCGGGTCGCGGGGTCGACGAACCAGGTCCGCAGAATCCGCGCCGCGTGCTCCGCGTACTCCTTCTTGCCCGTGTAGTACCAGGCCAGGCTGAGCGTGGTGGTGGAGTTGAAGACCTTCCCGATGTCGGGACGGTCGGTGCCGGTGTCGACCTCGGGATTCCGCTCGCCGTCGCGCTGGACGTACGGGCAGCCCCAGGGGTTGGCGTCGGTCTTCGGCTGTGACGGCCACCAGTACGGGGCCTGGCTGAGGTAGTCGTGCGGGTCACCGCTGGGGGCCGGTTTCGGCTTGTCGGTGACGGTCCAGGGCCCCTTGCCGAGCCAGGAATCCGCTTGCGCGGTCAGGGACTTGACCGTCGCGCGGAGGGCGGGGTCACCGCGGTCGAGGGCGATACGGGCCTGCCGCATCCGCTTGCCGTCGATCACCACGGTCTGGGGAGCCACGGGAGCCGCGCGGTGGTGGCCGGAGGGCTGGGCAGAGGACGCGGCGGAGGACGCGGCCGGGACGAGTACGGCGGCGACGGTGGCCAGGACGGCGATCAGGACGGCTGGACGCCGTCGGGTGGTTCCACTCACTGGGCGCTCCTGTCATGTACGTGAACGTCATTCATGAACGAGGCCGTGCGAGCGTAGAGGCGGCCGGTATCGCTGACAATGGTGTGCGCATGATTCATGGATGAGGACGATGGTCGCCATGAACGCGACAGCTGCCCCCGCGATCCGATCCGGCCCAGGCCCTGTCAAATAGCGCCGTCCGACGCGTGCGATCGCAAGGCGGAGGGTCGGCGTTATGGATGGCCCGGCCGCACTTGGACGAGCCCGGCAACGCGGCGAGCGTGCGCGCCAGGTGCCGCGAGCCAGGCGGGATTCCGTTCGCCCGTTCCGGGGAAGCCCCGCCCGGACCGCGCCCCCGGGACCCGGCGACTGGGACCCTTCCCCCATGACACAGACCGAGCTGACGCAGACGGAGCGGTTCGCCGCCCGCACCGGAGCCGGCCCACCCTCCCCCGACCCGGCGCTGGAACTGACGCTTCGACGGATGCGGGCCGTCCGCTCCGCCTGGCCGGCCGGCGACGGGGTCACGGTCTTCCACCGGGTCTTTCTCGCGGTCCTGGAGTCGGCCGGCCCGGCCGTCCCTCCGCCGAACCCCTTGGGGATCCGCCTCACCGAGCGCTATCTCTCGGCGGTCGAGACCGCGGCCGACGGCGGCCGGGCCCCCGCCTGCTGGCGCCCGCTGTTCCACTACCGGCGGCATCCGGACGTACGACCGCGGCAGTTCGCCCTGGCCGCTATCCACGCGCTCACCGCGCACGATCTCGCGCCGGCCGTGGTGGACATCTGCCGTACGGCGGGCTGTGAACCACCCTCCCTGGAAGGTGAGTTCGACCGGGTGGGCGACCTGCTCACGCTCCTGGAGGAGCGCATCCGCGAGGAAGTGGCGCCGGGCCCCGAGCTGCTGAGGGTCACCGATCCGCTCACCCATCTGCTCGGCAGCTGGAATCTGGAGCGGGCGCGCGAGGCGGCCTGGTCGTCGGCCCGGGTGCTCTGGGCGCTACGGGACGCCCCGCCACTGGCCGAGGAGTTCAGGGAGCGGATGGACGAGGCCGCCGGACTGGCGGCGCGCTGCATGCTGACTCCCTGGCGGCCGGAAACAGACCGTACGGAGCCCCAAAAGTTGAGCGCTCAACAAGGTAGTGGCCTACGGTAGTTGTCCCATCGTCCGCACGAAGGAGTGCACATGCCGGTCACCCTCGGTCTCAGCCTTCCGCAGATGAAGCAGTACGACATCGGCCGCGATGTGGCCACCGTGGCGCGGGCCGCGGAGGAGGCCGGATACGAGAGTCTCTGGGTCTTCGAACGCGTTCTCTTCCCCGAGCCCGCCACCCAGGGGCTGTACGGCGTACCTGGACTGCCCTGGCCCGACACGTACCGGAGCGTCGCCGACCCGCTGATCACCCTCACGCTGGCCGCCGCCGCCACCGAGCGGGCCCGGCTCGGCACGAGCGTCCTGATCGCGCCGCTGCACGTACCGTTCCAGCTGGCCCGTTCGCTGGCCTCGCTCGATGTCGCGAGCGGTGGCCGGGTGATCGCCGGTCTCGGCACGGGCTGGTCGCTCGACGAGTACGCCGCCTCCTCCGTCGCCCCCTTCGAGAAGCGCGGCGCGGTCCTGGACGAGGTGCTCGATGTCTTCGCGGCCGTCTGGGGCCCGGACCCGGTCTCGTACGAGGGCGAGCTGACCACCATCGCGCCGTCCGAGGTCGGCCCCAAGCCGGTCCGCCCCATCCCGGTCTATCTGCCCGCGAACAGCCCGCGCGCCACCCGGCGCCTGGTGGACCGGGCGGACGGCTGGGTGCCCGTGGCCATGGGCGCGGCGCAGCTGACCGAGCAGTGGCGGCAGCTGCGGGAACTGGCCGCCGAGCGCGGCCGGGAGCGTCCGCTCGACGCCTGCGCCCGTGCCAACGCGCTCTACAGCGCCAAGCCGTTCGAGGGCGAGGGCCGGCAGCCCTTCCAGGGCAGCGTGGCGCAGATCGTCGAGGACCTGGTGGCGCACGCCGAGTCGGGCGTACCGGAGATCATGCTGGACCTCCAGAGCACGACGCGTGACGCGGCGGAGCTGGCCGATGTGGCGGCCGAGGTGTACGCGGAGGCGCGCGCGGCGGGCGTCTGACAGACACACGACAGGAGCCTGTCGGAGACGACGACAGGGCCCGTTCCTCCCCTCCCGGAGCGGGCCCCGTCGCCGTCAGTCCTCCGGCAGTTCGACCGGCGCCAGCTCGTCGTACAGATCACCGGGCCCCGGGTTCGTGGCGTCCGTGGCACCCCCGAAGTGGCTCATCACGCCCCACACCGCGTTGAGCGCGGTCTGTACGGCGCCCTCCGCCCACCCCGCGGTCCACGAGATGTCGTCGCCCGCCAGGAAGATCCCCCGCTTGTCGGCGGGCAGCCGGTCCTGCATGAAGTGGGTGAACAGCCGCCGCTGATAGCGGTAGTGCCCCGGCAGATTGGCCTTGAACGCGCCCATGAAGTACGGCTCGTTCTCCCACGAGACGGTCACGGGGCTGCCGATGAGGTGCTTGCGGATGTCCACCTTGGGATAGATCTCGCGCAGCGAGTTCAGCATGACCTCCATCCGCTCCTCGGCGGAGAGCGGCAGCCACTTGAGGCTGTCGTCGCACCAGGTGTACGAGAGGCAGATGACGGCGGGCCGGTCGGGGCCGTTGTCCAGCAGATACGTGCCCCGGGTCATCCGGTCGGTGAGCGTCATGGACATCGTGTCGCGCCCGGTCGGCACGCCCCGGTCGTCCACGGCCGGATCCAGCCAGAACGGCCGGTCGACCGGCACGAACAGCTTGGACGACTCCATGTAGTGGGTGCGCTCCATCGCCGTCCAGTGGTCGATCGGGAAGAGCGAGTCGTCGCAGGCGATCTTGGAGAGCAGCAGCCAGGACTGCGCGGTGAAGATCGCGGCGCGGTAGGTACGGATGCGGCCGGAGGCGTCCGTGACGGTGATCCGGTTGCCCGAGGTGCGGTGCAGCCGGGTCACGGCCGGCAGCGGCGCCCCCTCGTGCAGGGACGACAGCGAGGTCCCGGCCGGCCAGTGCGTGATCTTCCGCGGCTCGTCCTCCCACAGCCGCAGCGGGAGCTGCTGGCTGCCGCCGACGATGGAGCGGTGGTGGTCGTCGGCCTCGGTGTAGACGACCCGCAGGATCTCCAGGATGGAGTTGGGGAAGTCGGTGTCCCAGCCGCCGGTGCCGAAGCCGACCTGGCCGAAGATCTCCCGGTGGCGGAAGGACTTGAAGGCCGGGGAGTCGCAGAGGAACCCGTAGAAGGTCTGGTTGTCGAGCTTCTCGACCAGCCGCGCCCAGATCTCCCGGATCCGCGGCACATCGCGCTCGCGCAGGGCGCGGTTCATGTCGGAGAAGTCCGCGCCCTCCTCCAGACAGCTGGTCCAGGCGTCCATCACCTCGCGGTAGACCGGCGGCAGATCGTCCACGGTCTTCGCGTAGTGGGACTCGCCCTTGAGATCGACGACGGTCGACGGGGTGCCCGGGGCCAGTGGATTGGGGAACGGCCGGGTCTCCAGACCCACCAGATCGATGTAGTGCCGCAGCGCGGTGGAGGAGGGCGGGAAGCGCATCGCGCCCATCTCGGCGGTCAGTTCCGGGTCGCAGCCCTCGAAACCGACCGTACGCAGCCGGCCGCCGATCCGGTCGGCCTCGTACACGACGGGCTTCAGGCCCATCTTCATCAGCTCGTACGCGGCGACGATGCCGGAGAGCCCGCCGCCGATGACGGCGACCTCGGCGCCGTGCTCGGTCGCGGGTATCTGGCCGAGGCCGGCGGGGTGCGCCAGATAGTCGTCGTACGCGTAGGGGAAGTCCGGTCCGAACATGGTGATCGGCGGCTGTACGCCGGCGGGCTGCGCGTCGGCGTGCGGGACGGCGGTGGGCACCGTGGACGTCATGGGGTACGGACTCCTTGCGGATACGGCGGGTACGAGGGCGGGCGCGGGAGGGTTGACCGAGATCGGCTCAGGAGTGGCCGGCTCAGGAGTGGCCGGCTCGGACGAGCGAGGTGTACAGCCCGGGACGGCGGTCCCGCAGATACGGATTGGCCGCGCGGGAGGCGCTCAGCAGCTCCCCGTCGACCTCTCCGAACACCAGCTCCTCGCTCCGTCCCGCCCGGGCCCTGGCAGCCCCGTCGGGTCCGGCGAGACAGCTCAGCCCGACGAACTCGAACTCGCCCTCCTGGCCGGTCCGGTTCACATACGCCACGTACATCTGGTTCTCGAAGGCGCGGACCGGCACGACGGATTCGGGGACGAACTGGAACGGATGCATCTGGGCGGTGGGCACCAGCAGCAGATCGGTACCGGCCAGGGCGTGCGACCGTACGTTCTCGGGGAACTCGACGTCGTAACAGATCATGATCCCGATCCGCAGCCCGGCCAGCTCGGCCTGGACGACGGGCCGCTCCCCAGGGGTGAACCACTCGCGCTCGAAGCCGCCGAAGAGATGGGTCTTGCGGTAGTTGGCGAGCCGCGCGCCGTCGGGGCCGATCAGCTGCGCGGCGTTGTAGATCCGCTCGCGGTCGCGCCCGGGTCCGTCCCCAGGTCCGTCCCCGGAGTCGGGGTCGGAGTCGGGGTCGGAGTCGGGGTCGGAGTCGCGTTCCGGGTAGCCGTACAGCACCGCGAGCCCATGGCGTACGGCGATCTCGGCCACGGCCGCGGCCCCCGGACCGTCCGCCGGCTCGGCGAGCCGGGGCACCTGGTCGCCAAGGGCATAGCCGGTCAGAAACATCTCGGGACAGACCAGCAGCCCCGCGCCCGCGTCGCCGGCACGGGCCGCAGCCTCGTCGAGCACCTTGAGATTCCCGGCGACGGAACCGGGTCGGCCGGAGCTCTGGAGCAGGGCGGTACGCAGCGGCGGCATGGCTGACCTCGGACGGTGCGAAGGGGGTGGGAGTGACGGCATTGACGCTACGGTCCGGCCGCCGCCCCGGACAAGACGCGACCGTTGCGCGCCGACCACCGATCCATTGCGCGCTCGTCGGCTCCCTCGGCGATTCGTTGCGCTCAGCGGCGGGCGCCGCTCCCGGTCTCCGCAAGCCCCGAGTAGCGCCTCAGCAGCGGGGACAGCACGAGCACGGACTTCGTGCGTTCCACATAGGGCTCGCCCGCGATGCGTTCGAGCACCTGCTCGAAGTGGCGCATGTCGGCGGCGAAGACCTGGGCGATCGCGTCCGCCTCTCCGGTGACGGTGGAGGCGGACACCACCTCCGGCAGCCGTTCGAGGCCCCGTTGGATCGCTTCGGGCGAGGTCTTGCGGCGGCAGTAGATCTCGATGAACCCCTCGGTCTCCCAGCCGAGTGCCGCCGGGTCCACCCGTACGGTGAAGCCGGTGATCGCGCCCTCGGCGCGCAGCCGGTCGACGCGCCGCTTCACCGCGGGCGCGGACAAGCCGACGACGGAGCCGATATCGGCGTAGGAGCGGCGGGCGTCCGCGGCGAGGGCATGGACGATGCGTTCGTCGAGATCGTTGAGTCGCACGGCTGGTGGTTCACTTCTCTGCGGTGGCCGGAGGGGCGGCGGGGGGCCGTCACCGAAGTAGAACACGGGCCCGCGGGACCCGGTGACGTGTGTCCGTCGGGCCGGGCTCACAATGAGGCCGATGCCGGTGAAAGACCGACAACGGGGTAGATGAGGCCAGTGATGAGCAACGAGGCGCGTGTGGTGGTCGTGGACTCGCCGTACCGGGACAGCGCGGCGGCCCGCGGCGCCGCAGCCGAATTCCTTCAGCTGCACTGTCCGTGGGCCGATCTGGACGCGGTGCTGCTCGTCGTCTCGGAACTCGTCACGAACGCCGTCCGGCACACCCCGGGGTGGTGGCGGCTCCATCTCACGGCGGAGGACGAGACGTTGACGGTGGAGATGGACGACTCCAGTCCGGAACCGCCGGTCGCGCGCACGCCCGACTTCTCCGGGGGCGGCGGGTTCGGCTGGCACATGGTGCTGAGGCTCGCGGGCCATGTCGAGGTCCGGCCGCTGCCGGACGGCAAGCGTGTCCAGGCGGTCTGGCAGCGGCCGGCGGTCACCGCCCCCGTCTGACCGGGCACTGGCACCACACCAGGCGATATACGAGGGGGCGCTCCGCGCCTGCGGAACGCCCCTCGTATATCGCCTACGCGCGACTCACTCCACCACCAGCAGACCCGCCCTCAGCCGCCCGGTGATCCGCGACAGCAGCCGGGACACATGCATCTGGGAGACGCCCAGTTCGGCGCCGATCTCCGACTGGGTCATCTCGTCGCCGAAGCGCATGCGCAGGATGCGCCGCTCCCGCTCGTCGAGCTCCTCGATCAGCGGCTTGAGCGCCTGGACGTTCTCCGCCGCCTCCATCCCGGCGTCCGGTGCGCCGATCCGGTCCGAGAGCGGGGCCGGGGAGCCCGACGCGTCATCCGTCGGCATGTCGATGGAACCGGCCGTATAGCCGTTGCTCGCGACGACGCCCTCGATGACCTCGTCCTCGTCCAGGCCGAGATGCTCGGCCAGTTCGGGCGTGGTGGGCGCGCGGTCGAGCTGCTGGGACAGCTCGTCGGTCGCCTTGGCCAGATCGATCCGCAGCTCCTGGAGGCGGCGCGGAACGTGCACGGCCCAGCTGGTGTCCCGGAAGAACCGCTTGATCTCGCCGACGATGTACGGCACGGCGAAGGTCGCGAACTCCACCTCGCGGCTGAGCTCGAAGCGGTCGATCGCCTTGATCAGGCCGATGGTGCCGACCTGGACGATGTCCTCCATCTGGTCCGCGCGATTGCGGAACCGGGTGGCCGCGTAGCGGACCAGCGCGAGGTTCAGCTCGATCAGCGTGTTGCGTACGTACTGGAATTCATGGGTGCCTTCTTCCAGCTCCGCCAGCCGGACGAAGAAGAGTTTCGAGATTTCGCGCGCGTCCTTGGGTGCCACTTCCGCCGGGCACTCCACGTAGGGAAGTTCCAGCTCCGCCGCCTCCGTGCGCTGCTGGGTTCCGTACTGCGTGCTTCCGGTCGGGACCGTGCTCGCCGTGGACACTTTGTCCTCCCCTGCTCCGTGGTCAGTGCACAGCGCGTGTACCCGCTCCCGACGCACTCATGCCTGTCCGCTGTCGGATCGGGAAAAGCGGCGTCCGGCCGCCGCACACAGCGACGGCCGGACGATGAGCCGCTACGAGCCGACCGGAGCCGGACGCGACCTAACTCCAACTGGCGTGCAGCGGCTTGCCCTCGGCGTATCCGGCGGCACTCTGCACGCCGACGATCGCCTTCCGCGCGAACTCCTCCAGCGAGTCGGCACCGGCGTAGGTGCACGAGGAGCGCACGCCCGCGATGATCGAGTCGATCAGGTCCTCCACACCGGGGCGGGACGGGTCGAGGAACATCCGCGAGGTGGAGATGCCCTCCTCGAACAGCGCCTTGCGCGCCCGGTCGTACGCCGACTCCTCGCTCGTACGGTTGCGTACGGCGCGGGCGGAGGCCATGCCGAAGGACTCCTTGTAGAGCCGTCCGTCGGCGGCCTGCTGAAGGTCGCCCGGGGACTCGTACGTCCCGGCGAACCAGGAGCCGATCATGACGTTCGAGGCGCCGGCGGCGAGCGCCATGGCGACATCGCGCGGATGCCTGACCCCGCCGTCGGCCCAGACGTGCTTGCCGAACTTCTTGGCCTCGGCCGCGCACTCCATGACGGCGGAGAACTGGGGCCGGCCCACACCCGTCATCATGCGGGTGGTGCACATGGCGCCGGGCCCGACACCGACCTTGATGATGTCCGCGCCGGCCTCGATCAGATCCCGTACGCCCTCGGCGGCGACGATATTGCCCGCGACGACCGGCACCTTCGGGTCGAGCGCGCGGACGGCCCTGATCGCGGCGAGCATCGACTCCTGGTGGCCGTGCGCCGTATCGACGACCAGCGTGTCGACGCCCGCGTCGAGCAGCTGCCGGGCCTTGCCCGCGACATTGCCGTTGACCCCGACGGCGGCGGCGATCCGCAGCTTGCCTTCGGCGTCGGTCGCGGGCGTGTAGAGGGTCGCGCGCAGAGCGCCCTTGCGGGTGAGGACACCGGCCAGCCTGCCGTCCGCGTCGATGGCGGGGGCGATCTTGCGGTTGGCGTTGTCGAGGGTGTTGAACGCCTCGCGCGGGTCCATGTCCGCCGAGATCAGCAGCAGGTCCTTCGACATCACCTCGGACAGCTGGGTGAAGCGGTCGACACCGGTCAGATCGTGCTCGGTGACGACACCGACGGGCCGCCCCTCGCCGTCGACCACGACGCCCGCGCCGTGCGCCCGCTTGGGCAGCAGGGACAGGGCGTCGCCCACGGTCTGGAGGGGTGCGAGCACGATCGGGGTGTCGAGTACGAGATGGCGCGTCTTGACCCATGAGATGACGTCGGTGACGACCTCGATGGGGATGTCCTGCGGGATGACGACGAGACCGCCGCGCCGGGCGACGGTCTCGGCCATCCGGCGGCCCGCGATCGCGGT
Organism: Streptomyces scopuliridis RB72; assembly: GCF_000718095.1. Lineage (GTDB taxonomy): Bacteria > Actinomycetota > Actinomycetes > Streptomycetales > Streptomycetaceae > Streptomyces > Streptomyces scopuliridis. The sequence continues at coordinate 88,079 of NZ_JOEI01000036.1, read as the reverse complement.
CATGTTCGCCACGACGAGGGGGATGGTGGTGCCGGTGCCGTCCGGGGCGGAGAGATCCACCGCCAGGCGGGAACCCACGGCCGAACGGCTCGGCACCATGAACACGTCGTCGTACGTCAGGTCATACGGCGGCTGCAGGTCATTGAGGAAACGCACGTGCAGAACATCCCAGTCGATCGGAGTTGGCCCCGGTCGGTGGAGCCGGGGAAAACGCACGTACTTGATTCTCCCATGCCGGACCGGCTACCCGGCCGGGGAGGAACGTCCAGCTCAGAAGGGGTGCCCTCATACGATGATCCAAAATTCCCCGGCACCGGACACCGTCCAGGAGAGGTCGGTTCGGGTCAGGTCTCGTCCGGGTCGACGCGCTCCAGCGCGGGCCGCGGCCCCGGAGTGAACTCCGTCAGCAGGAAGTCCGCCGCGGCCGTGTCCGTGACCAGGCTGGTGACCAGCCCGGAACGGAGGACGGCCCCGATCGCCTCCGCCTTGCGCAGCCCGCCCGCGATCGCCACGACTTCCGGGATCCGGCGCAGCCGGTCGGCCTCGACCGTGATGCAGCGCTCGCCCAGATCGCGGCCGACCCGCCGGCCCTCCGCGTCGAAGAGATGCGCGGACATCTCCGCGGCGACACCGAGCGAGGCGTAGTGGGTCCGCTCCTCCTCGGTGATCATGTCGTGCACCGTCGAGATACCCGGCTCCCAGGAGCCGATGGAGACGGCGGCGACGGTCACCTTGTCGAAGTACTCGAAGGCGCGCGCGATACCGGTCTGACTGCGCAGCGCGGCCGCCGTCGCCGGGTCGGGAAGCAGCATCGGCGCGTAGATGGGGTGCGCCTCTCCCCCGGACACCTGGGCGGCCCGCCGTACGGCCTCGACCGAGCCGCGCTCGGCGGTGCCCGCGTCGTACACGCCCGTCAGCTGGACGACCGTGCACGGCGGCAGCCGGTCGAGCGCGGCGGCCATGTGGATGGTGGACCGGCCCCAGGCCAGGCCCAGCACATCGCCCTCGACGACCAGCTCGCCGAGCAGATCGGCGGCGACCTCGCCGAGGTTCTCCGGGTCGGGCGACTCGTCCTCGGCCTCCGTGGGCGACTCGACCACCACCGCGTGCCGCAGTCCGTAGCGGGCGCGCAGCGCGTCGGAGCGCTCGGCGTCCAGCTCGGACGGGACGCGGATCTCGATCCTGACGAGGTCGCGCTCCAGCGCGGTCTCCAGGACCCGGGCCACCTTGAAGCGGCTGACGCCGAACTCCTCGGCGATCTGGATCTTGGACTTGCCCTCCAGGTAGAAGCGGCGGGCCATGGCCGCCGCCTGCACCAGTTCCGCGGGTCCCATCCGCAGGGCTGGCCGACCCGCCGACATACCAGACACCGCGATCTCCTCACTGCTGTTCACACTCTGGACTCGCTGTTCATCCTGTCAGATCCAGCGATCCTTGATCAGCCCCAAAGGGCGCCGTTCATTTTCCCGTGGCGCACTGGTCCACCGGATTCCGGCCCGCTCGGCACGGGTCAGTGACCGCATGTCCAAGAGGCGGCGGCGGTGGCCTCGGCCGCCTGCTCCCGGAGCATCCGTACCGCCGCGGCCGGATCATCCGCCCCGTACACCGCGGAGCCCGCGACGAAGACATCGGCGCCCGCCTCGGCGCAGCGTTCGATGGTGGTGGCCGAGACCCCGCCGTCGACCTGGAGCCACAGTTCAAGACCGTGCTTGGAGATCAGCTCACGGGTACGGCGGATCTTGGGCAGCATGATGTCCAGGAACGCCTGGCCGCCGAAGCCCGGCTCCACCGTCATGATCAGCAGCATGTCCAGCTCGGGGAGCAGATCCTCGTACGGCTCGATGGCCGTCGCTGGCTTGAGCGCCATGGACGCCCTGGCGCCCTTGGCGCGGATCTCGCGCGCCAGCCGTACGGGTGCGGCGGCGGCCTCCACATGGAAGGTCACCGAACCGGCGCCGGCCTCGACGTACTGCGGAGCCCAGCGGTCGGGCTCCTCGATCATCAGATGGCAGTCCAGCGGGGTGTCCGTCGCCCGTCCGAGCGCTTCGACCACCGGCACGCCCAGGGTCAGATTGGGCACGAAGTGGTTGTCCATGACATCGACATGAAGCCAGTCGGCGCCTTCCACCGCCTTCGCCTCATCGGCGAGTCGGGAGAAGTCGGCGGACAGGATGCTGGGGTTGATCTGGGCCATGTGCCAAGCCTGCCATGTTCCGGACCACTTCCGGACCGCACGGCGAACCTCGGTACGGACCAACGACTCGCGACGCGGTGCGAGAACGGCACAGTCCACGCAATCCGCACGTCCTGCCCCGCCGACAGCGGCCCGGTCGGCCGCCCCGCACCAGCGTCAGCCGGTACGCCGCAGCAGCGCCAGGTACATGGCGTCCGTCCCGTGCAGATGCGGCCACAGCTGAACATCCGGACCGTCCCCCAGCGCCGGCACGCCCGGCATGAGCGGCCTGGCGTCGACCCACTCGGCCTCCACCGCCGGGCCGCCGCGCCCCCTGAGGACGTCCTCGACGACCGCCTTGGTCTCGGCGGGGTGCGGGGAGCAGGTCGCGTACCCGACGACGCCGCCGACCCGTACCGCGTGGAACGCCTCGCGCAGCAGTCCGCGCTGGAGCGGCGCGAAGCCCTCCAAGTCCTCCGGACGGCGCCGCCAGCGCGCCTCCGGCCTGCGCCGCAGGGCACCGAGGCCCGTGCACGGCACATCGACCAGGACCCGGTCGAAGGAGCCGGGGACCCAGGGCGGCCGCGTGCCGTCGGCGGCGAGCACCTGATAGGGGCCGGGGTTCCCGGCGAGCGCGCGGGCGACGAGCCTGGCGCGGTGCGGCTGCTTCTCGGCGGCCAGCAGCGAGGCGCCGCGCCCGGCGGCCAGCGCGGCCAGCAGCGCCGCCTTGCCGCCGGGACCGGCACACCCGTCCAGCCAGCGCGCGTCGGCCCCCTCCAGCGGTGCGTCGGCCAGGGCGATCGCGACCAGCTGACTGCCCTCGTCCTGAACGCCGGCCCGCCCCTCCCGTACGGCGTCGAGCGCGCCCGGTTCACCGCCCTCGGTGAGCCGTACGGCATACGGCGACCAGCGGCCGGGCAGTCCGGAGTCCTCGCCGAGCACATCGAGCAGTTCCTCGGCGGTCGAGCGGCCGGGCCGGGCCACCAGCGTCACCTCGGGCCGTTCGTTGTCGGCCTCCAGGAGATCCTCGATCCCTGCGCGGCCACCGCCCAGCGCGTCCCAGAGCGCGGAGACCACCCAGCGGGGATGCGAGTGGACGACCGCGAGATGGTCCTCGGCGTCCTCGTCGTACGGCGGAGCGACCCGCTGCAGCCAGGTGTCCAGATCGTCCCGGGAGATCTTGCGCAGTACGGCGTTGACGAACTTGGCGCGGCCGTCGCCGAGCACCACCCGGGCCAGCTCCACACTCGCGGAGACGGCGGCGTGCGTCGGGATCCGCGTCCCGAGCAGCTGGTGCGCCCCGAGGGCGAGCACATCCAGGACGGGCGGGTCGACCTCACGCAGCGGCCGGTCGATGCACGCCGAGATGATCGCGTCGTACGTGCCCTGGCGCCGGAGCGTCCCGTACACCAGCTCGGTGGCCAGCGCCGCGTCCCGCGCCTCGAATCCGCTGTTCTCACGCGCCTTCTTGAGCAGCGGCGGCAGGACGAGATTCGCGTACGCGGCCCGCTCGTCGACGGCCCTGAGCGCCTCGAAGGCGAGGAGCCGCACGGGGTCCTTCTTGGGGCGGCGGTAGGGCTTGGAGGGGCGGCGAGGGGCCTGCTCGTTCAAAGGTGCTCCGCGGTGAGAAGAATTGATCCCTCCCAGACTAATGCTCCTGCCCGAGCCGCTCGCCCGGGGCGATCCGCACCCCGCGCGCCCAGTCGGCGGCGCGCATCGGCTTCTTGCCCTGCGGCTGGACCCAGAGCAGCTCGGCGTCGTGCGATCCGGTGCCCACGTACACATGGTTCTTGCCGACGGCGAGCACCCCGGGCGCCAGCTCCGTACGCCCGGGCTCCAGCCCCACGTGGATCAGCTTGAGCCGCTCCCCGCGGAAGACCGTCCAGGCGCCGGGCGCCGGGGTGCAGGCGCGCACGACCCGGTCCACGCGCAGCGCGGGCGCGGACCACTCCACCCGCGCGTCCTCGACCGTGATCTTGGGCGCGAGCGTGATGCCCTCGGCGGGCTGCGGTACGGGCTTGAGCGAGCCGTCCTCGATCCCGTCCATGGTCGCCGCGAGCAGCCCGGAGCCCGCGAAGGCCAGCCGGGTCAGCAAATCACCACTGGTGTCGGTGGGCCGTACATGCTCCGTGATCACGCCGTACACCGGCCCGGAGTCCAGCCCCTCCTCGATCTGGAAGGTGGACGCGCCGGTCATCTCGTCACCCGCCATGACGGAGTGCTGCACAGGCGCGGCACCGCGCCAGGCGGGCAGCAGCGAGAAGTGCAGATTCACCCAGCCGTGGACCGGCACTTCGAGGGCGGTCTTCGGCAGCAGCGCACCATACGCGACGACCGGACAGCAGTCCGGCCCGATCTCACGCAGCCGCGCCAGGAAGTCCTCGTCGCGCGGCCTCGCCGGCTTGAGCACCTCGATGCCGGCCTCCTCCGCGCGCTCGGCGACGGGACTGGCGACAAGCCTGCGACCGCGCCCGGCCGGGGCGTCGGGCCGGGTCACGACGGCGACGACCTCATGCCGTTCGGAGGCGATGAGTGCGTCCAGGGCGGGTACGGCGACCTCGGGGGTGCCGGCGAAGACGAGCTTCATCGGTGGCTGACTGCCTCTCGGGCTGAAAGTGCGGTGATCGAGCGGCGCACCAGTCTAGGCGCCAGGGGGCGTACGACGGCCCACGCGCCCCGCGCATACGCGCATACGCCCCCCGCAGCGTGACCACAACGACAGGTGGCGCGTTGTCAAGAGAGATTGACCACACGGGCCGCACCTGTGCGGCCCGGATCCTTTTCAACGCCGGTTCGAGAGGCTTGTTCATGGCCGACCACGCAACCCACGACGCACAAGCCCGAGCAAGTCTGCACCTGTTGGTGCGGGACATCGAGCGGGTCCGGCGGCAGGTGGACGCATTGCGCACCCTCACCGCCCAGTTGGGCAATGTCTACCGCCCGCGACGATCGGGTCCTTCCACGGGCTTCGTGGTGTACGGCAGGGCACCCGCGCCGACCGTACGGCTCGCGCAGGAGCTGAGGGACAGCGTAGAGACCCTGGTGACCGCCGCGGTGGACTTCGACCGCTCGCTGGGCTTCTCCTGGGACGCGGTGGGTTCGGCGCTCGGCGTCACCAAGCAGGCGGTGCACCGCCGTTACGGCACGCGCCGCACCACCCAGCAGCCGAGCACCCCCGAGGCGGACAGCACAACGCCCCGCCCCGCGGTACCGGCCGCGGTCCCCGCGGCCCGATCGATGCCACCGCAGCCGACGGCAAGCACCCAATCCCTCCGCGAGGACCCCCGCCCGAACGTCTTCCCGGGCCCAAGGGGCGGCTGATCACGGGCTCACCGGGACGGCAAACCAACAATGCCGTCCCGCACCCGCCCCAACCGCCACCGGGGCGACGAGTACCCGGAACCCACCCGGGCCCGCACCCACCCCCCACCAGGTGCGTGTCCGGACGTAAAGCGTCGCAGCTCGCGCGAAGCGCGGTGAGGAAAGCAGTCCGGACACGGACCTCCGGAGGCCCCGGCACCCGGCACCACCCACCGCGCCCCGCACCACAACGCACCCCGCCGGAGGCGCACCGCACCCCGCACCCACGCCCCCGCCGGAAGACGCACCGCAACCTCACCCAATATCCGGCGGATCAATCCGCACCCGCACCGGATCCCCCCCACCCCGCGCCAACCTAGCCGCCTGCGCCCCCTTCAACGCCCCGGCAAGCGCCGCCCCACTCCCCGGCGGCACCCGCACCAACGCCCTCTCCCACCGCTCCCCCGCCGGCGCATCCCCCGCCCGACGCGGCCTGCCCGGATCCGTGACCGGCATCGGCACAGGTCCCAGCACCTCCGCGTCGGCCGGCAGCTCCGCAGCCGCCGCCGCCAGAAACGCGGCCACCACCTCCCCCCGCCCCAGCACCGCCGCCATCCGCGACACCGGCGGAAACCCCAGCTCGGCCCGTTCCGCCAGCTCGCGCTGCGCGTGCCCCACCGGATCCCACCGCACCAGCGCCTGCACGGGCCGTAGCGTCGGCTCGGCGACCACGACCACCGTGCCGCCCTCGCTCTGTCCGCGTACCAGCGACCCCGCCTGTATCCAGCGGCGCAGCGCCTCCTCCCCCGCCCGCAGATCGGGCCGTCCGAGCATCGCCCAGCCGTCGAGGAGCAGCGCCGCCGCGTAACCGCCCTCCGCCACCGGCTCGGCGCCGGGGGTGCTGACCACGAGGGCGGGACGGCCGGGGACGGAATCGAGCACGTGGTCGCGTCCCGACGTACGGACGGGGACGGCCGGGAACGCCCGCCCCAGCTCCTCAGCCGTACGCCGCGCCCCCACGATCTGCGCGCGCAGCCGGGTGTTTCCGCACTCCACGCAGTGCCACGCCGGTTCGTCCCGGCCGCACCAGCCGCAGTGCAACTCCCGCTCCCGCGGCGCCTCCAGCGGCCCCGCGCAGTGCCGGCAGCGGGCGGGCGTACGGCACCGTTCGCACGCGAGCCGGGGCACATAGCCGCGCCGGGGCACCTGCACCAGCACCGGCCCGGTCTTCAGTCCTTCCCTGACGGCCTGCCAGGCGAGGCTGGGCAGCCGCGCGGCGCGCGCCGCCTCGTCCCGCGCCAGCTCGCCGTCGCCGATGGTGCGCACGAGCGGCGCGGCCGTACGCACCTGCTCGCGGCCGGCCGCGAGGGGCAACGCCCAGCCGGTGCCGACCAGTTGGGCCGCCTCGACGGTGCAGGACGTACCGCCCAGCAGGAAGCCGCACTTGTCGTGCGCGGCCCGCAGCAGCAGTACCTCGCGGGCGTGCGGCTGGGGTGCGTGCTGTTCGCTGTGGCTGCCGTCGCCGTCGTCCCAGATGACCACGAGCCCCAGATCCCGCACCGGCGCGAACATGGCCGCGCGGGTCCCGACGACCGCTCGTACCGCTCCGCGCCGTACGGCGAGCCACTCCCGGTAACGCTTCTCGGGCCCCGCCTCGGCCGTGAGGAGCGCATGCCGCCCTTCTCCCAGCAGAGCCGTCAGCGCCGTATCGACCCGCGCGGCGACCCGCCCGTCCGGTACGACAACGAGCGCGCCCCGCCCCGAGGCCAGCGTCGCCACCACGGCGCGCGCCAGCTCGTCGGCCCAGTGCGGTCCCGGCAGGGCGGTCCACACGGCCCGAGGCGCCCCGCCCCCGGCGAGCGCGGCGAGGAACGCGGGCCCGTTGACGTACCGATCCCAGGTCCCGGCCTCCGGCGCGGCGGGCGGTGGCAGCGGCTCCGGAGAGGCCTTCGACTCGGCCCGCGCGTTCCGCGGCGGGATGGCGAGCTGGAGCACATCCGCCAGGCTGCCCGCGTACCGGTCGGCGACGGCACGGGCCAGCCCCAGCAGCTCCGCACTGAGCACGGGCTCGGGCGACACCACATCGGCGAGCGCGGCGAGCGGCCCGGAGTAGTCCGACTCGGCCCGCCGCTCGACCACGAACCCGTCGATCAGCCGCCCGCCCTCACGCCGCCCGCCCCGCACCTGATGCGCCCCGGCCCCGAACCGCACCCGCACCCGCACCCCGGGCTGCGCCGCCTCGTCCAGCTCCTCCGGCACGGCATAGTCGAAGAACTGATCAAGATGCAGCACGCCCTTGTTCACCACCACCCGCGCGACAGGCAGCTCCCCGGCCAGCGCGGCCCCCCGCCACGTCCGCGGCTTCGCCCGCGGCACCTTGGCCTTCCGCACACTCTCCCGAATCAGCGCAAGCTGCTCAGGCCCACCACCCTCGGCGGAACCCTCGGCCTGCTTGTCGTCGCTGCTCACAGCTTCATACCTACCAGACAGCACCGACACCCCCGCCCTTCGAGCCGTCCGAGGTGGACCGGGCACACGCGAAAGCCCCGGACCGTCATGCGGTCCGGGGCCTCGACGTCAAGCCTGAAGGGTCAGACCCCCGCGGCCTTGCGCAGGGCGTCCACGCGGTCCGTGCGCTCCCAGGTGAATTCGGGCAGCTCGCGGCCGAAGTGGCCGTACGCCGCCGTCTGGGCGTAGATCGGGCGGAGCAGGTCGAGGTCGCGGATGATCGCGGCCGGGCGGAGGTCGAAGACCTGCGCGATGGCCTGCTCGATCTTTTCCGTGTCGACCGTGGCCGTGCCGAAGGTCTCCACGAAGAGGCCGACCGGCTCGGCCTTGCCGATCGCGTAGGCGACCTGGACCTCGCAGCGCGCAGCCAGGCCCGCCGCGACGACGTTCTTCGCGACCCAGCGCATCGCGTACGCCGCCGAGCGGTCGACCTTGGACGGGTCCTTCCCGGAGAAGGCACCGCCGCCGTGGCGGGCCATGCCGCCGTACGTGTCGATGATGATCTTGCGGCCGGTCAGGCCCGCGTCACCCATCGGACCGCCGATCTCGAACCGGCCCGTCGGGTTGACCAGCAGACGGTAGCCCTCGGTGTCCAGCTTGATGCCGTCGTCGACGAGCTCCTTGAGGACGTGCTCGACGACGAACTCGCGTACGTCCGGGGCGAGCAGCGAGTCCAGGTCGATGTCCGAGGCGTGCTGCGAGGAGACGACGACCGTGTCGAGACGGACGGCCTTGTCGCCGTCGTACTCGATGGTGACCTGCGTCTTGCCGTCCGGGCGCAGGTACGGGATGGTCCCGTTCTTGCGGACCTCGGAGAGACGGCGCGAGAGCCGGTGCGCGAGGTGGATCGGGAGCGGCATCAGCTCGGGCGTCTCGTCGCAGGCGTAGCCGAACATCAGGCCCTGGTCGCCGGCGCCCTGCTTGTCCAGCTCGTCCTCGTCGCCCTCGACGCGCTTCTCGTACGCCGTGTCGACGCCCTGCGCGATGTCGGGCGACTGCGCGCCGATGGACACCGAGACGCCACAGGAGGCGCCGTCGAAGCCCTTCTTCGAGGAGTCGTAACCGATCTCCAGGATCTTGTTCCGCACCAGCTGGGCGATCGGCGCGTAGGCCTTGGTGGTCACCTCGCCGGCCACGTGCACCAGACCGGTGGTGATCAAGGTCTCCACGGCGACCCGGGAGGACGGGTCCTCCTGCAGGAGCGCGTCAAGGATGGTGTCGCTGATCTGGTCAGCGATCTTGTCGGGGTGACCTTCGGTCACTGACTCCGAGGTGAACAGACGGCGGGACACATCGCTCCCTGTGGTTGCAGCGGCTGCTGGCTGATCATTGGCGGACCGGCGGAGGGCTGCAGCCCCGCGACGGTCCACGACCACTTTATCGGTCGTATCGGGCCACGGGGGCAAGTGTCTCGATCTGTGGGAGTCCCGCCGCCCGCGGCTCTGCATTATGCGATACGCCGATCGACCCTGGCCAGGGGGTGCTACGCCGGGATTCTTCGGTTTTCTGCTCTCCACCGCTGCGATTCCCCGGAAACGGGACGGCGGCGGTGCAACAAAGAATTCACGCGCACCACGGTTCACGTTCAGCTCGCGGGCTCACGGCCACGGCCGGGCCCCCCGCCCCCAGAACCTCGCCCCCAGCCCTCAGGTCCCCAGCCTCGGCGCCACCAGGTCCCAGACGACATCCGCCAGCGCCTCCTTCAGCCCGTACGGCACCGCCGTCTCGCCGCCGTCCGCCGCGAGAACGACCGCCTCGTTCTCCTCGGCGCCGAAGGTCTTCCGCTCCCCGACCTCATTGACCACCAGCAGGTCGCACCCCTTGCGCCGGAGCTTCTTCCTGCCATTGGCCAGCACGTCGTCCGTCTCCGCCGCGAAGCCCACGATCACCTGTCCGGGGCGGGCCCGCTCGGCCGAGATCTCGGCGAGGATGTCCGGATTACGGACGAGCGCCACCGGCGCGGGCTCCTCGCCGTCCTTCTTCTTGATCTTGCCCTCGGCGTAGGACGCGGGCCGGAAGTCGGCCACGGCCGCCGCCATGACCACGGCGTCGGCCTCCGCGGCCGCCTTCAGTACCGCCTCACGCAGCTGTACGGCCGTCCCGACATGGACCACCTCCACGCCCGCGGGGTCCGCGAACCCGGTATTGGCCTCGATCAGGGTGACCCGCGCGCCCCGCGCCGCCGCCGTACGGGCCAGGGCGTACCCCTGCTTCCCGGAGGAGCGGTTCCCCAGATACCGCACCGGGTCGAGCGGCTCGCGCGTACCGCCCGCGCTGATCACGACATGGTGTCCCGCCAGGTCGGGCACGGAGTCGGGTACGGACACGCCGCGCGCCAGTACGCGCCGGCAGAGCTCGAAGATCTCTCCCGGGTCCGGCAGCCGCCCCTTGCCCGTGTCGACTCCGGTGAGGCGGCCGACGGCGGGCTCGATGACGATGGCGCCGCGCCGGCGGAGTGTCGCGACGTTCTCCTGCGTGGCGGGGTGCTCCCACATCTCCGTGTGCATGGCCGGCGCGAAGACGACCGGACAGCGCGCGGTCAGGAGCGTATTGGTCAGCAGATCGTCGGCGAGTCCGTGCGCCGCCTTGGCGAGCAGATCGGCGGTGGCCGGGGCGACGACGACCAGATCGGCGGACTGCCCGATCCGCACATGCGGCACCTCGTGGACATCGCTCCAGACCTCGGTGGAGACGGGGTGGCCGGAGAGGGCCGACCAGGTGGCCGCCCCGACGAAGTGCAGCGCCGAGTCGGTCGGTACGACCCGTACGTCATGGCCCGATTCGGTCAGCCGTCGCAGCAGCTCGCACGCCTTGTACGCGGCGATCCCGCCCGCGACCCCCAGAACGACCTTCGGCTTGTCCACCGTGTCTCCCCTCTCTCGTCCGTCCCCGGCTCTCTCGTCCGTCTCCGGCCCTACGGACATGACACACCACAGGCCCGGCGGTCGTACCGCCGGGCCTGTGCTGAAGAGCTTGTGCTGAGAACCTGTGCCGAAGAGCGCGTACGCCTACTGGGCGGGGCCGTCGATGGCCTCGGAGGTCAGCAGACCCGCGTTGATCTCACGCAGGGCGATCGAGAGCGGCTTCTCGTGGACGTGGGTGTCCACCAGCGGACCGACGTACTCCAGCAGGCCCTCACCGAGCTGCGAGTAGTACGCGTTGATCTGGCGCGCGCGCTTGGCCGCGTAGATCACGAGGCTGTACTTCGAGTCCGTGGCCTCAAGCAGCTCATCGATCGGCGGGTTGATGATGCCCTCGGGCGTGGTGATGGAAGAGGACACTCTCTAGCCTTCCGAAGAAAATTCAGGGAGAAACCGGTAATTGCGGGATTCACGATGGAAGGAAAGCCCACAAAAGATCATGCAACTGCCATCAAGGCTAGCAGCTCGCGCGCGACGTCCTCGACCGAGGTGTTGACCAGCGTCGTATCGAACTCCGACTCGGCGGCCAGCTCCACCTTGGCGGCCGCCAGACGGCGCTCGATCACCTCGGGCGATTCCGTGCCCCGGCCGGTGAGCCGGCGTACCAGCTCGTCCCAGCTCGGGGGCGCCAGGAAGATCAGCCGGGAGTCGGGCATCGACTCCTTGACCTGCCGCGCGCCCTGGAGATCGATCTCCAGCAGTACGGGCTCGCCGGCGCCCAGCCGGTCGAGGACCGCCTGGCGCGGTGTGCCGTAGCGGTTGCCCGCGAACTCCGCCCATTCCAGCAACTCACCATTGGCGACCAGCTTGTCGAATTCATCGTCGGTGACGAAGAAATACTGGACGCCATGGCGCTCGCCGGGGCGCGGCTTTCTGGTGGTGGCCGACACCGAGAGCCATACCTCGGGGTGGACCTTGCGCATATGGGCGACGACCGTGCTCTTGCCGACCCCGGAGGGGCCGGAGAGCACGGTCAGCCGCGGTCGTACCTCTGCTGCCATGCAGCGATTATCCAGGTTCCCGGGGGTGCCCGGGAACGTCAGGCGGCCTTGCCGCCGAACTCGCGCTCCAGGGAGGCGATCTGGTTGGAGCCAAGACCACGCACTCGGCGGCTCTCGGAGATCCCGAGCCGCTCCATGATCTGCTTGGCGCGGACCTTGCCCACGCCGGGCAGGGACTCAAGCAGTGCGGAGACCTTCATCTTCCCGATGACGTCGTTCTCCTGACCCTGCTTGATGACGTCATGGAGGGAGGCGCCGGAGTGCTTGAGTCGATTCTTGACCTCGGCCCGCTCCCGGCGAGCCGCGGCGGCCTTTTCGAGCGCGGCTGCGCGCTGTTCAGGGGTAAGGGGCGGAAGAGCCACGCCTACGTCACCTCGGATGTCGAACTGTCGGATACGGACCGGTGAGGAACCTAATCGCCCCACACCAGGCGAGCAACGGGCAACGCACTGCACGTTGGCTCTCGACGGAGACTAGCGGCCATGGCCGCCGGAGTCAGCGAGAACAGACGAAAAGTCCTGGTCAACGTCGATCGGGCCGTACATTTCAGGCATATTGCCCAGCTTTTCGGCCAAGAACCTCTTCATCGGCGTCCCAGCGGCGTCCCATCCGCGTCCCAGCGATGTTCCCCTGGTGTTCAGGGTCACCTCCTCAAGCCTCCCGACACGCCCCCGGCGCACGCCCTACGCGCCCCCGATAGCCGCCCTCACCTCATCGGCGAAACGGTCCGCCGCCTCCCTCAGCGCGCCGAGGTCCGGACCGTGCCGCAATACGCCCCGGCTGACGCTCGGAACCACATTGCCGACCGCCGCGCCGAACACGCCGGGCAGATCCGCCGGGGTCGCGCCCTGCGCGCCGATGCCGGGCGCGAGGAGCGGCCCGTTGATCGCGAGATCGACCCCCGCGTCCCCCAGGGTGGCGCCGACGACCGCGCCGACGGAGCCGAGCGGGGTCGCGCCCGCGTTCTCCGCGGCCATGTGGTCCAGCATCAGCTGCGCGACCGGCCGGCCGTCGGCGGCGGTGGCGCGCTGCACCTCCGCGCCCTCGGGGTTGGACGTCAGGGCGAGTACGAAGACACCCGAGCCGGAGAGCGCCGCCGCGTCCAGCGCGGGACGCAGCGATCCGAAGCCGAGATACGGGGAGACCGTGACCGCGTCCGAGAAGAGCGGCGAGTCCTTGTCCAGATAGGTCGCCGCGTACGCGCCCATGGTCGAGCCGATGTCGCCGCGCTTGGCGTCCATCAGGACCAGCGCCCCGGCCGCGCGCGCCTCCGCGACGGTCTTCTCCAGGACGGCGATCCCGCGCGACCCGAAGCGCTCGAAGAACGCCGACTGCGGTTTGAGTACGGCCACCCGGTCCGCCAGGGCCTCCACCGTCGTACGGGCGAAGCGCTCCAGGCCGACGAGGTCGTCGCCCAGGCCCCAGTCCGTGAGCAGCGAGCCGTGCGGGTCGATGCCGACGCAGAGCGGTCCGCGGGCGTCCATGGCGCGCCGCAGCCGCGCCCCGAAGGGCTCTTCCGGGGTCGGGGCGGAAGTGGTGGGGGTCATGCGGTCACCTTCCGGGTGTCGGCGCCGACGGCCTCGGCGAGCGTGGCGTACGGGCTGACGGCCAGCCGGGCGGCGAGCCCCTTGTGGATCGCGCGGCTCCAGAACGGGCCCTCGTAGATGAAGGCGCTGTAGCCCTGGACGAGCGTGGCGCCCGCGAGGATGCGCTGCCAGGCGTCCTCGGCGTTCTCGATGCCGCCGACCCCGACCAGCGTGATCCGGTCGCCCACGCGCGCGTACAGCCGGCGCAGCACCTCAAGCGAGCGTGCCTTCAGCGGCGCGCCGGACAGTCCGCCCGTCTCCGCGACCAGGGCCGGGTCCGAGACCAGGCCGAGCCCCTCGCGCGCGATGGTCGTGTTGGTGGCGATGATGCCGTCGAGGCCCAGTTCCACGGCCAGGTCGGCGACGGCGTCGATGTCCTCGTCGGCGAGATCGGGCGCGATCTTGACCAGGAGCGGCACCCGGCGGTGCGTGACAGTACGGTCGGCGGCCTCGCGTACGGCGGTGAGCAGCGGCCGCAGCTGGTCGACGGCCTGGAGGCTGCGGAGCCCGGGGGTATTGGGCGAGCTGACGTTGACCACGAGATAGTCGGCGTGTCCGGCCAGCCGCTCCGTCGAGAGCACGTAGTCGCCGATCGCCTCACTCTCGGGGACGACCTTGGTCTTGCCGATGTTGACGCCGACGGTGGTCCTGAAGACCGGCCTGCGCGCCGCCAGCCGGGCGGCGACGGCGGCGGAGCCCTCGTTGTTGAAGCCCATCCGGTTGATCAGCGCGCGGTCGGCGACGAGCCGGAAGAGCCGTGTCTTCGGGTTGCCGGGCTGCGGCTCGCCGGTGACCGTACCGATCTCGATGTGGTCGAAGCCGAGCATCGTCATGCCGTCGATGGCCACGGCGTTCTTGTCGAAGCCCGCGGCGAGCCCGAAGGGGCCGTGCATCCGCAGTCCGAACGCCTCGGTGCGCAGTGCGCGGTGGCGCGGTGCCAGGGCGGCGGCGACGAACGTACGCAGGACGGGGATACGGGCGGCGAGCCGGATCCAGCGGAACGCCAGGTAGTGGGCGCGCTCCGGATCCATCCGGCGGAAGACCAGCCTGAAGAAAATCTTGTACATGGAGTGGTGTGTCCTCGAAGAGACCTCATGAAGAGGGGGACACCGGATTCGGTGTCCCCCGTCCTCGGACCGGCTAGTTGTCTCGCGCCGCGGTCAGATGTTCCGCGTGTTCCTGGAGGGAGCGGACGCCGACCTCGCCGTGTTTGAGGGCGTCGATGCCCTGGACGGCGGCGGCCAGCGCCTGGACCGTCGTCAGACAGGGAACGCCGCGCGCCACGGCCGCCGTGCGGATGTCGTAGCCGTCGAGCCGGCCGCCGGTGCCGTACGGGGTGTTGACGATCAGGTCGACACCTCCGTCGTGGATCAGCTGGACGATGGTCCTCTCGCCGTCCGGGCCCTCGCCCTCGCTCTGCTTGCGTACGACGGTGGCGTTGATGCCGTTGCGCTTGAGCACCTCGGCGGTGCCGGAGGTCGCGAGCAGCTCGAAGCCGTGGGCGACCAGCTCACGCGCCGGGAAGATCATCGAGCGCTTGTCGCGGTTGGCGACGGAGATGAAGGCGCGCCCCTTCGTGGGCAGCGGGCCGTACGCGCCGGCCTGCGACTTGGCGTACGCCGTGCCGAAGACGGAGTCGATGCCCATGACCTCACCGGTCGAACGCATCTCCGGGCCGAGGACGGTGTCCACCCCGCGCCCGTGGATGTCGCGGAAGCGCGACCACGGCATCACGGCCTCCTTGACGGAGATCGGCGCGTCGAGCGGCAGCGTGCCGCCGTCGCCCTGGGCCGGCAGCAGTCCCTCGGCGCGCAGTCCTGCGATGGTGGCGCCGAGCGAGATACGGGCCGCCGCCTTGGCGAGCGGTACGGCCGTCGCCTTGGAGGTGAAGGGGACCGTACGGGAGGCGCGCGGGTTGGCCTCCAGGACGTACAGGATGTCGCCGGCCATCGCGAACTGGATGTTGATCAGCCCGCGGACCCCGACCCCCTTGGCGATGGCCTCGGTCGAGGCGCGCAGCCGCTTGATGTCGAAGCCGCCCAGGGTGATGGGGGGCAGCGCGCACGCCGAGTCGCCGGAGTGGATCCCGGCCTCCTCGATGTGCTCCATGACGCCGCCGAGGTACAGCTCCGTACCGTCGTAGAGCGCGTCCACGTCGATCTCGATGGCGTCGTCGAGGAAGCGGTCCACCAGGACCGGCCGGGTGGGGCTGATCTCGGTGGACTCGGCGATGTACGAGGAGAGCCTGGTCTCGTCGTAGACGATCTCCATGCCGCGCCCGCCGAGGACGTACGAGGGGCGGACCAGCACGGGGTAGCCGATCTCGTCGGCGATGGCCTTGGCCTCGGCGAAGGTGGTGGCGGTGCCGTGCTTGGGCGCCGGCAGCCCCGCCTCGGCAAGGACCCGGCCGAAGGCGCCGCGGTCCTCGGCGGCGTGGATCGCCTCGGGGGGCGTGCCGACGACCGGTACGCCGTTGTCCTTGAGCGCCTGGGCGAGGCCGAGCGGGGTCTGCCCGCCGAGCTGGACGATGACGCCCGCGATGGGCCCGGCCAGCGTCTCGGCGTGCACGATCTCCAGGACGTCCTCCAGGGTGAGCGGCTCGAAGTAGAGCCGGTCGGAGGTGTCGTAGTCGGTGGAGACGGTCTCCGGGTTGCAGTTGACCATCACGGTCTCGTAGCCCCCCACAGGATTCGGCGCCGTGCTGAGCGCGAAGGAGGCGTGGACACAGGAGTAGTCGAACTCGATGCCCTGGCCGATCCGGTTGGGGCCGGAGCCGAGGATGATCACGGCGGGCCTCTCGCGCGGCGCGACCTCGCTCTCCTCGTCGTACGAGGAGTAGAAGTACGGGGTCTTCGCGGCGAACTCGGCGGCGCAGGTGTCGACCGTCTTGTAGACCGGGCGGATCCCGAGCGCGTGCCTGACCTCGCGGACCACGTCCTCGCGCAGCCCGCGGATCCCGGCGATCTGGGCGTCGGAGAAGCCGTGCCGCTTCGCCTCGGCGAGCAGCTCGGGGTCGAGCTTCGGGGCCGAGGCCAGCTCGTCCGCGTACTCCTTGATCAGGAACAGCTGGTCGACGAACCACGGGTCGATCTTCGTCGCGTCGAAGACCTCCTCGGGCGTGGCACCGGCCCGGATGGCGCGCATGACGGTGTTGATCCGGCCGTCCGTGGGAACCTTGGCGGTCTCCAGCAGCGCGTCCTTCTCGGCGGGACCGCCCGCCTCGCCGGTGAAGTCGAACTGGCTGCCCGCCTTCTCCAGCGAGCGCAGCGCCTTCTGGAGCGCCTCGGTGAAGTTACGGCCGATGGCCATCGCCTCGCCGACCGACTTCATGGTGGTGGTGAGGCTGGCGTCGGCCGCCGGGAACTTCTCGAAGGCGAAGCGCGGCACCTTCACGACGACATAGTCGAGCGTGGGCTCGAAGGACGCCGGGGTCTTCTCGGTGATGTCGTTGGGGATCTCGTCCAGCGTGTAGCCGACGGCGAGCCGGGCGGCGATCTTCGCGATCGGGAAGCCGGTGGCCTTGGAGGCGAGCGCGGAGGAGCGGGAGACGCGCGGGTTCATCTCGATGACGATGACCCGGCCGTCCTCGGGGTTGATCGCGAACTGGATGTTGCAGCCGCCGGTGTCGACCCCGACCTCGCGGATCACGGCGATGCCGATGTCCCGCAGGATCTGGTACTCGCGGTCGGTGAGCGTCATCGCGGGCGCGACGGTGATCGAGTCGCCGGTGTGCACGCCCATCGGGTCGAAGTTCTCGATGGAGCAGACGACCACGACGTTGTCGTGCTTGTCGCGCATCAGCTCCAGCTCGTACTCCTTCCAGCCGAGGATGGACTCCTCAAGGAGCACCTCGGTGGTCGGGGAGAGCATCAGGCCCTGTCCGGCGATCCGGCGCAGGTCCTCCTCGGTGTGCGCGAAGCCGGAGCCGGCGCCGCCCATGGTGAAGGAGGGACGTACGACGACGGGGTAGCCGCCGAGTTCGTCGACACCCTTGAGCACGTCGTCCATGGAGTGGCAGATGACCGAGCGCGCGGACTCGCCGTGGCCGATCTTGGCGTGGACGGCGTTGACGACGTCCTTGAAGAGGTCGCGGTCCTCGCCCTTGTTGATCGCCTCGACATTGGCGCCGATCAGCTCGACGCCGTACTTGTCGAGCGTGCCCGCGTCATGGAGCGAGATCGCGGTGTTGAGCGCGGTCTGCCCGCCGAGGGTGGGCAGCAGCGCGTCGGGGCGCTCCTTGGCGATGATCTTCTCGACGAAGTCGGGGGTGATCGGCTCGACATAGGTGGCGTCGGCGATCTCCGGGTCCGTCATGATCGTGGCGGGGTTGGAGTTGACCAGGATGACGCGCAGGCCCTCGGACTTGAGGACGCGGCACGCCTGGGTACCGGAGTAGTCGAACTCAGCGGCCTGGCCGATGACGATCGGTCCTGAACCGATGACCAGGACGGACTGGATATCGGTGCGCTTAGGCACGCTGGCCCTCCATGAGCTCTGTGAAGCGGTCGAACAGGTACGCGGCGTCGTGCGGGCCCGCGGCCGCCTCGGGGTGGTACTGGACGCTGAAGACCGGCCGGTCGAGCAGCCGGAGCCCCTCGACCACGTTGTCGTTGAGACAGACGTGGGAGACCTCGGCGCGGCCGTAGGGGGTGTCGGAGACCCGGTCGAGCGGTGCGTCGACGGCGAATCCATGGTTGTGGGCGGTGACCTCGACCTTGCCCGTCGTACGGTCCTGCACGGGCTGGTTGATGCCCCGGTGCCCGTACTTCAGCTTGTACGTGCCGAACCCGAGCGCGCGGCCGAGCAGCTGGTTGCCGAAGCAGATGCCGAAGAGCGGGGTGCCGCGCTCCAGCACGCCCTTGACGACGGTGAGGTCGGCGGTGGCCGGGTCGCCGGGGCCGTTGGAGAGGAAGACTCCGTCGGGCCCGGTCGCGTACACCTCGTCGAGGGTGGCGGTGGCGGGCAGGACATGCACCTCGATGCCGCGCTCGGCCATCCGGTGCGGGGTCATGCCCTTGATGCCGAGGTCGAGCGCGGCGACGGTGAAGCGCTTCGTCCCCTGCGCGGGGACGACGTACGTCCGCTCGGTGGCGACCTCGGCGGACAGGTTGGCACCCGTCATCTCGGGGGCCTCCTGGACGCGGGCGAGCAGCGTCGCCTCGTCGGCCAGGGAGGCGCCGGAGAAGATGCCGACACGCATCGCGCCGCGCTCGCGCAGATGTCGGGTGAGCGCGCGGGTGTCGATCCCGCTGATGCCGACGACGCCCTGGGCGACCAGTTCGTCGTCGAGGGAGCGCCGGGAACGCCAGTTGGAGGGGGTGCGCGCGGGGTCGCGTACGACATAGCCGGAGACCCAGATCCGCCGCGATTCGGCGTCCTCGTCATTGACGCCGGTGTTGCCGATGTGCGGCGCGGTCATCACGACGACCTGGCGGTGGTACGACGGGTCGGTCAGGGTCTCCTGGTAGCCGGTCATGCCGGTGGAGAACACCGCCTCGCCGAAGGTCTCCCCCACGGCCCCGTAGGCACGGCCGCGGAAGCTGCGGCCGTCCTCCAGGACGAGTACGGCGGGAGTCGCCTTGTCGCGGGCGGTTCCCGGGGTGGAGGTGGTCATCGTGCGGGGCCTTCCGTCGTCGTGAACTGGTTGGTGAGGTTGATGGCCTCGACCCATGCGGTGTGCTCGGCGGAGCGGTCGGAGCGGAAGCCGGAGTCGATCAGCTTGTCGCCGTGCTGCCAGGTGACGATCAGCAGCCCGCCCTCGGCCAGGACCTTGCCCGCGATGCCCTTGTCGAGCCGGGCCTCGCGCAGCTGGGCGGCCGGGATGAAGAAGTCGTTCGCCCCGGGGCGTACGACATCCAGCCCCGCGTCCGTGAGCGTCAGCTCGACGCGGCTGCGGGAGCCCAGGCCATGGGCCACGATCCGGTCGAGCCACTGCCCGGCGGTCGTGGAGCCGTGGTAGCGGCCGCTCATGCTCAGCTTGGCCTCACCGGGCGTCTCCGGCGCGCCGGGCAGCTCCGGCAGATCGGACTGGAGGCTGCCGCGCCACTTCCAGCCCTGGCGCATCAGCCAGTACACGAAGGCGATGAAGAGCAGCAGACCGAGGACCCAGCCGATGCGGGCGGCCCAGTCGGTCACCTCCGCCGATTTCTGTTCGGCGGCCAGAGGAAGCAGAAGGTTCGCAGTTGTCACGCCAGATTCCCGTCGACGACCGTGGCACGGCCCCGCAGGAAGGTGTGGGTCACCCGCCCCGGCAGCTCACGCCCCTCGTAGGGGGTGTTACGGCTGCGGGAGGCGAACCCCGCGGGGTCCACGGCACCACGGTATGCCGGATCCACCAGCGTCAGGTTGGCCGGCTCACCCGCCGAGACGGGACGGCCGTGGCCGTCGAGCCTGCCGATACGGGCCGGCCGGAACGACATCCGGTCGGCGACCCCGGCCCAGTCGAGCAGCCCGGTCTCGACCATCGTCTCCTGGACCACCGACAGCGCCGTCTCCAGCCCCACCATGCCCATGGCCGCGGCGGCCCACTCGCAGTCCTTGTCCTCGTGCGGATGCGGCGCGTGGTCGGTGGCGACGCAGTCGATCGTGCCGTCCGCGAGCGCCTCGCGCAGGGCCCTCACATCGGCCTCGGTGCGCAGCGGCGGGTTCACCTTGTAGACCGGGTTGTACGACCGTACGAGTTCGTCGGTGAGCAGCAGATGGTGCGGGGTGACCTCGGCGGTGACGTTCCAGCCCTTGGACTTCGCCCAGCGGACCAGCTCCACCGATCCGGCGGTGGAGAGATGGCAGATGTGAACGCGGGAGCCGACATGGGCGGCGAGGAGGACATCGCGGGCGATGATGGACTCCTCGGCCACGGCGGGCCAGCCGCCGAGCCCCAGCTCGGCCGAGACGATGCCCTCGTTCATCTGGGCGCCCTCGGTCAGCCGCGGCTCCTGGGCGTGCTGGGCGATGACCCCGTCGAAGGCCTTCACGTACTCCAGCGCGCGGCGCATGATCACCGCGTCGTCCACGCACTTGCCGTCGTCGGAGAAGACCCGGACGGCGGCGGCCGAGTCGTGCATCGCGCCGAGCTCGGCGAGGTGCTTGCCCTCCAGGCCGACCGTGACGGCGCCGACGGGCTGGACGTCGCAGTAGCCCGACTCCTTGCCCAGCCGCCAGACCTGCTCGACCACACCGGCGGTGTCGGCCACCGGGAAGGTGTTCGCCATGGCATGGACGGCGGTGAAACCGCCCACGGCCGCGGCCTTCGTACCGGTCAGTACGGTCTCGGAGTCCTCGCGGCCGGGCTCGCGCAGATGGGTGTGCAGATCGACCAGACCGGGCAGCAGGATCCGGCCCTCGGCCTCGATGACGGTCGTCGCGCCGTCGGCGGGCAGTCCGGTGCCCACCTGGGCGATCGTCTCGCCGTCGATCAGTACGTCCTGTGCCTCGCCGCCGAGTACCCGCGCGCCCCGGATCAGAATCTTGCTCATGGTTACTTGTTCTCCTCGGCGTTCAGGCGGGAATGGGTGACGGCGGGCTCGTTGCCGCCCAGCAGCAGATAGAGCACGGCCATCCGGATCGAGACACCGTTGGCGACCTGCTCGACGGCCGTGCAGCGGTCGGAGTCGGCGACCTCGGCGGTGATCTCCATGCCGCGGTTCATCGGCCCCGGGTGCATCACGATCGACTTCCCGGGCATCCGGCCCATCCGCTCACCGTTCAGCCCGTAGCGGCGGGAGTACTCCCGCTCGGTCGGGAAGAAGGCGGCGTTCATCCGCTCGCGCTGCACGCGCAGCATCATCACGGCGTCGGATTCCGGCAGCACCCGGTCCAGATCGTACGAGACCTCGCACGGCCACCGCTCGACCCCGATCGGTACGAGCGTGGGCGGGGCGACCACGGTGACGTGGGCGCCGAGCGTGTGCAGCAGCAGGACATTGGAGCGGGCCACCCTGCTGTGCAGCACATCACCGACGATGGTGACGCGCCGCCCGTCGAGATCACGCCCTATGCCCGCGTCCGCGCCGACCAGCCGGCGCCGCAGGGTGAAGGCGTCGAGCAGCGCCTGGGTGGGGTGTTCGTGCGTACCGTCGCCCGCGTTGACGACCACGCCGTCGATCCACCCGGAGGTGGCGAGGCGGTACGGGGCGCCGGAGGCGCCGTGCCGGATGACGACGGCGTCGGCGCCCATCGCCTCCAGGGTCAGCGCGGTGTCCTTGAGCGACTCGCCCTTGGAGACGGACGAGCCCTTGGCGGAGAAGTTGATGACATCGGCCGACAGGCGCTTGGCGGCGGCCTCGAAGGAGATCCGGGTGCGGGTCGAGTCCTCGAAGAAGAGATTCACCACGGTGCGGCCGCGCAGGGTCGGCAGCTTCTTGATGGGCCGGTCGGCGACCCGCGCCATCTCCTCGGCGGTGTCGAGGATCAGCACGGCCTCGTCGCGGCTGAGGTCGGCGGCGGAGATGAGATGGCCGGGTGTGCGGGGGCCGGCCCCCGGGAGGCGCAGCATCTGGAGAGTGCTCCGTTGTCTGGGTGTGCGGGCGTGCGGGCGCGCGAAGGCATCCGTACGGGATGGGTGGCGTACGGAGGCGGGCTAGTGCCGCGACCGGCAATGTCCGCGACGGGGCAAACATGGCCGGGAGGGGCACTAGCGCTCGCCGGACGCGGCGGGCTGTTTGAGGCCGAGCAGCACGGTGTCCCGGCCGTCTTCCTCAGCGAGCTGGACCTTGACCGTCTCGCGCAGTGAGGTGGGCAGGTTCTTGCCCACGTAGTCGGCGCGGATCGGCAGCTCGCGGTGGCCCCGGTCGACGAGGACGGCGAGCTGGACGGCGCGCGGGCGCCCGATGTCGCCGAGCGCGTCGAGGGCGGCCCGGATCGTACGGCCGGAGAAGAGCACGTCGTCGACGAGGACGACCAGCCGTCCGTCGACGCCGTCACCGGGGATGTCGGTACGGGCCAGCGCGCGGGCGGGCCGCAGGCGCAGGTCGTCGCGGTACATCGTGATGTCGAGGGAGCCGACGGGGATCGAGCGGCCGGTGATCTCGGCGAGCTTTCCGGCCAGCCGGCGGGCCAGGAAGACTCCGCGGGTCGGAATGCCGAGCAGCACCACATCGTCGGCGCCCTTGGCGCGTTCGACGATCTCGTGGGCGATACGGGTCAGGGCCCGTGCGATGTCGGGGGCCTCCAGGACGGGGCGTGCCGCCTCGCCCGCGCCTTCTGTCCGGCCGGTCTCGCCGATACGGCCGGTCTCGCTGGTGTCACTGGTGTCCATATGAAACGGACCTCCTTCTCCGCCTCACGGGACGGATCTTAAAGGACGTCGAAATTACGCCACCCAGGCTAGCAGGAGGCCCGCGCCCTACCTGGTCGCACCCCTGTCGTGGCACGGCGGAAAGCCCGTTGCGGACGGAGGGGCGACTCCTTCGGCTTGACGCATCCAAGTAACGCTGCGTAACCTCACAGTGAGTTACCAGACTTCGTCCGGGGAGCTATATGTCCAGCGAATACGCAAAGCAGCTCGGGGCCAAACTCCGCGCCATCCGCACCCAGCAGGGCCTCTCGCTCCATGGCGTGGAGGAGAAGTCCCAGGGCCGTTGGAAGGCAGTGGTGGTCGGTTCGTACGAGCGGGGCGACCGTGCCGTCACGGTGCAGCGCCTCGCCGAGCTGGCGGATTTCTACGGGGTCCCCGTGCAGGAGCTTCTTCCCGGCACGACCCCCGGCGGAGCCGCCGAGCCGCCGCCGAAGCTCGTCCTCGACCTGGAGCGGCTGGCCCATGTGCCGCAGGAGAAGGCGGGCCCCCTCCAGCGCTACGCGGCGACGATCCAGAGCCAGCGCGGCGACTACAACGGCAAGGTGCTGTCGATCCGCCAGGACGACCTGCGCACGCTCGCCGTGATCTACGACCAGTCGCCCTCGGTCCTGACCGAGCAGTTGATCAGCTGGGGCGTTCTGGACGCCGACGCGCGCCGTGCGGTCGCCCACGAGGAGGGCTGACCGAACCCGTCACAAACCAGCAGAAACGTCACCTCCGGAGGGCGGTCCCGTATGCCTACGGGACCGCCCTCCGGCGCGTTGCCAGAGGCCCGTCCACGCCCCGGGAAGCGGCGCCCCGAAGCGGCAAAGCGCCGGACAGAGCTGGGACAGCCCGTCCGGCGCTTTCGCGGTACGCCGGCCATGTCCGTGATCCGGAGCATTTCCGTGACCCGGAGGCCGCTCAGACGCGGCGCAGGCTCGGCTTGAGGTCCTTGAAGCGGCCGAGCAAACCGTTCACGAAGGACGGGGAGTCGTCGGTGGAGAACTCCTTGGCGAGCTGTACCGCCTCGTCGATCACCACCGCGTCCGGGGTCTCGTCCACCCACACCAGCTCGTACGCGCCGAGCCGCACGATGTTCCGGTCGACGACCGGCATCCGGTCGAGCGTCCAGCCCACCGAGTAGGTCGAGATGAGCTCGTCGATGCGGTCCGCGTACTCCGCGTACCCCTCGACCAGCTCCATCGTGTACTCGCCCACCGGCGGCTGGCGGTCGTCGGTCCGGGCATGCCGTATCCAGTCCGCGAGGACCGTCTGCACGGACGCCCCGCGCTGGTCGGCCTCGAAGAGAATCTGGAAGGCGCGCTTACGGGCCTTGTTCCGGGCAGCCACGGTTAGCTGTTCACCCGGCCGAGGTACTCACCGGAGCGCGTGTCGACCTTGATCTTCTCACCGGTGGTGATGAAGAGCGGGACACCGATCTCGTAGCCGGTCTCCAGCGTGGCGGGCTTGGTGCCGCCGGTGGAGCGGTCGCCCTGGACGCCGGGGTCGGTGTGCTGGATCGTCAGCTCGACGGCGGCGGGCAGCTCGACATAGAGCACCTCGCCCTCGTGGGCGGCGACGGTGGCCGTGAAGCCCTCGATCAGATAGTTGGCGGCGTCCCCGACCGACTTGCGGTCGACCATCAGCTGGTCGTAGGTCTGCATGTCCATGAAGACGAAGTACTCGCCGTCCATGTACGAGAACTGCATGTCGCGGCGGTCAACGGTGGCCGTCTCGACCTTCACGCCGGCGTTGAAGGTCTTGTCGACGACCTTGCCGGAGAGCACGTTCTTCAGCTTGGTGCGCACGAAGGCCGGGCCCTTGCCGGGCTTGACGTGCTGGAACTCGACGACGGACCAGAGCTGGCCCCCGTCGAGCTTGAGCACCAGGCCGTTCTTGAGGTCGTTCGTGGAAGCCACGGTTGCGGAATCTCCTGGACTGAAGCTGGTGGACGACCGAGGGTGCGCGCTAGAGCGCGAGCAGCTCCTTGGTCGTGATGGTGAGTAGCTCGGGTCCGCCGTCCGCCTCGGGGCGGACGACGAGCGTGTCATCGATCCGGACACCGCCCCGGCCCGGGAGGTGGACCCCCGGTCCGACGGTGACCGGCACACAAGCGTCCAGTTTACCCATGGCCGCGGGGGCGAGCTGCGGGTCCTCGTCGATTTCGAGTCCGACACCATGTCCCGTACGGGGTGCGAGCCCCTCGCCGTGCCCCGCGGCCTCCAGGGGGTGCCGGGTGGCATGGTCCACCTCGCGGTAGCCGGCGCTCGGCACAAGGGCCTCCCGACCTGCCCGTTGTGCCGCGAAGACCAGCTCGTACAGCTCGATCTGCCAGTCGGCCGGGGAGGTCCCGATGACGAACGTGCGGCCGATCAGACACCGGTAGCCGCGGTAGTCGGCACCGAGGCTGACGGAGAGGAAATCGCCCTCCTCGACCCGGCGGTCCGAGGGATGGTGCCCGCAGCGGCCGGAGTTGGGGCCGGTGGCGACGGCGGTCGGGAAGGCGGGGCCGTCCGCGCCATGGTCGACGAGGCGCCGCTCCAGCTCCAGCGCGAGATGGCGTTCGGTGCGGCCCACCAGGATCGACTCCAGCAGCTCGCCCAGCGCCTGGTCGGCGATCTCGGCCGCGATCCGCAGGCAGGCGATCTCCTCCTCGTCCTTGACGATCCGCTGCTGCTCGACGGCGCCGCCCAGATCGGTCAGCCGCAGCCGTGGCGCCACGGAGCCGATCGCGCGGTGGCGGGCGACGGTCAGATGGTGCTCCTCCACGGCGAGGGTCCCGGCGGCCGACGAGCCGAAGGTTCCGGCGGCGGCGATCGCAGGGTCGCCGGTGGTGTGGGACAGGACGGTGAGCCGGAGGTGTTCGTCGATCCGGCGCCCCCCGGCGTCGTCGTCGGCGGGGGGACGCGGGCAGTACAGCATGTCCCCGTCGGGGCCGGGGCCGAGCAGCAGTACGGCGCCGGGGGGCGTCCCGCCCGCGAGGTAACGCACGTTGGCGGGGCGGGAGACCAGGGCCGCCGCGTCGCCCGCCGCCGAGCACCGGTCACGCAGCCGCGCGCGGCGGGCCGCATACACGTCTGACATGACCCGAGCGTATGAGCGAGGACGTCACCCGGCCGGTTCAGCGCGTCCGACCGGGGGGCGCGGCTCACGGCCGGGGGCGCCGCTCATGCCGGGGGGCGCGGCTCGCGTCCACGCGCGCGCCGCTGTCGGCCGCCGGCCGTCACCAGCTGGGCGGGCTCGTGAGGGAACGGGCGAGCGCGTCGTCCAGGACCCGGGCCGTGGTCTCCACGTCGTACTTGGAGTTGTCGATGATCGGCAGTCCCGAGCCGTACCAGCCGGCCATCCGGCCGTGGATGCTGGCCACCTCCTCGTCGGAGAGCCGGCGGTTGCCGCTGCGCTCGGCATTGCGCTCCAGCACGATCTCCAGACCCGGCAGCAGCACCACCGGCAGCAGGCCGGGGCCGACATGGCGCTTCCAGCCGCCGAGGCCGACGACCGGCCGGTCGGGGAAGACCGCGTCGTCCAGGATGCAGGAGATGCCGTTGGCCAGGAAGTTGCGCGCGGCGAAGCCGCAGGTGCGGCGGGCCAGCCGGTACTGCGCCTCGGAGTGGTCGTTCCATCCGGACTGCGGATCCGCGAAGCCGGAGCAGACCCATTCGCGGACGTCATCGAGGCTGATGTGCGCGGTGGGCACGCGGCGGCTCATCGCCCAGTGCCTGGCCACGGTCGTCTTGCCCGCGCCGGCCGGGCCGATCAGCAGGACGGCGAGGGTCGCCGCGCCGGTGCCGCCGTCGGGGGCGGGGGGCGTGGCGGGTATGGGCACCGGGCCACCGGGCGGCAGCTGGATGTGCCCGGTGGAGTCCGCGGGGGGCGGCCCGGCGGGCGGCCCCTGCGGCGGTACGGGCGCACCGTGCGGCGCGTGCGCCGGATGCGGGCCGGGTGGCTGGTGCGGGCCGGGCGACTGGTGCTGCGTGGGCACGTGGTGAGGCCCCGGAGGCTGATGGGGCACGGGCGGTTGCCGCGGCCCCTGGTGCGCCCATCCGCCGGATCCGTACCCCGGTCGCTGGGGAGGCGGCAACGGAGCCCCCGCTGAGTGCTGCATCCGGTGCCACTCCGTCTCGTGCGACTGACGCTGGTCGGCGGCTCCCTGCCCTGTCGGCCGCGCGCTACCGAACGGTACCGCCCCCGGCCGCCACACTGGCAACGGCCGGGGTGCGGCAACAGTGCCCGGTCAGCCGGACACTTCCTCCGCGAGCGCCCGCAGGGCGAGCCGGTACGAGCCGATGCCGAAGCCCGCGACCGTACCGCTGGCGATGGCCGCGACCACCGACGTGTGGCGGAATTCCTCCCGTGCGTACGGATTCGAGATATGCACCTCGATGAGCGGCGCGGTGCGCTGAGCCGCCGCGTCCCGCATTCCGTACGAGTAGTGGGTGAACGCGCCGGGGTTGAGAACGACCGGAATCGAACCGTCCGCGGCCTCGTGCAGCCAGCGGATCATCTCCCCCTCGTCGTTCGTCTCACGGACGTCGACCTCGAAGCCGAGCTCCTTGCCGAGCTCACGGCAGGCGTCCACCAGACCCGCGTACGAGGTCGCGCCATAGACATCGGGCTCACGCGAGCCGAGCCGGCCGAGGTTGGGGCCGTTGAGGACGAGGACCCGTCGGGTCACGCCGACACCTCCCCGTACGCGGCGAGCAGCACCGCCGGGTCGGGGCCCTCCAGGACAGTCGGCTTGGCGAGCCCGTCCAGCACGATGAAGCGCAGCAGATCGCCGCGGGACTTCTTGTCGACCTTCATCGTCTCCAGCAGCTTGGGCCACTGGTCACCGCGGTAGGTCAGCGGCAGCCCGACGGACTCCAGCACGGAGCGGTGCCGGTCCGCGGTCGCGTCGTCCAGCCGCCCAGCGAGCCGGCCCAGTTCGGCGGCGAAGACCATGCCGACGGAGACGGCGGCGCCGTGCCGCCACTTGTAGCGCTCGTTCTTCTCGATCGCGTGGGCGAGGGTGTGGCCGTAGTTCAAGATCTCGCGCAGCCCGGACTCCTTGAGGTCGTTGGAGACGACCTCGGCCTTGACCCGGATCGAGCGCTCGATCAGCTCGGCGGTGTGCGGGCCGGAGGGCGTACGGGCGCCCTCGGGATCGGACTCGACGAGATCGAGGATGGCCGGGTCCGCGATGAAGCCCGCCTTGATGATCTCGGCCATGCCGCTGACGTAGTCGTGGACGCCCAGCGAGTCCAGCGCGGCGAGGTCGCAGAGCACCCCGGCGGGCGGGTGGAAGGCGCCGACGAGGTTCTTGCCCTCGGCGGTGTTGATACCGGTCTTGCCGCCCACCGCCGCGTCGACCATGGCGAGGACGGTCGTCGGTACGGCGATCCAGCGCACCCCGCGCAGCCAGGTCGCCGCGACGAACCCGGCCAGGTCGGTGGTGGCCCCACCGCCGACACCGATGATCACATCGGTACGGGTGAAGCCGGTCTGTCCGAGCGCCTTCCAGCAGTACGCGGCGACCTCGACGGTCTTGGCCTCCTCGGCGTTGGGCACCTGGATCGCGACGGCCTCGTACCCCTGGTCCGCGAGGTCCTGGCGCAGCGCCTCGCCCGTACCCTCCAGCGCCTCCGGGTGCAGGACCGCGACCCGCTTGGCCTTCGGGCCGACGAGCGCGGGCAGCTCCCCCAGCAGCTGCCGGCCGACCAGCACCTCGTACGGGTCGTGCCCGGCGGTGCCGCCGACCTGGATACGGGTGACTGTCTGGTCCGTCATGCGGGGTTCTCCTTGCCGGGGGTCCGGAGTTCTTCTGCCGGGAGGTGCTTGAGCTCCAGCGCGTCGAGGACGGCCTCGGCGACCTCTTCGGGGGTGCGGTCGTCGGTCGGGACCACCACCCGGGCCACATCCGTGTAGTGATGGCGGCGGGCCTCCATCAGCGTCTTCCACTGCTGGCGGGGGTTGACGGCCAGCAGCGGGCGGGCGACGTTCAGCCCGACCCGCTTGACGGCCTCACCGACCTCCATCGAGAGATAGACGACGGGGAGCCCGGCGAGCAGTTCACGCGTGGCGTCGTCGAGGACGGCGCCGCCGCCGAGGGCCAGTACGCCCCGGTGCTCGGCGACCGCACGCCGTACCGCCTCGCGCTCCAGCTCACGGAAGCGCGGCTCGCCCTCGTCCACGAAGATGTCCGCGATCGACCGTCCCTGGGTGGCGACGATATCGGCGTCGCTGTCGCGGAAGCCGGTGCCCAGACGCTCGGCGAGCAGCCCGCCGACGGTGGACTTGCCGACCCCCATCGGCCCGACCAGCACGATGACCGGTGCGCTCACCCGTTCTGCCTCCTTCACCGGATCTGCCTTCTCCACCGGATCCGGCCCGCTCACCGGAACCGCAGATTGTCGAGGTACGAGCGGACATTGCGGCGCGTCTCGGGCACGCTGTCGCCGCCGAACTTCTCGGCGACGGCGTCCGCGAGGGTCAGCGCGACCATGGCCTCGGCGACGATGCCGGCGGCCGGCACGGCACACACGTCGGAGCGCTGGTGGTGCGCCTTCGTGGCCTCGCCGGTGACCACGTCGACGGTGGCCAGCGCGCGCGGCACGGTCGCGATGGGTTTCATCGCGGCCCGTACCCGCAGCAGTTCACCGGTCGTCAGCCCGCCCTCGGTGCCGCCGGAGCGGCCGGACGCGCGCCTGATGCCGTCGTCGGTCGCCACGATCTCGTCGTGCGCCTGCGACCCCGGCACCCGCGCCAGGCCGAAGCCGTCGCCGACCTCGACGCCCTTGATCGCCTGAATGCCCATCAGAGCGGCGGCGAGGCGCGCGTCGAGCCTGCGGTCCCAGTGCACATGCGAGCCGAGCCCCACGGGCACTCCGTACGCCAGCACCTCGACCACGCCGCCGAGGGTGTCGCCGTCCTTGTGGGCCTGGTCGATCTCCGCCACCATCGCCTCGCTCGCGTCCGCGTCGAGGCAGCGCACGGGGTCCGCGTCCAGCTTCGCCACATCGGACGGGACTGGGTACACCCCGTACGGAGCCTTGGCCGCGGCCAGCTCGACGACATGGGACACGATCTCGATCCCGGCCGTCTCCTTCAGATACGAACGCGCCACCGCGCCGAGCGCGACCCGCGCGGCGGTCTCGCGCGCGCTGGCCCGCTCCAGGACCGGCCGGGCCTCGTCGAAGCCGTACTTCTGCATCCCGGCGAGATCGGCGTGGCCGGGCCGGGGGCGGGTCAGCGGCTCGTTACGGGCGAGTCCCGCCAGCACGTCGGGGTCGACCGGATCGGCCGCCATGACCTGTTCCCACTTGGGCCACTCGGTATTGCCCACCATGATCGCGACGGGCGATCCCATGGTCAGACCGTGCCGTACACCGCCGAGGAAGGTGACCTCGTCGCGCTCGAACTTCATCCGGGCACCGCGCCCATAGCCGAGGCGCCGCCGGGCCAGGTGGTCCGCCACCATCTCCGTGGTGATGGGCACGCCGGCGGGAAGTCCCTCCAGCGTCGCCACGAGTGCGGGGCCGTGGGACTCCCCCGCGGTCAGCCAGCGCAACCTGCTCAACGGTGCTCCTCATGCTCGCGCCCTCGACTGCTAGTGGCGCGACCGGTGCGCGGCCCTGGCCCGCCATGTCCGATCCTCCCACGGCCGGGAGGCCGACCGCCGACACGGTCCGATACGCGGACAAAGACGCACGGACAAAGACGCGCGGAGAGGGCCTGCCGGTGGGGCCGCCCGCCGTCAGGACGAGAACGAGGACGAGCCGGCGGCGTCCGCGTTCCCGCCGATCGCGGCGATTCCCGCCGCCCGCATGACGGCGAGCGGTGCGGGCGAGCGGCCCGTCATCAGTTCCACCTGGAGCACCGCCTGGTGCACCAGCAGATCGAGCCCGCTGATGACCGCCCCGTCGCGCTCCGCCCAGGCCGCCGCCAGCGGTGTCGGCCAGGGCTCGTACAGCACGTCGAAGAGCGTCCCCGCCCCGGCGGGGACGGCCGCGGTCAGTTCGTCGGTGGCCCCGGCCGGGGTGGTGGCGATCACCAGAGGGGCGCGCAGAGCCCGGCCCGCCTCCGCCCAGTCGGCGATCCGGACGTCGACGGCGAGCCGCTCGGCCCAGCCGCGCATCTCGGCCGCGCGGGTCTCGCTGCGTACGTACGCGGTGACCGGGCCCGTACAGATCAGGGCGAGCGCCGCGACGGCGGACGAGGCGGTCGCGCCCGCGCCGAGGATCGCCGCGGACTCCACCTTCTCCACACCACGCTCACGCAGCGCGGCGATCATGCCGGGGATATCGGTGTTGTCGCCGGTACGCCGGCCGTCGTCACCGAAGACCACGGTGTTGACCGCCTCCACGGACGCGGCGGTGTCGGTGATCTCGTCCAGCAGCGGGATGACGGCCCGCTTGAGCGGCATGGTCAGCGAGAGACCGGCCCAGGTCGGATCGTCCCGCAGCGTCTCGAAGAAATCGGGCAGCCCGGCCTCTCCGACCTCGAACCGGTCGTACGACCAGCCGTCGAGGCCCAGCGCGTCGTACGCGGCGCGATGCAGCACCGGGGACAGGGAGTGGGCGATGGGCGATCCGAGGACCGCCGCCCGCCGACGTCGGGTCACGGTTTCTTGTTTTCCTTCTCGTACTGCTGGCGGTTCTCTTCGTGCTCCTCATTCGTGACGGCGAAGAGCGTCTTGTCCGAGGTCACCGAGACGAAGTAGTACCACGGACCCTCTGCCGGGTTGATCGCCGAATTCAGGGCGTCCGCACCCGGATTTCCGATCGGTCCCGGGGGCAGACCCTTGATGTCGTACGTGTTGTACGGATCCTTGATCTTCCGGAGATTGTCGACCGCACCGAGATCCAGTCTGCTCTGGCTCTTGATGTAGTTGACCGTGGAGTCGAACTCAAGACGTCCGACCGTCTCCGTGTTGTCCGGCTGAAGGCGGTTGTAGACGACTCGCGAGACCTTGTCGAAGTCGTGCTTGTACTTGCCCTCCGCCTGGACGAGGCTCGCGACCGCGATCAGCTGGAGCGGTGATTTCAGTCCGAGCTTCTCGGCCTCGGCCTTGAGGTCCTGCTTGCCGTATTCGGCGTTCGCGCGGGCAACCATCTTCTTGAGGACGGCCTCGGGCTTCATGCCCTTGGCGACCGGATAGCTCGCGGGGAAGAGGAAGCCCTCCAGCGGGTCCTTGATCTCCCTGTTGTCATTCGCCCACTTCGGCAGACCGAGATTCTTCGCCTCGGCCTTCGCGACAGCGGCGGTCTCGCCCTTCTTGAGTTCGAGCCGCTTGTCGATCTCCTCGTAGACCCAGACATTGCGCCTGCCCTCGGGAATGACGAGCGCATTACGGCTGCTCGGGCTGAGCATGGTCTTCACCGCGTTCGCCGCGGACATTTTCTTGCTGAGCCGGTAGACGCCCGCCTGGATGGTATTGCCCTTGGGATTCGCCTGCTGCGCGGAGACAAAGGCGCGCTGGCTCTTCACCACGCCCTTCTTCACCAGGAGTGCGGCGATCTCATAACCGCCCGCACCCTGCGGGATCTCCACCTCCACCGTGCCCGATCCGGTGCCGACGAAGTCCGGCGGGGGGCCGAATTTCTGCTGCCAGTACTGGTAGCCGACATAGCCGACGCCACCGACACCGCCGACCAGCACCACGGCCACGACCATGCAGGCGACGCCGTTGCGGCCCTTCTTCTTCGTCTTGCCGCGCCGGTCCCGGCCGCCACCGCCCCGGCGGCCCTCGCCCGGTTCGGCGTCCCCGTCGTCGCCGTCACCGGTGAAGAAGGGGTGGGTCTCCTTCTGCTGCTCGTCCTCCCAGCCGTTTCCCTGATCGGGCGCGGGCTCCGGCTCGGCGCGTCGCTGAGCGGGCGGCTGGGGTGGCGGATACGCGTCGGGGGTGGCGTAGTAATCCTGGTTGTCGCCGTAGCCGGCGAGCTGCTGGGCGTCGTAGGACGTCCCGGGCTGTCCGCCGTACGGCATGGTGGCCTGCTGGCCGTTGTCCCAACTACCGTTGTACTGCGGGTCGTTGTACTGCGGCTGTGGATGCTGCTGGGGGTGCTGTTGCTGCTGATGGGGCTGGGGCTGCTGCTGTTGGCCGCCGTACTGCTGGGCCTGGTGCGACTGCTGCGGGTCGCCGTACTGGGGGTTGTGGTACTGCTGCCCGTCGTACTGCGGCTGCTGTGCCACGTAGTGCGGCTGCCCACCCTGCTGCTGCGGGTGGTACTGCTGCTGGTACGGGTCCTGACCGCCCCCGTACTGGGCCTGCCCCTGCGAGTGCGGCTGCTGCGCGTACTGCTGCTGAGGCTGCCCGGCATAGGGAGCGCTGCCGTCGGTGGCCTGCTGTGCCGCCCACCCCTGGTCCCCGTACAAGGGGTCCTCGGGGTGCCACGGTTCGGAGCCGGGGCCCCGGCCATAGTCAGTCATCGATCCCCTAGAGCCGCGAGGAGATGGCCGCGGAGCGCCGTGGCGCCGCGTCCGTTTCGCCTCTTTGCTGTGCGGCAGCTGTTCGAACACTGCCGCATCGCGCGGAACGTTACCGTATCGCGATCAGATGACCACTTCGACGCCCTCGCCGGGAGGATTACCTGATACCCGTTCGGCCTCAAGCGCGCTCTGGAGGATGACGACCGCCGCCACTTGGTCGATCACGGACCGGCCCTTCTTCGCCTTCACGCCCGAGGCCCGCAAGCCCTGACTGGCCGTCACTGTGCTCATCCGCTCATCGACCAGTCGTACGGGCAGCGGCGCGATGGACCGCGCCATCTCCTCGGCGAACGTACGTACCTTCGCCGCGGCCGGTCCCTCGCCCCCGTTGAGGGAGCGCGGGAGCCCGATCAGCACCTCGATCGGTTCGTACTCCTCGACGATCTGGCGCAGCCGCCGGTGGGCGGCCGGGACATCGCGTCCCGGCACGGTCTCCACCGGCGTGGCGAGGATCCCGTCGGGGTCGCACGAGGCGACCCCGATCCGGGCGTCCCCGACGTCGATCGCGAGCCGGCGTCCGCGTCGCATACGGCGTCAGGCCGTTTCGGCGACGAGGCGTTCCACGGCGGCGACGGCGTCCCCGATGGCGTCCGGGTTCTGGCCGCCGCCCTGGGCGACGTCCGGCTTGCCGCCACCGCCGCCGCCGAGGGTCTTGGCGGCGGTACGGACCAGGTCACCGGCCTTGAGACCGCGTCCACGGGCGGCCTCGTTGGTGGCGATGACCGTCAGCGGGCGTCCGTTGGCCGTGGTGAACAGGGCCACGACGACCGGCCGGTCGCCCTGGATACGGCCCCGGACATCGAGGACCAGCTTGCGCAGATCGTCGGCCGAGGTGCCGTCCGGGACCTGTCCGGTGACCAGCGCCGTGCCCCGTACGTCCTTGGCGCTCTCGGCGAGTCCGGCGGCGGCGGCGAGCACCTTCTCCGCGCGGAACTTCTCGATCTCCTTCTCGGCGTCCTTCAGCTTGGCGAGCATGCCGGAGATCTTCTCGGGCAGTTCCTCGGAACGGCCCTTGACCAGCTCCTGGAGCTGGGCGACGACGGTGTGCTCCTTGGCGAGGAAGTTGTAGGCGTCCACGCCCACCAGAGCCTCGATACGCCGCACCCCGGAGCCGATCGACGACTCGCCGAGCAGCTTCACCAGACCGAGCTGGGCGGTGTTGTGGACATGCGTGCCGCCGCACAGCTCCTTGGAGAA
Source organism: Streptomyces scopuliridis RB72 (assembly GCF_000718095.1). Taxonomy (GTDB): domain Bacteria; phylum Actinomycetota; class Actinomycetes; order Streptomycetales; family Streptomycetaceae; genus Streptomyces; species Streptomyces scopuliridis. The sequence continues at coordinate 53,649 of NZ_JOEI01000036.1, read as the reverse complement.
GTCGCCGATGGTGACGACGCGGACCCGCTCGCCGTACTTCTCGCCGAACTCGGCGATGGCGCCCTGCTTCTTGGCCTCGTCGATCGACATGACCTCGGCCTGCACATCCAGCTCGCGGGCCAGGACCTCGTTGATCTTCTGCTCGACGTCGAGGAGGACCGTGCCGGGTACGGCGGCGGGCGAGCCGAAGTCGAAGCGGAAGCGGCCCGGCGAGTTCTCCGAGCCGGCCTGGGCGGCCGTCGGACCGAGGGCGTCACGCAGCGCCTGGTGCGTGAGGTGCGTGGCGCTGTGGGCGCGGGCGATGGCGCGGCGGCGGTTGATGTCGATGGCGGCGTAGGCCGAGGAGCCCACGGTCACCTCGCCGACCTGCACGGATCCCTTGTGCACGGAGACCCCGGGGACCGGCTGCTGGACATCGCGGACCTGGATGACGGCGCCGGTGTCGAGCTTGATCCGGCCCTGGTCGGCGAGCTGGCCGCCGCCCTCGGCGTAGAAGGGCGTGCGGTCGAGGACGATCTCGACCTCGTCGCCCTCGGTGGCGGCGGGCGACGGCACCCCGTCGACGAGGAGGCCGACGATGGTCGACTCGCCCGCGGTGGAGGTGTAGCCGGTGAACTCGGTGGAGCCGCTGTTGTCGGCGACGGCGCGGTAGGCGGAGAGGTCGGCGTGGCCGGACTTCTTGGCCTTGGCGTCGGCCTTGGCCCGCTCCCGCTGCTCCTTCATCAGCCGCCGGAAGCCGTCCTCGTCCACGGAGAGGCCCTGTTCGGCGGCCATCTCCAGGGTGAGGTCGATCGGGAAGCCCCAGGTGTCGTGGAGCAGGAACGCCTTGTCGCCGGAGAGGACCTGACCGCCGGCGGACTTGGTCTCGGTGACGGCGGTGTCGAGGATGTTCGTACCGCCCTTGAGGGCCTTGAGGAAGGCGGCCTCCTCGGCGAGGGCCACGGTCTCGATGCGCTTGCGGTCGGTCTCCAGCTCCGGGTACTGCTCGCCCATGGTCTTGATGACCACATCGATCAGATCGGCGACGACCGGCTCGGTGGCGCCGAGGAGCCGCATATTGCGGATGGCGCGGCGCATGATGCGGCGCAGCACATAGCCGCGGCCCTCGTTGCCCGGGGTGACGCCGTCGCCGATGAGCATGGCGGACGTACGGATGTGGTCGGCCACCACACGCAGGGAGACGTCCGAGCCGTGGTCGGCGCCGTAGCGCACGCCGGTCAGCTCGGTGGCCTTGTCCATGACGACGCGCAGGGTGTCGGTCTCGTACATGTTCTGTACGCCCTGGAGGATCATGGCGAGACGTTCGAGGCCGAGGCCGGTGTCGATGTTCTTGGACGGCAGCTCGCCGAGGATCTCGAAGTCCTCCTTGCCCGTCCCCTCACCGCGCTCGAACTCCATGAAGACCAGGTTCCAGATCTCCACATAGCGCTCGTCGTTGACGGCGGGGCCGCCCTCGACGCCGAACTCCGGGCCGCGGTCGTAGTTGATCTCCGAGCAGGGACCGCAGGGGCCCGGCACGCCCATCGACCAGTAGTTGTCCTTCTTGCCCAGCCGCTGGATGCGCTCGGCCGGTACGCCGATCTTCTCGCGCCAGATCTGCTCGGCCTCGTCGTCGTCGAGGTAGACGGTGATCCACAGGCGCTCCGGGTCGAGCCCGTAACCGCCGTCCGCCACGGAGCTGGTCAGCAGCTCCCAGGCGTAGGTGATGGCGCCTTCCTTGAAGTAGTCGCCGAACGAGAAGTTGCCGCACATCTGGAAGAACGTGCCGTGCCGGGTGGTCTTGCCGACCTCTTCGATGTCCGGTGTGCGCACGCACTTCTGCACGCTGGTGGCGCGCTGGTACGGCGGCTTGACCTCGCCGAGGAAGTACGGCTTGAAGGGCACCATGCCCGCCGGGACCAGCAGCAGAGTCGGGTCGTCCGCGATGAGCGACGCCGAAGGGACGACGGTGTGACCGCGCTCCTCGAAGAAGCTCAGCCAGCGGCGACGAATTTCAGCCGACTCCATCAGTGGTCCTCATTCCGGTTGTGCGGGTCGTAGTGACGCGGGTGGTGGTTCTGCGGGTGGGCGGAGTACACGGTCCGGGGCTGTTCGGTGTACTCGATGGCGGCGAGGCGCCGGGGGGCGGGAAGCGCGGGATCGGCCGGCGCTTCGAGGCCGAGCGCCTCGCCGAGCTCCGCCTCGCGCCGTACCATCCCCGCCTTGACGTCAACGGCGAATTCCCTGACTTTGTGCCCGGCGTCGATCGCCTTGTTCGCGGCCTGGGCCGCGAGGCTCTCCGGGGTCAGCTGCTTGAGCTTGCGGTGGACCTTGGTGGTGGCCCAGACACCGGCGGCCGCGCCCGCGGTGAACCAGAACGTACGGCGGAACATCGCTGCGTCAGCCCTTCTTCTTCCTGCGCCGGGCGGACGGCAGCGTGCGCCCGGCGATGACCGTGCGCCGGACGGCCGGCTCGGGCGCCGCGCCGGCGTCCGGTGCTCCTCTGCGCCCGAGCGCCTGGCGTACGCCGTAGCCGAATGCCGCGACCTTGACCAGCGGTCCGCCGAAGGTCGAGGCGACCGTCGTGGAGAGCGCCGAGGCGTTGGAGGTGACTTCCTGGACGTCGGTCGCGATGGCGTCCACCCGGTCGAGCTGGGTCTGCGCGGAGCGGACCGTCGCCGACGCGTCCGCCAGCAGCGGCACGGCCTGTTCGGTCACCTCCGCCACCAGTCTGGTGGTCGCCTTCAGGGTCTGGGCCAGCCTCACCAGCACCACGGCCAGGAAGGAGACCAAGATGGCCCAGAACACGGCCACCAGGATCCCGGCAACCTCTCCACCGGTCACGCCGCACCGCTCCCTGATCGTCGACGGTCATCTGGAAAGCGACTGGAAAGTCGTCCTCCGACCCTATCGCGCCGGGGGTCGCGTCCCGTACCGGATTAGCGGGGGCCGGGGCGGCGGTCAGCGAGAAAGATTGTACGGAGTGCGTCCGGTTGAGTACTCTGCGTGTCCCATGCGACGCCCCTTTCGCTCCGGCCCTCCGTCGGCCGTACCCGCCCCGGCTCCGGGCAATCTCCCCGCCGAGCTGAACCGCTTCGTGGGGCGCGACGACGAACTGGCCGCCCTGACGCACCATCTCGGGGAATCCCGGCTGGTCACGGTGGTGGGCGTGGGCGGAGTCGGCAAGACCCGGCTGGCCCTGAAGGCTGCGGATGCCCTGAAGAAACGCTACTGCGACGGCATCTGGGTCGCCGAACTCGCCGCGCTCCGCGACCCCGAGCTGCTCGAACACGCGCTGGTGGAGGCGCTCGGACTGACGGACCACAGCAGCAGGCTCACGCGTCAGGTGCTCGTCGGCCAGCTCGCCACGCGCCAACTGCTGCTGGTCATCGACGGGTTCGAGCAGCTCGTCGACGCCTGCGCCACGCTCGTACGGGAACTGCTGTGCCGGGCACCGGAGTTGCGGGTGCTCGCCGTCGGCAGGCGACCGCTCAGGGTGGACGGTGAACTGACCTTCTCGCTCGCCCCGATGACGGAGACGGACGCGGTCCGGCTCTTCACCGAGCGGGCCGCCGCCGTGTTGCCCGGCCCGCCCGTGACTTCAACATCCCCCGGCCCGGCGCCGGCCGACGCCCGGTCCGCCGCCGTACAGGAGCTGTGCCGGCGCCTCGACGGGATCCCGCTCGCGCTGGAACTGGCGGCCGGACGGCTCCATGTCCTCTCCATCGAGCAGATCCTCGACCGCGTCGGGGACCGCTTCCGGGTACTGACCGACGGCAGACGGGGTGCGCCACCGCGCCATCAGACGCTCAGGACCGCGATCGGCTGGAGCCATGAGCTGTGCACCCCGGCCGAACGGCTGCTGTGGGCGCGGCTGTCGGTCTTCGCCGGACCGTTCGATCTGGAAGCCGCCGAGTATGTGTGCGGCGGCCCCGAACTGCCGGACGAGGAAGTCCTGGACGTGCTCGCCGAGCTGATCTCGCAGTCCCTCGTCGTCCGCGAGGAGACCCCGGCGGGGACGCGCTACCGAATGCTGGACACCGTCAGGGCGTACGGCGCCGAGTGGCTGGAGGCGCTGGAGGACACCGAGCGGATGCGCCGCCGGCACCGCGACTGGTACATGGGGCTGGCCACCTGGTACGAGCTGGACTGGTTCAGCCCGCGCCAGGCCGATGTGGCGGCCGGTACGGAGAGCGCGCTGCCCAATCTCCGCGCCGCGCTCGAACTGTGTCTGGAGAGTCCCGAGGAAGCGCATCTGGGCCAGCATCTGGCCGGCACGCTCTGGTTCTACTGGGCGGGATGCGGCCGGCTGACCGAGGGGCGGCACTGGCTGGGCCGGGCCCTCGCGCTGGACACCCCGTATGACGAGTCGCGGCTCAAGGCCCTGTGGGTGCTCGGCTATGTCGCCGTTCTCCAGGGGGACAGCACGGCCGCGGTGGGCGCCCTGCACGAGTGCCGGGAGGAGGCCGCGCGTACCGGCAACGCGCTGGCGCGCGCCTATGCCGTGCACCGGCTGGGCTGTCAGGCGCTGCTCACCGACGACATGCCGCGCGCCGAACGGCTGCTGCGCTCGGCGCTCGACGCGTACCGGGAACTCGGCGAGCTGAACAGCAATGTGCTGATGGGCCAGGTCGAGCTGGCCATGGCACTGGTCTTCCAGGGCGATCTGGAGGCGGCCGTCGCCCTGTGCGAGGAGGTCCGTGAGATCTGCGAGGACAGCGGCGAGCGCTGGACCAGGGCGTACGCGTTGTATGTGCTGGCCTACGCGGCCTGGACGCGCGACGCGCACGCCGAGGCGCGCGCGCTGACCGCGGAGTCGATCACCATCCACCATGGGTTCAACGATCTGGTGGGTCTGGTGCTGGCCGTCGAGCTGATGGCGCTGGTGACGGCGAGCGAGGGCGATCCGGCGGAGGCCGCGGTGCTCCAGGGGGCCGCGACCCGGATATGGGAGTCGGTCGGCCCGCCGCTGTTCGGCTCCGGTTTCTTCGGTGCGCCGCGCGCGCTGTGCGAGCGGCGCGCGAGCGAGGCGCTCGGTACGGAGCGGTACGCGGCGTACGAGGGCGAGGGGCTCGGGCTGTCGATGAGCGCGGCCGCGGCGCGGGCGCTCGCCGAGCGCCGGCCGGCCGCCGCGCTGCCGCACCAGCAGCCGGAGGCGTCCCGGCCGGTCCGGAAAACGCGGAAGCCCGCCGGCTCCCCCACCGCGCGGGGCGGGGAAGCGGCGGGCTGAGGCCTCGTGTCCGCGTCAGCGGGCGTAGTACTCGACGACCAGCTGCTCGTCACAGATGACCGGGATCTCCTTGCGCTGCGGGTCACGGTCCAGGCGGAACGCCAGGGCCTTCAGGTTGACCTGCAGGTAGCGCGGGGTCTCGCCGTCCGTGTCGTAGCCACCCTCGCGCGCGACCTGGAAGGGGACCTTCTCGCGGCTGCGCTCGCGGACCATCACGACGTCGTCGGGACGGACGCGGAACGACGGCTTGTCGACCTTGCCACCGTTGACCTCGATGTGGCCGTGGACGACCATCTGGCGGGCCTGGTAGATGGTGCGGGCGATGCCCGACCGCAGGACCAGCGCGTCGAGGCGGCGCTCCAGCTCGACGACCAGGGCCTCGCCCGTCTTGCCCTCGGCCTTGCGGGCGCGGTCGTAGGCGCGGGCCATCTGGCGCTCGCTGATGTCGTACTGGGCGCGCAGGCGCTGCTTCTCCAGCAGACGGACCTTGTAGTCACTGTTCTGCTTGCGTCCACGGCCGTGCTCGCCCGGCGGGTAGGGACGGGCCTCGAAGTACTTGACAGCCTTCGGCGTCAGCGCGATACCGAGCGCGCGTGACTTCTTGACCTTGGGACGCGACTGGTTAGGCACGTTCTCCAGACCTCCGTTGTAGGTTAGGTTAGGCTCACCTTACTTAAGGAGATCGCATGTCTCGCCCTGGGAACACCACGCGCATCACAGACAGCCTCGGCGCACAGAGCGACGATTCGACGGAGGTCCGATCAGCTCATGGTCAGCCGCGTCCCAGCGGGCTTGAAATCGATCGGATGCCGTCAGCAGCCGAGCGCACACGAACTCTCGTACAGAGTACATGCTCGGCGGTACTGATCATCCCGGGCCTGGACGGCGCCAAGCCCTACCAGCTGATGCCCGACACACGGAGCGTCGGACCGGACGGTGAGGTGTTCCTCGCGTTCCCCGCCGACTCCCCCGCCGTACGCGCCGCGGCGCACGCGCAGCACGACGAGCTGAACGCGGTGCTGGAGATCACGGACGTCGCGCCCGTGTCCGTACCCCACCGTATCCGGGGCCGGGCCTGGCTCTCCGGCTGGCTCACCCGCACACCGGGCGGGGCGGAGCCCGGGCGGATGACGCTGCGGCTGGAGGTCGGCGAGGCGTGCGTGGACGATCTCTGGGGCGCGGAATCGGTGGAGCCGGAGGACTTCGCGACGGCCGCGGCCGATCCGCTGGTGGAACACGAGGCGGAACTGCTCCAGCATCTGCACTCCGCCCACAGCGCGGAGGTCCAGTCGCTGGGCGGGCTTCTCGGCGAGCGGGCCATGGGCTCCTCGGAAGCCGGGACCGCCGCCGGAACCGCCGCGGGGGCCGTCGCCGTACCTGTCGCGCTCGACCGTTTCGGGCTACGGGTGCGCTTCACCGGAGTGCGGTGCTTCGACGCCCGCTTCGACTTTCCCGAGCCGGTGCGGAACGTCAACGAGCTGCGGTACGCGATGCACACGCTCTTCGACGCGGCCGCGGGATAACGGGCTCAGGCGCCGTCCCCGCGCAGCCGTTCACGCACCTTGTCGACCACATCGGCGTACCGCGCCTCCGCGCCGTACCGCGTGGGCTCGTAGTAGCGCCTGCCCCGCACCTCGTCCGGGGCGTACTGCTGGGCCGCGATCCCGCCCGGCACATCGTGCGGATAGATATAGCCCTGGGCATGGCCCAGCTTGGCCGCGCCCTTGTAGTGGCCGTCGCGCAGATGCGCCGGGACCGGCCCCGCCAGCCCCTTCTTCACATCCTCCAGGGCGGCGGAGATGGCGGTCGTGGCCGCGTTCGACTTGGGGGCCAGTGCCAGCGCGATGGTGGCATGGCTCAAGGTGAGGGCGGCCTCCGGGAAACCGATCATGGCCACGGCCTGGGCGGCGGCGACCGCTATCGGCAGGGTGGTGGGATCGGCGAGACCGATGTCCTCGCTCGCCGAGATCATCAGCCGTCTGGCGATGAACCGGGGGTCTTCCCCCGCTTCGATCATCCGGGCCAGATAGTGCAACGCCGCGTCCACGTCGGAGCCCCGGATGGACTTGATGAGCGCGCTCGCCACGTCGTAGTGCTGATCGCCGTCACGGTCGTAGGCCACCGCCGCCCGGTCGACGGTCTCCTCCACCGTCCGGAGGCTGATCTCCTTCTCGCTCTTGTCGATCGCGGCGCCGGCCGCCGCCTCCAGGGCCGTCAGCGCGCGCCGGGCGTCACCGCCCGCGATCCGCAGCAGATGCGCCTCGGCGTCGTCGGGGAGCGTGACCGCGCCGCCGAGACCGCGCTCCTCGGTGAGCGCCCGCCGCAGCAGACCGCGCAGATCGCCATCGGTGAGCGGCTCCAGCGTCAGCAGCAGGGAGCGGGAGAGCAGCGGGGAGATCACCGAGAAGTACGGATTCTCGGTGGTGGCGGCGATGAGCGTGACCCAGCGGTTCTCGACCGCGGGCAGCAGGGAGTCCTGCTGGGCCTTGCTGAAGCGGTGGATCTCGTCGAGGAAGAGGACGGTCTCCTTGCCGAAGCCCCCGGAGGCGCGGCGGGCCCCGTCGATGACGGCCCTGACCTCCTTGACGCCCGCGGTGATCGCGGAGAGCTCCACGAAGCGCTTGTTGGTCGCCTTGGAGACGACATACGCGAGGGTCGTCTTGCCCGTGCCCGGCGGGCCCCAGAGAATCACGGACGAAGGGCCGGCGGGGCCTCCGTTGCCCTCGCCCACCAGTCTCCGCAGCGGGGATCCGGGCTTCAGCAGATGGCTCTGGCCGACGACTTCGTCGAGGACGCGCGGGCGCATCCGTACGGCCAGGGGGCTGCTGGACGGGTCCTTCTCCTGGCGGTCTTCCGCCGCTGCGGTAAAGAGGTCGGGCTCCACGCGTGAAGCCTATGCCAGACCACTGACAACGCCGGTCCTGTCAGGGATCCCCGGTCGCCGACGCGGTCCTCAGCCGGTCCAGAAGTCCCACCAGCGGGTCAGGATGAGCATCCCGATGATCCCGATGTGCAGCACCGGCAGCACCCAGGTGAACTCGCTCAGGAAGCCGCGCAGCCAGGACGGCGCGGGCAGCACGCCCTCGCGGATGTTGTGGGACGTGACGTACCAGAACATCAGGATCGTGGCGACCCAGGCCAGGCAGCACCACAGGCAGAGCGAGTTGATGCTGTAGAGCGACTGGTACTGGAGCCAGGTGCAGAAGCCGACGCCGAAGAGCGTGCCCGCGTTCAGCCCGAGCCAGAACCAGCGCCGGTAGCGCGCCCCGGCGAGCAGTCCGACCCCGATGAAGATCACCACGGCGTACGTGACGAGCCCGAGCATCGGATTCGGGAACCCGAAGGCCGACGCCTGGTCGCTCTTCATGATGTTGCCGCAGGAGACCACCGGGTTGAGGCTGCATCCGGGGGTGAAGTTCGGGTCCTCCAGCAGCTTGAACTTGTCGAGGGTGATCACCCAGGCCGCCAGCAGGCCCGCCGCGCCCGTGATGACCAGCAGGAGCGCGAACGCCCGGCTGCCGCCGACCGTGCCCGTAGCCGTCCCCTCCTCCCGGTCGGAGGAGACGTCGTCCACCACTGCTCTCGTCATCATCGCCGTTCCATCACTCAGGGAGATCACTCAGGGAGTTCCCGTGTTCGGGGACCCGAGGGGCAGGCTCATTGTGCCGCACGGGCCCCGGGGTCCACCGTTCGCCCGGCATAAGGAAAGCGGGGCCCGGACGGTCTCCGTCCAGGCCCCGCACCGTCTCCGCGCGGTCAGCCGAGCCGCTGTGTAAGCTCCGTCACCAGATCGTCGAGAGCCACCGCCGACTGCTCGCCGCTCTCCATGTCCTTGAGCTGCGCGACACCCTCCGCGAGATCGCGCTCGCCCGCGACGATCGTGTAGCGGGCACCGGACCGGTTCGCGTTCTTCATGGCGCCCTTGAGGCCCTTCGCGCCGTACGAGAAGTCCGCGGGGATCCCGGCCCTGCGCAGCTCCGTGACGACGGCGAACAGCCGCCGCCGCGCCTCCTCGCCGAGCGGCACCGCGAAGACGCTGGTGGCGTTCGGGAGGTCGAGCTGGATCCCCTCGGCCTCCAGCGCCAGCACCGTACGGTCCACGCCGAGCGCCCAGCCGACCGACGGGAGCGCCGGGCCGCCGATCATCTCGGAGAGCCCGTCGTAACGGCCGCCGCCGCCCACCGCGGACTGCGCGCCGAGCCCGTCGTGGACGAACTCGAAGGTGGTCCTGGTGTAGTAGTCGAGGCCGCGTACGAGCTTCTCGTCGTCCTCGTACGCCACCCCGGCGGCCGCCAGCAGCTCGCGCACCTCCTCGTGGTACGCCTTGCACGCGTCGCACAGATAGTCGCGCAGCATCGGCGCGCCGACGAGCTGCTTCTGTACGTCGGCGCGCTTGTCGTCGAGCACCCGCAGCGGGTTGATCTCGATGCGCCGGCGGGTGTCCTCGTCCAGGTCGAGCCCGCGCAGGAAGCCCTGGAGCGCCTCGCGGTAGACGGGGCGGCACTCCTTGTCACCCAGCGAGTTGAGCAGGATGCGGAAGTCGCGCAGCCCCAGGGAGCGGTACGCCTGGTCGGCCAGGATGATCAGTTCGGCGTCGAGCGCGGGGTCCTCCGTGCCGATCGCCTCGGCCCCGACCTGCGAGAAGTGGCGGTAGCGGCCCTTCTGCGGACGCTCGTAGCGGTAGTACGAGCCGGAGTACCAGAGCTTGACCGGCAGATTCCCGGCCTTGTGCAGATTGGCCTCCAGCGCGGCGCGCAGTACGGAGGCGGTGCCCTCGGGGCGCAGCGCCAGCTTGTCGCCGCCCTTGGTCTCGAAGGCGTACATCTCCTTGGAGACGATGTCGGTGGACTCGCCGACACCGCGGGCGAACAGCTCGACGTTCTCGAAACCGGGCGTCTCGACATAGCCGTAGCCGGAGTTCTTGAGCGGCGCGGAGATGGCCTCGCGCACCGCGAGATAGACCGCCGAGGCGGGCGGGATCAGATCGTAGGTGCCCTTGGGGGCCTGGAAGGTGCTCATGGAGATCGGTGCTTCACATTCCTCGTCGCGGAGCGGCGGCAGGGCCGCTTCCGTGGCCGGCGGCCAGTTCCCTGAGATAGGGGTTGGTGGCGCGCTCGCGGCCGATGGTCGTCTGGGGGCCATGTCCGGACAGCACCACGGTCGAGTCGTCGAGCGGCAGGCACACCCGTGCCAGGGACTCGATCATCTCGGCGTGGTCGCCACCGGGCAGATCGGTGCGTCCGATGGAGCCGGCGAAGAGCAGATCGCCCGAGAAGAGGACCGGCGGGATATCCGCGCCGCCGACCGCCTCGGGCGTTCCGAACGTCACCGACCCCTTGGTATGGCCCGGCGCGTGCGCGACGGTGAACTCCAGCCCCGCCAGCGTCAGTTCGGCGCCGTCGGTCAGCTCCTGGACCTCGTCCGGCTCCCCTACGGTCAGCTCGCCCATCAGCGGCATCCCGATCGAGCGGCCGAGTGCTTTCTCGGGGTCGCTCATCATGTAGCGGTCCGCGGGGTGGATCCACGCCGGTACGTCATGTGCTCCGCACACGGGGACGACCGAGGCGACATGGTCGATATGCCCATGGGTCAGGATGACGGCGACGGGCTTGAGCCGATGCTTGCGCACCGCGTCCTCGACGCCCTGTGCGGCCTGGTGGCCCGGGTCGATGATCACGCACTCCTCGCCGGCGGCGGGGGCGACCAGATAGCAATTGGTCCCCCAGGCCCCGGCGGGGAACCCGGCAATGAGCACGATCGTCCTTATATGTCGTCCGTCGGGAGAATGCAGCAGTTCAGAGACTACCGGCGGTCCTCAATCCACAGCGAACCCATATACCGTACGCGCTAGATCAGGCCGGACAGGATCACATACAGATACGAGGAGTGGACCCGGTGGTCAACAGCGATCAGCGGCGGCGGCAGCTCGCCCGGGAGAAGTTCGAGCGGCAGCAGCAGCGCCGGGCCGAGGCCCGGAAGAAGGCGAAGCGCCGCAATGTCATCATCGCGTCCGTGCTGGCCGTGGTGGTGCTCGCGGGAGCCGCGGCGTACGCCTCGGTCGGTCTGTCGGACGGCGACAGCAGCGACAAGGCCGCCACCCCGGAGTCGAGCGACTCCGCCTCGCCCTCGCCGAGCGAGAGCAGCGAGCCCGAGCCGAAGATGACCATCGACAAGAACGCCACGTACACGATGGCGCTCAAGACGAGCCAGGGCGATATCTCCATCGCGATGGACGCCAAGAAGACACCGCACACGGTGAACTCGTTCAAGGCGCTCGCGGACAAGAAGTACTTCGACAACACGAAGTGTCACCGGCTGACCACCGAGGGCATCTTCGTGCTCCAGTGCGGCGACCCGAAGGGCGACGGCACCGGCGGTCCCGGCTACACGATCGAGGACGAGAATCTGACCGCTCTGGGCAAGGCGGGCGCCGACGGCTCGGTCACGTTCCCGGCCGGGACGGTCGCGATGGCCAATACCGGCCAGCCGCACACCGGCGGCAGCCAGTTCTTCCTGGTCTACAAGGACACCAAACTCCCGCCCAGCTACACGCCGTTCGGGACCATGGACGACGCCGGCCTGAAGGCCGTGGAAGCGGTGGCGAAGGCCGGAGTGGACGGCGGCACGGGCGACGGCGCGCCCAAGAAGACCGTCACCGTGGAGAAGGGCACGGTCGACAAGGCGTGACCCTGTGAATTTCGGCCGTGCTGAGTGCGGACAGCCGGGCGGCCGGTCGCCTAGATTGGCGTTGTGCAGGGCGGGCGCAGCCCGTCCCAGGAAACTGTGGATGATGCCCGGGGGCCACACCCCTCACGGGCATCAGGTGGAGGAGGCGCTGTGAGCAGCGACCCGTGGGGCCGCGTCGATGAGACGGGCACCGTGTACGTGCGTACGGCCGAGGGCGAACAGGTCGTCGGATCGTGGCAGGCTGGCTCTCCGGAGGAGGCTCTGGCCTATTTCGAGCGCAAGTACGAGGGCCTGGTTGTCGAGATCGGCCTCCTCGAACGGCGGGTGAAGACCACCGATCTGTCCGCGAAGGATGCGACGGCGGCCATCGAGCATCTGCGCGGCCAGGTCGACGAGCACCACGCCGTGGGCGATCTCGAAGCGCTGCGCAAGCGGCTCGACGCGCTGGTGGCGACGGTCGATTCGCGTCGTGAGGAGCGCAAGGCGCAGCGGGCGAAGCAGACCGACGAGGCGCGCCACGCCAAGGAGGCGCTGGTCACCGAGGCGGAGGAGCTGGCGCAGAGCGACCAGTGGCGGTCGGCCGGTGAGCGGCTGCGGGCGCTGGTGGACACCTGGAAGGGCCTGCCGAGGCTCGACCGGAAGTCCGACGACGAGCTGTGGCACCGCTTCTCGCATGCCCGCTCGGCGTTCTCCAAGCGCCGCAAGGCCCACTTCGCGGCGCTCGACGCGCAGCGCGAGGAGGCCCGTAAGGCCAAGGAGAAGCTGGTCGCGGAGGCCGAATCGCTGTCCGGCTCCACCGACTGGGGCGGTACGGCCGCCCGCTACCGCGAGCTGATGACGGAGTGGAAGGCGGCGGGCCGAGCCCAGCGCGAGGCCGAGGACGATCTGTGGAACCGCTTCCGCGGCGCCCAGGACGTCTTCTTCGCGGCGCGCGGTGAGGTCTTCGCCGAGCGGGACGCGGAGCAGACCGAGAACCTCAAGCTCAAGGAGGAGCTCGCGGTCGAGGCCGAGCGGCTGCTGCCGGTCACGGACCTCAAGGCGGCCAGGGCGGCGTTCCGGGCGCTCAACGAGCGCTGGGAGGCCATCGGCCACGTACCGCGCGACGCCCGGCCCAAGGTCGAGGGCCGGATGCACACGGTGGAGCGGGCGCTTCAGGAGTCCGAGGAGAACGAGTGGCGCCGGACGAACCCGGAGGCGCGTGCGCGCGCCGCTGGTCTGACGGGTCAGCTCCAGGGCGCGGTCGACAAGCTGCGTACGCAGATCGACGCGGCGCGCGCGGCGGGCAACAACGCGAAGGCGGACAAGCTCGCCAAGGAGCTGGAGGGCCGCCAGGCCCTGCTGGACCAGGCGCTGAAGGGTCTCCAGGAGTTCGGCGGCTGATACCGGGCCCGGCGTCGCTGGGCATCTGATACACGAAGGGGCTCCCCGCATCCGCTGCGGGGAGCCCCTTCGTTGTCGCCCTTTACGGCCTGCGCGTTTACGGCCTGCGCGTTTACGGCCTGCGCGCCGAGGTGACCCGGTAGACGTCGTAGACGCCCTCCACGCCCCGTACCGCCTTCAGTACGTGTCCCAGGTGCTTCGGATCGCCCATCTCGAAGGTGAAGCGGGACGTGGCGACCCGGTCGCGGGAGGTCTGGACGGCCGCGGACAGGATGTTCACATGCTGGTCGGACAGGACGCGCGTGACGTCCGACAGCAGCCGCGAGCGGTCCAGCGCCTCGACCTGGATGGCCACCAGGAAGACCGACGACTGCGTCGGCGCCCACTCGACTTCGAGGATCCGCTCGGGCTGCTGGGAGAGCGAGTCGACATTGACGCAGTCGGCGCGGTGCACCGAGACGCCGCTGCCGCGCGTGACGAAGCCGATGATCGGGTCGCCCGGGACCGGCGTACAGCAGCGGGCGAGCTTGACCCAGACGTCCTCGACGCCCTTGACGACCACGCCGGGGTCGGCGTTGGCGCGGCGCTTGCTGCGGCCGCGCGAGGGCGGTGCGCTCTCGGCGATGTCCTCGTTGGCTGCCTCCTCGCCGCCGAGTGCCTGCACCAGTTTCTGTACGACGCCCTGCGCGGCCACATGGCCCTCGCCGATCGCCGCGTACAGGGACGAGATGTCGGGGTAGCGCATCTCGTGCGCGAGCGTGACCAGCGAGTCGCCGGTGAGGATGCGCTGGATCGGCAGGTTCTGCTTGCGCATGGCCCGCGCGATGGCGTCCTTGCCCTGCTCGATCGCCTCGTCGCGGCGCTCCTTGGAGAACCAGGCGCGGATCTTGTTCCTGGCCCGCGGCGACTTGACGAAGCCCAGCCAGTCGCGCGAGGGGCCCGCACCGGACGCCTTGGAGGTGAAGACCTCCACCAGATCGCCGTTGTCCAGCGTCGATTCGAGCGGTACGAGCCGCCCGTTGACCCGGGCTCCTATGGTGCGGTGGCCGACCTCGGTGTGCACGGCGTACGCGAAGTCGACAGGGGTGGCGCCGGCCGGCAGCGCTATGACATCGCCCTTGGGCGTGAAGACGAAGACCTCGTTGCGGGACAGGTCGAAGCGGAGCGACTCCAGGAACTCGCTGGGGTCCTCGGTCTCCTTCTGCCAGTCCAGCAGCTGGCGCAGCCACGCCATGTCGTTGACGGTGTCCTGGCCGGCGCCCTTGCCCGCGTTCCTGGGCACGTCCGTACGCACCTTGGAGGCGCCCGCGACGGCCTCCTGCTTGTACTTCCAGTGCGCGGCGATGCCGTACTCGGCGCGGCGGTGCATGTCGAACGTACGGATCTGGAGCTCGACGGGCTTGCCGTTGGGTCCGATGACCGTCGTGTGCAGCGACTGGTACATGTTGAACTTGGGCATCGCGATGTAGTCCTTGAACCGGCCGGGGACCGGATTCCACCGCGCGTGGACGGTGCCGAGCGCCGCGTAGCAGTCACGGACGGTGTCGACGAGGACGCGAATGCCCACCAGGTCGTAGATCTCCGCGAAGTCCCGGCCTCGGACGATCATCTTCTGGTAGACGCTGTAGTAGTGCTTCGGCCGGCCAGTGACGGTGGCCTTGATCCGGGCGGCGCGCAGATCCGACTGGACCTCGTCGGTCACTATGGCCAGATACTCGTCCCGCTTGGGGGCGCGCTCCGCGACGAGCCGGACGATCTCGTCGTACATCTTCGGGTAGAGGATCGCGAAGGCGAGGTCCTCCAGCTCCCACTTGATGGTGTTCATGCCCAGCCGGTGGGCCAGGGGCGCGTAGATCTCCAGCGTCTCGCGGGCCTTCTTCTCCTGCTTCTCCCGCTTGAGATAGCGCATGGTGCGCATGTTGTGCAGCCGGTCGGCGAGCTTGATGACCAGGACCCGCGGGTCCTTGGCCATGGCGACGACCATCTTGCGTACGGTCTCGGCCTGCGCGGCCTCACCGAACTTGACCTTGTCCAGTTTGGTGACGCCGTCGACGAGCAGCGCGACCTGGTCGCCGAAGTCGCGGCGCAGGGTGTCGAGCCCGTATTCGGTGTCCTCGACGGTGTCGTGCAGCAGACCCGCCATCAGAGTGGCCGGGTCCATGCCCAGCTCCGCGAGGATCGTCGTCACCGCGAGGGGATGGGTGATGTACGGGTCGCCGCTCTTGCGCTTCTGACCGCGGTGCCAGCGCTCGGCGACCTGGTAGGCGCGCTCGATCTGGCGGAGCGTGGCGGTCTCGATCTTGGGGTCGTTGCCCCGCACGGTCCGCAGGAGCGGTTCGAGCACCGGGTTGTACGGCGACGAGCGCTGCACCCCGAGCCGGGCGAGCCGGGCCCGTACGCGGTTGGAGGACCCACCGGAACGCGGCGCGGCCGCGGGGCCGGGCTTGGGGGCGCTGACGGGCGTGGAGGGGCGCTCCGGGGGCGCGGGGGGCAGGGGCACGGGAGGCACGGGCGCCGGGGGCGCCTCCACGGGGCGCGCGTCCGAGGTCTCCGCGGACGCGCGGGCGGCCTTCTCCTCCGCCGCGACCGCGGCCTTGTGCCGCGACACGGCCGATGCCGCCGCGGCCTGCTCGGCAGAGTGATCGGGCGTTGCGGCGGCCAGTGGCTGGACCTCTTCTGGCAAGAGCGCTCCTCGTGCGGATCCAGGTCCCCCGGTCAGGCCCGGAGGTTCCATGGTATCGACCTCGGGCGTCCCTCTCGCCCCAGGACCTAGGAGCCCAGACAACGCGGGACGGGCACCCGGTTGTTCCCGGGTGCCCGTCCGTATGCCTCGAAAGGCCGCTCAGAGCGTGATCAGAGCCTCCAGCGGGGCCCCGCGCAGGGCGGGCTCCAGCCGGGCCCGGCCGCCCAGGAAACCCAGCTCCATCAGGACCGCGACGCCCACCACCTCGGCGCCGGCCCGCCGGACCAGCTCCAGCGACGCCTCGGCCGTACCGCCGGTGGCCAGCACGTCGTCGATGACGAGGACCCGGTCGTCCTGGTCCAGGTCCTCCGCGTGGACCTCGATCTCCGCGGAGCCGTACTCCAGCTCGTACGCCTGCGACAGCGTCGCGCCGGGGAGTTTGCCCGCCTTGCGTACGGGGATGAAGCCGACGCCCGCCCGGACGGCCACAGGAGCCGCCAGGATGAAGCCGCGGGCCTCCAGGCCGACGATCTTCGTCGCGCCGTGCTTCGCGCACAGCTCCGCGAGCGCGTCGGTCAGCGCCGTGAAGGCCTTCGGGTCGGCCAGCAGCGGTGTGATGTCCTTGAAGACCACGCCCGGCTTGGGGTAGTCCGCGACATCACGGATACGGCTGAGCAGCAGCTCCCGCGTACTGGTGTCGGTCACCGACGCCTCCCCGAACCCGACGGGCGGCCTCGGCCGCCCCGGCCGCGCTGACCGGCCACCGCGGCGGCCGGCGCTCCGGGAACCACGTCCGCCGGACCGTCCTCGAAGGCGTCGTCGCTGTCCGAGGGGCCGTCGGCCGGCTCACCCTTGGCGGCAGCGGCGGCCCGCTTGGCGAGCACCCGCTTCTTCAGCGCCTTGATCTGCGGGTCGCGTTCCTTCAGGTCGGCGACGAGCGGCGTGGCGATGAAGATCGAGGAGTACGCACCGGCGGCGAGGCCGACGAAGAGCGAGAGCGAGATGTCGTTCAGCATGCCGGCGCCGAGGAAACCGCCGCCGATGAAGAGCAGACCGGCGACCGGCAGCAGCGCGACCACGGTGGTGTTGATGGAACGCACCAGCGTGCTGTTGATCGAGCGGTTGGCGACCTCGCTGTAGGTCCACCGGGTCTGCTTGGTGATCCCCTTCGACCCCTCCTTGAGACTGTCGAAGACGACGACGGTGTCATAGAGGGAGTAACCGAGGATGGTGAGCAGACCGATCACCGTACCGGGGGTGACCTCGAAGCCGACCAATGCGTACACACCGACGGTGATGGTGAGGTCATGGATCAGGGCGACCAGTGCCGCGACCGCCATACGCCATTCGAAGGCGATCGCCAGATAGATCACCACCAGGACCATGAAGATCCCCAGGCCCATCCAGGCCTTGTTGGCGATGGTCGCGCCCCAGCTCGGACCGACGAGTTCGGCGTTGATCTTCGCCTCGTCGACCTTCAGGTCCTTGGCGAGCTGCGTCCGCACGCCGTCGGCCTGCTTGGTGTCCAGTTCGGTGACCTGGATGCGCATGCCGCCGTTGCCGAGCTTCTGGACGATCGCGTCGTGGCCCGAGGCCTTTTCGGTGTCCGTCCGGGCCTGCGTCACGGAGACGCTCGTGCTCGGGATGGTGAAGACGGCACCGCCCTTGAACTCGATGCCCATGTTGAGGCCGCGCACCGCCACGCCCGCGATGGCCGTGATGGTGATCAGGATCGAGAGCGCGTACCAGAACTTGCGCTTCCCGATGAAGTCGTAGCCGACTTCACCGCGGTAGAGCCGGGCGCCGAGTGCGCCGAGTCGCGACATCTCACGCCTCCTTCGGGTCGGTGGGAGCGCTGACACGGCGGGAGCGGCGCAGCGGGGGCTTGGCGCCGAGCCGCTTCGGGTCCAGTCCGGACCAGGGATGACCGCTGGCGAAGAACTTCGTGCGGGCCAGGAGCGTCATCACCGGCTTGGTGAAGAAGAACACCACGACCACGTCGAGGAGCGTGGTCAGACCGAGGGTGAACGCGAAGCCCTGGACCTTGCCGACCGTGACGAGGAACAGCACGGCGGCGGCGAGGAACGAGACGAAGTCGGAGACCAGGATCGTGCGCCGGGCGCGCGGCCAGGCGCGCTCGACGGCGGGCCTGAGCGTGCGGCCCTCGCGGATCTCGTCGCGGATGCGCTCGAAGTAGACGATGAACGAGTCCGCAGTGATACCGATGGCGACGATCGCGCCGCACACGGCGGGCAGGTTCAGCGCGAAGCCGATACCCGGGCCGAGCAGCGACATGATCGTGTACGTCATGATGCCCGAGGCGCCGAGGCTGAGGATCGCGATGCCGGCGAGGCCGCGGTAGTAGGCCACCAGGTAGATGATCACCAGACCGAGGCCGATCGCGCCGGCGATCAGACCCGCCTGGAGCTGCTCACCGCCGAGCGCGGCGGTGACCGTCGTGACGCTCTGCTCCTGGAAGGAGAGCGGCAGCGCGCCGTACGACAGGATGTTGGCCAGGTCCTGGGCGGACTGCTGGGTGAAGCTGCCGGAGATCTCGGCGCTGCCGCCGAGAGTCTGGCTCACCGAGGGCGCCGAGACGACATTGCCGTCGAGCACGATGGCGAACTGGTTCATCGGCGGCTGCTGCTGGGAGAGCTTGCCGGTGATGGACTGGAACTTCTTCGTACCGCCACTGCTGAAGTCCATCGTGACGATCCACATGCCACGCTGCGGGTCGAGAACGCCCTTGGCGTCGTCGACGTCCGTGCCCTCCAGCTCGGCGGGGCCGAGGATGTACTTCTCCCACTCGCCGCCGGAGTTCGTGCCGCAGGCCACGATCGTGTCCTTGGGCGCGGCTCCCTGGTTGGCCTTGGTGCGCGCGGCCTGGTTGGTGCAGTCCAGCTCCGTGAACTTCTTCTCCAGCGCGGCCGTGGCCGGGTCGGCGGAGGGCGTCGCGGAGGGATCGGGGCTCGGCGTGGAGCCGGGCTTGTCCGAGGCGGACGTGCCCGGAGAGGGCGTCGCGTCCTTCTTCAGGGCGTCCGTTACGGCACGGCCCTGAGCGGTGGAGCTCGCCGAGGGGTCGGGGCTGCCGGCCGACTGGTCGCTCGACGGGGTGCCCGCGGAGGGAGAGGGGGAGCCGCTCGGAGAACCGCTCGGGGAGCCGCTGGTGGAGGGCTGCGGGGCGGCCGGGCCGCCCGCGGCCACCGTCAGTACCGGCCGGAAGTACAGCTGGGCCGTGGTGCCGACCTGATCACGGGCCTGCTTCTCGTTCGTCCCCTTGGGGATGTTGACGATGATGTTGCTGCTGCCCTGGGTCTGGACCTCGGCCTCCGAGACACCAAGACCATTGACACGCCGCTCGATGATGCTGACGGCGGTGTCCATGTTGGTCTTGTTGATCGCGTTCGGCTTGCCCGGCGTGTTCTTCGCCTGGAGCGTGATGCTCGTGCCGCCGGCGAGGTCGATTCCCAGGCGTGGCGTGACATGACCGGACCAGAACATCCCGCCCGTGAGGGCGACCATGGCAATCAGGAACAGTGCCAGGGTGCGCCCTGGTCTGCCTGGGGACCCCGCTTGCCTGCGGCCCTTATTAGGTGCTGCCACCTTCTCGTTTCTCCCTGTCCAACCGCCCCACGCCGGGTGTGCGCCGGAGCGGCCACGAAGTGTTGTGGGGACCTGCCCCCGCAGAATTCCAGCGCAACCGTACGCCGCGACGGGCCGCTGAGCGGCCCGTCTGCACGGTCGGGACTACTTCGCGCCGGCCTCGCCGTCGGCCTTGCCGTCCTTGGGCTCGGCGTCGTCGGCCTCGGGCTTCTTGCCCAGGTCGATCTTGGCGTCGTCCGGGGTGCTGTCGGTCTCGGTCAGCGAGGAGGCGTCGTCCGGGACGACCGGAGCGTCGAGGTCGCTCTTGAGGTCGTCCTCGCCGTGCACGATGCGGTTGTACTCGTCGTCGTCCAGGACGGCGCCGATGGCGTTCTTGGCGTAGACGGCGTGGACGCCGGGAGCGACCTCCAGAAGAACCATGTCGTCGTGCACCTCCTTGACGGTGGCGTACATGCCACCGATGGTGCGGATGCCGGTGCCGGGCTGCATTTCGTTGCGCATCTGCGCAGCTGCCTGCTGCTTCTTCTTGGCGGACCGGGTCATCAGGAACATGGCCCCGATGAGCACGATGAAGGGGAGGAGGGTCACGAGACTCACGGGAGGGAACTTCCTTCGCACGACCGCGCTGTCGAGCGGCCTGGTATACGGGGGTGGGCACGCCGACCCGGAAGGGCGGCATCGGCGGAGTCTAAGCGAGTCCGCTTCGTTGGAACAACGCCCAGCATCGCACCGGGGTTCCTGACCTCGCGAGTGTCGTTGCCCTCACGCCCCGAACAGACCCGGTTGTCCGCTTGCGCCGGGGGCCTGCTGAGGGGGTACGAGTCCCAGGTGGGCCCAGGCGGCGGGGGTGGCGACCCGGCCGCGCGGAGTGCGGGCGAGCAGTCCCTCCCGTACGAGAAAGGGCTCCGCGACTTCCTCCACCGTCTCACGCTCCTCCCCCACGGCCACCGCCAGGGTCGACAGACCGACGGGGCCGCCGCCGAACAGCTTGAGCAGGGCTTTCAGTACCGCGCGGTCGAGCCGGTCCAGGCCACGGGCGTCGACCTCGTAGACCCCGAGGGCCACGGCGGCCACCTCGCGGTTGATGACGCCGTCCGCCTTGACCTGCGCGTAGTCGCGTACGCGGCGCAGCAGCCGGTTGGCGATACGGGGCGTGCCGCGGGAGCGTCCCGCGATCTCCGCCGCGCCCTCGGTGTCGATCTCCAGGTCGAGGAGGTGGGCGGAGCGGTGGATCACGCGCTCCAGCTCGGCGCTCTCGTAGAACTCCATATGACCGGTGAAACCGAAGCGGTCGCGCAGCGGGGGCGGCAGCAGCCCTGCCCGGGTGGTGGCGCCCACCAGCGTGAACGGCGGCAGCTCCAGCGGGATGGCGGTGGCGCCCGGGCCCTTGCCGACGATGACGTCGACCCGGAAGTCCTCCATCGCCATGTAGAGCATCTCCTCGGCGGGCCTGGACATCCGGTGGATCTCGTCCAGGAAGAGGACCTCGCCCTCCTGGAGGGAGGAGAGGATCGCCGCGAGATCGCCGGCGTGCTGGATGGCGGGGCCCGAGGTGATCCGGATCGGGGCGTTCATCTCGGCCGCGATGATCATGGAGAGGGTGGTCTTGCCGAGCCCCGGGGCGCCGGAGAGCAGTACGTGGTCGGCGGTCGCGCCACGCGCCAGGGCCGCCTTCAGCACCAGGTCGAGCTGCTCGCGGACGCGCTCCTGGCCGACGAACTCACCCAGCGACTTGGGCCGCAGCGCCGCCTCGACGGCCTGGTCCTCGCCGTCGGCGGACGAGCCGACGAGCCGCTCGGCGATGTCGTCCGGCGGCGTCCCGCCGCTGGTGTCGTCCCAGTTCACTCTGTTTCACCTCGGGAAAGGGGCGCGTCGCTGGACGGCGCCTCGGAGTACGGCACGGAGGAGCAGCCTGCGCCGGCTCAACGCGTTCTGTTCAGGCTCTGGAGCGCGGCCCGCAGCAGCCGCGGCACGGGCGGCTGCGCTCCCTCGGCGAGCGCGGCCTCGGCCTGCGGGGTGACCAGCGCGACCGCGTCGTCGGCCTCGCGGGTGGCATAGCCGAGACCGATCAGGGCGGCGTGCAGCTGGTCGCTCCAGGAGGCGGAGACGGCGGCGCCGACGCCCTGCCGCCCGGCCGCGCCGACCGGCTCGCCCAGCCGGTCCTTCAGTTCGAGCAGCAGCTTCTGGGCGCCCTTCTTGCCGATGCCGGGAACCGCGGTCAGAGCCTTCTCGTCGCCCGTGGAGACGGCGATACGCAGCGCGTCCGGGCTGTGCACGGCGAGCATGGCCTGCGCCAGCCTCGGGCCCACCCCGCTCGCGGTCTGCAACAGCTCGAAGACCTGGCGCTCGTCGTCGTCCGCGAAGCCGTACAGGGTCAGGGAGTCCTCCCGTACGACCAGGGAGGTGGCGAGCCTCGCCTCCTGGCCGACGCGCAGCCCGGCGAGCGTGCCGGGCGTGCACTGGACGGCCATGCCGACGCCGCCGACCTCGACCACCGCCGTGGTCGGGGCGAGGGCGGCGACCGGGCCGCTGACGAAGGCGATCATCGCGTGACCTTCCGTACGGATGCGGTGGTGGGGATACGGGAGGGACGGGCCGCCGCCTGCGCCTGCTGGAGCCGGTTCAGCGCGGGGGCGCGCCAGATATGGCAGATGGCGAGCGCGAGGGCGTCGGCGGCGTCGGCCGGCTTCGGCGGGGCGTCCAGGCGCAGCAGCCGGGTCACCATCGCGCCGACCTGGGTCTTGTCCGCACGGCCGCTGCCGGTGATGGCCGCCTTGACCTCGCTGGGGGTGTGCAGGGCCACGGGGATGCCTCGGCGCGAGGCGCAGAGCATGGCGACCGCGCTTGCCTGCGCGGTGCCCATGACCGTACGCACATTGTGCTGGGCGAACACCCGCTCCACCGCGACGAGTTCGGGCCGGTGCTCGTCCAGCCAGGCGTCGATGCCCTGCTCGATGGCGACCAGCCGTTGGCCGGTCTCCGCGTCCGCGGGCGTACGGACCACGCCGACGCCGAGCATGGCCAGCGGACGGCCCGCGACCCCCTCGACGACGCCCACACCGCACCGGGTCAGCCCGGGGTCAACTCCCAGCACCCGCATGGCGCCCCCTCCCTCGGTCAAATGTTCCCGCTGATCAGCACAGTATCGGTCGTCACTGACAACGCGACGGGCCGACGGGAGGGCGTGTCCCGTCGGCCCGTCAGGTGAAGCCGTGTCAGTCGTGACCGTCAGGCGTCGACCTTCTCCATCACATCGTCCGAGACATCGAAGTTGGCGAAGACGTTCTGCACGTCGTCGCTGTCCTCCAGGGCGTCGATCAGCTTGAAGATCTTGCGCGCGCCCTCCTCGTCCAGCTCGACCTGCATGGTCGGGACGAAGTTGGCGTCGGCGGAGTCGTAGTCGATACCCGCCTCCTGGAGCGCGCTGCGGACCGCGACCAGGTCGGTCGCCTCGCTGAGCACCTCGAAGGACTCACCGAGGTCGTTGACCTCCTCGGCGCCCGCGTCGAGGACCGCGCCCAGGACGTCGTCCTCGCCCAGCTCGCCCTTGGGGACGATCACGACGCCCTTGCGGTTGAAGAGATACGAGACGGAGCCCGGGTCGGCCATCGAACCACCGTTACGGGTCATGGCCACGCGGACGTCGGAGGCGGCGCGGTTGCGGTTGTCGGTCAGGCACTCGATGAGCACCGCGACACCGTTCGGGCCGTATCCCTCGTACATGATCGTCTCGTAGTCGGCGCCACCGGCCTCCAGGCCGGCGCCGCGCTTGACGGCCGAGTCGATGTTCTTGTTCGGCACCGAGCTCTTCTTCGCCTTCTGGATGGCGTCGAAGAGGGTCGGGTTACCGTCGACATCGGCACCGCCGGTGCGGGCCGCGACCTCGATGTTCTTGATCAGCTTCGCGAAGAGCTTGCCGCGCTTGGCATCGATCACGGCCTTCTTGTGCTTCGTCGTAGCCCATTTAGAGTGGCCGGACATCTGCCTGTCTCCTTCGCGTAACCCATCCTGCTCCGTTCGGCAGCGATCCTACCGGGATCCGGTCACCGTGCGGAGCGCACCATGTCGGTGAAGAACCGGTGCAGCCTGTGGTCGCCCGTCAGCTCCGGATGGAACGAGGTCGCGAGGGCGTTGCCCTGCCGTACGGCGACGACATGGCCCCCGTACTCCGCGAGCACCCGCACTTCGGCGCCGACCGATTCGACCCAGGGGGCGCGAATGAAAACGCCCTCCACGGGACCGCCCTCGACACCGTCGACCTCGACCGCCGCCTCGAAGGACTCGTTCTGCCGGCCGAAGGCGTTCCGGCGGACGATCATGTCGATCCCGCCGACCGTCTCCTGGCCGGAGCGCGGATCCAGGATCTTCTCGGCGAGCATGATCATCCCTGCGCAGGTGCCGTATACGGGCATCCCGGCCCGTACGCGCTCCCGCAGCGGCTCCAGCATGCCGAAGAGCGCGGCCAGCTTGGACATCGTCGTGGACTCGCCGCCCGGGATCACCAGCCCCTCGACGCCGTCGAGTTCCGCCGGGCGCCTGACGGTCCTGGCCTCGGCTCCCGCCGCCGCCAGGGCCGTCAGATGTTCCCGGACGTCGCCCTGGAGCGCCAGGACGCCGATCACAGGGGTGTTCATCGCCGGTTACCAGCCACGGTTCGCATAGCGCTCGGCCTCGGGAAGGGTGTCGCAGTTGATGCCGACCATGGCCTCGCCCAGATTGCGGGACGCCTCCGCGATGACCTTCGGGTCGTCGTAGAAGGTGGTGGCCTTCACGATCGCCGCGGCGCGCTTGGCCGGGTCACCGGACTTGAAGATGCCGGACCCGACGAAGACGCCCTCTGCGCCGAGCTGGCGCATCAGCGCGGCGTCGGCGGGGGTGGCGACACCGCCCGCGGAGAACAGCACCACCGGCAGCTTGCCGAGCGCCGCGACCTCCTTGACGATCTCGTACGGGGCGCGCAGCTCCTTGGCGGCGGCGTACAGCTCGTTGTTGTCGAACCCGCGCAGCCGGGCGATCTCGTTCTTGATCTGCCGCAGATGCCGGACGGCCTCCACGACATTGCCGGTGCCCGCCTCGCCCTTGGAGCGGATCATCGCCGCGCCCTCGCCGATCCGGCGCAGCGCCTCGCCCAGGTTGGTGGCACCGCAGACGAAGGGCGTCGTGAACGCCCACTTGTCGGAGTGGTTGACCTCGTCGGCCGGGGTCAGCACCTCGGACTCATCGATGTAGTCCACGCCGAGCGACTGCAGGACCTGGGCCTCGACGAAGTGACCGATCCGGGACTTGGCCATCACCGGGATCGAGACCGCGTCGATGATGCCCTCGATCATGTCCGGGTCGGACATCCGGGCGACGCCGCCGTCCTTACGGATATCGGCGGGCACCCGCTCCAGCGCCATCACGGCGACCGCGCCGGCGTCCTCGGCGATCTTCGCCTGCTCCGGCGTGACGACGTCCATGATCACACCCCCCTTGAGCTGCTCGGCCATACCGCGCTTCACGCGCGCGGTGCCGGTCTCGGGGGACTGGGGAACGGTGGGAAGCGTGGTGGACACGGAGCGACCTCACTGGCTGAAAAGGATGGGGAAGTGACACCCCAGAAAACGCCCCGGAACCAGTCCACAGCAAGGGCCAATGAAGAGGCGGTGGCTCGTTTCGCGTGCTCAGGAACCCGGCCGGTCGGCCAGCGCGACCGGCGGCTCGTCGTCCATCTCGAACGCGAGCGGAAACGGCGCGTGGCCGGCGAGCCGGAACCAGCGGACCTTGCGGTGCCGCCGCAGTGCGCGGGCCGCGCGTACGGAGTCGTTGTGGAACCGCCGCGCCATGGGTACGCGCCGTACCGCGGCGGCCAGCTCCCCGGCGGCGTCCTCGCCCCCGGGGGCGGCCTGCACCGCCTCGACCTGCGCGGTCTCCCCGAAGACGGCCCGCAGCGCCTGACTCAACTCGCTCTCGGCGACCTCGCGCTGCTCCTCCTCGGCCTGCCGGGCGGCGTGCGCGGCCTGATACAGGACGATCGACGCGGCGGGATCGAGCACGCCGGATGAGGCCAGCTCCTGAGTGACCGAGGCGCGCCGCAGCAACTGGGCGTCGAGGGCGGCGCGGGCGGCGTCGATGCGGGCGTGGAGGCGGTCGAGGCGGCCGGCGGTCCAGCTGAGGTAGAGGCCGATCGCGACGACGGCGACGACGATCCAGATAAGGGTCTCGATCACGGCGCCACGGTATCGCCTCCCGGCTGGGGGTCGTGGTGGGGTGCGGTGCGCCTCCCGGCGGGGGGTCGTGGTGTGGGGGTGCGGTGCGCCGTCCGGCGGGGTGCGGGGTGCGTTGTGGTGCGGGTCGCGCCGTGCTGGTGTCCGGACTGCTTTCCTCACCGCGCTTCGCGCGAGCTGCGACGCTTTACGTCCGGACACGCACCTCCTCCGACCCCGACCCCCTCCCGCCGGTGGTCCCCCGCGACCCACCGCCCAGCTGGGGGCAAGGGGTTGGTGCGCACGAACGCCCGAACCCATCGTCAGGCCAGCTGCGCGCCGTAAATCATGCCGTCCCGGGCGCGAGCCCCGGAGCGCCACCCGGCAACAACCCGCACCCGGACCACCGGCCCCAGCCAAAACGCACCCAGGACCACGACCCCCCGCCGGAGGCGCACCGCGCCACCCGGCAATAACCCGCACCCGGAAACCGGGCCCCGCCGAAACGGACCCCTACCCGCCCGAGAAGAGCGCGTCGCTCGACCCCGAGGTCGGGCCACCGCTCTCGCCCCGACGCCACAGGCGGCCACGCAGCCCCGTGCGTTCGTCCGTTGCCACCGACGCCGCCCCGTCCGTCACCGTCTCGTACACCGCCAGAATGTCCGCCCCCACCGTCGACCAGTCGAAGCGCCGCACATGCGCACTCCCCCGCTCCCGCAGCTCCGCGCGCCTCTCCGCGTCGCCCAGCAGCCGTACCGCCGCCCCCGCCAGCGCGTCCGCGTCCTCGTTGGTGAACAGTTCGCCCGCCGCGCCCTGGTCCAGGACCTGGGCGAACGCGTCCAGGTCGCTCGCCAGTACCGCCGCGCCCGCCGAGAGCGCCTCGACGAGGATGATGCCGAAGCTCTCGCCGCCCGTGTTGGGGGCGACGTACAGGTCGACGCTGCGCAGCAGCCGCGCCTTGTCCTCGTCGCTGACCATCCCGAGGAACTCGACGCGCTCCCGCATCTCCTTGGGAAGCGACTCCACGGCCTCCTTCTCGTCCCCGCGCCCCGCCACCAGCAGCCGCGTCTCCGGGTAGACGGCGAGGATCTTCGGGAGGGCGTTCATCAGCACCGGCAGGCCCTTGCGCGGCTCGTCGATCCGGCCGATGAAGCCGATGGTGCGCCCCTGCCAGGCCGGATTGGCCTCGGCCTTGGCGAAGAAGTCGACGTCGACGCCGTTCGGGATGACCACGGCGTCGCCGCCCAGATGCTCCACCAGCGTCCGCCGCGCGTACTCGCTCACGGCGATCCGCGCGCTGATCTTCTCCAGTGCCGGCTGGAGGATCGGGTACGCCGCGATCATCGCCCGCGACCGCGGGTTCGACGTGTGGAACGTGGCGACGATGGGGCCCTGCGCGGCCCAGCAGGTGAGCAGCCCCAGTGACGGCGCGGTCGGCTCATGGATATGGATCACGTCGAAGGCGCCGTCGTGCAGCCAGCGCCGTACCCGCGCGGCCGAGAGGAAGCCGAAGTTCAGCCGGGCGACCGAGCCGTTGTACGGGACGGGTACGGCGCGGCCGGCCGAGACGACGTACGGCGGGAGCGGGGTCTCGTCGTCCGCGGGGGCCAGTACGGACACCTCGTGTCCGAGCCGGATCAGATGTTCCGCCAGGTCCCTGATGTGGAACTGGACGCCGCCCGGTACGTCCCACGAGTACGGGCAGACGATGCCGATCCTCACTCGGGCCCCCGCTCCAGGTCCTTGAGCCACAGCCGTTGCAGCATGTGCCAGTCCTCCGGGTGTTCGGCGATTCCGTCGGCGAAGGCGTCGGCCATCGCCTGTGTCATCACAGACGTCTTCTCGGCGCGGGTACCTGTCTCCGGCACCTCGATCGCCGGGTACACGCGTCCCCGCATGACCGTCGAATCGTCGAACCAGAGCGCCGCCGGCATCAGCAGCGCCCCGGTCTGCTGGGCGAGCAGCGCGGGTCCCGCCGGCATCCGCGTGGCGTCCCCGAAGAAGTCGACCTCGACACCGGACGACGACAGATCGCGGTCGGCGACCAGGCAGACCAGACCGCCGCTCCGCAGCCGGCGCGCGAGCCGGCCGAAGGCGGAGCCGCCGGTGTGCGGCAGGACCTCCATGCCCAGGCTCTCGCGGTAGGCGACGAACCGGTCGTACAGCGTCTCGGGCTTGAGCCGCTCGGCGACCGTCGTGAAGGGCACCCCCTGCCCGCGGGTGAGCCACGCTCCCGCCAGGTCCCAGTTGGCCATGTGCGGCAGGGCCAGCACAACGCCGCGTCCGGAGGCGAGTCCGTCCATCAGCAGGTCGATGTCCTTGATCTCGACGCCCGCGCGCACCCGTTCCTTGCTCCAGGCCGGCAGCCGGAAGGACTCCATCCAGTAGCGCATGTACGAGCGCATCCCGGCCTTGGAGAGCGCGGCGAGCCGCTCGGGCCCCGCGTCGGGCACCACACGCGCGAGATTGGATTCGAGGCGCAGCACGCTCGGCCCGCGCCGCTTCCACACGGTGTCCGCGATGGTCCGGCCGAGGGCCGTGGCCACGGGCTCCGGGAGCTTCTTGACCGTGCCCCAGCCGAGCCCGTACAGCGCGTCGGTCACGCGGTCGCGCGCCCCGCTCATGAGGTGGCCCCGCTGCCCCGTGAGCCGGCCGCGGCGTCGGCCTCGGCGGACTCGCGGCGTACCGTGACGACGCGCTGGCCGAGTGTGACCAGGCTGCCCACGGCGACGATCCACAGAGCGATCGGCAGCAGGATCTCGATGCCGGGGACCCCGAAGCCGTGCAGTCCGGCGAGACCGGCCGCGACCAGCGAGATGACCAGCCGCTCGGCGCGCTCGACCAGTCCGTTGACGGCCACCGGCAGCCCGATGGACTCGCCCCGGGCCTTGGTGTACGAGACGACCTGGCCGCTGGCCAGACAGAAGATCGCGACGGCGCACAGCGCGTTGTTGTCGCCCGTGCCCGCGTACCAGAGCGCGAAACCGGCGAAGATCGCGCCGTCCGCGACCCGGTCGAGGGTCGAGTCCAGGAAAGCGCCCCAGCGGCTGGAGATCCCGGCCTGCCTGGCCATATTGCCGTCGATGAGATCGGAGAAGACGAAGACGGTGATGACGATGGTGCCCCAGAAGAACTCCCCGCGAGGGAAGAAGACCAGCGCACCCGCCATCACTCCGGCCGTACCGATGAGCGTGACCGCATCCGGACTGACTCCGCGGCGGAGCAGAAATGCGGCGAACGGTGTGAGGACACGCGTGAAGAATGCACGCGCGTACTTGTTCAGCATGGCCTTCCCGAGGTTCGGTGGGCCGAGTGGCCCCGACGGCCACCGGCTGGGCCCTGTCCGGTGGGTCTCCGTGGGCCTTTGGACAGGACCTGGCCCATCGTAGCCAGGACCCCGGCGCCGTACTCCCGGGCACCCACACCATGCGGCCGGGTACGACGTATGGACGCACCATGGCCGGAGTGCGAAGCTCGAAGGACCACCGCGGGCCTCGCCGGAGCTGCCGCGCGGCTCACCCGGCCCGCTCCTCTCTCCATCCCCTCACCGTGGACGATCGGGAGGCAGGAATCATGGGCGACAAGGCGCATATACACCCCGGGGCCGCCGGAAGGGCGCCGGCGGCCGACCGGCCCGCGTCCGTACGGAACGTGGTGCTGGTGGGCCACAGCGGTTCGGGAAAGACCACCTTGGTCGAGGCTCTGGCGCTCACCGCGGGTGCGGTGAACCGGGCGGGCCGGGTCGAGGACGGCGCGACGGTCTCGGACTACGACGAGATCGAGCACCGCCAGCAGCGCTCCGTACAGCTCTCTCTCGTACCCCTGGAATGGGGTGGATACAAAATCAATCTGCTGGACACCCCCGGCTACGCGGATTTCGTCGGGGAGCTGAGGGCGGGGCTGCGGGCCGCGGACGCGGCCCTCTTCGTTGTGTCGGCCGCCCAGGAGGCGGAGGCCGTGGCGGGGACGACCCGTACGGTCTGGGACGAGTGCGCGGCGGTCGGGATGCCGCGCGCGATCGTCGTCACGCATCTGGACACGGCGCGCACCGGCTTCGACGAGATGACCCGGATCTGCGCGCGGATCTTCGGCGGGGACGACCCGGACGCCGTACTGCCGCTCTATCTGCCGGTGTACGGCGCCGAGGGCCCCGACGGGCACGCTCCGGCCACCGGGCTCGTGGGGCTGCTGTCGCGGAAGATCTTCGACTACGCCTCCGGGGAGCGCCGGGAGAATCCGCCCGGCCCCGGCGAGCTGCCGCGGATCGAGGAGGCCCGCAACCGGCTGATCGAGGGGATCATCGCGGAGAGCGAGGACGAGACCCTCATGGACCGCTACCTCGGTGGCGCGGACATCGACGTCAAGACGCTGATCGAGGATCTGGAGAAGGCCGTGGCGAGCGGCGCCTTCCATCCGGTGCTCGCGGCGGCCCCCGCGCCGCCCGGTGCCAGGCAGGGCCTGGGTACGGTCGAGATGCTCGATCTGATCGCCAGCGGCTTCCCGACCCCGCTGGAGCGGCCGGCCCCCGCCGTGACGACCCCGCGGGGCACCCCGCGCCCGGAGATCCACTGCGATCCGCAGGGCCCGCTGGTCGCCGAGGTGGTCAAGACCGCCTCGGACCCGTACGTCGGCAGGATCTCTCTCGTACGGGTCTTCTCCGGCACCCTGCGGCCGGACGAGATGGTCCATGTCTCGGGCCATGGCCTCACCGACCGGGGGCACGAGGATCACGACGTCGACGAGCGGATCGGCGCGCTCTCCTCCCCGTTCGGCAAGCAACAGCGCGTGCTGGCCCACTGCGTCGCGGGTGATCTGGCCTGTGTCGGGAAGCTGTCCCGCGCCGAGACCGGCGACACGCTGTCCGCTCAGGACGATCCGCTCCTGATGGAGCCCTGGACCATGCCCGATCCGCTGCTGCCGCTGGCCGTCGAGGCGCACAGCAAGGCCGACGAGGACAAGCTCTCGCAAGGGCTCGCGCGGCTGGTCGCGGAGGACCCGACCATGCGGCTCGAACAGAACCAGGACACCCATCAGGTGGTGCTCTGGTGTCTGGGCGAGGCCCATCGGGAGGTCGCGCTGGACCGGCTGCGCAGCCGGTACGGGGTGCAGGTGGACGCCGTACCGTACCGGGTCGCGCTGCGGGAGACGTTCGGCGAGAGCTCCGCGGGGCGCGGCCGGCATGTGAAGCAGTCCGGTGGCCATGGCCAGTTCGCGATCTGTGAGATCGAGGTGGAGCCGCTGCCTCCGGGGTCCGGGATCGAGTTCGTCGACAAGGTCGTGGGCGGCGCGGTGCCGCGGCAGTTCATTCCCTCCGTCGAGAAGGGCATCCGCCTCCAGGCGGCGCGCGGGGTCGCGGCGGGTCATCCGCTCGTCGATGTCCGGATCACGCTGCTGGACGGCAAGGCCCACTCGGTGGACTCCTCCGACGCCGCGTTCCAGACGGCGGGCGCCCTGGCCCTGCGCGAGGCGGCGGGCGACGCGTCCATCCATCTGCTGGAGCCGGTCGCCGAGTTGGCGGTCCTGATCCCCGACGAGTACGTGGGTCCGGTGATGAGCGATCTGTCCGGCCGGCGCGGCCGGGTGGTCGGCACCGAACAGGCCGGTCCGGGAAGGACGTTGGTGAAGGCCGAGGTCCCGGAGCTGGAGATCGGGCGGTACGCGGTGGACCTGCGGTCGGTTTCGCACGGCACGGGCCGCTTCAGCCGGTCGTACGCGCGCCACGAGCCCATGCCGCCCGCGGTCGCGGACAGGCTGCGCGCGCAGGAGGAGGCGAGCGTCTAAGTCCATTCCGGCGCTGGAGAGTTGCCCCGTTCCAGGCTTTCGGGCTCCGCGTGTGGCGAAAGAGCGCCAGGTCTCCTGACGCGGAGGGTGCGGCCCGGTTACGCTGAGGTGCCCAGCTCCAGCAGGTGTGCGGGGCACGCGCGCCGGGATGCCGGCCGCGGCAGCGGATCCTTGTGGCGAAGGGGCGTCAGTGGCGGACGACGTATTCGACTTCAGCCCGGGGGCGCAGGTCCCGCTCCTGGGTTCGGCGGGACAGACCGCGGCGACGCATGCCCTCGCCTCGGCCGCGTACCGGGACAGCCCGGTCGAGGAGATCCTCAAGGCCGACAACGAATGGCACAAGTCCACTGTCTCGAAGGGCAAGTTCTCGCTCTTCGAGCCGAATCTGGGCGAGGCGTTCTCCCGTGCCGTACAGCTCCGGATGCTCGGCGGCGGCCGTAACGCGCTGATCCAGTCCTTCGGCATGGAGCCGCAGACCGTGGTGGAGCACGCCCTCGCGGCGACGCGTATCCGTAAGGAGCGTGACTCCAAACTCACCGCCGTCACCGTGGTGTTCGGGGTGCTGTTCCTGCCCGGACTGCTGCTCTGGCTCGGGGTGTTCCAGCTGCGCCGCACACTGGCGGGGGCCAAGGACAAACGGGCCGGCATGGTGGGCGGCGCCCTGCTGCTCGCGGTGGCGGTCCTGGCCGTGATCGTTCTGGTCGCGCTGCCGTTCAACGGCATCCTCGGCTGGTATCTGCGCGGCATGATCATCGCGCCCGTCGCCGGCTGGCTGGTGGCCAGGCGGATCTGCGAGGCGACCGCGAAGGATCTGCGTACCCGCTGGGACGATCTCCTCTCGGGTGGCGGCGTGGGAGCCAAGATCCCCGAAGCCGTGCCGGGGAACCCGGGCGACGCCACCCGCGAGGCGCTCCGCCAGGGCCTGCAGAAGCTCACCGCCGAGCAGCGGTCCAATGTGGTCTTCTACGCGGGGCCCAAGGGCATATTGGGCATGGGCACCCGCTGGGGCAGCTGGCAGCTCGCCGAGGCGCTGGTCCCCAAGGACGCGGGCAAGGAGATCCACCAGTTCCGCGCCTACGACGTGATACGGGCGATCCACGACCAGATGAAGCTGCTGGAGCGCGGCCCGCTCAACTCCGGTGGTTTCCCGACGCCTTCGGTGAAGCACTGGATCGTGTCGCCGGTCGGTGAGGGCGCCGGCTCGGTCTCCAGGCCCGAGGGCCAGGACGTCGAGGCGTTCCAGGTCAAGAGCCATGAGATACAGCGCATCTGCAACCACCAGCAGTTCGGCAGTGGCAACCGGCACTATCTCGGGGTCCAGTTCACCCTGTGGGACGGCCAGTTGGTGATCACGATGATGATCACGGTCACCGTGCTCCACGAGACCTTGCGTATCGAGGTCACGGGCCATGCCCTGGGCCCGGTGCACTCCCTGTTCACCACGAAGTCGTCGCCCAAGACCGTCACGGTCGCCAAGACGGTCCGGTTCTGGGAGACCACCTCGCGGACGCTGCCGCTGGTCGAGCCGCGCGAGGTGGTGCGGCTCGCGGTCCGCGCGCCCCTGAGCTGGTATCCGCCGGTCCTGGACTTCCTCGGCGGCAAGCTGTCGCTGCCCGAGCCCTTCGGCCTGCGGCACGCCTGGGCCGATCAGCCCTGGCGCCACCGCTTCATGGCCGACGACGCGATGCGTGCCGCCACGCCCGTGCTGCGCGTGGCGCACAACGCGGCGATGCGGGTGCTTGAGGAGCACGGCGTGGACATCGAGCGCTTCAGCAGCCGCGCGTCCTCGCTCCTCGGCGCGGTGCAGGACCTGTCACCGAAGAAGGTCGACGCGTACGACGCGTAGCGGCGCCCAGGTCCTGTCCGGTCGATCTTCGCGGACCCGCAAGGATCGACCGGACAGGACCTACGGGCTGTGCGGCCAGGCGTCGGCCAGCATCGCCCGGGTGTCGGCGAGCAGCTGCGGAAGCACCTTCGTATGTCCGACGACGGGCATGAAGTTGGTGTCGCCGCCCCAGCGCGGCACGACATGCTGGTGCAGATGGGCGGCGATCCCGGCTCCGGCCACCGTGCCCTGGTTCATCCCGATATTGAAGCCGTGCGCCCCGGACGCCGTACGGAGCGCGGTCATCGCCCGCTTGGTGAACAGGCCCAGCTCGGCGGTCTCCGCCTCGTCCAGCTCCGTGTAGTCGGCGACATGACGGAACGGCACCACCATCAGATGCCCGCCGTTGTACGGATAGAGGTTGAGCACCGCGTACACCCGCTCGCCGCGCGCGATCACCAGTCCGTCCTCGTCGGACTTGGACGGGATGGAGCAGAAGGGACAGCCGTCCTCGGCGCCCGGCCCGGTGGGCTTGTTCTCACCCTGGATATAGGCCATCCGATGGGGCGTCCACAGGCGCTGGAACGCGTCCTGGGTCCCCACTCCGATCTGCTGCTCCGGCTCACTCGTCATGCTGTGCAGCATATGACTTCGGCCCCGCGGAGCGTGTCGCCGGGCCCGTGCCCGACGGGCCCCCGCGATGCTGGGGCGATGCATGTCCGAAATGGGCCCGACCGGCTGCTCGGCTGGGAGCGGCGTACGGAGTTACCGCTGCTCCTGGCCTCGATGCTGTTCCTCGTCTGCTACGCGGTGCGCGTCCTGAACCACAGTCCCGACCCGTTCTGGCGCGACCTCGCGCTGGCCCTGGCCCTGCTGATCTGGCTGC
This sequence comes from Streptomyces scopuliridis RB72, assembly GCF_000718095.1. GTDB lineage: Bacteria > Actinomycetota > Actinomycetes > Streptomycetales > Streptomycetaceae > Streptomyces > Streptomyces scopuliridis. The sequence goes on along the minus strand of NZ_JOEI01000036.1, from coordinate 19,410 downwards.
TCTTCGTGGTGGACTACGGAGTGCGGCTGGTGCTCAGCGGCGAGGGTCTCCGATTCGTGCGTACGCACTGGCTGGACACCGTCGTACTGGTGCTGCCGCTGCTGCGTCCGCTGCGGATCGTGAACACGTATGTGACGCTCCAACGGCGCCGGGACCGCCCCCGGCTCAGTCTGTACGGGCGGGTCATGGCGTACGCCGGGATCACGTCCGTCCTGCTGAGCTTCGCCGCGGCCCTCGCCGTCTATCAGCAGGAGCGTGACGCGCCGGGGGCCACGATCACCACGTTCGGCGACTCGGTCTGGTGGGCCTGCTCGGCGATCACCACCGTCGGCTACGGCGATGTGACGCCCGTGACGCCGCTCGGCCGGGTGTACGCGGTGTTCCTGATGGCGTGCGGGCTGGCGCTGCTCGGCGCGGTGACCGGTTCGTTCTCGTCCTGGCTGATCCAGGTCTTCGGCAAGGAGGACAAGGAGGGGCCCCCGGGGAGCGATCGCTCCCCGGGGGCCCCTTCCTGATGTCCCGGACCTGACCGCGGCCTCAGATCTGGGCGCGCTCGTCCACGACCTTGGCGATCTTCGCGATGGCCTCGTCGACGGGGATCCCGTTCTCCTGCGAACCGTCGCGGTAGCGGAAGGAGACGGCGCCGTTGGCCATGTCCTCGTCGCCCGCGATGATCATGAACGGAACCTTCTGCTTCTGCGCGTTCCTGATCTTCTTCTGCATACGGTCGGACGACGAGTCCACCTCGACCCGCAGCCCCCTGGCCCGCGCCGCCTTGGCGAACTCCTGGAGGTACGGGATGTGCGCGTCGCCGATCGGGATGCCCGTCGCCTGCACCGGCGCCAGCCACGCCGGGAACGCGCCCGCGTAGTGCTCAAGGAGCACCGCGAAGAAGCGCTCGATGGAGCCGAACAGCGCGCGGTGGATCATGACGGGACGCTGCTTGGACCCGTCCGGCGAGGTGTACTCCAGGTTGAAGCGCTCAGGCAGGTTGAAGTCCAGCTGCACGGTCGACATCTGCCACGTACGGCCGATGGCGTCCCGCGCCTGCACCGAGATCTTCGGACCGTAGAACGCGGCGCCGCCCGGGTCGGGGGTCAGCGGCAGGCCCTGCTTCTCGGCCACCGCGCGCAGGACCTCGGTGGCCTCTTCCCACGCCTCGTCCGTGCCGACGAACTTCTCCGGGTCCTTGGTGGACAGCTCCAGATAGAAGTCGGTCAGACCGTAGTCGCGCAGCAGGTTCAGCACGAAGGTGAGCGTCGAGTCCAGCTCGTCCGCCATCTGCTCCTTGGTGCAGTAGATGTGCGCGTCGTCCTGGGTGAAGCCGCGGGCCCGGGTCAGTCCGTGCACGACGCCCGACTTCTCGTACCGGTAGACCGTCCCGAACTCGAACAGCCGCAGCGGCAGCTCACGGTAGGACCGGCCCCGCGCGTCGAAGATCAGGTTGTGCATCGGGCAGTTCATGGGCTTGAGGTAGTAGTCCACGCCCTCGTCGAGCTGCATGGGCGGGTACATGCCGTCGGCGTACCAGTCCAGGTGCCCGGACTTCTCGAAGAGCTTCCCCTTGGTGGCGTGGGGCGTGTAGACGAACTCGTACCCTTCCTCCTCGTGCCGGCGGCGCGAGTAGTCCTCCATCGCCCGGCGGATGACGCCGCCCTTGGGGTGGAAGACCGCGAGGCCCGAGCCGACCTCGTCGGGGAAGGAGAACAGATCCAGCTCACTGCCGAGCTTGCGGTGGTCGCGCTTCTCGGCCTCGGCGAGGAACTCCAGATGCGCCTTCAGCTCCTCCTTCGACGGCCACGCGGTGCCGTAGATGCGCTGGAGCATCGGGTTCTTCTCGCTGCCCCGCCAGTACGCGGCGGCGTTCCGCATCAGCTTGAACGCCGGGATATTGCGGGTGGTGGGCAGGTGCGGGCCCCGGCAGAGGTCCTTCCAGCACAGCTCGCCGGTCTTGGCGTCCAGGTTGTCGTAGATGGTCAGCTCGCCGCCGCCCACCTCGACATCCGCGCCGTCGTCGGTGGAGGCGGCGCCCTTGATGCCGATGAGCTCCAGCTTGTACGGCTCGGCCGCCAGCTCCTCGCGGGCCGCCTCGTCGGTGACGACACGGCGCGAGAAGCGCTGCCCGCGCTTCTGGATCTCCTGCATCTTCTTCTCGATGGCCTTGAGGTCATCGGGGGTGAAGGGGGTCGCGACGTCGAAGTCGTAGTAGAAGCCGTCCTTGACCGGCGGGCCGATGCCCAGCTTGGCCTCGGGGTGCAGCTCCTGCACGGCCTGCGCCATGACATGCGCGGTGGAGTGGCGCAGGATGGCCAGGCCGTCCTCGGAGGAGATCTCGACGGGCTCGACGACCTCGCCCTCACCGATCTCGTACGCGAGGTCCTTCAGCTCGCCGCCCACGCGCGCGGCGATCACGGTGCGCTCACCAGGGAAGAGCTCGGCCGCCGTAGTGCCCGTCGTCACCACGCGCTCTTCCCGCTCGGAATCGCGTTGGATGATCACACGGACGTCTGACACCGGTCTCTCCTGACTCACGGGGCGCGACAGCGGATACTGCGCGTTCTGAATCGTACCGAGCCCGGAGGACCGCGCGCGAAACGGTTTGCCGGGAGGCCGGCGGACGGCCCGGGGCGGTCCCGTCGGCGGTCCGGTCACCGTACGGCGCCCACTGGACACGGCGCGTACCGCACGACCTGTCCGGGTATCCCCTTTTCGGGCAGAGCTGGAACATCTGCCGCTCATGCGCGAGGAGTTCGGGAATGACGTGTTGGTACGAAGGGCCGCTGGCCGCATTCGACACCGAGACGACGGGGGTGGACGTCGAGGAGGACCGGATCGTTTCGGCCGCTCTGGTCGTCCAGGACGTGGCGGGCGCCCGGCCGCGGGTGACGCGCTGGCTGATCGATCCCGGTGTGCCCGTGCCCCCGGCCGCCACCGAGGTGCACGGGCTCACCGATGACTTTCTGCATCGCAACGGCCGCTGGCCGGCGCCGGCGCTGGACGAGATGGCGCGGGCGCTGGCCGGGCAGTGCGCGTCGGGCCGGCCGCTCGTGGTGATGGACGCGCCGTTCGATCTGACGGTCCTCGACCGTGAACTGCGCCGCCACCGCGCCTCGTCCCTCGCCGAGTGTTTACAGAACGTACCGCTGTGTGTGCTGGACCCCTTGGTCCTCGACAACCATCTGGACCGTTACCGCAAGGGCGGCCGTACGCTCGCGGATCTCTGTGCCCATTACGAGATCGAGCTGGACGGGGTGCGCGACGCGACCGGTGGCGAACTGGCCGCGCAGGCGGCGCTCGACGTCGTGCGCGCGGTCGGACGGCGCTTCTCCGCGCGGATGGAGCGGCTGAGCGCCACGGAGCTGCACACGCTCCAGGCCGTCTGGCACGCGGCGCAGACCCGGGGCCAGCAGACCTGGTTCTCGCGTGGCGGCGAGGAATCGACGGATCCGGCCTGGCCCCTGCGGCCCGAACTGCCCGCCGAGGCAGCCTGATCCGGAAGGTCGTCCCCATGGAGGCCGGAACGCGCGAAGGCCGGTCCGTCATCGACGGACCGGCCTTTCCCGGTGGGCGATACTGGGTTCGAACCAGTGACCTCTTCGGTGTGAACGAAGCGCTCTCCCACTGAGCTAATCGCCCGGGAACGGACTGAACCATACAGGCCCTCGCGGGCTTCCTTCAAACCGAATGCGGCGTACTCACCCCCGTATCTGAGTACGCGCACCGATGGCGGACCGTGTGGCGCCGGACACACTCCCTGTCCATGGAGAACATTCCGCCGCCCGCCCAGGAGCTGGCGATGATCGACCAGGAGCTGGTCCGACTCGACGCGCGCAGGGGCCAGTTGCTGGCACGCAGGACGCAGCTGCTGAGTCTTCTGGCGCGGTCCGCGCCGCCGCCGTGGCCGTACGCGCCCCCGGTCCCGCCCGGCTCGGAGCCGTCACCCGCCCCGCTCCCCGCCGAGGAGATACCCCCGCCGAGTGCGCAGAATGTGCTGCTCGCGCTGGGCGGGATGCTGCTGACCGTCGCCGCGATCGCGTTCACTCTGGTCAGCTGGGGTCATCTGAGCGTGGGCGGCCGGGCGGCGGTGCTGACGGTCATCACGGTCGCGGCGCTGGCGGTTCCGGCGGTGCTGCTGCGCCGGGGGCTCGCCTCGACCGCGGAGGCGGTGGCCGCGTTCGGACTGGCGCTGATGGTGCTCGACGCGTACGCGCTCCATGAGGTGGCGCTTCCCCGGACGGACGGCCTCCGCTATACGGCGGGCGCCGGCGCCGTGCTCGCCGCGCTCTGGGCCGGGTACGGATCGGCGCTCGGCCGGCTCCGGCTGCCGCTGCCCGTAGCGGTGGTGACGGCCCAACTCCCGCTGTTCCTCGGCTCGCTGGCCATCGAGGCGTCCGCGCTGACGACGGCCTGGGCGCTGCTGACGACGGCCGCGCTCGACACGGCGCTCGCCCTGCGGCTGAAGCCGGGCGCCGTACGGACCGTCGCGGTCGTCGCCGCCTGTGTGACGGCGGGAGCGGCGCTGCTGACGGGTGGTTCGCTGTCGTTGACGGCCGGGACACCACTCGCCGCGGCCGGGCCCGGCGGGCTGCTGCTCGCGGCGTCGGCGCTCGGGCTGTTCGTGGCGTGGCGCGCGAGCGACATGGCGCCCGCGTGCGCGGTGGTGGCGGGCCTGGCGGCGGTCGCGGCGGCCGGCGGTGTGATCCGTGCGGCCGTGCCGGACGGCTGGGCCGTGCTCGGGTATCTGCTGTGCGGGGTCGCGCTGCTGACGGTCGTACGGACCCGGCTGCCGCGCGCGGTGGTACGGGGTCTGGCCGGCGCGGCGGGGGCGGTGACGGCGGCCTCGGTCCTGTGGACGCTGCCTGCGCTCGCCGTGGTGCTGCTGGGCGCGCTGAGCCGGATCAGCGCGATCTGGACGGGCGCTCCGGGCGGCGCGCGTGCGGCGTTCGGTGTGGATCTTCCCTGGCCGGAGCAGCCGACGGCCCCGCTGGTGCTGCTGATCGCGGCCGGAGTGGCGGCGACCGCGTACCGCCTGCTGCCTTCCGGCGGCGGGCGGCAGTGGCGCGTTCCGGCGGTCTGCGGTGCTGTCGCCCTCGGCTGGGCCGCCGTTCTGGTGGCGCCGCCCGCGCTGGACCTGGGGTATCCGGCGGCGGTGGCGGTGCCCCTGGTGCTGACGGCGGTCCTGCTGGCGGTCGTCGTGCGCCCGCGCGCTCCGGTGGGCAGCGTGGTGACGGTCACCGCGCTGGTCTGCGCCCTGGCGGGCTCGGTCTCCGTGGCGCTGCTGTCCCTCGCCACCCGGACCGCGACGGTGACGGCGCTCGTGGCGCTCTGCGCGCTGTTCACGGGGACGGCCGTAGCCGTGGAGACCGTACGCGCGCGAGGCGCCGCAGCGGGCACCCAGGGGGCTTCACGCCCGGTGCGCGCGCTCCTCGCCTGTGTGGCTGTCGGGTACGCGACCGCGCTGGTGGCCGCGGCCTGCTCGGCGGCCGGGCTGCCCGCCGAGCACACCGCCCTGGCACTTCTCGCCGTACCCGCCGCCGTGGCGCTGCTGGGCGCCCGGCTGCGCCGTCATCCGGTGGCGCCCCCGATCGAACTGACCGCCGCCGGTGCCGGAGTCCTCGCCGTGGTCCTCGCCTCGGGCCGGGCGCCCGTGCTGGCGCTGGTGCTCGCGCTGTGCGGGGTGATCGCGGCGGGCACGGCGGTACGGGCCGAGCGGCGGCGGGTGGCCGGGTACGCCGCGACCGCGCTCTTCGTGCTCGCCACATGGGTACGGCTGGCCTCGTCCGGCGTGTCGGCGCCCGAGGCGTACACGCTGCCGGTGACGGTGCCCGCTCTCGCCGTCGGGCTGCTGCGGCGCCGGGGCGACCCGGAAGCCTCGTCGTGGACGGCGTACGGCCCGGGGCTGGCGGCGACGCTGCTGCCGAGCCTGCTGGCGGCCTGGGGCGACCCGGACTGGCCGAGGCCGCTGCTGCTGGGTCTCGCGGCGCTGGCGCTCACCCTCGCCGGGGCCCGGCTGCGGCTCCAGGCGCCGCTGGTGCTGGGCGGTGCGGCGCTCGCCCTGGACGCGCTGCACGAGCTGGCGCCGTACGTCGCGCAGATGGTGGGCGTACTGCCGCGCTGGCTGCCGCCGGCCCTCGCCGGGCTGCTGCTCCTCGCGGTCGGGGCCACGTACGAACAGCGTCTGCGGGAGGCCCGCCGGCTGCGCAGAACGCTGGGCCGGATGCGGTGAACGGGGAAACGGCCGAGGCTCCGAAGACCTTGCCGGTCTTCGGAGCCTCGCTTCCGGGTGGGCGATACTGGGTTCGAACCAGTGACCTCTTCGGTGTGAACGAAGCGCTCTCCCACTGAGCTAATCGCCCGGACGCACCGCACACATTACCCCATGTCAGCGGCGTCCCCGGACGCGTTCCGGGTCACTGGTCGATCTTCCAGGGCATGACGATCCCGAACTTCCAGAGGTAGATCCCGACCAGCACGGCGATGATCACCAGACCGACGGTGGTGAGGATGATGTTGCGCCGCCGGACCTTCGGGTCCAGGGCCTTCTGGGCCGCCTCGGTGACCTTGCGCCGGGTCCAGCGCAGCACCAGCTGCGCCCAGACGAACTCGGTCGCCCAGATCGCCATGCCGCCGAAGATCACCAGCCAGCCGGGCCCCGGCAGCACGAGCATGAAGACGCCCGCGACCACCACCGCCAGGCCGACGACGAACACGCCGACCTGCCAGCTCAGATGGAGCGTCCGCGACGCCTTGATGAACCGGGGCGCACGGGACCCGAGCTCACGCTCCGGATCCTCCGTCACACCCTCCGCCACGTCCCCCGGCACGGGGCGCTCGGCCGTCGGCACCACGACATGCCCCCGCTCGTCACTCTGCGCATGCATGGGCCCCAACCTACCGGAATCGCCCGCATCACTGGAATGGCCGTATAACCCGAAGTCACACACCGCCGTACGAGCTACCCGAAGAATCACAAAACAGACAGAGGGGTTTACAACGGCACCGTAGGTGGCATGTCGATTTCGCCGACGTGCGAATCCCCGAGCGCACACTGAGCGAAAGGCCCTGGCGCTTATGAACACCACGGTCAGCTGCGAGCTGCACCTGCGCCTCGTTGTATCGAGCGAGTCCTCACTGCCTGTACCCGCGGGCCTCCGGTATGACACGGCCGATCCCTATGCCGTGCACGCCACCTTCCACACCGGAGCCGAAGAGACGGTCGAGTGGGTCTTCGCCCGCGACCTTCTCGCCGAGGGGCTGCACCGGCCCACCGGCACCGGCGACGTCCGAGTCTGGCCGTCCCGCAGTCACGGTCAGGGCGTCGTCTGCATCGCTCTGAGCTCCCCAGAGGGCGAAGCCCTGCTCGAGGCCCCGGCGCGGGCCCTGGAGTCGTTCCTCAAGCGGACCGACGCCGCGGTGCCACCCGGCACCGAGCATCGTCACTTCGATCTCGATACGGAGCTCTCACACATCCTGGCCGAGAGCTGAGCCAGGCAGAGAGCTGCACGGCGCCGTCCGACTCGGGGAGACGGCGCCGCGCGGACAACCGCATACGGAGGACACCGGCGCCGTCGCCGCGGAACCCACCGCGACGACGGCGCCGGTGCGTCCCGACCGTGCCCCGTCCGGCGCGGGCAGGGACTAAAGTCGGCGGGATTCGGCGGGCACCGGCCCGCGGCAGGCCAGGGAGCGGATCGTGCTGATTCCACACGACACCCGGATCGCACTCGACACGGTCGTCGATCTGGTGAACACCGCACCGCAGGAGGATTCGGGCGGCGTCGGCGGTACGGACGGGCTCGGGGACGTCGAGGCGCTGTACGGCTTCGTACGGAGCCATGACATCAGCGGGGTGGGTGATCTCGGCAACCGCGATCTGCGGGCCGTACTGAACGTACGGGCCCGGTTCGCGGAGGTCTTCGCGGCGCCGGACGCGCGCTCCGCCGCCGATCTGATCAATCAGCTGGTCGCCGCCGCGGGGACGACGCCGCAGCTGACCGATCACGACGGCTACGACTGGCATGTGCACTACTTCGCTCCGGGCGCCTCCGTGGCCGATCATCTCGCCGCCGACTGCGGCATGGCACTGGCGTTCATGGTCGTGGCCGGGGAACAGGAACGGCTGCGCCGCTGCGAGGCCCCGGACTGCGGGCACGCGTTCGTCGACCTGTCGCGGAACCGCTCGCGCCGTTACTGCGACAGCCGCACCTGCGGCAACCGACTGCATGTGGCCGCGTACCGGGCCCGCCGCAAGGAAGCGGCGGCCGGCTGACGGCGCTCACAGCAGAAAGAGATCGTGCACGGCCGCCATCAGCAGCAGCGAGCCGATCACCGCCAGGAAGATCATCAACGGCGGCTGGGAGAGCGCGTACAGACAACCGCGCTGCTCATCGGTGGGTGCGGGGGGTTCACCCCGTGAGGTATCGAGCATCTCGGGGCGATCATGACGTACCCCGAACCGGGCTGTTGACCAACACGCGTTCTCGGGGCGGGAGTTCATCATATTCCGTGGAAAACATCCCCGAAATCCCGCCGAATCCCGTCTCACCTGCGATGCTGCCCCGCACTCGCGGAAACGGGGAGAGCGCTCCGGTCGGCCGCGAGAGACGGCCGCAGGGCTCAGATGCCGTGCTTCTTGGCTCAGATGCCGTGCTTCTTGAGGATGGCCTCGATGTCGCTGAAGTCGTCGGCCGGCTTCGCCGCGGGCTGCTTGGCCTTGGGCTGAGCGGCCGGCCGGGCGCCGGGGCCCAGTGAGGGCGCGGACGCGGCGGGTTCGACCGCGGCTCCCTGGCGCGCGGCCTTCGCCGCGGCTCTGCGCTCCTTGCGCGTGCCGCCGCGCCGGCGCTCCACGGCCCGGGTGGTCATGAAGAGCAGCCACGCCACCGCGAGTACCCCGAAGCCCGCCCACGCCATCGGGCTGAACGCCGTGTTGGCGGCCCACTTCACGATGCCCGTCATCGCCAGCGCGACCGGCACCAGCGAGTAGGCGGCGATGCGCGCCGCGGCGAGGAAGCGCTTCCGGTACGCCGTGATCGCGGCGATGCCCAGGCCCGCTGCTGACACCGCGGAGCAAATGGTCTCGGCAATCATCAGGTCCTCCAGGCAGGGCGCGTCATCGGCCGAACACTTCTCGCTCTCTATCGTGCACCTCGCGACCGGGTCGGGGCCACGGTGCGGGGCGGGGCCGGGCGGATCTGGGGGAGATCTCGGGGACGGTGTCCTCCCCAGGTCCCGGTCGGCCGGGGGTACGGCGGGCTGGAAGACTGGCCCCATGAACGACTCCACCACCACCCGCCCCGTCGTCCTCGACGTCTGGTGCGACCTTGAGTGCCCCGACTGCCACCGGGCCCTGGACGATCTGCGCGCGCTGCGCGCCCGCTACGGGGACCGGCTGGAGGCGCGGCTGCGGCACTTCCCCCTGGAGAAGCACAAGCACGCGTACGCCGCCGCGCAGGCAGCCGAGGAAGCCGCGGAGCAGGGGCGCGGCTGGCCGTACATCGAAGCTGTACTGGCCAGGGCGGCAGAGCTGTCCGCCAAGGGGGAGCCGGTCCTACTGGAGGTGGCGGGCGAGCTGGGGCTGGACGCCGAGGAGTTCGACACCGCGCTGATCGACGGCCGGCATCTCCTGGCCGTCGACGCCGACCAGGCCGAGGGCAAGGCGATCGGGGTCACCGGCACCCCCACGTACGTCATCGGCGACGAGCGGCTGGACGGCGGCAAGAGCCAGGAGGGGCTGCGCGGGCGCATCGAGGAGATCGCGGACCGGCTGCTGGCGAGCGCTTAGTGTCGTCCTGGGCGGCGCTCAGAGCAGCTGTTTGAAGAAGTTGCGGCTCGTGGTGGCGTACTGGAGCGATTCGTACAGCCGGACCGCCGGGGTGTTGTTCGCGAACACATGCAGCCCCAGCAGGCTGTCCCCGGTCTCCAGCGCCGCCCGCTCGGCGAGCAGCATCAGCGCGCGGCCGTAGCCCTTGCCACGCTGGTCCTCGGCCACCGCCACGTCGTACACCCACGAACCCCACTCGCCGGGCCGCACCTCGCGCGGGGCGACCCATACATGGCCGACGACGGTTCCCGCGTGGACCAGGACGCTGATCGAGACGCCGGGGGTGGCCAGGCCCTCGGGGAGGTTCTCGCGGCGGCTGGCCTCCGCCTTGGCGCGGGCCTCCTCCGCCGACGCGCCCCGGGCCATCCAACTGCGCACGTAGTCGTCGAAGGCTTGTGCCTCCCAGGTCTCGTACTCCGCTTCGCTCATCGGACGGCCCTCGACATCCGCCGGGAGCTCCGGAGCGCGGGGCGGCACCGCCTTGTCCATGTTGCGGCTGCGCTCGGTGTAGCCGAGGGACTCCAGCAGGCGGAGCGCGGGCTCCGCGTCGGGCGGTACGGAGGCCAGCACCTGGCCGCAGCCCCAGCCGCGCAGCACCTCCTCGGCGGCGAGCGCGGCGACGGTGCCCCGGCCGCGCCTGCGGTCGGGTTCATCGATGCGCAGGGCCTGGATGATCCCGGCCCTGTGCCCGAAACCGGGGTCCGTGGCGAGCTCGATCGTGCCGACGCGGCGGCTGTTCACGCAGACCTCGTAGGAGCGTGACTTCTCGCCGTCGTCGGCCTGCTGAAGCGGCCCGGTCGGCCGCAGAGTGGTGGTCATCAGGGGAGTTGTACCCGTCGTGCGGCGCGGAGTCATCCGTTTTTCGGACCGGTCGCGCCGCCCACCGGGCCTCAGGGATCCAGGTCGGCGCCGGCCCGCTCCTCGAAGACGCGCATCGCCTTGGTGGTCACCGGCCCCGGGGCGGCGGGCAGTTGACGGTCGTCGAGACGGTGGACGGCCTGTACGTCGCGCAGCGTGGAGGTCAGGAAGATCTCGTCCGCGCGCTCCAGGACGTCCAGCGGCAGATCCGTCTCATGGGCACCGCACCACTCGGCCGTCAGGGCCCGGGTGATGCCGGCGAGACAGCCGGACGCGAGCGGCGGGGTGTGCAACTCGCCGTCGAGGACGACGAAGACGTTGGAGCCCGTGCCCTCGCAGAGCGCGCCGACCGTATTGGCGAAGAGCGCCTCGCTCGCGCCGTGCTCGCGCGCCCGCGCGAGGGCGACGACATTCTCCGCGTACGAGGTGGTCTTGAGGCCGGTCACGGCGCCGCGCTCGTTGCGCGTCCACGGGACGGTGATGGCGGCGGTGGTGTCGGGGCGGCGCTTCGTCCCGCCGACGGCGACCACCAGGGTCGGCCCCGCCTCGCCCCGGTCGGAGCCGAGCGGGGAGAGTCCGCCGGTGTAGGTGATCCGCAGCCGCCCCAGGTCCACCGGGTTGGCGTCGAGCACGGCCGCGCAGGCGCGGCGCACCTCGTCGAGATCCGGTTCGGGCAGCCCGAGCCCGCGGGCCGAGCGGCTCAGCCGGTCCAGATGGCGGGTGAGGGCGAAGGGCCGGCCGTGGACGGTCTTGACCGTCTCGAAGATGCCGTCCCCCACGGTCAGTCCATGATCGAGCACGGACACCAAGGCGCCTTCGGCCGCGTGCAGTCCACCGTTGACCCAGATCTTCATCTACCCGGTCCTTCCGCTCGCTTCGTACGCACCCGACGCTATCGCGAGCAGCCGGGCGGCCTTCAGCTCGGTCTCCGCCCACTCCCCCTCGGGATCGGATCCCCAGGTGATGCCCGCTCCGGCGCCGAAGCGCAGGACGGGTCCGGGGGCCGCGTCGCGGTCGATCCAGAAGGTACGGATCCCGACGGCCAGCGCGGCCGTGCCGCGGTCGGCGTCGACCCAGCCGATACCGCCGCAGTAGGGGCCGCGCGGGGCGGTCTCCAGCTCCTCGATGATCCGCAGGGCGCTGGACTTGGGGGCGCCGCTGACCGAGCCGGGCGGGAACGTGGCGGGCAGCAGCTCCGGCCAGCCGGCCTTCTGGGCGAGCTCGCCCCGTACGGTCGAGACGAGATGGACGAGGCCGGGGTGCGGCTCGACCGCGCAGAGCGCGGGGACCGTCACGGAACCGGTGGCGCAGACGCGGCCGAGGTCATTGCGGACGAGGTCCACGATCATCACGTTCTCGGCGTGGTCCTTCTCCAGCAGTTCGTCCTCGGTGCGGGCGGTGCCCTTGATCGGACCGGACTCGACGGTACGGCCGGCCGTGCTCAGATACAGCTCGGGCGAGGCGGTCGCGATCTCCACGCCATGCGCGGGCAGCCGGATCGTTCCGGCGTACGGGGCGGGGTTGTCGCGCGCGAGCAGCGCCGTCAGCGCGTCGACATCGGCCGCGTCCGGATCGGGCAGCGGCGCGGAGAGCACCCGGCAGAGATTGACCTGGTACACATCGCCCGCCGCGATGTACTCGCGGATCCGGCGGACACCCTTGGTGTACGCCTCGCGGTCGAGCGACGACGTCCAGTCACCGGCGGCGGGCCCACGCCACTGTCCCGGGACCGGGCCGGGCACCGGCTCGGCGCGTACGTCATCGAAGCGCGCGCAGGTGAGACGGCCCTCGAAGTCCGCGGCGACGGCCCAGAACCCGGCGGAGTCGAGCGCTTCCGGATCATGGGTGACATCCCGCAGACCCGAGGCGACAAGGCCGCCGAAGCGGGCCAAAGGAGCGAGGTCGTGCACGCTTGCGAGTCTAGAACAGCCGCCGTTGAGCCGCTCCGGGCTGAACGTACGGCGAACGCACCCCAGCACGCTGCGGAAACGCGTTTTTGTGCTGGCCCCGGAATCCGCTAGAGTTCAACACGTCGCCGGGCCGTACGGGTGGGCCCGGAAACGATACGCGGACGTAGCTCAGTTGGTAGAGCGCAACCTTGCCAAGGTTGAGGTCGCCAGTTCGAACCTGGTCGTCCGCTCGAATATGGGGGATCCTTCCCGAGCCCCCGTACTCCTGGTGGAGTGGCCGAGAGGCGAGGCAACGGCCTGCAAAGCCGTCTACACGGGTTCAAATCCCGTCTCCACCTCCAAGGACGATTAGCTCAGCGGGAGAGCGCTTCCCTGACACGGAAGAGGTCACTGGTTCAATCCCAGTATCGTCCACTGGATCCTTCTGGATTCCCGCGCGATTAGCTCAGCGGGAGAGCGCTTCCCTGACACGGAAGAGGTCACTGGTTCAATCCCAGTATCGCGCACGCAGCACACGCAGGACCCACCCGCGCGATTAGCTCAGCGGGAGAGCGCTTCCCTGACACGGAAGAGGTCACTGGTTCAATCCCAGTATCGCGCACCGCCCGAAGCCCCCGGCCGTCTCCATGGCCGGGGGCTTCGTCGTGTGCGTCAGCGGTCGTGCGCCTGAGTCGTGTCTCAGGAGGAGAAGAGCATCCGTCCGAAGCTCTTCTGGCGGTGGTGCCCGCCGTGGTGACCTCCGTAGTGGCCACCACCGTGCTGCGGCGCGCCCCAGGCGGGGGCGGGGGCGGCGGGGTACGCCTGCGGAGGCGGGGGCGGGGCCTGCTGTACGGGCGGCGCCTGCTGCGACCACTGAGACTCCAGGCGGGTCAGGGACTCCAGCTCGCCGTAGTCGAGGAAGATCCCCCGGCAGCCGCTGCACTGCTCTATCTGGACACCGTTGCGGTTGTATGTGTGCATCGCCGCGTGGCACTTGGGACACTGCATGGTCGGCTCGCTCCTCGCCATTCGTCCGGCACGCCGTAACACGCTCCCGGCGGCCGTGGGTTCGTCTGTGGCCTCACCCTACGACGACGCCCCGGGCGTGAACTCGGTTGCGAGGTCGGCGATCCGGGCGCAGGCGTCGATCATCAGCAGCTCGACGTCATCCGGATCCCGGCCCTCCGCGGTCGACTTGGCGAGGGCCAGCGCGGCGGTCTGCACGGTGAGGGCGCGGGCCGGGACATCCAGCCGGGGCCAGGGATCCGCGTCGCGGGCGGCGGGCACGGCGGGGCCGTGCGCGGACCGGTAGGCGCCGAGGAAGCGCAGCCAGGTCTCGGGCGGCAGCAGTCCGGCGGCGTACCAGGCGGCGGGGCGGCCCAAGTCCCAGGCCGGGTCGCCGAGTCCGAGGTCGTCGATGTCGATGAGCAGCCAGGGGCCGTCGGGGGCCGGGTGGCGTACGAGCTGGCCCAGATGCAGATCGCCGTGGCACAGGGCGTACGGTCCCGGCGCGCGCGCCTCGCCACGCGCCCAGGCGGGCAGGCGCTGCCAGGCGCGCTCCACGGGAACGGCGGCGGGGTGCGGTCCCGCGGCGCGCATCCGGGCGACAGCGCGGGCGGCTTTGGCGGGCCCCCGCATGTCCGGCAGCCGGGGGCCGGGACCTGCTACGGCTCTCTCCACGGCTACGGCTTCGGACAGGGCCGCGAGCGGCAGGGCGTGCAGCCGGGCGAGGAGCGTGCCGGCCTGCTCCCAGGGGGCGGCGTCGGGGTCGTTGGGGTCGACCGGGGTGCCGTACGGCCACGCGGTCACCGGCCGGCCGCTTACCTCCTCGGCGGCGGCCGGAAGCGGCGGCAGCAGAACCCCGGCGAGCAGGGGATGCGCGGCGACGGCGAGCCTGACGCGGTGCCCGGCCGGGTCCGTACCGTCGGCATGGGCCTTGGCGACGACCTCGCCGTGCCGTACGACCGTCCCGTCCGGCCGGTCGGCGAGCACGGTGCTCTCGCCGCAGGCCCGGCAGCCCGCCGGGTCCGCCGCGCGCACCGCCGGATGGGCGGTGTCACGGGCGACACGGCCCAGGGCGCGTACGACGGATGTGGTCACGGAGGCCCCCCGGATGCGTGGTGTTCCGTGGCGAGCGTACGGCGGCGGGCCCGGACAGCGCGATGGCCGGTCAGCTCCCCAGCTGACCGGCCAAACGCTGCCGTCCGCCGCACCCCCGTCCCCACGGGGTTGTTGGCCGGATGTCCCCGACCCGGGCCGCTCTCCCGGATCCGAAGCGCCGCTCAGCGCCCCAGCATCACGCCCACGGACGACGCTTGTGTCACCACTGCTTCCCAGCCGCCGAAGACGACCACCAGCAGGGCTGCCAGAGGAAGGACCATGGCGGTCGCCACCAGGGGGTGGCGGGTGCCGGACCGGCGCCCGCCGAACGCGGCGAACGCCTTGCGTCCCTGCGTGCGGATCATCGCCCGCGATGCCGTGTCCGCCATGGTCCCTCTCCTGTCCTGTTCCGAGAGCGGCGAGTGTCTGAGCTCGGGGGACGAGTGCTGCACCCGCCGCTTGACCTCAACATTAGGGATCCGCCGCCCCCCGGTCGTCATGCCCGCGTACCGATTGCCGGGCCTCCCGGAGGATGAGCCGGACGGCCGTCATGTACTCCCCTGGGTGGAGAGACGGGTCCAGGACCCGGGGTCATCCCGGAAGGGACGCTCCGCGGACCGCTGGGCGGAGCGCTCCGAGGAGTCCTCCCGGGGCACCGGCTGCTCGACCAGCGCGAGGACCCGCGTGGCCATGAACCGCGCCGTTCTGACCACCCCTCCGCCGCGGGTGACTTCGCTCACTTCCACCACTCCCCGGCGCACCGCGGTCTCCACCCTGCGGCCCGCCCGGCTCGCCACCACTTCGTAGGTCCGTGTCGTGTCCCCCGCGTCCACGACTATCTCCACCCGGTCACCCTTCACGATCCAATCCCCCTTCTGCGTCAGACCTTTGAGATCACGCACGGGCCGGAGGACCTGGGCTCCGCCACTCCCCTGACCACCACTCAAGTTTCCCACCCAGCACTGACAATCGGTCCGTGCGCGAGGGCGCGGCCTATGAGCGCGCTGAGGCGCGGGTACGTAAGCTGTGCCACGTCACACGGACGACCGGGCAGCGGGGATGGACATGGCGATGATGCGGCTCCGGCGCGAGGACCCGCGTGTCGTCGGTTCGTTCAGGATCCACCGGCGGCTGGGTGCCGGCGGGATGGGGGTCGTATATCTGGGCTCCGACCGGCGCGGTCAGCGGGTCGCGCTGAAGGTGATCCGGCCGGATCTGGCCGAGGATCAGGAGTTCCGGTCGCGGTTCGCCCGCGAGGTCTCCGCCGCGCGGCGGATCCGGGGCGGCTGTACGGCACGGCTGGTGGCCGCGGATCTCGACGCGGACCGCCCGTGGTTCGCCACCCAGTACGTGCCGGGCCCCTCGCTGCACGACAAGGTCAACGAGGAGGGCCCCCTCTCGGCGGCCGAGGTCGCCTCGGTGGGGGCCGCGCTCTCCGAGGGGCTGGTGGCCGTGCACGAGGCGGGCGTCGTGCACCGCGATCTCAAGCCGTCGAACATCCTGCTCTCGCCCAAGGGCCCGCGCATCATCGATTTCGGCATCGCCTGGGCGACGGGCGCGAGCACGCTGACGCATGTCGGTACGGCGGTCGGGTCGCCCGGCTTCCTCGCCCCGGAGCAGGTGCGCGGGGCGGCGGTCACCCCGGCCACGGACGTGTTCTCGCTGGGCGCCACGCTGGCGTACGCGGCGACCGCCGATTCCCCGTTCGGGCACGGCAGTTCCGAGGTCATGCTCTACCGGGTGGTCCACGAGGAGGCGCATCTCCACGGGATGCCGGACGCGCTCGCGCCGCTGGTGCGGGCCTGTCTGGCCAAGGACCCGGAGGAACGTCCCAGCACGCTCCAGCTCTCGATGCGGCTCAAGGAGATCGCGGCGCGCGAGGCCCAGGGGCTGTCGGACAGCCGGCCGCCCGTACAGCGGACCCGGAACGGACAGGAACTGCCGACCGGCCGGCTGACCGAGCGTTACACGGAGCGGACCGCCGACCACGGCGCGCCGAGCCGTGCGCCGGGCGGCCCGGCGTCGCGTCCCGGGCCTTCCCGGAGTTCGGGCTCCTCTCCCCGTACCGGCGGTTCCTCCCCCCGCAACGGCTCGCCGCGCCCCCCGCAGGCCCGTGGTGCCTCCCGTACGGGCAGCGGCCGGCCGAAGCCCGGTCCCCGGACGAGCTCGGGCAAGCTGCGCCCCGCCAACCCGCGCCTGCTGCGGCAGCGACTGATCGTCTTCGTCGTCGTGACCCTGATCGTCGCGCTGGGCATCGCGGCGGCCCAGCAGCTCTGAGCCGTACCCCGTGCGATCGCCGGGTCAGCTCTCCGGGCGGCCCGTCGTGACCGCGTAGAAGGCGACCGCCGCCGCCGCGCCGACGTTCAGCGAGTCCACGCCGTGCGCCATGGGGATACGGACCCAGGTGTCGGCGGCGTCGAGCGCCCGCCCGGACAGCCCCGCGCCCTCCGCGCCCAGCATCAGCGCGACACGCTCCAGCCGGTGCGGAGCGGCCTCGTCCATCGGGACCGCCCGCTCGTCGGGGGTGAGCGCCAGCAGCCGGAAGCCCGCCTTCCGTACGGAGTCCAGCGCCCGGGGCCAGCCGTCGAGCCGGGCGTACGGCACGGAGAACACCGCGCCCATCGAGACCTTCACCGAGCGGCGGTAGAGCGGGTCCGCGCAGTCCGGGGAGAGCAGGACGGCGTCCATACCGAGGGCGGCGGCGCTGCGGAAGATCGCGCCGATGTTGGTGTGGTCGTTGACCGCCTCCATGACGGCGACGCGGCGGGCCGTACGCAGCACCTCGTCCACCGTGGGCAGCGGTTTACGGGCCATGGAGGCGAGGGCGCCGCGGTGCACGTGGTAGCCGGTGACCCGTTCCGCCAGCTCGGGACTGACCGCGTACACCGGGGCCGTGACCTCGTCGATGATGTCCCGCATGGTGTCGACCCACTTGGCCGAGAGCAGCATCGACCGCATCGGGTAGCCGGCCTGCCCGGCCCGGCGGATGACCTTCTCGCCCTCGGCGATGAACAGCCCTTCGGCGGGCTCGCGCCTGCGGCGCAGCTCGACATCGGTCAGACCGGTGTAGTCGCGCAGGCGCGGGTCGTCGGGGTCGTCGACGGTGATGAGTTCAGCCACGGGGTGACACTGCCTTGTCGGGTGGTGGGTGTGCGGGACGGACGGCCAGGACAGGCCCTACGTGCCGTCCCCCAGGGCGACGACATCGCCGATGACGATGACGGCCGGGGGCCGGACCTCCTCGGTCCGCACGACCTCCGCGACCGTCGCGAGCGTGGCGTCCACCCGTCGCTGGGTCGCCGTGGTGCCCTCCTGCACCAGGGCGACCGGGGTCTCAGGGGCCTTGCCGTGCTCCACGAGCGCCCGGGCGATCGTGCCGATCTTGTCCACGGCCATCAGCAGGACGAGCGTCCCACGGAGCCGGGCGAGCGCGGCCCAGTCGACGAGCGAGCGGTCGTCGTCGGGGGCGACATGGCCGCTGACCACGGTGAACTCATGGGCGACCCCCCGGTGCGTGACGGGGATTCCGACCGCGCCCGGCACGCTGATGGAGCTGGAGATACCGGGCACGACGGTGCACGGGATACCGGCCGCGGCCAGCGCGTGCGCCTCCTCCATACCCCGCCCGAACACGAACGGGTCGCCGCCCTTCAGCCGGACCACGGCCTTGCCCGCCTTCGCGTGCTCGATCAGCGCCTCGTTGATCGCCTCCTGGGCCATGGCGCGGCCGTACGGGATCTTCGCGGCGTCGATCACCTCGACGTGCGGCGGCAGTTCGTCCAGCAGATCGCGCGGGCCGAGACGGTCGGCGATCACGACATCCGCCTCGGCGAGGAGCCTGCGGCCGCGCACGGTGATCAGGTCGGGGTCGCCGGGGCCGCCGCCGACGAGGGCGACGCCGGGGGTACGGCTGCGACGGTGCGGGGCGGCGAGCGTGCCGTCGCGCAGCCCCTCGACGATGGTGTCCCGCACGGCGGCGGAGCGACGCGGGTCGCGCCCGCTGAGCACGGCGACGGTGAGGCCCTCGCTGCGGCCCGTGGCGGGCGTCCAGGCGGTGGCGGCGTCCGCGTCGTCGCTGCGTACGCACCAGACGCGGAGGCGCTCGGCCTCGGCGGACGCGGTGCGGTTGGCGTCCTCGTCGCTGGACGCGACGAGGACGTACCAGGCATCGGCGAGGTCGCCCTCTTCGTAACGGCGGCGCTCCCACCGGATCTCGCCGGCCGCCGCCATGGCCTCGACGGAGGCTTTCGCGGAGGGCGACACCAGCACGATGTCCGCGCCGGCCGCGATGAGCGCGGGCAGCCGGCGCTGCGCGACCTGCCCGCCGCCGACGACGACAACGCGGCGCCCGGCGAGGCGGAGTCCGACGGGGTAGGCGGGGTGCGGGTGCTCGGCGTGCTC
Organism: Streptomyces scopuliridis RB72; assembly: GCF_000718095.1. GTDB lineage: Bacteria > Actinomycetota > Actinomycetes > Streptomycetales > Streptomycetaceae > Streptomyces > Streptomyces scopuliridis. The sequence continues at coordinate 342 of NZ_JOEI01000036.1, read as the reverse complement.
GGGCATGGGGGCGGGGGCTCCTTGGGCGGGGCGGGTGAGAAGTGGCTGGTGGGGTGCGGTGGGATTGGGCGTCCAGCTTACGGCGGGGCGCTGTCCGGCGGGGGGCGTGGGTGGGGTGCGCCTCCCGGCGGGGGGTCGTGGTGTGGTGCGCCGTCCGGCGGGGTTCGGGGTGCGGTGCGCCGTCCGGCGGGGTTCGGGGTGCGGTGCGCCGTCCGGCGGGGGCACGGGTGCGGGTGCGTCGTCGTGGTGCCGGGTGCCGGGGCCTCCGGAGGTCCGTGTCCGGACTGCTTTCCTCACCGCGCTTCGCGCGAGCTGCGACGCTTTACGTCCGGACACGCACCT
>NZ_JOEI01000035.1 GCF_000718095.1 Streptomyces scopuliridis RB72 | reverse complement strand
GGACTGCTTTCCTCACCGCGCTTCGCGCGAGCTGCGACGCTTTACGTCCGGACACGCACCTCCTCCGACCCCGACCCCCTCCCGCCACCGACCCACGCGTCCGGGCGCGAGGCGGGCGAACCATCACGCACTCGCCCACTCACCCCTGCCGAGGCGGGGCATGGCTGGGGCCACAGGGCCGCACCCGCCCCAACCCTCAGCAGGGGAGGCGGGTTGGCGGGACCCACCGGGTCGCACCCGCCCCCGGCCCGAGCCAGGGCGCAGGGTTGCGGGGACCACCGGCGGGAGGGGGCCGGGGTCGGAGGAGGTGCGTGTCCGGACACTAAAGCGTGATTTGTGGCGCGCGAACGCCCGCATCCCAACTGTGGCCAGAGTCGCGCCGTAAATCATGCCGTCCGGACATGTACCTCCGGAGGCCCCGGCCCCCGGCCCCCGCACCACGACGACGCCCCCGCCGGATGGCGCACCGCCCCGGCCCCCGGCCCCCGCACCACGACGACGCACCCGTGCCCCCGCCGGATGGCGCACCGCCCCGGCCCCCGGCCCACAACGACGCGACCGCAACCCGCAACCACGCCCCCCGCCGGACGGCGCACCGCACCAGCCACGACAACCGCAACCGAAACGCCCCCCACACCGCCTGCTCAGCGCAGCGTCACCGCTTGGCCCGCCACCACCAGCAGCACCCCCTCACACTCCCCCGCCACCCCCGCGTTCAGCCTCCCCAGCTCGTCCCGGAACCGCCTCCCCGACACCGTCCCCGGCACCACCCCCGCCCCCACCTCGTTCGTCACCGCCACCACCGTTCGCCGCGTAGCCCGCACCGCCGCCACCAGCGCCCCCGTCCGCTCCCGCAGCGCCTTCTCGCCCCCCGCCGCCCACGCCGCGTCGTCCCACGCGTTCACCCGGTCCATCGCGTCCGTCAGCCACAGCGACAGGCAGTCGATCAGCAGCGGTGGCCCCTCCGCCGCGAGCAGCGGGACGAGGTCGCAGGTCTCCTCCGTGCGCCAGGACGCCGGCCGGCGCTCGCGGTGCGCGCGGACCCGGGCGTCCCACTCCGGGTCGCCCTCGCGGCCGCCGCCCGTCGCCACGTACAGCACCCCCGGAAACGCCGCGAGCCGCCGCTCCGCCTCCCAGGACTTGCCCGAGCGCGCGCCGCCGGTCACCAGCGTGCGCCGCGGCACCTCGGGCACCGGGTGGTACGCGCCGACCGTCAGCGTCGTCCCGTCGGGGACGGCCCGCGCGCCCGCCGCCGCCAGCCGCCGGTCCAGTTCCGCGCCGGGCGGCACATCGTGGTCGAGGTGGACGGCGACGACATCGGTGTCGGGCCCGATCGCACCGGCAGCCCGCAGCCGCGCCACCGCGTCGGGCCGGCCCACCACATCGGCGGCGACCATGTCGTACGGGACCGCGGCCCGGCCGTTCTCCGGTGAGAGACCGGCGGGCGCCCCGCCCGGCGGCAGATACAGCAGCCGCTGGCCGCCGGACGACGTCACCTCGTACCCCGTACCCGGCGCGTCCATCGGCACCGCCCGTACCCGGTGCCCGCTGAGCAGCGTCAGGACCCGGCCGTCCGCCACGCGGCCCGCCGTGGGCAGTCCGGCGGGCAGCTCCACAGCGGGACCGTCGTGCGGATGGCTCAGCAGGACCTGCCGTACGCCCGCGAGGGAGTGCGCGGCGCGGGCCGCGGCGAGCGCGGCCCCCGGGGTGAGGTCCAGCAGCAGGACGCCGTCCACCAGCAGCGCGGTCGCGGCGCGGGCGCGCTCGCCGCGGGCGGTCGCGCAGGCGGCGCAGGGGCAGTGGGGGCGGGGGAGTCCCGCGGGGGCTCCGGTGCCGAGCAGAGTCAGTTCCACGGGGTTGATCCTCCCGTGTCACCGCTCACGGTGCGCGCCCGGCTACGCTGCGGGCAGGAAATCGATCAGTTCCGCGGGACCTGGGAGGCGCACATGGCGTGGACGTGGCGGTTCGAGAAGGCCGACGGGACGGAGGTCCCGCCGGCGGTGGAGCCGGAGGAGTTCACGACGCAGGGGGACGCCGAGTCGTGGGTCGGCGAGGCGTGGAAGGAGCTCCTCGCGGGGGGCGCGGAGCAGGTCACGCTGTTCGAGGACGGTGCCAAGATCTACGGTCCGATGAGCCTGCGGGCCGAGGAGAGCTGACCGTACGCGTGCGGGCGCCCGCGGAGCGGTCCGCGGGCGTCCGGGTGCTCGTAGGGCGCCTACATCTCGCCGAGCGTGACCTCCACGGTCTTTGTCGCACCGCCCCGCGTGAAGGTCACCTTGATCTTCTGACCCGGCTTGTCCGAGGCGAGTTCCTCGGACAGCGAGGTGATCGTCGTGACGGGGGCGCCGTCGATCTTGGTGATGATGTCCCCGGGCTCGATCCCCGCCTTGGCCGCGGCGCCGCCCCTCGGGGCCGTGACGACCGCGACGCCGGCCGGCTGGAAGTCGGGGCCGAGTACGGTACGGCCGCTGATGCCCAGGGCCGCCCGGCCCGAGTCGATGACCCGGCCGTTCTTGATGATCTGGTCGGCGACCGTCTTCACCATCGACGCCGGGATCGCGAAGCCGATACCGGGCGCGGCGCTGTTGCCCAGCTGCTGATCGGTCGCGGCCAGTGTCGGGATGCCGATCACCTCGCTGTTCAGATTGACCAGCGCGCCCCCGCTGTTGCCCGGGTTGATCGCGGCGGACGTCTGCACCATGTTGGCGATGGTGGCACCCGTACCGCCGCCCGAGGAGGCCTCGCTGACGGTCCGTCCGACCGCCGAGACGATGCCCTGGGTGACGCTGCCCGACAGCCCCAGCGGTGACCCCATGGCCAGCACGATCTGACCGACCGCGACCGCCGAGGTCTCGCCGAACTTGGCGGCCTTCAGCCCCGCCGGGACTTTGTCGAGCTTGATGACGGCCAGATCCTGCTGGGGGAAGCTGGAGACGAGCTTGGCCCCGAGAAGCTGCTCGCTGTTGGCCACGGTGACCGAGAAGGTCCGCTGTTTGCCGACGACATGGGCGTTGGTGACGATGTGGCCCTGTCCGTCGTAGGCGACGCCCGACCCCAGATTGTTCCCGGCCTGGATCTGGACGACCGAGGGCAGCACATTCCTGATCGCCGTCTCGTAGGCGGTCTGCAGATCGTTGCCGGCGCGCCGCATGGCCGCCGCCTGGGTCGTGGTGTCGGGGTTCGACATACGGGAGCCCGGGGTGCCGGGGCCGGCGCAGCCGCCGGCCAGCGCCGCCGCACAGATCGCGGCGGTCAGAGGCAGCAGCGGCCGGCGGGCGCGGCGGCGGTGAAGGGAAACATCCATGCCCGGAGTATCCCGTTTGTCCTATCGGTGTGGCCTGCGGTGCACCGCCGATCAGGGGCCCGGCAGGCGGAGACACCGTCGCGGTACTCAGCGCGCCGCCGCCAGGAACTGGGTGGCCGCCAGTTCCCCGTACAGCGGATCGTTCGCCACCAGCTCGTCATGCGTGCCCACCGCCCGCACCTTGCCCGCGTCCATCACCACGATGCGGTCCGCGAGCGTCACCGTCGACAGCCGGTGCGCCACCACCAGCACCGTCACCTCCCGGGCCGCCTCCGCCACCGCGTCCCGCAGCGCCAGCTCGTTGACCGCGTCCAGCTGGGACGTCGCCTCGTCCAGGAGCAGCAGCCGGGGCCCGCGCAGCAGCGCCCGCGCGATCGCCACGCGCTGGCGCTCACCGCCCGACAGCTTCGAGCCGCGATGGCCGACCAGCGTCTCCAGACCGTCCGGCAGCCGCTCCACGAGCCCGTCCAGCCTGGCCCGCACCAGCACTTCGCGGATCCGCTCGTCGGTGGCGTCGGGGGCGGCGAAGACCAGATTCTCGCGCAGCGTCCCGGCCAGCACCGGCGCGTCCTGCTCGACATAGCCGATCGTGGCGCGCAGTTCGGGCAGCGGCCAGTCGCGTACGTCCCTGCCGTCGACCAGAACCCGGCCACCGGTCGCCTCGTAGAACCGTTCGATCAGCCCGAAGACGGTCGTCTTGCCCGCGCCCGAGGGGCCGACGAAGGCCGTCATCCCGGGGCCGGGGATCTCGAAGGAGACACCGTGATGGACGTACGGAAGCTCTTCGCGGTACCGGAAGGTGACGTCCTCGAAGACGACGGTGGCCGCACCTCCGTCGTGCCGCCCGGCTGTTGCCGCCTGGTCGGCCGCCGGTTCCAGGACCTCCGTCTCCAGCCGCTCCGCCTCCGCGATCCTGGCGACGGCCGCCGATCCCACCTGGTACTGCGTCACCGCCTGCACCAGCTTCGACACCGGATCCATCAGATAGAACAGGAACAGCAGGAACGCGATCAGCGTCGAGATGGAGATGGCCCCCGAGGCCACCCGCGCCCCGCCGATCCCCAGCACCGCCAGGAACGACACCTGGACGGCCAGTCCGACCGAGGACCCGGCCAGCGACTGCCATTTCGCGGCCCGTACGCCATGCCGCCACGCGTCCTTGGCCGCCGCCTCCACCACGGCCGCCTCGCGCTCCTCCGCGCCCGACGCCTTGACCGTACGGAACGCGCCGAAGGCCCGCTCCAGCACGGTGGATATATGGCCGACCGCCTCCTGCGACCGTCTCGTCGCCCGCGAGATCCTGGGCATGACCAGGGCCACGGCGGAGCCGATCACCACGATCACCCCCAGCGTCACCCCGAGCAGCACCACGTCCATCACGCCCATCAGCACGACGGTCGCCAGGAACGCGAGCCCGCCGGTGCCCGCCGAGACGATCGACTGGGTCGTCACCGCGCGCAGCAGGGTGGTGTCCGAGGTGACCCGGGACATCAGATCGCCCGGCTGGGTCCGCTCCACCTCGGGCAGCCGCAGCCGCAGCAGCCGCCCGATCAGGGTGCGGCGGGCGGCCAGGACGACGGACTCCGCGGTCCGCTCCAGGAGGTACGAGGCGAGCGCCTCGATCGCCGTACCGAACACCACCAGCCCCGTGAGCACCAGCAGGATGCCGGTGACCGAGCCGTCCTCACCGAGCCGCTCGACCAGGGCCTTGGCGGCGAGTGGCTGGGCCAGTCCGCTCGCCGCGCCGATCAGCGCCAGGAACGCGCCGAGGGCCACGATCCGGCGGTGCGGCCGGAAGTGCCGGTACAGGGCCCGCCAGGTCTCCCCGGCGGAGAGCCGGGCCGTCTCGGGTGCGCCGGCTGTGCCGCCGCTCTCTATGCTGCTCGCGCTGCTGCTCACGACCGTGAGGACGCGTCCGGGGGCCTGTCACCTGACCGACTCCCCGGCCGGGTCATGTGGTCAGCGCCTAGCCGCGCACGCCGCACAGGTGCAGCAGCGCGGCGACCCTGCGGTACGGCTCGGTGCGCCCCGCCCGGTCCTCCAGGGCCAGCAGCCGTTCCAGTTCCTCCCCGGCCGGTGGTTCCGCGTCCCCGGCCGCGCCGTCCGTGAAGACGCGTACGCCGTACCAGGCGTGCAGCGGCGCGGCGATCCCCGCCAGCGTGGCGGTCAGCGCCCCGAGCCGGTCCGCGCGTACCCGCAGCCCCAGCCGGTTGACATAGGTGTCCGTGTCGAAGGAGTCCAGCGCCCCCGCCCAGTCCCCGGCCAGGCCGGGCCGCAGGGCCAGGGTGTCCCCGTTGCGTACGAGCAGCGACAGCAGGCCGCCCGGTGCCAGCATCCTCGCCAGCCCCGCGAGCAGCGCGTCCCGCTCGTCGGCGTACATCAGCACGCCGTGGCAGAGGACCACGTCGAAGCTGCCGGGGAGGAAGTGCACCCCGGTCTCCAGGCCGTCGGCCTCGATCAGTCTGACCCGCTCGCGTATGCCCGCGGGCTCGTCGGCGAGCGCCGTACGCGCCGTGGTGAGCAGCGCGGCGTCCGACTCCAGCCCGGTGACCGTGTGTCCGGCGCGCGCCAGACGCAGGGCCTGGGTGCCCTGTCCCATGCCGACATCCAGGACGCGCAGCCGCTGCCCCACCGGGAAGCGGCCGGCGATCTGCTCGTCGAGCTGGCGCGCGACGAGTTCCTGCCGGACGACATGACGCAGCGCGCCACGGGTGGCCGGCCGGTCGGCCGAGCCTGCCGCGCGGCCGGAGACGTCCGTGCTCAGGGCCGCTCTCCGCGCTTGACCTGCGGCTTCGGCAGCCGCAGTCGGCGCATCTGGAGCGTACGCATCAGGCCGTAGGCCACCGCACCACGCTTCGGGGTGTCCGGGAAGTGCTCGGCGAGCTGCTTCTTCAGCCGGAACCAGAGCCCGATCGAGTCGATGACGATCAGCACGATCACACCGAGCCAGAGCAGCAGCGCGATGTTCTGGAGGGCGCCGACCCTGATCATGCTCAGTACGAGGATCACCACCGCGAGCGGCAGGAAGAACTCGGCCATGCAGAAGCGCGAGTCGACGAAGTCGCGGACGAAGCGGCGTACCGGCCCCTTGTCACGGGCGGGCAGATAGCGCTCGTCACCACTCGCCAGCGCCTCGCGCTGCTTCGCCAGATCCGCGCGGCGTGCCTCGCGCTGGCGCTTCATGGCCGTCTTGCGGTCGGTCGGCGTCGTGGAGGCGCGACGTCGCTGCGTCTGCGCCTCACTGCGCTTGGGAGTCGGGCGGCCCTTGGGGGCCTGCGGGTCGCGGGGCTGCGTGGAGAGGCCCGGTGTCACCTGGGTGGCGGGGGCCTTCTCTTCCTTGGAACGGCTTCGGAACACAAAACCCAAGGGTACGGGGTGTCGTGGTTGGACCCCACCCCCGAGGGGAACGATCCCGCAACAGCGAGCGTCTGTATGTGGACAGAGGGGGACTTTGTCTCCCCTGTCCCTGACGGCCGTCTACTCCCTGCGCCTGATCGGGGCGCGGAGCAGTCGTCCTTGGGGAGGAGCGCATCCGCGCTCGAACAGTGCGGTAATAGAGGCAGGGCCCGTACTGTGGGTTCTGTTGGAGTGCTGGAGCTGTAGTCCGTCAGAAGGGGGCGCGCGAAGCCCATGAGCGGTGTCATGAAGCGTATGGGGATGATCTTCCGCGCGAAAGCCAACAAGGCCCTTGACCGGGCCGAGGATCCGCGCGAGACCCTTGACTACTCGTATCAGAAGCAGCTTGAGCTGCTACAGAAGGTACGTCGCGGGGTCGCCGATGTGGCGACGTCCCGCAAGCGGCTGGAATTGCAGCTGAACCAGCTGCAGGGCCAGTCGTCGAAGCTGGAGGACCAGGGCCGCAAGGCGCTGGCGCTCGGCCGGGAGGACCTGGCGCGCGAGGCGCTCTCCCGCCGTGCCTCGCTCCAGCAGCAGGTCACCGACCTGGAGACGCAGCACCAGACGCTGCAGGGCGAGGAGGAGAAGCTCACGCTCGCCGCGCAGCGCCTCCAGGCCAAGGTCGACGCCTTCCGTACGAAGAAGGAGACCATCAAGGCCACCTACACCGCGGCACAGGCGCAGACCCGGATCGGGGAGGCCTTCTCGGGCATCTCCGAGGAGATGGGCGACGTCGGCATGGCGATCCAGCGCGCGGAGGACAAGACCGCGCAGCTGCAGGCGCGCGCCGGCGCGATCGACGAGCTGCTGGCCTCCGGCGCCCTGGACGACCAGTCCGGGATGGCGAAGGACGACATCGCCGCCGAGCTGGACCGGATCTCCGGTGGTACGGATGTCGAGCTGGAGCTCCAGCGCATGAAGGCGGAGCTCGCGGGCGGCTCGGCCCCGAAGCAGGCGATCGAGGGCGGTACCCAGGACGCCCCGCCGGCCTCGAACAAATTCGACAAGCAGTAGGGACTCGTCATGATCGTACGGATCATGGGGGAGGGCCAGGTGAAGCTGGCGGACAGCCACTTCACCGAACTCGACACGCTGGACGACGAGTTGCTGGCCGAGATCAGGAACGGCGACACGGACGGCTTCCGCCGTACGTTCCACGCCCTCCTGGACAAGGTGCGCGAGCTCGGCGAGCCGCTGCCCGATGACTCCCTGGAGCCGTCCGAACTGATCCTGCCCGCTCCTGGCGCGACCCTGGAAGAGGTCCGCGAGATGCTGAACGACGACGGCCTGATCCCCTCGGCCTGACCGGCGTCCACCCGCACTCCAGCACACCCCGCGTGCCCCGCGTCCCCGGCTCTGTCCGGCGGCGCGGGGCACGCGTCTGTGCGGTCCGCGTCCCGCGGTACGGGGCGCATGCGCGTGGGCGTCGCCACCCGTACCCCGTACCGTTGCTCCGTGACCCCTTCCGGATGCCCGGCGTGACCTCCCTCGGAACCGCGCTCGCCCGTGCGCGGAGCTGGGTGCGCGCGCATCCGCTCGCGTCCGACGGGGTGCTGGCCGCGGCCGTCCTCGCCGGCATGGTGCTCGGATCGTTCGCCGAGCCGCACGCCGGCCCCGGCGGCCCCACCTTCGGCACCCGCACCCCGGACCCGCTCAACGTCCTGCTGATGGTGCTCGGCGCGGGGGCGCTCGTCTTCCGCCGCCGCGCGCCCATGCCCGTACTGCTGTGCACCGGCGGACTGACCCTCCTCGATCTCTTCACGGGCCATCCGCCCGCCCCCGTCGTGTTCAGCGCCGTCATCGCGCTCTACAACGTCGGCGCCCACACCGACCGGCCCACCACCTGGCGGGTCGGCCTCGCGACCATGGGCGTGCTCACCGCCGTCGCGATGTGGCTGAGCCCCGAGCCGTGGTACGCACAGCAGAATCTGTCGATTTTCGCCTGGACCGGCATGGCCAGCGCCGCGGGCGACGCCGTACGCAGCCGCCGCGGCTTCATCGACGCCATCCGCGAACGCGCGGAACGCGCCGAACGCACCCGTGAGGAGGAGGCGCGCCGCCGGGTCGCCGAGGAGCGGCTGCGTATCGCCCGCGATCTGCACGATGTGGTCGCCCACCACATCGCCCTGGTCAATGTGCAGGCAGGCGTCGCCTCGCATGTCATGGACAAGCGCCCCGACCAAGCCAAGGAAGCCCTCGCCCATGTACGGGAGGCCAGCCGCTCCGCGCTCAACGAACTGCGCGCCACCGTCGGGCTGCTGCGCCAGTCCGGCGACCCGGCGGCCCCCACCGAACCCGCCCCCGGCCTCGCCCATATCGACGGACTCCTCGACACCTTCCGTCACGCGGGCCTGCCGGTGGAGTTCGCGGCGGACGGGGTGGACGGCCCCGGAAGCAGCCTCCCCGCCGCCGTCGACCTCGCCGCGTACCGGATCATCCAGGAGGCCCTGACCAACGTACGGAAGCACGCGGGGCAGGCGGCGAAGGCCGAGGTCAGCGTCGTACGCGTGGGCGCCACCATCGAGATCACCGTGCTGGACGACGGAAAGGGCACGGGCGAGCCCGCGGACGGCGGCGGCCACGGCCTCATCGGCATGCGCGAGCGCGTCACCGCCCTCGGCGGCACCCTCACCGCGGGGCCCCGCTACGGCGGCGGTTTCCGCACCCAGGCGATACTGCCGGTCATGAACCGCACGGGGGAGAACGCATGACGATCCGGGTCCTGCTCGCCGACGACCAGACGCTGCTGCGCAGCGCGTTCCGGGTACTGGTGGACTCCGAGCCGGACATGGAGGTCGTCGGGGAGGCCGCCGACGGCGCGCAGGCCGTGGCCCTCGCCCGTACCGCCCGGCCCGATGTCGTCTTGATGGACATCAGGATGCCCGGCACGGACGGTCTCGCCGCCACCCGCATGATCAGCGCGGAGCCGGACCTCGCCGGGGTGCATGTCGTCATGCTGACCACCTTCGAGGTCGACGAGTACGTCGTGCAGTCGCTGCGCGCCGGGGCGTCCGGCTTCCTCGGCAAGGGCGCGGAGCCGGAGGAGCTGCTCAACGCCATCCGGATCGCGGCGGCCGGCGACGCGCTGCTGTCGCCCGTCGCGACCAAGGGCCTCATCGCCACCTTCCTCGCGCAGGCCGCGAGTTCGGGCGACGGCCCGGACCCGGCGGTCAGCTCGGAACGGCTGGACGCCCTCACGGTGCGCGAGCGCGAGGTGCTGGTGCTGGTCGCGGGCGGCCACTCCAATGACGAGATCGCGGAGCGCCTCCAGGTCAGTCCGCTGACCGTCAAGACCCATGTGAACCGCGCGATGGCCAAACTAGGGGCCCGTGACAGGGCCCAATTGGTGGTAATCGCCTACGAATCGGGCCTGGTACGTCCAAGGGTGGAGTAGCACACCGCTCGCGTGTACTCCAGGCGCGGTATGCGCCGCATAAGGAACTCGACCTGCGGTCTACACTCCGGCCCCCGCTGATGGCCGATCGTATAGAGGGGCCGTTGTGCCCATCCGCCGGAGGCGCCGCAATGCCCCTCCACGGCCGAGCCGCCGCGTCCACCTGCCGCGTACACCACAGAAGAGAGACACCCAATGTCCTGGCTGTCAAAATTCAGCCTCGCGCAACGGGCCCTGATAGGGCTGATGTCGATCATCGCGATCGTCTTCGGAGCCATCGCGATACCGCAGCTCAAGCAGCAGCTCCTGCCCTCCATCGAACTCCCCATGGTGTCGGTGCTCGCCCCCTACCAGGGCGCCTCCCCCGATGTGGTCGAGAAGCAGGTCGTCGAACCGCTCGAAAACTCCATCAAGACGGTCGACGGCATCAGCGGCGTCACCTCCACGGCCAGTGAGGGCAACGCCGTCATCATGGCCAGCTTCGACTTCGGGGACTCGGGCACCAAGCAGCTCGTCGCCGATGTCCAGCAGGCCGTCAACCGCGCGCGCTCCCAGCTCCCCACCGACGTGGACCCGCAGGTCGTGGCCGGTTCGACGGACGACATCCCGACCGTCGTCCTCGCCGTCACCTCCGACAAGGACCAGCAGGCGCTCGCCGATCAGCTGGACCGTACGGTCGTCCCCGCCCTGGAGGACATCTCCGGCGTCGGCCAGGTCTCCGTCGACGGTGTCCGTGACCTCCAGATCGCCGTCACCCCCGACGACAAGAAGCTCGCCGCGGCGGGCCTCAACACCATGGCGCTCTCCGAGGCGCTCAAGGCCGGCGGCGCCACCTTCCCCGCCGGTTCGTTCTCCGAGGACGGCAAGAGCCGTACGGTCCAGGTCGGCGGCGGATTCACCTCGCTGAAGCAGATCGAGGACCTGCGGGTGCTGCCCCAGGCGCCCGCGGGCGGCTCCGGCGGCGGCTCCGCGGGATCGCCGGTACGCGTCGGTGACATCGCCACCGTCGAGCAGAAGCCGGCCGCCGCGACCTCGCTGACCCGTACGAACGGCAAGCCCAGCCTCGCCGTCATGGCCACCATGGACAACGACGGCAGCGCCGTCGCCATCTCGAACGCGGTCAAGGACAAGCTGCCCGGCCTCCGCAAGGACCTCGGCTCCGGCGCCACCCTCACCGTCGTCAGCGACCAGGGCCCGGCCGTCTCCAAGTCGATCTCCGGACTGACCACCGAGGGCGCGCTCGGCCTCCTCTTCGCCGTGCTCGTGATCCTGGTCTTCCTGGCCTCGATCCGCTCCACGATCGTCACCGCCGTCTCCATCCCGCTCTCCGTCGTCCTGGCGCTGATCGTGCTGTGGACGCGTGACCTGTCGCTCAACATGCTCACCCTCGGCGCGCTGACCATCGCGATCGGCCGGGTCGTCGACGACTCGATCGTCGTCCTGGAGAACATCAAGCGGCACCTGGGCTACGGCGAGGAGCGCGAGAGCGCCATCCTCACCGCGGTCAAGGAGGTCGCGGGCGCGGTCACCGCCTCCACCCTCACCACCGTCGCGGTGTTCCTGCCGATCGGTCTGACCGGCGGCATGGTCGGCGAGCTGTTCGGCTCGTTCTCGCTGACGGTCACGGCGGCGCTGCTCGCCTCGCTGCTCGTCTCGCTGACCGTCGTGCCGGTGCTCTCGTACTGGTTCCTGCGCCCGCCGAAGGCCGCCGTCGGGGTCAGCCCCGACGAGGCCCGTCGCCAGGCCGAGGAGAAGGAGGGCCGCAGCCGGCTCCAGCGGCTGTACGTGCCGGTGCTGCGCTTCGCGACCCGCCGCCGTATCACCAGCGTGGTCCTCGCGATCGTCGTCCTGCTCGGTACGTTCGGCATGGCGCCGCTGCTCAAGACCAACTTCTTCGACCAGGGCGAGCAGGAAGTCCTCTCCATCAAGCAGGAGCTGACCCCCGGCACCAGCCTGGAGTCGGCCGACGCCTCCGCGAAGAAGGTCGAGAAGGTCCTCTCCGGCATCGGGGAGATCAAGGACTACCAGGTCACCGTCGGCTCCTCCGGCTTCATGGCGGCCTTCGGCGGCGGGACGGGCGCCAACCAGGCGTCGTACCAGGTGACCCTGAAGGACTCCGCGTCGTACGAGAAGACCCAGGACCGCATCGAGAAGGAGCTGGCCGGGCTCGACGGCATCGGCCAGACGACGATCGCCGCGGGTGACGGCTTCGGCAGCCAGGACCTGAGCGTCGTGGTCAAGGCATCCGAGGCGGACACCCTCCGCACGGCCGCGAACCAGGTCCAGGCGGCCGTCGCGAAGCTCGACGACGTCACGGACGTACAGAGCGACCTGTCGCAGTCCGTCCCGCGCATCTCCGTCAAGGCCAACGCCAAGGCCGCGGAGGCCGGGTTCAACGACACCACGCTCGGTCTCGCCGTCGGCCAGGCGGTACGCGGCACCACCTCAGGCAAGGCGATCCTGGACGACACCGAGCGCGATGTCGTCGTCACCTCGGCCAAGCCCGCCAAGACGATCGCCGAGCTGAAGAACCTGCCCCTGGGCCCGGTGAAGCTCGGTCAGATCGCGGACGTGAAGCTGGTCCCCGGTCCGGTCTCGATGACCCGGATCGACGGCTCGCGGGCCGCGACGATCACGGCACGGCCGACCGGTGACAACACCGGCGCGGTCAGCGCCTCGCTCCAGTCGAAGATCGACGCCCTGGATCTGCCGGAGGGCGCGACCGCGTCCATCGGCGGTGTCTCGCAGGACCAGGGAGACGCCTTCGGACAGCTGGCGCTCGCCATGCTGGCGGCCATCGCGATCGTCTTCATGCTCCTGGTCGCGACGTTCCGCTCGCTGATCCAGCCGCTGATCCTGCTGGTCTCCATCCCCTTCGCGGCCACCGGCGCGATCGGCCTGCTGATCCTGACCGGTACGCCGATGGGCGTCCCCGCGATGATCGGCATGCTGATGCTGATCGGCATCGTGGTGACCAACGCGATCGTGCTGATCGACCTGATCAACCAGTACCGGTCGCAGGGCCTGGGCGTCGTGGAAGCGGTCATCGAGGGCGGCCGTCACCGGCTCCGCCCGATCCTGATGACGGCCCTGGCGACGATCTTCGCGCTGCTCCCGATGGCGCTGGGCGTCACCGGCGAGGGCGGCTTCATCGCGCAGCCGCTGGCGGTCGTGGTGATCGGCGGCCTGGTGACATCGACGCTGCTGACGCTGCTGCTCGTGCCGACGCTGTACGCGATGGTGGAGCTGCGGAAGGAACGCCGGGCGAAGAAGAAGGCGGCGAAGCGGGAGGCGAAGGGGAAGGGGAACGACACCCCGGCCTCGGAGTCGCCGCGCGAACCGGAACCGGTGAACGTCTGAGGTAGTGAACGTCTGAGGTAGTGAACGGGGATGCCCCGGGGCGGCCGCGAGGACCGGGCCGCTCCGGGGCATCGCTGTGGGCGGGTGTGGATTCATCTCACCCGCCCCGCCCACCTCGCCGCCCCCACCGCCCCCGCGCCGCATGCCGTCATCACCGTGAACAGTGGCACCGCCGTGTCCGCGCCGCCCAGTCCCGCCAGTGGTGCCACCACCGCCCCCAGCGCGCTCTGCGCCGTGCCGAGCAGTGCCGAGCCCGTGCCCGCCGCGGCCGGGACCCGGGCGAGCGCCAGGGACGTCGCGTTCGTGAGGACCAGGCCCAGGCCGGCGCACACCACCGCCATCGAGACCAGGCAGCCGGCCACCGTCAGTACTTCCGCGACGGCGGCGGCGAGCAGTGACACCGTGCCCGCGAGCACGGTGCGCACCCCCGTACGCAACAGCGGCTCCGGGGCGATCCGGCCCACCAGCCGCGCGCTCACCGCCCCGGCCAGCGCGGTGCAGACCGCGCCGCCCGCGAACGTCACGGACGAGACACCGACGCTCAGCCCCAGCACGTTCTGCAGCAGGAACGGCGACCCGGCGATGTAGCAGAACAGGGTGCCGAAGGCGAAGGCGTACGCGAGGGTGTAGCCGGCATACACGCCGTCGCCCGCGACCTCTCGTACCGTACGGAGCAGCTCCCCGCCGCTGCCCGTCCGCCGCCGCGACGGCGGCAGGCTTTCCGGTACGGCTACCGCCACGGCCGCCACGACCAGTAGCGCGACCCCGGCCAGCACCCAGAACACGCCCCGCCATCCGGCCGCCCCGATCACGGCGCCGCCCGCGAGCGGCGCGAGCACAGGCGCCGTACCGGACAGGGTCATCAGGATCCCGAACAGCCGTGCCGCCGCGGCCCCTTCGGCGACGTCCGTGACCACCGCCCGCCCGATCACGACCCCCGCGGCCCCGCTGAACCCGGCCACGAAGCGCAGGGCGATCAGCGGGCCCGGTCCCGGCGCGACCGCGCACAGCGCGGTGGCCGCGGCGCACACCGCCGCCCCCGCGAGCAGCGGCCCCCGTCGCCCGTACCGGTCCGACAGCGGACCGAAGACGAGATGGCCGGCCGTCATCCCGGCCAGGAACGAGGTCAGCGTCAGCTGCACCCCGGACGCGTCCGTACGCAGCTCCTCGGCCATCCGCGGAAAGGCCGGCAGATACATGTCCGTCGACAACGGACCGACGAAACAGAGCAGTACGAGCGCGACGGTGAGCCGGGAACGGGAGCGGGAGCGGGAACAGGAGCAGGATCGGGGCATGGGGCGGCAACCTCTTCGGTCCGGTACGGGGGAGACGGTGAATCGACCGGGAACACAAGGGATTGCTGGAGCGAGACGTAGTGAGAAGACGTGCGGCGGCTCCGGGAACCTGCCCTCGGGCGGAGTACGGCACCACGGCCGTGCTCAAGAACGCCTGAGCGGTTGGTGAACGCGACAGACCGTAGACGACACCAGGGGCGCCCCGCAATCGAGCGGGGCGCCCCTGGGCGCGGGCAATGCGACCACGCGGTCATGCGACCACGCGGTCATGCGACCACGCGGTCATACGACCACGGGTTACGGCAGCGCCAGCATCCGTTCCAGCGCCAGCTGCGCGAAGTCCGCCGTCTCCTTGTCGACCTGGATGCGGTTGACCTCGTTGCCCTCGGCCAGCGACTCCAGCGCCCACACCAGATGTGGCAGATCGATCCGGTTCATCGTGGAGCAGAAGCAGACCGTACGGTCGAGGAAGACGATCTCCTTGTCCTCGGCGGCGAAACGGTTCGCCAGCCGCTGTACGAGATTGAGTTCCGTGCCGATCGCCCACTTTGAGCCGGCCGGGGCCGCCTCCAGCGCCTTGATGATGTACTCCGTCGAGCCGACATAGTCCGCCGCCGCCACGACCTCGTGCTTGCACTCCGGGTGCACCAGCACGTTCACGCCCGGGATCCGCTCCCGTACGTCGCGGACGGAGTCCAGCGAGAAGCGCCCGTGCACCGAGCAGTGGCCGCGCCACAGGATCATCTTCGCGTCGCGCAGCTCCTGTTCCGTGAGGCCGCCGTTCGGCTTGTGCGGGTTGTACAGGACGCAGTCCTCCAGCGACATCCCCAGATCCCGCACCGCGGTGTTGCGCCCCAGGTGCTGGTCGGGGAGGAAGAGGACCTTGTCGCCCTGCTCGAAGGCCCAGTTCAGCGCGCGCTCGGCGTTGGAGGACGTACAGATCGTGCCGCCGTGCTTGCCGGTGAAGGCCTTGATGTCGGCCGAGGAGTTCATGTACGAGACGGGGACGACCCGCTCGGCTATGCCGGCCTCGGTCAGTACGTCCCAGCACTCCGCGACCTGCTCGGCGGTGGCCATGTCGGCCATGGAGCAGCCCGCGGCCAGGTCGGGCAGGACGACCTTCTGGTCGTCGCCGGTCAGAATGTCCGCGGACTCCGCCATGAAGTGCACGCCGCAGAAGACGATGTACTCGGCGTCGGGCCGCGCCGCCGCGTCCCTGGCCAGCTTGAAGGAGTCGCCGGTGACATCCGCGAACTGGATGACCTCGTCACGCTGGTAGTGGTGGCCGAGGACGAAGACCTTGTCCCCGAGCTTCTCCTTCGCCGCGCGGGCGCGCTCCACCAGGTCCGGGTCGGACGCGGCGGGCAGATCGCCCGGACACTCCACGCCCCGCTCGCTGCGCGGGTCGGCCTCGCGGCCGAGCAGCAGCAGGGCGAGGGGCGTCGGCTGGACGGCGAGATCCTGACGGGGTTGGGCGGTGGTCACGTCACGCACCCTTTCTTCTCTGCAGACGAGCCTTTTCGTCTAATTGACGCTATCTATGATAGCTGGTTCACGTCACTTTGACGATGCCGATAGCGTCGATGTGACGCATTCCCGGGCGAGGTCCCGCCGGTGCCCCGGGCGAGGTCCCGCCGGTGCCCCGGGCGGTGCCCCGCCGGTGCGCCGGGCGAGGTCCCCGGGGGCCACCCGCTGCCGCATCGCGAGCCGGTGTGCGAGCATGAAGGAGGGAAAGACACGCGCCAGCGCCCGGAATGATTCCGCGGCCGAGCCGGTTGCACTGTCGGCAAGCAGTCCGTACAACCCGGGAGAGAAGCAGATGTCCGTATCGGACGAGACCACCACCGTGAGCGACGGCATCCTCCTGTCCGACGCCGCCGCGGGCAAGGTCAAGGCCCTGCTGGACCAGGAAGGCCGGGACGACCTCGCACTGCGCGTCGCCGTACAGCCCGGCGGCTGCTCCGGCCTGCGTTACCAGCTGTTCTTCGACGAGCGCTCGCTCGACGGCGATGTCGTCAAGGACTTCGGTGGCGTCAAGGTCGTCACCGACCGGATGAGCGCCCCGTACCTGGGCGGCGCCTCCATCGACTTCGTCGACACCATCGAGAAGCAGGGCTTCACGATCGACAACCCGAACGCGACGGGCTCCTGCGCCTGCGGGGACTCCTTCAGCTAGGCCCTGTCCGGACCCAGGACACAGCGCGCGAGCGAAAGGCGGCGGCCCCGGAACCCCGGGGCCGCCGCCTTTCACCCGTCACCCGCGCCGCGTCAGTGCAGCGGCAGCGGGTCGCCTGTCGTCGCCTCCACCACGCGCCGGTCGCCCAGCGGCTTCTCCAGGGTCACCTTCGCCGTCTGGAACTTGGCCATCGCCACACAGACCGTCCCCGGCTCCGGGCGGGACTCGCTCAGCCTCACCTTCACCGCCGTACCGCTCTCGTCCGCCGATGCCGTGTACGTACTGCACACGCCGCCCGAGAAGTGCAGCGTCAGGGTCCGCCCCTCGGTGCTGTACGAGGTGACCCGCTCGCCCGGCAGCTCCTCGCCCGGCCGCGGCTGCGCCTGCGGGGGCACCGGCTTCGGCTTCGGCTTCGCCAGGAACTCCGGAGCGACCGCGGGCTGGGTGACCGTGTACGGCATGGCGTCCCCGCCCGGTACCACCTCGAACAGCCAGGACGGTACGAGAGCCCCGCGCCCGTCCACGGACAGCATCGCCAGCCCGAAGACCGCCTTCTCGACCACCATCGGCGCCGCCTCGGGGGCGTCCTCCGGTGTGCACGGAGCCGAGGGCTTCCCGCCCTCCGGCGACGTACCGCCCTCCAGCGGCGCCGGGGTCGCGCAGCCGCCGATGCGGCCGCGGCCGGTGGTGTCGCCCGACGCGTTCAGCTCCTTCAGCGCCTCGTCCGCGCCGATCACCGGATAAGAGTCGCTCTGCTCGGGTGCCTTCAACTGGCCGGTGCCGCCCGTCACTTGCCCGTCGGCGCCCACCTGGATCCCGGTGGACCAGCCATAGGTGGGCAGCCCGCCGATCACCGGGTCCGCGTTCACCACCCGGATCGCGCCCATCAACTGGCGGGCGTCCAGCGCGGCCTTGTCCTGGCCCAGCGCCTTCAGTACCGGAGCCGCCGCCCGCTTCGCCGCCGCCTCGCTCACGGGGTCACCCCCGGCGACGGCTCCCTCTCCGGGGCCGCCGCCGTCGCTCGGACAGCTCTTCCCCTTGAGGCAGTTGTCGCTGCCCGATGGGCGGTACCGGTCGAAGGTCCAGGTTCCCGGCGCCTGCTTGGCGACCCGGAGCAGCGGGCCCGAACCGTCCTTCTCCGTACCGACCTTCCAGGCCGTCCCGTCCGCCCGCGGCGTGCCCGGCACACCCAGCGCCTCCGCCAGCCGGGCCACGTCCGCCGCCGCGACCTCTCCGTTCGTACGGTAGACACGGGCCGTCGCGGGACCGTCGGGCAGCGAGCCCTTGGCGCGGTAGGTGACCCCGCTCGGATCCGGCTCGCCGGGCGCGATACCGGGCGGCTCGGAGGGGCTGGTCCCGGACGCGGATCCAGATCCGGTTCCGGATCCGCTCGCCGCGCTGTCGAGGGCGAGCAGCGGTGGCCCGCCGTTCCCCGCCGTACCGCTCCTGCCGTCCGTACCGTCGCCGGAGGCGCTTGTGGCGAAGTACGCGCCACCGCCCCCGGCGATCAGTACCGCCGCCGTCACCGTGGCGACGGCGAGCGGGGAACGCCGCCGGCGCGGGCGTTCGGCGGCGTCGGCGCCTGCTGTGCTCTCCTGAGGCCGCTCCGTGCTGGTCACCGCTGCGCTCCTTCGACTGTGGATCGTCCCGGGTCGTCCCCTGACGCCGGTGGGACGGAACGGAGGAGCGCGCGGTTCCCCGGACTACGCCGAGTGGGTGTCCCGGATCGGCCGCCCGGTTTGGCTCACCCGCGCCGTATGACCGTCCGTCTCATGAAGAAAGCCCCACTATCAGGTAGTTCGTGAGCTTAGGAAGGCCGCCGCCGACCCGATAGCGTGAACTGTCAACCGTTCTCCTCATCAGGAGCGTTCACGCCGTGCGAATCGCAGTCACCGGCTCCATCGCCACCGACCATCTGATGACCTTTCCCGGCCGCTTCGCCGACCAGCTGGTCGCCGAGCAGCTCCACACGGTCTCCCTCTCCTTCCTGGTCGACAACCTCGATGTGCGCAGGGGCGGTGTCGGAGCGAACATCTGCTTCGGCATGGGCCAGCTGGGCACCGGTCCCATCCTGGTCGGCGCGGCCGGATCGGACTTCGACGAGTACCGCGCCTGGCTGGACCGCCACGGGGTCGACACCGCGTCGGTCCGTATCTCCGAGGTCCTGCACACGGCCCGCTTCGTCTGCACGACGGACGCCGACCACAACCAGATCGGCTCCTTCTACACGGGCGCGATGAGCGAGGCCCGGCTGATCGAGCTCAAGAAGGTCGCCGACCGCGTCGGCGGCCTGGACCTGGTGCTGATCGGCGCGGACGACCCCGAGGGCATGCTCCGCCACACCGAGGAGTGCCGTACGCGCGGCATCCCGTTCGCCGCGGACTTCTCGCAGCAGATCGCGCGCATGGGCTCGGACGAGATCCGCACCCTGCTCGACGGCGCCACGTATCTCTTCTCGAACGAGTACGAGAAGGGGCTCATCGAGTCCAAGACCGGCTGGTCCGACGCCGAGATCCTCTCCCGGGTCGGCCACCGCGTCACGACGCTGGGCAAGAACGGCGTCCGGATCGACCGCGTGGGCGATGAGCCGATCATCGTCGGCTGTCCCGAGGAGGAGACCAAGGCCGACCCGACGGGCGTCGGCGACGCCTTCCGCGCCGGATTCCTCTCGGGCCTCTCCTGGGGCGTCGGCCTGGAGCGCGCGGCCCAGGTCGGCTGCATGCTCGCGACGCTGGTCATCGAGACCGTCGGCACCCAGGAGTACACCCTGCGCCGGACCCACTTCATGGAGCGCTTCACCAAGGCGTACGGCCATGACGCCGCCGCCGAGGTCCAGGCCCACCTGGCCTGACGTACGGCCCGTGGGCTACGGCCCGCGAGCTACGACACCCGGCGGACCACATACGCGACACCGTGGTCCGCCGGCTGCTCGCCCACGTACTCCTGGCCGCGCATCTCGCACCACGCCGGAATGTCCAGCCGTGCCGCCTCGTCGTCCGAGAGCACCGTCACCGTCCCGCCCACCGGTACGTCGCCGAACACCTTCGCCAGCTCGATCACCGGGATCGGACACCGCTTGCCGAGCGCGTCCACCACGAGCGACGGCCCCGTGCCGGCGGACCCGGCGGCGGAGACCGGCGCGCCGAGCCGCTCGCGTACGCCGGACACCACCGAGGGCAGCACCTCCAGGAACCCGTCCACATCCGTCTCCGGGGTGCCGAGGGGCAGCGAGATCCGGACGTTCCCCTCCGACAGCACGCCCATCGCCCGCAGCACATGGCTCGGGGTCAGCGTGCTGCTCGTACAGGACGATCCGGAGGAGACGGAGAACCCCGCCCGGTCCAGCTCGTGCAGCAGCGCCTCTCCGTCGACATAGAGACAGGAGAACGTGACGAGATGGGGGAGCCGGCGGTCCGGATCGCCCACCACCTCCACATCGGGCACCAGCTCCGGCACCCGCGCCCTGATCCGGTCCACCAGCGCCCGCAGCCGCACCGCCTCGTCCGCCGCCTCCGCGCGTACCGCCCGCAGTGAGGCCACCGCCGCCACGATCGCCGGAATGTTCTGGAACCCCGGAGCGCGCCCCGACTCCCGCTCGTCGGCCGGGCCTTGCGGGGCGAACCGGACACCCTTGCGTACGGCCAGCAGCCCGACGCCCGCCGGACCGCCCCATTTGTGCGCGCTCCCCGTCAGCAGCGACCACGCGCCCTCGACCGGGCCCCAGCCCAGCGACTGCGCCGCGTCCACCAGCAGCGGCACGCCCCGGCCGCGGCACGCCTCGGCGACCGCCGCCACCGGCTGCTCCGTACCCACCTCGTGGTTGGCCGACTGGAGGCAGGCCAGCGCCGTGTCCTCACGCAGCGCCTCCGCGTACGCGTCGGGCGACACCGCGCCGAGCCGGTCCACCGGCACCTCGGTCACCGTTCCGCCGGTCGCCGCCTCGTGGGCCGCCGCCGCGTGGAGCACCGAGGAGTGCTCCACCGCCGACACCACCGCGTGCCGTCCGATGCGGCGACGGCCCGCGAGAGCACCGGACATTCCGGAATGCACCGCATATGTCCCCGAAGGAGTGAAAACCAGTTCGTCGGGACGGCAGCCGACCGCCTCCGCGGCGGCCTCGCGCGCCGCGTCCAGCAGCAGTACGGCCCGCCGGCCCTCGCGGTAGAGGCGTGCCGGGTCGGCCCACCCCTCGTCCAGGGAAGCTTGGAGAGCCTGGCGGGCGACGGGGTGCAGCGGAGCGGAGGAAGCGACGTCGAAGTAGGCCACACTCCACGCTAACGCGGGTGCCCGGACGTGCCGGTTCCGCGTACCCGGAGGTGCCGGTTCCGTGCACCCGGAGGTGCCGGTTCCACGCATCCGGAGAGAGATCCGGAGGGGGGCCGGAGGGGGCGTCAGAAGTGCCCCGGAAGCCGCCCTTCCAGGGCCTCCGGGCAGCGCCGGGGACGGTCGGGCCACCCCTTCGGGGAGTCGGGCGGCGCGTTGGGCACCCTCCCCGCACGGCCCCAAATCGCGTCCAGTAGGGTTTGGTCCGCATAAACATCCAAACCCCTGCCCGCGTCAGGGCCGGCGACCGACCAGGAGACGGCCGCAGCCGGCCGCGCGGGCGAGACTCTCGGGAAGGCGCTACGTGAGTCCCAACGGCTCCGACCGCTCGTCGCGGCGCCCGATGCGGCGGAAGCTGCCGCAGGTGCTGACTGCGGGCCTGATCCTCGCGACCGCCACCGGTTGCACATACAAGGACTTCCCCCGCCTTGGAATGCCCACCCCAGTGACGGAGGAGGCTCCCCGGATCCTCTCCCTCTGGCAGGGCTCGTGGGCGGCAGCGCTCGTCACGGGCATCCTGGTATGGGGCCTGATCCTGTGGAGCATCATCTTCCACCGGCGCAGCCGCACGAAGGTGGAAGTCCCTCCGCAGACCCGGTACAACATGCCCATCGAGGCGCTGTACACCGTGGTCCCGCTCATCATCGTCTCGGTGCTGTTCTACTTCACCGCCCGGGACGAGTCGAAGCTCCTCTCCCTCTCCGAGAAGCCGGCCCACACCGTGAACGTGGTCGGCTACCAGTGGAGCTGGGGCTTCAACTACATCGAGAACGTGGACGGCAACCCGGCTACGGGCAACGAGATCCCCCCGGAGCTCGACGCCATCCCGAACCGGTTCACGGAGCAGTTCCCCAAGGGTGCCGAGGGCGTCTACGACGCCGGTGTGCCGGGCCAGCGGAACCCGCAGACCGGGAACCCGGGTCCGACGCTGTGGCTTCCCAAGGGCGAGAAGGTCCGGTTCATCCTGACGTCGCGTGATGTCATCCACTCCTTCTGGGTGGTGCCGTTCCTGATGAAGCAGGACGTCATCCCGGGGCACACCAACTCCTTTGAGGTGACCCCGAACCAGGAGGGCACCTTCCTGGGCAAGTGCGCCGAGCTCTGCGGCGTCGACCACTCGCGGATGCTCTTCAACGTCAAGGTGGTCTCTCCCGAGCGCTACCAGAAGCACCTGGAAGAGCTGGCCAAGAAGGGTCAGAGCGGCTACATCCCGTCGGGCATCGCGCAGACGGATCCGGCCAGGAATGCGGAGACGAACAAACTGTGAGCATCCTCAACGAACCCCAGGGTGCCGCCGCAGCAGCTGACGACTCGTACGAGAGTGAGCTGCCGGTACGGCGCAAGCAGCCGGGCAATGTCGTCGTGAAGTGGCTGACCACCACAGATCACAAGACGATCGGCACGATGTACCTGGTCACGTCGTTCGCGTTCTTCTGCATCGGCGGTCTGATGGCGCTCTTCATGCGCGCCGAACTGGCCCGTCCCGGTACGCAGATCATGTCGAACGAGCAGTTCAACCAGGCGTTCACGATGCACGGCACGATCATGCTGCTGATGTTCGCGACGCCGCTGTTCGCCGGATTCGCGAACTGGATCATGCCGCTGCAGATCGGCGCGCCCGATGTGGCGTTCCCGCGGCTGAACATGTTCGCGTACTGGCTCTACCTCTTCGGCTCGATCATCGCCGTGAGCGGTTTCCTCACCCCGCAGGGTGCCGCGGACTTCGGCTGGTTCGCGTACTCGCCGCTGTCGGACGCGGTGCGTTCGCCGGGTATCGGCGCGGATCTGTGGATCATGGGTCTGGCCTTCTCGGGCTTCGGCACGATCCTCGGTTCGGTCAACTTCATCACCACGATCATCTGCATGCGCGCGCCCGGCATGACGATGTTCCGGATGCCGATCTTCACCTGGAACGTGCTGCTGACCGGTGTGCTGGTCCTGCTGGCCTTCCCGGTGCTGGCCGCCGCGCTCTTCGCGCTGGAGGCGGACCGGAAGTTCGGTGCGCAGATCTTCAACTCCGCCAATGGCGGGGCTTTGCTGTGGCAGCACCTGTTCTGGTTCTTCGGGCATCCAGAGGTGTACATCATCGCCTTGCCGTTCTTCGGCATCGTCTCCGAAGTGATCCCGGTCTTCTCGCGCAAGCCGATGTTCGGTTACATCGGTCTGGTGGCGGCGACGATCGCGATCGCGGGCCTGTCGGTGACGGTGTGGGCGCACCATATGTACGTGACCGGCGGTGTGTTGCTGCCGTTCTTCTCGTTCATGACCTTCCTGATCGCGGTGCCCACCGGGGTGAAGTTCTTCAACTGGATCGGCACGATGTGGAAGGGCTCACTGTCCTTCGAGACGCCGATGCTGTGGACGATCGGATTCCTGATCACCTTCGTGTTCGGCGGTCTGACCGGTGTGATCCTGGCGTCGCCGCCGATGGACTTCCATGTGTCCGACTCCTACTTCGTGGTGGCGCACTTCCACTACGTGGTGTTCGGCACGGTGGTGTTCGCGATGTTCGCCGGATTCCACTTCTGGTGGCCGAAGTTCACGGGCAAGATGCTGGACGAGCGGCTCGGGAAGATCACCTTCTGGACGCTGTTCATCGGCTTCCACGGCACCTTCCTCGTCCAGCACTGGCTGGGCGCCGAGGGCATGCCGCGCCGTTACGCGGACTATCTCGCCGCCGACGGTTTCACCGCGCTGAACACCATCTCCACGATCAGCTCGTTCGTCCTCGGTCTCTCCGTGCTGCCGTTCTTCTACAACGTCTGGAAGACGGCCAAGTACGGCAAGAAGGTCGAGGTCGACGACCCGTGGGGCTATGGCCGTTCACTCGAATGGGCGACTTCCTGCCCGCCGCCGCGGCATAACTTCCTCACGCTGCCGCGGATCCGTTCCGAATCGCCGGCGTTCGATCTGCACCACCCCGAGATCGCCGCGCTGGAACACCTTGAGCTCGACGGCCAGAAGGACACCGCCCTCGCGGGTGGCAAGGAGGTCGGCAAGTGAAGATCCAAGGCAGGCTGTTCATCTGGCTGAGCGTCTTCATCCTGGCCACCGCCGTCGTCTACGGCGTCTGGTCGAAGGAGCCGGTCGGTACGACGGCGCTGTTCCTGGCCTTCGGCCTGAGCGTCATGATCGGCTTCTATCTGGCCTTCACCGCTCGCCGGATGGACGCGCTGGCTCAGGACAACAAGGAGGCCGACGTCGCGGACGAGGCCGGCGAGGTGGGGTTCTTCGCCCCGCACAGCTGGCAGCCGTTCTCGCTCGCCGTCGGTGGCGCGCTGGGCTTCCTGGGTGTGGCGGTCGGCTGGTGGCTGCTGTACTTTTCGCTGCCGCTGATCCTGATCGGCCTCTGGGGCTGGGTCTTCGAGTTCTACCGGGGCGAGAACCAGAACCAGTAGCACGCTGAGTGAACCCGGGGCCCGAGCATTCCCATTCGGAGTGCTCGGGCCCCCGTTTGCCTCTCTCGTCGCGCGGAAAGTGGCGAGTGTTCCTATCTTGTGATCATGAACCACAAGCCGCGCTTGCGCACCGTCCTGAGCTGCACCCTGCTGGTCGTGTCCCTCCTGGCGAGCGCGACCGCGTGCAGCAGCGATGAGAAGCACCCGCTCTCCACGAAGCCGTCCGACGCCACCGGCAAGATCTCCTTCAGTACGTCCGCGGGCAAAACCAAGGCCGACCCGGACAAGCCGCTGGAAGTCACCTCCACGGGGGCCGACGGCAAGATCACCGACGTCACCGCCGTCGACAAGACGGGTCACTACCTGGCCGGCGAACTCACCGCCGACGGCACACGCTGGCACTCCACGGCGCCCCTGGCCGCCGGCAGCCGCTACACCGTCAAGGTCTCCACGGAGAGCAAGAAGGGCGTTCCCGGCCTCCGGACGCTGACCTTCGACACCCGCCCCGCCAAGAAGAAGCTCACCGTCGAATTCGGCCCGGACTCCGGCGAGTACGGGGTCGGCCAGCCCATCACCGCCACGCTCAGCGAGCCGGTCACCTCCAAGAAGGCCAGGGACGTGGTCGAGCGGTCCCTGAAGGTCCGCTCCACGCCCGCCGCGGACGGCGGCGCCTGGCACTGGGTGGACGACACCGAACTGCACTACCGCCCCAAGGACTACTGGCCCGCCAACGGGACCGTCACCGCGACGAGCACCCTCGAAGGCGTGAAGATCAGCAACAAGCTGTACGGCGGCGCGGTCAAGCCGATCAAGATGAAGACCGGCGACCGGGTCGAGGCCATCGTCGACGCCAGCGCGCATTACATGACGGTCTATGTCAACGGGGAAGAGATCAACAGCATTCCGGTGACCACCGGCAAGCCGGGCTTCTCGACGCGTAACGGCATCAAGGTCGTCCTGGGCCAGGAGTACTTCGTACGCATGCGCGGCACCAGCGTGGGCATCGGCGGCGGCGAGGGCTACGACCTGCCTGTCTACTGGGCCACCCGCGTCACCTGGAGCGGGGAGTACGTACACGCCGCGCCGTGGTCCGTGGGCTCGCAGGGGTCCGCGAACGTCAGCCACGGCTGCGTGGGCATGTCCACCGGCAACGCCGCCTGGTTCTTCGAGACCGTCCAGGAGGGCGACATCGTCCAGGTCATCAACAGCGCCGGGGACTACATGGAGGACTTCGGCAACGGGTACGGGGACTGGAACGTGGACTGGAAGGACTGGCGCGAGGGCAGCGTCCTCCAGGCCGGGACGAGGGAGGGCAGCAGCCCCGCCGACAAGGCGAGGCTCCGCCCCGTCGTCTGATTCCCCGAGTCCTGAGGGCCGTGGACGCCTTGACCGGCGTCCGCGGCCCTCAGGCTCTGTCCGGCCGGTCTTCGCGGGCCCGCGAAGACCGACCGGACAGGGCCTAGGTCCTGTCCGGCCGGTCTTCGTGGATCAGCCCGGGGCGTCTGGTGCGGTGCATCGCAAGGCGGAGGATCGTCCTCGTACTGGACGTACTTGGACGACTCCGACAACGCGGCGAGGTGCCGTGCCAGGCGTCGTGGGCCCGCGAAGACCGACCGGACAGGGCCTAGGCGTCCACGGAGAGCCTGGCGCGCAGCAGGGAGGCCAGCGCCTCCGCGAAGCCGACCGGTTCGACCGGAAGGGTCACCGCGGCGTCCGCGCGGCTCCAGGTGGCCAGCCAGGCGTCCTGCGGGCGGCCGATCAGCAGCAGCACGGGCGGGCAGTTGAAGATCTCGTCCTTGATCTGCCGGCAGACCCCCATGCCGCCCGCGGGGACCGTCTCGCCGTCCAGCACACAGACGTCGATGCCGCCCCTGTCCAGATGCGTGAGCACCGCGGGCAGGGTGGCGCACTCCAGGAACTCGACCGGCGGCACGTCGGAGGCGGGCCGACGTCCCGCTGCCAGCCGGACCTGCTCGCGGGTGTTCGCGTCGTCGCTGTAGACCAGCACCGTGGCGGTCGGCTGCATTGTTCCTCCGTGACATCAGTGTCTGCGAGGGCTTCAGGGCGTCATTGCCATGAACCGATGCCGCGGATGCTACTCCGTCGGACACCATGTCAGCACGGGTAATGACGCCCCTTCGCCGGTCCGTTCGACCTGGGCACACCGCATGGACACACCGAACGGCACCCCCCGGAGTCAGGGCGGGATAAGCGACCGACATAATGTCGGTCGTGGCGACAGCAACGACAGTAGAAACCGGGCACGCGCACCCGTCGGTCAATCGGCCGAACCTCACCAGCGTCGGAACCATCATTTGGCTGAGTTCCGAGCTGATGTTCTTCGCGGCCCTCTTCGCGATGTACTTCACCCTGCGATCGGTGATGGGAGCCGAGTACTGGAAGGAAATGGCTCATGCCCTGAACATCCCGTTCTCGGCCACGAACACCACGATCCTGGTGCTCTCCTCCCTCACCTGCCAGCTCGGCGTCTTCGCCGCCGAGCGGGGTGACGTGAAGAAGCTCCGCACCTGGTTCGTGATCACGTTCGTGATGGGTGCGATCTTCATCGGCGGCCAGGTCTTCGAGTACACCGAGCTGGTCAAGGCGGAGGGCATCTCGCTCTCCTCGGACCCGTACGGCTCGGTGTTCTATCTGACCACCGGCTTCCACGGTCTGCATGTGACGGGGGGTCTGATCGCGTTCCTGTTCGTCCTGGGCAGGACGTACGCGGCCAAGAGATTCACCCACGAGCAGGCGACCGCCGCCATCGTCGTGTCCTACTACTGGCACTTCGTCGATGTCGTCTGGATCGGCCTTTTCGCCACGATCTACTTGATCAAGTAGCCGGGCACCGCGCCCGAGCGCACACAGTCCAGAAGCACCGACGCAGAAGATCCTGACACCGGGGTAATCCGTGAAAAAGCTCTCCGCACGACGACGCCATCCGCTGGCGGCGGTCGTCGTCCTACTCCTCGCGCTGGCGGCCACCGGGGGGCTGTACACCGCGTTCGCGCCCGCGGGCAAGGCACAGGCTGACGAAACCGCCCAGTCCCTCGCCATCGAGGAGGGCAAGAAGCTCTACTCCGTCGGCTGCGCCAGCTGCCACGGAACCGGCGGTCAGGGATCCTCTGACGGCCCGAGCCTGGTCGGCGTCGGCTCCGCCGCCGTGGACTTCCAGGTCGGCACCGGCCGGATGCCTGCCATGGCGCCCGGCGCGCAGGTGCCGAAGAAGAAGGTCATCTACTCGCAGAAGGAGATCGACCAGCTCGCCGCGTATGTCGCGTCCCTCGGCGCCGGCCCGATCACGCCGACCGCGAAGCAGTACAGCCCCGCCGGTGCGGACATCGCCAAGGGTGGCGATCTGTTCCGTACCAACTGCACCCAGTGCCACAACTTCACCGGTGAGGGTGGGGCGCTGACACACGGCAAGACCGCGCCGTCGCTTGAGGGCGTGGATCCGAAGCACATCTACGAGGCCATGCAGACCGGCCCGCAGAACATGCCGTCCTTCCCCGACTCCACGATGCCGGAGCAGCAGAAGAGGGACATCATCGCCTACGTCAAGGCGGTGAACGGCGAGGAGTCCGCGAGCCCCGGCGGTCTCAAGCTGGGCGGCCTCGGCCCCGTCAGCGAAGGGCTCTTCGCCTGGATCTTCGGTCTGGGTGCTTTGATCGCAGTTGCCGTCTGGGTCGCGGCCCACACCGCTAAGGCCAAGAAGTCATGAGTAGCCAAGAAGAGATTCCAGAAGAGAACCTGCCGAGCGAGCAGGGGGCCGCGCACGGCGCGGTGGAGCGTACGGACGACCCGTTCGCCGACCCGGGACTGCCGGCCCACCGGCCGCGTGTGCAGGACATCGACGAGCGGGCGGCCAAGCGGTCCGAGCGCGCGGTCGCCTTCCTGTTCACGCTGTCGATGGTCGCGACAGTCGCCTTCATCGCCTCGTTCGTGGCGTTCCCGGTCGACAAGATCGTCTTCATCTTCCCGTTCGGCCACGTCAGCATCCTGCACTTCTCGCTGGGCCTGACCCTGGGCATCGCGCTGTTCTGCATCGGCGCCGGCGCGGTCCACTGGGCCCGCACGCTGATGTCGGACGTGGAGACCGCCGACGACCGCCACCCGATCGAGGCGACGCCCGAGGTCAAGGCGAAGGTCCTGGAGGACTTCGCCATCGGCGCGGCGGAGTCCGGCTTCGGCCGGCGCAAGCTGATCCGCAACACCATGTTCGGCGCGCTGGCACTGGTGCCGCTCTCCGGTGTGGTGCTCCTGCGCGACCTGGGCCCGCTGCCCGAGAAGAAGCTCCGCACCACGATGTGGCGCAAGGGCAAGCAGCTCATCAACATGAACACCAATGAGCCGCTGCGTCCCGAGGACGTCGTCGTGGGTTCGCTGACCTTCGCCATGCCCGAGGGCCTCGACCAGCACAGCGAGGACTTCCAGAAGCAGATCGCCAAGGCGGCTCTGATGATCGTCCGGATCCAGCCGGACGAGATCAAGGACAAGCGCGAGCTCGAATGGTCCCACCAGGGGATCGTGGCGTACTCGAAGATCTGTACGCATGTCGGCTGCCCGATCAGCCTGTACGAGCAGCAGACGCACCATGTGCTGTGCCCGTGCCACCAGTCCACCTTCGACCTCTCCGACGGCGCCCGCGTCATCTTCGGCCCCGCCGGTCACGCCCTTCCGCAGCTGCGTATCGGTGTGAACGCCGAGGGCAACCTCGAAGCGCTCGGCGACTTCGACGAGCCCGTCGGCCCTGCCTTCTGGGAGCGCGGATGAGTACCGCTGACGACAAGAACCGCAAGGCGCCCGCCGGTGAGCGGGTCGCCGACTGGGCGGACGGCCGGCTGGGCATCTACGGCCTGGCCAAGGCCAACATGCGGAAGATCTTCCCGGACCACTGGTCCTTCATGCTCGGTGAGATCGCGCTCTACAGCTTCATCATCATCATCCTCACGGGTGTGTATCTGACGCTGTTCTTCCACCCGTCGATGAACGAGGTGGAGTACCACGGCGGCTACGTCCCGCTCCAGGGCGTGATGATGTCGGAGGCGTTCGCCTCCACGCTGGACATCAGCTTCGACGTCCGCGGCGGTCTGCTGATCCGGCAGATCCACCACTGGGCCGCGCTGATCTTCCTCGCGGCCATGCTGGTCCACATGATGCGCGTCTTCTTCACGGGCGCGTTCCGCAAGCCGCGCGAGATCAACTGGCTGTTCGGCTTCCTGCTGTTCGTCCTGGGCATGTTCACCGGGTTCACCGGTTACTCGCTCCCGGACGACCTGCTGTCCGGCACCGGTGTCCGGTTCATGCAGGGCGCGGTCCTGTCGGTGCCGGTCGTCGGAACGTATCTGTCGATGTTCCTGTTCGGCGGGGAGTTCCCCGGCGGCGACTTCGTGGCCCGGTTCTACTCGGTCCACATCCTGCTGCTGCCCGGCATCATGCTCGGCCTCGTGGTGGCCCACCTGATCCTAGTCTTCTACCACAAGCACACGCAGTTCGCGGGCCCCGGCCGTACGAACAGGAACGTCGTGGGCATGCCGCTGCTGCCGGTCTACATGGCGAAGGCCGGAGGCTTCTTCTTCCTGGTCTTCGGTCTGATCGTGATCGTCTCCGCGATCGCCACGATCAACCCGATCTGGTCCATCGGCCCGTACCGTCCGGACCAGGTGTCCACCGGCGCCCAGCCCGACTGGTACATGGGCTTCTCCGAGGGACTCATCCGTGTGATGCCCGGCTGGGAGATCAACTTCGCCGGACACACCCTGGTCCTGGGTGTCTTCATCCCGCTGATCATCTTCCCGCTGGTGCTGGTCGCGATCGCGGTCTACCCGTTCGTCGAGTCCTGGGTCACCGGTGACAAGCGCGAGCACCACATCCTGGACCGCCCGCGCAACGCACCGACCCGTACCGCGTTCGGTGTGGCGTGGCTGACCTGGTACTTCGTACTGCTGGTCGGTGGCGGTAACGACCTGTGGGCGACGCACTTCCATCTGTCGATCAACGCGATCACCTGGTTCGTCCGGGTCGCCTTCTTCGCCGGACCGGTCATCGCCTTCATCGTCACCAAGCGGATCTGCCTGGGTCTCCAGCGGCGCGACGCCGAGAAGGTGCTGCACGGACGCGAGTCCGGTGTCATCAAGCGGCTGCCGCACGGTGAGTTCGTCGAGGTCCACACCCCGCTGGAGCAGGGAGACCTGCACAAGCTCACCGCGCACGAGCAGTACAAGCCCGCCGAGATCGGCCCCACGGTCGACGAGAACGGCGTGGAGCGCAAGGTCAGCCCCGGCGAGAAGCTCCGCGCGAAGCTGAGCGAGGGCTACTACGGCGAGGGCAGCCAGATCCCCAAGCCCACCGCCGAGGAGTACAAGGAGATCACCAGCGGCCACGGCCACCACTGATCCCGCCCGGCCTCACCAGGTCGCCACCACCGAGGGCCCCGGCCCGGTCTCCCGCGAGGGAACCGGCCGGGGCCCTCGGCGTACGTCCTGTCCCGGAGTACGGGCATCCGCCCTGCGCGCCGGTACGCGCCGATAGGCTGGCCACAGGCCGCACACAAGGCCCACGCATTGGACCCGGACACCCAGGAGCGAGCATGAGCGCTGTGACCCCCGTCGGAGGCGACACCACGGCGGTCCGCACCTGGCCCGGCGTACTGGACGCGCTGCTGAGCGGCGCCGACCAGAGCGCGGACGCCACCGCCTGGGCGATGGACCGGATCATGAGCGGCGAGGCGACCAACGCCCAGATCGCGGGCTTCGTCGTCGCGCTGCGGGCCAAGGGCGAGACGGTCGAGGAGATCAGCGGCCTCGTACGCGCGATGTACGCGCACGCCAACCTGATCGAGGTGCCCGGCCGGACCGTCGACATCGTCGGCACCGGCGGCGACGGCGCCAAGACCGTCAATATCTCGACCATGTCGTCGATCGTGGTCGCCGGCACCGGCGCGAAGGTCGTCAAGCACGGCAACCGCGCCGCGTCCTCGGCGAGCGGAGCCTCCGACGTACTGGAGAAGCTCGGCGTCAACCTGTCACTGACCCCCCAGCGGGTCGTCGAGGTCGCCGAGGAAGCGGGGATCACCTTCTGCTTCGCGGTGAAGTTCCACCCCGCCCTGCGTCATGTGGCCGCCGCGCGAGGCGAGTTGGGCATCCGCACCACCTTCAACTTCCTGGGCCCCCTCACCAACCCGGCGAAGGTCCGCGCGCAGGCGACGGGCGTCGCGGACGCCCGTATGGCGCCGATCATCGCGGGCGTACTGGCCGAGCGCGGCTCCTCCGCGCTGGTCTTCCGCGGCGACGACGGCCTCGACGAGCTGACCACCACCGCGACATCGCGGGTGTGGGTCGTACGGGACGGCAAGGTGACGGAGGAGGCGTTCGACCCGCGGGACGTGGGCCTGGAGCTGGTGCCGGTGGAGGCGCTGCGGGGCGCGGACGCTTCGTACAACGCGGATGTCGCGCGGCGGCTGCTGGCGGGGGAGACGGGGCCGGTGCGGGACGCGGTGCTGCTGAACGCGGCGGCGGCGCTGGTGGCGCTGGATCCGACGGGGGAGTCGCTGTCGGCGCAGCTGTCGGCGGGGATGGAGAGGGCGGCGGAGTCGATCGACTCGGGCGAAGCGGGGCGGGCTCTCGCCCGCTGGATCGCGTCGTCGCAGTCGTAGTCCCTCGCGGTGCGGCTTCCGGCGGGGGCCGTTGTCCGGGGTGCGTTTCGGCTGGGGCCGGTGGTCGGGTGCGGGTTGTTGCCGGGTGGCGCTCCGGGGCTCGCGCCCGGGACGGCATGCTGTGCTTTCCCGGGGGACACCCCCGGACCCCCGTACGGCGCGCAGCTGCCCACAGTCGGAAGACGGGCGGTCGTGCGCCACACATCACGCTTCAGTGTCCCGGACACGACCCCTGCGCGCCCCCTTCACCGCCCGTCACGGACTGGCCCGGCCGTACGCAACCCCAGCCACGAACCCCCGTCACCCATATGGCATACTCTTCGGCAAGGTCATGAGCGACAGCGATTAAGGCCCCGGCTCGCTGTCCGGCAACCCTCCGTCCGTGGCGGGGTGCCCCGGGTGAAGACCAGGCCGTAGGCAGCGAGGTCTGCGGCAAGCGCGGACCCCTGCCACCTTTGGGGTCCTGGTCCTCAAGGGAGCAGTCTCGTGAGCAAGCGAATGCGTTAGGGCGGTCACGCCCCTCTTCAACACCCTCCGCACGGCAGCCCCGTGCGTCGAGGCACACCCCCGCCACCACCGCGCCGCAGCCGCGCGGCGCGGCTCACCGCACCGCGGGGGACTTGAAGCCGTTCCGACTTGTCCCGCCGGGAGATATCGCCATGTCCGCACGCCCGAACGCCGCCGCCACCACGACCCCGTCCGACGACCCCGCCTGCGCCGCCCCGCTGCCCGTGCTCGGGCGTGAGGTGACCGTCCCGCTCGTCACCGGTGGCGAGGTGACCTACGCCGCGCTCGACTACGCGGCCAGCGCCCCCGCCCTTCAGCGCGTGTGGGACGACGTCGCCGCGTACGCCCCGTACTACGGCAGTGTCCACCGGGGCGCCGGTTATCTCTCGCAGCTCTCGACCGACCTGTTCGAGAACAGCCGCCGCACGGTCGCGGAGTTCCTCGGCTGCCGCCCCGGTGACCAGGTGGTCTTCACCCGCTCGACCACGGACTCGCTCAATCTGCTGGCGGCCGTGGTCCCCGCGGAGTGCGAGGTGTTCGTGTTCGAGACCGAGCACCACGCTTCCCTGCTGCCCTGGCGGGACGCGCGGGTGACGTATCTGAACGCTCCCCGGACGCCGGGCGAGGCCGTCGCCACGCTGGAGCGGGCGCTTGCCGGGCGGGGGTCCGAGGGGCCCGCGCTGGTCTGTGTGACCGGTGCGTCCAATGTGACCGGTGAGCTGTGGCCCGTACGGGAGTTGGCCGCCGCCGCGCACGACGGGGGCGCCCGGATCGTGCTGGACGCCGCTCAGCTCGCGCCGCACCACCCCGTGGACATCGCCGAGCTGGATGTCGACTGGGTGGCCTTCTCCGGGCACAAGCTGTACGCGCCGTTCGGGTCCGGGGTGCTCGCGGGGCGGGCCGACTGGCTTCAGGACGCGGAGCCGTATCTCGCCGGGGGCGGCGCCAGCCGTAAGGTGGCGCGCCGGGCCGACGGCGGGGTGGATGTCGACTGGCACACCACGGCGGCCCGTCATGAGGCCGGTTCGCCCAATGTCATCGGGGTGTACGCGATCGCCTCGGCGTGCAAGGCGCTCACCGACGCCGGGTTCGAGGCGCTGGTGGCGCGCGAGCAGCGGCTCGTGGCGCGGGTGCGGGAGGGGCTGGCCGGGGTGCCCGAGGTGAAGGTGCTCTCGCTGTTCGGCGAGGACGCGCCGCGGGTCGGGGTGCTGTCGTTCGTGGTCGAGGGGTGGAACAGCTCGCACTTCGCCGCCGCGCTCTCCGCGGAGTACGGCATCGGCGTACGGGACGGGCTCTTCTGCGCCCACCCGCTGGTACGGACGCTGCTGGACAGCGACCCGCAGGAGCCGGGGGAGTGCGGCGCCCCGGAGGCCGAGCCGGGCGAGCGGTCGCTCAACGCGATCCGGGTCAGCTTCGGCGCCGGGACGCCGGACGAGCATGTCGACCGGTTCGTCCGGGCCGTGCGGGAGCTGGTGACCGACGGCGCGCGGTGGAACTACCGTACGGAGGACGGCCGCTGCGTCCCCGACCGCGGCTGACGTCAGGCCGCGACGGGCGCGAGGCGGGTGCCCAACAGGACCATCCGCAGGGCGCGTTCGGTCGCGTCGGCGAGGAACTCGCCCCCGCGGTCCAGGGCTTCGGGCAGTGCCACCGGCGCGGGCAGGATCGAGCTGTACGCGTCGACCCCGACGGCCCGTACCTCGTGCGCGCCCTGCCCGATCGTGCCGGCCAGCACCAGGACCGGCACCCCCGACGCGTGGGCGCGGCGGGCCACTTCGGCCGGGATCTTGCCGCGTACGGTCTGGTGGTCGAGCGCGCCCTCGGCGGTGATCACCAGATCGGCGCGGGCCAGCCGGGCGTCGAGGTCGAGCCGGTCGAGCAGCACGTCGAAGCGGGGCAGCAGGCGCGCGCCAAGGGCGGCCAGCCCGGCTCCCAGTCCGCCGGAGGCGCCCGTGCCGGGGGCGGTGCGCAGATCGGTTCCGGGGGACAGGTCCCGGGTGAGGACGGCCGCCCAGCGCTCCAGCGCCAGGGACAGTTCTTCCACCCGGGCCGGGTCGGCGCCCTTCTGCGGGCCGAACACCCGGGCCACCCCGCGCGGGCCGCACAGCACGTTGAACGGGTTGCAGGCGACGAGCAGTTCGGTGGCGTCGGGCAGGTCGCGGCGCTGCCGGATCACATGCGGTTTGGGTGCGGCGGCCCGGGTCAGGCCGAGCAGTTCCTCGTCCGGGTCGGAGTACTGGCGCTGCAGAAAGACCCGGAGCAGCCGGCGCGGGTCGCTGAACCGCTGACCCGTCTCCGGATCGACACCCTGGCTGACGAAGTTCGCGAACTCGCCGGTCTCCTGGGTGAGCAGCTGACTGATCCTGTGGTCGACGTCCCGGAGCAGGATCGAGCGGGTGGTGGTGGCCACGGCGGTCAACGCGACCGCCATCACCACGAGCAGCCAGAGCAGGATCCGTACCCGGGCGGAGATACGGCGGGAGTCAGCCCTCTTCACCGGTGTCGTCACCGCGGTCGTCATCGTCGTCACCGTCGGTGGCCGAGGGGCCCGGTACGACGGCGTCGCCCGGGGCGCCGCCGGGGCCGGCGCTCTTCGACGGGCTCGGCGTGGTGTCCAGCTCCACCTTGGGCGGCACCTTGGGCGCGTCGGGACTGTCCGTCAGCGCGTAGCTGGTCGCGGCGATACCGAGCGGGATGGCGACGACTGCCGCCAGGGTCGCCAGGCGAGGGGAGAAAGCCATGTCCGTCATCGTGCCGGGCGCGGGAGAGGCGGGGATGAGGGCCGGATGAGGATTTCTTCATCCACCGCACGCCGCACACTGTCCGACGCCGACGCCGACGCCGGCACTGACGCGGACAGGTCCTACGCGTCGAGCCCGATGGCGAAGGCGGCTTCGAGGTCGTGCTGCGAGTACGTACGGAACGCCACATGCGTGTCCGTGGCCTCGACGCCCTCGATCTTGCTGATCCGGCCGGGGATCACATCGGCGAGATCGTCGTGCTTGGGGACGCGGACCATGGCGATCAGGTCGTACGTACCGGTGACCGAGAAGACCTCGCTGACGCTGTCGAGGGCCGCGATCGACTCCGCGATCTCGGGGATCCGGTCGACGCTGGTCTTGATGAGCACGATCGCGGTGATCACGGTTGGCGTTCTCCCTCGGTGGCCGCGGTTTGGTCTTTCACTCTATCGGTACGCCAGTACCGCACCCAGGCGTAGAGGAAGCCCGCGCCGAACCCCACCAGATGCGCGAGATAGGCGACCCCGGGTCCGGCGTCCGCGCCGTGTGCCGCCACCCACTGGAGCACGAACCAGAAGATCAGCACGATCCAGGCGGGGAAGCGCAGCGGCAGGAAGAGAAGGAACGGGAACAGGCTGGTGACCCGGGCTCTGGGGAAGAGATAGAGGAACGCGCCGAGCACCCCCGAGATCGCGCCCGACGCCCCCACCAGCGTCTGGTCCGAGTCGGCGTTGGCCGCCGCGTACACGAACAGCGCGAAGTAGCCGGTGGCGAGATAGAAGAGCGCGAACCGCACCCGGCCCATCCGCTCCTCCGCCATCGCCCCGAAGACATACAGAAAGAGCATGTTCCCCAGCAGATGCAGCCAGCTGCCGTGGACGAAGAGCGCGGTCAGCGGGGTGAGCAGGGCGTGCGCGGTGCCGTGCATCAGATTGACCGGGACGACGCCCCACCGTTCGAAATACGCGCTCTGGGTCGCGAGGAGCGTGTCCCCCTTCCCGTACCCCGGATTGAACCCCGACAGCGGGCTGACCAGGAACGCCAGACAGCAGAGGCCGATCAGTCCATAGGTCACCACCGGGCCGTCGGCCGCCGTCCGCCACTTGATCATGGACAGAGCATTGCCTACCGGGACCGACTGGTACAGAGCGCCTCGCCGCCCCCTGGAGAGGCCGCCAGGCCGTAGGGTTGCTGGCATCACATACGTGTTTCGGCATATCCGCGTTTCGACGGAGCACCGCGGGACACCGCACGAGGGACGACGAAAAGAGGACGGCGACGATGACGACGGTTCCCCGGCCGACGGCCGCTACCCGGTGGCGCTGCACGCTGTGCGGCAACCTCACGCGCTTCGATGTGACCCGCTCGTCGAAGACCGTCGAGTACGTCCATCTGGACCTGGCCGGGGAGCCGAAGGTCGAGGAGCGCGAGGTGGTCAGTGAGACCATCGAGTCGGTGCGGTGCCGCTGGTGCAACGCCGTGGACCAGATCGAGCTGGTGGACAGGCCGGGGGCCGGTTCCTGAGGGAGCCGCCCGAAAGGGGTAGATGGGGTGACGGATCGTGGAGCAGCCCGCGAGCGGTGCTGAGCCGGCCGGTGCGGCCGGCGGTGACGCCGCGGAGGCGCTCGACCGCCCGCTCCCGGACGGGGTACGGCGCCGGGTCGTCGCGCTGGTCTCCGACGCCTTCGGCGGGCTGACCGTCACCGAACTCCCCGCGCAATTGCGGCAGTACGCCCGGTTCACCCCGAACAGACGGGCGAAGTTCGCGGGGAACGCGATGGCCGCCGCCCTGGAGAGCGATCCGGTGTTCCGGCAGCGGATCGGGGAGCGGATCAGCCAGTCCCAGCCCGAACTGGCCGCGGCCCTGGAGGCGGGCTCGCCCCCCGCCGCGGCAGACCCCGTCGATGTCGCCGCCGCCGCGTATGTCCTCAGGCCCCCGGGGTGGGTGAAGCTGGTGGCCGCCGCGGGCGAGGAGGCTCAGCGGGCGGACGCCGAGCGGGCCGGTGCGGAGACCCGGCGCGAGCTGGAGCGGCTCCGTGAGGAGCTGGCCGTCGCCCGGGCCCTGACGAAGAGCGAGACCGAACGGCTGCGTACGGAGCTGGAGGCGGCCCGCAAGGAGGCCGAATCGCTCCATCGCAAGCTGCGCAGCGCCCAGAGCGATGTGAAGCGGGGCGAGGCCGCGCTGCGCCGCGCGAACGCGGAG
Organism: Streptomyces scopuliridis RB72; assembly: GCF_000718095.1. Taxonomy (GTDB): domain Bacteria; phylum Actinomycetota; class Actinomycetes; order Streptomycetales; family Streptomycetaceae; genus Streptomyces; species Streptomyces scopuliridis. Next base: position 20,151 of record NZ_JOEI01000035.1, on the reverse strand, counting down.
TCCGAGGCGTTCCGGGCCGAGTCGGCGGCGCAGGTCTCGGCCGCGGAGAGCGAGACACGCCGGATCAGGGCGCGTCTCGCCGAGGCGGAGGCGTCCGTCGAGGCGAGCCGCCGGGCCGCCCGTGAGGGCCGCTCGGTGGAGGACATGCGGCTGCGGCTGCTGCTGGACACGGTGCTGGAGTCGGCGCAGGGGCTGCGGCGCGAGCTGGCGCTGCCGCCCGCCGCCGCCCGTCCCGCGGACACGGTCGACGCGGTGGAGCCCGGCCGGATGTCGCCCAAGGATGTGGCGGCCCGCGCGCTCTCCGAGACCGATCCGGCGCTGCTCGACCAGTTGCTCGCGCTGCCGCAGGCACATCTGATCGTGGACGGCTACAACGTCACCAAGACCGGCTATCCGACGATGCCGCTGGAGAAGCAGCGGCTGCGGCTGCTGGGCGGGCTCGCCATGCTCGCGGCGCAGACGGGCGCCGAGATGACCTGTGTCTTCGACGGCGCCGAGCTGGCGGCGCCGGTGCTGCTCGCCCCGCCGCGCGGGGTGCGGGTGCTGTTCTCCAAACCGGGCGTGACGGCGGACGAGTTGATCCGTCAGCTCGTCAGGGCCGAACCGCCGGGCCGGCCCGTGGTGGTCGTCTCCACCGACCGGGAGGTCGCGGACGGGGTCGCCAAGGCCGGTGCCAGGCCGGTCGCGTCCGCCTTGCTGCTGAAGCGGCTTTCGCGCGTCTAGTGCCGATCGGATACCGATCGCGGCACTGGTCAACTCATGTGAACAATGACCGAATTGATCGCTCGTTGTCGGAGCGCAGCGTCAAATGTCCATGACTGCCTGTGTGGTGTCTGTAAAATATGTGCGTCCTGACTGAGTTTTTCCTTGGAAGGATTTGAACTGATCACGAGGAGGTTACTAAGGTCAGGCCTCGAACCTTCGCGCGGTTGATCATCCATCCGGGGTGGCAGCGAAGGAACCGCCGATTTCGTGCAGTTCAGCCCGGTTCAGTCCAGTTCGCTGGTGGGATGGACGCAGGAAGCCGGGACGTCACGTCCCCCATGGCCCGGTAGGCGGCTGAGGAAGAAGGAGCTCGCCTCCGTGGCGTCCCACCGTCGACCCAAGCAGCCGAGCCGCGCCCGTGTGACCGTGCTCACCGCTACCGCCGCCGCTGCCGTTGCTCTCAGCTCCCAGGCCGCTCAGGCCGCCGAGCCGAAGCCGAGCAAGGAAGACGTCAAGGAGAAGGTCGACAAGCTCTACGAGGACGCGGAGAAGGCCACCGAGAAGTACAACGGGGCCAAGGAGGCGCAGGGCAAGCTCGAAAAGCAGGTCGACGCCCTCCAGGACAAGGTCGCCCGCGGCCAGGACGAGCTCAACGACCTGCGCGACGGCCTCGGTTCGATGGCCAGCGCCCAGTACCGCACCGGCGGCATCGACCCCGCCGTCCAGCTGTTCCTCTCCTCGGACCCGGACAGCTACCTGGAGAAGGCGTCCACGCTCGACCAGGTCAGCGCCAAGCAGGCCGACACGCTCCAGCAGATCCAGTCCAAGCAGCGGACCCTCGCGCAGCAGCGCCAGGAGGCCCAGAGCAAGGTCAAGGACCTCGCGGACACCCGTAAGCAGCTCGGCGAGCAGAAGGACGAGGTCCGGGCCAAGCTCGCCGACGCGCAGAAGCTGCTCAACACGCTCACCGCGCAGGAGCGCGCCGCACTCGCCAAGGAGGACGAGTCCCGCGCCAGCCGCGACGGCGGCACCTCCTCGCGCGCCGACCTCGGCAACTCCGTGCCCGCCTCGCAGCGTGCCTCCGCCGCCTTCTCCGCCGCCCAGAGCAAGATCGGCACCCCGTACGTCTACGGCGCCAGCGGCCCCAGCTCGTTCGACTGCTCCGGACTGACCTCCTGGGCGTACGCGCAGGCCGGTGTCTCCATACCCCGCACCTCCGAGGCCCAGGCCAACGCCGGTTCGCGCCTCGGGATGAGCCAGCTCCAACAGGGCGACCTGGTCATCTTCTACGGCGACCTGCACCACGTCGGCTTCTACGCGGGCAACGGCCAGGTGCTGCACGCCCCCAAGCCCGGTGCCAGCGTGCGCTACGAGTCCATCAACAACATGCCCTTCCAGTTCGGTGTCCGGATCGGCTGACGGACCGCTGACACCCGCCCATTCGGGCGAATTCCCGCTACGCACACTGACGCCGCGCCCCGCCGATGACCTTGTGGTCTCCGGTGGGGCGCCGCTTTGTGTGCGCGGGGCGGTCGTTGGTCGCTCCGTGGTCGCACGGCTACTGTCTGCTGCGCGCAGCTCCGGCCAGCGGTCCGCCCGTCGGGCGGCAGGGGCTGCGTCAGTGCGTACAGCGGAAGGAAGTGCGGCTTCCTGTGGTGTCCCATCGCCGCCCCTCACAGCCCGGCCTGGGCCTCGGCGCCCGCGGCAGCGCCATCGCAGTGTCCGCCGCGGCGGCCACGGCAGCGGCGGCGCTCGGAGCCGCCCCCGCGGGCGCCGACCCGCAGCAGACGCCGGAGGCCACCCGCGCCAAGGTCGACCTGCTGTTTGAACAGGCCGAGAAGGCAACCGAGTTGTACAACAAGGCCGGCGAACAGGTGGGACGGCTGCGCGGCCTGGTCGACCAGGCGCAGGACAGCGCCGCCCGCGGCCAGGAGCGCGTCAACAAGATGCGCGGAGCGCTCGGTTCACTCGCCGGCGCCCAGTACCGCTCGGGCGGTATCGATCCGGCCCTCGCCCTGCTGCTCTCCTCCGACCCCGACAGCTATCTCGACAAGGCCTCCGTACTGGACCGGGTCGGCGCCCGCCAGTCCGGCACCCTGAGAGAACTCCAGCAGGCCCAGCGGAGGCTGGGACAGGTGCGTATGGAAGCCGCCCACGACCTCACCGAGCTGGAGCGCAGCCGAGCCGCCGTATCCCGGCACAAGCGCACCGTCGAACGCAAACTCGCCGAGGCACGGCGGCTGCTCGACTCGCTGCCCTCCGCCGACCGCGACTCCTACGACCGGGCCTCCCGCTCCGACCGCGGCGAGGGCTCCATGCTCCTGGGCGGCGCCCCGGCCTCGGCGCGCGCCGCCGCGGCGGTACGCGCCGCCCAGAACGCGGTGGGCCGGCCCTACGTCTGGGGCGCCAACGGGCCCTCGGGCTTCGACTGTTCGGGGCTCACCCAGTGGTCGTACGCGCAGGCGGGCGTCGGACTCCCGCGCACCTCCCAGGCGCAGCGGTACGCGGGCCGGCAGGTCCCGCTCTCCGCCGCACGCCCCGGTGACCTCGTGGCGTACCGCGACGACGCCAGCCACATCGGCATGTACGTGGGCAACGGCCAGGTGATCCACGCCCCGTACCCCGGAGCCTCGGTGCGCTACGACCCGGTCGGCATGATGCCGGTCTCGTCGGTCACACGCGTCTGATCCGGATCTGCCACCCCGTACGATCGGCGGCGTGGCAGGTCGGGCGCGTACCGCGGCAGGACGGCACGGCGCGTGGGGACGTACGGCCGTGCCGTGGCTCGCCGCGCTGCTGCTGGCGGCGGGCTGCACCGCCCCCGAGAAGGCCCCCGACACCGCCACCGACGCGATCGGGCGGACCCTGGAGCGCCGGGCCGCGGCCGTGATGGACCGGGACGAGGACGCGTATCTCGCCGTACTCGCCCCGTCCGCGCGGACCCTGCGCGCCACCGCGCACGAGGAGTTCGAGAACCTCGCGGACGTGCCCCTCGGCTCCTGGACGTACCACCTCACGGGCATCGAACGGACCGGCGACCGGGCCACCGTCCAGGCCGAACTGCGCTACCGCATCGCCGGCTACGACACTGCGCCGGTCTCCACGCCCCGCACGCTGGCGCTGGAGGAGCGCGGCGGACGCTGGTACGTGACCGGGGACCGGCCGGGCGCGGGCGGCGCCCCACAGCTCTGGCAGCAGGGCGAGGTACGGGCCGTACGCGGCGCCCACAGCCTCGTCCTCGGCGTCGGGGCGGGCGAGGCCGCCGGCGCGCGGCTGCGGGGGATCGCCGCCGCCGCCGACCGGGCCGTGCCCGCCGTGGACGACGCCTGGCCGGGCCCGTGGGCGCGCCGGGTGGTGCTGCTCGTGCCGGACTCCCTGGAGTCCATGGCCGGGCTGCTGGGGGCTCCCGCGGCCGGATACCGCGGCATCGCGGCGGTCACCACCGGCGAGGTCGGCTCACCGGGCGCGGCGCCCGCCGACCGGATCGTGGTGAACCCCGAGGCGTACGGCGCCCTGAGCAGCTATGGACAGCGGATCGTCCTCACCCACGAGACCACCCATGTCGCGACCCGCGCCGCCACCTCGGCCGCCACTCCGGCCTGGCTCTCGGAGGGCTTCGCCGACTGGGTCGCGTACCGGGGTACGGAGCGGACGGCCGGCGAGATCGCCCCCGAACTCCAGCGCGCCGTCCGCCGCGGGGAGACGCCCGCCCGGCTGCCGTCCGACGAGGACTTCGCCTTCGGCGGCGACGCCGAACGGCTGGCCCGCTCCTACGAGGGCGGCTGGCTGGCCTGCGAACTGATCGCCCGGGACTGGGGCGAGCGGCGGCTGACCGCCTTCTACCGGGCGGTCGGCGCGCACCCGGGGCGCGAAGGGGCGGTGGAGAAGGCGGCGCACGACGTGCTCTCCACCACGCCGGAGAACCTCACGGCACGTTGGCGCGACTTTGTGCGTCAGCGTCTGGCCTGACCGCGAGCGCGTCCCCGTCGCGCCGCCGGGGCCCGGAGACCGTGTCCCGCCACAGCCGCACACACGCGGTCAGGGTCGCCGCGACCAGCAGCCCGTTCCGTACGGCCAGCAGCAGGATGCCCAGCGGGTCGCCGGCCACCACATGCGAGAACAGCAGCGGGAATTCGAGCAGTGTCACGGCGGTCGCGGCCACCACCAGCCACGCGGGCAGGCCCATCCGGCTCGCCCGCAGCGTCAGACAGACGGCCGCCAGACCGACCAGCCAGAGCATGTACTGCGGACTGATCACCCGGCTCGTGGTGGTGAACAGCAGCACGGCCGCGAACGCCGCGTCGTACGGCGTGCCCGCGCTGAACGCGCGCGCCCTCAGCCGCCACACCAGCAGCCAGCCGAAGGCCAGGACGGTCAGCGCCAGCGCGGCGTTGCTGACCAGCGGGACATACGGCCCGACGAACTCCACCGAACCGTAGTTGAGCAGCACGCTCCCGTTCCAGCCGTAATGCCTCGCCACCTGGAAGACCAGCGCGCCCAGCGACTCGATCTCCGTGCCCCGGTCGCGCTGGAAGGTGAGGAACGCCAGCGCCCCGGGCATCGCGGCGGAACAGACCACCGCCAGCACGGCCGCCACCACCGCGGCCGTCGCCCAGGACCGCCGGGTGGCCCGGCCGCGCGGGGTGCCCACCAGCAGCAGGACCGGCCACACCTTCAGCAGCGCCCCGAACCCGGCGAGCGCCCCCATCAGCCGCGGCCGGCGCACCCCGGCGAGCAGGGCCGCGACCGCCACCGCCGTCACCATCAGGTCGTAGCGCGCGTACGCCGTCGGACCCAGCAGCGGCACCCCCGCCACCCACACCCACGCCCCCCGTATGGACCGGCCGCTCCGCCCGCCCGCGTACAGCAGCAGACCGAAGGCCACCGCGTCGCAGAGCAGCGCCAGCACGAAGAAGGCGGAGGCGTAACCGAGGAACGGCAGCACCGCCGGCGAGCCGATCGCCAGCGCCGCGGCCGGCGGATACTGCCAGGTCACATCGTCCAGCGGGTACGTGCCGGTCTTCAGCACCTCGTACCAGCCCTGGTAGATCACCGCGACATCGCCGGTGACGTCGGGCCCCGGCAGCGTGACGACCTTGAAGACGCAGAGCAGCAGCGCCGCCCTGGTGAGGGCCCACACCGCGACCGGGAACCGTGTGCCGTGCGCGCCCGCCATGACCGCCTCATCCTCGTCCGACTCGTACGTGACCGCGGGAGTCATGATGCCGGGCGGGGCTGTGCGGGAGCCACGAGGCAGGGCCGCCGGTGCGTTGGGTACTGTCTGCGGCGATGCACAAGACATTGATCGTGACCAATGACTTTCCGCCCAGGCCGGGGGGCATCCAGGCGTTCCTGCACAACATGGCGCTCCGTCTGGACCCCGATCAGCTCGTTGTCTACGCCTCCACCTGGAAGCGCGGGCGCGAGGGCGCGGAGGCGACGGCGGCGTTCGACGCGGAGCAGCCGTTCACCGTCGTACGCGACCGTACGACGATGCTGCTGCCGACCCCGCGCGTCACCCGCAGAGCCACCCGGCTGCTGCGCGAGCACGGCTGCGAGTCGGTCTGGTTCGGCGCGGCGGCCCCGCTCGGCCTGATGGCCCCCGCCCTGCGCGCGGCCGGCGCGCGGCGCCTGGTCGCCACCACGCACGGCCACGAGGCGGGCTGGGCCCAGCTGCCCGCCTCCCGGCAGCTGCTGCGCCGCATCGGCGAAGGTACGGACACGATCACCTACCTCGGCGAGTACACGCGCTCGCGCATCGCCGCCGCGCTCACCCCGGAGGCCGCGGCGCGCATGGTCCAACTGCCGCCCGGCGTCGACGAGAAGACCTTCCACCCGGGCTCGGGCGGCCACGCCATCCGCGAACGGCTCGGCCTCGCGGACCGGCCCGTCGTGGTCTGCGTCTCCCGGCTGGTCCCGCGCAAGGGCCAGGACACGCTGATCCTCGCGCTGCCCGCGATCCTGGCGCGGGTGCCGGACACGGTGCTGCTGATCGTGGGCGGCGGGCCGTACGAGGGGACACTGCGCAAGCTGGCGGCCGACACGGGCGTGGCCGACTCCGTACGCTTCACCGGCGCCGTCCCCTGGTCGGAACTGCCCGCCCACTTCGGCGCGGGCGACGTCTTCGCGATGCCGTGCCGCACCCGGCGCGGCGGGCTCGACGTCGAGGGCCTGGGGATCGTCTACCTGGAGGCGTCGGCGACGGGGCTTCCGGTGATCGCGGGGGACTCGGGCGGGGCGCCGGACGCGGTGCTTGAGGGGGAGACGGGGTGGGTGGTGCGCGGGGGGCCGCGGGGGGTGGCGTCGGCGGAGACGGCGGAGCGGGTGGTGGCGCTGCTGCTGGACGCGGAGCTGAGGCGGCGGATGGGGGAGCGGGGGCGGGACTGGGTGGAGGAGAGGTGGCGCTGGGACCTGCTGGCGTCGCGGCTCAAGTCGTTGCTTTAGCCGTCCGGCGTTGCGGGTTGCGGTCGCGTGTTCGTGGGCCGGAGGCCCCGGCACCCGGCACCCCCACAAGCCCGCACCCGGAGACCGGCCCAGGCCAAAGACCACCGCACCCGCACCCGGAAACCGGCCCGGACACCCGCACCACAACGGCCCCGCACCCGGAAACCGCTCCGGCCGAAACGAACCCCCCTCAGCCCTGATAAATCGCTTCGATTTCGTCGGCGAAGTCCTTGGACACCACGTTCCGCTTCAGCTTCAGCGACGGCGTAATGTGCCCCGCCTCCTCCGTGAACTGCCGCGTCAGCACCCGGAACTTCCGTACCGACTCCGCCTTCGACACCGCCGCGTTCCCCTCGTCCACCGCCCGTTGCACCTCCGCCAGCAGCTCCGGGTCCAGGCGCAGCGTCGCCGCCGTCGCGTCGGAGGGTTTGCCGTGGTCCTTGGCCCAGCGGGTCAGGAACTCCTCGTCCAGGGTGATGAGCGCGCCCACGAACGGCCGCCCGTCGCCGACGACCATGCACTCGGCGATCAGCGCGTGCGCCCGGATGCGGTCCTCGATGACGGCCGGGGCGACGTTCTTGCCGCCGGCGGTGACGAGGATCTCCTTCTTGCGGCCGGTGATCGCGAGGTAGCCGTCCTCGTCGAGCGTGCCGATGTCGCCGGTGTGGAACCAGCCGTCTGCGAGGGCCTCGGCGGTCGCCTCGGGGTTGTTCCAGTAGCCCGTGAACAGGTGCTCGCCGTGGAGCAGGACCTCGCCGTCGTCGGCGATGCGGATGACCGAGCCCGGCAGGGGCTGGCCGACCGTGCCGATCTTCTGCCGGTCCCACGGGTTGAAGGCCGTGGCCGCGCAGGATTCGGTGAGGCCGTAGCCCTCCAGCACCGTGAAGCCGATGCCCCGGTAGAAGTGGCCCAGCCGCTCGCCCAGCGGGGCGCCGCCCGAGATCGCGTACTCGCCGCGTCCGCCGAGGACCGCGCGGAGTTTGCCGTAGACGAGCTTGTCGAAGATCTTGTGCCGGATCCTCAGGCCGAGGGACGGGCCCTGCGGGGTGGACAGCGCGCGGCTGTACGCGATCGCCGTGTGCGCGGCCTTGTCGAAGATCCGGCCCTTGCCGTCCGCCTGGGCCTTGGCGCGGGCCGAGTTGTAGACCTTCTCGAAGACGCGGGGGACACCGAGGATCAGGGTCGGCCGGAAGGTCGCCAGGTCGTCGGTGAGGTTCTTGATGTCGGGCAGGCAGCCGAGCTTGATCGGTGCCATCACGGCCGCCACCTCGACCAGCCGCCCGAAGACATGCGCGGCGGGGAGGAAGAGCAGTACGGAGCACTCGCCCGTGCGGAAGAGGGGTTTGAGGCGTTCCACCGCGTTGCCGCACTCCGCGAAGAAGCTGCGGTGCGTCAGCACACAGCCCTTCGGGCGGCCGGTGGTGCCCGAGGTGTAGACGATGGTCGCCGGGTCGTCGGCCTTCGCGGTCGCGGCGCGCTCGTCGACCGTCGCGTCCGTGACCTCGGCGCCGGCGGCGGTCAGTTCCGCGACGGCGCCGTCGTCGATCTGCCAGACGTCGCGCAGGCCGGGCAGGCCGTCCCGTACCGACTCCACCCTGGCGGTGTGCTCCGGGCTCTCCACGATCGCCGCGACCGCGCCCGAGTCGCCGAGGATCCACTGCACCTGCTCGGCCGAGCTGGTCTCGTACACCGGGACGGTGACCGCGCCGGCGCTCCAGATCGCGAAGTCGAGCTGTACCCATTCGAAGCGGGTACGGGACATCAGTGCGACCCGGTCGCCGGGCTGGATGCCCGCCGCGATCAGCCCCTTGGCGGCGGCCCGTACCTCGGCGAGGAACTGGGTGGCGGTGACGTCCGTCCAGGCGCCCGCCACCTTGCGGCCGAGGACCGCGACATCGGGGTGCTGCGCGGCATTGCGGCGGATGAGATCCGTCAGGTTGCCGTCCGAGGGGACCTCGTACAGGGCCGGAAGGCTGAACTCGCGCAAGACTGCTGCTCCTCATCGGGCGCCGGCGCCACGGCTTTGTGCGCGCCGGCTGCGGTCCAAGATCGGGCAGGTGCTCGATGGGGCGAGCACGACTGGACTGCCCGGACGTTACCCATCGGTACTGACTTACCGATAGAGGGTCCCGGCCAGATGTTCCGTGCGTCACACGTACTGTGCGGTACTTCGCGCAGAGTAGTCCACACCTCCGACACCGTGGAAGGAACCGCAGGTCCGGCCCCTCTACCAAGGGCGGAATCGGGGTTCTAGGGTGATCGTCATGCGAGGTATGCGAGTCAATGTGATCAGTGATGTCCATGGGAACGAGCGGGCTCTCGCGAAGGCCGGTGACGGCGCCGACGCCCTGATCTGTCTCGGTGATCTCGTTCTTTTCCTGGACTACGCGGACCACTCGCGCGGCATCTTCCCCGACCTCTTCGGCGTCGAGAACGCCGACCGGATCGTGGCGCTGCGCACCGCCCGCCGCTTCGACGAGGCACGGGAGTTCGGCCGGGAGCTGTGGGCGGGGCTCGGACTCGATCCCAAGGCCGCCATCGAGCAGGGCGTGCGGCGCCAGTACGCCGAATTGTTCGCGGTGCTCCCCACCCCGACGTACGCCACATACGGCAATGTCGATATCCCCGACCTCTGGCCGGAGTACGCGCGGCCGGGCACCACCGTGCTGGACGGTGAGCGGGTGGAGCTGGGCGGCCGGGTCTTCGGCTTCGTCGGCGGCGGGCTGCGTACCCCCATGAGCACCCCGTACGAGATCTCCGACGAGGAGTACGCGGCCAAGGTCGAGGCGCTCGGCGAGGTGGATGTGCTGTGCTCGCACATTCCGCCCGACGTGCCCGAGCTGACGTACGACACGGTCGCCCGCCGCTTCGAGCGCGGCAGCACCGCGCTGCTGGACGCCATCCGCCGTACGAAGCCGCGGTACTCCCTGTTCGGGCATGTCCATCAGCCGCTGGCCCGCCGGATGCGTATCGGCGCCACGGAGTGCGTGAACGTGGGGCACTTCGCGTCGACCGGGCGGCCGTGGGCCATGGAATGGTGACCGGCGCACTCGCGATAGCCTGCACCACACATATCCAGAAGCCGGGACAGCCCCAGCACCGGAGGAGCACGGCGATGGCGGAACACACCAGTTCGAGCATCACGATCGAGGCGGCACCGGCCGACGTCATGGGCGTGATCGCCGACTTCGACCGCTACCCCGAGTGGACCGGCGAGGTGAAGGAGGCCGAGGTGCTGGCCACCGACAGCCGGGGCCGTGCCGAGCAGGTCAGGCTGGTGCTGGACGCCGGAGCGATCAAGGACGACCACACCCTCGCCTACACCTGGACCGGCGACAACGAGGTCAGCTGGACGCTGGTGAAGTCCCAGATGCTGCGCGCCCTCGACGGCTCGTATCTGCTGACGCCGGCCGGGTCCGGCACCGAGGTCACCTACCGGCTGACCGTCGACGTCAAGATCCCGATGCTCGGCATGATCAAGCGCAAGGCCGAGAAGGTCATCATCGACCGGGCCCTCGCGGGTCTCAAGAAGCGCGTCGAATCCGTCCCCGGAGCCTGACGCCGATGCGTACGGTCCTCGTCACCGGCCCCGGCGGGGCGGGCCGTACGACCATCGCCGCCGCCACCGCGCTCGCCGCCGCCCGGCGCGGCCGACGTGTCCTGCTGCTCTCGGCCGACCCGCTCGGCGATGTCCTCGGCACGCCCGCCGGGTCGCCGGAGGACCCCGCTCCGGTACGGGACGGCCTGTGGGCCGCGCGCGTCGACTCCGGCGCGCACTTCCGTACGGAGACGCTCGCCTTCCAGGAGCGGGCCGCCACCGCGCTCGAACTCCTCGGCGCCCGCAAGCTGGCCGGTGAGGAACTCACCGAACTGCCGGGCAGCGAACAGTCCGCCCTGCTGCACGCCCTGCGCCGGGCCGCGTCCGGGGACTGGGACGTCCTCGTCGTCGACCTGCCGCCGCTGCGCGACGCCCTGGCCCTGCTCGCCCTGCCCGGGCAACTGCGCCGCTATCTGCGCCGACTGCTGCCCCAGGAGCGGCAGGCCGCCCGCGCGCTGCGCCCGATGATGGCCCAGCTCGCCGGGATACCCATGCCCGCGCAGTGGCTGTACGAGACGGCCGCCCGGTGGGACGCCGAGCTGGCCGCCGTCCAGTCGCTCATCGAGGACCCCGCGACGACCCTGCGGCTGGTCGCCGAGCCGGGGCCCGCGGCGGCCGAGGCCCTGCGCGCCGCCCGCGCCGGGATCGCGCTGTACGGACTGCGCGTCGACGCGCTCGTACCCAACCGGATACTGCCCGGCGACGCCGCGGACCCCTGGCTCGCGACGCTCGTCGCCCAGCAGCGCAAGTGTCTCGACGAGTGGCACGAGGGATGGCCGCCCGGGATGCCCGTCCACGCGGTGGGTCATCTGGGCCGCGATCCGCGCGGCCTCGACGACCTCGCCCTTCTCGACAGCGCGCCCGAGGGCGCCGCCGGGACCCCCGTCGAGGACCCCTGGCCGGTCGAGGACCGGCTCGCCGAGGAGAATCTGCTCGTCTGGTGCCTGCCACTGCCCGGCGCGGTCAAGAGCGAGCTCGCGCTGGTACGCAGGGACGATGAACTCCTGCTCACCGTCGGCCCGTTCCGCCGAATCGTTCCGCTGCCGTCCGCGCTCCGCCGCTGCAGCGTCACCGGCGCGGCCCTCACGGACGGCGTGCTGCGGGTGAGATTCACCCCCGACCCCGACCTGTGGCCGCGCGGGCACTGAACGACGTACCTCCGTTCGGGTACCGTCGAAGGTACGAACCCTTCCGCTGCCCATGGCGGAAGACCCTGTCTCTGACGCAGGAGTGCCGCATGAGCGATGCCACCGAGCGCCCCGCCGCCGACTCGGACGCCTGGGCCACGGCATGCGCCGAGGATCTGGAGGCCGAGAAGGCGCGTCGCCGCGCCACCTACGGACCGCAGCCAGGCTCCGCCACCGAGGAACTGCGCAAGCTGGTCGACGCCGTCGCCGACAAGGTCTCCGCGCTGCCGGGCCCGCTGTTCGGGGTGGCCGCGCAGGGCGCCGTTCAGCAGTTCATCAACCAGGCCAAGGCGGCCGTCGAGCCGGTCATCGAGCGCAACCCCGGAGTCTTCGACCATCTCGCCGCCGCGGGCAATGAACTGCTCGCCGCGTACCGCTCCGCCGTCGAGTCCCAGGAAGCCCGCTGGACCCAGGGAACGCCTCCGTCCACCGGCGCCGTACGGGAGACCGAGAAGGCCGGCGATCCCACCGACCCGAGGGACGAAGGCCCTGGTCCGGACGGCCGGATCGACCTGGACTGACCGCCGGGCGGACAGCGATATCCGTGGCCGGACCGGCCGGGCCGGTGCCCGCCCTCGGGTACGGTTGGCCTTAGCGGGGCTCGACCGAAAACTGAGGGACACATGGGACTCACCATCGGCGTCGACATCGGCGGCACGAAGATCGCGGCCGGCGTGGTCGACGAAGAGGGCACCATCCTGGAAACGCACAAGGTACCCACTCCGCCGACCGCCGAAGGCATCGTGGACGCGATCTGCGCCGCGGTCTCCGGTGCCGGCGAGGGGCACCAGATCGAGGCCGTCGGCATCGGTGCCGCCGGTTATGTGGACGACAAGCGCGCGACCGTCCTCTTCGCGCCGAACATCAACTGGCGTCACGAACCGCTCAAGGACAAGGTCGAGCAGCGGGTCGGACTGCCGGTCGTCGTGGAGAACGACGCCAACGCCGCCGCCTGGGGCGAGTACCGGTTCGGCGCCGGGCAGGGCCACGACGACGTCATCTGCATCACGCTCGGCACGGGGCTCGGCGGCGGCATCATCATCGGCAACAAGCTGCGCCGCGGACGCTTCGGTGTGGCCGCCGAGTTCGGGCACATCCGGGTCGTGCCCGACGGGCTGCTGTGCGGTTGCGGCAGCCAGGGCTGCTGGGAGCAGTACGCGTCAGGGCGTGCTCTCGTCCGGTACGCCAGGCAGCGCGCCAACGCGACGCCGGAGAACGCCGGGACGCTCCTCGGTCTCGGCGACGGCACCCCGGAGGGCATCGAGGGCAGGCACATCAGCGCGGCGGCCCGCGCCGGTGACCCCGTCGCCATCGACTCCTTCCGTGAGCTGGCCCGTTGGGCGGGTGCCGGTCTCGCCGACCTGGCCTCGCTCTTCGACCCGTCCGCGTTCATCGTCGGCGGCGGGGTGTCGGACGAGGGCGAGCTGGTCCTCGACCCGATCCGCAAGTCCTTCCGGCGCTGGCTGATCGGCGGCGAGTGGCGTCCGCACGCGCAGGTGCTCGCGGCCCAACTGGGCGGCGAGGCAGGGCTCGTGGGAGCCGCGGACCTGGCCCGACAGGGCTGACTCAGCACGATCGCGCCCGCCGTCACCGTGTCCTCGGTGCGGCGGGCGCCGTCATGTCCGGGCGCGCTGGTGTCGGCGTGTACGGCCGTCCCCGCCTGCCGATATCTTGGCGGCATGGCGATGCCCACGCTGCCCGACTCCCGTACCGAGCCGGATGGTTCCACGGTGATCCGGGTACTCAGCTACAACATCCGGTCGATGCGCGACGACAACGAGGCGCTGGCCCGGGTGATCAGGGCCTGCGCGCCCGATCTGGTCTTCGTCCAGGAGGCGCCGCGGTTCTTCCGCTGGCGCAAACGCGCGGCCTGGCTGGCGGCGCACACCGATCTCGTGGTGCTCAGCGGCGGCGCCACCGCGGCGGGACCGCTGCTGCTCTGCTCGCTGCGCGCCACGGTCGAGCGGACGGAGGACCTCCTGCTGCCGCTCACCCCGGGCCTGCACCGACGGGGATTCGCGACGGCGGTGGTACGGATCGGCGGCGCCCGGATCGGGCTGCTCAGCTGTCATCTGAGCCTCCAGTCCGCTGAGCGTGACGCGCAGGCGGGGATGGTGCTCGACCGGCTCAAGGCCATGGACGTGCCGCACACGATTGTCGCCGGAGACCTCAACGACCGCCCCACCGGCCGTAGTTTCCGGCTGCTGGCCGGGGAACTCCAGGACTGCTGGGCCCTCGCGCCCTGGGGCGACGAGTACACCTCGCCCGCCGAGCACCCACGCCGGCGTATTGACGCGATCTTCGCCACGCACGGCATCGAGGTGCTCGGCTGCGGGGTGCCACGCGATCTGCCCGGCCTCGACGAGGCGGACCTGAGGGCGGCGACGGATCACCTTCCGGTGCTGGCCGCCCTCCGCGTACCGGCGTCCTGAATCTGCCGCGCCCGTCAGACCATGGCGCCCGTCAGACCACCGCGCCGCGCCCCGGGTCGTCGCTCTCGTCGTCGTCATGCTTCATCCGCGCCACCAACGTGACGAAACCACCGAGGAAGCCGCCGATACAGAGCGTGCTCAGCCACCACGTCATGTCCCACCGCAGCAGAACGGCGACCAGCATCAGCACCGGGCCGCCGATCACCGCGAGCCAGGCGAATCTGGCCGTCGCGTCGGACTCCGGCAGCGGCGGCGGCTCCGGCGGGACGAAATGGCCCTCGTCGCTCTCGTCGAGGTCGTCCTCCCGCGCCTCGGCCAGCTGGTAGTCCCGCGGCCCGCCGACGCCAGGCGCGAAGGTCACCGAACCGCCCAGCGTGGGCTTCCCGTCCTCGGCGTCCGGATCGGGCTCCTTCTCGGCCTTGTTCTCCGGCTTCTTCTCGGGGGGCTTGCCCAGCTTCTTGTCCGGAGCCGCCGCCTCCGGCTCGGCCCCCGGGCCCGTACTGTTGCGCTCGCTCTCCAGCAGCGCCTGATCGTCCACCGACTTGAACGGCTTGGCGCCCGGCGGATCCGCCGGCTCCTCGCCGTACCCGGCCACGATCGCCGCCCAGGCCGCGTCCTCGTCGATCGGCTGCGGCTCGCGGTCCGCGTCATGCTCAGCCACCGGTGGTGCTCCCCTTCTTCCCGACACTCGGAGCGAGCCGGCCGATGAACGCGTGACTCTCCTCGAAAATCCGCTCCGCGTCATGGTCCAACGTCGCCACGTGGTAGCTCTGTTCCAACAGGACCTCACGGATATCCACCGACGAGACCCGGGACAGGATCCTGGCCGAGTCGGCCGGCGGCACCACATGGTCCCGGGAGCTGTGCAGCAGCAGCAACGGCTGGGTGACCTGCGGCAGATCCGTGTCCACCAGCCGGAAGAAATTCCGCAGTGAGTACGCGGCGTGCAGCGGCACCCGGTCGTAACCCAGCTCCCGCGCACCCTCCTTGGCGATATCGCTCGTCAGGCCCTTGGTCGTCGGAACCAGATGACGGATCACGGGCAGCGCGTACGCCGCCGCTCCGTGCACCTTGATCCCGGGGTTGACCACCACGACCCCGGTGACCTCCCCGCCGTGCTTGGCCGCCAGCCGCAGCGCCAGCGCCCCGCCCATGGAGAGCCCCAGGACGAAGACCTGCGCACACCGCTCCAGCAGCTCCCGCAGCGCCCGGTCCACCTCCGCGTACCAGTCCTGCCAGCCGGTGACCTGCATGTCCTGCCAGCGCGTGCCGTGCCCGGGGAGCAGCGGCAGCGATACGGTCAGCCCGCGCTCGGCCAGGTACTCGGCCCAGGGGCGCAGCGACTGCGGGGAACCGGTGAATCCGTGGCAGAGAAGGACACCGACCTCGCCGCCCTCATGGCGGTACGGCTCGGCTCCGGGAAGGACCGGCACCGGGGTCTCCTGTTCGTGAGGATCGGACGATGTACTTCACCGTACGCGACCGGACCGACACCGACCAGATCCGTCGGGCACCCATGAAGGAGAGTGCGCGGGCCCCACGGGTTAAGGTCAGTGCGACAGCACACAGGAGGCATTCGAGTTGATCTACGGCGCCATGAAGTTCTCCATCGGAGGGTCGCTGAAGCTTGCCTTCAGGCCCTGGGTGGAGGGCCTGGAGAACATTCCCGCCGACGGTCCGGCGATCCTCGCGAGCAACCATCTCTCGTTCTCGGACTCGTTCTTCCTCCCGGCCGTGCTCGACCGCAAGGTCACCTTTATCGCCAAGGCCGAGTACTTCACCTCGCCCGGAGTGAAGGGCAAGCTCACCGCCGCCTTCTTCAAGGGCGTGGGACAGCTGCCGGTGGACCGCTCGGGCGCGCGCGGCGCGGGCGAGGCCGCGATCCAGAGCGGCATAAAGGTCCTGGCGAACGGTGAACTCTTCGGTATCTACCCGGAGGGCACCCGCTCGCCCGACGGCCGCCTCTACCGCGGCAAGCCCGGTGGCCTCGCGCGCGTGGCGCTCGCCTCCGGTGCGCCGGTCATCCCGGTCGCCATGATCGACACGGAGAAGATCCAGCCGCCCGGCAAGGTCGTCCCGAAGCTGATGCGCCCGGGGATCAGGATCGGCAAGCCGCTGGACTTCACCCGCTACCAGGGCATGGAGGGCGACCGGTTCATCCTGCGTTCGGTCACCGACCAGGTGATGTACGAGATCATGAAGCTCTCGGGCCAGGAGTATGTCGACATCTACGCGACGGCGGCCAAGCGCCAACTCGCGGAGGCGGCGAAGGCGGCGGACACCGGCGGGGAGTGAGCCGGAGGCGAACGGGCCGCAGCGGAACAAGGGGGGCGAGTGGCCAGGCGCGAGCGCGTCGTACGGATGTCCGTGGAGCAGCCGCTGTGGCGGGCGCTGACCGCGTACCGCGCGCTGACGATGGTCTACGCGGTCCTGATCTTCATCTTCGAGCGCGAGCGGTTCGAACGCCCCTGGATCGCCGCCGGTTTCCTCGCGTTCCTGGCCGTATGGACCCTCGCCACGCTCCCCAGAGTGGCCAACGCCGTCAGCTGCACCAAGCGCTTCCTCGTCGCCGATCTGACCGTCGCGGTCACCGGCATCCTGCTCACGCCGCTCGCCGACACCCATGCCCAGCAGATCGACGGCCCCACCCTGCCGTCGATATGGGCCGCGGGCTCGGTCCTCGCCTTCGCCATCAAGGGCGGCTGGCGCTGGGCCGCGGTCGCGTCCTCCGTCGTGGCCGTCGCCAACCTCATCGAGCGCGCGCACCCCAGCCGGGACACGCTCCACAATGTCCTGCTCGTCTGGGTCGCCTCCATCGCCATCGGATACGTCGTCGAGGTCGCCCGCGCCTCCGAACGCACCCTCGCCCGCGCCCTGGAGATCGAGGCCGCGACCCGGGAGCGCGAACGGCTGGCCCGTGACATCCACGACAGCGTCCTCCAGGTGCTCGCGATGGTGCAGCGGCGCGGTACGGCGCTGGGCGGCGAGGCCGCCGAACTGGGCCGGCTGGCGGGGGAGCAGGAGATCGCCCTGCGCACCCTGGTCTCCAGCGGACTGGTGCCCGCCTCCCGCGCGTCCCAGGACACGGCGGTCCGTACGGCCGGCCAGGACGACGAGCCGTGCGACCTGCGCACGCTCCTCGCGCCGTACGCCGGTTCACGGATCACCTTCTCGGAACCGGGCGCTCCGGTCCTGCTGCCGCCGGCCGCCGCCGAGGAACTGGCGGCCGCTGTCAGTGCCGCCCTGGACAATGTCCGCAGACACGCGGGCGCCGACGCCCACGCCTGGCTCCTGGTCGAGGAGTGGCCGGACGAAGTGATCGTGACCGTACGGGACGACGGCCCCGGCATCCCGGAGGGCCGGCTCGCCCAGGCCGAGGGGGAGGGCCGGCTCGGCGTCGCCCTCTCGATCCGCGGCCGGCTGCGGGACCTGGGCGGCACGGCCGAGCTGATCTCGGTGCCGGGACAGGGCACGGAAGTCGAGTTGAAGGTTCCACGGGGGGAGACACAGCGATGAGTGAACAGACCGACCCGATCAGGGTGATGGTGGTCGACGACCACCCGATGTGGCGCGACGCCGTCGCCCGCGATCTGGAGGCGGCCGGCTTCGAGGTGGTCGCGACCGCCGAGGACGGCCCGCAGGCGGTGCGCCGCGCGAAGGCCACCACCCCGCGGGTGCTCGTCCTCGACCTCAACTTGCCCGGTATGCCCGGCGTTCAGGTCTGCAAGGAGCTGGTCGGCTTCCTTCCCGGACTCCGCGTCCTGGTGCTCTCCGCCAGCGGCGAGCACGCCGATGTCCTGGAGGCGGTGAAGTCCGGCGCGACCGGCTATCTGCTCAAGTCGGCCCGTACGGAAGACCTGATCGACGCCGTACACCGCACCGCCGTCGGCGACCCGGTCTTCACCCCCGGCCTCGCGGGCCTGGTGCTCGGCGAATACCGCAGACTCGCCTCCGAGCCCGCGCCCGCCGCCCCCGACGAACCCAAGGCCCCGGAACTGACCGAGCGCGAGACCGAAGTGCTGCGGCTGGTCGCCAAGGGCCTCTCGTACAAACAGATCGCCGAACGCCTGGTCATCTCGCACCGCACCGTGCAGAACCATGTGCAGAACACCCTCGGCAAGCTCCAACTCCACAACCGCGTCGAGCTGGTGCGGTACGCCATCGAACGCGGCCTCGACGACGTCTGAGCCGGCCCGCCCCCGGAGAATCCTCACAAGCCTCCATCCGCCCTCTGGTGTAACGCAATTGACCCTGCGCACCATGCCGGAGTGACCTGAGTCACCCTTCCTGTGGCCCGGGTACCCGATCGATGGCGAAGGGGAGTGTTTTCCATGCGCGTCGGAGTACTGACCGGGGGCGGCGACTGTCCCGGGCTCAACGCGGTCATCCGCGGCATCGTACGCAAGGGTGTCCAGGAATACGGCTACGAATTCACCGGGTTCAGGGACGGCTGGCGAGGACCGCTGGACGACGACACCCTACGGCTCGACATCCCCGCGGTACGCGGCATCCTGCCCCGCGGCGGCACCATCCTCGGCTCCTCGCGCACCAACCCCCTCAAGTCCGAGGACGGCGTCCGCCGCATCAGGGAGACCCTCGCCGCGCACGGCGTCGACGCGCTGATCGTGATCGGCGGCGAGGACACCCTCGGGGTGGCGGCCCAGCTCTCCGACACCCACGGCATCCCCTGCGTCGGCGTACCCAAGACCATCGACAACGACCTCTCGGCCACGGACTACACCTTCGGCTTCGACACCGCGGTCGGCATCGCCACCGAGGCGATCGACCGGCTGCACACCACCGCCGAATCCCATATGCGCGTCCTGGTCTGCGAGGTGATGGGCCGCCACGCGGGCTGGATCGCCCTCCACTCCGGCCTGGCCGGCGGCGCGAACGTCATCCTCATACCGGAGCAGCGCTTCGACGTCGACCAGGTCTGTGCCTGGGTGACGTCCCGGTTCAAGGCGTCGTACGCCCCGATCGTCGTCGTGGCGGAGGGCGCGATGCCGAAGGACGGCGACCTGGTCCTCAAGGACGGCACGCTGGACTCCTTCGGCCATGTCCGGCTGTCGGGCGTCGGCGAATGGCTGGCCAAGGAGATCGAACGCCGCACGGGCAAGGAGGCCAGGACGACGGTACTCGGCCACGTCCAACGCGGCGGCACCCCCAGCGCCTTCGACCGCTGGCTGGCCACGCGCTTCGGCCTGCACGCGATCGAGGCGGTACGCGACGGCGACTACGGCACGATGGTCGCGCTGCGGGGTACGGACATAGTCCGCGTCCCGATCTCGGAGGCGACGGCCCAACTGAAGACGGTGCGGCCGGAGTTGTACGACGAGGCGGGGGTGTTCTTCGGCTAGCTGTGGGCCGAGGCCGGTTTCCGGGTGCGGGTGGTTCGGTCCTTTACGGCGCGCAGCTGGCCTGACGATGGGTTCGGGCGGTCACGCGCCACAAATCACGCTTTAGTGTCCCGGACACGACCCCTGCGCGCCCCCCTTCACCGCCCGCACAAGCAACGGGTCCGTGCGCGAGGGCGGGCAGGGGAGGCGGCGGCGATCTCCCGCACCCGGCCTCACCAGGGCAGCGAGCGGCGGGGCCCGCTGGCCAACGCGCCCTTACTGGGCCGGCGAATGACCGGGGCCACGGGCCGCACCCGCCCCCGATCCCCAGCCGGGCGGTGGGTCGCGGGGGACCGCCGGGGGGAGGGGGTCGGGGTCGGAGGAGGTGCGTGTCCGGACGTAAAGCGTCGCAGCTCGCGCGAAGCGCGGTGAGGAAAGCAGTCCGG
>NZ_JOEI01000034.1 GCF_000718095.1 Streptomyces scopuliridis RB72 | reverse complement strand
AAAGCCCGGTCTTCCGGAGCGAACTTCACCCGGTCCGGACCGAGCTGCCGTTCGAGGACGGTGATCTGGTGGCGCAGGGCGAGGATCTCCGTGTCCTTGTCGCGGTCGCTCATCGGTAACAGCCGCAGGGCGGCGAACGCGTTGGTGCCGGTCAGGTAAGCGAGACGAAGCAACACGACTGTCATCCTGCCGCACCGCCGGACAGCCCCAGAGCTGCATGGATAACATTCCCGGCAGGCACAGTGTTCTCCGGGTTCCGGCAGGATTTTTACGGCTGTTTGGTCCGTCAGCGTCGTCCCGCCGTTCGTACGGACGGCGGGACGGTCACAGCCAGCCGCGCCGGGCCGCCTGCCAGGCGAGTTGCATCCGGGTGGTTGCTCCGGCGAGGTCCATCATGTGCTGGATGTGGCGCTGCACGGTGCGTCGGCTCAGTCCCACCTGGGTGGCGATCGCCTTGTCGGCGACACCCGCCACGAGCAGTGACAGCAGCCGTCTGTCGATGGAGGAGAGCGGGTCGGGCGCTCCGGCGCCGTCGGTCCCGGTGACCGCGCCCGAGTCGTCGACGTCGAGCGGGACGGCGTCTTCCCAGTAGCGTTCGAACAGGGCGATGAGGGCGGCCAGGAGGCTGCTGTCCCGGACCAGCGCGGTGGTCGGTTCGCCCGGGCTGCCGTGCGGCCCCCCGGGAACCAGCGGGCAGATGGCGATGGAGCGGTCGGCCACGGCGAGGCGTAACGGCAGGTGGGGCACGGATCTGGCCATCTCCCCGGCACGCACGCCCTCCACGACGTTGTCCACCGCGCCCTCGTCGTCGAAGAATGCCTTCTCGTACAGCACCCGGTAGGTCACGCCTCGGCCCAGCGCGTCGAACTCCGCGTTGTTGCTGCCCGAGGGCATGGCCACGTACTGGGCCTTGCAGAACCAGAGCATCTCGTCGCGCACGCTCGCCTGGATCTGCCGCAGGTGCTGGCGCAGGGCCTCGCCACCGGTGATGACTTCGATGAGCCGGCCCGGGTCCTGACGGCGTGCGGTGTCCCGGTAGGTCTCCAGGAGACTGGTGACCTCGATACGTGCGAGGTCCAACGCGTCCGCGTTGCGCTTCAGTTGGGGGGTGAGCGCCACGTCCGGGGGAGTCGGCCGGTACTGACGCGGCAGGCCGTCGGTGTGGCTGACCATGCCTTTGGCCGCGAGATCGGTCAGCACGTTACGGGCTTCCGCGACGTCCAGCCCGAGACGGTCGGCGACGTCAACGGCGGTGAGCAGGCCGGTCGTTATCAGCAGCCGGTACACGGCTTCCTCGACGGCGGATACCCCGGCGGCCTCCAGCGCCACGGCGCCCTCCTGAGACCTTGGCCCCCATGCGCTCACATTCACGCACCTTCGAATAATTCATACCATACTTCAGTGCGTGTACCGCACACCGGTGGGCGGCTGCTTCCCGCTGCCCGCCCACCGGTGCTCAGAACAGAACCCCTTCCCGCTATCCGCGGTGCAGGTAGGCGCGTTCGACCGACTGCCGGACACGATTGCCCGAGGAGTCCTCCGCCGTGACGCGCAGCGTCACGTACGCGTCGCCCCGCTGCCGGTCCGGTCTGTCGATCTTCGCCGAGAAGGTGCCGGCGCCGCGGCTTCTGACCGTGGCCCGCTCCCAGTTCTTCCCGTCGTTGTAACTGGCCTCGACCTTGACGCTCACACCGCGTGGCGCGGCCAGTCCGTCCTGGGCGCGGACGGTGAGCCCGACCGTGTGCGACCGGCCGCGGCCGACCGCGTTGTCCGCGCCGACCGGTACGTCGTAGTCGAGTTGGAGCAGCGGCAGCGTTGTCGCCTCGCCGGTGGCGCCGGAGCGGAACGACCACGACGTGTCGGTGGCCGTCCCGTAGGCCCACTCCGGCGAGGTCCGGGACGTTGTCAGGTCCAGCCGGTAGTCGGCCGCGCCGGAAGGCACGGTGAAGTCCGTCCAGGCGCTGCCGGCCTCGGCGGTCTTCTTGCCGTCGCGATACAGCACGGCCGCCGCTGTGTCACCGGGTTCACCGGGTTCACCGGCCTCCGCCGTACCAGAGGTGCCGATCCCGCTCCCGCCGACGAGCAGCCGCGACCGGTGCCCGGCCGTCGAGTCGGTGAACTCCGGGATCCGCAGCGACAGCACGTTCCCCTCACGGACCGACGGGGTAGCGGTGCCGCGCGGAATGGACGGCCGGACAACGGCCCCCTGCCACGTCTCGGCCACGCGCTCGCCCGGCCGGTAGGTGCGGGGCGTGTCGCCCATGCCCACCTTCAGAGGCGTGTCGACATCGAAGGTGGTCTCGTAGTGCACCAGGTGCTGCCAACTGGTGTCGCCGGCGCTGACGTAATCGGTGCGTTCGAAGCCGGTCGGTACATGGCGGGTGTACTGATTCCACGCGGCGTCCTGGTACGGGCGCCGGGCGAAGCGCTGTTCGGCCGCCCACGGTGAACCGCCGTTGTCGGCGTATGTGCTCCGCACGATCGCGCTGTTGCTCTCGGACAGCGTGTGCACCACCCGCTGCGGGATCCGCTGCGAGGACACCTGCATGACGTCGTAGAGGTACGGGCTGCGCGCGGTGCCGGTGAACCGCACCGTGGTGGAGCGCTCGTTGATCCGCTTCAGCAGCTCGGCGCCCGTGCTCGCGCCGATCCGCACGGTGGGCAGGGCCAGCCGTTCGCCGTCGGGCCGCCAGCGGGTCCAGGCGATGTCGGAGAAGTGGACGAGCATCACACCGCGGGCACCGGCGGCTGCCGCCCTTTCGACCAGGTCCCGTTCGCTCCCGCCGTCCTCGCTGACGAGGACGGCGAGCTTGCCGCGTACCTTGCCGAACGCCGGGGCCCTCGCGTCGCCCGCGTCGACGGCGGTCAGGTGCTCGCCCCGCTCGTCGAACAGGGCTGAGGAGGGCATGTAGTAGGCGCCGAGGTCGAGATCGGTGCCCGGCACTGTTGTTTCGAGGAGAGGCGCGGTGAGTTGCCAGCGGGAGGCGAACTCGAACGTGCCGTCCGTGACTGCCGGAGTGGGGCTGACGTACAGGCGTTTGGCGATATCGAAGTACATCGTGCCCTGGATCAGACCGTGTCCGTCGATCTTCCGGTACGTCTGGTAGCTGAGGATGCCGCGCTGCTCGGCGGGGCGGGGTGTGCGGATGTCGACCAGGGTGGTGCGGCGTGCGTCGAGCGTGACGGCCATGTCCTTGGTGACCTTCACCTCCGGCAGGACGACATGGCGCAGTTCCTCTCCGTCCTGTGCCGTGTCCAGGGTGGAGTAGTCGAGCTGATAGGTGCCCTCCTCGACCTCGGCGACGGCCGGGTCGGCGCTGGTGTACTCGACGAATCCGTTGGCGCCCCAGATCGTCGGCAACGCCTGGACACGCTTGCCGTCGAGGTCGTAGGTGTTGACGGTCAGCTTGTGGATGGGGCCCTGGACGACCAGGCTCAGCGTGGTGTGGACGGGGGCCGAACCGTCCGACGGGGTCGCGGTCACGTGACCGTAGTAGTCGCCCCGCGCCGCGCGGGCGGGGTCCACGGTGAGGCGTACCTCGGCCGTCGAGCCCGCCGGGACGCGGACGGAGTCCGAGGCCGGACGCACCGCGCCGTCGGCGGGTTCGCGGCCGCCGCTGGTGGCCAGCTTCACGGCGAGCGCGAGCGTGACCTCCTTGTCCGAGGTGTTGGTGTAGCGCAGCGTCCTGGTGCGGGTCTGATCGTCTCCCGCCTCGAAGGGACCGAGGGCGACGGTGCCGGTGGCGGTCACCGGACCGAGCGCCGCGGCGGCCACGTCGATACGCCCGCCGCCCTGTTCGGTGACCTGCTGGCCGGCGATGGTACGGGCGGTGCTGATCAGCGCGTCCTTGATCTGCGCCGCCGACCAGTCGGGATGCCGCTGGGCCAGCAGGGCCGCCGCTCCCGCGACATGGGGAGTGGCCATCGATGTCCCCGACGCCGCCGTATAACGCTCGTCCACCGGGTCACCCATGGTGGTGCCCGCCGCGCGGGCCGCCACGATCCCGACGCCCGGGGCCGTCACATCGGGTTTGACACCGTCGTTGCCGAGCCGGGGGCCGCGGCTGGAGAACTCGGCCAGCGAGTCGTCCCGGTCAACCGCTCCGACCGTCAGCGCGGCATCCGCGGCGCCGGGTGAGCCGATGGTCCCCGTTCCCGGGCCGCTGTTGCCCGCGGCGACGACGAAGAGCGCACCGCCGTTATCGCTCAACTCGTTCACCGCGAGGCTCATGGGATCGGTGCCGTCGCTCGGAGCGTCCGAGCCCAGGCTCATGTTGACGACCTCGGCTCCTTCCGTCACGGCCCACTCCATTCCGGCGATGACCTGCGACTCGGTGCCGAAGCCGTCGTCGCCGAGGACCTTTCCGATCATCAACTCCGCCGCGGGGGCGACTCCCTGGCGGGTGCCGCCCGACGCCTTTCCGCTGCCGCCGACGATGGAGGCCACGTGCGTACCGTGTCCGAACCCGTCCCCCGTTCCGGAGCTGCCGGAGAAGTCCTCGGCGGCGGCGATCCGGCCCGCCAGGTCGGGATGAGTCTGATCGGCGCCGGTGTCGAGGACGGCGACCTTGACGCGCTCACCCCGCAGACCGGTCTTCCATACGTCAGGGGCGCCGATCTGGGCCGTACTGCGGTCCAGGGACGCGCTGACGCGTCCGTCCAGCCAGACCTGGGGCACCGCGTTGACGGCGGCGCTGTTCATGGACGGCCGGGTGGGCGCCAACTGCTTCCAGAACGCGCCGAGGTCGCCGCGGGAGACTTGTACCGCCCGGGCGTCGATGCTCTCCAGGCGCCGGACGGTGGAACCGCCGTCGGCGAAGCCGGTGAGCCGCCGCACCGCGGCGCCCGCCTTCCCGCCGGCACCGCCCACGATCAGCGGGAGCGCGGTGGTGTGCGCCTCGTCGTACCGCTGGGCGACGAGCGCGGTCACGTCGAACAGCTTGCGGTCCAGACGGCCGGCCGAGACCAACTCCCCGGCATCCGAGGGCAGAACGGTGAGATGGCCGTCCTGCTCAAGAGTTCGGAAGATGATGCCTCGACGACCCGTTCCCGGCTCGACCGAGACGATCCGGCCACCGTCACCACTCGTACCAAGAGTGACCCGGTCACCGGTGATCAGGCGCACAGAGACGCTGCCCGAGGCAGCAGCGTCGCCGGCCGCCGACCTGTCCTGTACGCCGCCGGAAGCGGCCGACACGGGCGCCACGGCGCCGGCGGCCAGGGTCAGTCCCACCGATATTGCCGCCACGAGGCGGATCCGTCTCATCTGGTCTCATGCCTTCCGTTGCGCGAAGTGAGAAGTTCACCCGCTGCACAGAATCCGTTGGCGGCGGATGGGTGTCACTGAATTCCGGTGGCACAGGTGGGACATGTCCCAACGACGACACGCGCTTCGAAGCTTGGGCGGTGGTCCGTTCGCCGGCGACGCCGTGCTGCTCGGCCTCGGCGCGGGCCGCCTCGTACGCGGTGGCCGCGCGCCATGTCTCCCTGTACCCACCACGCGTCGCCCTCGACGCGGTGGTGGCGGCCCGCTCATCCGCTCTGTCGCCGGTGGCCGCGCGAACGGCAAGGGCGTCCTGGTGGGCACGTACGACACCAGCAACCACGGCAGGGCCGCCGGGTTCTACCTGGCCGTGCTCTGAGCCGACCCCGATACCCCAACGCCGGACCGGGTGCCCCCAACGCCGGACCGGGTGCCCCCGAGGCGGGGCCGTCGGGGGCACCCGGTCACGCTCACCGCTTGGACCCGGTCACCTATGGGCGGCCCGGCCAGTACCTCGTCGAACACGCCGCGCACATCGTGGTTAACGCTTGACACTTCTGAGTCAATTGATGGCACCCGTCGGTGAACATCGGTGAACGGAGTTCTAAGGTGAGGCCTCCGCCAGCCGTCCTCACCTGCCGAAGGCGCTCATGACCAAAGCCTTGAAACTCGATGCCCGTCCCGACGTGCTCGCGCTTAAGCGTGCGAAGCGTCGTCGCCCGGGAATATGGGTGACCAATGCCATCGTGATCCTCTTTGCGGCGATGGCGCTCACTACGGTCCTCACGAATCCCCGGTTCGAATGGGAGACCGTCGGTGCCTATCTCTTCGAGATACGCATCCTCAAGGGAATCGGCGTCAGCGTGGGGATGACCGCGGTGACGATGTTCCTCTCACTGATCTTCGGGACCCTGGTGGCGCTCATGCGGATGGGCTCCTCCCGGCTGATGGCGCTGGTCGCCTCCGGGTTCATCTGGGTGTTCCGCAGCATCCCGATGCTTGTCCAGTTGCTCTTCTGGTACAACCTGGCCGCGCTGTTCCCCACTCTGTCCCTGGGTATCCCCTGGGGGCCGAGCTTTGTCACGTTCGACTCGAACTCCCTGCTCGGCCCACTGACCGCTGCCGTCATCGGCCTCACCCTCCACGAGACCGCCTACATCGCCGAGTTGATCCGCTCCGGGCTGTTGTCTCTGCCCGCCGGGCAGCATCAGGCCGCCGCCGCGCTTGGAATGACCCCGGCGCAGACATTTTTCCGGATCACCGCGCCACAGGCCCTGCGCATCATCGTCCCGCCCATGGGCAACGAACTGATCTCGCTCCTCAAAGCGACCTCGTTGGTCAGTGTGATCTCCCTCGCCGACCTGCTCTACTCGGTCCAGCTTATTTACGCGAAGAACTTCCAGACGGTTCCCCTGCTTATTGTTGCCGCGATCTGGTACATGGTTATCACAGGAGTTCTTACACTCCTTCAGCAGCGCCTGGAGCGCCGTCTTTCCCGACAGAGCGAACTTAAGGTGAAAAAGGGCGGGAGTTCACTGTGACCCAGATCCTGGACAAGAAGCAGCGGGAATTGCCAGAGACTTTGCCTGTTGTCTCGGTGAATGGCATAAAGAAATCCTTCCGGGGACACGATGTCCTCCACGGCATCTCCCTTGACGTGCACCGCGGGGAGACGGTCTGCCTCATCGGCCCCTCCGGTTCCGGTAAGAGCACCCTCCTGCGGTGCATCAACCACCTGGAGGTCCCCGACGACGGCCTGGTCCTGGTGGACGGCAAGACGATCGGCTACCGGATCGCCGGCAACACCCTGGTCGAACTCGGCAGCCGGGACCTTGCCGCGCAGCGGTCGGCCATGGGCATGGTGTTCCAGAGCTTCAACCTGTTTCCGCACCTCACCGCCCGGCAGAACATCGTCGAGGCCCCCCGGCGGGTACTGAGGCTCTCCAAAGAGGAGGCCAACGCCCGCGCCGAGGAACTGATGGCCCGGGTCGGCATCGCCCAGAAACTCGACAGCTACCCGGAGAAGCTCTCGGGAGGCCAGCAGCAGCGGGTGGCCATCGCGCGCGCCCTCGCCATGCGGCCCAAGGTCATGCTCTTCGACGAACCCACGTCCGCCCTCGACCCGGAGATGGTCCAGGAAGTCCTGGCCGTCATCCGCGATCTCGCGGACGACGGGATGACCATGGTCGTCGTCACCCACGAGATGCGCTTCGCCATGGACGTCGCCGACCGCGTCGTCTTCATGGACGAGGGCCGCATCGTCGAACAGGGTCCGCCTGACCAGCTCACGCAGAACCCGTCCCATGAACGCACCCGCGCCTTCCTCTCGAAAGTCATCGCATGAACACCGACAGCAGCGACCTGCCCGACAAGACCCGCCGCCGCCTCGCCCTGTGGGACGAATACCGCTCCTACCAGTACCTACGGGCCGGGCAGGACTTCGAAGAATTCGACTTCGTGCCCGCCGTCGGCCGTGTACCCGGTGGCGCCCTGCGGTGGAGCGACGCCGTCGAAGAGCGCGCCCGGGACTTCGAGGCCGGCCATCTCGTGGTCTCCGCCCACGACCATCTCTCGCTGCGCCCGGCCGACCCGGAGCTGTTCCCCGAATACCGGCGCCAGGGAAGGGAGTCCACCCCGTACGAGGGGATAGCCCACTCCGGTGTGGATCTCTTCTTCGACGGCGGCCCGGCCGCCGTCAGCATGATCCGTTCGCACACCCCCTGGGACTGGGACGACGCGGTCAGCGATCTCGCCATGCGGCAGTCCGACTGGGCGCACCAGGGGCTGGTGGCCCCGGTGCGAAGCCTGGAGGACGCCCGCCGGGCCCAGGAGGACGGCAAGGTCGGTGTGGTCCTCACTCTGGAGGCCGCCACCCCGATCGGCAACGACATCGACCGGCTCGACCTGCTGTACGGGCTCGGGGTGCGGCTGCTCGGCCTCGTCTACAGCGAGAGCAACCAGCTCGGCTCCGGCCTCGCCGACACCGGGGACGCCGGCCTCACCACCCTCGGCCGCCGGGCACTGCGCCGGATGAACGACCTCGGCATCATCGTCGACGTCTCCCACACCGGGGACGCCACGGCGCTCGACGCCGCCCGGCTCTCACAGGCACCAGTAGTGATCACCCACGCCGGCTCCCGGGCACTGTGGCCCACCGCTCGGATGAAGCCCGACAACGTGATCAAGGCATGTGCCGACACCGGAGGGTTCATCGGTATCGAGGCCGCGCCGCACACCACCGTCACGGCCAAGCACCCGCGCCACAGTCTGGACTCCGTCATGGAGCACGTCGAGCGTTGTGTGGAGCTGGTCGGCATCGACCATGTCGCCTTCGGCCCGGACACCAACTTCGGCGACCACGTCGCGTGGCACAAGGTCTTCGCGAAGCTCTTCGGCAAGGACAGCGACGGCCCCCGGAACCTGCCGCCGCACGAGACGGTCGGCTACGTGCACGGCTGCGAGAACCCCGCCGAATCGGTACGGAACATGATCCGCTGGCTCTTCGAGCACGGCTGGTCCGACGAGGACGTGGCCAAGATCGCCGGTGGCAACGTACAGCGGGTGGCGACCCAGGTGTGGACCGGCTGACTCGCCGCAGATCACGACTCGCCCTCCCCGCCGCCTCCTCGTCTCCCGGTCTCACCCGAATCCCTCTCTCCCTCTCTCCCGGTCTCCCGGACACTCCCAGAAACGGACCTCCGCCATGCGCTGCTCCTCTCTTCTGTCCTCCCGTCCCGCCACCAGAGCCGGTGCCTGCGCGCTGCTCCTGCCGCTGCTCGCCCTGACCGCCTGCTCGGTGGACGACACCAAGGCCCGGGGCTCCGCCGACGGCGCGAGTGCCAAGACCACTGCCGGGGCCTCACCCAGCGCGATCGCCCTCCAGCCGCTGGACACCGCCCTTCAGGCCAAAGTCCCGAAGAAGTACTCCAAGGGCACGCTGGTGATGGGCGTCAGCGAGTACTCCCCGTACAACACCTTCGGCTCCAACGGTGAGATCACCGGGCTGGTCCCCGACCTCGCCCGGCAGTTCTCCTCCATGCTCGGCATCAAGATCACGGTGCAGAAGACGACGTTCGATGCGGTCGTCCCGGGCATCAAGTCCGGGCGCCTCGATCTGAGCGCGCCCGCGGGTGACTTCGTCGAGCGACAGCAGCAGGTCGACTTCACCGACTTCGCACAGAGCAGCGTCACCGTGATGATCAACACCTCGGCGTCGTTCGAGCCCACGACTGGCCTGGAGCTGTGCGGGCGCAAGGTCGGGGTGGAGAAGGGCGCCGGCACCCAGAACGTGGTGGCGGCACTGACCGAGAAGTGCGCCGCGGCGGGGAACCAGGCCGTCGGTGAACAGGTCTTCACCGATCTGAGTTCGGCCGCACTGGCACTCCAGAGCAAGCGCCTGGACGCCGTCGCCGCTCCGAGCGCGTCGAACACCGCGGCCAGCGAGAACTCCAACGGCCGTTTCAAGACGATAGAGATCAAGGACATGCGCTCGCTGCCCGCGGCGACAGCGGTCTACGGCTTCGAGTCCAAGAAGGGCTCCGGCCTGGCCGCAGTACTCGCTGACGCCCTGCGGAAGCTGCACGACGACGGCACCTACCAGAAGCTCTTCGACACGTGGGCGCTGAGCCTCTCCACCGTGGACAAGGCACAGATCGCCGTCAACGGTTCGAAGCAGCACCAGAGCAAGTGAGCGCCGGTTCCATGACACAGACAACGGACGGCATCGGGACCCAGCCCGCCGAGCGGGTCGCGGCAGACCCGGATCCGCTGTGGCGCAGCGTGCTGCGGATACCCGTACGCGACGGGGCCGTGCTCGTCGCCGACCTCTACTCCGAAAGCCCGGAGCCGGCCGCGCGGCCGGTCATCCTGGAGCGCACCCCGTACGGGCGGCGCAAGATCCGCGGTTCTGACCGCAGCCACCACGACGAGCCCGAGCCCACCCCGGAAGAGACCTCGGCGTTCTTCGTCCGGGCGGGGTACCACGTGGTCCGCCAGGACACTCGGGGGCGGGGTGACTCGGAGGGCACGTTCGTCAAGTACCTCAACGAGGGTCCCGACGGCGCCGACACGATCGACTGGATCGCGGCGCAGCCCTGGTGCGACGGTCGGGTGGCGATGATGGGGGTCTCGTATTCGGCGCACGCCCAGTCGGCCGCGGCGGCGGAGTCCCCACGGCACCTCGCCGCGATGTTCATGGACTCCGGCGGTTTCGCCAGCGCCTACGAGGCGGGCATGCGGATGGGCGGAGCCTTCGAACTGAAACAGCTCACCTGGGCGTTCCGGCACGGGGAGGAGAGCCCGGAGGCGGAGCGCGACCCGCTGGTGCGCCGGGCTTTCCAGGACACCGACCTGCGGGACTGGTTCAGCGTGCTGCCGTGGCGGGCGGGCACCTCGCCGCTGCGGCAAGTGGACTCCTACGAGCGGTACTTGCTGGAACAGTGGCGGCAGGACTCCTTCGGCGCGTACTGGCAGCAGCCGGCGATCTACGGCCGGGGCCACTACGACCGGTTCCCCGATGTGCCGTCGTTGCACATGTCGAGCTGGTACGACCCGTACGTCCGCTCCACCATCGAGAATTTCAACGCGATGCAACGACTCAAGGAGTCACCCGCCTACCTGGTGATGGGCCC
Source organism: Streptomyces scopuliridis RB72 (assembly GCF_000718095.1). GTDB lineage: Bacteria > Actinomycetota > Actinomycetes > Streptomycetales > Streptomycetaceae > Streptomyces > Streptomyces scopuliridis. The sequence goes on along the minus strand of NZ_JOEI01000034.1, from coordinate 49,075 downwards.
CTGGACACACGGACTGCGCTGTGTGACGTACGCGGGCGACGTGGACTTCGGGCAGGAGGCAACGCTCAGCGGCAATGTGGACGACTCCTATCTGCGGTTCCGGCAGCGCTGGTTCGACGAGGTACTGGCCGGCCGCAGGGGACATGTGCGGGAGATCTCCAGGGTCCAGTACTTCCTGATGGGTGGCGGCGACGGGCGCCGCGACGAGACCGGCCGGATGCGGCACGGAGGCCGGTGGCTTTCCGACACGCAGTGGCCACCACGCGGCGCTCGGGAGACAGCTTTCTTTCCGACCGCTTCCGGGGAGCTGTCCCGGAAGCCGCCCTCGGCCGAGAGCGCCTCGGTCGAATACGACTTCGACCCGGGCGACCCGGTACCCACCATGGGGGGGCAGGTCACCTCGGGGGAGCCGGTCATGGTCGGAGGGGCCTTCAACCAAGTACCGGACGGCAGGTTCTACGGAGCGCGGGAACCCTATCTGCCGCTCAACGCGCGTCCGGACGTCATCTCACTGGCCACCCCACCGCTGACCGAGCCGCTGACAGTGGCGGGGCCGGTGACCGCACGGTTGTTCATCTCCTCCAGCGCGCCGGACACCGACTTCACCGTCAAGCTCATCGATGTGCATCCGCCGAACGAGGACTATCCGCAGGGCTTCGCGATGAACCTCACCGAGGGCATCCTGCGATGCCGCTTCCACAAGTCGTTCGAGCACCCCGAGCCGCTGACGCCGGGGGAGGTGTACGAGATCGAGATCACCGCGCCGGACACCGCGAACCTCTTCGGGGTCGGGCACCGGCTGCGGGTGGACATCTCGTCGAGCGACTTCCCGCGCTTCGACGTCAACTCCAACACCGGTGAACCGGAGGCCCTGACCAGGCGCAAGGTGGTCGCCACCAACCGGGTCCACATGGACGCCGCGCATCCCTCGTCGATCCTGCTGTGGGTGAACGACTGAGAGCTGCCGGAGTCCGGCCCCGGCCGGTCGCCGGGGCCGGACTCCGCCACGCAGGCCGACCGGCCGCGCGGCTCAGCGCATGATGGTCGCCAGCACGTCCTGTCCCAGCCGGAGCAGCGTGCCGGTGGCCAGCCGGTGATAGACGTACTTTCCGTCCCGCACCGACTCGATCAGCCCGGCGTCCCGCAGCTGCCGCAGACTGCGGGAAACCTGGGACTCGGCCATGCCGAGCCGCCGGGCCAGCTCTGACGTGGTGATCGGCTCACCGAGAAGATGCCGGCACAGCTCCATCCGGCTCGGCGAGGCCAGCGCGGTGAGCCGCTCGTGCAGCTGCCGCAGCGAGATCTGCTCCGAGGCACGGTCCCCGAGCGCCGCGAACTGCACGATCACCGGATATCCGGCCTCGTCCTTGACGGTCAGATGCGGCCACCCGTGCACGGAGGGGATGAGGAACAGCGGCCGTGGCCCGATCCGGATCTCGGCGATCATGAGCTTGTCGAAGCGGACCCGGGCCATGTCCTTGGAGACCACGGCGGTGGGGCTGAGCTGCGCGAGCACCTCGGTGGGTTCCCGCTGCCGCAACTCGGCGCGGAGCCGAACGACCGACGGCTGGGTCCGCTCGTACACGGCCTCCCACAGACTCTCGAAGAACGCGCCGTGGCAGCCGTGCAGGAAGTCGACAAGCCGTGTCCGGAGCTCGTCCGGCGCGGTCACCAGTTCATGGGCCAGGGCGCCGCGCCGGAACGCCCTGCGCTCACACTGCGCGACGAAGTCGCGCGCCGCCCCGCGGTCGCCCAGCAATGTGCCAGGGGCGGGGACAGCCTCGTGAAAGCCAAGAATCCCGGCTGCGCACAGGGCGACGAACTCCTCCTGCGGCAGCTTCTCCAAGAGGGACAGCTCGGTGTCGAAGGACTGGTCGAGCGGTGGTTTGAGCGGAAACAGCAGGCGGCAGCGGAGCCTTGCCCACAGCGGGGACAACGTGCTCATCTCGTTGGCCAGGGCTGTGTCGAGCACCGAGTGAAGCCGGCGCGTCCAGCCCCTGGCCTCCGGGTGGTGATCCGGCTCCGCGAGGATGTGCAGGATCGACATCAGCTCGGCCAGTGGCGACCGGCCGACATGAATCGCGTCAGGTTGGGCGCTGCGCAGGTCCAAGGTGATCCCCACCGGCGGGCACCTCCTTCCCGACAACGACCGACGTGGCCCGGACAGGGCCTCCGGCCCGTCCATTATCACCGGGACTCATGATCCCGGTGAGTGGGGCGCCGACGGCGGTGGCACCGTACCTCGATGGCAGCTGACCTCCACCCCCGGGCGTGCTGGCCCGGGCAGCCCTGTGCAAGGCCCAGGAGGACGTCTTCGCACGGAACGCCGCAGCGATGGTCTGCCGGGTGGCTTCATCGATGACGAGTGGCAACGTTTATGCACCGGTTCCGACGGCGGTTGATGATCAGCCCGACTCGGATTGTTGATGAGAAGTGATGGCACTGCCGGTTGCTTCCCGGCATCTACGCCACCACGGAACTGACGGTTCGGCCGGACGCGTTCGACCCGCACCTGGACGTCGCAGGTTTGGGGGACCCGGACGCCGAAGCGGTGCCCGGAGCGAGTCAGCTCAGGACGATGGGGTTCTCGGGCACGCCTTCTCAGCTCTGAACGCGTTGGTCATAGTCCATTTGGTGCGCCCGGATCTCGTCCGCGTGGTTGACCGTCCAGTCGTACAACCGGCCGAACGGCTCCCGCAGGGATTCGCCGAGCGGGGTGAGGGAGTACTCGACCCCGACCGGCGAGGTTGGCAGCACGCGGCGCACGACCATCCCGTTGCGTTCCAGGCGGCGCAGGGTCTGGGTCAGGACCCGCTGGGTCACGCCCTCAAGGCGGCGCTTGATCTCGTTGAACCGAGTGGGCTTGTCAAGGACTGCCATCACCATCATCGACCACTTGTCAGCGATCTGGTCGAGGATCGGGCGGCTGGGGCAGTCGGACCGGTAGACGATGTCGATGCCGGCGTCGCCGCCGGTTTCAGAAATGGCCATGTCGGTATCCTTCGCGATCCTTACGATGCCGAAAGTGCGTTATTGACGTCGGTCGCCCACCATCGCACTGTAAGTATGCATCAGGAACCTAGATGCATACCAGGTACCGATCGGAGATCTCCATGAACCACGACGCCTACGCGACCCTGCGGGTGAGCCTTGAGGACGGCATCGCCCGCGTCACCCTCGACAACCCACCGGTCAACGTCCTGAACGTCGCCCTGATGGCCGACCTCCGGCACCTGCTGACCGCGCTGAGGGACGACGACTCGGTTCGGGTGATCGTGTTCGACAGCGCCAATCCGGAGTTCTTCATAGCCCACGTCGACATGTCGCTCATCGACACGCCGGACGCCTTCGACAAGCTCGCGGCCGACCTTCCGGACGGCGTCAACGTCTTCCAGGCTCTGGGGGAGCTGCTTCGGCACCAGCCCCAGGTGACCATCGTCAAGCTTGCCGGGATGGCGCGCGGGGGAGGGGCGGAGTTCGTCACGGCTGCGGACATGGCGTTCGCGGCGATCGGTCGCGCCGGGATCGGCCAGATCGAGGCTCTCATGGGCATCGTCCCTGGTGGAGGGGGCACGCAGTACCTCGCCGGCCGGGTCGGCCGCAATCGCGCCCTGGAGGCGGTGCTGGGTGCCGACCTGTACGACGCCGAAACCGCAGAGCGCTACGGCTGGGTCAACCGGGCCGTCCCCGCTGACGAACTCGACGACTTCGTCGACCGCCTCGCCCGCAACATCGCAGCCCTGCCCGAGGGCGTGATCGCGGCGGCCAAGCGCGCCATCGTCCCCAAGGACCTGGCCGAGGGTCTCCTGCGGGAGCACGACGCCTGGGCGGGCCAGTTCGTTCGCCCCGCGGCCGAGCGTTTGATCCGCGGCGGGCTGGCCCACGGTGCCCAGACCCGCGACGGCGAGCGCGATCTGGAGGGCCTGCTCCGGGGACTGGCCTGATAGCCGGACGAGGGCCCACGTACTCACCGGTGTCCTGTCGACCGCGACAGCGTGCGGCTCGCCCACCTCATCGGATGCCAACGTGGTCGACCGTCACGTCGCCTCGTAGACCGCCGATGAGGTGGTGCGTGACCACCTGAGAGGTCAGCCGGCCTTCGCGGGCGCTTCGGCGCGGGCACGGGTGGTGGCAAGGCGGTAGGAGTCGGTGCCGGTCTCGATGATGGTGCCGTTGAAGGTGAGGCGGTCGACGATGACTGCGCAGAGCCGGGGGTCGGTGAAGGTCTTGGTCCAGCCAACTGGGGCCGGCACTTGTTCCCTGACAAGAGTTGCCGCTGCCACCTGACCGTATTCCGTTCCTGGAGTCCTCGTTGGTTCTCGTGGCAGCGGTCTGGTTTTGAAGGTGCTGCCTTGACCGTTCAGGTGCGAGGAAGGTGTGCCGGTGGCCGAGGCGAGGCTCCAGGTCATCGCGGGTGGGGCCATCCCGCAAGAACCCCTGTCGACGGACCCGTGGCAGTTCCAGGCCGGGTGGTCGGTGACCTGGCGGTCAGGGGCCGAGCGACGTCGACCATCCGCAACCGGCTCCGCTGTCTGATGGAACTCGAAGGACGCCCGGCAGCCGAGAGGTTCAGCCCGCATGCGCTGCGAAGAGCGTGCGCGACGCACAACGACGAACGGGGCGTCGGTCTCGTCGCGATCCAGCAGATGCTCGGTCACTGGACCGTCAGCTCGACCATGCGATATGTCCGGCCCTCCGCGACCTTCATCGAGGACGCCTATCAACGCGCGGTCGCCAGCACGTTGGCCGAGCTGACCGGGAAGGACACCACAGCATGACCGGGAAGGACACCACAGCATGAAGATCCAATGGCGGCTGCGGATGGCCGCCGCCCAGCGCGAGGTGTGGACCGGGACAGAACTGCGGCGGCTGCTGGCAGAGAAGGCCGGCCTGGAACTGTCCGCCGGACCGACCTCGCTCACCGGAGGGCGTCGACCAGCAGGCTCGCGGCCACCGCCGCTCCGTCGGTGCGGATCTTGGGGCCCAGCGCCTTTGCCCGCGCACGGGTCTCGGGCGCCAGGGCCGTCTTGAACGCGACGCTCAGGGACTCGACGGACGGAGCCGGACCGTCGAGTGCCGCACCGATGTCCAGGTCCGCCACCCGGCTTGCCCAATACGGGTTGTCCGACATCTGAGCAGCTACCACCACTTGCGGCACGCCCGCCCGGGCGGCCGTCGCTGTCGTGCCCGCGCCGCCATGATGTACCACTGCGGCCACCCTGCCGAACAGACGCTGTTGGTTGACCTCGCCGATGGCGAAGCAGTCGTCTCGGTCGTCGACCAGGCCCAGGTCCGCCCAGCCGCGGGAGACCAGTGTGCGGTGCCCTTGTGCGCGGAGCGCCTCGATGACCCCGCGGGCGATGGCCTGCGACGGGCGCATGCTGCCGAAACCCACGTAGACCGGCGGATCACCCGCCTCCAGGAACGTCACCAAGTCGGCGGGGAGCGGGCGTTCGTCTGCCAGGCTCCACGCGCCCGTCTGTATCACGTCGAGGCCCGGGGTCTCCCGCCACGGCCCCAGGGCCGGGTCCGCCGCCAGCCACGGCTGGTCGGTGAAGACGTGGTCGCGGACGTTGTCCACCGGTGGAAGACCGATCGATGCCCGCCGGCCGTTGAGCGTCTCGCCGAATTGGGCGTTCACGTTGTGGGCGTCCAGCTCCCACAGCGTCCGGTTGTCGTTCACCTCCGGCTCCGGCCAGCCCGGCCGTGGCGGCGGAGCATGGTGCGGCGACGGCAGGTGGACCGCCGCATAGCTCGCGTACACGTAGCGGATGCCCGCGACCTCGGCCACGGACCGCGCGGCTATCTGCGCCAGGCCGGCCGCCACCAGCGCGTCACATCCGTCGACCGCCGCAGGGAAGATGTCGAACTGTGTGTCAACCAGCTCCGTCCGGTACCGGGACAGCTCCGCCGCCGACGGCAGAGCCGTCCCGCGCATCAATTCCCGCACCGGTGGCCCGACAGGCACCAGTTGCACCCCGAGACCGGCCAGCCGCTCCGCGAACTCTTCGTCCGGCGGGGCGCACATCCGCACCTCCACACCGAGCGCCCGCAACCGCACCGCGAGTGCCACCAGCGGTTCGACATCGCCGCGCGTCCCGTATGTAGACAACAACACCCGCATTCTGCGCTCTCTTTCGTTCTGTCTTCCCGTGTCTTTCGGCCCGTGCCCGCCCAGCCTTCGAGCAGTGCCCATTGACGGCGATGCGTTGATCGTAGGGAATGTGCGGCAGCAGTGTAGGTCGCGTGGTGCTGAATGCGGCAGTGGTCCCCGAACGCGAAGGCGATGACCGAGTCGATTGACGCTGTATCTCGCATGGAGCCGTCCTCAGTGACTACGGTGAGCGCCAGCGTGCCTTCCAGGCCGGTTCCCGATCGTCAACACAACCTGAGAGCTGCTGAATGCATAGTTCGTCGGTGTTCGTCCCTGATGTTTCGGTCATATTGCCCTGCGCTGGATTCGGAACGCGCTTCAGCGCGCCCTACCCGAAGGAGCTGCATTGTCTGGCTCCTGGGGTCACGGTTCTGGACCGCAGCCTGGAGACCGTTGTCGAACTGGCTAAAAACGGACTCAACGTGCGCCTGGTCGTCGTATTCGGGACACACAAGTTGGAAACGGTGCGTTATCTCGCGCGCTACTCCGAGACCTTTCAAATGGTCTTTGTCTACCAGAACGAGTCGTTTGAACCGGGTCTCGACGGAGCGATCCGGTCTGCCCTGCCTATGACGCAAGGGCCGGTGGCGCTCGTCCTGCCTGACATCGTTGTTTCCGGCGCGGACAGTGCCGCCAGTCTCCTCGCCGCATTGCGGCACACAGAGGTGACGGGTTGGAGCGTCGTGGCCGCCGAAGAGCGGGATCCCGACATACTGCAGCAGATGGGCGCGTTGGCCGTGGTCGAGGCGGGCGGCATCTTGACGGTGGGGGCGGCCACCGACAAGCCGACGGATCCTTCGGGCTTCAACGCGTTCTGGGGCATAGTCGCCGCCACCGAGAACGAGGCGCACAGGTTACCCGACGTGGTGGGGAAGGGGGCGGACAGCCCACTGGCCGGTGCGGTCGCTCTCATGGTGGAAGGAATCGTCAACTACAACACTCCTGCGGGCTGACATCCCAGGCGCCGACGAACTCACCGGACTGAGCTTCACCATTCAGTCGCATCTCAAGCAGCCGTAATCCGGCGGCCCGGTCGTACGGCGGAACGCCGTACGACCGGACCTCTGCCGGACGGCTCACCGGCTCCCGCTTCCGGCATGGATGGACTCACCCTGGTCCAAGGCCCCTGCCTTCACGACCCGGCGCACGTTGACCATCTTGGTGTCCTGGCTCGGCGCCGATGCCCCGCTGCCGGAGTCCGACATCCGGGCGCTCGTAGATACCCGGCTGAAGGTCAGCGGACGACGGGTAACCCAGTTCCTTGAAGCCCGAGGGCTGCTGATTCCAGATCCCGAGTTCCGCCGAGACACGCATCAGACCCGGTTGGAGGCAGAGCTCGCCGCCCTGCCCGAGACGATCGCGCAGGAGCTGTCCGTCTGGATCAAGGTCGTGCGCGGAGAGGGCAAGTGGGAGCCCACCGGCCGGACCTACCGCAGTATCTTCCGCTACTTCCAGGTCCTCGGCGTTCACGTAGAAGGCCCGATCCACCCGGCCTGTGCGGCAATGCTGGCCTGCGTGCGATCCGCGTTGGCGCGGAGCTCCCGTAGCCGCAGCCCGAACGCCCGACGGTGGACCACAACGTCGGGAGTGGAAGCGGAGGCGCGGGAAGCATTCGGCATGGTCACTCGTGGCTCGCGCCCAAGGGCGAGGGTTCCTCCGTGCCAAGTCCCGCCGAAGGGCGCCGTTCGGCCCTCGCGTCAGATTGGCCAGTTTCTGGGTTGCGATGACGGCCGTAGCGGAACGGGCTCGGGAAGAGGAGTTGCCGCCGCCGGTGACATGCCGTCGAGGATGAGGGAGAGGTAGCGGCGCCAGCCTTCGCTGGCCGGGTCCATGGTCCACAGCAGACTGAAGAGCATGGCCATGATTCTGGGCAGGTCCTCCGGGACGAGGTCGGCGCGGATACGTCCGGCCTGCTGGGCACGCCGAGCGAGCAGGGTCAGCGATGTGTAGTACGGGCCGATCGCGTCCGAGATGACGGCGCCGGCTCTTCTCGCGGCGGCCAGAGTGTTGTGCTCTTGGGCGGCCAGCCCCATGGCGGCGTCGATGACGGAGGTGAGGGCACGTAGCGGGTCGTCATCGAGGAGCGCCTGTTCGATGGCGGGAGCGATGTACTCGGCGATGCCCTGCTCCAAGGCGGCCTTCGCGAGGACGGCCTTGTTGGGGAAACGCCGGTAGAGCGTTCTGCTGCCGACCCCTGCGTGTTGGGCGATCTCGTCCAACTGCGCGTCGGGCCCGCTCTCTGTGAAGACTTTGCGGGCGGAGCGCAGGATTCGCTCCACGTTGCGGGCCGCGTCGGTCCGCAGGAGTCGCTCGGGATCGGTGGCCACGAGAACAGGGTAACAAAGAGGCGGTTGACTGCCACTTGCATCAGGTGCACCATGGAACTGGCGGTCAGCTGCCAGTTCCTGCCGTACGTCGGTTCGCGGTGATCCGGTGAGTGGCGAACGCCGACCGCGGCGCGCTGCCCACGACGTGCGTAGTGCCTCTGCGTTCTTCCACGTCACGACGGCTCGCTCAGCAGTACCTCGGCGCCTTCCCCCACGACGCTCCAGGAGGTTCCATGTCCACCACGACCGACACCGATGACGCCATCGGTCTTCCCGAGTTCCCCGCTGACCGCGACGCACGCTGCCCTCTCGCCCCCGCCCCCGAGTACCGGGAGTGGCGTGAGACGGATGGTCTGCGCCGGGTGAACTTCAGGGGGCACGCCGCCTGGGCCGTGAGCCGGTACGAGGACGTCACGGCCGCGATGACGGATCCGCGGATCAGCGCGGAGGTCCCGATACAGCAGATCAGCATGGGCCCCGGCGCCCAGATGTTTCCCCGGATGGACGACCCCGAACACGCCCGGCTGCGCCGCATGCTGACCAAGGACTTCACGGTCAAGCGGGTCCAGGCCATGCGCCCGCGGATCGAGGAGATGGCGAACGAGTTCATCGACACCATGGTGGCCTCCGGCAGCCCCGCCGATCTGGTCCAGGCGTACGCGCTGCCCATTCCCTCCCTGGTGATCTCGATGCTGTTGGGGGTGCCCTACGACGACCACGCCTTCTTCCAGGACATCACCTCCGTCCTGATGAGCCGCACCGCCACGGATGAGGAGAGGCAGAAGGCAAGAGGGTCGCTCTTCGTCTATCTGCTCGACCTCATCGGGAAGAAGGAACGCGAACCGGACGACGCCCTGATCAGCCGCGTCGCGCGCGAGCACCTCCAGGAAGGGCAGCTGAGCCGCGAGACCTTGGCGGTGAACGGCTTCATCCTCCTCAACGCCGGGCACGAGACCACCGCGAACATGATCGCGCTGGGCACCCTCACGCTGCTGGAGAACCCGGACGCACTCGCGCGGATCCGCGACACGGACGACCCGAAGGTGGTCTCGGCCGCGGTGGAGGAGCTCCTGCGCCACCTCACGATCGTGCACAGCCTGGTCACCCGAGTGGCCAAGGAGGACATCGAGATCGGTGGCCAACTCGTCCGCGCCGGTGACCTCCTGGTCATGAACCTCTCGGCAGCCAACTGGGATCCCGGCTTCGTCAGCGACCCCGACCGCCTCGACATCGAGCGCGACGCCCGCGGACACGTGGCCTTCGGACACGGCGTGCACCAGTGCCTCGGACAGGTCCTGGCCCGTGCCGAACTTGAGATCGCCCTGCCCGTGCTCCTGCGCCGGCTACCCGGGCTGCGGCTCGCGGTGCCGCCGGAGGAGATCAGGTTCCGCAACGACATGAGCGTCTACGGCGTCCACGCGCTGCCGATCGCCTGGTGACGGACACGCCCCGGGCGCCCCGCCGCACCGCCGTCGCCCCGGTCGCCGCCACCCGCATTCTCGCGGGATCCCAGGGGGCGGATCGGCGGCACGGACGGCCGCCCCGCCGATCCGGCGGCCCTGGAGATGATGAACACCCTCACCCGCAGCCTCGACCCGGCGCTGGTCTCGCCCGTGGTCGCCTTCCCGGCCCACGAGGACTGCCCGGTGTCCGGTGAGGTCTACACCGCGGGTGCTGGACAGGTCGCGCGGTTCTTCGTCGGCCGGACGCGGAGCTACCACAACCCGGCACTGACGGCCGAGGACGTACGCGACCACCTCGACCGGATCCCGGACGAGACCGACTCCTTCGTCCCCGCGGACCCCGGCGTGGAGATGGCCCACCTGCTGCGGAGCATCACACACCACCCATGAGCAGGCGCTTTGCACGCCCTGCTCCGGCGGATCACTGCTCGTCCATACCCCCACAGGAGTAACCATGAGTACGGCGACCGACCAGACCCAGCCGAACGACGGCACCGAACTTCCCGACTTCCCTGGCACGCGTTCCCCTCGCTGCCCCTTCGACCCGCCCCCCGTACAGGCCGGTTGGCGGCGCGCCGACGGGCTGACCCAGGTGCGGCTGGGCAACGGCCACATCGCCTGGGCGGTCACCCGGTACGACGATGTCAAGCAGCTACTGGGCGATCCGCGGCTCAGTGCCGACGGACATCGCTACCCGCAGCTGATGGAGACCCAGCGGCACGGCCAGCCGCAGGCGTTCCCGCGGATGGACGACCCCGAGCACTCCCGCATCCGGCGCACCCTCACCGGCGAGTTCACGGTCAAGCGGGTCGAGGCTATGCGGCCGCACGTCCGGTCGCTGGTCAACCGGTTCCTGGAGGAGATGATCGCCGCAGGATCGCCGGCGGACCTGGTGCGCGCGTACGCGCTGCCGATTCCGTCCCTGGTGATCTCGTTGCTGCTCGGGGTGCCCTACGACGACCACACCTTCTTCCAGACACGCAGCGCCACGCTGATGCGCAAGGGAACCCCGCAGGAGGAGAGGCAAGCGGCGAGCGGTGAACTGTTCGGCTACCTCCTGGACCTGGTGAAGCGCAAGGAGCGCGAGCCGGGGGACGACCTCATCAGCCGGCTGATCACTGAGCGGGTGGTCACCGGAGAGCTCACTCATCACGACGTGGCCATGAACAGCATGGTCATCCTGCACGCAGGGCATGAGACCACGGCCAACATGATCGCGCTGGGGACGCTGGCCCTGCTGGAGAACCCCCGGCAGGCCGCCCGCATCCGGGACACCGATGATCCGAAGGTCGTCGCCGGCGCCGTCGAGGAGCTGCTGCGGTACCTGACGATCGCCCAGGACATGCTCGTCCGCGTGGCGACCGAGGACATCATCGTCGGGGATCACCTCGTGCGAGAGGGCGAGATGCTGGTCTCCGGTCTGCCCTCCGCCAACCGGGACGTCGTCTTCGAGACCGCCGACGCTCTGGACTTCGACCGCGACGCCCGCGGACACGTGGCCTTCGGACACGGCGTCCACCAGTGTCTCGGCCAGTCCCTCGCCCGCGTGGAACTGCAGGAGGCCCTGCCCGCGCTGCTGCGCAGGCTGCCGGACCTGCGTCTGGCCGTACCCCTGGAAGAGGTGCGTTTCCGGCACGACATGGTCGTCTACGGCGTGCACGAGCTGCCCGTCGCCTGGTAGCCGCAAGGCCGCCACTCCTGAAGCACCACTTCCTGAAGCCCCCCTGAAGAACCGAGGACAAGAACCATGCGTGTGGAGCTGGACGAACCGAAATGCGTCGCGGCCGGACAGTGTGTAGTGGTCGCCCCTGAGGTGTTCGACCAACGGGACGAGGACGGCGTCGCCGTGGTGCTGGAAGAGCATCCCGCGGCCGAACTCCTGGACAGCGTGCGGGAGGCCGTGGCCGTCTGCCCGGCCGCGGCGATCCGCCTGGCCGAGCTGTGAAACGGATCGTGATCGTCGGTGCCTCGGCCGCCGGGCTGGCGGCGGCCGAGACACTGCGCCGGGATGGCTACGACGGCACGCTGACCCTGGTCGGCGACGAACCCTCCCCGCCCTACGACCGGCCGCCGCTGTCCAAACAGGTCCTGTCCGGTCAGTGGGACGCCGACAGGACGGCTCTGCGGACTCCGGAGGACCTCGCCGCCCTCGGCCTCGACCTGCGGCTCGGCGTCGCCGCGGCCGGCCTCGACCCCGCCACGGGTCTGGTGCGGCTGGCGGACGGCTCGACGGTGCCGTACGACCGGCTGCTCATCGCGACCGGCGTACGGCCACGGCGCCTTCCCGGGGACCGTGTCGCCCACGTCCTGCGCACCCTCGATGACGCGCTCGCCCTGCGCGACCGGATAGGACCGGGACAGCGGCTGGTAGTGGTCGGGGCCGGATTCCTGGGGGCGGAGGCAGCGGCGGTGGCGTCGAAGCTGGGCGCTCAAGTGACCCTGCTGGAGCCGGCGCCGGTACCGCTGGCGCATGCGGTGGGCCGTGAGGTGGGGCAGGCGCTGGCACAGGCTCACCGGGAGCGGGGCGTGGAGCTGCGGTGCGGGGTCACCGTCACGGAGGTGACCGAGGACGGGGTGCGGCTGGCGGACGGCGAAGTCGTGGAGGGCGACGAGATCCTGGTCGCGATCGGCTCACTGCCGAACACCGACTGGCTGGCCGGCAGCGGTCTTACCGTCGACGACGGAGTGGTCTGCGACGAGTACTGCCAGGCCGCGCCGGACGTGTACGCGGCCGGGGACGTCGCCCGCTGGTACAACCCTCTGTTCGGCACCTCGATGCGGATCGAGCACCGCACCAACGCGGCCGAGCAGGGCATGGCCGCCGCCCGCAACCTGCTCGCCGCTCCCGGGGCACGCAAACCGTTCACGCCGGTGCCGTACTTCTGGTCCGACCAGTACGACATGAAGATCCAGGCGCACGGCTACTTGCGCGGCCATGATGAAGTCGCCGTCGTCGAAGGGGACTTGGCCGAGGACCGCTTCCTGGCCGCGTACCGCTCCGGCGACCGGATTACCGCAGCCCTCGCGGTCGGCATGCCGGCCAAGGTCGTCCGGCAATGGCGGCAGGTCATCGCCGTCCGCGCCGCCTGGCACGACGCCGTTCCGAATCGGCCGTAGGCGACACGCGTGTACGCGACGCAGGGCTGTGCAGCCCCGTAAGGCGCGCCCAGCCCTGTGACCGCCACAAGGTCCCCTTTTTCCGTATCGCCGTCCCCACCGGCTCCCCCACACGGAGGTCCTCTTCCATGTCCCCGCCCTGTCCCCCCACTGTCGAGGCGGGGAATTCCGTACCCCCACGAGTGACCACGGTCGTAGCGGTCCTCACGCTCGCCGGGACGGCGGTCGCGTTCGTACAAAGCTTGCTGTTCCCGATCGTTCCCCTCCCGCCCCGGTTGCTGGACGCCCCGTTGACGGAGACCGCCTGGGCGGTCACCGGCGCCCTGCTGTGCGCCGCCCTCGCCACCACCGGTGACGGGACGGCTCGGTGACATGCACGGCAAACGCCGCATGCCGCCGGCCCGGGGCGCCTTCATGGTGGGCGTCAGCATCATGCGGGACGTTCTGCCCGCGGACAGGCTCGCCACGTCCACCGCCGTGATGTACGGCTCCTTCGGCGCCGATGGTTCCCTGGGCCTTCCCATCGCCGCGCTCGTCGCCGAGAACCACCACGGGCACGTGCTGGGCCGCCGCTGCCCCCGGCACCGTCGTCGCCGTCCTCGTCGTACTGCTCGTGCCCGAGTCGAAGGTACGCACGGGCGGACGCTCCGACCTCACCGGTGCCGCCGGCCTGACACACCGGCCTGGTGTGCCTGCTGCTCCCTGCGTCCAAGGCCGAGGACTGGGGCTGGGCCGGCGCCACCACCCTGTTCGCCACGGCCGCGATCATCCCGCTCCTGTGGGGCTGGTTCCTGCTGCGCGTGATCCTCGCCCACCGCACCATCGACTTCGACGGCGTTACGCTGCCGCCCCGGAACGGCCCGCGCACGTCCTGACGATCGGTGGATGCCGCCGTCGTCTCCCTGGCCTGCGCGCCCTTCACCCCCGCCGGCGGTCGGACGCCAACTCCGCGGAAGTACCCGCGCCGGCGGGCCCGGCCGCGGGAACGCCCGCCACTGACGCCGAGTAGGGGCCATGGAGCAACGGCTCTCGGTCCAGCCCCCCTCACACACCCCTGCTTCCAGCACACTCACCATCCCCCTCTGCGCATATTGCTGTCGAAATCTCCCGGAGGAAACACATGATGCTGTACCTCGCCCAGACCACCGGCGAACCGACAGGGGGCGTGGCCGGCTGGGCCTTCGATGTGATCGACGCACTCGGCGGGCTGGGGGTCGGGGTGCTCACCGCCCTGGACAGCTTGGTTTTCGGGGCCCTCCCCGTCGACGTGCTGCTGCCGCTGATCGGGTACACCGCCAGCCAGGGCGCCATCAACATCGGCGTCGCCATCGTCTGCGCCGCCGCGGGAGTGGTCGCGGGCAGTCTCGTCCAGTACACGCTCGGCGCGCGGCTCGGCCGCGACCGCGCGCGAGCGCTGCTGGTGAAGGTCCCGGGCATCAAGCCGGAAAGCGTCGACCGCGCCGAGGCATGGTTCGCCCGGCACGGCGCCAAGGCGGTGTTGTTCGGCCGGATGCTGCCCGTCGTCCGTCCCCTCATCTCCATACCGGCCGGGGTCGAGCGGATGGCGCTGCCGAAGTTCGTGGTTCTCTCCTCGATCGGCAGCCTGATATGGAACGCCATGCTGCTGGGCTCCGGATACCTGCTCGGCGAGAACTGGCGCCGAGTGGTCGACATCATGGGTTACGTTCCGTATGTCTTCTTCGGTGCCCTCGCCGTGGGTGTCCCCCTCTTCCTCAGGCGCCGCAACCGACGCCGGAAGAACGCAGCGACCGCGAACATCGAAACGAACACATCCGGGTGAGGCGGCCGCGGGGAAGGAGGCACACGTACTGCCGTGCCGCGCCGAACCTCACTTCTGGTCCGACCAGTACGACTTGAGAATCCAGGCGTACGAATACCTGCGCGAACACGAGCAAGTGGCCTTCGTGGAGGGCGACTTGACCGAGCGCCAGTACGTGGTCGTGTAGCCCGTCGCGGCCGCTCTCCGCCCCGCACCAGACACACGGAGGCCCACCCATGTCCAGAACACACCCGCAGGCCGCCCGGACACAGGATTCCCCGCCACCGCGGCTGGACGCCATGGTGGCGGCCCTCACCCTCACCGGAATCATTGGCGCGTTGACGCAGACCCTGGTGATCCCGATCGTTCCCCTCCTGCCCCAACTGCTGGACGCCAAGGCTTCGGACACCGCCTGGGCCGTCACGGCCACGCTGCTGTGCGGCGCTGTCGCCACCCCCGTGGCGGGCCGGCTCGGCGACATGTACGGCAAGCGGCGCATGCTCCTGCTCGGCATCTGCCTAATGCTGGTGGGCTCGGTGATCTGCGCGCTGAGCGACTCCCTCGCTCCGATGATCGTCGGCCGGGCGTTGCAGGGCCTGGCGGCAGGCGTGGTGCCGCTGGGCGTGAGCATCATGCGTGAGGTACTGCCCGCCGAGAGACTGCCCGCGGCGATGTCGGCGATGGTCGGCTCCCTCGGCGTCGGCGCCGCCCTGGGCTTGCCCGTCTCCGCGGTCATAGTCGACAACTTCGACTGGCACGTACTGTTTTGGGTCTCCGCGGTCCTCAGCGCCGTCTCCGCCGGACTCGTCGTCCTGCTGGTGCCCGAGTCGAGGACGCGTACGGGTGGGCGCTTCGATCTGACGGGGGCGGCCGGCATGGCGCTGGGCCTGGTCTGCCTGCTGCTCGCGGTCTCCAAGGGCCAGGACTGGGGATGGGGAAGCGGCACGGTCCTCTCCCTGTTCGCCGTGGCCGTGATCGTGCTGCCGCTGTGGGGCTGGTTCCAACTGCGCACGCCGCAGCCCCTGGTGGACCTGCGCACCACCGCACGACCGCAGATACTGCTCACCAACCTCGCCGCGCTGGCGCTGGGCCTCGTCCTGTTCTCGATGAACATGGCGCTGCCGCAACTGCTCCAGATGCCTGAGGCCACCGGCTACGGTCTGGGCAAGTCCCTGATCGTCACCGGCCTGGTCATGGCTCCGCAGGGCCTGGTGATGATGGCGGTCTCTCCGTACGGAGCGCGCATCACCAAGAGCAAGGGGCCGAAGGTGACCCTCATGATCGGGTCCGCGATCGTGGCAGTGGGCTACCTCATCACCATGGTGATGATGTCCGGGGTCTGGCAGGTCATCGTGGCCTCCTGCATCGTGGCGACCGGAGTGGGCTTCGCCTACGGCGCGCTGCCCGCGCTGATCATGGAAGCCGTGCCGGTGTCCGAGACCGCCGCCGCCAACGGCCTCAACGCGCTCATGCGCTCCATCGGCACGACCGTCTCCAGCGCCGTCGCCGGTCTGATCCTGGCCCACATGACCACCGACTTCCACGGCGTGCACATCCCGACGGAGAACGGCCTGCGGGCCGTCCTGGCCCTGGGCGCCGGCGCCGGTGTCCTCACCTTCACCTTCGCGAGCCTCATCCCTCGCAGAGCTCCGACGGAGGTCCCTGCCCCGGCGGAGTCGGCCGCCGCGAAGGCCGCGGGGGCAGAGTAGGGCACCGCATCGAGGCTGTCGAACCTCGCCTTCCCTGTTTCCCGTCTACCGCTCGTCAGGCGGCGAGTCCCGCGTCGCGGGCCAGGAGGGCGGCCTGGACGCGGTTGGTGACTTCCAGCGCGGTCAGGACGCGGCTGACGTGGGCCTTGACGGTGCTCTCGCGCATGGCGAGGCGGGTGGCGATGTCGGCGTTGGTGTCGCCTTGGGCGAGCAGGGTGAGCACGTCGCGTTCGCGGGGGGTGAGCCGGTCCAGCCGGGCCTTGGCCGCGGTTGCTTCGGGCTGGTTGGTGGCGTGGTAGCGGTCGATGAGACGGCGGGCCGCGGTGGGGTGGAGCATGGCCGAGCCGGCGGCCACCAGGTGGACGGCGCGCAGGATTTCGGCTGGGTCGGTGTCCTTGAGGAGGAATCCGTCGGCTCCGGCGGCGAGGGCGTTGTAGACGTATTCGTCGAGGTCGAAGGTGGTCAGGGTGATCACCTTCGGGGGGTGGGGAAGGCTCCGCAGGCGGGTGGTGGCGGTGATGCCGTCCATGCGGGGCATGCGTACGTCGACGAGGGCGACGTCGATGCGGTGGGCGGTGGCCTGCTCGATGGCCTTCAGGCCGTCGGGGGCCTGGGCGACGACCTCGATGCCGGGGTCGCCGTCCAGGAGGTCGGTCAGGCCGAGGCGGACCAGTGCGTCGTCGTCGACGATCATGGTGCGGATCATGTGCGGGGGCCGTTCTGTTCGATGGCGGCGGGGTGGGGGATGCGGGCGGCGAGCCGCCAGGCGCCCGCGCCGGCCGGCCCGGCGTTCAGGTGGCCGCCGAGCGTGGTGACGCGTTCGCGCAGGCCGACGAGCCCGTAGCCGGAGCCGACGGTGTCCGTGCGGGGTGTACCAGAGGGGTTGGTGACCTCGACGAGTGTGGCCGGCGGCCCGTAGTCGATGCGTACGGTCACTGGAGCACCGTCGGCGTGCTTGCGGGCATTGGTCAGTGCTTCCTGGACGATGCGGTACAGGGCCAGACGGTGGGTGGTGGGAGCCTGCTCGGGAAGGCCATCGGTGGTCAGCTCGATGTGCTGGCCGGCGGCGCGGGCCTCGTCGGCCAGTTCCTCTACTTCCCTCACCATCGGCGTGAGGGCGGCGCTGGTCGGCGTGGCGTCGGGGTCGCGCAGCACGCCGAGAACGTCGCGCAGGTCGGCGAGGGCTTCGACGGACGTCGTGCGCAGCAGACCGAGTCGTTCGGCGACGGGTGCGGGCAGTGTGTCGCTCTTGGTGGCCAGGACACCGGTGTGCAGGGCGATCAGGCTGAGGCGGTGGGCCAGGACGTCGTGCATCTCGGCGGCGATACGGGACCGTTCCGCGACCCGTGCGGCCTCTTCGCGCAGCTGCGCCTCGATGCGCAGATGCTCCATTTCAGCGGCCAGTGCCTGGAGCAGACGCCGGCGGTTACCGAGCCACAGTCCGACGACGACGGCGAAGAGCAGCACGACCAGCGCGGACACATACCGCTGTTCGGCCCACAGCCGGGTTGCCGGGTAGCCGAGCAGATTGGCGCCCAGCGCCACGACGGCGCAGCCCACTGCCACCCGCATCCGGCGGGCCACGGACAGGTCGAACATGACGATTCCCAGCAGTGGCACCGTGAGCCATCCCCACCACACTGTGACCGCGGTGACCAGAAACGGGGCGAAAGGCCATGGCAGCCGCGGCACGAGCAGGGCCACCGCGCACACCACCACGGAGGCGATGACCGGGGCCAGGAGCTGACCGCCGCTGATCGATGCTCCGTTCACCGCAGCGGCCAGTGCGAGAAACGCCACGAGTCCTACGCGCCCGAAGGCCGCTGCCCACTTCGGGGCCCTGCTTCTGCTCACCTGGGCGATCCTAGGCAAACTCCCGCTCCCTTCCGTCTGACGATCGGCGATGTCCATCCCCTACTTTCGTAGGGGGACGCCGTCACCGAACGACAGATCCGCTGCCCGACGCGGCTTTCTAGCGTTATTTCCATGAACGACTGGACCACCTCCCACGACCGTGTCCTGCCGCAGCGCAACGCCGAAGGCTGGATGTTCCTGATCGAAGCGGCCCGTGATCTGCGCACCACGGGTGCCATAGCCCCCAGCGGCAAGGCTCTGGCCCGCGCGCTCACCGACCCCGTACGGGCTCAGGCGCCCCACCCGCTGGCAGTCCTGGAAGCCGGCGCCGGCACCGGCCCGGTCACCCGGGCCCTGATACCGCGGCTGTCCCGGGGCAGCCGCCTGGACATCGTCGAGGCCAACCCGCGCTTCGCCTCGCGACTGCGCCACCTCGTCACCACGCACCCGCACCTGACAGCCACGTCCGCGCAGGTGAACGTGCATCAGACCTACGTCGAGCAGCTCGACACCGACCAGCGGTACGACGTGATCGTCTCCGGGCTGCCCCTGACCAACTTCGCGCCCGTGCAGGTCGAGCGCATCATGGCCCGCTACATGGGACTCCTCCACCCCGGCGGCACGCTGACCTACTTCGCCTACCTCGGCACCCGCAAGGCCCGCGCCCTGACGGCATCGCGGGCCGAAGCCCGCCGCCACGCCGCCGTGGACGAGATCATGGCCGCCTACCAGCGCACCTACGCCACGGGCCGCTGGACGGTGTGGGCCAATCTTCCCCCCGCCTACGTCTGGCATCTGCAACGACCCCTCGTCCCCGCGGACCAGCCCACGCCGCAGTTCGACGGGACGAGGCGGTGAACGTGCTCTCCGACATCCTCGGCCACCTCCCGCCGGCCTCGGCGTACACCGTGGTGGCCGCTGCGGTCCTGGCCGAGTCGGTCCTTCTCGTCGGCGCCTTCGTCCCGACGCTGTCCCTGCTCCTGACCGCGGGCGCGCTGGCCCGTACCGGCCACGTCGACATTCTCCTCGTCATCGCAGTCGCAGCCGGCGCCGTGGTGGCGGGTGACTTCCTCGCCCACCGCACCGGCAGGTATCTCGGTGACCGGCTGCGCGGCGGCCACCTGGGCCGTCGCGTTCCGGATGCCGCGTGGGCCAGGGCCGAGACGCTGATGACGCGCCACGGCGGCCGAGCGGTCTTCGCGGCCCGCTTCCTGCCGGTGGTGCGCACCCTCGTCCCGCACACCGCGGGCGCCACCCGTCTGTCCTACCGGCGCATCGCTCCGTACAGCGTCGTCGCCGCTTGTGTGTGGGCCACAGCGGAAGCGGGTGTCGGATACGCCGCCGCGACCTCTCTCCAGCGCTTCCTCACGCTGGGCGGCCCTGCCCTCGCCCTGGTCGCTCTGATGGCGATCGGGGGCGCGCTGCTGTGGCGAAGAAGGCGCCGCCCGCCTGAAGCCGAGGGACAGGCGCCCGAGCCCGGTACAGAGTCTTCCGGTCATGTTCAGGCAGGTCTGACGAGGCCGGTGTCGTAGGCGAAGATCACGGCCTGGACCCGGTCCCGGACCCCGATCTTGGTGAGGATGCTGCTCACGTGTGACTTGACGGTGGACTCGGCGAGGGAGAAGCGTTCGGCGATCTCGGTGTTGCTCCAGCCGGTCGCGATGGCGGTGAGTACTTCGCGTTCGCGGTTGGTGAGGCGGGCCAGCTGCCGTTGCTGTTCGGGCGTGTGGCCCGGCAGACGGCTGCCGAAGGCGTCGATGAGCTTGCGGGTCAGACCAGGCGAGATGACGGCGTCTCCGGCGGCCACCGCGCGGATGCCGGCGACGAGTTCATCGGGCATGGCGTCTTTCAACAGGAACCCGGACGCTCCGGCGCGCAGGGCGTCATAGGCGTACTCGTCGAGGTCGAAGGTGGTCAGGACCAGGATGCGGGAGCGTCCGCCGGACTCGATGATGCGTCTGGTGGCCTCGATGCCGTCCATGCCGGGCATGCGAACGTCCATCAGGACGACATCGGGCTTCAGCTCGGCGGCCATGCGGACGGCTTCGGCGCCGTGGGTGGCTTCACCGATGAGGGTGAGGTCGGCGTGCTGTTCCAGGAGCATGCTGAAGCCGAGGCGTTGCAGGGCCTGGTCGTCGACGATGAGCACGGTGGTCATGCGCGGGGATTCTCCGTTGTGGTCGTGGTGACGGGCGGGGTGGTGAGGAGCCGGGCGTGGACGCTCCAGCCGCCCTCACGGTTGGGTCCGGCGGTGACCTGGCCCTGGTAGATGGCCGCGCGTTCGCGCATGCCGATCAGGCCGCGGCCGTTTCCGGTGCTCCGCCTTCGGGAGCGGGGTGCGCGGAGGGGGCCGGTGTCCTCGACGTCGACGTGGACCGTGCCGGGCCCGACGGCTATCCGGACGCTGATGGAGGTGTCGGCGGCGGCGTACTTGAGGGAGTTGGTGAGGGCTTCCTGGACGATGCGGTAGACGGCGAGCTGGAGGCCGGGGGTCGGCGCGGTGAGGTCGCCGTCGGTGCTCAAGGTGACACTCGGTCCAGCGGCGCGGACGCGTTCGATCAGCGGATCGAGGTCGGCCAGGCCGGGCTGCGGGGCGAGTGGGGCATCGTGCGGCCGGTCGTTGTCATCGCCGACGACGGCGAGGAGCCGGCGCAGTTCGGTAAGCGCGCCGCGGCCGCTGTCGGCGATGATCCGTAGGGTCTCGGCACCGCGTTGCGGCTTTGTCTCGGTCAGGCCCGCGGCGCCGTCGGCAAGGCCGACGATCACGGCGAGGGTGTGCCCCAGGATGTCGTGCATCTCCTTCGAGACGCGGGCGCGTTCCTGGGCGACGGCGAGGCGGGCCTGCTGGTCCTTCTCCTTCTGCAGGGCGGCGATGACGACGTTGACCAGGCGGGTGGCCAGGCCGAGCCCGGCGATGGCCGTCACCGTCACCAACCCCAGCAGCAAGACCGGTTCCGGGCGTACGGCGTATCCCGACTGCCCGTCGCTCCAGAACGTGGCGGCCCAGGCGACCAGCTGCGCCAGAGCGACGGCGACGGCGATGAGCAGTTGGCGGGGAGTGCCGAAACGGCCCACGTTGAACAGGGCCACGATGCGGGCGACGTCGGCGCTGGCGTCGGCCCCGTGGAGGGACCCCGCATAGGCCGTCAGCGCGGCGGTGGCAGTGGTGAGTGCGAAGACCAGCATGGGCCGGCGCTCCCGCCACAGCAGGGGAACGGTCAGAGCGACGGTGAGGACCAGCACTTCGGCGACCCCGGAATCGCCGGGGGGATTGAGTACGGACGGCAGACCCAGGGCGGCGCAGAACAGCGGTACACCCCACTGCCGTACCCGAGGGTGGGCCCGGTCCGCCCACCGCCAGGAAGACAGCCGAGCGATGATCGACACAATCACACGCTGCTCAGCGTCGCTCGTCAGTGCCTCGGGCAGCTCGGGCCGGTCGGGAACGTGTCGACCGGGCCGGGAATCCTGTGGGGGCGTGGGGGTCAAGGTCTGGGCCCTTCGCGGTGCAGGCGAGCCGCTCGCCGGTCCCGGGGCAATGGAAACAGACGAGCGGCGACTGAAGGAGAGTGCCGACCGGCGCCGAGCGCTCTTCCCTGATCGTACGGTCGGCAAGGGCTCGGGGGCGATGGTCGTCCTGGCCTGGTCAGCGCCTGAGATCGAGGGAGCACCGGCTTCCGCCGTGGCGCAGGGGGCGTCGACGATGAGGACGGTGGTCACGCGGGGTGCTTCTTCCGGGAGTTGGCGGGCGGGTTGGGGATGAGGACGGCGTGGACGGTCCACCCGCCGTGAGGGTTGCGGCCGGCGGTGACCTCGCCCCGGTACAGAGCGGCGCGCTCACGCATACCGACCAGTCCCCGCCCGCTGCCCGTCCGGCCACGGCGTGCGTGGGTGCGGGGCGGGCCGGTGTCCTCCACGGTGATGCGTACGGTGTCGGGGTCGGCGGCGACGGAGACGTGGACCGAGGTGTCGGCGGCGGCGTACTTGACGGTGTTGGTCAGGGCCTCCTGGATGATGCGGTAGGCGGACAACTGGAGCCCAGGGGCCAGGCTGGTGAGGTCACCGTGCGCGTGCAGGGCGACGGTGGGGCCGGCGGCGCGGACCCGGTCGAGCAGCGCGTCGAGGTCGGCGAGGCCGGGCTGCGGGGCGAGCGGGGCGTCGTGCGGCCGGTCGTTGTCGTTGCCGATGACGGCGAGCAGGCGGCGCAGTTCGGCCAGGGCGTCGCGGCCGCTGGCGCTGATGATGCGGAGTGTCTGGGCGCCGCGTTCGGGCTTGGTCTCGGCGAGCCCGGCGGCGCCGTCGGCGAGGCCGACCATGACGGCGAGGGTGTGGCCGAGGATGTCATGCATCTCGCGGGAGACACGGGCGCGTTCCTGCGCCGTGGCGAGACGGGCCTGCTGGTCGCGTTGCTTCTTCAGGGCGTCGATGTAGGCGTAGGCCAGCCGCAGGAGCAGGCCGAGTGCCGCGAACGCCACCACGGCGGTCATCGCCAGCAACGTCACGGGCTCCGGACGCGTGACGTACTCCAACTGGTGTCCGCGCCAGAAGAAGTAGGCCCATGCGACGAGTTGGACGAGGGTGACGCCGGTGGCGGCGGCCAGCAGGCGCGGGGGGCAGTGACGGCCGACATTGAACAGGGCGACCATCCGGGCGAATTCGGCGCCGGTCAGCACACCCAGGGGGAGAGACACGATGGAAACGGCCGTGGTGAGGGCGAAGACCAGCATGGGGCGTCGTTCCCGCCACAGCAGCGGGAGGCAGAAGGCGAGGATGATCGGCAGCTGGGGGTCGCTGACGTTGTAAGGGTTGAGGTAGGCGTCGCTGCCGCCCGCGAAGCACAAGACCGGGACACCCCACCTCCTGACCCAGGGACGGGCCCGGTCGGCCCGCCGCCACGAGGCGAGCCGCGACATGACCGAGACGATCACGCGCTGCTCGGGATCGTTCGTCAGGGCCTGAAGGAACTGGCGCTCGTCGGGGCGTGGGCCGGGAGCGGGCGCGTTCGGTGCGGTCACGGATAGGCCCTTCGCGGTGTCGAGACCGCCCGCCGGCCCGGGGGGACCGGGCCGGCGGGCGGGGCAGGAGAGACGGCCGGTGAGAGTCGGCCGCCATGTCAGGAGCCGTGCGGAAGCCGGTGCTGCGGCTCCGTGCGTCAACGCCTGCGGATCGGGTTCTTCAGCAGCTTCCTGCGTGCCGGTGCCTCCGGCTCCGTCGAGTCGGCAGGAGCGGTGGCGTCGCCGCCCCGTGCGAGGCGCTGCTTGAACCTGGACAGTCCTCGTGCCTTCCCGGGGGCCCGCTGGGCAGGTGCCGGCGTGTCCGTGTCGCCAGAAGCGTGGACGTCGGTGAAGGCGCGGGGGGTGCCGTGGCCGTCCGAGCCCGCGTGGACCCCAGCGGCGACACCGGCGAGTACGGGTTCAGGCGCGGAGACCGTCTGCTCGGCTTCGAGCGCGTGGCGCAGTTTCTCGCCCTCGACATCCACGTCGGGCAGGATTCGGTCCAGCCACTTCGGCAAGGCCCAGGAGCGGTGGCCGAGCAGGGCCATCACCGCGGGGACGATCGTCATCCGGACGACGAAGGCGTCGATGAACACGGCGGCGGCGAGCCCCAGGCCGATGGACTTGATCAGCACCTCGTTGTCGAGGAGGAATCCGGAGAAGACGGAGACCATGATGACCGCGGCCGCGGTGACCACCCGGCCGCTGTGCCGGAAGCCCTCCACGATGGCCTGCGTGGGGTCGGCGCCGTGGACGTACTCCTCCCTCATGCGGGAGACGAGGAAGACCTCGTAGTCCATGGCGAGTCCGAACACGACGCCGATCAGCACGATGGGCAGCAGGCTCACGATGGGGCCGGTCTGGTCGACGCCGAAGAGGTCCTTCAGCCAGCCCCACTGGAAGACAGCGACCACGACTCCGAGGGTGGAGGCCACGCTGAGCAGGAAGCCGAGGGCGGCCTTGAGCGGGATCACGATCGACCGGAAGACCAGCAGGAGCAGGACCAGGGCCAGGCCCACGACGATGGCCAGGTAGGGCACAAGGGCCTGGGAGAGCTTGGTGCTGACGTCGATGTTGACGGCGGTCAGGCCGGTGACCATCAGGTCGGCGCCGGTGTCCTGGTGCAGGGCGGCGCTGTGGTCGCGGATCTCGCCCACGAGGACCTTGGTGGCTTCACTGGTGGGGGCGCTCTTGGGGACGACACCGAGCAGGGCCACATCGCCCGCCTCGTTGAAGGAAGGGGGGCGAACGGTGGCGGCGTCATCCAGCTTGCCCAGCATGGCGTACGCGTCCTGGGCAGCGGCCTTGGGACTGTCGCTGCCCCGGGCGTCGACGACCACGGTGAGCGGGCCGTTGAAGCCCGGCCCGAACCCCTCGCTGAGGGTGTCGTAGGCGATGCGCTGGGTGCTGCCGGGGGGCTTTCCGGAGTCGTCGTTCAGGGCCATCCGCAGGGACATCGCGGGGATGGCCAGCAGGGCCAGGCTGGCCATCGAGACCGCGAGTACCTTGACCGGGTTGCGGGTGACGAACCTCGCCCAGCGCACGCCCATCGACTCGCCCTCGCCGCGCTCCAGCGCCTTCATGCGGCGGGTCAGCATCTTGCTCTTCGTGATCCGCATCCCGGCGAAGCCGAGCATGGCGGGCAGCAGGGTCAGTGCGATGATCACGGCGACGGCGACGGCGAAGGCCGAGGCCAGACCCATGGAGGTGAGCATGCCGATGCCGATGACGCTCAGGCCGCTCAGCGCGACGATCACGGTCAGACCGGCGAAAACGACCGCCGACCCGGCGGTGCCCAGGGCCCGTCCGCACGCTTCCTCGGGATCGTGGCCGTCGCGGATCTCGTTGCGGTAGCGGGAGACGATGAACAGGGCGTAGTCGATGGCGACGGCCAGGCCCAGCATCAGCGCCAGGGTCGTGGAGGCCGAGGCCAGGTCGAAGAAGTGCGTGGCGAGCGTGACCGACAGGACGGCCGCGGCCA
Source organism: Streptomyces scopuliridis RB72 (assembly GCF_000718095.1). Lineage (GTDB taxonomy): Bacteria > Actinomycetota > Actinomycetes > Streptomycetales > Streptomycetaceae > Streptomyces > Streptomyces scopuliridis. The sequence goes on along the minus strand of NZ_JOEI01000034.1, from coordinate 23,696 downwards.
CCCCGAGGATCGCGGTGAGCAGGGGCAGTCCGGCCGCGATCAGCGAACCGAAGGTGATCACCAGGACGACGGCGGCGACCCCGACCCCGATCAGCTCCGCCGCCTTGCTCGCAGACTTGCCCTCGACGGCATTGCCGCCCAGGCTCACCTTCAGGCCGGCCTTCTCGCCCTGCGCGACGACGTCGGTCTGGACGGCGTGGGCCGCGCCGCTGACGTCGGCCTGGGCGACCTTGTAGGACACCTGGGCGTAAGCGATGGTGCCGGACTTGCTGACCAGGCCACTGGTGAAGGGGTCGGAGACGCCCGAGACCTGTGGCGACTTCGCCAGCTTCGCCACCAGGGACTCGACCTCGACCTTGTTGACGCCGGAGGTGAGCTTCTGCCCGCCGGGCGCCTCGAACACCACACGCGCCGTGGCGCCGTCGGCGGACGCCTGTGGGAACTCCTTCCGCAGCAGGTCGATCGCCCGCTGCGATTGCGTGCCCGGAACGCTCAGGGCCCCGGAGGATGTGCCGGGCGCACTCATGGCGCCGATGCCGATGGCGGCCAGGACGGCGACCCACAGCATCACGACGATGCGTCGTCGCCGGAACGACAGCCGGCCGAGCCGATAGAGGAAGGTGGCCACGGATTACTCCCACCAGGAGAAGAGATCATTGGGTGAGCTGGGCCTGACTGACCCGCGATCTCAAACCTAGGAGCGGTACCGGGCGACCATCCCGTACTGCGGAACCGAATCCGGTGGAGCCCATTAGTACCGCAGTACTACTCCCTGTCCTCCTCAAAGCCCGCCGGCCGGCGATGCCCTGATCGAAGAGAGACGATCCCCCCCGCGACCGCCTTCGGCTGCCGTCTTCGCCCGGGGCTGAAGGCTGTCCCATAACTGACCTTTGGCATGAGGGTGGTTGGTCGGGGTTGGGTCCTGGGCCCCACCGGTGGGGGTACGCCGCCAGGGCTGTGCCGTTCTGGCGGGCTGTCCGGTTTGATGACCTTATGTCCAAGGTGGTCAAGGGTCTGGTGGGTTGCGTGCGTGGTGGCGGAGGCCGTCGGCGATGCTTGTGCGGCCGGTGAGCCGGGGGCCGATGGCCCGGTTCCTGAGGGCGGCCATGGCTCGGGGTGAGGTGCGGTTCCGGTCCTCACTCGGGAGGCGTCTTCTCCGTAGGTACGGACCCGGATCGGCCGGCTGCCGTCGGAAAACGCGGTGAGGGCCGTGGCCGTGGCCGCGGTCTGGTCCGGAACGGCAGGCAACCCCTTGGAGGCATCGACATCGGTTCCCCCTGCGACCGCACGACACAGCAGCGGCTGCCGCTCCGCCGTCGCCACCAGGAGCGCAAAGCAAGTTCCAGGGGAACTGAGCATGGAAATCAGCGAGCTCACATCTGCGGCCGTGGAAGCCCTCCAGCACCGTGAATCCACCGGGCAAGGCCGTCACCTCTGTCACAGTCGGGACGACCAGGGACGCTTCCGGATGGATCAGCTACGAGGGCACCGCCCTCGTCACCCACCACGACGGCGAGACCCAGACCCTCAACATCCGCGACACAGCGCTCTCCGTAGTCCTGGAGCAGCACGCGCACGACGAAGCCGAACTCGGCTCCGTACGGACCGTGGTCATCCCGGTCCCGCTCCCCGAGGCCGCCCCGAACAACCGGGTCCGCTGTGAGGAGCACCCCGGAGTCCACATCGAGACCGTCGCGTGCCGGTGGCCGCACAACGTCCACGCCGACGAGGACGAGCCGCAGGTGGAGCTGATGAACTCGGCGGAACTGTACGCGGCTCTGGAAGTAGCGGCCTCTGTGCTGGAAGAGACCGCGCTTCGTGATCGATACGGTCACACCTCATGCAGGACCATCCCCGCGCGCGGGGAGCAGGAATCGCCGGTGCACGTGTGCTTCTGGAGCGACGAGCACTGGGGCGACGAGCACTGGAGCGACCGGGCGGGCGCCATATGCGGTCCTGGGGCGGTCCGCGCCCCCTCGGCGGCAGCGGGGCCGGTTCGGTCTCACGTCCATCGCAGTCGGTTGCCGGTTGAATTGCGGGCCAGGAACAGCGTGAGATACGTCTGCCCCGCCATGGCGCCGATGCGGTGCTCCCGCCCGTAGTAGGTGTTTTCCTCGGCGGCGCCGTAGGTTCGGCCATCGGTGAAGCGGGACATGAGGGAGAGCTGTGCGTTGTTGTGCAGCCGCTCCCACTCGGCGGCGGACGGGGAGATGCCTTGGTCCTGCCGGGTGAGTGAGACCAGAAGGTCGAAGTTGCCGAAGTAGAAGGGGAAGTGCGTACCCCAGTCGTTGCCCTCGGGGTAGTAGATCTCCGCCGAGTTCACGCGGTAGATCGGGCTGGTGCCTCCGCCAGGCAGCGGGAAAGGTTTGTCCACCAGGGCGGCGTACGTCCGATTGATGTTGTGCAGCGCGGCCCGCGGCGCGGCCCGGTTCGCCAGGCCGAAGACGAAACCCTGGTAGAGGCTCTGGTCGAAGGCGACCATGTACAGCGGGTGCAGCCGTGCGTGGTTCTCCAGTGTTCCGTCGTCGGCGATGTTCGTCCCCTGTAGCCAGGAAGACAACCGGATACCGTTGATGCTCGCGCTGCTGGTGAGGTCAGCCGGTCTGGCTGCCGCGGCCAGCAGGAGCTCGATGTTGCGACGTGTCCAGCGGGCGGTGTTGGGGTGGCTCGGCATCATCGAGGCGGCCAGGGAGAGTGCGGCGGCGCTCCAGTTGTCCTCTTCCGCCTTGCTGTCCCCGGGGGTGACGACGGTGCCGTTGCGGCGGGTCATGTACAGCTGATCACCGCTGGTTCCGATGAGGTGGACGCTGTTGCCGGTGGTGAGCCGGTCCGCTTCCCATACCAGCATGGCGACGAGATGATCGCGCGTGGTGGCGTCCAGTTGGTCCCAGAAAAGCCAGCCTGCCAGGGCCGTGTAGTACGCCCACAGCGCGGTCTGCCATCCGCCGCCCCAACGGTTTCCGGTGTTCGTGTTGTTGGCCCGGTGCCGGGCGGCGAGGGTTCGGATCAGATTGTGGGTTCGGACAGCGGCGTTCGCGGCCGAAAGCGTCCGGGGGTCGTACGTGTCCGTGACCAAGGCCGTGGTGGCGGCGACCGCCGCCATGGCGGGCAGCCGGACAGCCCGCTCGTCGGTTCCCTTGAGGTCGATGTAGCCGTCGGGAAGGTAGTGGGTGTAGTTGGCGGCGTACCAGGGTCCGATCAGGTAACGGGCACTCCCGGCAAGGACGGCTGTCACTCGGGTTCCGGCGGCGTCTGCCCCTGAGTAGGAGCCCAGGTTCGGCCAGTTGATGGGGACGACGCTGTTGCCGTCCGCTGCCAGGGCGGTGCCCGTCGTCCCGGCCCCGAATACACCGGTGAGTCCGATCGCGCTTGTTGCTCCGAGGAAGCGACGTCGGGAAAGTGCAGGCAGGTCGAACATGAGTGGACTCCTACTCGCGAGGGGCATCGGACCGCAAGAGGCGTGGCTGGTGGCAGCGCACCGACGGTTCGCGGAGGCGGTCGCAACAAGCCCGGGGACGGTTCTCATTCGAAGAACTTGAGGCTGTACCCGACGTTGGTGGCGGGACCAGGGACGTTGGCCCGGCGGTACGTGGTGTTGCCCCACCAGACGGCCGTGCCGGTGTACCAGTAGCGGTTGGACCACGAATACGGTGTGCCCTTGGCGACCGCATGGAACATGGTCGGGAACCGGTTGCCGGACGGCGGGCCGGCGGCGACGTCGCCGCGCGGCAGGACGAATGTCTGGTGGCCGGGACCGTCGACGTTCAGCGTGGGGTCCCAGCCCGGCATCATGGTCGGGGCGTGCGAGCCGAACAGGCAGCCGTTGCTCTTGTACCAGTCCCAGACGTACGTCGGATCGCCGCCGGCCCGCAGCCGCAGGTCGGCGATGCAGTACTGGCTGCTCCAGCTGCCGTTCGCGGAGTACGTGATGTGCAACTGCCCGTTGGGGTCGACAATCGGCTGGGGTGCCTCGTTGATGTAGGGGTTGCCCACGACCCGTTCCCACGGCTCGCGGGGCTGCGATATGACGTAACGGCCGCCGGTGGTCGTGGTGGGACCGCTCATCCGGGCGATGTACAGGTTTTGCTCGACGTTGGTGTCGCCGGACCAGCCGGACCACACGAACCAGCGCTGGCCGCCGAAGGTGAATGGCACCCCGTCGATGGCCCACTTGTCAGCGGGCAGGGCGACCTTGGTGGCAGCGGAATAGCCGGTGTCCGGGCTGGCCGAGCTGATGTGGTACATCCGATGGGCCGCACCGCTGCCGGCAGCGAAGTAGATACGGTAGTGACCGTCGTGGTGCACGATCTCCGGGGCCCAGACCTCGCCGAGGTTGCCGGTGTCCCGCCACACCTGGTGCTTGGGCGCGGTGGCGACGCCCTCCAGGGTGGATGCCGACCGCACCGCGATGCCGCCGTCCACGGACTTGGCGGAGACATAGAGGTCGCCGACCTTGATGACGCTCGGGTCGGCGCCGCCGACGAGGGGGCGGCCGAGTGTGGACCGTTGATCATCCGTCACCGCGGTGACGCCTTCGGCGGGTTCGGCGGTGGTCACCGCTTGCCCGAGGACCAGTGTGCCAACGAGTCCGAGGGGAGCGATGCCGACGAGCCATCGGGTGGGGCACATCAGGCTCCTCCTGATCATGGCCACGACAGGTAGCGCTTTCAGCTAATCACCATGAGGTGAGCGGTCGTCAAGAGGGCGAGCGGTCCGACCTCCTCCGTCGACAGCCGTAAAGTGAGCGGTTTTGCGACAGCGAAGCCGGCCGCCGCCATGCGGGCGGAAGCTGAAGGGTCTTCGTGTCCGCCTACAGGACGGCGCTCGACGCGGGCGGGACCACCGTGCAGGCCGACGTTCCCGGCGGCACCGGGGGAGCCCCGACGGGCCGGCGGAACGCCTTGAGGAACGGCGGTACGGCGACCCGTACGCACGTCAGCAGCCGGTGAGCAACACTGCGGCGAACGGTTCCTCGGCGGTTTCGCGGGTCAGTTGTGGTCGCTGGCGACGAGTTCGTTTTCGAATCCGTCGGTGGATTCGAGAGAGGAGGCGTACTGCTGGGGCCCCGGCGTGGGGATGTTGGTCGGGGAAGAGGAGGCTCCAGCCGTTAACCTTGTTCCACACGATAGGCGGCGTGACGGAGGTCGCGCCGCGTCTTGCTGAGGCCGAGGCGGATGTGCAGGACCTCATCGAGACGCACATGGAGACCATGCTCGGGGTGCGGTTCCTCGCGAGCGAGTACAGCGCCGGTCCCGTGCACGGCGGACGGATCGACTCGCTGGGCATCGACGAGAACGGCGCACCCGTGATCGTCGAGTACAAGCGGGCCATTGACCGCGGGCGTCATTCACCAGGGTCTCTTCTATCTGGCATGGCTGATGGACCACAAGGACGCGTTCCGGCGCCTGGTCCGCGACCGGCTCGGGGCCGCGATCGCGAGACCAGGTGCTGTGGAGCGCGCCGCTATAACCCCGGTCCACAGAGCACTCCCCGCAACGCGGTGTTGCCACATCGGTGAAGGCGTCCGAGGCCATCCGCAAGACCCATCGTGAAGCGGGGAGGCTGGGTGGAGAACTCCAGGGTGATGGAGGGTCACTTCGAGGACGGCGATGGCTGGGAGGAGAATGCCCTCGAAGGCATCGGCCTCTGAGCGAAACGCGGACAGGACCCGGGTCCTCGACTGGGGTGTTACTCGGACTCGGGATGCATCTGCACCCATCGGCCGTCAACGGACTTCATCTCTACCCCGTAGTACGGCTGGGGCGCGATGGTGGGGCTGGTGGCACGTTTGGTCGAAGCCTTGGCCTTGGGGCGGGATATGGGCTGACCCTTCGCGGCCTGGGGCTTCTTCTTCGCATCGCGCTCCCGCAGTTCCTGAATCCGCCTGAGTAGTTCGGTGCGGCTCATCTGCTTCCGCTTCCGGGCTCGGCCAGGTGGAGCAGCGGAAGCGGGGGGCTCGCCGCCAGTGAGCGGGCGGCAGGAGCGGTGTGCCGCCCGCCCGCCCTTGATGATGACGAGCTTCTTCTTGGCCACGGGATTACCGCATACGGCACACCGCTTGGCCCTGGAAGCATCAGACACGATCCCCCCGATCTCAACGCCATGTTTAAGACGGAACGATAGTCGGCTCGGGGCGCTCCTGGCGGGACCCTCCCGCACTACTTCCGCCGCCTGGGGGCGGAGTTGCGTCGTGCGCCAGTTGGGATACTTCCGGCTGTTGCCGCCATCGCGCCGCGGTGGGCTCACGGACAGTGTCTGGTTCCTCAACCTACCGTTTGGCATGGCCGGTGAAGCGGATATGGCGAGGACGAGCGTCTGGATGTCGGCGTACACGTGGACGTCGCCACCCGGGTATGGATGAGAAGGGACAGTTGTTGATGTGGTGAGACCTGTTGCTCGGCACTCTGCTGCGTGGTCGGTGCGAGGGCGGCGGGGGGCGGTTGACAGTGGTCTTGGACCCGCATCGCGAATCGACGTCAGATACGTCTGGCGGCACGTCCATTGTCAGTGCGGTGCGCTTCACTGTTCGCCATGAAGCTCACGCAGGGGACCATCAACGACCTGCTGGCCCAACTCGGCCCGGCGGACGGCTACATGTATCTGCCCAGCGACCTGGACCGGCAGGACCTGACCGACCTGCTCGACAGCAGGTACGGCGCCCCACGCACTCTCGTCCTGGACGGCTTCACCGATCCGACGGTCGACGGGTCCAGGGGCGCGGCTCTCCTCGTCCCCTTCGAAGACCGGGCCGTGACGATTCGGGCGTGGGCGTACGGGGACCAGTGGGTCGGCGCAGGTACGGCGCGGGACGCCGAAGAGGTCGAGCGGCCGGTGCTGGTGGTTGCTCGCAGGGAGGTGCCGGAACCCTTGGCGGTCGCTCCGGGCGAGGACGTCGACTGGATGGAGCGGCTCAGAGGGATCACCGGCTGGACACAGCCCGCCCAGCGGCCGGACATGGTCTGGGCGGAGGTGGAGTCGCGCCTGGGCACCGCGCTGCCGAGCGACTACAAGCGCATGGTCGAGACGTTCGGCGAGGGCGCCTTCGACGGATTCCTGGACCTGAACCAGGAGCCGTGGACGCATCTCAGGGAGGACGGTCTGCTCATCTGGGCGGGCACTGAGCACGAGGACCTGTACTGCTGGAGGGCCGACGGGGACGACCCCGACCGTTGGCCTGTTGCGGTCCGGTCCTTCGACGGCGAGGACCTCCTCTTCGACTGCCAAGCCGCGGAGTTCGTCTGCCGCATCCTCGTCGACCCGCGCCACCCGTACACGATGGCCGGCTATTTCGATACGCACTGGTTCATGAACTACCGGGAAAGCGGCTGACCAAGCCCCGCCGCCAACGGTATTCGCGGCCTGGTTGGCGGTGCCTTCGGGGAACAGGGCAGAAAAAGGACTCGTCTGTTGAGTCATGGCTGGGACTGGACCCGTCAGGCGGCCCGCCGGGTCGCCCGCGCAGCCTCCCGCCGGGTCGACTTCGAGGCCGGACTGCCGCCCGTGCGCGGGGTGCCGTCGTCGAGATGGATGGTGCGGGTGGCGAGGCGGGTGAGGGCCGGCCGGTGGGTGGTCATGACCGCTGTTCGGCTCTCGACCAGGTGGCCGAGCGCGCGGACGACGAGTTCTTCGGCGGCGTTGTCCAGTCCCGTGGTGGGTTCGTCGAGCAGCACAACGGGGGCGTCGGCAAGCAGGGCGCGGGCGATGCCGACGCGTTGGCGCTGGCCGCCGGACAGTCCGGCGCCTCGGTCGGCGAGCCGGGTGCCCAGGCCATCGGGCAGGCGTTCGGTGAACTCGGTGACCAGGGCTGCCTCCGCCGCCCGGGCGACCTCGTGCGGGCCGGCGTCGGGTCGGGCGTAGCGGATGTTGTCGGCGATGGTGCCGGAGAACAGGAACGTGTCCTGCAGCACGACTGCGATCTGGCGGTGCAGCCAGATGGCGGGGATGTCGGCGAGGGGGAGTCCGTCGAGGAGCAGGCGGCCGCGGGTGGGCGCGTAGAGCCCGGCGATGAGGGAGAGCACGGTGGATTTGCCGGAGCCGTTGGGTCCGAGCAGCGCGAGGTGTTCGCCGGGGTGGACGGTGAGGTCGAAGTGGTTCAGGACGGGGCCGCGGCCGTAGTCGAGGGTGATGTCGTGCAGGTCGATTCGGCCGGTGGCGCGGTCGGGCAGGCGCCGGTGTGGTGTCGGGGGCGGGGGTGGCTGGTCGAGGATGGCGGCGACGCGTTCCGCGGAGGCCGCGCCCTGGGGGAAGGTGATCGAAAGGCGGGACATCGATCGCATGGGCTTGATCATGTCCTTGAGGTAGCTGGTCACCACGACCAGCAGCCCGACGCTCCACCAGTGGTTCACGACACCGAGGCCGCCCGCCCACAGCAGTGCCGCGGTGGCCACCGCGGCGGCGGCTTCGAGCAGTGGAGTGAATCGGGCCCGCAGTTCGACGCTGCGCAGGCCGGCGTTGAGGGTGGTGCTGTTGCTGGTGGCGAAATGTGCGTCGTGCAGGTCCTGGCGGCCGAAGGCGTGGATGGTGCGGATGCCTTGAAGGGATTCGGTGACGAAGGTGGCGAGGTGTCCTTCGGCGGCGCGCTGCCGCCGTTCCGTCTGGCGGGTCAACCGGGTGTAGCGGGCGGCCGTGAGGAATATCAGCGGGGCGCCCCCGATCGCGATCAACCCCAGGCGCCAGTCAACGGAGAGGATGACGGTGGCGTAGCCCGCGAGGGCCAGCAGTCCGGGCAGAAGTGTGGAGAACAGGTCGACCAGAGCGTCCTGGATCCGGCTGGTGTCGATCGCGATGCGGCTGGTCAGTTCCCCGACGGCTTGCCGGTCGTGGTAGCTCATGGGGAGCCGTTGCATGTGGGCGAAGACGTCCGTGCGGATCTCCGCGGTGATCCGCTCTCCGGCGCTGTTCATCACACGGTCACCGAGGTAGTCGAACGTCCCCGAGGCGAGAGTGATCAGCAGCAGTGCGGCGGCGGCTACGCTGAGCATGGCCAGCGGGGACGAGCCCACGATGCCCGTGAGCCAGGCCAGTGGGCCGCTGGTCCGGCCCTTGAGTACGTTGTCGATGACCAGCGCCAGCGGCCAGGGTGCCGCCAGGTCGGCGATCAGTTCTCCGACGCGCAGTCCCACGCCGAGCACGAGCGTGCCCAGGTGCGGGCGGCCGTAGGAACGGAATCGCCATAGGTATCGCATCATTCCCACATCGGCTCGGCTGGCCCTCATCGGCCCACCTCCCCGGTCAGGTCCGCGCGGGCAGCGCCTTCGAGAGCTGCGTTGCTCGCGCCGGGGCGTATGCCGTGCTCGGCCATGGCGGTCAATACCACCGGCGCGAGTCCGGGGTCGGCACGCGTGATCGCGGACAGCAGCCGGGAGAACTGGCGGCGTTGGCTCAGGGCGTCCTTGGTCAGCCGGGCGGCATCGGCTCCGGCCGACTCCATGCCGCGCAGCAGCGCCGCATCGAAGCGTGCCGCGTCGGCACCCGTGGCGATGACCCGCTCACGAGCGGACCAGCATGCCGATGCCCACACGGTGCCGTCGGCGTGCGGGTCCTGGTCCCGCCCGCCCACGAAGTGCGCCATTGTCCACCGGGGCTGCAGTTTGCGGCGCCGCGGGTCCCACTCGGCGATGGTCCCGCGGTGCCAGCCATAGATGTCAGAGGTGCCCAGCAGGATGGCCGTGAGGACATCTGCTGTGCCCTCGTCCAGGGCGATCTTCCGGTTGGTCTGCTGCTCCGGGGGACGCAGCCGGTTGAGCCGGAAGTCCGCGGTGTGCCGGCACAGATGATGGCCGACCTCGTGACAGATGATCGCGGCGTTGTGGGCGGGGGCGTGGAAATACCGGCTGCCATCCGGTGCCGGGACGAATCCGGCGCCGCCCCCCAGATGGACCTCGCCCGCACAGCTGAGAGTGGCGGGCTCGTCCGTGAGTGACGGCCTGGGAAGCCGGTAATGCCCTCCGCGCCAGCGGCGGGGCTGGTCGTGCATCCCGATTCTGACCAGCAGGCGAGGGAGAGGGTGGCCGAGCAGGGCTGAAGCGAACCGCAGAGCACGCTGGACGTGGAAGGCCGTGTTGGTCACGCCGAATGCTCGGGCCTGCCGGTCTGCGACGGCGTCAGCCAGGGGGCCGCCACCGGCCGCGGGGTCGAACATCAACGTGGAGCCGTTGAACAGCTGCCCGCCGCGCTCGTCGCGGACCGTGGCCTCGGGCAGCACCACTTCGGCCGGCCGCAGCTCAAGGACGTCCAGGGCGACTTCACGCAACTGCCCGGGCCAGGGACGTCCGTCAGGTATGTAGACGATCGCCGGGATCACGGGGCATCATCCCCGGACAGCGGTGTCGGCGAAGGGTCCCGCCGTGGCGACGGTCTGCCGGACCGGTGCGCGCACCAGGTCCACGGCCGCGCCGTTCGCCAGCTGTGGCGGGGACAGGACCGGCAGTCCCGTGGCCGCGTGTGCTTCCTGGGAGGCAAGGGGGCTGGCGGTGACCAGGCCACTCACCATGCGGACCGGGACCCCCAGTCCCTGCAGGATCGTCACCCCGGCCACCGCGTCCAGCGCATTGGCCGCCGCCAGTACGACACCGTGGGCGAATCCGGGCAGGCACTCGGCAAGCGCCCGTGTCTCGGACTGCAGCAGCCCGTCGGCGATCTCCAGGACGACTGCGTCCGCACCGTCGTCGACCAGGGCATCGCGGATGGCGATCATCGTGGTCCGCAGCCGCTCGACCGGATAGCCGAACGTGGAAGACATGCCGAAGTCGAGGAATTCGGCCACGGTGCTGGCGCCCGCGTCGATGTACGTCCAGCGATCCTTGCCGCTGCCGGAACCGGTGACCTTGCCCGCACCGGCAGCCAGTCCGGCTCGCGTCCAGCCGCTCACCATGGCCGACGCCGTCGTGGTCTTGCCCGCGTTCATCGACGAGCCGAGCACGACCAGAGTGCCCCACTCCGGCGCCGTGTGCGGCGACGGCGTCCGCGCATAGTGTTCCAGCGACAGTGGCATCCCGGACCGGTCGTTCAGCGTGCCGATCACCTTCAACTCGGTCGGTGGCAGCCGTCGCGTATGCGCCGAGGCCACCGTTCCCACAAGGCCGCCCGCCGTCAGCAGATGAACATTGGGCCCGGTCGGCAGGTAACCCTCGTAGAAGTCCGTGGCATACCGGTTGCCGTATGCACCCACCACAATGTCGCCCAAGTAGAGACGGACGCGCCGACCATGGACATCCTCCAGATGGTCAAGCTCGCCCAGGTGGGCCACGGTGGCAACCACAAGATCCCCGAGCTGCGGTTCGCGAACCGACCCACCGGGCACGGTCGCGTCCCGGTCGTTGATTCTGCGCGTCACATAGCCCCACTTGGCCCCAGCGAAATCTTTCATCACAGATCCCTCATCCGTTGCGGATCGGGCCCGTGCCGGCGCCCGAACGGGTGTCGTCCATTCGATTCGCTCATCCCATATTCGGTGCTCCCGGGATCGATCGCATTGTGGCGGTGGTCCTGGCGGTGACCGGTGGGGCTTCCCTCCCGAGTGCGGCGGGCGGCGGGCAGGCTCTCCGCGTGCGATGGTTGACCGGGTGGGATTTCGCATCTGCGGGACGCTGTTCGTGGCGGATCTGTCACGGAGGGCCAGCCAGACTGCCCCCAGGACGTCAACCGCCGGTCGCCATCACGCCGGCCGGTACTCGGCTCACGTCTTGGGCGTCTCGGAGACGCTGACTGCGGTCAGCTCCGGAAATCGATCGGTCCAGAGGCCGAAGATCCATAGGGCCGGATTCCCTGCCGAAGGTGAGATTGCCCCATGACCTTTTTCGTGGTCCCGCAATGAGGTTCCCGGCCTCCGGGACCGGCATGACTGCTCCCCCCTGTTGAAGGTATGGCCTGGGGGTGGTGTCACCGGTCCCCGAGGCACTGGCAGACCGCTGATTAGCGCCTCTGTGTCAAGCAGCTGCTGCGAGTTGGTTTCGCTGGTCTCGTTTCATGATCCGGTAGACAACGTTCGAGAGACGCCGCTTGAGGGCCCTGCGGGCCTCAGCAGGTTGCGCTGCCGGTGTAGCCGGCGAAGTGGTGCTCGGTGGGGAATCGGGTGACGTCGCCGATGTGTCCGAGGCCCTTGGCGGCGAGCACCGCCCCGAGCCCTGGCAGCGATGTCCGTGAGGCGGCGAGGGCATCGCGCATCTGGGCTTCGTTCTCGACAGGAGCCGGGCCCTGGCCGACAGCGTGGACGGCACATCGACGACGTCCTCGCGGGCCGCGGCCAGCTGCTGGGCGAGTGTGCGGCCGAGGCCGCCGACGCCTTCGACGGCGAATCGACGTTCGATTCCGATGGTGATCACGCGCGTCCTGACCTGGTGTTCGAAGCGGCAGAAGTGTGCGGTGGGCACCCTGACTCCGACCGGCACCCTGGACGCTACGGCTGCAGATCGTGCGTCCGGGGTCGATTCAACAAGTCGAACATCACGCCACCGCCGTCACCCCGGCCGGGAAGAAGGCATTCCGCAAGCGCCTGCCCAACAGCGAACCGAAATCCCACTGGACGGTGATCTCCATGATGTGCCCCGCCGATTCGCCGAGGAACTGACTCTATGTCCGTGCTCAGGAATCAACGGGCGTGTCCAACGGCCACCCGCCGCGGCGTCCTGCCAGTCGGCACCCGCGGCAGTTCGTGTGCCCCTCGCGCGCGGAATGGTCACGCACCGTGAGTCCCTGCTGGTCGATGCTTCGCGGGTGGGGCGGCTTGCCCCAACCCGCGAGATGCAGGCCCCACGTGATCAGCACCGCCGCCACCAGGGCTATCAGCCCCCACCAGATTCCCGGGCGCCAGCCGATGATGCCCACGCCGATGGCCAGGGCCCCGACCATGGCGACGGCGGACCCGACCCATCCCGCGATGGTGTGCCCCTCGTCGTGGTGTCCACTCACGTGCCTGCCTCCCAGCACCTGCCGACCTTATGATGTCTTAGCAAGTGAGGAATTTATCTTACGTACTAAGGAATATCAATGGAGGGCAAACCACGCCCCACCGCCTCCGCCGCGGATGCGATCGGCGCGCTGGACGATCTCGTCGCGACGAACCTCGTCGGCCGTCAGGAGTTCGCCCGGAATCTGGGGCTGAGCGTCAAGGACCTCGTCTGCTTCGCGCATGTCCTGGAGGCCGAGGGCGCCCCGGTCACCGCCGGCGACTTGGCCGGGCGCGCACACGTCACGACGGGTGCGGTGACCGGCATCCTCAACCGCCTGGAACGCGGCGGCTTCGTGGTCCGCCGCCCGGACCCCGCCGACCGGCGCCGGGTGCGCGTCACCGCGGTTCCGGCCGCCGCCGAGCGTGTGCAGGCCGTCTACGGGCCGTACTACACGTTGCTCGCCGAACTCTGCACGGACTACTCGCCGGACGAGATCGCCGTACTCACCGACTGGCTCACACGCGCCGGGGCGCTGGCGCGCACATACCTGGAGGAGTCGTGTTAGGGCGTGGGTTCGGGGCCCCGGTGCGGGCGCCCTCCACGCCAGGGTGACTCTGGCGGCCGTGTAGCGTGCGGTGCGTGCTTTGACCGCGCAGTACAGCGGGGTGTGGCTGTTCAGGTCTTCAATGCGGTGTCGAGCGCGTTGCTGGGGGTCAAGGGGTCGCAGGTTCGAATCCTGTCGTCCCTACCAGCGTTTTCGCAGGTCGTTGGCGGTATCGGAGAAATCCGGTACCGCCTATTCCGTTGCTCTGGGGACCAGTTGGGGGCGCCGGCGTGGGCGAACCAGGTGAGTCCGGTGTGGCCGCAGGTTGCGCCTTCGCAGATGTGCGCCTGCGCGGCCTGATGGAGAGCTCGCTTGCAGAGCGAGGTGCTGAGCCTCTGGGGGGCCAGGCCGTTGCGACCCTTCCCCTTGATGGTGCACGCGCCCGCGTCGCGGTGCCGACGCTGGAAGGTCCCACTGACACCGCGCGCCGTCGTCGCCATCAGCGAGTTGGCAACCTCACCCCGCCGCCCGCTGTGCCTTGTTCGATGTGACGGGACGTCAGATGGGCTTCAGCTGCGTGCGCAAGAGACAGAACTCATTGCCCTCGGGGTCGGCCAGGACATGCCAGCTCTCTTCCCCGGTCTGGCCGATGTCGACACGCACGGCGCCCAGTGCGAGCAACCTGGCCAGCTCGGCGTCCTGGTCGCGGTCGGTGGCGTTGACATCGATGTGCAGCGGGAGCTTCCCGAGCCGGGGGTCGCGGCCCGCATTGAAGACGAGGGTTGGCTGTGCGCCGCCGAATCCGACGCCGGGCGGGCCGATTTCGATGCTGCCGTCACTTTCTCGATCCAGCTCGACGTAGCCGAGGACATCGCACCAAAATGCGGCCAGTCGGCCAGGGTCTTCCGCGTCGATGACGAGTTCGCTGATTCGGCATGCCATGCAGCGAGGATAGCCTCAGCCGACACTTGATCGCCGCCCGCGCCAGGGATGATTGGGGCCCCAGCCGGGTGCTGGTGCCGCCCCGCCGTGCACGCTCGGCGCCACGATTGGTCCCAGGTCAGGGAGTCGTTTTCGAAAGTCGGTTGCCGGATGGCTTCTTCGTACAGAACGAGGGTGGGGCGCAGGTCGGTGTTCTCCTGCCGCAGCCGTTTGAAGTTCGCCTCTCAACCTTCGTCGGGCTCGGGCTCGGGCCGGTCCGTCGGTGCCGTGTCCTCGGTGGGCTGGGCGGGGATGCGGGGTCGGAAGTGGGTGGTGCGGTGGGGCCTGTGCTCGTTGTAGACATGCTCGTCGTCGCTCAGTGAGTGGAGCAGGTGGCCACCTGGATGCGCCGGAGTCGGGTGAGGGCGACGACGGTGAAGAGTGCTGAGCGTCAGGAGCCGGCCAGGGCGCTGATCAGCTTGCGCGCCGCGGCCTTCGTCGGCCGCTTCGCGGCGGTCGCCGGGTGCTCCCGGGGAGCGGCGCGACTCATTGCCGCGGGCCTCGGCCGGCTTGGCGAACTCGGCGTCGAGCCCCTCCCCGCCGAGCGCGCGGCCGAGTTCGCTGGTTCCTGTGCGCGACGGTGTCAACTACGGGCCCGAGGGCGGCGTTCCCTCTTGGCATGGCTGCTCCCCGCGCTCGTCAGAATCGCGCTCGCGACGACATCGAAGAGGTGGTCGGCGCGTGGCGCGAGCGAGGGTTGATCGCCGAGCCACGCGAGCGCCGCTACCAGCGCAAACAAATCGGTGCCATCGATATCGCTCCGCGCCATGCCCGCGGCCTGGGCACGGGTGAGGAGCCGCGCACCGGCTGCGCGCAGGGTGACGCACGAAGCGTGGAGTGCGGATTCGGTGTCCTCGATGGCGGCTGCCATCAGCACGGTCACACCCCGGTACTCGGTTGTCCACGCGACGCAGTCGCGTAGCCACGAAACGAGAGCGTCTTCGGGTGAACTCGACGTCTCAAGCTCGGCTGCCCTTGCCGTCAGTTCGTCGAAGCTCGTGCGAAGCAGGGCGTCGAGCAGCGCCTCGCGCGTCGGGAAGTGACGCAGCAGCGTCGCGAGCCCGACATCGGCCCTGCGTGCGATGTCGCGCAGTGACACGTCGACGCCTTGCTCGGTGATGGCGGTGCCCGCTACCGCGAGCAGGTGGTCGCGGTTCTTCCTGGCGTCGGCCCGCATCTGTCCCCCTTGACTATCCGGATCAGTGGTCCATATATTCGGATCAGTGGTCCGTTTATGTGGATCGCTGATCCGAATAAGCGTATCCCGCAGCGCGGGCAGGAGAAAACGATGCCGACACACACGATGAGGGCGGTCCGGCTCCATGAGCACGGCGGCCCTGAAGTTCTGCGTTACGACGAGGTGCCGATTCCCGAGCCGGGGCCGGGCGAGGTGCTCGTTCGCGTTCACGCGGTCGGTGTCAATCCTCCGGACTGGTACCTGCGCGGCGGGCTGACCACGATGCCCGGGGAGACGGAATCGACGGTCGGCCTGCCGGTAATTCCGGGGACGGACGTGTCGGGTGTCGTCGAGGCCGTCGCCGCAGACGTGGACGGCCTCGCCGTGGGTGATGAAGTCTTCGGTCTTCTGCGTTTTCCCAGCTTCGACGGCAGCGCATACGCCGAGTACGTGGCCGCGCCCGCGTCGGATCTCGCACACAAGCCGGCCGGCGTCGACCACGTGCACGCCGCCGGGGCGCCCATGGCCGGGCTCACCGCGTGGCAGTTCCTGATCGAGGTCGGACACGATCACCCCTCGCCCTTCCAGGAGGCACGGCATCGCCCGACGGCACTCGACGCCGACACGACGGTGCTCATCAACGGCGCCGCGGGCGGCGTGGGGCACTTCGCCCTGCAGCTGGCGAAGTGGAAGGGTGCGCGTGTCATCGCGGTGGCATCGGGCGCGCATGAATCGTTCCTGAACGAGCTCGGCGCCGACCGGTTCATCGACTACACCAAGAGGCGTCCCGAGGAACTCGTGCACGACGTCGACCTCGTTCTCGACACCGTCGGCGGCCCCGACAGCAAACGCCTCCTGCGCACGCTCAAGCGCGGCGGCGCCCAGTTCCCCGTACTTCCAGGGGACTTCGACGAAGCAGAGACCGCGAAGCTGGGCGTCACGGTATCGAGCGCCCAGGTCCGCTCGAACGGCGCGCAGCTCGCCGAACTGGGGCGCCTGCTCGACGCGGGCACGGTCCGCGTCGCGATCGACAGCACGTTTCCGCTCGCGGACGCCCGGGCCGCGCACGAACGCGCCGCCCGAGGGCACATCCAGGGCAAGATCGTGCTCACGGTCGCTTAGGAACGAGCCGTTTCACCGACGCGTCCGGCGCCCGTCCGCAGGGCACCGGCGGCCATCGAGACGCCAACGCGGAGAGCTTGGGGCGCGTCTGGCGACCAGGCAGTCGCGATGCTCGCTGCGGCGAACCGAGCCGACCCGTGCGGTCCGGCTCGGTTCGCCGCAGGAGATCGCCGAGACGGTCGCATTCCTGATGCCGGCGGAACGGCGACATCACCGGCCGGCACATCACCGTCGGCGACGGCAGCGGTCCGGCGACCTGACGGTGGAGCGGTCGGTCGCAAGGCGGCGCGCCGCTCATGTCACGCCCTCCGCCCTCCTCCCTCCCGGCGCACGCCGGGTGGCCGCTGTCGCTGTGCCCGCCCGATCTTTCACCCGGCAACCGAGCACCAGCGAGGCTTGATATGACGACAACTGCGGCTTTCGGCTGGGGAAGCAGCCACCTCAACACAACGCCGGCGGGGAAGGTGGATCTCGACCCCGCAGAGCGGCTCGCCGTCCAGCAGACGCTGGCGCGCTACGCCTTCGCCCTGGATCACGGAGATCTGGTGACGTTGGCGGGCGTCCTGACCGAAGACGCCACCTGGACGGTCAACATCGCCGGTGAGGTCGAGCAGGGCCCGTTCGTCGGACGCCCGGCGATTCTCGACCTGGTGCGAGAGGCAACGGAAGCGCAAACCGATCAGCGAAGGCACAACCTGGTCAACATGGTCTTCCGCCGTGCGGACGCCGACACGGCAGTGGTGTGGGCCTACCTGATGTTGACGTCGAACGCGGGCGGGGCCTCGAACGTGATCACGACCGGCTTCTACGTGATCACGCTGCGGAACGCCGAAAGCGAGTGGCGTATCGCGAAGTTGTTCGTCGGCATGGACAACGCCGAGTGAAGCCCAGCGACCAACCAACCCTCGATGGAGACCCCATGTGCTGTCCCCCGCGGCAACTTCGCCGCTCCTTCACCTGAAGTGGCGATCGATTCCTCCGAGGCGACCGCCTCTTCCGTTGTGGTGGGGACCAGTTGGAGACCGGTCGGTGGTGGGAGCCTCCCGCCGCCGGCCTGGTTACGCCGTGGTGTGGAGCTTCGCCGCCACGTCCTGGATCAGCTCCGCCGCGTGGGGAACGAGGTAGAAGTGGTTTCCCGGGAAGATCCTCTCGCTGTATCCGGCGCGGGTGTGCCGGGCCCAGGCACGGATGTCGTCCGGGGCGATGTCGGGGTCGTCCCGCCCCACATAAGCGGTGATGGGGGCTCCGGTCGACGCGTCGGGGTGCGGGCGGTAGGTCTCGCTCAGCCGGTAGTCCGCGCGGATCGATCCCATGACGAGTTCCCGCAGATCCGGATCGCGCAGTACGGGTGCCGCCGCCGCGTCCAGTCGTAGCACGTCCGCGATCAGCGCCGCGTCGCCCTGCTCGTGGAGGGCGGATTCGCGCGTGAGACCGGGCGCTCCCCGGCCGGAGACGAACAGCGCGGCCGGATCCACGCCATGCCGGTCCTTGAGCCGTATGGCCACCTCGAAGGCCACCGAGGCGCCCATGCTGTGCCCGAACAGGGCCAGTGGCCGGTCGAGCCAGGGCGTCAGTGCCTCGACGATCGGTTCCACGAGGGTGTCCATGTCGTCGACGCACGGGTCCTGGAGCCGGTCCTGGCGTCCCGGGTACTGCACGGCCAGCAGTTCGACCGTCTCCGGCAGCCGGCGTGGCCAGGTGCGGAAGGCGCTGGCGGCGCCGCCGGCGTACGGGAAGCACACCAGGCGCGTACGTGGGCGGGACACAGGAGTGAAGCGCCGGAACCACGCCAGGGAGGGGGTGGGGTCCGGGCCGCTCAGGTGCCTCGCGTGCCCGTCCTCCCCGGCATGCCTGATCCGCTCGCTCGTGTCGCTCATCCGCGCCCCCAGTGTGATGGTCCGTCCGCCCCTCCGGGCCTGACGCACCGAGGATGGCTTGTTGACAGCGTTGTCGGCGACGCCTCGAAAAAGCAGTTCCGCAATATTCTCCTGCTGTTCTCCTCGGGGGCACTTTTGGAGCATTGTCGGAACGGCAAATGGCGCTCGCCGCACCAACCGGGCGGAGGGGCGAGTGGCGCGGGGTAAATGTCTCTCTCGTCCAGGTGGAAGCGCCCCATTGTTCACGGTTCAATTATCGGTGTATGTCACACGGAGGTTTGGCAGGTGCTTGTCAGCGAGGTGGGCGGGGTGCTTTAGTGGCGCTGCCTTCCCGGAAGTCACTTGCCACCCCCAGGGCGATTGAGCGAATGGAGGCCGCGGAATTTTGCGCAAGCTCTACG
The DNA here is from genome assembly GCF_000718095.1 of Streptomyces scopuliridis RB72. Classification (GTDB taxonomy): domain Bacteria; phylum Actinomycetota; class Actinomycetes; order Streptomycetales; family Streptomycetaceae; genus Streptomyces; species Streptomyces scopuliridis. Next base: position 4,704 of record NZ_JOEI01000034.1, on the reverse strand, counting down.
TGAGGTGCATTCATGGAAATCGCTATCGAGGCAGTAGGGCTTCGTAAGCGTTACGGGGGCCACGAAGCGCTGTGCGGTGTGGACCTTTCCGTTCCCACCGGAACGCTACTGGGGATCCTGGGCCCCAATGGGGCGGGCAAGACGACGACCGTGCGCGTGCTCGCCACGCTGCTCGAACCGGACGAGGGCCGGGCGAGTGTGGCCGGGTACGACGTACGTGATCAGCCGCGCGAGGTGCGCCGCAGTATCGGCCTCACCGGCCAGTACGCGGCCCTCGACGAGCGGCTCACCGGGCGGGAGAATCTTCGGCTGATCGGCACGCTGTACCGCCTCGGCCGCCGCGCGGCGAAGGCGCGTGCCGATGAACTGCTCGACCGGCTCGATCTCGCGCACGCCGCGGAACGCCAGGTCAAGACGTACTCCGGAGGCATGCGACGCAGGCTCGACCTGGCCGCGAGCCTCATCGCGGAGCCCAAGGTGCTGTTCCTCGACGAGCCGACCACCGGCCTCGACCTGACCAGCAGGCTCACTCTGTGGGACATGATCCGCGAGCAGCTGGCGGGCGGGGTGACCGTACTCATGACCACCCAGTACCTGGAAGAGGCCGACCAGCTCGCCGACCGCATCGCGGTCATCGACGGAGGCCGGGTCATCGCCGACGGAACCTCGGACGAGCTGAAGGCCAAGGTCGGCGGGGAGCGGCTCGAAGTGTCCTTGGCGGACGACAGCGACATCCCCGCGACCGTGACGGCGCTGCGGGAGACCGCCGCCGCCGAACCCGTCGTCGCGCAGGACAGCCGCACGGTCTCCGTCTCGCTGCGGGACGGGCTGAAAACGGTCTCCGAGGCCGCCGCCGCGCTGGACGCCGCGGGCGCCAGGACCGTCGGGTTCGCCGTCCGGCGGCCCTCGCTCGACGGTGTGTTCCTCGCCCTGACCGGCGGCACGACCAGCAGGGAAAGGTAGGGCGAGTACCTCATGGTGGAACTTGTCAGTGACGTGTCCGCACTGGTCGGCCGGCACATGAAGCACCTGGTGCGCATCCCGGAGAAGCTGCTCAGCGTGACCTTGATGCCCGTCGCGTACGTGGTGGTCTTCGGCGTCCTGTTCGGCAGCGCGATCTCCGTGCCGGGCAGCGACTACCGCTCGTACCTGATGGCGGGCATCTTCACCCAGATGATGCTCACGAACGTGGGAAACACCGCTCTCGGCGTCGCCGGCGACCTCAGCAACGGTGTGGTCGACCGGTTCCGTTCGCTGCCGATGTCACGGTCCTCCGTGTTGATCGCGCGCACCCTCTCCGATCTGACGCTGGCGGTCATCGCCTGCGTCACGATGGCCATCGTCGGATACCTCATGGGATGGCGGGTGCACGAGGGGTTCCTCAAGGCCCTCGCCGGTTTCGGGCTGCTCCTGCTGCTCGGCTACACCATGGCCTGGCTCGGCGCGCTCATCGGCCTGCTGGCACGCAGCGCGGAGGCGGTCAACTCCATCGCGTTCATGCTGGTCATGCCGCTGACGTTCCTGTCGAACGCCTTCATCCCGCTGGACGGTCTGCCGGGCTGGCTGCGATGGCTGTGCGAGTGGAATCCCGTCAGCGCCGTGGTGGCCGCCTGTCGCGAGTTGTTCGGCAACACGACGACGGGCACCGGCAAAGGGGCGTTCCCCGTCCAGTATCCGGTGCCGGTGTCCCTCGTGCTCTGCGGCCTTCTGCTGGCCGCCGTCGTACCCGCGGCAGTCGGCGCGTACCGCCGTGCCGCCGCTCGCTGAGGCGAGCTGAGTTCCCGCGGGACCGGCCGTAGGGCCGTCCGGTAATTCCCGGCGCGTTCCCGTCGGCGGCGGCCGCATACCGCTTTGGTGAATCCACCGGGGATTACGGGACAGCCCTGCGCCCATCATCCCGCCCCATCATCCCGCCTCTATCGGTGCGCGGATTGATATCGCGGATTGATATCTGGGAGAGCCTGTCGGTTTCTCCGCTGTTAACCCGTGACAGATGTAATGGCTCGCGAGTTCGTTGTGCCGGTGGCTTTCTGGCCTGCCCGGCCGTATTCGATTCCTCATTGACCGTGCAATTGCCCGATCGAGAACGGATGGACCATGACCGGTTATCAGATTGCTCGTCTGCCCCTTACGGCCGCGCAGTCCGGTATCTGGCTTTCCCAGCGCCTCGATCCGACGAATCCCATCTTTAACATCGCCGAATACATCGAGATCCACGGTGAGATCGACCCGGCGCTGTTCGAGAGCGTGCTGCGACGCATCGTCGCCGAGGCCGAGACGCTGCGGATCCGGGTGGTCGAGGAGGACGGCAGCGCGTCCCAGGTCGTCGAGGAGCACGACGACTGGGACATGGACCTCTTCGACGTCAGTGACGAGGACGATCCGCGGGCGAGCGCCGAGGAGTGGATGCGGGCCGAGGCGCGCCGGCCGGTCGATCCGACGAGCGGCCCGTTGTTCGCGTTCGCGCTGTTCAAGGTGGCGGACGACCACTGGTTCTGGTACCAGCGCTACCACCACATCGTCATGGACGGCCTCGGTCTCTCCCTCATCGGCGGGCGCGTGGCCGGGCTCTACACGGCTCTGGCGGCGGGACACCCCTGCCCGGAGCCGACGTTCGGATCCCTGCGGGAGCTGATCGAGGACGAGGCCGCCTACCGGTCCTCCGAGCGGTTCGTGCGCGACCGCGCGTACTGGACGGCGCGCTTCGCCGATCTGCCCGCTCCCAGCAGCCTCGCCGACCGGCAGCCGAGCCTGCCCCGGTATCTGGAGCGGCGGACCGCCTTTCTGGACGAAGGGGTACTGGACGGGCTGCGCGCTACGGCACGCGAGGCGGACGTCAGCTGGCCCGCTGTCGCCGTGGCCGCGCTCGCCGCGTACATGCACAGGATGACGGGCAACCGCGATGTCGTTCTCGGCCTCCCCGTCGTCGCCCGCGGAGCCATGGCGACCCGCACCATCCCCGGCATGATGTCGAACGTGCTGCCGTTCCGGCTGGAAGTACACCCGGGCACCACCGTCCGGGAACTCGTCCGGCAGGCGTCGAAGGAACTGCACCTCGCGCTGAAGCACCAGCGCTACCGCTTCGAGGACCTGCGGCGGGACCTCGAACTCTCCGGCGACGAACACCGTTTGGCCGGCCCGCACATCAATATCGTCATGGTCGACTACGACCTGCGGTTCGCCGGCCACCGCACCACCGTGCACAACCTCGGTGGCGGCCCGGTCGACGATCTGTCGCTCGTCGTGGACGGCCGCGCGGGCTCCGGGCAGGGCCAGGGGAGCGGCCTGAACCAGGGGAGCCAGGGGAGCGGCCTGAAGATCGACCTGGACGCGAACCCGGAACTCTATGGCTCCGAAGAGATCGCGGCGCACCAGCGGCGTTTCCTCGATCTCCTCGGCGGCATGGTCCGAGCCGGACTCGACGAGCCGGTCGGCGGCCTGGAACTCCTCCGGCCCGCGGAGCGCGAGCGGGTGCTGGTGGAGTGGAACGCCACCGAACGGCCCGTACCGTCCGTCACCCTGCCCGAGCTGTTCGAGGTGCAGGTCGCCCGTACCCCGAAATCCACAGCGGTGGTCTTCGAGGGGCGTGAGCTGTCCTACGCCGAGCTGAACGCCCGCGCCAACCGGCTCGCACATCTGCTGATCGAACGAGGCGCGGGGCCCGAGACCGTCGTCGCGCTCTCGGTACCCCGCTCCGACGCGATGATCGTGGCGCTGCTCGCGGTCCTCAAATCCGGGGCCGCCTACCTTCCCATCGATCCCGCTTACCCGGCCGAGCGGACCGGGTTCATGCTCGACGACGCCCGCCCCTCGCTCGTGCTCACGGTGGCGGGGACCACGGTGACCGAGTCCGGCAAGACATGTCTGCTCCTCGACGATCCGCGGACCGCCGGACTGCTCGCCGGACAGCCGGCCACCAACCCCTCCGACGCCGACCGCACCACCTCGCTACGGCTCCCGCACCCCGCGTACGTGATCTACACCTCGGGTTCCACCGGCAGGCCCAAGGGAGTTGTGGTGTCCCAGGCGAGCGCGGTCGACCTCGCCTCGTGGGCGGCCGACGCCATCGGGCCGCGACAGTTGCGACGCGTCCTGGCGTCCACCTCGCTCAACTTCGATGTCTCCGTCTTCGAGATGTTCGGACCGTTGTGCTGCGGCGGCAGCATCGAGGTGGTCCGCGATCTGCTCGCGCTCACCGAGCGGGCCGGCGACGGCTGGTCGGGCAGCCTGATCAGCGCGGTGCCTTCGGCGATCGCGCAAGTCCTGGCGCACGGCGGGGTGAAGGCGTCCGCGGAGACCGTGGTCCTGGCGGGCGAGGCACTGTCGGCACACGCGGTCGCCGACATCCGCGCCGCCCTGCCGGGCTGCCGTATCGCCAACATCTATGGCCCGACGGAGGCCACCGTCTACGCGACGGCCTGGTACGGCGACGCCGACGGCGACCCGGACGTCGGCCTGGACGACGACGGGAGGACGCCGCCGATCGGCCGTCCGGTGTCCAACACCCGTGCCTACGTGCTGGATTCAGGGTTGCGTCCGGTGCCGGTGGGCGTGACCGGTGAGCTGTATATCGCGGGAGAGGGCCTGGCCCGTGGGTATTTGGGGCGTCCGGGGTTGACGGGGGAGCGGTTTGTCGCTGATCCGTACGGTGGTGTCGCGGGTGGGCGGATGTATCGCACGGGTGATGTGGTGCGGTGGCGGTCG
>NZ_JOEI01000033.1 GCF_000718095.1 Streptomyces scopuliridis RB72 | reverse complement strand
GCCTTGCGATCGCCGCTCGGCATCCGAAGGAGGAATCAAGGCGCCGAGACGGAGAGAGCGCAGCGAACGCAGTGCACCGGACGCCGCCAGGCCCGCCCTCCGGGCGAACGGCGCTACTTTGAAGACAGGCCCTAGGGTGGACGGATGAGCATGACGACTCCGCCGGGCTGGTATCCCGATCCAGGTGTCCCGACCACCGAACGCTGGTGGGACGGGACTTCCTGGACCGGGCACACCAGACCGCTCGGCGCGGGCAGCCAGGCTGACGGCGGCGGCCCCGAAAGCATCGGCGTCGGAAGCGTCGAGGCCGGAAGCGGCGGTCGGAAGAGTGGCGGCGGCAGGCGGGGCGGGCTGGTGGCGGTCCTCGTCGCCGGGGTTGTCCTCGTGGTGGCCGTCGCCGCCGGAGTCGTCCTGCTCGGTGACGACGAGCCGGCGGCCCGGCCCCGGGCCACGGGAGGCGGCACCCCCGAGCCCTCTCCGACACGGGAGAAGAACAGCGGCGCCCCCGACGCGACACCCAGCGAGGACCCCAGGGTCCTTGTCGACCAGCTGAACGGCATCACACTGCCGATCCCACAGGGCTGGGAGCGGCCCGAGTCCACGGTCGACAACGCCGTCACCATGACGACCGTGGACACCTACGACTGCCCGCACGACTCCGGGCCGTTCTGCCGCTGGGGTACGGTCACCTCCCGCAGCACCACCGAGAGCGATGGGCTCTCCGCCGAGGCCCTGGCCAAGAAGGACATCTCCCGAGCGGCCGACGGCACCTACGAGGAGACCGCCCTCGGCGACCGCCGCTACGGCGGCATCACGTCCCACAAGGTGCTCGCGTCCGAGTCCGCCGTGGTCGCGGGACGCACCGGATATCTGGTGCGGTGGCAGGTCACCACCGGCGCGGGCCCCGGTGGCTATGTCCAGTCGCTGGTCTTCCCGTCGACCTCCGGGACCGAGTCCCTGATCATCGTGCGCTTCGCCTTCGACAAGGGCGCGGAGGGACCGCCGCTCACTCTGATGGACACGATCACCGAGGGCATCCGCCCGATCGGCGATGTCTCGGGCGGCGTGGGCAGCTCCATCGGCCCCTGACGCGCGCCCTCGGAGGAGCATGTCAGAGGAACGTGCGGCCCTCACCCCGGTACGTCGGCACGGCCGCCACCACTCGGTCGCCCTCGACCAGCTGCAACGTGTCGAAGCGCTCGCACAGTTCACCCGCCTTGGCATGCCGGAACCACACCTTGTCGCCGATCAGCAGATCGTCGGCGGCCGGCCCGAGCAGCGGGGTCTGCACCTCGCCGGCCCCCTCCTGCCCGTCGTAACGCAGCCCTTCGGGCAGATACGGCGCGGGCAGCCGGTCCGCACCCGGCGCCCCCGACGCCGGATAGCCGCCGCCGAGCACGGTCACGACCCCCACACCCGGCCTGCGCACCACCGGCTGGGCGAAGAGCGCCGCCGGACGGCCCGTGAACGATGTGTAGTTGTCAAAGAGCCGTGGAACGTAGAGCCCCGAGCCCGCGGCGATCTCCGTCACCGCCTCCTCGGCCGCGGTGTGCTGGACGCTGCCCGTGCCGCCGCCGTTGACGAACTCCAGCTCCGGCGCGACGGCCCGCACCGCGCGCACCACAGCCGCGCGCCGCTCCGACAGCTCCTTGCGGGCCGCGGACTGCATCAGCCGGATCGCACGCGACCTCAGCGGCCGTCCTGCCAGGGCGTCCCCTACCCCGGCCACATGTCCTTCGTATGCCATGAGCCCGACCAGCCGGAATCCGGGGCGTCGGGCTATCGATCTGGCGAGCTCGGCCAGTTGGGCCGGCTCGCGCAGCGGGGAGCGCAGTGCACCAATCCTGACCCGCCCGCCGAACAGCCGCAAGGCCGTGTCCAGTTCAAGACAGATCCGGAATTCCTCACGTCCGCCGTCCCGCGCCGCGTCGATGAGGTCCAGCTGCGCCGGGTCGTCGATCATCACGGTGACGGCGGCAGCGAGCTTGGGATCGGCGGCCAGCTCCGCGTAGGCGGCGCGGTCCGCCGACGGATAGGCGAGGAGCACGTCCTCGAACCCGGCCCGCGCGAGCCACAGCGATTCGGCCAGTGTGAACGACATGATCCCCGCGAAGCCGTCGCGCCCCAGCACACGTTCCAGCAGCGCGCGGCAGCGCACCGACTTGCTCGCCACCCTGATCGGCTTGCCCGCCGCCCGCCGGACGAGATCGTCCGCGTTGGCGTCGAACGCTTCGAGATCGACCAGGGCGAGCGGGGCGTCGAGATGAGCGGTGGCGCGGTCGTACCGTGCCCGGTCAGTGGCGCGCGGAGTCATGGACCGAGCTTGCCAGACGGGATTACCGCACGGTAGGGGGATGATCTGGGCAGATCACCACGGGCCTTCGCGGTCGTTCCCGCCGGGCCCGCTCCACCCCGTAGAGTGACGCACACGCCGCGTCGAACGGGCCTGTTCCGTACGGCGAATCGGTATGTGGTGGGACCGGTCTGCACAGGTGGCACAGGGGGACGGATGAGTACCGAAGCGCGACGCGCTCCCGTACCGCCCCGCCCGGCGGCACCACCGCCCGCGCCGGAGTCCGAGGCGGCCAAGGCCGGGGAGGACGCGCAGTCCGACGCCCCGCGTCCGCCGAGATCACGGATCTCGGACGCGCTGCTGCCCCCGCCCGAGCCGGTGCGGATACCACCACCGCCGTCCGGACCTCCCGCTCCACCGGCCGCCAAGTCCCCGGCCCCGGCAGGGAATCCGGCCCCGCGCCCGGCCGGCCCTCCGGCGCAGACGACAGCCCCGACGACAGCCCCGGCTCCGCCCGCCGGTTCAGCCCCGGCGCCCGTCGAGATCACCACCCGCCTCCGGCCGGTGCCCTCCGCCCCCGTCGAGATCACGACCCGCCTCCGGCCCGTGCCCCCGGCCCCCGCCGGAGCGGTGCCGCGCGTGCCGCCCCGGCCTTCCGCGCCACCCTCGCTGCCCGTACCCCCCAGGCCGCCCCTGCGCTCGCCCGGGTCCCTGCCCGCGCCGCCGCCGTACCCCTGGGGCGGGCAGCGTCCCGAGACGCCCCAGGAGACCACCACCAGGCTGCGCCCCGTGCCCTCCCGGCACCATCCCTTCAGGGTCGCCGCCGCGGTGGCCTGCGTCGTGCTGGGGCTCGGGCTGATCGGGGGCGCCGCCACCGGGAGCTGGCTGACCGGGGATTCGGCCGCCGACCCCGCCGCCCGGGACACCTTCGCCACCGCACGCGGCCTCTGGCACAGCGTGCCCGTCGACACCCTCTTCCCGCGCACTCTCGCGGGGGACGGCGCCGGGCCCGGCGGAGCGGACCGTGAGTGGACGAGGATCGGCGTCGCACCCGACAGCGGCTGCGCCGGCACCCTCGACCCGCTGCTCCTCGGAACGCTGCGCCCGGTCGGCTGCGCGCGCGTGCTGCGTGCCACATACGTCGACGCCACGTCCAGCAACGTCACCACCGTCGGTCTTGTCTTCACCCAGGCCGACGCCGTCGCGATGGACACCCTGCGCACCCGGTTCCGCAACGAGAGCCTCGGTGAACGCGCAGATCTGATGCCCCGTACGTTTCCCGTCAAGGGCACCGTCGCGGGCGGGTTCGGTGACGCCCAGCGCGCGAGCTGGACGGTGAACGTACTCACCGAGGCGCCCGTCGTCGTGTTCGCCGTCTCCGGCTTCGCCGACGGACGGAAAGTCCCCGCTCCCCAGCCCGTCGACAAGGCCATGGCCAAGGGCGCCACGACCGCGCCCGCGCAGTCCGGCCTCGGCCACGAGGCCAAGGGCATCGCGGACCGGATAGAACGAGGGCTGCGCAAGACCGTCAGCGCCCGAACGGCGGCCTCTCAATGACCCCGAACCCTCCCGGCATGACTCCCAACCCTCCAGGCCGTCCCGCGCGCCGCCACCGCCTCGCCGCCACCCTCGCCGCCGCGTCCGTCCTGCTGCTCGTTTCCGCCCCTCCGGCGCACGCCGACGCCATCCGGGCGCAGCAGTGGGCCCTCGACGCCATGCACACCGAGGAGGCGTGGCGCACCGCGCAGGGCAGGGGCATCACCGTCGCCGTCCTGGACACCGGCGTCGACGCCACCCATCCCGACCTGGAGGGACAGGTGCTGCCCGGCCGGGATCTGATCGGCTTCGGGGCGCGCAGCGGCGACCGCGCCTGGGCCCGGCACGGCACCGCCATGGCCGGCATCATCGCCGGACACGGCCATGGCCCCAACCGCGCCGACGGGGTCCTCGGAATCGCGCCCGAGGCGAAGATCCTCCCCGTACGCGTCATCCTCGAAGGCACCGACCCCGCCCGCGCCAAGGCCCGTTCCTCCAAGGGCGGCGCCCTCGCCGAAGGCATCCGGTGGGCCGCCGACCACGGCGCCGACGTCATCAACCTCTCCCTCGGCGACGACAGCGAGTCCGCCCATCCGGAACCGGGGGAGGACGCGGCCGTCCAGTACGCCCTGGCCAAGGGCGCCGTCGTCGTCGCCTCGGCGGGCAACGGCGGCGAGAAGGGCGACCATGTCTCGTACCCCGCGGCCTATCCCGGGGTGATCGCGGTGACGGCCGTCGACGAGTACGGGACGCGCGCCGCGTTCTCCACCCGCCGCTGGTACGCCACCGTCAGCGCACCCGGCGTCAATGTGGTCATCGCCGACCCTGACCGCCGCTACTACGAGGGCTGGGGCACCAGCGCCGCCGCCGCCTTCGTCTCCGGCGCCGTCGCGCTCGTACGCTCCGCCCACCCCGATCTCACCCCGGCGCAGATCAAGAAGCTCCTCGCGGACACCGCGCGCGACGCGCCGAAGGACGGCCACGACGACGCCCGCGGGCACGGTCTGGTCGATCCCGCCGCCGCGATCAAGGCCGGGGCGAAGCTGTCCCGTACGGATCTGAAGAGCGAGGCAGCGGGCGCCGACGGATACGACAAGCGGTACTTCGGCAGCGGCCCCGACGCCCCGCGTGAGAACTCGGAACCCGCCGCCTGGCTCGCCCCCGCGGTGGGCGGCTCCGGGGCCCTGCTGCTGGCCTGCGCGGTCCTGCTGTGGCGCGGCGGGCTCAGACGAACCGGCGTACGGCGCTGACGGCCGCCTCCTCGACCCGCGCGATCCCCGCGTCCTTTGTTGTATGGCCGTCGGACAGCACGGCGACCAGACAGTTCCGTACCCGCCCGACCGAGTGCACGACCCACAGACCGCTGTCGCTTCGCGGCAGCCAGCCGTTCTTCAGCGCCCAGTCGCCGTCCGCCGCCGCCGCGGAGATGCCCCAGTCCTGTCCGGGCACCACGCGCCCCATCAGCCCCGCCAGATAGCGACGCGACCTCTCGTCAAGACCGGCGGACGCCGCCGGATCCGCGCCGCCGAACACCGCCTTCAGCAGCGTCAGCTGATCGCGCGCGGTGGTGCGGGTGAGCCCCCAGGCCGGCGCCGCCGACGTCCGGGTCATCCCGAGCCGGGCATGCGCCGTGTCCAGTCCCGCCACACCCCCGGCCGCCGCCCGCAGCGCCGTCGCCGCCTCGTTGTCGCTGCGCTCGATCATGGCCTCCGCGAGGCGCTCCTCGCCGGCCGTCAGCCACCGCCCCGAGTCCCGCGCCCGCAGCAGCAGCGCCGCCAGGACCGCGACCTTGACCACGCTCGCGGTGACATACGTCCGGTCCTCGCCCGACGCCCACGCGCCCCCGCCTGCCAGGTCGTACACCGCGACCGAGAGATCCACCCGACGACCGTACGTCCCGACGGGACCCTTAGGCTCGTCCCGTGGCCATCAAGAACATCCCCGACCCCGGTTTCTCCGACGACGACGGCACCGCCGCTCCCGAGCTGACGGCCGCCCTCGCCGCTTGGGCCGGGGACCGGTCGGCCGAACCGCGCGTCCTGGCGGCGCTCAAGGACGCCCGGCTGCTGGTTCCCGTGGTCGCCGTGCTCGGTGAGGCGGAGGAGGACGAGGAGACCGGCCTGCGCCGCGAGAAGACCAGTGACATGGCCGTGCCGACCCTCCAGGCGGGCGACCGCCGCGCGCTGCCCGCCTTCACCTCCGTCGAGGCGCTGGCCCGCTGGAACCCGGAGGCCCGGCCCGTCGCCGTACCGCTGCGTCAGGCGCTCCAGGCAGCCGCGCACGAGCGGGCGGACACGGTGGTGATCGATCTCGCGGGCCCTGTGCCGTACCAGCTCACCGGCCCCGCGCTGCTCGCTCTCGCCGAGGGCCGCACCAGCACCGATCCGCTCGCCGATCCCGCCGTCGGCGCGGCGGTACGGTCCGCCGTCGCCGCCGAGCCCGCCGTGCTCCGCGCGCATCTCGGCCCCGGCAGCGCGGACGGCACGCTCGCGCTCGTGCTCGACCCGGCCGCGCATCCGGCCGAGGCCGCCCGCAGGATCGCCGAGGCCCTCGCGGCCGATGACGTACTGAGGGCCCGCCTGGTACGCGGACTCGACCTGGCACTGCTGCCGGCCGAGGCCACGCCACCCGGCGAGCCCCTCTTCGTACGCGCGTGAAGTACGAGTGAAGTACGCGTGAGGTACCTGAAAGCAGTGGAGCCGGATCAGCCGTAGACCGGCCCCGTGTACTTCTCGCCGGGGCCCTTCCCCGGCTCGTCCGGTACGAGCGACGCCTCGCGGAACGCCAGCTGGAGCGACTTCAGTCCGTCACGCAGCGGAGCCGCGTGGAAGGAACTGATCTCCGTCGCGCTCGCGTCCATCAGCCCGGCCAGCGCGTGGACCAGCTTGCGCGCCTCGTCCAGGTCCTTGTGCTCGTCGCCCTCCTCGGTCAGACCGAGCTTGACGGCGGCCGCGCTCATCAGATTCACGGCGACCGTGACGATCACCTCGACGGCGGGTACTTCCGCGATGTCGCGGGCCATGGCGTCATAGCCGGGGGTTTCCTGGGGGGAGGTCGCGTCGCTCATGCTCCACACGATAGGCGTACGCCCGAGTGGCTCCGGCCCCGGGAGCGGAGTGGTACGCGGGGGTTCGCACCACCCCCGGGGAGCTGCTAACCTTGTGTAACGACCGGTCGGACACGTGCGTGCCCGGCCCACAAGTGGAGGCTCCGATCTCCCACCTGGCCGCTCCTCAGGGGCGGCGGGTCACCGGTCAGGTGGTGCCCATCGTTCCGTACGGACGATGGAACCGCCCGATGCGCCCCGTGGCATACGCGCGGCGGTGCTCCGGTATTCGAGGAGCTCCTGCCTGTGTGCCGTCCGGGGCATTTTTGATGTTCCGCCGCGGTTGGTCTGTATACAGAGACGTTACGCGGCTGTCTGCCAGGCGGTCGTGTGGTGCTACCGAGGAGGATCCATCAGCGCCGAGCCCCGCATCAACGACCGGATTCGCGTTCCCGAAGTGCGACTTGTCGGTCCCAGTGGCGAGCAGGTGGGCATTGTCCCGCTCGCCAAGGCCCTAGAGCTTGCGCAGGAGTACGACCTGGACCTGGTCGAGGTCGCGGCGAACGCCCGTCCGCCCGTGTGCAAGCTCATGGACTACGGGAAGTTCAAGTACGAGTCGGCCATGAAGGCCCGTGAGGCGCGCAAGAACCAGGCGCACACGGTCATCAAGGAGATGAAGCTCCGGCCGAAGATCGACCCGCACGACTATGACACCAAGAAGGGTCATGTCGTCCGGTTCCTCAAGCAGGGTGACAAGGTCAAGATCACGATCATGTTCCGTGGTCGTGAGCAGTCCCGCCCCGAGCTGGGCTTCCGACTGCTCCAGCGTCTCGCTTCGGATGTCGAGGAGCTCGGCTTCATCGAGTCGAACCCGAAGCAGGACGGCCGGAACATGATCATGGTTCTTGGCCCGCACAAGAAGAAGACCGAGGCCATGGCCGAGGCCCGTGAGGCGCAGGCCGCCCGCAAGGCGGAGCGCCAGGGGTACGCGACCGAGGAATCCGCGGCCGAGGCTCCGGCCGAGGCATCTTCCGAAGCGTGATCCGGGGGGCGCCGACAGGCGGCGCCTCGGGTCCGGTCCGGACCAGAACCACATACCAGAGATATGACGCTCCCGAGCGCCGGCCGACCGGCCGGCTGGGAGCGCCACTGACGAGGAGAGAGCGGCGCCATGCCGAAGAACAAGACGCACAGCGGTGCAAAGAAGCGCTTCCGCGTGACCGGCTCGGGCAAGGTGCTCCGGCAGCGTGCCGGCCGTCGCCACTACCTGGAGCACAAGCCCTCGACGCTGACGCGCCGCCTCGCCGGCACCGTCGAGCTCGCGCCGGGCGACGCCGCCAAGGCGAAGAAGCTTCTCGGCCTGTAGTCCCGCGTCCCGCCGCGGCGCGGGACCAGGACACCTACAGGGACCAAGCCGTTCTTGGGTCACGCCACCACCCGTGACCCAGCTACAAGGAGTTAACACGTGGCACGCGTCAAGCGGGCAGTCAACGCCCACAAGAAGCGCCGGGCAATCCTCGAGGCGGCCAGCGGTTACCGCGGCCAGCGCTCGCGTCTGTACCGGAAGGCGAAGGAGCAGGTCACTCACTCCCTCGTTTACAACTACAACGACCGCAAGAAGCGCAAGGGCGATTTCCGTCAGCTGTGGATCCAGCGGATCAACGCCGCTGCCCGCGCCAACGGCATCACCTACAACCGCTTCATCCAGGGTCTGAAGGCCGCCAACGTCGAGGTGGACCGCAAGATCCTCGCCGAGCTGGCCGTCAATGACTCCAGCGCGTTCGCCGCGCTCGTCGAGGTCGCCCAGAAGGCCCTCCCGAGCGACGTCAACGCCCCGAAGGCCGCCGCCTGACCCGTCAGGCCGCCGTACTTCCCGCCGGACCCGCAGGCAGCGCGCCTGCGGGTCCGGCGCGTTCCACGCGTACCCGCGCGTCCCTGCGTCCTCCCGTACGCGTAGCCACCCGTACGTCACCCGTACGTCCTCATACGAGAAGTGAGAACCGCCGTCCATGGGCACCCCCGAGCTGATCTCCCCGCGTTCCCCGCGCGTCACGGCCGCCAGGAGACTCGCCAAGCGCGCCTTCCGCGGCAAGGAACGCCGGTTCATCGCGGAGGGGCCGCAGGCCGTACGGGAAGCGGTGGCCCATCGCGGTGACGGCGGGGAGCCGACGCTCATCGAGCTGTTCACCACCGTCGAGGCCGCCGAGCGGTACGCCGACATCGTCGAGGCCGCCCGCGCCACCGGGGCCCGGGTGCACTTCGCCCCCGACGCCGTGCTCGCCGAGGTGTCCCAGACCGTCACCCCGCAGGGGCTGCTCGGGGTGTGCCGGTTCCTCGACTCGCCCTTCGAGGAGATCCTGCGGGCCAGGCCCCGGCTCGTCGCCGTACTGGCGCATGTCCGCGACCCCGGGAACGCCGGTACGGTGCTGCGCTGCGCCGACGCGGCGGGCGCCGACGCCGTCGTCCTCACCGACGCCTCCGTCGATCTCTACAACCCCAAATCGGTCCGGGCGTCCGTCGGCTCGCTCTTCCATCTGCCGGTCGCCGTCGGCGTCCCCGTCGAGCGGGCCGTCCAGGGGCTCCGGGACGCGGGCGTACGGATCCTGGCCGCCGACGGCGCGGGCGAGAACGACCTGGACGACGAGCTGGACGCGGGCACCATGGGCGGGCCCACCGCCTGGATCTTCGGCAACGAGGCATGGGGGCTGCCGGCCGAGACCCGCGCCCTCGCGGACGCGGTGGTACGGGTGCCGATCCACGGAAAGGCCGAGAGTCTGAACCTCGCGACGGCCGCTGCCGTATGTCTCTATGCCTCGGCGCGCGCCCAGCGCGTGCGCGGTACGTGCTGAGGGGGTCCCGCTCCGTCACGTTCAGCTAGTACTGTTGCGCTTTCTGGGGCCCACTGAGCTACGCGGAAGAGGTGGGATGCGGGGATGAGTGTCGGGGCGAGCGGACCCGCCGCGGTCCAGGGAGCCTTACCGCCCCCGTACGGGACCGGCGCGGGTGAGCGGACCGGTATGGATGAGCGGATCGGCGCGGGCGACGGGGGGATCCACCCCGACGAGCTGCCCGACGGGCTGGTCGTCGCCGACGAGACCGGCCGGGTGATCTGCTTCAACGCCGCCGCCGCCCGGATCACCGCCGTCCCGTCCGCCGACGCCCTCGGCCATCCGCTGGAGCGGGCGCTGCCGCTGGAGGATCTGAAGGGCCGCCGCTGGTGGGCGCTGACCGATCCGTACGGCGGACTCGCCACCCGGGTCGGCCAGCCCGAGCGCAATCTGCTGCTGCCGGGCGGCCGGGAGGTCCTGGTCTCCGCCCGCTACGTACGCGCGTACCCGACCGGGCCCCTGCGCCGGCTCGTCATCTCCATCCGGGGCACGGAGGCGCGGCGCCGTACCGAACTGAGCCACGCGGAGCTGATCGCGACCGTCGCCCATGAGCTGCGCTCCCCGCTCACCTCCGTGAAGGGGTTCACGGCGACGCTGCTCGCCAAGTGGGAGCGGTTCACCGACGACCAGAAGCGGCTGATGCTGGAGACCGTCGATGCCGACGCCAACCGGGTCACCCGGCTGATCGCGGAGCTGCTGGACATCTCCCGGATCGATTCGGGCCGGCTGGAGGTGCGCCGCCAGCCGGTGGACATCGGCGCGGCCGTCGGCCGCCATGTCCAGTCGCACACCGCCGCGGGCCAGTCGCCGGACCGGTTCCTCGTACGCATACAGCAGCCGCTGCCCGATCTGTGGGCGGATCCCGACAAGATCGATCAGGTGCTCGGCAATCTGCTGGAAAACGCGGTGCGCCACGGGGAGGGAACCGTCACCATCGAGGTGGCCGCCGCGACGCTCAGCCACGCGACGCGGCCGGAAACCGAGACGGAGACAGAGAAGGGAACGGCCGTCACCGTGTGCGACGAGGGTCCCGGCATCCCCGAGGAGTCGATGGGCCGTGTCTTCACCCGCTTCTGGCGGGGGAGCAAGCGCGGCGGGACCGGCCTGGGCCTGTATATCGTCAAGGGCATCGTCGAGGCGCACGGCGGGACGATCACCGTCGGCCGCGGACCCGGCGGCGGTGCCGAGTTCCGATTTATCCTGCCCGTCGGCGCTCCGGCCTACCTGTCCTGAGCGGCCCACGGGCTTCTTCACCTTCGTACGACCTTTAGACTCGACTTTTGGCACCTTCGCGCCTTCGCGCTCCCCAGTGATCGAGCAGGGTCGTTTCGCCAGCCAAACGGAAGTACGGAAGAGATGTCGGCACCCAACAAGTCGTACGACCCAGTCGAGGTCGAGGCACTGAAACCGGAAGAGATCGAGCGGATGCGGGACGAGGCGCTCGCCGCCTTCGCCGCCGCCGGTGATCTCGACGCGCTCGCCCACGCGAAGACCGCGCACACCGGAGGTACCTCGCCGCTCGCCCTCGCCAACCGGGAGATCGGCGCCCTGCCCCCCCAGGCCAAGGCCGAGGCGGGCAAGCGCGTGGGCCAGGCCCGCGGCGCCGTCAGCAAGGCCCTGGCCGCCCGCCAGAGCGAGCTGGAGGCGGAGCGGGACGCCCGGGTGCTGGTCGAGGAGGCGGTGGATGTCACGCTGCCGTACGACCGCACCCCGGCCGGCGCCCGCCACCCGCTGACCGGCTTCATGGAGCGGGTCGCGGACGTCTTCGTGGCCATGGGCTACGAGGTCGCCGAGGGCCCCGAGGCCGAGGCGGAGTGGTTCAACTTCGACGCGCTCAACTTCGTGCCCGACCACCCGGCGCGCCAGATGCAGGACACCTTCTTCGTCCAGGGCCCCAAAGGCACGGAGGGCGACGAATCGGGTGTGGTGCTCCGTACCCACACCTCGCCCGTCCAGGCGCGCGCCCTGCTCGACCGCGAGCCGCCGGTGTACATCGTCTGCCCGGGGCGGGTCTACCGCACCGACGAGCTGGACGCCACGCACACCCCGGTCTTCCACCAGATCGAGCTGCTCGCCGTCGACGAGGGCCTGACCATGGCCGATCTCAAGGGCACCCTGGACCACATGGTCCAGGCGCTCTTCGGCGCGGACATGAAGACCAGGCTCCGGCCGAACTTCTTCCCCTTCACCGAGCCGTCCGCCGAGATGGACATGGTCTGTTACGTGTGCCGGGGCGCCTCGGTCGGCAACCCCGACCGGCCCTGCCGCACCTGCGGCAGCGAGGGCTGGATCGAGCTGGGCGGCTGCGGCATGGTCAACCCCAAGGTGCTCATCGCCTGTGGCGTCGACCCCAAGAAGTACAGCGGATTCGCCTTCGGGTTCGGGATCGAACGGATGCTGATGTTCCGCCACAACGTCGAAGACATGCGAGACATGGTCGAGGGTGACGTCCGGTTCACCCGGCCGTTCGGGATGGAGATCTGATGCGCGTCCCGCTTTCCTGGCTGCGGGAGTACGTCGACCTGCCGGCGACGGAGACCGGCCGTGACGTCCAGGCCAAGCTCGTCTCCGCCGGTCTGGAGGTCGAGACCGTCGAGCAGCTCGGCGCCGGGCTCAAGGGCCCCCTCGTCGTCGGCAAGGTGCTCACGATCGAGGAGCTGGAGGGCTTCAAGAAGCCCATCCGCTTCTGCACGGTCGATGTCGGCACGGCCAACGGCACCGGCGAGCCGCAGGAGATCGTCTGCGGCGCCCGGAACTTCTCCGTCGGCGACAAGGTCGTCGTGGTCCTCCCCGGCGCCGTCCTGCCCGGTGACTTCGCGATCTCCGCGCGCAAGACGTACGGCAGGACCTCGCACGGAATGATCTGCTCCGGCGACGAGCTGGGCATGGGCGACGACGGATCGGGCGGCATCATCGTGCTCCCGCCCGAGTACGAGGCCGGCACCGACGCCATCGCGCTCCTGGAGCTGGTGGACGAGGTCCTGGACATCGCCGTCACCCCCGACCGCGGCTACTGCCTCTCGCTGCGCGGGGTCGCCCGCGAGACCGCCATCGCGTACGGGCTGACCCTGCGCGACCCGGCGCTGCTCGACGTGCCCGCGCCGAACTCGTACGGCCACCCGGTGAAGATCGCCGACCCGAGGGGCTGCGACCGCTTCACGGCCCGTACGGTCACCGGCCTCGACCCGGAAGCGCACAGCCCCATCTGGCTGCGCCGCCGGCTCCAGAAGGCCGGGATGCGGCCGATCTCGCTCGCGGTCGACATCACGAACTACGTGATGCTGGAGCTCGGCCAGCCGCTGCACGCGTACGACCGCTCCCGGCTGGAGGGCGCCATCGGCGTCCGCCGTGCCCACGAGGGCGAGAAGATCACCACGCTCGACGGTGTCCAGCGGGTGCTGGACGCCCAGGACCTGGTCATCACCGACGATCGCGGGCCCATCGGCCTCGCCGGTGTGATGGGCGGCGCGAACACCGAGATCGCCGACACCACGGCTCCCCCCGAGACGGGCGAGGTCCAGGGCACCACCGATGTGGTGATCGAGGCCGCGCACTTCGACGCGATCTCCATCGCCCGTACCGCGCGCCGCCACAAGCTGGCCTCCGAGGCGTCCAAGCGCTTCGAGCGCGGGGTCGACCCGCAGGCCGCGGCCGCCGCCGCGCAGCGGACCGTCGACCTGCTGGTGCTGCTCGCCGGCGGTTCCGCCGGGGCCGGGGTCACGGAGATCATCGCGCCCTCCGCGCCGCACACCATCGCCATGCCCGCCGACCACCCCGACCGGGTCGCCGGTGTCACGTACGGCCGGGAGACCGTCGTACGGCGGCTCCAGCAGATCGGCTGCGACGTCTACGGCCAGGACGAGCTGGTCGTCACCGTCCCGTCCTGGCGGCCCGACCTCGGCGAGCCCAATGACCTCGCCGAGGAGGTCATCCGGCTTGAGGGATACGAGAACCTCCCCTCGACGCTGCCCACCCCGCCGTCCGGCCGCGGGCTCACCGAGCGCCAGCGGCTGCACCGCCGGGTCGGCCGCGCCCTGGCCGGCGCCGGTTATGTCGAGGCGCTGAACTACCCGTTCCTCGGCGACGCGGTGCTCGACGCCCTCGGGCTGCCGGCCGACGACGAGCGGCGCCGCACGGTGAGGCTCGTCAACCCGCTCTCCGACGAGGAGCCCGCGCTGCGCACCACGCTGCTGCCGGGCCTGCTCACGGCGCTGCGCCGCAACGACGGCCGCGGGTCGCACGATCTGGCGCTCTTCGAGACCGGACTGGTCTTCCGGCCCACCGGCCACGAGACCGTGCCGGTACGGCTGCCCGTCGACCGGCGGCCGACCGACGAGGAAGTGGCCGCGCTCGACGCCGCGCTGCCGGACCAGCCGCGGTACGCCGCCGTCGTGCTGGCCGGCGCGCGCGAGCAGGCCGGCTGGTGGGGCAAGGGACGCCCCGCGGAGTGGGCGGACGCCGTCGAGGCGGCCCGTGCCGTCGCCCGCGAGGCCGGGGCCGAACTGACCGTACGGGCCGAGCGGTACGAGCCGTGGCACCCCGGCCGCTGCGCCGCGCTGTTCGCCGCCGTGGACGGCGAGGAGACGCTCCTCGGCCATGCCGGAGAACTGCATCCGCGCGTCGTGAAGGCGCTCGGGCTGCCGGACCGCACCTGCGCCATGGAGATCGATCTCGATCTGCTGGAGCGCGCGGGCGCCGGTGTGATCAAGGCGCCGCGGATTTCCACCTATCCGGTGGCCACGCAGGATGTTGCGCTTGTCGTACCGAGCGAAGTGCCGGCCGCCGAGGTGGAGCGGGCGCTGCGCGAGGGCGCGGGGGAACTCCTCGAATCCCTGCGGCTGTTCGACGTCTTCACCGGCGAGCAGATCGGTGAGGAGCACAAGTCGCTTGCCTACGCCCTGCGTTTCCGGGCGGCGGACCGCACACTGACGGTCGACGAGGCCACGGCGGCCCGTGACGCGGCCGTCGCGCTCGCCGCCGAACGGACCGGGGCGGTCCTGCGCGGCGCGTGACCACCCTGCCGCGCGCCGTCGCTGTACTGGCTCTCGGCCCGTGAGGGGCGCACCCGGATCACCGGATGCGCCCCTCACTCATTCGGGTGAGAAGTCCTGGCGTGTCACGTCATGGGGCTTCCGTGATCGACACAATCGATCAGGCCGAGACGGTCGACGTACGCCCCACGGCTTAGCGGCCGGGCGGCCGAGGGAGGCCGACGGATGAATCGGACCAAGGCGACAGAGGACGCGCAGGCGGAAGCGCCGGCCTCCTGGGGCCTTGTCGAATGCGCGCTCCCGGGCGGTCTGCTCACAGCGGTGATCACCTGGGAGCTGACCCGCCCGGCGGCGGACCGCGACGACCTGCTCTCGCGCATCGTGAACTGCGTCGTCTTCCTGCTGGTGGTGGCGTATCTGCTGATCCGCGTACGGCGGCGGGCGGCGCGGGAGCTGCGGGAGGTCAAGGCCGTGGCGCGGGCCGCCCAGGAGGTGCTGATCCGGACCCTGCCGCCCCGGCTGGACGGTCTCGCGCTCTCCGCACGCCAGCTCTCCGCCTCGCGCGGCGCCGATGTCGGCGGCGATCTGTACGAGGTGGTGGCCACGGCCTACGGGGTGCGGGTCGTCATCGGGGATGTGCGCGGCCATGGACTGCCCGCCATCGGGGCGGTGGCCGCGGTCCTCGGCAGCTTCCGGGAGGCCGCCCATGACGAGGCCGGGCTCGACGGCGTCCTGCGCCGGCTCGACCGCGCTCACCAGCGCCATCTGCGGGAGTTGGCGCGTCAGGAGCCGCCCGCCGCCGGTGG
Organism: Streptomyces scopuliridis RB72; assembly: GCF_000718095.1. Taxonomy (GTDB): domain Bacteria; phylum Actinomycetota; class Actinomycetes; order Streptomycetales; family Streptomycetaceae; genus Streptomyces; species Streptomyces scopuliridis. The sequence goes on along the minus strand of NZ_JOEI01000033.1, from coordinate 54,758 downwards.
CCAGGAGCCGGACTCCCTGTCGGGGGAGGAGTTCGTCACCGTACTGCTGCTGGAGATCGGGGCCGACGCGGAGGTACGGGCTCTCAACTGCGGCCATCCCTGGCCCTATCGGCTCGGCCGGGGCGCCGCCCGGCTGGCCTCCGGCGAGCCGCTGCCGCCGCTGGGCGCCTTTCCGCTGCCCGCCGATCTGCTGCCGTACCAGTGCGGTCCGCTGCGGCCCGGTGAGGCGCTGTTCCTGCACACCGACGGCGCCGAGGACGCCCGGGACTCGGCGGGGCGGTTCTTCGCTCTGGAGGAAGCGCTCGCGCAGGCCGCGGCGGGCCCGCCCCTGTCCCCCGCCGCCGTGGTGCGCCAGGTCCACGCGGCGCTGCTGCGGCACACCGGCGGGCGGATCACCGACGACATGGCGCTGCTCGTGCTGCGCAACGACCGCCCACCGGTGGGCGATTCCTCACGCGTGCCCGCGCAGCCCGGCGGACCGGGCCTGTGCTGTACGTGGGTTTCCGCGCGGGAACCCACCACCCACGCGCCCGGCCCGGGATGACCCGGCGCGCCACCCCCGTCGAGCGACCCCGGCGCCGAACGACCGCTGTCGGAAAGCCCGCTGTCCGAAAGCCCGCTGGAAGGCCCCATGGCTGCCCCGGCCTCCCTGTCTCGTACACGCGCCGCCCGCTCCGCCGCGGAGTGTCGGGCAGGTCGGCGGGGCGGACGGCGCGGTTGCGGGCCACCGCACTGTACGAGGGGGAGCCGGCGGCCCGGCGCCTCTTTTGCGAGGCGATTCAGTCAACCGGTCCCGCGATCCCCGCGGCAGGGTGCACGGGGCGTGTTTCCGGGCATTACGTTCACACCCCGTGCGTTTCCCGTTCCACTACGCTGGTTCGGCCGAGCCACCGGAGGGGCACTCATGCACCCCAATTCTCTGCTCGATTCCCTGCTCGACGAGGCGGGTATCTCCCATGCCGGTCTCGCCGCGCGGGTCAACCAGGCGGGCCGGGCCAGAGGCCTCGCCCTGCGCTACGAACACACCGCCGTCTCACGGTGGCTGAAGGGACAGCGGCCACGCGGCCAAGTGCCCGACCTGATCTGCGCGGTGCTGAGCGAGCGGCTGCACCGCTCGCTCACGCTGGACGACATCGGGCTCGGGGTGACGGGAGAGTCGCTCGTACCGCATGGCACCCCGCTCTCCGGTTTCGTGGAACGGGCCACCGCGCTGTGGCGCTGCGACGAACAGCAACGTCCGCACATAGTGGGCGCCCCCACCGTCACCGGCACGCCCGCCGTCATGCCCGTCTGGGAGTGGGAGAACCCTCCCGAGGACGCCGATGTCTCCCGCAGCGGCCGCAACAAGGTCGGCCCGGCGGACATCAAGTTGCTGCGGTCGGCCAGGGCGCACTACGAGCTGATGTACCGCCGGGCGGGCGGAGTCGCCACCCGCGCCAGGATCGTCCGCTTCCTCAACGCCGAGACCGCCCCGCTGCTGCGCGGCGGGTACAGCGACGCGCTGGGCCGCCAACTGCACCGCGCCACCGGCGGTCTGGTCGCGGTGGCCGGTATCTGCGCGTACGACTCCGACGCCCATGGGCTCGCCCAGCGCTACTTCCACCAGGCGCTGCGGCTGGCCAAGGCGAGCGGGGACCGGGGTCTCGGCGCGTATGTGATCGCGCTGCTGGTCAACCAGTCGCTGCACATGGGGGAGTACCGCCAGGCCGTCGCCTTCGCCGAGGCGGCGCTGCGGACGGCCGGGCGCCAGATCACCCCGGCGCTCGCCGCGGATCTGTACGCGATGCAGGCCAAGTCGTATGCGCATCTCGGCGACGGCAGCGGGGCGCTCGGCTGTATCCGGCGCGCGGAGACGGAGGCGGAGCGCATCCGCCCCGGCCACGAGCCGGACGAGACGGGCTACGTTCAGCCGGGTCTGGTGAATGTACAGGTGGCGGAGGCGCTGCTCAGCCTCGGTGATCTGGCCGCGGCACGGGCGCACGCGGCGGCGGCCGTGGACACCCCGGCGCACGATCGCGGCCGGGTCCACCGGCTCGCGATGCTCAGCCATATCGAGTTGCGGCAGGGCGAGGCCGACCGCGCCGCCAGAACAGCGGCCGAAATGGCCGAGCGCGCAAGGGGGATGGAGTCCCAGCGCCTGCGAGACCGGTTGCGCGCCGTACAGGAACAGCTGGTGGCCAGCGGATCCACGGACGCCGAGGAGACGGCGGAACTCATCGAAGGCGCGCTGCGCGTTCCTCTGTGAGCCCCTTTATGAGCCCCCGCACGTTCCCGTCCGCCAAGACTGCTGCTGCGATATTGCCATCAACTTGTCGGAAGGTGGCAGAAACGTGCAGTGGACGAAACTTAGCGAACAGACCGTGTACGAGAACCGCTGGTTCCGGGTCAATCTCGCGGACGTCAAACTCCCTGACGGCCGGCATCTGGACCACTTCCTCATCCGGCTCCGCCCCGTCGCCGTGGCGACGGCGGTCAACTCCGCCAACGAGGTGCTGATGCTGTGGCGGCACCGCTTCATCACCGACAGCTGGGGCTGGGAGCTGGCCGCGGGGGTGGTCGAGGACGGCGAGGACATCGAGACCGCGGCCGCCAGGGAGATGGAGGAGGAGACCGGGTGGCGCCCGGGACCGCTCCGGCATCTGCTCACGGTCGAGCCGTCCAACGGCCTGACCGACGCCAGGCACCATCTCTACTGGGCGGAGGACGCCACGTACATCGGCCATCCCGAGGACGACTTCGAGTCCTCGCGCCGGGAGTGGGTCCCGCTCAAGCTGGTGCCGGACATGATCGCCCGGGGTGAGATCCCGGCCGCCAATATGACGGCCGGGCTGCTGATGCTCCATCACTTAAGGCTGGGCTAGTCCTGGCCGCCGGCACTAGCGGCCCAGGGACTGCCAGACCGCCACCGCCAGCGCTCCGAGCGAGCAGAGCGCCGCCACGGCGGGCAGCGGCCACCTGGCGTGCTCCAGGGCCGCGACGCGCGCGGCCAGATCGGTCACATCCTTGTCGGTCTGGTCGTTGCGCTGGGCCAGTAACGCCAGCCTGCCGTCGGTCCTGGCGAGACCGACGTCGAGGCTGCGCCGTAACTCGGCACACTCTTCGCCGACCAGAGAATGGTCAGAGGGGGTGGTCACGAATCCGCTCCTGTTCGGGAATGTCGTCCAACGGTTCGACGCCCGGCCCCGGCGGTGCCGGGACCAAGCGGAACCGAGTCAACTCCCCTTGTGCGCGGGGCAGCAGGGTGTGTGAATGGCATATGCGAGCACCCTTCGCACACGCCGTGCGAATTTTGCGACTCTCCGTAATCGTCACCCGTAGGAGTAGAAGCCCGCGCCCGTCTTGCGGCCCAGCCTGCCCGCGTCCACCATCCGCTGGAGCAGTGGGGACGCCGCGTACAGCGGCTCCTTGTACTCCGCGTACATCGAATCGGCGACCGACGCCACGGTGTCCAGGCCGATCAGATCCGAGAGCTTGAGCGGGCCCATCGGATGGGCACAGCCCAGCTCCATCCCGTTGTCGATGTCCTCGCGGCTCGCGATCCCCGACTCGAACATCCGGATCGCGGCGAGCAGATACGGAATCAGCAGCGCGTTCACCACGAATCCCGAGCGGTCCTGGGCCCGGATCGCGTGCTTGCCGAGCACCCCCTGGACCACGGCCTCGGCGCGCTTGACCGTCTCGTCCGAGGTCGTGAGCGCGGGGATCAGCTCGACCAGCTTCTGCACCGGGGCCGGGTTGAAGAAGTGGATGCCGATGACCTGGTCGGGACGCGAGGTCGCGACGGCCAGCTTGACCAGCGGAATGGAGGAGGTGTTGGAGGCCAGGATCGCGTCGGGACGCGTCACGACCTGATCGAGCACCTGGAAGATCTCCGTCTTGATCTGCTCGTTCTCCACGACCGCCTCGATGACGAGATCGCGGTCGGCGAACTCCCCGAGATCCGTGGTGAAGCTGAGCCTGCCGAGCGCCTCGTCCCGCTCCGTCTCGGTGATCTTGCCGCGTTCGGCGGCCTTCGAGAGGGAGTTCTGCAGCCGGGTACGGCCGATCTCCAGGGCCTCGCCGGTGGTCTCGGCGACCTTGACCTCCAGGCCGCTGCGCGCGGCGACCTCCGCGATGCCTGCGCCCATCTGGCCGCAGCCCACCACTCCGACGCGGGCGATATCGGTCAGGGTGTCGGTCACATCGTGCCTTTCGCTGGTCCGTGTCCCGGCAGGTCCCCCGTGTGATTCCGGCGCCCGCCCCGGGACAGGACGTTACTCCGCCGGGGTGTGTGGACGGGGTGCCGGGGCGGGCATGCTGAGGCCGTACGGCGGCCCGGGTTCCGGTGACCCGGCCGCGCGGACCGACACAGGGGACGGAGCATGGGGCAGATCGGCAGAAGAGGGTTCGTGGCGGCGGCGACAGGGGTGGTGACCTCGCTGGTCACGGCCGGGGACGTGGCGGCCGTCGCCGCGTCCGTACCACGGCGGCACGCCCCGCGCCGGGAGCTGCGCGGGATGTGGATCGCGACCGTCGTCAACCGCGACTGGCCCTCCGCGCCGGGGCTCACCGCCGACCGGCAGAAGGCCGAGCTGCTCCAGCACCTGGACACGGCGGTCGCCCGCGGGCTGAACGCCGTGGTCTTTCAGGTACGGCCCACGGCGGACGCGCTGTGGCCCTCGCCGTACGAGCCCTGGGCGCAGTACCTCACCGGCACCCAGGGCAAGGACCCCGGCTGGGACCCGCTGGGTACGGCGGTACGGGAGGCACACGCGCGCGGACTGGAGCTGCACGCCTGGTTCAACCCGTACCGGGTCGCCAACCACACCGACCCCTCGCGGCTCATCGCGACACATCCGGCCCGGGTCCACCCGGACTGGGTGCTGCCGTACGGCGGGAAGCTCTACTACAACCCCGGTCTGCCCGAGGTCAGGACGTTCGTCCAGGACGCGATGCTGGACGCGGTCAAGCGCTACGACATCGACGCCGTGCACTGGGACGACTACTTCTATCCGTATCCGGTCGCCGGACAGGTCTTCGAGGACGACGCGGCGTACGCGCGCTACGGAGCGGGCTTCCCGGACAAGGCGGCCTGGCGGCGGGACAACACCGACCGGCTGGTGCGGGAGACGGCCGAGCGGATCAAGAGGATCAAGAAGCATGTGCGGTTCGGGATCAGCCCGTTCGGGGTGTGGCGCAACGCCGCCACCGACCCGCTCGGCTCCGACACCCGCGCCGGGGTGCAGACATACGACGATCTGCACGCCGACACCCGAGGGTGGATCAAGAAGGGCTGGATCGACTACATCGTCCCGCAGCTGTACTGGAACATCGGCTTCGCCGCCGCCGACTACGCGAAGCTGCTGAGCTGGTGGGACGGCGTCGTACGGGGGACGGGCGTCGATCTGTACATCGGCGAGGCCCTCTACAAAGTGGGCGATCCGGCCCAGCCGGCCGCCTGGCAGGACCCGTCCGAGCTGTCCCGCCATCTGACCCTCGCCAAGGAGTACGCGGGGGTGCGGGGGCACTGCTTCTTCTCGGCGAAGGAGGTCGGCGCGGATCCGATCGGGGCGATGTCGAGGGTGGTGGCCGACCACTACGGGAAGCGCGCGGAGAAGTGAGCCCAGCGGTGCCGGACTTCCTGACCGGCTCCCCGGGGGCCGGTCAGGTGCCCGCTCCTCCGGGGCCGGTCAGGTGCCCGCCCGCTGGGTGACCGCGATACAGACGAGCACCGCGACGGCCGCGACCGGCGCGGCGGGGGTGAGGTGCTCGCCGAGCAGCAGTACGGACCAGACCAGGGTGAGGACCGGCTGCGCGAGCTGGAGCTGGCTCGCCCGGGCGATGCCGATCGACGCCATGCCCCGGTACCAGACGTAGAGGCCGAAGAACGTCGAGCCCGCGGCGACCCAGGCGAGTCCGATCACGCCATGAACCGTCAGCCGGGCCGGTTCGAAGGACAGCGCCACCGCCGCGCCCGCCACCGCGAGCGGCAGACAGCCGATCAGCGCCCAGCCCACCACTTGCCAGCCGGGCATCACCCCGGCCAGCCGGCCGCCCTCCGTATAGCCCGCCGCGCACACCAGCAGGGCTCCGAAGAGATAGAGATCCCCGGAGGAGAGGGCCCCGCCGCTCTGCTGGACCGCGAACGCGATCACCACGGCCGCGCCGGCGAGAGCGGCCAGCCAGAAGGCCCTGGAGGGGCGCCTGCCCGTACGGACAGCGGCGAACGCGGCCGTGGTGAGCGGCAGCAGCCCGACCACCACGGCGGCGTGCGAGGTGGTGGAGGTCTCCAGCGCGAGCGTCGTCAGCAGCGGGAAGCCCACCACGACCCCGCCGCCGACGACCGCGAGCCCGGCCCAGTGCCGGCGCTCGGGGACCGGGACGCGGAGGGCCAGCAGAAAGCCGCCCGCGATGAGCGCGGCGAGCGCGCTGCGTACGGCGACGAGGGACCAGGGGCCGAAACTCTCCAGGCCCCACACGGTGGACGGGAAGGTGAGCGAGAAGGCGACGACGCCCAGCACGGCGAGGAGTGTGCCGCCGCGTGTGCTGTGTATGCCGCGCGTGTCCCCGGTGCTGCGCCCGGTGCCAGTGCCGCCGCTGACCGCTATCGAGGTGGGGGGAGTAGCGCTATCCTTTGCTGTCATGCATGAGCGTAGCAGTGTGGTGGAACTGGCGAATTCGCTGAAGCGGGAGTTGAACCGCTACTCACCTGGTGGAAAGCTGCCGTCCAGCAGGGCGCTGGTCGACCGTTATCGCGTCTCGCCGGTGACGGTCTCCCGCGCCCTCGCCAGACTCGCCGCCGAAGGGCTGGTCGTCACCCGCCCCGGCGCCGGTGCCTTCCGCGCGCCGGCCAGGACCGCCGCCCCGCCGCCGGGCGACACCTCCTGGCAGGAGGTCGCCCTCAGCGCCGACGCCGCCACCGAACTCGTACCGCGCTCGGTCGACGCCATCGGAGTACTGGTCACCCTCGCCGCACCACCGCCCGGCGTCATCGAGTTCAACGGCGGCTATCTGCACCCCTCGCTCCAGCCGGAGCAGGCGATGGCCGCCGCGCTGGCGCGGGCGGGCAGACGGCCCGGCGCCTGGGGCAGACCGCCCACCGACGGCCTGCCCGAACTGCGCGACTGGTTCGCGCGGGGGATCGGGGACACCTGGACGGCCGCCGAAGTCCTGGTCACGGCCGGCGGTCAGAGCGCGCTGACCACCGCGCTGCGCGCGCTCGCCCCACCCGGTGCGCCGGTGCTGGTCGAATCGCCGACCTACCCGGGGATGCTGGCGATCGCCCGCGCCGCCGGGCTGCGCCCCGTACCGGTGCCGGTGGACCCCGACGGCGTACGGCCCGAGCTGCTCGCCGCCGCCTTCCGGGCCAGCGGCGCCCGGGTCTTCGTCTGCCAGCCGCTCTTCCAGAACCCCACCGGAGCCGTGCTCTCCCCGGCCCGCAGACCCGAAGTGCTGCGGATCGCGCGGGAGGCCGGGGCGTTCATCGTGGAGGACGACTTCGTACGGCGGCTGGTGCACGAGGACGCGGGCCCGCTGCCAGGACCGCTCGCCGCCGACGACCCCGACGGCGTCGTCGTCCATGTCTGCTCCCTCACCAAGGCGACCTCCCCGAGCCTGCGGGTCGGCGTACTGGCCGCTCGGGGCCCGGTCCTGGAGCGGCTGCGCGCCATCCATGTCGTCGACACCTTCTTCGTACCGCGCCCGTTCCAGGAAGCCGCCCTGGAACTGGTCGGCTCCGCCGCCTGGAACCGCCATCTGCGCTCCGTCTCCGCCGCGCTGAAGACCCGCAGGGACGCGATGACCACCGCGCTGCGCACCGAACTGCCCGAGCCGGCCCTTCCCCATATCCCGTCCGGCGGCTACCACCTCTGGCTCCGCCTCCCGGACGGCACCGACGAACAGGCCGTCGTCTCGGCCGCCCTGCGCGCGGGGGTCGCGGTCGCGCCGGGCCGTCCGTACTTCAGCGCCGAGCCGCCCGCCGCCCATCTTCGGCTGAGCTTCGCCGCGGTGGCGGGGCCCGCGGAGATCACCGAGGGCGTACGACGGCTCCGTACGGCCTGGGACGAGACCCTCGGCTGAACGGGGCACGGTATGGCCGAGCGTCGCGCACGGACGGGGCACATGCCCGGCACATATCCGGAATCGTTTCCTCCGCGCCACCGGCTGCCTCTTGACCGGTCCGGCTTTCGGCCCCACGATCACGGCCATGAGTGTTCGGGTCACTTTGGTCGCCGCCGCGCGCAGCTCGGACCTGTACGACGAGCGCTTCGACGACGACCGCCCCCTCGACCGGGCCGGCTGGTACGAGATGCAGCGCGTCGCCCACGCCCTCGTCCCGCTGTCCGCCGCCGACCTCCGCTACTGCTCGCCGACGCTGCGCAGCCGTACCACCGGCGACGCCCTCGGCTACGCGCCGCTCGCGCAACCCGCCCTGCGTGACTGCGACATGGGCCGCTGGCGCGGCTTCACCCTCGCTGAGGTGATGGCCCGCGAACCGGCGGCGGTCGACGCCTGGGTGGCCGACCCGCGCTCCGCCCCGCACGGCGGCGAGACACTGCTGGCCTTCATCTCCCGGATAGGGGGCTGGCTGGACACCCGGCCCGCCGAGGACATCGCCGCGATCGTGGCGGTCGCCGAACCGGCCGTCGTACGGGCGGCGCTGGTGTACGCGCTCAAGGCGCCGCCGCGCACGTACTGGTACGTGGATGTCCAGCCGCTGTCGACCATCACCCTGACGGGCACCCCGGGCCGGTGGAGTCTGCGACTGGACGGCGGCGTCTGAGCGGCGGAGTCTCAGCGACCCGGCGGAGCGGGCTCTAGTGCCGCGACGGGGCAAACATTGCCGGGAGGGGCACTAGCGGGCGCGGTGGTGTCCCGGGGCCAGGACCGGTGGGGACGCGGCATCGTCGGGCGGGGCCGGGAAGTCGGCGATGGCGAGGTCGATGTCGTCCCGGCAGTCCTCCCGTCCGCACTCACAGGCGAAGGCATGGACGGCCGTCCGCGCGTCCCCCGGGGACCACGGGCGCGCGAAGAAGGCCTCGTACTGGGCGACCACGGCCCGGTTGGCATACCGCAGCAGCCGCGCGCGCTCGCCGGCCGTCTCCGCCACCGGGCCCATGCTCAGGGCCCCGGCGAAGATCTTCTCGACCGCCGCCACGGTCTCCTCGACCCCACTGTCCCCGTCGATCACCAGCCGATGGGCGCCGTACTCCGCCACCTCGGCCTCGATCTCCCCGACCAGTGACCGGTAGAGCGTGAGCGGCCCGGCGGAGAGCCCGCGTTCACGCAGCCGGGCCCGCTGGATCTCCGCCGACGGCTGGAGCCAGACGGACGCGGCCGGGCCGCCGGGGACCGTCGCGACGACCGCCGGGGTGATCGGGGTGCCCTCGGCGATGGTCAGCGGGGCCGCCGGGAGCGCGCGGAGGTCGTCGACGATCATCCGCCCGCGCTCATGGTGCAGGGACATCGCGATCAGCTCCGACTCGGGCACCGACCAGCGCTCCGCGCGCGGCAGCGCCTCGAACCGGATCGCGGCCGGGTGTCCGGCGGCGATCGCGCGGTCGCGGTGCTCCCAGGTGTGGGCGTCGGCGTTGTACCAGCGCAGTCCGCGCCGCCGGGCGATTAGCCGGGCCACGGTCGTCTTGCCGGCCCCCGGCGGCCCGCCGATCCAGAGCACCTGGGGCAGTGCCTGGGGCAGCGGCGGCTGAGGCCGGCTCATTCCGCCGCACCGACCGCCGCCGTACCGAGCGTCTCCAGGATCTGCTGCCCGTACTTCGCCAGCTTGTTCTCGCCGACCCCCGTGACCGTGCCCAGCTCCGCCAGCGTCGACGGAGCCAGCGTCGCGATCTCGCGCAGCGTCGCGTCATGGAAGATCACATACGCCGGTACGCCCTGCTCCTTCGCCGATGCCGCCCGCCAGGCGCGCAGCGTCTCGAACACCGGCACGGCCTCCGCCGGCAGATCGACCGGTGCGGAACGCTGCTTGGACGACTTCTCCGCGCGCGCCGGCCTGGCCGCCTTCTCGGGCTCGCGCCGCAGGACGACCGGGCGCCGCCCGCCCAGGACCTCTCCGCTCTCGTCCGTGAGCACCAGCGTCCCGTAGTCGCCCTCGACGGCGATCAGCCCCTGCGCCAGCAACTGCCGCGCCACGCTCCGCCACTCGGCCTCGCGCAGCTCCGTACCAATGCCGAAGACGCTCAGCGCGTCATGGTCGAACTGAATGACCTTGGCCGTCTTCTTGCCCAGCAGGATGTCGGTGATCTGCCCCGCGCCGAACTTCTGGTTGCGCTCGCGCTTCAGCCTGACCACGGTCGACAGCAGCTTCTGCGCGGGGACCGTGCCGTCCCAGGACTCCGCGGGCGTCAGACACGTATCGCAGTTGCCGCATGCGGTGCTCCGCTGCCCGAAGTACGCGAGCAGCTGGACGCGCCGGCATTCGACGGTCTCGCACAGTGCGAGCATGGCGTCGACATGGGCGCCCAGCCGTCGGCGGTGCGCGTCGTCGCCCTCGGAGGTCTCGATCATCTTGCGCTGCTGTACGACGTCCTGGAGCCCGTACGCCAGCCAGGCCGTGGACGGCAGCCCGTCACGCCCGGCGCGTCCGGTCTCCTGGTAGTAGCCCTCGACGGACTTCGGCAGATCGAGATGGGCTACGAACCGTACGTCCGGCTTGTCGATGCCCATGCCGAACGCGATGGTCGCGACCATCACCATCCCGTCCTCCCGCAGGAAGCGCGCCTGGTTCCCGGCGCGCGTGCGGGTGTCGAGCCCCGCGTGATACGGCAGCGCGTCGACGCCGTTCTTCACCAGGAACTCGGCGGTCTTCTCCACCGACGCCCGGGAGAGGCAGTAGACGATGCCCGCGTCGCCGGGGTGCTCGGCGCGCAGCAGCTGGAGCAGCTGACGCTTCGGGTCGTTCTTCGGCGCGATGCGGTACTGGATGTTGGGCCGGTCGAAGCTGGCCACGAAATGCCGCGCGTCCTGGAGGCCGAGCCGGGACGCGATCTCCGCGTGCGTGGCCTCGGTGGCGGTCGCGGTCAGCGCGATACGCGGCACATCGGGCCAGCGCTCGTGCAGCGAGGAGAGGGCGAGATAGTCGGGGCGGAAGTCGTGTCCCCACTGGGCCACGCAGTGCGCCTCGTCGATGGCGAACAGTGAGATCGTGCCGCGCTCCAGCAGCCGTACGGTCGACTCGACGCGCAGCCGCTCCGGCGCCAGATAGAGCAGATCCAGCTCACCGGCGAGGAACTCGGCCTCGACGAGGCGCCGTTCGTCGAGATCCTGGGTGGAGTTGAGGAATCCGGCCCGTACGCCGAGCGCCCTCAGGGCGTCGACCTGGTCCTGCATGAGCGCGATGAGCGGTGATACGACGACCCCGACGCCCTTACGCACCAGGGAGGGGATCTGGTAGCAGAGCGACTTGCCGCCACCGGTCGGCATGAGCACCAGCGCGTCGCCGCCCGTGACCACATGCTCGATGATCTCCTGCTGGCTCCCGCGGAAGGAGTCGTATCCGAAGACGCGACGCAGGACCTCCAGCGCCTCACTCGCTTCAGGACCCGCTTCAGGATCCGTTTCAGGACCTGCTTCGGGACCTGCTTCGGGGCGCGTCTCGGGAGGGGTGCCGGTTTCCGGGGAGCTCATCCGCCGATTCTACGAGGGACCGCCGACATCGATCAGGCCGATCGCGATCTCCGCCGCGGGGACGGGTGCTGTAGGACATGTTCTGACCTGCATCGCCTCTAGCGTCGGAGACCCGGCACGGAGGAGACCTCCTCCGGGTACCGGATGAGCCTCCGAAAACCCTTAGAGAGAGCGCAGGAGCGATCGATGAGCCTTGTCACCCGCAATCAGCCGGCCGGCACCCCCACCTGGATCGACCTCGACGTGCCCGATGTCGAGCGCGCGAAGGAGTTCTACGGCGCGCTGTTCGGCTGGGAGTACGAGCCGGGTGCGGCCGCCTACACGGTGTGCCGTCTGCGCGGCCGTGCGGTGGCCGGATTCCGGCAGGTCCCCGCCTCGGATTCCACCGCTTCGACCCTCTCGGGTCTGTGGTGTGTGTACTTCGCGACCGACGACTGCGACGCCACCGCGAAGCGGATCGTCGACGCGGGCGGCACCCTGACGCGGGGCCCGCTGGAGATCGGGGACCAGGGCACGCTGGCACTCGCCGCGGACCCGTCCGGCGCCCGGTTCGGCCTCTGGCAGGGGCGCGCGCTCCTCGGCTGCGAGATCGTGAACGAGCCGGGCAGTCTCGTACGCAACGACCTGACCAGCCCTGACCCGGGACCGGCGCGGGAGTTCTACCCGGCGGTCTTCGACTTCACGCTGGACGGCAACGACGATCTGCCGGGCGCGGACTTCAGCTTCCTGCGCCGGCCCGACGGTCATGAGATCGGCGGCATCATGGGGGTCCCGGAGGCGCCGTCCGCCGCGTGGCAGACGCTGTTCGAGGTCGCCGACGCGGACGCCGCGGCAGAACGGGCCCTGGCGGCCGGCGGCACCGCGGGCGTCCCCGCGGACACGATCTATGTGCGGATGGTGAAGATCACCGATCCCTTCGGCAATACCTTCGAGGTGGGCTCCCGGCCCGTGGGCACCCCGTAGGGCCGGGTCGGCCGGGCCTCAGGCGTGCTGGGGCATCTCGTCCTTGAGTGCGGCGCGGATCTGTTCACGCAGTTCCGGGCTGCTCTTGTGGCCGTGCATGGACACAGCGTGCTCGCTGGCGGCGCGGACCACTTCTTCCTCCTCGCCGGAGATGGCGAGGGTGCAATTCGTCTCGCTCGGGAAATCCCGGCAGTCGGCTACCTTGCGCATGATGTACCTCCTCGTCCCAGTTTCCTCCTTTTTGCCTGTTTGTAGCCATACGGGGTATTCCGCTGCTGTCACCCGGGGTCGGAAACGGCTCGGGCCGCCCGTTCCAGGAGCAGCCCCCGCTCCCGTGCGTTACGGGTCAGGGACGCCGCCCGCTCGAACTCCGCGCGTGCCTCGTCGCCCCGCCCCAGGCGCTCCAGCAGATCTCCCCGGACGCTCGGCAGCAGGTGATAGCCCTTCAGGGCCGGTCCTTCCGCCAGGGCGTCCACCAGCTTCAGCCCGGCCGCGGGGCCCTCCGCCATCGAGACGGCGACCGCTCGGTTCAGCTCCACCACCGGGGACGGGGTCAGTGCCATCAGCCGGCCGTACAGCGCCGCGATCGCCGTCCAGTCCGTGTCCTCGTAGCGGACCGCCCGCGCGTGGCAGGCGGCGATCGCGGCCTGGACGGAGTACGGGCCGTGGCCCGCGCGCCGCAGGGATTCGACGCCACGGAGGATGAGCATGCGGTTCCACTTGTGGCGGTTCTGGTCGGCGAGCAGCACCGGCTCGCCGTCGGGGCCCGTGCGGGCGGCGATGCGCGAGGCCTGGAGCTCCAGGAGCGCGGCCAGACCATGGACTTCGGGCTCCTCGGGCATCAGGCCCGCCAGGACACGCGCCAGCCGCAGCGCGTCCTCGCACAGGGCCGGGCGCACCAGATCGTCCCCGGCCGTCGCGGAGTACCCCTCGTTGAAGATGAGGTAGATGACTTCGAGGACCGACGCGACCCGGGCGGCCCGGTCGGCGGCGCCCGGGACCTCGAAGGGGACCCCGGCCTTGGCGAGCGCCCGTTTCGCGCGGACGATGCGCTGGGCGACCGTCGGCTCCGGGGCCAGGAACGCGCGGGCGATCTCCTCGGTCGTCAGTCCGCCCAGCAGCCGCAGCGTGAGCGCGACCCGGGCCTCCGTCGACAGCACGGGATGGCACGCGGTGAAGATCAGCCGCAGCAGATCGTCGTCGATGTCGTCCGCGCCCACGGGCTCGGGCGGCGGCCCCACGTCCTCCAGCGCCCGGCCGACCTCCGCCAGCTTGCGCGCGTACGTCTCCTTGCGGCGTACGAGATCGATGGCGCGGTGCTTGGCGGTGGCCATGAGCCAGGCGCCCGGTCTGTCCGGGACGCCCGACTCCGGCCACTGCTCCAGCGCGGCGACCAGAGCGTCCTGCGCGAGTTCCTCCGCGATGCCCACGTCCCGCACGATGCGGGCGACACCCGCGATGATCCGCGCGGACTCGATCCTGAATACCGCTTCGACCGTTTCGGTCGCGCTTGCTGATGTCACGACCACCCATCAGAGCAGCCGGGTGGGGGTGGGGCAAGCGGGGCCCGGTCAGCCCTCGGCGATCTCGCGGACCTCGACGCTGACGGTCCAGTTCTCCGGGTGGACCTCAAGGAACCGCTTCGCCCACTCCAGGGCCTCCGCCTTGTCCTTGCAGCGGGTGAGGGAGTAGCCGCCGATGACTTCCTTGCTCTCGGTGAAGGGCCCGTCGGTGTAGCTGAGCTTGCCGTCGGACCAGGTGATCCGGGTGCCCTCGGACGTCGGGGTGAGTCCGGCGGTCTCCAGCATGACCCCGGCCTTGGTGATCTCCTCGAACAGCGCTCCCATGCGCGCCTCGAACTCGGGGTCGGGGCCCTCGGCGGGGGAATTCTGCTCGTCGATGCGGACCATCGTCAGAAAACGCGGCATGGTGACTCCTCGGTCGGGAGGGCGGGGGCTTTCCCCGCCTCTCACACCCTTGCGTCGAACGGGATACGGCCGGATCGACAGCTCCTCCGGAAATCTTCCAAGATTTTTCCGGGCCGGTCTCGTCGTACCGCAGGGTGACCGGGCTGGTCAGGGAACGGGTCGGCCAGGGCGGGTGACGGTCACGGCGGCCTGATCGTGATCGTCACCCGTCGCGCCGGCACCTCGTCACATGAAGCCGACGATGCGCGGCGGTGCGAACAGATGGCGGGCACGGTGCTCCAGCACCATCTCGTCGCGGATCCGCCGGCCCGACGTGTCCGACACACACCGCTCGCACGCCGGGTCGACCGCGGGCACCTCCGAGGTGTGCTCGGCGGCGATGTGCTGGGCGAGCCGGATCTGTGTCGTCACGACCGAGTCGAAGGGGTCGTAATCCACCCCAGGCTCACCCGCCGCCCGCGCCGCTTCCACCACTTCCGGTGCGCGCTTCATCGCCTTGTACAGCCTGTTGCACTCGTGGCAGCTCCACATCCAGGAAGGAGGCAGCGGCCACTCCTCCTCAGGGCGGGGTGCGTCCTTGGCGTCCTTGGCGTCCATGGCGGTCACCGTAGCGACAGCCGTACGGCGGACGCAGCGGTTCGGCCGAACCTCACCCGTGCGTGGGCGCACCACTCCCCGCGCCCTGGGGCCCGGCCTACTTCTCGCCCGCGTCGTCGGGCCAGACCCCGATGTGGTCCTGCTCCAGCTCCAGCATCACGCGGTCTTCCATGCCCAGTGCCGTGGCGTACTCCGCGGGCAGCTGAAGCCGTCCGGCCCGGTCCAGCATCGCGTACTCCCGGGCCACCACCGACTCCCGGCCCTCCGCGTCGACCTCCGTGCGGCGCAGCACCTCCGACGCGGTGCGGCCGTCACGGATCGCGACCGTACGGCGGACCTCGTCCGCGACGGCCTGGTCGTGGGTGACGATCACGATCGTCGTGCCCAATTCCTCGTTGGCCCGGCGGAACGCCGCGAAGACCTGCTCACCCGTCGCCGAGTCCAGCTCGCCCGTCGGTTCGTCGGCGAGCAGTACGGAGGGGGAGTTGGCGAGAGCGACGGCGATCGCGACGCGCTGCTGCTGCCCGCCGGACAGCTGGTGCGGGCGGCGGTCGCCGCAGTCGGCCACCCCCAGCATCGCCAGGAGCTCCGTCGCCCGCTCGGCCTTCCGCTTCGAGCCGCCGCGGCCCGCGCGTCCCCGCAACTGCATCGGCAGCGCCACATTCTGGGACGCCGTCAGGTAGGGGAGGAGATTGCGGGCTGTCTGCTGCCAGACGAAACCGACCACGTGACGGCGGTAGTCCAGCCGGGACTTGGCGTCCATCGCGAGCAGATCACGGCCCGCGACCTTGGCCGCGCCCGCCGTGGGGACGTCCAGACCGGCGAGGATGTTCATCAGCGTCGACTTGCCGCTGCCGGAAGCGCCGACCAGGGCCATCAACTCGCCCTCCTGGACCGTGAGATCCAGCCCCTGGAGGGCCTGCACCTCCACTCCGTCCGTGGTGAAGATGCGCACCAGCCGGTCGCAGGCGATCAGCGCGTCATGACCGTACGAGGGACGGCCCCCGCGCGCCGCGGCGCGTTTCTCCAGCTCGGCGAGAGTCGGCCGCGCGCTCGGCGTTCCGGCCGCCGGATCGGTCGTCGTGTCGGTCATCGCGTGTCTCCTGCTCTGAGTTCGGTGATCGATCCGCGCCGCCCCGTCCACCAGGCCTGGCCGAGGGCCACGGCCCCCGTCAGCGCGACCACGCCGGCCGCGGGCAGCGCGAGGGTCCACACGTCGGTACGCAGCGACACGCCGCCCGCCGGCGTGAGACCGGAAGCGGCGGTCAGGGCGAGCCGGGCCAGGTCGACGCCGGGAGCGAGCAGTTGGATGGTGGCCCAGGCGACGAGGATGCCGCCCCCGGCGGCGAGCAGCGCCTGGGGCAGCGCCTCAAGGCCCAGCAACTGACGGCTCTGACGGGTCGTCAGCCCCATGGTGCGCAGCCTGGCCAGCAGCGCGGCCCGTTCCGGCGCCGAGTGCAGCAGCGACAGCAGAAGGGCGACGACGGCGTAGGCCGCGCCCGCGACCACGGCGGTGGCATAGATCCGCTCGGCACCGGACTGGAGCGGTGAACCGGTGAGCGCCGCCCGTTCCTCGCTCCGGAGCGACACCTCGATCTCCTGCTCGGCCCCGGCGCCGAGCGCGGCCCGCAGCGCCGACGCGTCCATCCCCGTGCCCATGGCCAGCAGCGTCGTTGGATCGGCGTGCTTCAGGCCCTTACGGTCGACGAGCAGGAATTCGGAGCGGGGGGCGGCCGGCGTATGGGGCCGTACGGCGGTGATCCGTACGGTGACCTCACCGGCCGGCGAGGTGATCCGGCGCGGCGCGGTACCGAGCCGCTTAGCGACGCCCGGTGAGGCGACCGCGTCGAGCACCCCGCCCGTGCTCCTCAACGCGTCGGCGGGGAAGGCCCCGAGGTCCAGCTGCCGGGCCAGCCGCGTGTACGACTCCGGCTCGACCCCGATGAGGGTGAGCGGCTTCTGCGGCGCGGTACTGGCGCTCTCGCCGATCGCGAGTTCCGCCGTCGACTCGACGCGTACGGCCGCCGTGTCCCGTACACCCGCCACCTTCCGCGCCGCCCGTTCCGCCTCCGCCGGCAGTGGTGTGGCGTCCCGAGGGGTCGAGACCCGGGCGTCGGCGCCGACCGCCAGCAGCGCGGCCCGGTCCCGTGCCTCCGTGACCCCGGACAGCACCGAGCCGCCGAATGCCGCCGTCGTCAGCGCGATGAGCAGCGCCAGCAGCGGCAGCGTCGCCGTCGCCGACGACCGCCCGGCGCGGGCCAGCGACAGGAAACCGATCGCGCCACGCAGCCGCGCGGCCGGACGGGCCGCCCAGCGCAGGGGCAGCGGATACAGCCGTACGAGCACGAGCGCGGCGATCAGCGCGACGAGCACCGGAGCCGCGCTCACCAGCAGGTCACCGGTGCCGGACGTGCCGCGACGGCGCAGGGTCACCACGGAGGCGACGGCGATGATCAGCAGGGTCAGTTCGGCGACGGTCCGCTGTCTGCCGGGTCTGGCCAGGGCGAGGTCGTCGCGGTCGCCGTGCGCCCGCGGCCGCCGGTGCAGGAAGACGGCCCGCACCGGCAGGGTGGCGCAGGCGAGCAGTGCCACGGCCGTCGCGCCGTACACGGCGGGCAGCGGACGCGCCTCGTCCACCGCCACCACGGCCAGCAGCAGACCGGCCCCGGACGCGGGCAGCGCGATCACGGCGGTTTCGGCGAGGAGCCGTCCGCCGATGCCGCGCAGGGAACCGCCGCGGGAGCGCAGGAGGGCGAGTTCATCGGTGCGGCGCGCGGCGATCAGACCACCGGCCATCGCGAGCACGACGGCGGCGACCGACCCGACCCCGAAGGCCGCGACGACGACGATGCGTGTGATCGCCTCACGCGTCGCGACATGCGAGCCGACCACCGTCTCCAGCTCGGTGCTCAGGACCGCGGTGCCGCCCGCGATCTCACGCATCTTCAGCAGTTCGGGTCCGCCTTCGAGGGAGGCGATCCGCTGGAGGAGTCCGGGCGTGTCCTGCGCGGTCAGCCCTCCGGTCGCGGGCGCGACGCGCCAGTACCTCTCCGGCATCGACTGGGTGCCGAGGAGGGCGGGCCCGGCGTCGGGCGCCAGCAGGAGGCCCGCCTCCCAGCGGTACAGCGGCGGGTTGCTCGGCAGGGCGGCCAGACCAGGGGTGCGCAGGACCGGTTCGACGGACCAGTAACTGCCCTGCGAACCTCGGGGGTCGACGATCCCGGTGATCCGTACGGCCAGATCCGTGGACCCGGTCGAGTCACTCAGCCGGATCACCGAGCCGACCCGAAGACGCAGAGTACGGGCGGTCTCCGAGGTCACGGCGGCCTCCAGCTCCTTGGTCTCCGCCGTGATCCGCCCGTCGGCGGCGGGCAGCCGGCCTTCGCGCACGGCGGCGTGGGCGGCCAGGTCCGACTGCGTGGCCAGCGTGAACCCGGGAGAGACCCCGTCGGGACGCGGCAGCCAGCTGTCCTGGCCGCTGAGGGCTTCGGAGGTCCGTACCCCGTACGCCGACTCCGCCGCGTCCGCCCGCAGCGGCCCTGGCAGACCCGCCAGCACCTT
This sequence comes from Streptomyces scopuliridis RB72, assembly GCF_000718095.1. Taxonomy (GTDB): domain Bacteria; phylum Actinomycetota; class Actinomycetes; order Streptomycetales; family Streptomycetaceae; genus Streptomyces; species Streptomyces scopuliridis. The sequence goes on along the minus strand of NZ_JOEI01000033.1, from coordinate 36,087 downwards.
GCGGTGGACGGCCGAGAGCGCGGCGGGCCGCATCTCCTCCTCGCGGGCGGGCAGCGGAATCTCCAGCCCGGGCTGGGGCGTGGTCAGCTGCAGCGCGGTCGCGCTCGGGGGCGCGTCGGCGATCTCCCGCCGTAGTCCTCCGGTCTCGTAGGAGTCCACGGCCCGCGGGAGCGCGGCGGCGAGGAACGCCGTGATCAGCACGAGCAGACCGAAGGCCACGGCAGCCCCGGGGGCTGTCCGCAACCGCGTCCGCACCCATGGCGCGACCGCGCGCCCCGGCCGTTCCGCGCGCTCCGTACGTACATCGACTGGCCCGCGTGTCATCTCAGTTGTCCCCCTGGTGGCGAAGCGAACCGACAGGATCGGCGCGCCGGACGGCGATGGCCGCGGTGATCAGCACGGGCACGGCGGCGACGCCCGCGAGGAACAGGGCGACCTGGGACACCGGGAGCTCCACGAGCACCCGGGGGACCGGCTGGGCCGCCTGCGCGGTCAGTACGACCAGCGGCACCACGGCCCGGGTCAGGAGCGTCCCGAGCACCGCGCCGGCGAGCAGACCGATACCGATCAGCAGCCCCTGCTTCGTCGCGACCAGGCGGGCGAGGCTCCGGCGCGATGCCCCGAGGGCACGCAGGACGGAGAGTTCGGCGGACTGCTCCCGCAGGGAACCCACGGCGCTCACCGCGAACCCCACCGCGGCGAGCGCGGCGGCGGCCACCGCGACGGCCATCAGCGCCGAGCGCGGCCCGCTGCCGAGCGGGTCGTCCGAGAGACCGGCCGCGACTTCGTCGCGTACGAGCACCTGGCCGGGCGTGCTGTCCGGGCGGGCCCGCAGCGCCGACGCGACGTCCGCGGCAGCGCCGGGGGCGGTGCTCAGCCACCACTCGTTCGGCGCGAGTGCGCCGCTCGCGCGGTCCGTCAGCACCTCGTTGACGGCCCGCAGATCGACGAGCAGCGCACCGCCGTCCGCCGCATCGCTCTCACCCGCGGTGGTCACCGGGCCGGCGCCGCCACCGGAGGCCACCGTGCTTCCGGTCGTCGGCAGTTCCCGTACCGCCTTCACGATCGTCACCCGAAGCTGCTCCCCGGCCAGACTCAGGTCGACGCTGTCCCCGAGCCCGGCCCCGGACGCGCGCAGGAAGCCGTCCGTGGCGACGGCCGAGATCTTCTCGCGGGCGGCGGGGCGTGCGACATCGAGCTGTACGGAGAGATGGCCGCCGCTCTCGCCCGCGCTCCCCGTGGTGTACGAGACGGTCAGCGGCGCGGTCCGCGAGGCGACCGGGCTCAGCGCCGTCGGTGTGCCCTCCTCCTCGTTCTCCGTCACGCTCAGGCTGCCCCGCCAGCGCACCTCGCCGGGTACGGACACCGGGCGTTCGGCGCCGTCGGAGCCCGTGGCCAGCAGCCGCTCGACACTCAGCCGGTGCCGCTCGGACCCCTTGGCCGGGGCTTCCCCGCCGAGCTGGAACCCGGTCACGCCCAGCGGCCCGGCGGGGGCGCCGCGCGTGCCCGACGCGGTCGCGTCGAGATCGACGACGACCCGGTGGGCGCGGCCGTCGACGGGCACCGTCCCGGCGCCGATCCGGTAGGGAATGCCGTAGCGGTCCTCGACCGTGACCTGGAGCTCGGGCGCGAACCCGGAGGAGGCCCGGCCCGGCGCCACTTCCTCCTTCTCGATACGCACGTCCTCGATACGCACGTCGAGATTCTCGATACGCACGTCGAGGGCGAGCCGGCGGGTGCCGTCGGGCAACGGCACCACAGCCCGCGCCGGGGCCTTCCGGGGCGCGGCCGCCCTCAGCAGCCCCTCCACCGGCTCGTCGGCGAGATCGCCGCGCATCAGCATCCGCTCGTCGGCATGCGCCGTGTCCAGCGCGAGCACCGTCGCCTTACGGCCGCCGGACAGATCCGTGACCGTACGGTGGGCGGGCGCCGCCTGCCGTACCCCCGGCAGCGACGCGTACAGCCCGGCCTGACCGGGGCCGGCGGGCCTGTTGTCCAGCACCCGCACCGAAGCACCCGTACCGAAGTCGGCCTGGTCGCGCTGGGACCGGTCCCATGACGCGCTCTGGCCGATCGCGAGCATGCCCATCGCCACGGCCAGCACCAGCAGCAGGACGGGCCCGGCGCCGCGCAGCGCCCCACGGCTGAAATGCCAGCCCGCCAGCGCGGTGGTCAGACCGCGGCCGCTCGCGGCCCGCCGCTCCGCGAGCCGCGCCGCGGGAGGCAGCAGCCGCAGCGTGAGCACGGTGCCGGCGAGCAGCGCCAGCGCGGGCGCCATGACCATCAGCGGGTCCACGCCCAGAACGCCCTCGCGGTCACCGCTGAGCGCTCCACCGCCGGACGTCCGGGTCTGCTGGTCCAGCTGCCAGTAGGCCACCGCCGCGATCAGCAGCAGCCCGACGTCCGCCCCCGCGCGTACGGAGCCGGGCAGCGCGGCGGCGCGGCCACGCCGCATCCCCGAGGCCGGGCCGGCCGTCGCGGCCAGCGCGGGCGAGACGACCGCCGCCGCACAGCAGACGGCGACCGCCGCCGAGACCAGCCACACCGGCCCGGCCGCGATCTCGCCGAACCGCCCCCCGGCGCCGTCGCCGAGCGCGGACCGCCGTACGAACAAGCCGGTCAGCGGAGCCGACAGCAGCGGGGCGCAGAGCGCGGCCGGAGCCGCGAGCAGCAGTGCCTCCGTCACGGCGAGAGCGGCGAGCCGGCGGCGCGAGGCACCGCGCGCCCGCAGCAGAGCGGTCTCGCCCGCCCGTTCCGCGCCGAGGACCCGGGCGACCAGCAGCAGTGCGTACCCGGCCAGCAGGAGCAGTTGCAGGGCGACGATCAGCAGCGTGGACCGGGACACCAGCAGCGCACGCTCGGTCCGGTCCAGCAGGGACGGCAGCGCGGTGCTCGCGGTCGTGCTGTCCCCGAGCGCCGGCTCCTCGCGCAGGAGCGCGGGGGCGCGTGTGGACGCCGTGCGCAGCGCGCCGATCCGGTCGGTGGTGATGCTCCGGTAGTCGGCGGTGGCCACCCAGGCGCTGTTGCCGTGGGAGATGGCGCCGGAGGCGAGGACGGCCGGGTCCGTGAGCAGCGGACCGTACGTGGTGAAGTCGAGGTCACGGACTCCGCGCCCGCCGAGCGTGTCCAGCCGCCAGTACGGATCGACGGGGTTGGTGGCCTTGTACACGCCGGTGACCCGGACGGCCAGCCGGGTGCCGGCCAGCCGGTCGGTGAGCGTGACGCTCGCTCCCGCGCGCAACTTCAGCTGCGTGGCGGCGACTTCGGGCAGGGCGACGGGTATGGCGCCGCCGTCGGCTTCCCGTCCGGAGCCCGGCCAGGCGCCCGACACCAGGGTGATCCGGGACCGGTCCAGCGCGGCGAAGTGGGTCAGGTCGGGCTTGCCCTCGGTGGCGCCGGCCGCCTGGAGGGACGTGGGCAGCGCATACGTTCCCGAGCTCTCCAGCTTCCGCAGCGTCACGGGCAGCCCGTCGAAGGCCTGCCGCGCGCCCCGGGCCGCCGCCTCCTGGGCGGCGTCGCTCCGGTCCAGGGGAACGTCCGCGCTGATGACGAGCACGGCGGAAGCGGCGCCCCGGCCGCGCAGCGTCTCCCGCAGCGCCGTGTCCGCGAGCGAACCGGAGAACGCGGTGAGGGCCGCGAGCACACAGGTGGTCAGCACCACCGCGAGCAACGCGGCGGCCAGGAGCAGCCGGTGCCCGACCGCGCGCAGAAATATGAACCCCGCCACCCGTTCCCCCGCCCGGTTTACGTCAACGCCTGTTGAAATGGCTTTGTATCAGGAAACCCCACCCGGTCGAAAAGAGGTTCGTCTCCATTGCCCGTCCGGAGGATGTCCGCACATACTGTGACCGGACCGATCACGCACGGGGGGCGCACCAATGACGCAGCACAGCAGCACCCGGGCCGGCGCCGCCGTCCTGGGCGAGCGGTCCGGCGAGCCCATGGTCAGGGCGGAAGAACTGCACCGTTCGTACGGCACCGGTCCCGCGGCCGTCCACGCGCTGCGCGGTGCCTCCCTCGACGTCGCGCGCGGCGAACTGGTCGCCCTCAAGGGGCGCTCCGGCGCCGGAAAGACGACTCTGCTCAATCTGGTCGGCGGTCTGGACTCCCCGGACCGCGGCCGCGTCGTCATCGACGGCACCGACCTCGCCGAGCTCGGCGAGAACGGGCGCCTGGAACTTCGCCGCGACCGCATCGGCTTCATCTTCCAGTCCTTCGGCCTGATCCCCATCCTCAGCGCGGCGGAGAACGTGGGCGTACCACTGCGGCTGCGCAAGGCCGATCCGCGTGAGCGCGAGGAGCGGGTGGCGCTGCTGCTCTCCCTCGTGGGCCTCACCGATCACGCGGCGCAGCGCCCCGGCGAACTCTCCGGCGGCCAGCAGCAGCGCGTCGCCATCGCCCGCGCCCTCGCCAACCGGCCGGCGCTGCTGATCGCGGACGAACCGACAGGACAGCTGGACGCCCAGACCGGCCTCGCGGTGATGGAACTCCTGCGCACCGTGGTGCACAGCGAGGGCGTCGCCGCGCTCGTCGCCACGCACGACCCCCAGCTGCTCGATCTGGCCGACCGCGTGGTGGAACTGAGCGACGGCGAGATCACCGAACGCTGAACGCCGGGGCCATGCCCTCCCTGAGGGACGGCGACCCGGCACGTCTCGTCGACGAACCCTTGCGTCAGCCTGCCCCGGCCCGACTCCGGTGTGGCTGAGCGCTCTGGTCGGCCCGGCCGGCCAACCAGAGCGCTCACAGGAGGTGCTGGGCAGCGAGGCCTCCGAAGCAGGGCCGCCCAGGCTTCCGGTCAGCTGGTGGCGAGGAGCTCAAGCGTGTCGATCACGCGGTTCGAGAAGCCCCACTCGTTGTCGTACCAGGCGACCACCTTGACGTGGCGGCCGTCGACGCGGGTGAGGGCCGAGTCGAAGATCGACGAGGCCGGATTGCCCGTGATGTCGGACGACACGAGCGGGTCGTCCGAGTACTCAAGGATGCCGGCGAGCGGCCCCTGCGCCGCGGCGTGGTACGCCGCCAGCACGTCCTCGCGCGTCACGTCGCGGGCGACGGTCGTGTTGAGTTCGACGATCGAGCCCACCGGAACCGGCACGCGGATCGAGTCGCCCGACAGCCTGCCGTCGAGGTTCGGCAGCACGAGGCCGATCGCCTTGGCGGCGCCCGTTGTCGTCGGCACGATGTTGACGGCGGCGGCGCGGGCGCGGCGGGCGTCGCGGTGCGGACCGTCCTGCAGGTTCTGCTCCTGTGTGTAGGCGTGCACCGTCGTCATGAAGCCGTGCTCGATGCCGGCGAGATCGTCGAGCACCGCGGCCAGCGGCGCAAGCGCGTTGGTCGTGCACGAGGCGTTCGAGACGATCGTGTGCACCGCCGGGTCGTACGCGTCGGTGTTGACGCCGAACGCGAGCGTGACATCGGCGCCGTCCGCCGGCGCGCTGATGAGAACCCTTTTCGCGCCCGCGTCGATGTGGGCGCCGGCGGCCGTGGCCGACGTGAAGCGGCCGGTCGCCTCAAGCACGATGTCGACGCCGAGCTCGGCCCACGGCAGCTGCGCCGGTTCACGCTCGGCGAGCACGGTGATGCGACGGCCGTCGACGACGAGGGCGTCCCCGTCGACATTCACCGGGCGACCGAGCCGGCCCGCCGTCGTGTCGTAGGCGAGCAGCCGCGCGAGGGTGGCGGGCTCCGTGAGGTCGTTGACCGCGATGATCTCCAGGTCGCTGTCACGTTCCAGCAGCGCACGCAGCACATTGCGTCCGATGCGGCCGAATCCGTTGATGGCGATGCGCGTCATGTTTGGTGTCCCTTCGAGTTCGCCATCAGGTTCGCGTGCAGCGTCCGCCGGTGACAGCGGCGTGATCGCCACGGTCCGAAAGGATCGCGCCACGTGGTGGTGGCGGGCTACTCGCCCTGGGCGAAGGTGCGCCGGTACTCGCTCGGCGTGGTGCCGAGGATGCGATGGAAGTGCAGCCGCAGATTCGTACCGGTGCCGAGACCGACGTCGGCGGCGATCTGCTCGACGCTCCGCTGTGAACGTTCGAGCAGTTCGCGCGCCACGTCGATGCGGGCGCGCATGACCCACTGCATCGGCGTGTACCCCGTGTCCTCGACGAAGCGTCGCGAGAACGTGCGCGGCGACACCGCCGCATGCCGGGCGAGCGCTTCAAGGGTGAGGGCCTCGCCGAGCCGGTGCAGCGCCCACTCTCGGGTGGCGGCGAACCGCTCGCCGAGCGGCTCGGGCACGCTGCGCGGCACGTACTGCGCCTGACCGCCGCTGCGGTAGGGGGCCGCTACCAGGCGCCTGGCCGCGTGGTTCGCCGCGGCCACCCCGAGATCGCCGCGCAGAATGTGCAGGCACAGGTCGATGCCTGAGGCGGCGCCGGCCGACGTCAGCACGCTGCCCTCGTCGACGAACAGAACGTTCTCGTCGACCTGAACGAGCGGATGCTTCGCCGCGAGTGCCCGCGTGTAATGCCAGTGCGTCGTGGCGCGCTTGCCGTCGAGCAGGCCCGTGGCAGCGAGCGCGAAGGCGCCCGTCGAGATGGCGGCGAGCCGCGCGCCCCGATCGTGGGCCCCGATCAGCGCATCGACGACGGCCTGCGGCGGGTCGTCGCGGTCTGGGAACCGGTAGCCGGGGACGAAGACGATGTCGGCCCACTCAAGTACGTGGAGGCCGTGGGCGACGTAGTACGACAGGCCGTCGCCGCCGGTCACGAGCCCGGATTCCGCGCCGCACACCCGCACCTCGTACGGCATGCTCGCGCGGGTCGTGAACACCTGCGCGGGAATACCGACATCGAGAGGCTTCGCACCCTCAAGCACGAGGACGGCGACGTGATGCAGGGATGGGGCAGGCACGGGGAAGAGGGTACGCGGGGGTGCGGGGGCGCATCGGCCTGGTTCCGAAAGCCGGGCAGGTCCGCCGGGGGTCTCGGCTCACCTGTGGGCCGGGTCCACCGCTCACGGGCCACCTCAAGAACTCGGTCACATCCGTCCGGCAGGCCCGCCACCAGCACCTGTCATTGCATAAAGCTGCGGGGAAACGTATAGTCATGCCATTACTGAGGAGGGTTTGTCGATGGCTGTACGTACGGTGCGTGCCGCGGTGGCGGGAGCCAGTGGGTACGCGGGCGGGGAGCTGCTCCGGCTGCTTCTCGGCCACCCCGGGATCGAGATCGGAGCCCTCACCGGCAACTCCAACGCGGGCCGGCGGCTCGGTGGGCTTCAGCCGCATCTGCTGCCGCTCGCGGACCGGGTGCTGGCGGAGACCACGCCCGAGGTGCTCGCCGGGCATGAGGTCGTCTTTCTGGCGCTGCCGCACGGTCAGTCCGCGGCCGTCGCCGAGCGGCTCGGTGACGAGGTGCTCGTGGTCGACATGGGCGCCGACTTCCGGCTGAAGGACGCGGCGGACTGGGAGCGGTTCTACGGGTCCGCCCACGCCGGGACCTGGCCGTACGGTCTTCCCGAGCTGCCGGGTGCCCGCGCCGCGCTGGAGGGGTCCAGGCGTATCGCGGTGCCCGGCTGCTATCCCACCGCCGTCTCGCTCGCGCTCTTCCCGGCGTACGCGGTGGGGCTGGCCGAGCCCGAGGCCGTGATCACCGCCGCGTCCGGCACCTCGGGCGCGGGCAAGGCGGCCAAGCCGCATCTGCTCGGCTCCGAGGTCATGGGCTCCATGAGCCCGTACGGCGTCGGCGGCGGACACCGGCACACCCCCGAGATGATCCAGAACCTGAGCGAGGCCGCGGGGGAGCGGGTCACCGTCTCCTTCACGCCCACCCTCGCCCCCATGCCCCGCGGCATCCTCGCCACCTGCTCCGCCAAGGCGAAGCCCGGCATCACGGCGCAGGAGGTCAGGGCCGCGTACGAGAAGGCCTTCGCGGACGAGCCCTTCGTCCATCTGCTCCCCGAGGGGCAGTGGCCCGCCACGGCGTCCGTCTACGGTTCCAACGCCGTACAGATCCAGGTCACGTACGACGAGGCCGCGGGCCGCATCATCGCGATCAGCGCCATCGACAACCTCACCAAGGGCACTGCCGGCGGCGCGGTGCAGAGCATGAACATCGCCCTCGGACTCCCCGAGGACACCGGACTTTCCACGATCGGAGTGGCACCTTGAGCGTCACCGCAGCGAAGGGATTCACGGCAGCGGGCATCGCCGCCGGAATCAAGGAGAACGGCGGCCCGGACCTGGCCCTCGTGGTCAACAACGGTCCGCGCCGCGCCGCCGCGGGCGTCTTCACCTCCAACCGTGTCAAGGCCGCCCCCGTCCTCTGGTCCGAGCAGGTCCTCAAGGGCGGCGCGGTGACCGCCGTCGTCCTCAACTCCGGTGGCGCCAACGCCTGTACGGGGCCGAAGGGCTTCCAGGACACCCATGCCACCGCCGAGAAGGCCGCCGAGGTCCTCAGCGCCCAGGGAGCGGACGGCGAGGGCGCGGACGGGCACAGCGCCGGGGAGATCGCCGTCGCGTCCACCGGACTGATCGGCCTGCCGCTCCCCATGGACAAGCTGCTCCCCGGCATCGAGAAGGCCGCCACCGAGCTCTCCGCGCACGGCGGCGAGAAGGCCGCCATCGCCATCAAGACCACCGACACGGTGCACAAGACCGCGGTGGTCCAGGGCGACGGCTGGACGGTCGGCGGCATGGCCAAGGGCGCGGGCATGCTCGCCCCCGGCCTCGCCACCATGCTCGTCGTCCTCACCACCGACGCCGACATCGAGGCGCCGGCCCTGGACACCGCGCTGCGCGCCGCCACCCGTACCACCTTCGACCGCGTCGACTCCGACGGCTGCATGTCCACCAACGACACCGTGCTGCTGCTCGCCTCCGGCGCGTCCGGGGTGGCGCCCGGTGACGACGAGTTCGCCGAGGCCGTCCGTACGGTCTGCGCCGATCTGGCACGCCAGCTGATCGGTGACGCCGAGGGCGCCTCCAAGGACATCCGTATCGAGGTGATCAACGCCGCGACCGAGGACGACGCCGTCGAGGTGGGCCGCTCCATCGCCCGTAACAACCTCCTCAAGTGCGCCATCCACGGCGAGGATCCCAACTGGGGCCGGGTGCTCTCCGCCATCGGCACCACCGGCGCGGTCTTCGAGCCCGACCGGCTCAATGTCGCCATCAACGACGTCTGGGTCTGCAGGAACGGCTCCGTCGGTGAGGACCGCGACCTCGTCGACATGCGGTACCGCGAGGTACGGATCACCGCCGATCTGGCCGCGGGCACGGACTCCGCGGTCATCTGGGCCAACGACCTCACCGCCGAGTACGTCCACGAGAACAGCGCGTACAGCTCATGACCGCCCGTAAGCACACCGCGCTGCCCAAGGCGCAGATCCTCATCGAGGCGCTGCCCTGGCTCACCCGGCACAACGGGAAGACCGTCGTCATCAAGTTCGGCGGCAACGCCATGATCGACGAGGACCTGAAGGCCGCCTTCGCGCAGGACGTCGTCTTCCTGCGGCAGGCCGGTCTCAAGCCGGTCGTCGTGCACGGCGGCGGTCCGCAGATCAGCGCCCAGCTCGACCGGCACGGTCTGGTCAGCGAGTTCAAGGCCGGGCTGCGGGTCACCACGCCCGAGGCGATGGATGTCGTACGGATGGTGCTGGCCGGGCAGGTCCAGCGTGAGCTGGTCGGGCTGCTCAACCAGCACGGCCCGCTCGCCGTCGGGATGACCGGCGAGGACGCGCACACCATCTCCGCGACCCGGCACCGGCCCCGGATCGACGGAGAGCTGGTCGACATCGGCCGGGTCGGCGAGATCACCGCGATCGAGACGGGCGCCATCGAAGCGCTGCTGGCGGACGGCCGGATCCCGGTCATCTCCTCCATCGCGCGCAGCGCCGACGACGGCCATGTCTACAACGTCAACGCCGACACCGCCGCCGCCGCGCTCGCCGCCGCGCTGGGCGCCGAGACGCTGATGGTCCTCACCGATGTCGAGGGGCTGTACGAGGACTGGCCCAACAGCGACGACGTGATCAGCCGGCTCACCGCCACCGAGCTGGAGAAGCTGCTGCCCGAGCTGTCCAGCGGGATGGTGCCGAAGATGGAGGGCTGCCTGTTCGCCGTACGCAACGGGGTCAGGACCGCGCGCGTCCTGGACGGCCGGGTGCCGCACTCGATCCTGCTGGAGATCTTCACCGACTCGGGCATCGGCACGATGGTCGTGCCCGACGGACAGGAAGGAGCCACGAAGTGACCGGCAACGAGAAGCTCGCGCAGCGCTGGCGGAGCGTCATGGCGGACAATTACGGCACGCCGAAGCTGTCCCTCGTCCACGGAGAGGGCGCCAGGGTCCGGGACGCGGACGGCGTCGAGTACACCGACTTCGTCGGCGGCATCGCGGTCAACGCCCTCGGCCACGCGCACCCCGCCGTCGTCGACGCCGTCTCGCGGCAGATCGCGTCCCTCGGCCATGTCTCCAACCTCTTCATCGCCGAGCCGCCGGTCGCGCTCGCCGAGCGGCTGATCCAGCTCTTCGGCCGCCCCGGCCGGGTCTTCTTCTGCAACTCCGGCGCCGAGGCGAACGAAGCGGCCTTCAAGATCGGCCGGCTGACGGGCCGTCAGCACATGGTCGCCACCGACGGCGGCTTCCACGGCCGCACGATGGGCGCGCTGGCCCTCACCGGCCAGCCCGCGAAGCAGGAGCCCTTCCGGCCGCTGCCCGGTGACGTCACCCACGTCCCGTACGGGGACGCCGAGGCGCTGCGCGCCGCCGTCACCGAAGAGACGGCCCTCGTGATCATCGAGCCGATCCAGGGCGAGAACGGCGTGGTCGTCCCGCCCAAGGGCTATCTGGAGGCGGCCAGGGAGATCACCCGCGCCACCGGCACGCTGCTGGTCCTGGACGAGGTGCAGACGGGCGTCGGCAGGACGGGGCACTGGTTCGAGCACCAGGCGCACCAGGGCGTCGAGCCCGATGTCGTCACCCTCGCCAAGGGGCTCGGCGGCGGTCTGCCGCTCGGCGCGGCCGTCGCCTTCGGGGAGGCGGCCGAGCTGCTCAAGCCCGGCCAGCACGGTACGACGTTCGGCGGCAACCCGGTCGCCTGCGCCGCCGGACTCGCCGTACTCGACACGCTCGCCGCCGGCGGACTCCTGGACCAGGTGAAGCGGCTCGGCGAGAAACTGCGGAACGGTATCGAGGGTCTCGGCCATCCGCTGGTCTCCCACGTCCGCGGCTCGGGACTGCTCCTGGGTATCGTGCTCACCGAGCCACTCGCGCCCCAGGTGCATCAGGCGGCTCAGGGTGCCGGGTTCCTCGTGAACGTGCCCGCTCCGGATGTCGTACGGCTGATGCCGCCGCTGATCATCGGCGACACCGAGGTGGACGCGCTCCTGGAGGCGCTGCCCGGCATTCTCGACGCGGCCAACGGGGATGGACGACACGGAGAATGAGACGACGATGACCGAGGCCCAGGACACCGAGCACGGCGGGCAGTCCGTACCGCAGACCAGAACCGCCCGCCACCGCAGGATCGTCGACATCCTCAACCGGCAGCCGGTGCGCTCCCAGAGCCAGCTGGCGAAGGTGCTCGCGGACGACGGGCTGAGCGTCACGCAGGCGACGCTCTCCCGGGACCTGGACGAACTGGGCGCGGTCAAGATCCGCAACACCGGCGGCGAGTTGATCTACGCGGTCCCGAGCGAGGGCGGCTTCCGTACCCCGCACGCCCCGCTCGGGGAGTCGGCGAAGGAGGAGCGAATGCGCCGGCTCGCCGGTGAACTGCTCATCTCCGCCGAGGCGTCGGCCAATCTCGTCGTCCTGCGTACGCCGCCGGGCGCGGCGCAGTTCCTCGCCTCGGCCATCGACCAGGCGGAGTTGAGCGACATCCTGGGCACCATCGCGGGAGACGACACCCTGATGCTGATCAGTCGCGACCCGGCGGGCGGCCAGGCGCTCGCGGACCATCTGCTGAAGCTGGCCCAGAACGACCGCTGAGAGCGGGGGAGTTCAGAGCCCGGTCGTGGGTTCCGCTCAGGCGCTGACCTTGGCGACATAGCGGTGGAAGCCGCTCGTCGTCCACGTACGGCCGTCGGGCATGACGGCGAAGCCCTCGGCGCCCGGCAGCGCCTCCAGCCAGCCGCGCGCCCGCTCGCCCATCGCGTACGCGGCCGTCGCGCGGGTGTCGGCCGTGGTCAGCCCCTCCGGGCAGACCACGGTGACCGAGGCGAGCCCGCCGACCGGTGGCCGGCCCGTGTACGGATCGAGGACATGGCAGCCGCGCTCGGCGGGTCCCGAGGTGGCCACGCCCAGCCCCTCGCCGGTCTCGATGACCGTGGCCAGCCCGCCGGGGCGCAGCGGGTCGGAGATCCCCACCCGCCAGGGCCCGCCGAGCAGTTGGATGTCGCCACCGCCGTTGAGACACACCGAACCGGCCCCGGACGAGGCGATCATCCGTACGGCACGCTCCACCGCCCAGCCCTTCACCAGCCCCGTCGGATCGAGACCGCCCGCGTAGCGGGTGGTGAACCATCCCGCGCTCTCCCGCTCCGCCGCCGCGCACAGCTCCAGCACCTCGACGACCTCCCGCGCGCACGCGGACAGGGCGAGCTCTCCCCGCCCCAGCCGCAGGATCTGGCTGTCCGGACGGAACGTCGAGAAGAGCTCGTCGGCGCGGTGCAGCGAGGCCACGGCCGCGTGCAGCCCGGCGCGGACCCGGGGCTCGTCCTGTACCCCCCGGATGTCGAACGAGAAGACCGTGCCCATCGACTCCTCGACATGGCGCAGCCGGGCGGTGTCGGGCGCCATCAGACACCCGCCTTGTCGAGCGCGCTCTGCAGCGAGTCCCGGTAGCCCTGGCTGGTGTAGCTGGCTCCGGAGACGGCGTCTATCCGGGCGTTCTGGGCGGTGACGGCCGCCTGGTCGAGCTGGGGGACGGCGTCGGCGGTGACCGACTGGCTGCGCGCGTCGGCGTCGGGGGCCTGGACCGCCTCGGACTTGGTGATCTTGCCGCCGGCGACGGTGATCCGGACCTGGACGGGCCCGTACTGGGTGTCCACGGCATCCCCGACCACGGTCCGCGAGCCGCCGGCAGCGGGCTCTCCGGCCCCGTCCCCGGCTCCGACCCCGGCCCCACCGCCGGGCTCAGCCGTGGACCCGCCGGCGCCCGCCGTGGCGGACACCCCCGTACCGGCCCCCGCCCCCACCGGCGCCCCGGCCACCGGCGTCCCGCCGGGCTGCTTCAGCGCGAGCAGCAGGACAACGCCCGACGCCGTCGCGGCGGCGCCGATCATGATCCGCCGGAGCGGATGCCTCGTCTTCGTCGGTTTCATTCGGCTGCCTCACAGTTCGAAGGACTCGTGATGGATACGACGGGTGGGCACGCCCGCCTCGCGCAGGGCCTCGTACGACTGACGGGCGAGCCCCGCGGGCCCGCAGAGATAGACATCGTGGTCCCCGATGTCCGGCAGCAGCTCCCGCAGCCGCCGCGGGGTGATCTCGGGCCGCACGCCGTCCGGCCCGTTGACCGCGTACAGCAGCCGGGCGCCGCGCGCCGACGCGATCTCCCGCAGCTCGGCCCAGAGCGCCAGATCCTCGGTCTTGCTCGCCCGGTAGAGCAGCGTCAGATCACCGGGCCCGCCGGGCAGCGTCTCGAACAGCGCCCGCATCGGCGTGATGCCGGCGCCGCCCGCGATCATCAGCACCTTCTCCTTGCTGCGCCGGGCGGCTGTCAGGGCGCCGTACGGGCCCTCCGCCCAGACCCGGGTGCCCGGCTCCAGCCGGGACAGGGCCGCGCTGTGCCCGCCGTTCGCCTTGACGGTGATCCGCAGCAGATCCGGCCGGGGCGCCGCGGACAGGGAGTACGGATTGGAACTCCAGCGCAGCCCGTCGGTGAGGAACCGCCAGCGGAAGAACTGGCCGGGCTGGGCGCCGAGCCGGTGCAGCCGCCGGCCGGTGATCAGTACGGAGACCACGCCGGGCGACTCGTACACGGTCTTCTCGACCCGCATCCGGTGGCGCCGGTTGAGCTGGATCGGGGCCAGTACGCGGTACCGGATCAGCAGCGCGCCCGCCGCGCCGTACAGCACGTACCAGACCGTCCGGGCCGCCGGGTTCCCGACGAACTCGGCTCCGGTGGCGAGTTGATGCCAGAACGTCAGATAGACGGCGGCGTAGGTGAGCAGATGGAGGTAGTACCAGGTCTCGTAGCGCACCCGGCGGCGCACCGCCCCCGCCGAGACACCGCCGATCACGAGAAAGAGCACGGTTCCGATGGCCGCCTCGATCATCCGGGGGTATTCGAGGACGACGCCGGCGCCCTGCTCCACGAGACCGGTACCGGCCCGGACCGCGTACCCCCAGACGGTCAGCAGGACATGGGCGATCACCAGCCCGACCGCGTACCGCCCGCCCGTCGCGTGCCAGCGCGTCACCCGGTCGGAGCCCACCCGCCGCTCCAGCGCGGGGATCCGGGCCATCAGCAGCACCACGATCGCGATCGCGTATCCGCCGAGCAGCCCGGTCAGCCGGCCCGCTCCGGTCAGCCACTCCGCCGCGTCGAGACGGACGACCGGGGTGTTCTGCCACCACAGGGCCAGGACGGCCGCCGCCCCCGCCCAGCAGACCGCCAGCACGGGCAGCGCGCCCGACCGTCGCGGGCGGATCGCGCGCAGGGTCTGCCTTCTGGCGGCCCGGCCGTTGTGCAACATCGCCACAGGACTGCTCCTCCGTTGCCTCCGTGCCCGGCGATACGGATGTGAGCGGCGGAGAGTTCAACGGAGGGCGCGGAGAAGAGCCCGGGGGCCGGTCAGGTGGCGCTCTCGGCGGCCCTCACGGAGGTGATGGCCGTCGGTCCCGAGGACGTACCGATCGCGATATGCGGACGGCGGTCCGGATCGGCCCAGGCCAGGACGGCGCTCATCGCGTCGGCCGGTACGGAGACACATCCGGCGGTCGCGCCCTCGCCGTTGACGTGCAGGAAGATCCCGGCGCCCCGGCCGCGCACCGGCCGGTCGTAGTTGAAGCCGATCACCAGCGCGAGGTCGTACTGGGACGGGTAGTCGGCCAGACGCTCGGACTCCGTCGCCCGGCAGTCCGACGGCAGCCCCTCCACCCAGCGGTTGTACGCCCGCGACTCATTGTCCTGGCACCACCAGGACCGCTCCGTCACCGGGCGGTAGCCGACGCTCGTCCCGTCCGGCGCGGGCGCGAGGCCGAATCCGTACGGCAGGCCGTACAGCCCGGTCGGGGTGGTCGAGGTGCCCTGCTTGCGCGACCGGCCCTCGGTCAGCCCGCCCGCTCCGAAGCGCGCCTTGGCGGAACCGGCCGCCACCCACCGCGCGCCGCGCCGGTCCCACCAGGTCACCCGGCCGGTGGTGGCTCCGGGCTCCGGGGCCTCGGCGGTGATCAGCTGGCTGCCGCCGCCGGTGTCCGCCATCCGCTCGGGAAGCGGCACCTCGGCGGACGGCGCCCCGGCGGACGGCGCCCCGGCGGACGGCGCCCCGGGGGACGCGGCCGTGAGCGTGGCGACGGTGAGCAGGACGGAGCCGAGTACGAGAGCGATGCGCATGCCCGGACCGTATGCCGCCGGGGCGGCGGCGGCCTCTCCGCTGCTCCGAACGGCGGTGCGCCGGACGGCGGTGCGCCGGACGGCGGGGCCGACCGGAAGCGGCCCCTCAGTCCGCGCGTGCCGGGAGCGGCAGCGGCAGCGCCGGCAGCCCGTCCAGGCTCACCCCGACATGGTCCTTCTTCTCGCAGTACGCGGCGAACTCCTCGTCCGACTTCCGGCCGAAGTGCTCGGCGTGCTGGGTGCGCTCCTCCCGGTAGTCCATGAAGGGGACGGCGAAACCGCAGGCGTCACCGATGCGCTCGGCGTGGATCACGATGATCGCGCGGGCGCCGGGCCCGTCGGCGTCCGCGAAGAGGCGGATGTACTCGCCCCAGCGTGGATCGTCCCGGAAGACCGGCTCCCCCCGTCCGTGCACCCGCAGCACCTTGGGCGGTCCGGTGAACGCGCACCACATCAGGGTGATGCGGCCGTTCTCCCGCAGATGCGCGATGGTCTCGGCGCCGCTGCCGCCGAAGTCCAGATAGGCGAGGGTCAGCTCGTCGATCACGACGAGGGTCCCGGCCCGCCCCTTGGGCGAGAGATTGACATGGCCGTCGGCCGCCAGCGGCGCGGTGGCGGTGAAGAAGACGGGCTGTTCCTCGATGAAGGTCCGAATCCGGCCGTCGATCCGTTCGTATCGCTTACCCATGTTCTGGATTATCGGCGCTGGGGGCCCGGCGGGAAGGCCGTTTCCAACGGGTGGGACGGCCCCGACGGTCGCACGATGGAACGATGACGAAGGAGCGGAAGACGAAGAGCGGCACCGAGGGACGCGAGGTCCGAGTACGCCGGGTGTACGAGGCGCCGGAGCCCGGCGACGGCACCCGGGTACTGGTGGACCGGCTCTGGCCGCGCGGACTGGCCAAGAGCGAGGCCGCGCTGGACGAGTGGCTGAAGGACGCCGCGCCCTCGGCGGAGCTGCGCAAGTGGTACGGACACGATCCGGCGCGGTTCGAGGAATTCGCCGGCCGGTACGCCGCCGAACTCACCGGACCCGGCCCTGAGCAGGCCCTCGTACGGCTGCGTGAACTGGCCGCCGAGGACACGCTCACCCTGCTCACGGCCACCAAGGACACGCGGCACAGCCATGCCCTGTTGCTCGCCGCGGAGGTCCGCGGGGGAGCGCGTTGACAAAACCATACGGTGCATCGCATAGTTATACCTGTCAGTGAATGCACCGTAAGGAGAAACCCGTGACCGAGCGCGTCGTACTCGCCTACTCGGGCGGCCTGGACACCTCCGTCGCCATCGGCTGGATCGCCGAGGAGACGGGCGCCGAGGTCATCGCCGTTGCCGTGGACGTCGGCCAGGGCGGCGAGGACCTGGACGTCATCCGCAAGCGCGCGCTCGCCTGCGGTGCCGTCGAAGCCGAGGTCGCGGACGCGAAGGACGAGTTCGCCGAGGAGTACTGCCTCCCGGCGATCAAGGCCAACGCCCTCTACATGGACCGCTACCCGCTGGTCTCCGCCCTCTCCCGGCCGACGATCGTCAAGCACCTCGTCGCCGCCGCGAAGAAGCACAACGCCGGCACCGTCGCCCACGGCTGCACGGGCAAGGGCAACGACCAGGTGCGCTTCGAGGCCGGGATCACCGCCCTCGGCCCGGATCTGAAGTGCATCGCCCCGGTCCGCGACTACGCGATGACCCGCGACAAGGCGATCGCCTTCTGCGAGCAGAAGAACCTCCCGATCGCGACCACCAAGAAGTCCCCGTACTCCATCGACCAGAACGTCTTCGGGCGGGCCGTCGAGACGGGCTTCCTGGAGGACATCTGGAACGGTCCGATCGAGGACGTGTACGAGTACACCTCGAACCCGGCCACGCCCCGCGAGGCCGACGAGGTCATCGTCTCCTTCAAGGAGGGCGTGCCCGTCGCCATCGACGGCAAGCCCGTCACCGTCCTCCAGGCGATCCAGCAGCTCAACGAGCGGGCCGGCGCCCAGGGCATCGGCCGGATCGACATGGTCGAGGACCGGCTCGTCGGCATCAAGTCCCGGGAGATCTACGAGGCCCCCGGCGCCATCGCGCTGATCACCGCGCACCAGGAGCTGGAGAACGTCACCGTCGAGCGCGAGCTGGCCCGCTACAAGCGGCAGGTCGAGCAGCGCTGGGGCGAGATCGTCTACGACGGCCTGTGGTTCTCGCCGCTCAAGCGCGCCCTGGACGGCTTCATCAACGAGGCCAACCAGCATGTCACCGGCGACATCCGGATGACCCTGCACGGCGGCCGGGCCGTTGTCACCGGCCGGAAGTCGGACGAGTCGCTGTACGACTTCAACCTCGCGACGTACGACTCGGGCGACACGTTCGACCAGTCCAAGGCGCAGGGCTTCATCGAGATCTTCGGCCTCTCGTCGAAGATCGCCGCTCGGCGTGACCTCGCCTGATCCCAACCGTTTGACAGTCCGCCTCCCCGTTCCTCCGCGGCGGGGAGGCGGTCGTACTTCCCGATCCCTTCTGAGGAGCAGCAGTGAGCAGCAGCAACGGTGATGTCCGGCTCTGGGGCGGCCGGTTCGCCGACGGTCCGGCGGAGGCGCTGGCAGCCTTGTCCGCGTCCGTCCACTTCGACTGGCGGCTCGCGCCGTACGACATTGCCGGCTCCCGCGCCCACGCCCGCGTGCTGCACAAGGCCGGGCTGCTCACCGCCGATGAGCTGACCCGCATGCTGGCCGGTCTCGACCAGCTGGAGGCCGATGTCGCCGACGGCTCGTTCACCGGCACCGTCGCGGACGAGGACGTCCACACCGCGCTGGAGCGCGGCCTGCTGGAGCGGCTCGGCGCCGACCTCGGCGGCAAGCTGCGCGCCGGGCGGTCCCGTAACGACCAGATCGCCACGCTCTTCCGGATGTACCTCCGTGACCACGCCCGGGTCATCGGCGGCCTGATCGCGGACCTCCAGGACGCGCTGGTCGGGCTCGCCGAGGCGCACCCGGACGTCGCGATGCCCGGCCGTACGCACCTCCAGCACGCCCAGCCCGTCCTCTTCGCCCACCATGTGCTGGCGCACGCGCAGTCGCTGTCCCGGGACGCGGAGCGGCTGCGGCAGTGGGACAAGCGCACGGCGGTCTCCCCGTACGGCTCCGGCGCGCTGGCGGGGTCCTCGCTCGGGCTCGACCCCGAGGCGGTCGCCGCCGACCTCGGCTTCGAGCGCGGCTCGGTCGGGAACTCGATCGACGGCACGGCCTCCCGTGACTTCGTCGCCGAGTTCGCCTTCGTCACCGCGATGATCGGCGTCAATCTGTCGCGGATCGCCGAGGAGATCATTCTCTGGAACACGAAGGAGTTCTCCTTCGTCACCCTCCACGACGCCTTCTCCACCGGCTCGTCGATCATGCCGCAGAAGAAGAACCCGGACATCGCCGAGCTGGCGCGCGGCAAGTCCGGCCGGCTCATCGGCAATCTCACCGGGCTGCTGGCCACGCTGAAGGCGCTGCCGCTCGCGTACAACCGCGACCTCCAGGAGGACAAGGAGCCGGTCTTCGACTCCTGCGACCAGCTGGAGGTCCTGCTGCCGGCCTTCACCGGCATGATGGCCACGCTGACCGTCAACCGGGAGCGGATGGCGGAGCTGGCACCGGCCGGCTTCTCGCTCGCCACGGACATCGCCGAGTGGCTGGTCAGGCAAGGCGTGCCGTTCCGGGTGGCGCACGAGGTCGCGGGGGAGTGCGTCAAGGAGTGCGAGACGCTCGGTATCGAGCTGGCCGATCTGACGGACGAGCAGTTCGCGAAGATCTCCGAGCACCTCACCCCCGAGGTGCGGACGGTGCTCAATGTGCCGGGCTCGCTGGCCTCCCGCAACGGCCGGGGCGGTACGGCCCCGTCGGCCGTCGCCGTCCAGCTCTCCGAGGTCAAGGCCGATCTGGTGATACAGCACGCCTGGGCGAACGCCAAGAAGTAGCCCCCGCCACCGAAGTAACCGGCTCTCCTGGAGCCGTTCGCCGCTACAGCGCCGCCGCCCACTCCGCGAGCGTGTCGAAGTCCGGACGGGTCAGCCCGATCCGGGGATCGATACGCATCAACAGGGCGGCGGCGAGGTGGCGTTGGTCCGTCCACGCGCGGTCGTACGAGGTGATCTCGTCGTCGACCCAGGCGAAGGGCCGTCCGGCCGCGTACTCCAGTACGTACGGCGTCTTCCAGAAGGTCCCGAGCGGGGCCCTGCGCTCCGGGCCGGACCACTCGACGTACGGCAGCTCCGGCAGCCCGAGGACCGGCGCGATCCACTCATTGGCGTCGTTCTCCCACGTGGTGGCCCAGACCAGCTCGTAGCGGTCGGCGAGCGCCAGCAGTTCCACTCCGTGCTCCGGGTTGAGCAGCACGGGCAGCGGCTGATCCGCGGGCCAGCCCGAGGGCCGCATCCAGTGCCGTACGTACCCTTCCGGCGCCCCCTCGGCCGCGAGGGCGAGATACGGGTTCAGCGGACCGTCGACATCGATCAGCAGCAGTGGCTTCGTACGCGAGTCCATACGCGACTTCATACGCGGGTTCCTTCCCTCTGGGTAGTGCGCGGGGTAGTGGTTCAGCGCTGTATCGAATGAGACATTGGTGTCTCATGTGGGTTATGGTCGTCTCATGACCGTCGATCGTGAACAGGTGCTGCGCACCGCCGCCGCCCTTCTCACCCGCAGGGCCACCGCCACCATGGACGAGGTCGCCCGGTCCGCGGGGATAGGGCGAGCGACGCTGCACCGCCACTTCGCCGGGCGGGACGCGCTGATCAAGGCGCTGGAGGAGCTGGGCCTCAAGGAGCTGGAGACGGCCCTCGACGACGCCCGGCTCGACGAGGGCCCGGCGGACGAGGCGCTGCGCCGGCTGATCGCGAGCGTCGAGCCCTCCGCCGGGCTGCTCGCCTTCCTCCTCACCGAGAACCAGCTCTTCGAGGGCGATGTCTACGACGGCTGGAACCGCACCGACGCCCGGATCTCCGCGCTCTTCCGGCGCGGCCAGGAGGAAGGCGTGTTCCGTATCGACCTCAGCCACGCCTGGCTGACGGACGCCTTCTACGGACTGATCAGCGCCGGCGCCTGGACCGTCCACGACGGCCGCGCCGCCCCCAAGGATTTCCCGTACATGATCGCCGAGTTGCTGCTCGGCGGAGCACGACGGAGTGTGAAGCAATGACCAGCACCCACCTCACCGCGGCGGAGAGCGATCAGACGCCCCGTCCCGGGCGCTGGATCGCGCTCACCGTGCTCGTCCTCGCTGTGCTGCTGGTGGCCGTCGACGCCACCGTTCTGGGCCTCGCCACACCGTTCCTCAGCGAGGACCTCAAGCCGACCGGCACCCAGCTCCTCTGGATCGGCGACATCTACTCCTTCGTCATCGCCGGTCTGCTGGTCTCCATGGGCAGCCTCGGCGACCGGATCGGCCGCAAGAAGCTGCTGCTGACGGGCGCGGTCGCCTTCGGCGGGGTCTCCGTACTCAACGCGTACGCGACCACCCCGGAAATGATGATCGTGGCCAGGGCGCTGCTCGGCGTCGCGGGCGCGACCCTGATGCCCGCCACCCTCGCCCTGATCCGCAATATCTTCCACGACCCCAGGGAACGCAGCCTCGCCATCGGCATCTGGGGCGCGATGGCCTCCGCGGGCGCGGCGGTCGGTCCGGTCGTCGGCGGCTTCCTGCTGGAGCACTTCTGGTGGGGCTCGGTCTTCCTGATCAATCTGCCCGTGATGGCCGTTCTGGTGATCGTCGGCATCAAGACGCTGCCCGAGTCGAAGAACCCCGCGCCGGGTCCCTGGGACCTGACGAGCGTGGTGCTCTCCCTGGTCGGCGTCGTCGGCGTCGTATACGCGATCAAGGAAGCGGCCGCGCACGGTCCTGGCTGGGACGTCGTGGTCGTGGGCCTGCTGGGCGCGGGCGCGCTCCACTGGTTCGTACGGCGCCAGCTCACGCTGCCCGCCCCGCTGCTCGACATACGGCTCTTCCACCACCGGGGCTTCTCCGGCGCGGTCCTGGCCGATCTGCTGACCATCCTCGGCCTCTCCGGGCTGGTCTTCTTCCTGTCGCAGTATCTGCAGCTGGTGCAGGGCCGCCGGCCGCTGGAAGCGGGGCTGGCCGAACTGCCCGCCGCCGTCGGCGCGGTGGCGGCGGGACTCCTCGCCGGAACCATCGCCCGCCGTTACTCCGTACGGTCCGTGGTGGCCGGCGGGCTCGCGGCGATCGGTCTGTCCCTCGCGGCGCTGGTCACCATCAGCCAGTCCACCGGCTATCCGCTGCTGGGGGCTGTCCTGCTGATCGTCGGCGTGGGCGCGGGCTTCTCCTTCACCGTCACCGCCGATGTGATTCTCTCCAGCGTCCCCAAGGAGCACGCCGGTTCCGCCTCCGCGGTGTCGGAGACCGCGTACGAACTGGGCGCGGCGCTCGGTATCGCGCTGCTCGGCTCGATCGTCACCGGCGTCTACCGGGGCTTCCCCACCCCGTCCGGTGTCCCGGCCGACGCGGCCTCGGCCGCGCACGAGTCCCTGGGCGGCGCCGTGGAGGCCGCCGCCGGACTCCCGGGGCACTCCGGGGCGGCGCTGGTGGCGGCGGCTCAGGAGGCGTTCGTGGACGGTCTGCGCTTCGCGGCGGGGGTGGGCGCGGCGGTGCTGCTGGCCACGTCGGTGGTGGCCTGGTTCCTGCTGCGCGGCCAGAAGCTGGAGGACGGCGTGGAGCACTGACGGGGTGTCGAGCCCTGACGGGCGCCGGGAGCAAGGGCATGGAAGCCCTCGGCGCCCGAACGGGTTACGCCGCCTTCGCCTTCGTGGCGTACATGTCCACGTACTCCTGCCCGGACAGCTCCATGACCTCGGTCATCACCGAGTCCGTCACCGCCCGCAGCACATACCGGTCGCGGTCCATGCCCTCGTACCGCGAGAACTCCATCGGCTTGCCGAAGCGCACGGTCACCTTGCCGGTCCGGGGCATGCCCGAGCCGTTCGGCTGGAGCTTGTCCGTACCGATCATGGCGAAGGGCACCACCGGGGCGCCCGTCATCAGCGTCAGCCGCGCGATGCCCGTACGGCCCCGGTACAGCCGGCCGTCGGGGGAGCGGGTGCCCTCCGGATAGATACCGAAGATATTGCCCTGGTCCAGGATCCGACGGCCCGTCATCAGCGCCGCGACCCCGCCCCGGCCACCGTCGCGGTCCACCGGGATCATGCCCACGCCGGTGAAGAACCAGGCCATCAGCCTGCCCTTGAGGCCCTTGCCGGTGACGTACTCGTCCTTGCCGATGAAGAAGACCTGACGGTCACAGACCAGCGGCAGGATCATCGAGTCGATGAAGGTGAGATGGTTGCCGGCGAGGATCACCGGCCCGCTCCCCGGAATGTTCTCGGCGCCTTCCACACGGGTGCGGAACATCAGGCGCATGATCGGTCCGAGCGCTGCCTTGATGAGCGCGAAGCGGGACAACGGTTCCTCCGGTGTCGTGCGAAGTTGCTGGACGGCCGACTTTGAGGCCGGGCGAAGAGGTGGGGCGGCGTCGCGCGGCCTCTTCGCCCGGCCTCTAAATCTCTGCAGGTGAGGACGGTACTCGCAACTCCACACGAGCGCACATCGGGTTCACCGACCGGATACACGCTGTTGACGTGAGTTTCCGCCACGTTCGCCCAGGGTCTCCCGTACGGAAGGCGTGGCCGCCTACGCTCGGCCCTCGTTTGGCAGTCGTTGACAGGTGCGGGACATCACATCGAGGAGCGTTCATGACACAGGGTGCGCGGAATACGCCCGGACGGCGGACCGTACTCGGAGCGGCGGTGCTCGGCTCGGCGGCCGTGGCGCTGCCCGCCTCGGCGCAGGCTGCCGAGCGCGCTGTTGAAACGGGTCGGGGCGGCCACGGACCGGCGAAGCCGGCCCTGCCCGTACCCACGATCATCGGCCACCGCGGAGCCAGCGGCTACCGTCCCGAGCACACCCTCGGCTCGTACCAGCTCGCCCTCGACCTCGGCGCGCATGTGATCGAGCAGGACCTGGTGCCCACCAAGGACGGCCATCTGGTGTGCCGTCACGAGAACGACATCACGGCCACGACCGATGTCGCGGACCACCCGGAGTTCGCGGGCCGCAAGACCACCAAGAGCATCGACGGCGTCAGCCTCACCGGCTGGTTCACCGAGGACTTCACGCTCGCCGAGCTGAAGACGCTGCGCGCCAAGGAGCGCATCCCCGGCGTCCGGCAGCGCAACACGCTCTACGACGGCCGCTGGGACGTCCCCACCTTCGAAGAGGTGCTGCGCTGGGCGGACGAGCAGGGCCGCCGCCTCGGCCGCAAGATCTGGCTGTACACCGAGACCAAGCACCCCACCTACTTCCGCGGTCTCGGCCTCGGCCTGGAGGAGCCCCTCGCGAAGCTGCTGCGCCGCTACGGGCGTGACCGCAAGGACTCCGCCATCTTCCTCCAGTCCTTCGAGCCGAGCAGCATGCAGCGGATGGCGAAGCTGGTCTCCTCGCCGCGCGTCGTCCTGCTCGACGCCGCCGGCACCCGCCCGTGGGACTTCAAGGTCGCGAACGACCCGCGTACGGTCGCCGATCTGGTCAAGCCCGAGGGCCTGAAGTGGATCGCGTCCTACGCGCAGGGCATCGGCCCGACGCTCGACCTGATCATCCCGAAGGACGCCACGGGCAAGCTGGGCACGCCCACCACGCTGGTACGGGACGCGCACGCGAAGGGGCTGATCCTCCACCCGTACACGCTGCGCGACGAGAACGCCTTCCTGCCGGCGGACTTCCGGCGCGGTACGGACCCGAACGCGTACGGCGATGCCTTCGGCGCCTTCCGGGCCTACTTCGAGCAGGGCATCGACGGCATCTTCACCGACAACCCGGACACCGGTCTGCTGGCGCGGGCGGACTTCGTCAGCCGCTGAGCGCGCGTGCCCCGGTCGGGTGACCGCCCGGCCGGGGAGCAACCGCCCGTCGTCGCACGGACGTCACGGCGGGCATGACATCAGTCCGGCCCATCCGGCCCCTCCCCGCTTCCCGACCGCCCCAGCCCATGGCGCACCGCCCGCCGGCCTCCGTCCGCCCGTCGGAGTCCGCGCGGTCGACGGCTCTCGTCCACGCGCTGCTTCCGCTGGTGCGCGCGGAGGCGGCGGCGGAGGCTCCGGGGGCCGGGACCGAGCCAGGAGACCTCGAACAGGCCGCCTGGGTACGGCTGCTGGAACGGCCGGCCGCCGAGCCCTGGCCCGGCGACACCGCGCGCTGGGTACGGGATGTCGTACGGGCCGAGGCCCGCCGCGCCCGGCGCACCGCCGCCCGCGAACTCCCGTACCGCTACGAACCCGCCGCCGGGCCCGAGTCCGACCCCGAGCGAGCCGCGCTGCGCACCGACCGGAGGCAGACGCTCCGCGCGGCGGTCGGCCGTACCCCCGGACGCTGTCCGCTGGTCCTGACCGCGATGCTGTCGCCGGAGGACCTCACCTACCGTGAGATCGCGGGGGAGTTGGGTATGTCACAGGGCAGTTTGGGACCGTTACGTTCCAGATGCCTGGGATGCCTGCGCAGAATGCTGGCGGCCGGGGTTGCGGCTCCTGAACTCGGGGGAAAGGAGCGGTAGACCACCGGCGGACCAAGTGAGCGGGAGGCATGCACACATGGGCATGAGCGTGACCATCTCAGCGGCGAGCGCGCAGGACGCTGAACAGATCCTGAAGCTGCAGTACCTGTGCTACCAGAACGAGGCCGAGCTGTACGGCGACTACACCATCGAGCCCCTGACCCAGACGCTCGACGACCTGCGGGCCGAACTCGCCCAGGGCCACGGCCTGGTGGCCAGGCTCGGCGACGAAGTGGTGGCGTCGGTGCGCGGCAGTATCGACGCGACGGGCACCGCCCGGATCGCCAAGCTCATCGTCCATCCCCGGATGCGGCGCCACGGCCTCGGCGGACGGCTGCTCGACGCCATCGAGACGCACTTCGCGGGACAGCCGGCGGCCCAGCGCTTCCAGCTCTTCACCGGCCACCGCAGCGAGGGCAATCTGCGGCTCTACCGCAGCCGCGGCTACGCCCCGGTGTCGACGGAGCAGGCGGGCCCCCGACTGAGACTGGTCACCCTGGAGAAGGAAGCCGCGACGGAGGCCGCGGCCGTCGGGGCGTACGTCGCCAGCGCCTGACGTGAGGGCGGAATCCCCGGCGGCACGACCCCAGTGGCATGGCCTCAGGGGTACGAAGGGGGTTCCGCTTCCCGATCACCCGCGACGAGCGGCGATGCGGTCCATCGACGCTATCGACGGCTCTTGCGCAGCCACAGAATGCCGGTGACCGGCAGCAGCACCGGAATGAAGAGGTAGCCCATCCCGTAGTCCGACCAGACCGTGGCGTCCGGGAAGGCCGACGGATCGGCCAGCGTCCATGTCCCGACGGTCAGTACGCCCACCAGCTCCGCGGCGCAGCAGAGCAGAGCGGCCTTCCGTGCCGTCTCCCCGCCGCGTACCAGCGTGTAGGTGATGAACGCGTAGACCGCGGCGGCGACGGCGGAGAGCGCGTAGGCCAGTGGCGCGCGGTCGAATTCGGTGGCGATCTGGTAGACGGACCGGGAGACCGCGCCGACCGACATCACGCCGTACAGCCAGACCAGCAGCAGCCCAGGACCCCGGACCAGCCTGACCGGTGCCCCGTCGGCGCCTTCGGTGGTCATGTCGTCAGCCTTCCCAGATGTCATGGAGCCGTACTTCCAGCACGGCCAGGACGACCGCTCCGGCGGCGACCGTGACCGAGCCCCAGCGGGTCCGCTCGCTCAGCGACAGGAACCCGGCCGCGGGGACCGCGAACAGCGCGCCGAGCAGATACGAGACGAAGATCACCGAGCCCTCGTCGGCCTGCTCGCCGCGCGCCAGCTGCACGATCCCGACGACCAGCTGCGCCAGCGCGAGCACCGACACCACGGCCATGCCGATGAAGTGCCAGTCCTTGGTGGGCTGGTCGCGGTAGGCGGCGAAGCCGCACCAGGCGGCGAGGGCGAGCGCGGCCACGGAGACCGCGACCGTCAGGGCGACAAGCATGGGCCCGAGCGTATTACGGGGCGAAAGGCCCGCCGCGCGCGCCCCCGCGAGGCCGGTGCCTCCGCGCCCGGTGGCTCCGAGCACCCGGGACCGTGGCCTTGACCACAGCGCGCGACCACTCCGAGCGGACGCCGACTGTTGTGGGCGTTCCCGACTCGGCGATATCCGCGCAGGTCACGGCCCATGCGGCGGGGATCCGTACCGCCCGATAGGGGCCATCATCGACCGTCGTGGACCTCGACGAGGTGTCCGTATGGTGCGGCGAAGTTGTCCGCTATACGGACAACCCCCAGGCGTCCATCCTCACGTCTGTTTTACTTACGGCATGACCACAACGAGCTACCGCGCCCCCGCGACCGAGGCGAACCACACGCCCGGTGCTCGTTGTCTGTGTCGAATGTGCGCCAACTGAGGGCCCCTGCCTGAGCCTCGCGCCCCGAAGCGAGACCCGACGGCCGAGCCGCGTCCGTACCCCGTAAGGCCATGAGAGCCATGGTCCGAAGGCCGGCCGGCGCAGCGTGCCTGCCCCCGTGTGCGTCGCCTCCCGGTCACCCACCGCGTCAGCGCGCCATGTCGGAATGACGAATGCCCCGTGCCCGGCGGACCCCTCGCCGCGCACTCGACAGTGATGGAAACCCCTGTGATCACTACTACGGGCCTGACGAAGATCTACCGGTCCGCCCAGTCACGCGGCCGTGAAGTCACCGCGCTCGACGGCGTCGACCTGCATGTCCGCGAGGGCGAGGTCTTCGGAGTCGTGGGACAGAGCGGCGCCGGGAAGTCGTCGCTCATCCGCTGCGTCAATCTCCTCGAACGCCCCACCGCCGGTACGGTCACCGTCGACGGCCAGGACCTCACCGCACTCGCCGGCCGCGGCCGGCGGGCGGGCAAGGAGCTGCGCCGGGCGCGCAGTTCGATCGGCATGGTCTTCCAGCACTTCAATCTGCTGTCCTCCCGCACGGTCAGGGACAACGTCGAACTGCCGCTGGAGATCCTCGGCGTGGCGGGCCAGGAACGTACGCGCCGCGCCCTGGAGCTGCTGGATCTGGTCGGTCTCGCCGACAAGGCCAAGGCGTATCCGGCCCAGCTCTCCGGCGGCCAGAAGCAGCGGGTCGGAATCGCCCGCGCGCTGGCCGGCAACCCCAAGGTGCTGCTCTCCGACGAGGCGACGAGCGCCCTGGACCCGGAGACCACCCGCTCGATCCTCCAACTGCTGCGCGACCTCAACCGGCAGCTCGGTCTGACGGTGCTGCTCATCACGCACGAGATGGAGGTCGTGAAGACGATCTGCGACTCGGCGGCGCTGATGCGCAAGGGCCGGATCGTCGAGTCCGGCACGGTCGGCGAACTGCTCGCCACCCCTGGATCGCAGCTGGCGCAGGAGCTGTTCCCGGTGGGCGGTACGGCCTCGGGTCCCGGCCGTACGGTCCTCGACGTCACCTTCCTCGGAGCCGCCGCGACCCAGCCGGTGATCTCCCAGCTCGCCAGGACCTACAACATCGACATATCGATCCTGGGTGCCGCGATGGACACCGTCGGCGGGCGGCAGATCGGCCGGATGCGGATCGAGCTGCCCGGCGCCTACGAGGACAACGTCGTCCCGATCGGCTTCCTGCGCGAACAGGGTCTCCAGGCCGAGATCGTGGACGACGCGGACACAGGCGCCGACGCGGCAGCCACCGTCCCCGCGCAGAGCCCCGCACCAGTGAAGGAAGATGCCAAGTGACCTGGTCGGAGATGCAGCCCCTGCTGTCCCAGGGGACCATCGACACCCTCTATATGGTGCTGTGGTCCGCGCTCGTCACCCTCGCCGGCGGACTGCCCCTCGGCATTCTGCTGGTCCTCACCGACAAGGGCGGACTGCTCCAGAACGCCGTGGTCAACAAGGCCGTCGGGGCGATCGTGAACATCGGCCGCTCGCTGCCGTTCATGATCCTGCTGATCGCGCTGATCCCGTTCACCACCCTGATCGTCGGCACGTTCATCGGCCCCACCGCGATGATCGTGCCGCTGGCGATCGGCGCCATCCCGTTCTTCGCGCGACTCGTCGAGACGGCCATCCGCGAGGTCGACCACGGGCTGGTCGAGGCCGTCCAGGCGATGGGCGGCTCGATCCCCACCATCGTCCGCAAGGTGCTGCTGCCGCAGGCCCTGCCGTCGCTGGTGTCCGCCGTCACCACCACCGTCATCGTGCTCATCGGCTACTCGGCCATGGCCGGGGCGGTCGGCGGTGAGGGGCTCGGATCCAAGGCCGTCACCTATGGATTCCAGCGCTTCGAGAACGGCTTCATGATCGCCACGGTTGTCGTCCTGATCGCGATCGTCACCGTGGTCCAGCTGCTCGGCGACGGGGTCGTACGGCTGCTGGCGCGCCGCGGCCGTACCGCCACCTGACCCGATTCCACCCTCAGGCCCGCACTCCTTGTCCGGGCCACGTCACCCGCATCACCGGAAAGAGGCACTCTTCGTGCGTACCACCGTCAAGTTCAGCGCGGCAGCCGCCGCCACCGCCGCTCTCGCCCTCGGCCTCAGCGCCTGCGGCACCTCCTCCGACCCGGGCTCCTCGTCCGCCGCCGGAGCCTCCGCCGACACCTCCAAGCCGCTCGTCGTCGCCGCGTCCCCGACGCCGCACGCCGACATCCTGAACTTCGTCAAGAAGAACCTGGCGGACAAGGACGGTCTCAAGCTGGAGGTCAAGGAGTTCACGGACTACGTCCTGCCGAACACCGCCACCCAGAGCGGCGAGGTCGACGCCAACTTCTTCCAGCACAAGCCGTACCTGGACGACTTCAACAAGAAGAAGGGCACCGACATCGTGCCCGTCGTCGATGTCGAGCTGGAGCCCCTCGGCCTCTACTCCAAGAAGGTCAAGGACCTCAAGGAGCTCAAGGCCGGCCAGAGCGTCGCCATCCCCAACGACACCACCAACGAGGGCCGCGCGCTCAAGCTGCTCGCGGACAACGGTGTGATCACGCTCAAGGACGGCGCGGGCACCGACGCCAACCTCGCCGACATCAAGGACGCCAAGGGCCTGAAGTTCAAGGAACTGGAGGCGGCCACGCTGCCCCGCGCCCTGAACGACGTGGACGCCGCCGTCATCAATGGCAACTACGCCATCGAGGCCGACCTCAAGCCCGCCAAGGACGCCCTGGCCCTGGAGAAGGCCGACGGCAACCCGTACGCCAACTTCCTCGCCGTCAAGCGCGGCAACGAGAAGGACCCGCGGGTGGAGAAGCTCGCGAAGCTCCTGAACTCGCCCGAGGTGAAGAAGTACATCGAGGACACCTACGAGGGCTCGGTCGTGCCCGCTTTCGGCGCGGCCAAGTAGTCACCGCAGTAACGTTCCTGTCGGCGAGAGCCCCGTACACGCACGTCGTGTACGGGGCTTCCGTATCCGTACGGACCCGGCCATGCGCATCCGCCACCCGATGCTGCATGCTGTGCATTTACGACGGACTGAGGCATGGAGCTGTGCATGACTACCACCTTTCCGGACGTTTCCATCAGCACGGAGCGGTTGGTGCTGCGCCCCTTCGAGCCGGCGGACATCCCGGCGCACATCGAGATGATGAATGACGAGCTGGTCACGGCCTGGACCTCCGTCCCTCATCCGTATACGAGAAGAGACGCCGAGGAGTGGATCGGCAGAATCGCCCCCGCCGAGCGCCTGGAAGGGCGCGGGATCGCGTTCGCCGTCACCGAGTTCCTCACCCAGCGGCTCGTCGGGGTCGTACGGCTGCGGAACACCAACTGGCACGCACTCGCCACCGAGGCCGCGTATGTGACCGCGCCCTGGGCGCGCGGTGAGGGATACGCCACCGAATCGGCGCTCGCGGTCGCCCAGTGGCTCTTCCGCGACCAGAAGTTCGAACGCATCGAGGTGCGCACCCCCGCCGACAACACGGCCTCCCAGCAGGTCGCGCAGAAGATCGGCTGCATCAGCGAGGGCGTCCTGCGCAACGCCTGGATAGCGCGCACCCAGACCGAGGACGGCGGCTGGACCGACATCCGCACCGACCTGATCGTCTGGAGCCTGCTGCCCGAGGATCTCGAAGGCGTCGCCGAGCAGATGGCGGACGCGACGGGCTACGCGTCCTTCACCGACTGGAACTGACGGCCACCCCCCACCGCCCGGCCGGCCTCCCGGCCCGGCCAGGTACTCTCACCGTGCGCTCACGACCGTACGGGCAGTGCCCCGCGCGACGGCCGCGATCCACGACCACCGGCAGCGATCTCCCACCTCTGCCCCGCTTCCGCCCCACTTGAGACGACTTACGGAGACTGACGACGATGGCCGACCGCGTCACGGTGATCGGCTGGGACGGCTCGCCCCTCACCGCCGCGGCCAAGTCCGCGCTCTCCGCCGCCACTCTGGTGGCCGGAGCCGCCCACCATCTGGCGCTCCCCGAGGTGCCGCCCGGCGCCGAGCGCATCCGCCTCGGCTCGATCGACCTCGCGGCCCGCAGGATCGCCGGGCACCGCGGCAGCGCCGTGGTCCTCGCCGACGGCGACCCCGGCTTCTTCGGCGTCGTACGCACCCTGCGCGCGCCGGAACACGGCCTGGAGGTCGAAGTCGTCCCCGCGGTCTCCGCCGTGGCCAGCGCCTTCGCGCGGGCCGGGATGGCCTGGGACGACGCCCAAGTCGTCGTCGCCCACCGCCGTACGCTCCGCCGCGCCGTCAATGTCTGCCGGGCGCACACCAAGGTCGCCGTCCTCACCTCCCCGGGCGCCGGCCCCGCCGAACTCGCGCTGCTCCTCGACGGGATCCACCGCACCTTCGTCATCTGCGAGGAGCTCGGCACCGACCGGGAACAGGTCACCGTCCTCACCTCCGACAAGGCCGCCGACCATGTCTGGCGTGATCCGAACGTGGTGATCGTCATCGGCGGAGTCGGTACCGCGGTCTCCCCGGGCAGCGGCTGGATCGCCGGCCGCGACCCCGGATACCCGCCGGCCGAACGCGGCTGGGCGCTGCCCACCGAGGAGTACGGCATCGAGCTGGACGAGGGCGAGTCGACCTGGCTGCGTGCCGCCCAGCTGGCCCGGCTCGGCGCCCGTACCGGCGATCTCGTCTGGGACATCGGCTGCGGGAGCGGAGCACTCGCCGCCGAGGCGGCCCGCTTCGGCGCCGCGGTCATCGCCGTGGACGACGAGCCGGGGGCCTGCGCCAGCACGGCCGCCGCCGCCCGCCGCGCCGGCGTACAGCTCCAGGTCGTCCAGGGCCGGGCGCCCCACGTACTGGAGCGGCTGCCCGAGCCCGATGTCGTACGGATCGGCGCCGGCGGTCTCGATGTGGTCACCGCCTGCGCCGACCGCAGGCCCGAGCGCATCGTCACCCACGCGGCCACCCGCGACGAGGCCGAGGCGGTGGGAACGGCCCTGGCGGCAGGGGGATATGAGGTGGAGTGCGCCCTGCTCCAGTCTGTCGGCCTCGACACCGGCGACTGGTCCGAGCGCGAGCGCTCCGTCGTCTTCCTCGTCTCCGGACAGCGTCCGGAGAGCGGCCCCTGACCCTGCTTCCGCGCCGCGCGGGGTAGGCTGGCCGATCGTTGTACAGCAGCCGGGCGTTCGTTACTTCGTTCGTCAATGTCCGGAAAAGGGGCCCGTTTTGGGCCCTGATGTGGTACGGCGAGAACCGGGGGACGCGCGACGTGGCGCAGTCCACAGCGGGCCGTGGCGGATACCACCGCCAGGGCCCTGAAAGACCGCGGAAGCCCAGACACCAGGGCCGACGCGGGCCTTTCGTGCCGCCCGGCGCCCACGCTCGTTGTTCATGACGGGCGCCGGAAGCGCCGCGGATCGGGCGCCCCGGTGGAAGGGCTGAAGGAGCAGAACCAATGGGCGAGGGGTACGCACATGACTGACACCGGCCAGGTCCCGGTCGAGGGACTGCCGGAGAACGCAGGCATGGTGGAGCAGCCGGGCATCCCCGCTCCCGGCGCGTACACCTACCTCGCCCCCTCCGCACCCGTCACCGAGGACGAAGACCTCCTGCTCATGCCGAGCGCCCAGGGCGGCTGGAACGACCCCCAGGTCGTGCCCAGTGAGGCGCCCCTCGCCTACGCCGTGCCCGAGGGGTACGCCACGCCCGACGGGTACGCCGCCGCGCCGGAGAGCTACGCCCCGGTGGCGCCCGAGGCGTACGCCGTTCCCGAGCAGGCCCTGATCCAGCAGCAGATGCCGCCCATAGAACAGCCGGCGCCGATCCAGGAGCCGGTGGCCCAGGTCCAGGCCGAGGCGCCGGACGGCTACCAGCCCCAGCCGGAGTTCACCGCCGAGCCGACGCAGGCTCCGGTCGCGCAGGCCGAGTTCGAGCAGCCGGCCGCCCCCGTGGAGCCCGAGGCCCCGGTCGTGTCCGAAGAGGTGACGGACCTGCCGCAGCCCGGGCAGACCCCGCACCAGCCGGGCGCGCACGAGGCCGGAGGCCGGGACACCAGTTCGGTGGATCTCACCGGCGTACGTATGCCGGCGCCCGTGGCGGCCCCCGCGCCCGCCCCTGTCCAGACGCCGGTGCGCCGCCCGCTGCACATGGGCCCGCCGGTGCCCGACCCGACGGGTGGCGTGGTGCGTTCGCTCGCCGACCGGGGGCCGGCGGGCACGCCGACGCAGGCCGTCCGGGTACGCGCCCAGGCCCAGGGACCGGCCACCACGGGCCCGGAGTATCTGGACGTCCCGCGCGAGGAGCCCGCCGTCCTCGCGGGACCGCAGCTGAGCGAGATCCCGCCGCAGGCGGGGGCCCCTTGGTCGGCCGAGCCGCCGGCCGCCGAGCCCGAGCCTGTGGCCGTGGCTGTGGCGCCGGAGGCGGCGGCAGAAGCGGTCGTCCCGGAGCCGGAAGCCCAGGCCGAGCCGGTCCCTGTACCGGTCCCCGTCCCGGCCGAGCCGGAGCCCGAGGTGGCCGCCGTCGTCGAGCCGGAGCCCGAGGCGGTCGCCGTCGTCGAGCCGGAGCCGCAGCCCGAACCGATCGCCCCCGAACCGCCCGCCGCGGAGCAACTGCCGGAACCTGCCCCCGAGCCGGAGCCGGAGCCCGCCCCCGTGGCCGAGGCCCCGGCCGCGGTGTCGGTCGAGCCGGCCGAAGCGCAGGAGGCCCCGGCTCCCGCCGCCGAGCAGATCGAGCAGCCGGCGGAAGAGCCCGTACTCGCACCGGCCCCGGAACCCGAGCCGGTCCAGGAGTCCGCCCCCGAGCCCACGCCGGAACCCGAGCCCGCACCGGTCCAGGAGTCCGCGCCCGAACCGGCGCCGGAGCCTGCCCCGGAGCCCGAAGCCGCGCCGGAACCGGAACCGCTCGCGGAGACCACCGCCGTACCGGAGCCCGTCGCCGTACCGGAGCCCGTCGCCGTACCGGAGCCCAAGGCCGAGGCGGAGCCTCAGCCCGAGGAAGCCGAACCCGAACCCGAGCCCGCGCCCGTCGCGCAGGAAGGCACCGCGGCCCCGTCCGGCTACGACGACGCCGAACGCGACGCCGTGCTCCGTGTGATGCGCGAGCGCCGGGACATCCGTAACGGCTTCCGCTCCGACCCCATCCCGCACGAGGTCCTGCTGCGCGTCCTGGAGGCCGCGCACACCGCGCCCAGCGTGGGCCACTCCCAGCCCTGGGACTTCGTCGTCATCCGCTCAGCCGAGACCCGGCGGTCCATGCACGAGCTGGCACAGCGTCAGCGTGACGCGTACGCCAAGGCGCTGCCCAAGGGCCGGGCCAAGCAGTTCAAGGAACTGAAGATCGAGGCCATCCTCGACACCCCGGTGAACATCGTCGTCACCGCGGACCCCACGCGCGGCGGCCGGCACACCCTCGGCCGGCACACCCAGCCTCAGATGGCCCCGTACTCCTCGGCGCTCGCCGTGGAGAACCTGTGGCTCGCCGCCCGCGCCGAGGGCCTCGGCGTCGGCTGGGTCAGCTTCTTCGACGAGCGCGAGATGGTGCGCGCACTGGGGCTGCCCGAGCATCTCGAAGTAGTGGCGTACCTCTGCGTCGGATACGTGGACGAGTTCCCCGTCGAGCCCGAGCTGATGCAGGCCGGCTGGTCCAAGCGCCGGCCGCTCTCCTGGGTCGTCCACGAGGAGACGTACGGCCGCCGCGCCCTGCCGGGCGAGGAGCCGCACGATCTGCTCCAGGAGACCATCGCCGGAATCCGCCCGCTGGACGCCAAGGCGCTGGGCGAGGCATGGGAGCGGCAGAAGCGGATGACCAAACCCGCCGGCGCGCTCGGCATGCTGGAGATCATCTCCGCCCAGCTCAGCGGATTGTCCCGGCTCTGCCCGCCGCCGATCCCGGAACCGGCCGCCGTCGCGATCTTCGCGGGCGACCACGGCGTACACGCGCAGGGGGTGACCCCGTGGCCGCAGGAGGTGACCGGCCAGATGGTCGCCAACTTCCTGGGCGGCGGCGCGGTGTGCAACGCGTTCGCGACCCAGGTGGGCGCGGAGGTCTGCGTCATCGACGTGGGCGTCACCGGCGAACTCCAGGCGACGCCGGGCCTGCTGCCCCGCAAGGTCCGCGCCGGTACGGCCGACTTCACGACGGGGCCCGCGCTGAGCCGCGAGGAAGTCCTCGCGGCGATCGAGGTCGGCATCGAGACGGCCCGCGATCTGGTGGCCGCGGGCAACAAGGCCCTGCTCACCGGAGAGATGGGCATCGCCAACACGACCGTGTCGGCCGCGCTGATCTGCGTCTACACCGGCCAGGACCCGGCGGAGGTCACCGGCCGGGGCACCGGCATCAACGACGAGATGCACGCCCGCAAGGTGGACGTCGTCCGCCGAGGTCTCGACCTGCACCAGCCCGACCCGTCCGACCCGGTCGGCGTCCTCGCGGCGATCGGCGGCCTGGAACACGCGGCCCTGGTCGGATTCCTGCTGGGCGGCGCGTCGCTGCGTACGCCGGTCATCCTGGACGGCGTGAGCGCCGGCGCGGCGGCGCTGGTCGCCCGGGCGATCGCCCCGGAGGCCCTGGCGGCCTGCATCGCGGGCCACCGCAGCGCGGAGCCGGGCCACGTAGCGGCCCTCAACAAACTCGGCCTGCGCCCCTTGGTCGACCTGGACCTCCGCCTGGGCGAGGGCACGGGGGCGCTGCTGGCGCTCCCGGTGGTACAGAGCGCGGCGCGGGCGATGCACGAGGTGGCGACGTTCGACTCGGCGGGGGTCACGGAGAAATAGGCTGCGCGTTGCCCGGGGTCCGCTCGCCTTTGACCGGGGGCCGGTGGTCCGGGTGCGGGTTGTTGCCGGGTGGCGCGGTTCGCCTTCCGGCGGGGGGTCGTGGTCGGGGGTGCGTTTGTCTGTGGCCCGGGGCCGGTGGTCGGGTTCGGGTTGTTGCCGGGTGGCGCGGTTCGCCTCCGGCGGGGGGTCGTGGTCGGGGGTGAGTTTCGGCGGGGGCCGGTGGTGCGTCTGCGGGTTGTTGCCGGGGTGCGCTCCGGGGTTCGCGCCCGGGACGGCATGATTTACGGCGCGCAGCGGCCCTGATGATGGGTTCGGGCGTTCGTGCGCCACAAATCACGCTTTAGTGTCCCGGACACGACCCCTGCGCGCCCCCCTTCACTGCCCGCACAGGCGGCCCGGCCGT
>NZ_JOEI01000032.1 GCF_000718095.1 Streptomyces scopuliridis RB72 | reverse complement strand
CTGATCCTGCGCCTGGTCCGGGAGAACCCGTCGTGGGGCTACCGCAGGGTGCACGGCGAACTCGCCACTCCCGGCATCACAGTCGCCGCCTCCACCGTCCGGGAGGTCCTCCAAGCCGAAAGCATCGACCCCGCGCCCAACCGGGCCGCCAACACCCGGGCCGACTTCCCGCACTCCCAGGCCGACGCCCTCCTGGCCCGCGACTTCATCGAGACCGTCACCCTGACCGGGCAACGCCCGTACATCCTCGCCGCCATCGAGCACGCCACCCGCCGCGTCCGGATCCTGGGCACCAGCGCGCACCCCACCGCGGACCGGGTTGCCCAGGCCGCACGAAACCTCGTCATGGACCTGGAGGACGCCCAAGCCACCGTCGCCTACCTGATCCGGGACCGGGACGCGAAGTACCCCGCGCTCTTCGCCCAGATCCTCACCGACGACGGCATCCAGGTCGTCCTCACCGGTATCCGGATGCCACGCATGACCGCCATCATGGAGCGCTGGGTCCAGACCCGCCGCCACGAACTCCTCGACCGGACCTTGATCTGGAACGAGCACCACCTCCACCGTGCGCTCCGCGAGTTCGAGCAGCACCACAACGCGCACCGGCCCCACCAGGCGATGAACCAGGCGGCACCCCTACGCGCCGTCCCCGAACCGCTGGACCCCGAACAGATCACCCGCCTGGACATACGCCGCAAGACCGCCTCGGCGAAGTCATCCACGAGTACCGACACGCCGCCTGAACTGCACGGATGAGGTTTCCGGCAGGCACAGCGTCAGGTACCCGGTTCAGTGCGGTGGCGGTTTCGGGTCCAGGGCGTTGTCGACGGTGCAGCCGCCCTCTCCGGGCATCCGCTGGATCCGGGGCGGCACCCACACCTCACTGGCGCCGGGGCCCACGCGGGCAAGAAGGCAGTCCTGCGCGTCGAAGCCGTTGCCCTTTACCGACAGGAGAACGCCGACCCGGCCGCCGTCCGCCTTCACCTCGGTACGGATCGCCGGATGTAGATCCAGGGCAGCGAGCATACGGCGCACCTCGGCCTCGTCCACCCGGCCTCCCTCCGGCACCCGGGGAAGTTTCGCGTGGAGCTCCTCGTACGGCAGCCGGGGCGGTCCGGGTGGCGGGGCGAAGGTCAGCGGAGGTCCATCCAGGCAGTCCACGTCACGGGGATCCTCACGCCACTCCGACTTGGGCGACACCCGCACCGCGAAACAGCGCCGCACGGCAACCTCCTCAAGGTCGAGCCATCCGTTGTACGCCGAGCCGGACGTGCGGACGACCACGTCGATGCCGTCCCCGTCGTGTGTCGAGGTACCCGTCACTCGCAGTACCTCCACCCCGTCGATGCCGGAGGCGGAGCGCCCGACCTCCTCCGCCGTGCGCGGACGCTGGCCGTAGAGCCGCTCGCCCGCCTTCCTGGCCACCTCCCGTGCGGCGTCCGTCGCGTCACCCTCGGAGGACTGCACTACCCCGCAGCCGACAGTGAACAGCAACAGCGGGGCGAGCAGCAGCAGTCGGCGCATGTGTCCACCCTTCCTGTGCCGAGCGCGGCCGGCAGCCGCTTGCGTACCCAGACCGGCATAGGTGATCGTACTCAGCCGGTGTGGCGATCAGACATGGGAGTATCCCGGCGTTGGTACTGCTTCTTGGACCAGCACGCAATCCCCCGTCGGCAGTCATGGCGCACGACCAGCGCTGACACCGTCATCTCAAGATCCCCGACAGAGTCAGTCCCCGGGGTGGGTGGCGTTCACCGCAGAATTCTAGTCGGTGTCGCGGTCCGGTTCGGCCCCGGCGAACCCGTCGCCCTCGTGCGGCGGATTTTGCGTGGAGATTATATTGATGCCTCTCTTGTGGAAGTCGGTCAAGCTCTTGTGGTCCGGGTGTGCGTCGGTCACAACGATGTGCACTTTTTCCAGCGAGCCGACAGGAGCGAATGACACGGCGCCGAGATACCGCTCCTCGGCGAGTATGACGACGCAGTCTGAATTGTGAATCAATGACGCCTTGAGTTTTGCGTCACTTCTGTTGTAGTCCGTCAACCCCTGGTCGGTATCAATTCCTGCGATGCTCACGAGTGAAACGTCCCAGCGGTGGCTGCGAAAAAAATCCTCGGCGTCGGAGCCGTAAATGCTCAGCTCGTTCGGTTTCAGGTGGCCGCCGGGCATCAGGATCCGGATGGCGGGGTTTTTTGCGAGTTCCCGGGCCGCGTGCAGACCCGTCGGTGCGATCAGCGCGCCAGGATGTTTTCTCAGCTCTTTGGCCACGAAGTAGGTTTTGGTGCCGAAATCGAGGGCTACGTTCGCCCCCCGCGGCACAAGCCGTGCCGCTTGTGTCGCGATAGCAG
Organism: Streptomyces scopuliridis RB72; assembly: GCF_000718095.1. GTDB lineage: Bacteria > Actinomycetota > Actinomycetes > Streptomycetales > Streptomycetaceae > Streptomyces > Streptomyces scopuliridis. Next base: position 119,617 of record NZ_JOEI01000032.1, on the reverse strand, counting down.
TTTTTGATTCCGTTTTCTGAGTCAAACGGATACTGAACGGCGGTTCAAAGCTGCGACCTGATGTCGGTACGGCGCCTCCGTAGACGCGATAGAGGACGCCTTCCTTTTCGAGTTGTTCGATGTCCCGGCGGATGGTCATCTCGGTTACTCCGAGATCCCTGCTCAGCAGGGCGGTCTCAACTTTGCCGTGCTCTTGAAGCAGGTCGATGATTGCTTTCTGCCGGTGGATCTTTTGCGATTTCATCAGTGAGCTCCTCCGTTACGCCCGCACAGCAGGACGCGCTGTTTGCCATCGGCTCCTTCTTGGTGGGAGCTCCACGCCCGGCGCTGCTGCATTCTCGCATTCCCGGCTGATCGTCCAGAGCTGAACTGCGTTATTGTGGGCGCGATTTGTCCGTGGTGCGGTGGCTTCACCCGGTCGGGCCCGCTGCCTGGAGGTACCGTTTCCATCCGCCGGCGGAGGTGACGTCACGTGCTTCCACGACGGCGCGTGGTTCGCAGACGAATCCCGTTACCGATTCGCCGGAATCGAGCGTGATCCGCCCCAGTGCGAGTGGCGAGGCGATGCCTTCGAGGAAGGTTGAGACGGCGGCAGGGGGCAGGGCCCACAACTCGCCCTCGATTCCCGGGTGTCCCGTTGGTTCCCCGCTGTCCACCACACCGGGTTTCGCCGGATCGGTGCTGAGGCGGAACAGGCGATAGTGGTCGGTGGTACGTACGGGTTTCAGCAGGCGTGCGCCAAGGCCGGTCAGTTCGTGGTTGAGAGGCTCGCCGGTCAGGTGCGCTCCGAACACGGCGACGCGGTGGTGGGCCGGGATCCAGGTCGCGGCAGTGCTTCGCAAGTCCGGGCGCAGGCGCTCCGCCAGGTCCAAGAGCAGACGGTCGGAGAAGGCCCTGCCCACGAGTGTCAGCCCCATGGGTGCCCGGGAGCCGGTGCGCAGTGGCACCGCGACGGCGGCCATGTCGAGGAGGTTCACGAAGTTGGTGTAGGTACCGAGCCAGGAGTTCACCCCGATCGGATCGGCGGCGACGTCCTCCGTCGTGGGGTGGCCGGGTGCCGTCGGCAGCAGCAGGGCGTCGACCCGTTCCCACAGCGCGCGGGCCTCCGCAATGCCGGCGCGCAGGGTCTGCTGGTCTCGGACGAGGTCTACCGCGCTCGGGTCGGCGGCACCGACGATTCTCCGGATGCTGGGGTCGGCGGTGTGGCCGAGACGGGCGAGTTCGGGCCCGAATGCGTGTGCCCGCTCGGCCACGAGTGCGCCCTCGTAGAGCAGACGCGCGATGCGAAGGAGCCCGTCGATGTCGACCCGCTGCGCGGTGAAGGTCTCGGCGTCGAGTGCCGTCACCGCGTCATCGAACGCGGCGTGCCACTGTGGTGACATCGCCGAGAGGTTCTCGGGCCGGGGAATGCCCAGCCGTGCCACGGGCGGGGCCGCCAGCGGTGCGTCGGCCGGCCATGCCCGGCTCGTGGGGTCGGTGTGAACGTACTTCGCCATCTGTGGAAGCACCCGCTCGGCGGTGTCGAAATCGCGGGTGAACAGGGTCACGGTGTCGTAGCTCGGGGCGGCGGGAACGACGCCGGTCATGGGCACGAGCCCCAGGGTCGGTTTGACGCCGATGATGCCGTTGAACGCGGCGGGCACCCGTCCCGATCCGGCGGTGTCCGTGCCGAGAGCGGCGTCCACGAGACCGGCGGCGACCGCCACGGCCGAGCCCGAGCTCGATCCCCCCGAAATCCGGGAGGAGTCACTCACCGACACGGGCGCACCGTAGGGTGACCGCGTGCCGACGAGCCCCGTCGCGAACTGGTCCATGTTCGTCTTGCCGACGACGATCGCGCCCGCGTGGGCAAGCCCCTCGACGACGGCGGCGTCCGTCTCCGGGTCGCGCAGCGGCGCGGGTGTCGCGGCGGTCGTCGGAAGTCCCCGTACGTCGATGTTGTCCTTGACCGCCAGCAGCACCCCGTTCAGCGGCATCGGGTGGGGGGTTGCCGTGCCGGGATCCGGTTCCGGTTCCTCGCCGCGCGCGGAGCTCCGCTCCAGTTCGGCGCGGAATGCCTCCTCGTCACGCATCGAGATCCATACGTTGCCGTGGTCTCCGTCGTCAAAGCGCTTCCGCAGCGCGCGGAACCGTTCCATCAGAGCCTCAGTCCTCTGTGCCTCGGTCATGTGAGCGTGCCTCGCCTTTACCGGAGCGCCGCGATCGTTTCTCCGAGCGCAGGACGCACCGCGTTCCAGCCCGTCGCCTGTTCGATGCGGTCGCCGACGGTGAGCAGATCCTCCTCACGCCCCATGCGACCGGTGATCTGCATTCCTACGGGAAGCCCGTCGGCGGTGAAGCCGGCGCCCGTGACGAGTACGGGGTGGCTAGTCATGGTCAGGCGGTTGGCCAGTCGCTGCCACTCGAAGTAGCGCCCGAACGTGACACCGTCGATCTCCTGGACCCACCTCGACTCGGCCTCGGGAGCCGGTACTGGTGTGGCGGGTGCGACAAGTCCGTCGAAGCCCTTGAGCGCCTCGGCCATCATGTGGAAGAAGTCGTACCGCGCTTGAAGCGCGCGTGCGAGATCGGCCGGTGTGAGGGCAGCGCCCTCACGCACATTGCGGGCGAAGTCCTCGCTGTAGTTCTCGGGGCGCGTCAACGCGTCCTCGCCGCCGAGCATGAAGAAGCCGAACATCTCGATGATCTGCCAGCACTCCTCGGCGCCGGAGAAGTCGACGTCGACGTCGACCACCTCGCAGTCAAGCCCTTCGAGGGTCTTGCGCGTCCTCTTGAGAACGTTCCGCACCTCCTGGGACACCGGGAGTCCGCCGAGGTCGTCGCTCCAGGCGAGCCGGAGTCCGGCGAGTCCGGCCGATTCAGCGGCGGCGATCGGCGCCGTACGTTCACGTCCCCACGCCACTGGGCTTTCCGGCCCTTCGCCGGACATCGCCGCGAGCAGGAGAGCGGCGTCGCGGGAGTTACGTGCCATGGGACCGAGGACGCTGTGCGGTGACCAGGCCGCAGGGCCGGGATCCGCGACAATACGGCCGGCTGTCGTCCGGAGGCCGATCGTGTTGCAGAACGACGACGGGTAGCGGAGGCTGCCGCCTGAGTCCGAACCGTCCGCGAGGGGGACCATGCCGCTCGCCAGCGCCGCGGCGGCGCCGCTTGAGCCGCCGGCGTGCCGCGAGAGGTCGTAGGGGTTTCGCGTCACTCCGAAGACGTCGTTGAAGGTGAGCGTGCCGACGCCGAACTCGGGAGTGTTGGTTTTGCCGACCACGATGGCGCCTTCGGCCTTCATGCGCTGGACGGCCGGGGAGTCGGCCGATGCCGGTCCCCGGCCCGCGTAGGCCTTCGAACCGCGTGTCGTGGGCAGTCCTTCGACATCGAGAAGGTCCTTGACCGCGACCGGCAGCCCGTGCAGGATCCCGCACGGCCGGCCGTCGAGCCGGGCGACGTCCGCCTCGGCGGCACGCTTGAGGAGCACGTCGCGAGGGAACTGCGAGACGATCACATTGATCCGCGGGTTCACCGCCTCGATACGGTCCAGGTGCGCCTCCATGACCTCGACGGCGGTCAGTTCGCCGCTCGCCATGGCATCACGCAGGTCCGTCGCGGACCACCAGTACAGGGGAAGAGACGTGTCACCGGCGGCGACTGTCATCGTGTTCATGCCAGGTTTCCTCTTGGTGTGGGGCAGCGGTCGGGACCGCCAGCGGGTTGGAGCGGACGAAGGGGACCTCGGCGCAACTCGACCACCACACGCCGCCGTCCGGCGCGTCGAGTACCAGGTGCACGAGGCTGCGGGTGAGGTTTCTGGCACGGCGGACGGCCGCCTCGATGCGCACGGTCGCCTCGGTCACCGGACCGGTGACGGTGATCGTGGAGGCGTCGACCTTGAGCCGGCCGACGATGCGGACGGTGCCGCTGGATTCGGCACCGGCGGACACTTCGGCGCGGACGGTGACGAGGACGTCGCCCGTGTCGTCGACCCGGGCGCTCGCCTGGAGTGTGACCTCCGGCGGCATGAGCGAGCGGCTTTCCCCGCTCGCGTGGGTTGCGTCCCGTCGTGTACGGCGCGGTGCCAGGTGGGCGGGCGCGGGAATGCCGGGGACACAGGTAACGGCGGCGGCCCGCTCGTAGTCGTGGGCGATGCGGATGAGGTCCGGATCGGAGTAGGCCCGGCCGCAGAAGGTGATGCCGACCGGCATCCGCGTGTCGGCCATGACGCCCATCGGAGTCGTGACGCTCGGGATCCCGAGCCGCCGCATGACATGGTTCATCGTCGAGAACACCGCGCCGTCCTGCCAGGCGATGGCCGCCGACGACTCGTTGATGTCCGCGTCCCAGGCACCGATGTTGCCGTTGGCCGGAAAGGCGACAACATCGATGCCTTCGGCGTCCATCCATGCCTCGAACAGGTCGTGACGCGCGGAGACGAGTCCGCGGATCACTGTGTCGAGACGGTCCTTGACCGCTACGGACGCGAGGGCGCCGGCGTCGGGCGACCGTGTGACCTCCGCGTAGTCGAAGGTGTCTCGCCCCGGGTGAACGGTCGCGCCGAGGCGCGCATCGACACTGCCTGGCGCGTCGGGGCGCAGCTGATAGGGCGAGAAGTCCCGCAGGGAGGGTGCGCCAAGGGCATTCTCCGCGAGGAATGCCGACCACCCGTGGGAGACGAGCTCACTCAGCTCGAAGGCGTCCCAGTCCGCGGGGAGATAGCCGAGTGCGACCAGGCCGGGAGTGTCGTGACGGCGGCCCTCGTAGTGCTCGACCACGGGGAACCGGACGCGCCTGACACTGGCGCCCAGGCCGCGCAGCACTGCCTCGGCACGATTCCACAGCTCCAGGATCGAGCGGCGGATCGGCAGCGGCTCGACGCCGTCGAGCCGCTCGCCGACGTACAGGGCGGGGACGGCGACCCGAAGACCACGGAGCGCGCCGGGACGGAGCGCACGCGCGTCCGGCTCTCCCAGCACGTCGACGGCGGACGGCACCGCGGCGCCGCGCTGCCGTCTCCAGAGGTCGTGGCCGTCGTCGGTCGCGATGACATCGAGGAGGCTCATCAGGTCGGCCGTCGTGCGCACATGGGGAACCACGACGTCACGCAGAGGATGCAGGGGCCAGTTGCCCCGGCTCGACACCAGCCCCCAGGAGGGGGTGAACGCCACCAGGCCGTTGTTCGACGCCGGCGACCGTCCGGAGGAGACGGTCTCCTCGCCGATACCGAACGCGCACAGCCCTGCCGCGACGGACACTGCGGAGCCGATCGATGATCCCGAGTGCCAGGCGGCCGCCAGGTACTCGGGGTTGAACGGACTCACCGTCCTGCCGTACACCCCTGCCTGCCCGCCGCCGATCGCCATCGGCGGCATGTTCGTCTTACCGATGAGCAGGGCACCCGCGCGTCGCAGCGTCTCCACGACGAACGCGTCGCGTGAAGCCGTCAGCCCGGCGAAGGCGGGCGACCCCGCCGCCATCGGCATTCCCTCGACAACGAAGCTGTCCTTGACCGTGAACGGAATACCGTGCAACGGACCCCTCGGCTCTCCGCGCGCGAGCTCGCGATCCAGTACGAGGGCCTCCTCGAAGAGGCGCGGATTGAGCACGGGAACGGAGTTCAGCGCGGGCCCGCGCCGGTCCAGCTCGGCGATCCGCTCGACGCAGACCGTCGCGATCGCCATGACGGTCAGCTCCCCGCTGTCGAGTTCATGACGCAGACCGCCGATCGTCCACTGCCCGTGACCCTGGCTGTTCCCGGACACATCTCCTCCTTCCACCGAGATCGGTGGGGCCTTTCGGCCGAGCGTGCGGGGCACGTGAAGTGCCCCGCACCCGCACTAGTTGCACTGATTCTTGTAGACGAACGACTGCGCCTTCGCAGTGTCGACATTGGCCTTCGTGACGATGTACCACGGGGTGTACTTCGTCTTCTCGGTGACGTCGGACTTCTTCGTCTTCCCGCTCAGCACGTCGGCGAGGAGGCTCACCGCGTCGTAGCCCATCTGGTACGGGCTCTGCGCTATCAGGGCCTGGTATTCGCCCTTGCGCAGCTGATCCACCTGGGCCGGCTCGGTGTCGTAGCCGACGAGCGTGGTCTTACCCGTCTGCTTCGCGGCGCGAAGCGCGTTGGACGCGCCGGTGCCCGCCGCGTCGTTCGTGGTGAAGACGAGCTTGATGCCCGGGTTCGCCGCCAGCGCCGACGACACGGTGGACGACGCCTTCGCCGAGTCGGAGCCGACGTACTGGATGTCCAGCGTCTTCAGGGAACCGTTGGACTTCAGGCCCTCCTTGAAGCCGTTGGCGCGAGCCATCTGGATCTGGTTGCCGGGCTTGTCCGTCAGGATCAGGACACTTCCACCGGTGATGTTCTTCGTCAGGTCCTTGGCCGCGTCGCGCGAAGAGCCGAAGCTGTCGGTACGGATGCTCTGCAGCATGCTGTTGTCCGAGAGCAGCGAATCCGCTGTGACGAGCGGAGCGCCGCCGGCCATGTACTGGTGCGCGACGGCGTTGAACGCGGTGTTGTCCCACACGGTCATGGACATGCCGTCGGGCTTCTTCGCCATGACGGAGTTCAGGACGTTCATCTCGTCAGCGGTCTCCGTGCTGGCGGTGCCCTGCCAGAGCAGGTTGACGTCGTTCTTCTTCGCCGCGTCCTGGGCGCCGCATTTCATGGTCCCGTAGTACGGGTTCGTGTTCTGCGGGGTAACGAACGCGATGGTCTTCTTGCCGCCCGAAGTGGACGAGGAGTCCGCCGTGCCCGAGCTCGAACATCCTGAGACAAGCAGCCCGACTGCCGCGAGGGCCCCTATGGCCATACCGGAATTGCGTCTTCCGAACATCATTCACTCCTTGATTCATGTGATGTCAGCAGAATGTGGACGAATTACCTTCGCCGGAGCTTGTCCAGACTCACCGCGATGATGAGCAGCACACCGACGGCGATGGTCTGGTAGAAGGGGGATAGGTTGATGATCACCAAGCCGGACTGCAGGATGATCGCCAGCAGGGAACCCGCGATGGTCCCCACGAAGCTGATGCCTCCTCCGGTCAGGCTCGTTCCGCCGATCAGCGCTCCGGCGATGGACGCCATGGCGTCGTTGGTGTGGCCCGATATGTCCGTCGTGGAGTATCGGGCGAGGTCGATGAAGCCGCTGATCCCGCACACGAAAGCCGAGAGGACGAAGACCCCGGCGATCTTCCTCGCGGTAGGGATGCCGACCCGCGAGGCTGCGAGCCGGTTGGATCCGACCGCCAGCACATGGGTGCCCCACGAAGTACGCCGGTAGAAGTACCAGATGACACCCACGACGACCGCCATGAGCAGGGTCGGCGCGGGGATGCCGGCGATCTGCGCGAACCCGAATCCCGACTGGAGTCCGGAAGGGAGGCCGAAGATGTTGGTTCCCTTGGTGACCACCGCGGCGACGCCACTGGCGACGGAGAGCATGCCGAGGGTGGCGACGAGCGAATTGATGCCCATCCTTCCCACCAGGAATCCGTTTATGAGGCCGACGGTGATCCCGGTGACGACACAGACCAGCAGGCCGACGGTGATCGCGACGGCTTCCGGGGCGGACCCGGACATCGCGATCATGACCTTCCCGCCGAAGACGGACGAGAGGATCACCACGGCGCCCTGCGAGATGTCGATCTGCCCGGCCGACATCAAGATCGCCTGCGCCACACCGAGAAGCACGACCTGAGCCGCCGTGAGGATCATGTTCCGCACGTTCGTGTCACTGAAGAAGGCCGTACCGCCGCTGAGGAAACCGAACATGATGATGAGGGCGATCTCAACGGTCAGGACCTGCGCCACCCGGTTGCCGAGCAGCGAAGTAACGGACAGCCGGCGCCCCCGCGCGGCAGCCGGCTTCCCCGCACCTGACGCTTTTCCTGTCTCCTTGGGCCCCGCTGTTACCACTGGCTTCGTCTGCGTCGTCTCCATGCCGGTCCTCCCTGTCTCACTCATCGCCGACCATCTTCGTGACCACTTCCGCGACGGTTCGTCCGTCCGGGCGGACGTCCTCGATGACCGTTCCGTGCCGCAAAATCACGATGCGGTGGGAGAGCTTGAGCACGTTCGGGATGTCGTGCGACACGAGGATCACGCCGATTCCCTGATCCGCGGCCTTCCGGATCGAGTCGAGGACGATGCCGACCTGTTTCGGCCCGAGCGCCGCCGTGGGCTCATCGAGGAGGATGACCCTCTTGGCCCAGTTCATGGCCCGGGCCACCGCGAGAACCTGCCGCTGTCCACCCGAGAGCCGCCCCACCGGGAGCCGGACATCGCGCAGGGTGCTGATCCCGAGCGCCTCGATGGCGTCACGCGCCTCCTTGGCCATGCGCTTGCGGTTGAGCCGCCGTATCCCCCAGCCGTGTGTGTGTTCATTGCCGAGGAACAGGTTCTCGGTCACGGACAGATGCGGCGCCAGCGCCAGGTCCTGATAGACGACTCCGACGCCGAGCCGCTTGGCGTCGGTGAGGCTCGTCAGCTCCTCGCCGTCGACCGTCACCGACCCCTCGTCGGCGCGGACGGCCCCACAGATGACGTTCATGAGCGTGGACTTTCCCGCTCCGTTGTCGCCGAGCAGGGAGACGATTTCGCCCTCGCCGACGCTGAGATTCACGTTGTGGAGCGCCGTGACGCCGCCGAACCTCTTGCCCAGGTCCCTTATCAAGAGAACCTCTGTCATGTCTTCACCTCACTCGCTCACTGACTGAAGTACGTCCTCGAAGACCCGAAGGAAGGCGGCGGCGTCGGTATCGGTGAAGACGAGGGGAGGGCGGACTTTGAGTACCTGTCCCCACGGACCCACCGCGGAGATGAGCACTCCCTCCTCGCGCAGCGAGTTGACGAGGAGGTGAGCAAGCTCACCGTCCGGCTCCTTCGTCACGGAGTCCGCGACGATCTCCACGCCCACGAACAGCCCGGCCCCGCGCACGTCTCCGATGACAGGGAACTTCTGCGCGAGGGCGCGGAGGCCGTCGAGCAACTGCCCGCCGACGCGTGCGGCGTTGGCGACGAGGTCCCGGTCCTCGATCTCCGAAAGCACCGCGTCGGCCGCGGCGATTGTCGCGGGGTTGCCACCGAATGTATTGAAGTAACGATTCTCCGAGGCAAACGCGTTGGAAAGGTGACTACCGAGTACCAGGCACCCCATCGGCATCCCGTTCGCCAGGGGCTTGCCGCCCGTGACCATGTCGACCTCGGCCGTATGACGCTGGAAGCCCCACATGTGTTCGCCAGTACGTCCCATACCGGGCTGGACCTCATCGGCGATCACGAATCCGCCGGCCTCCCTGACAGCGCGAAACGCGGGGTCGAGCAGGCCCGCGGGGTCGGTGAAGATGCCGTCGGTCGACATGATCGAGTCGATCAGCAGTGCCGCGGTCCCCATGCCGTAGCGCTTCAGGTCCCAGATGGCGCGCTCGACTTCGGCCGCGAAGGCCGCGGCCGCGTTCTCCGCGCCGAGCCGGTATGCGTCCGGCGGATCGACGAGCCGTACGAAGGGACTCAGCGGCATCTTCGACCCGTTCTCGGGCGACAGACCGGACATGAGCTGAGTTGTTCCGTGGTAGGCGTTACGGGTGACGATCACGCCGGTCCGCCGGGCAGCCCCCTGAGCGATCCGGATCCCCAGATCGTTGGCCTCGGAACCCGAGTTCGTGTAGATCACGTGGTCGAGGTGGCCGGGGAAGGTCCCGAGGAAACGCTGCGAGTACTGGACGATTCCGTCCTGCAAGTACCGCGTGTGCGTGTTCATCGTGGTCATCTGCGCGAACACGGCTTCGGCGACACGCCTGTTCGCGTGGCCGACGCTCGGCACGTTGTTGTACACATCGAGGTACTCGCGCCCCTGCGCGTCGTAGATCCGGGAGCCCTCGGCCCGCACGATGTGCACGGGATGGTCGTAGAACAACGGATAGAGGTCCCCGAGGACCTTCCGCCGCTTTTCCAGCAACACCCGGTCCGTCTCGTCCAGCAGGCCGGCCCGAGACGGTTTGAACTGATTCACCATCGCGCCATCAAGCCGCACGCCGCCAATGTTCCGCGTCACCACATCCCCGATCCGCTCACGCCGCGGCGCGAGTCGACTGCCATTCATCACTTGTCCGCTTCCTCGTCCCGAAGCGCCCGCAGCAGGTCCGCCGCCGGAGCGTCGTAGCGCAGGGCGTACTCCGCACGGTCCGGCGAACGCCGCGCCGTGTCGCGCCCGAGCGCCAGCACCATCACCACACGTGCCGCTATCAGCAGCGGCAGCATGGCGCGTTCGTCCTCGTCGAGACCGCCCAGCGCGGCCAGCCGGTCGCAGTACTCGGCACTGAAACGCGCCCTGGCCCCGATGTCCCGCATGGCCAGGTAAGCCAGCGCGATCGCCACGTCGTGCACACGCGGTCCGATGACGCAGTCCCCGAAGTCGATGACCCCGCTGACACGTCGCCCCGCGGTGAGCAGATTCGAGAGGTTGAAGTCTCCGTGGATCACTTGCCTGGGCAGCCGGGCCGCCGGCCCCGCCGCGAGCGCGGCGTAGCGAGCGGTCACGGACTCGGCATACGCGCGCTGCCCGGCGTCGAGGTGCTCCTCGACGAGCGGCGGGTAGTCGAGTACCGCGTCGAGAGCCCAGGGATGCCGGACGGGAACCACGGCGCCCGCGTCCGGGAAGCTTTCCAGCACGGCCTGCAGGCGGTGCTGGGTCGTCGCGATGTCCGTCACCAGGCGGGAATTGAGAGCGGCCAGCTCCAGCGGACGTCCCGCGAGGAACGTCGACAGGTGGACCAGCCGGGACTCGCCGCCCACGACCGTCCGGCAGAACGGTTCGCCCCGGCGTGTGGGGACGACCCGGGGCACAGGTATACCCGGATCGCTGCGTTCGACGTGCGCCAGCAGTGACACCTGGAGGGTCACGTCCGCGATCCGGCCGGGAGCGGCGACCTTGAGTACATGCGTGGGCCCTGACGGCCCGGAGACGATGTACGTGGCATCCGCCTCGGAGTAGACGTGCGTCACGTCGGCGGCGCCACTCAGCCCGAACTCGCGCTCCAGCACGGCGGCGAGCCGGTCCGCCCCGTGCGTGGCGCGGTTCACGCCACGCCGCAGAGGTCGAGGACCGTCAGCGCCATGACCTTCATGGCCTCGCGCAGTTCGTCCTCACCGACGAACTCATCGGGCTGGTGGGCGATGCTGAGACTGCCGGGACCGAATGTGACGGTCGGGATTCCCGCCTTGATCGGCAGACCCATGTCGGTGTGGCTGGGAACGCCCTCGATCCGGGTCGGCAGCCCGAGTTCCCGGGCGTTGCGGTACGTCGACGTGACGATCGGCTCCTGGTCCTGAGTCTCACCGCAGTCGGCGTCGACGAGCCAGGTCACTTCGACGGGGTGTTCGGCCAGCCAGGCGTCGCCGGTCGAGAAGTCGCGCACAAGCTGTTCGACCTGCTCACGCACGCGGCCCCCGCCCCCCTTCTCGTCGAGTTCGGCCGGCAGATACTGGATGTCGAACCGGATCGTGAAGTCGTGGGCATAGGTGCTGGGGTACGTTCCGGCGTGGACCTCGGCGACATTGATCTGGCAGGGCGCCGCCATGTACTTGTGGTTCTTCTCCGGAAGTTCACGCCACCGCGCGTTCGTCTCGTCGATCGCGGCGAGCAGGCGCTTGCCGTACGCGATCGCGTCGACGGCCCCGCCCTCCTGCCACGCGGGCTGGGTGATCTCGATGTGCCCGGCGCGTCCGGGGATCGTTATCTCGCCCCAGATGATGCCGCGGCACAACGGCGCAACGTTGAGGTTCGTGGGCTCGGGGATGATGACGCCGGCCGTCGGCCGGTATCCCCGGTCGATGAGGGCGAGGGTTCCCATCCCGCCCGTCTCCTCCTCGGTCACAGAGGCGAACAGCACATCGCCGCGGAGAGCGATCCCGGCCTCGCGCACCGCGGCGATCGCACCCAGCGCCGCGGCCATACCGCCTTTCATGTCGGCCGCACCGCGTCCGTAGACATTGCCGTCCTTGCGCAGGCCCGCGAACGGCTCCACGGTCCAGCCCTTGCCGACCGCCACGACGTCGCAGTGCCCGAGGAACATCAGAGCAGGTGCCGCGGGATCCGTCCCGGGGATACGCCCCACCACATTGGGCCGACCAGTGAAATCCCTGTCGGCGAAGTAACCGGGCTCCCCCTCGTGGTGAGCCAACGCCTCGGCCGAGGGCTCCCACTCATCGACCTCCGCACCCAGGCCTTCGAGCCGCTCGCGGAAGACCCTCTGCACGCGGCCCTCACCCGTGACGTCGGGTTTGTCACCGAACCACGGGTTCACGCTGGGCGTCCGGATCAACTGCCGCAGAAAGGCGACGGCCTCCTCGAAACCATGGTCGACCGCCTGGAGTACCGCCTGACGGTGACCGGTGGCAACGTCGTTCTGGTGCATAGCCGTCCTTGTCCAGCATGTTTGGTATTCGATCTAAAGTGTTCGTGACGATACACATCGATGTTCGCTCCTCACATTGATCCGAGTAGCTTTCATTCGCCTTTTACGCACGGGAAATCTGCGGCCACTCCGTCGGGAACGGCTGTGACGCCCAGGTTTCCGACCCGATCTACGCCACCGCGTAGTGAGTCGCCGAAGCGGGCGCCCGTAACGCCGATCCAGACTCCGGAGAGCAAAGGCCGCGGCCGAGGATGAAAAGCCCAAGCCGCGGACCAGTCAGGCCGACAAATGGGTGCTCAACCTCGCCGCCACCCAGTACTACGAACGCGAAGGACACCTACAGGTGCCCAGGAAGCACGTCGGGACCATCATCGTCGGCCGGCCGGGACGGCGAGGACCAGGAGCAACGGGAGATCCGTCTCGGAGCCTGGATCGGCTACCAACGCTCCCGCGCCTCGGCTCTCATACCGGAGCGCGAGCGAAGCAGCTATCCGCGGTCGGCATGCGCTGGGGCAGGACGTTGGAACAGGGCCGGCCTGCCGGGTGGCGTGGGCGGGTACTGGGCGCGCTCCGGGCTGGAGCGCTCGGAGGCGTTCGCCCGGAAGGCGGTTCTGCCTCGCACGACGCGGACCGTGTAGCCGAGACAGTCGCGGCCGGCTTCCAGAGTCGGTTGTGGCAGCAGATGGCGGACGACCTGTACAACTACGCGTTCCGGTCGCTGTGCTCGGAGACGCGCCACGCCCACAAGCTCGTCGAGTCGGCCGCGAAGTCGAACACGCCGCTGTCGATGACCGACGACGACGTGTCCACGACGGTCCGCGCCGAGGCCACTGGCGCGGGGACGTCAGCTTCCCGATGGCCTCAGATGATGGCTCGCATGCTGGGTGCGGGGGAGCGCGCGCCTGCCGTCTCCTCCTCGGCATTCAGGGCGGGGACCCTCGTCGTGTCCTGGACCTTGGCTGTTCTGCACTGCTCCTCCACGAGTGCCTGGCATGGGGGAGGCCATGCGCCCGGGCCGCGCGGCGCAACTCCACCTCAGGGGGCGGTTCGTGAGTTGATGTCCATTTCCGGGTGACAGGCGACGACCAGGGCACGAACCCGCGCGAGGCTTCCTCGCCGACCACCGCACCTCACGCGAGTTCGAACGCCATCACGTTCAGGAATCAGCGAACCCGCGCGCTTCCAGCCGTTTCAAGTCGGACAAGGACCCGGCCGACTGGCTGCCGGTGCCGGCCGACCGGTGCAAGTACACGGTCGACTGGGTGGCGGGCAAACTCCGCTGGAGGCTGACCGCCGACGCTGCCGAGCGCGACGCGCTCGCACGCCTGGCCGAAGCCTGCTCGGCCGCCACCGTCACCTACGAACAGGTCCCCTAGTACTGCAACGGTGCTTGTTCTGAGTGCTGGGCAGTTTTCAGGGGCTGTGTCCGCGTCGTTTGTAGTGACTCAGGCGGGCCTGATATTGGCGTCGTCGACGCCACGTTGACCATTGGAGAATGTGCTCGATCGGTGCTGGCCGGCGGTCGGTGAGGCGGTGGATCAGGCGTCGGATTTCGGCGAGGCTGAGGTGGATGAGCTGGGAGGATCCGTTTCTGCTTTGTCCGTGTCCAGCTGTCGGGCCCGCAGGACGGTCAGGCAGGCGTGGGCGGCCATGGCCAAGGTCATGTGGCGGTGCCAGCCGGGGTAGCGGCGGACCTGGTAGTCGTTCAGGCCGCATTCCTGCTTGGCGGTCTGGAAGCATTCCTCGACTGCCCATCGGCTGCCCGCGATGTGGATCAGCTCGTCCAGCGTCGTGTCGGCGGGACAGTAGGCGATGTAGTAGGAGATCTCCTCGGGCCTGCTGACGCTGCGGCGGGCGAGGACCCAGTGCCGGCGGTCCTCGCGGTGCCAGGGCCTCACTTCGACGCGTGCCCAGTCGAAGATCCGCCGGCCATGGGCTCCTTCACCGCAGGAACGGCGCTTCCATTTCTGCCGCGGCAGGCCGGGAAACAGGTCGTGGACGGGATGATCGATGGACCAGCGCGTGACGACGGTGTCGTGCCGGGTGGTGGCCATGACGTGGAAGACGTCCGCCTGCTCCAGCTCGAACCGCCAGCCCTTGCTGTAGCCGTAAGCGGCGTCCGCCGTTACCCAGCTGAACGGGACCTTGTCGGTGATGGCCCGGCGGACCATCGCCTTGGCCATGGCCACCTTCGTCTCGAAGGCGACGCTGTCGTCGATGCCGGCCCGGCGGCAGCGCTCCCGGTCATCCGTCCAGGAGGTGGGCAGATACAGACGGCGGTCGATCAGCGTGCGTCCACGGCCAGTGGCGTAGGCGAGGAACACACCGATCTGGCTGTTCTCGGTGCGGCCGGGGGCCCGTATTTCAATAAGTGCTCGACAGAGGGGTGTTGGTGGGAGTCTGAGATATGACCCCGTGTCTGTCAGGCCGCGTTGCTGCTCGTGTTCTGCGGGCCAAGTTCGATCAGATCCTGCCGCACTTCGATGAGCGCCGCCGTCGGTTGTACCTGGCCAGTGAGGCGACGGCCCTCGGCCGCGGCGGGATCGTCCGGGTCGCCGCCGCCTCCGGCACCAGCACTGCAACCATCGCGCGAGGTATGGCCGAGTTGGCCGGCTGCTCCTCGCCGACCCTGCGGGTCCGGGCTCCAGGTGCGGGCCGCAAGCGGCTGACTGACACCGACCCTGGTCTGCTGCCCGCGCTGGAGTCGCTGATCGAGCCGCACACCCGAGGCGACCCCGTCTCCCCGTTGCGGTGGACCACGCTGTCGTTACGGGCACTGGCCATGACCCTCACCGCACAGGGCCACCCGGTCAGCGCTTCGACCGTCGGACACCTGCTGCACACCCTGGGCTACAGCCTGCAGGGAACCGCGAAGACAACAGAGGGCATCAGCCATCCGGACCGCGATGCCCAGTTCACCCACCTGAATGCCGCCGCCGCGTTCCTCGACGATGCCCAGCCGGTGATCAGCGTCGACACCAAGGCCAAGGAATGGCTCGGCAACCGGGACCGGCCCGGTCGCACCTGGCGGCCGGGGAAGAACGCGATCAAGGTGGACTGCCACACGTTCACCACCAACGACCAGCCGATGGCGATCCCCTACGGGATCTACGACATTGCCAACAACAGCGGATGGGTCAACGTCGGCACCGACCACGACACCGCGCAGTTCGCGGTGGAGTCCATCCGACGCTGGTGGCAGCACCGCGGACGGGCGGACCACCCGAATGCCACCCAGCTCCTGATCACCGCGGACTCCGGCGGCTCCAACGACCCCCGCCGCTGGACCTGGAAAAGCAACCTTGCCACCTTCGCACGTGAGAGCGGCCTGGAGATCACGGTCTGTCACCTACCGCCGGGGACGTCGAAGTGGAACAAGACAGAGCACCGGATGTTCTGTCACATCACCGCGAACTGGCGGGGGCGGCCGCTGACCAGCTACCAGGTCGTCCTCGAGACCATCGCCGCCACAACCACCAGGACCGGCCTGACCATCGGGGCCGAACTGGACACAGGCAGCTACGACCTCGGCATCAGCGTCACACCCGCCGAGTTCCACGCCCTTCCGATCACACCCAACGCCTTCCACGGTGACTGGAACTACACACTGTCTCCCGTTCCACCGCGAGCGCCAGACGCGCCGGCAACGACACACCGGACCGACCCGGCCCTGACCGCGATGCTCACCGACCCGGCCCTGACCGGCATGTCACGAACCGCCTTCGAGCATCTGGTGGCGGTCTCGGAGCCTTTCTGGGACGCCTTGGCCGAGGCAGCATTCCAGCGACGCTTCCACCGCCCGCGCAGCTACCGCCACCCACAGACCAGCAGCGTGGACCACACCCACCGGCTCCTGGCAGCCATCCTGCGCCGGCGCAGAGCGGTGACCATGACGTTCCTGGCCCAACTACTGGGTGTCAACCGCACCAACCTGTCCATCCAGTACCAAGACGCAAAACGGCTCCTGGACCTGCACCGGATCCTCGTCACGCCCATACCCGGATCGCCCGCCCGCACATTGGAACAGCTACAGGCCCGAACAACCCCCGCGGAACCCGTCGCTGACAGTTAATGAAATACGGGCCCCGGCGGTTCCGGAGTACTGCCTTTGCACGCCGGCCAAACGGATGCCCTTCTTCAGAAACCCGGTGTCATCGACGATCAGGACGGCGTCCCGGTCTCCGAGGTGTTCCACCACGTAGTCGCGCACGTCGTCCAGGACCTCGTCGGCATCCCACTCGATCCGGTTCAGCAGCCTGTGGATGCGATCGGGGCCCGCGTGACCGGCCTCCTCCGCGAGCGTCCAGCCGTTCTTCCGCTCCAGCGGCGCAACCAGCCCCCGCATATAAGCCAGCGCCGACTGACGCGGCTCCTCTCTGTTGAACCGGTGCACGAACCGCTCATGCAGTACGTCCAGCTCTCCGGCCCACAACCTGACTTCAGCAAGGTCCCCACCCATAACCACACCAACGAACGAGCTGGCCAGCAGTCACGGCAAGCACCGTTGCAGTACTAGGCCGCGTATCGGGTCGTGATCAATCTGCGGGATTTGCCCTTGCGGTGGAGCCTGGACCGGTAGACCGTCTCGAGTGACGCGAGTGCAACTGAGTGATGCCGAGTGGGAGTTCATCGGTCCGTACCTGCCGGTCGGCGAGTACGGCCCGTATCCCGAGCGGCTGCGGCTGCAGTTCGCGGGTGTGATCTGGCGGTTCAGGACGGGCGGGCAGTGGCGGGAGATGCCGGCGGAGTTCGGCGCCTGGTCGACCGTCCACAACCGCTTCCGCCAGTGGCGTGATGCGGGCGTCTTCGAGGCCCTGCTGGAGGGTCTGATCGCGGAGGCGGCGGAGCGGGGCGAGGTGGACTTGTCACTGGTCAGCGTGGACTCCACCACTGCCCGCGCCCACCACGACGCCGCCGGGATGCACCTGGCACCCGAGGTTCTCGCCGCCCTGGAGAAGGCTGCGGCCGAGGAGGAAAAAGCCCGGTCAAAGGGGGCGGCCCGGAGGGACAAGACGGGCACAACGGTGACAGCGACCCCGCCCGGGAAGAGCGACGCCGCATCCGGCGCCGGCACAGAATCCGGCTGAAGGCCGCCCTGCTCGGGCGATCGCGCGGCGGGCAGACCAGCAAGGTCCACCTCGCCGCCGACCGCAAGTGCCGCCCGCTCGCGCTCATCCTGACCGCCGGACAGGCCGCCGACAGCCCGCGGTTCATCCCCGTGCTCAAGAAGGTCCGGGTCCGCGGCCCAGTCGGGCGTCCTCGCACCCGGCCGGGCGCGGTCGCCGGCGACAAGGCGTACTCGTCCCGGGC
Source organism: Streptomyces scopuliridis RB72 (assembly GCF_000718095.1). Taxonomy (GTDB): domain Bacteria; phylum Actinomycetota; class Actinomycetes; order Streptomycetales; family Streptomycetaceae; genus Streptomyces; species Streptomyces scopuliridis. The sequence continues at coordinate 101,902 of NZ_JOEI01000032.1, read as the reverse complement.
CAAACGCGCCTACCTGCGCAAACGCCAGATCAAGGCGGTCATCCCGGAGAAGAAGGACCAGGCCGCCAACCGGAAGAAGAAGGGCAGCAGGGGCGGCCGACCCACCAGCCACGCCGCCGCCCTCTACAAGGAGAGGAACACCGTCGAGCGGCTGATCAACAAGCTGAAAGCCTGGCGAGGCATCGGCACCCGCTACGACAAAACCCCCGCCAGCTACCTCGCCGGCCTCCACCTCCGCGCCTCCATGATCTGGAGCAAGGACCTCACGCGAACCGCGGGTTGATCACGACTCAATACCCGCCCTAGCGGCGGCGGCGCTTGCGCCGCCTCCCGGGGAGGAACCCTGCCCTTGCCGAAAACCTCATCCGCCCTGACGGCGGGGGACGTGAGAGGTGTTCTGGGTGTCGGGGGCGGGCGCTCGATTGGTCTCGGGCGACCGGGACATACCAGGCCCGGACGGCCATCAGGTCCTAGAGCACGGCGCTCCCTGGAGTCCGTACGGCCTCTCGCCAGGTACAAGGCATTGCCCGCCATTCCCAGTCCCATGGTCCGCGCCGCCGCCCACGGCCGCGAACGTGACGAACATGTTGTGAAGGTACCGACCGCCGATGCCGTCCCCTGGTCCTCGCCAGACCCTTGAGCTCGGCCAGGACTGCCTACGGCATGTCCGGCGCGGGCACTGCGGAAGCAGAGAGCGGCAGGGTGCTGGCGGCCTCGATAGCCCGGACCTGTTCCAGGCGGACATTCGTCATCCAGGCCATCGTGTCCGGGTACACGGTGGGCCGACCCCAGTCCGGGTCGTAGCCAACGGCATCAACATGTCTGGCGAGTCCGGAGACGATAGCCGCCGGACGATCACGCGAGGTTATCAGCAAGGGCACGGCCGATGCTTGGCCCCCGCCGCGACGCCGTCGACGAGCAGGCCCGAAATCCGTGTCCGGGATGGCCGCGAGGAGCGCCCTACTGCCACCAACAGCGGCCTCCCACTGGCCAAGTCAACCCATACGACGCCCCTCTCCCCCGCCAGGGCCGCCCGCCACCTGCCCCTACGCCACTCGGCGCGTTCAAGATCTGGAGGGAGTGTGCACCGAGACAGGGAGCACTCGTGGTCAAGGGGTCGCCGGAAACAGTCAAGGGGTCGAGCGGGAGCACGACCCCTTGACGAAAACCCGGACAAGGGGTCGAAAAGCCGAGCACTTGACCAGCACAGCGGTGCCGAACGGCAGAGATCTTCACCGGGAGCGACACCATCGGGCAACCCACGATCAACCGTAGATTGACGTCGCTCCCAGCTTCCGGCGGCTTGGGAGCGAGTGGGAGCGGCCCGGCTCCCACTCGCTCCCAAAGCGCTCCCGGAAAACCCGTCAGGGGCCATCCAAAGATGGCCCCTGAGCTGCGAAAATATCCGACATCACTGTCGGGACGACAGGATTTGAACCTGCGACCCCTTGACCCCCAGTCAAGTGCGCTACCAAGCTGCGCCACGTCCCGATGCCCGTCTGACCTGGGGTTTCCCTGGCCCGAACGCGCATGAGAACAATACCGCACTCGGAGCGGTGGTCACGAATCGCTTTCCGGGCGGATCGGGCGCTTGACCTCAAGCGTGGTTGAAGTTGCACCGTGGGTCCCATGACGACGACAGAGATGACTTCCGTAGCGGGTTACGAGGATCTGGACCGGCTGCTGGCCCTGATGACGGGTGACGAGAAGCACGGACCGGCGGCGACCTCCACGCTGGATGCCCTGTGGGTGCTGTACGACCGGGTCCTGCGCGTGTCGCCCGGGACCGTCGACGCGCCGGGACGGGACCGGTTCCTGCTCTCGAAGGGGCACGGGCCGATGGCGTACTACGCGGTCCTCGCCGCCAAGGGGTTCCTCGCCGAGGAGACGCTGCCCGGCTTCGGCTCGTACGACTCGCCGCTCGGGCACCACCCCGACCGGACGCTGATTCCAGGGGTGGAGATCGGCAGCGGTTCGCTCGGGCACGGACTGCCGCTCGCCGTGGGCAGTGTGCTGGGGCTCCGGGCGCAGGGGCTCACCGACCCGCGGGTGTGGGTGCTGATCGGGGATGCCGAGCTGGACGAGGGCAGCAATCACGAGGCGCTCGCCTACGCGGGTCCGGCGGGGCTCGATCAGCTCCACACGCTGGTGATCGACAACGCGTCCGCGACCTACGGCTGGCCGGGCGGCATCGCGTCGCGGTTCGAGGCGGCCGGCTGGTCGGCCGAGACCGTCGACGGCAGGGACCACGAGGCGCTGTACGCGGCCTTCACCGCGCCGCACGCGGGCCGGCCCCGGGCGGTCGTGGCGCGTGTCGAGCCCAAGTCCTGACCGCCGCGTCACGTTCGACCGCCAAAAGCACCCGCCGACCGCACCCATCAAGAGGGGTACTTCCCATGGACACCATGCGCGACCGCTTCATCTCCACCACCTCCCAGCTGCTGGACGACGACCCGCGGCTCGCGGTCGTCCTCGCCGAGATCAGCCGGGACGGCTTCGACGCGGCGGAGCGGCGTCATCCGGACCGCGTGATCAATGTCGGGATCCGTGAACAGTTGCTGGTCGGCGTGGGCGGCGGCCTCGCCCTCACCGGGCTGCGGCCGATCGTGCACACCTTCGCCAGCTTCCTGGTCGAGCGGCCCTTCGAGCAGGTCAAGCTGGACTTCGGGCATCAGGGCGTGGGCGGCGTACTGGTCAGCGCGGGGGCCTCGTACGACTGGCCCGCGGGCGGTTTCACCCATATGGCGCCCGGTGATGTCGCGCTGATGGACACGCTCGACGGCTGGGCGGTGCACGTACCCGGGCATCCCGACGAGGCCGAGGCGCTGCTGCGGCGCGCCGCCGCCGGGGACGGACGGGATTACGTACGGCTGTCGATGCAGAGCAACGAGCGGGCACGGCCGGTGACCGGCGCCGGGTTCAGCACCGTACGCGAGGGGCGCGCCGGGGTCGTGGTCGCCGTCGGGCCGATGCTGGACAACGTGCTGGCGGCGACGGAGGGGCTGGATACGACGGTGCTGTACGCGACGACCGTGCGGCCCTTCGACGGGGCGGCGCTGCGCCGTGCCGTCGCGGGCGGTGGCACGGCGGATGTCGTGCTCGTCGAGCCGTATCTCGCCGGCACCTCCACGGCCGCGGCCAACGACGCGCTGGCCGAGACCCCGCACCGGGTGCTGGGGCTCGGGGTGGCCCGCCGCGAGCTGCGCCGGTACGGACAGCTGGAAGAGCACCTGGCGGGGCAGGGCCTCGACGCGCGGTCGCTGCGGGAGCGGATCTCGGGGTTCCTCACGCGTACGTGAGGCGTTGCCGGGGCCATCCCTGTGTGGATCGGTTCCTCGGAGCGCATCGCCGGGCGACACGAGGCAACCTTGGATGGGATCGGACCCTCGATTCGGAAACGGTCGGCGTCGAAGGTCCCGCGGAAGACGTACAGAAGTGGAGCCTGCCATGACCGCAAGCGGTGATCTGCTCATCGACGCCTTCGGCCGTATCCGCGAGGCCGTCCATGAGGCGGTGGACGGTCTCTCCCCCGATGAGCTGGCCGTACGGCTGGACGACGGGGCGAATTCGATCGCCTGGCTTATCTGGCATCTCACCCGGATCCAGGACGATCACATCGCCGACGTGGCCGGTACGGAAGAGGTGTGGATCGCTCAGGAGTGGTCGGAGAGGTTCGAACTGCCGTTCTCGCGCCGCTCCACCGGGTACGGCCACTCCCCCAAGGACGTGGCCTCGCTCGGCGGAATCTCCGGCGAGCTGCTCGTCGAGTACCACGACGCCGTTCACGAGCGGACGGTGAAGTACCTCGGCACGCTCAAGGACGCGGACCTCGGCCGGGTCGTCGACGACGCGTGGACCCCGTCCGTCACTCTCGGCGTACGGCTGGTCAGCGTCATCGCCGACGATCTCCAGCATGTCGGGCAGGCCGCGTTCGTCCGGGGGTGGCTGGAGCGGCCCTGAGTCCTGCCGACGACCACCCTTCAGGAGAGGTCCGGTACGGAACTCCGCGCCCCGGCGCGCGTCAGGTACGACAGCAGCTCCCGGGCGGCCGGGCCCGTGCGCTGGTCCTCGGGAACGGCCGCAGAGACCTCCCAGAGATGGTCCTCCGCACCGGCCAGCGGTACGGTCGTCAGCGCCGCGGCCTGCTCCTTGCGGGCGATCGGGCGGGGCACCACCGCGATGCCGAGACGGTGCCCGACCAGCTCGATCAGACTGTGCACATCATTGACCTCCAGGGCGACCCGCCGCTCGATGCGGGCGGCGGCGAAGGCCCGGTCGGTGAGGCCGCGGGCGCCCCAGTCCTCGTGGAAGTCGACGAAGACCTCGCCGCCCAGCTCGGCCCACTCGGCCTTCTCCGACCCGGCCAGCGGATGACCGGGGTGGCAGAGCAGCACCATCGGCTCGCTGGCCAGCGGCACCAGTCGTACCCCCTCGGGCACGGCCCCGGACACGGCGACGAAGGCCAGGTCGAGCCGTCCGTCCGCGACATCCTCCACGAGCGAGGCGGAGCCGGCCTGCCGCAGCCGCACCTCGACCTCGGGGTGCTCCGACCGGAACCGCGCGAGCAGGCCCGGGACATGCACGCCCGTGACACACTGCTCGGTGCCGACGGACAGGGTGCCGCGCAGCAGCCCCTGGACCGCCGCGACCGCCTCCCGGCCCGCCCGTACGCTCGCCAGCGCGCGCGATGCCTCCACGAGCAGCGCGTGGCCGGCGCCGGTCAGCTCGACCCTGCGGGTGGAGCGTACGAAGAGCCGGGCGCCCAGCTCGCGTTCGAGGGCGCGGACGGAGGCCGAGAGTCCCGACTGCGAGACCATCAGCCGCTGGGCGGCCCTGGTGAAGTGGCGCTCTTCCGCGACGGCGACGAAGTATTCGAGATGTCGGAGTTCCACGACGTACGAGCCTAGACGCACGAGTCTCATCGAGCCGACCCGGCGGGAGGTCCTGATTGAGAAGCCCCGTCGCTCAATGCGTTCGTTTTCTTCTATTGGACGTCTCACGGGCCGGCGGCGAAGCTGGAGGGCGTCCGCCGGATCCGGCGGGCATCGCAGCAGGAAGGGTGCGCCACACCATGAAGACTCGCCGCATCGGAACCGTCGAGGTCAGCGAGATCGGTCTGGGCGGTATGCCGATGTCGATCGAGGGACGGCCCGACGAGGCCCGGTCCATCGCCACCATCCACGCGGCGCTGGACGCCGGGGTGACACTGATCGACACGGCGGACGCCTACCACCGCGACGCCAACGACGCCGGCCACAACGAGGCCCTGATCGCCAAGGCGCTGGCCTCGCACAGCCGGGGTTCCGAGGTGCTGGTGGCCACCAAGGGCGGCCATGTGCGTCCCGGCGACGGCTCCTGGGCGCTGGACGGCTCCCCCGAGCATCTCAGGCGCGCCTGTGAGGCGTCGCTCGGGCGGCTCGGTGTGGAGGCGATCGGGCTCTACCAGTTCCACCGTCCCGACCCGGAGGTTCCCTACGAGGAGTCCATCGGCGCGCTGCGTGATCTGCTCGACGAGGGCAAGATCCTGCGGGCCGGTATCTCCAACGCCGACCCGGAGCAGATCCGGTCGGCCAATGAGATCCTCGGCGGCCGGCTGGCCTCGGTGCAGAACCAGTTCTCGCCGGCCTTCCGCTCCAGCGAGCCGGAGCTCGAACTCTGCGCGGAGCTGGGTATCGCGTTCCTGCCGTGGAGTCCGTTCGGCGGTATCAAGCACGCGGGTGAACTCGGCTCCTCGTACGCGCCGTTCGCCCGGATCGCGGAGGCTCATGGCGTGAGCCCGCAGCGGGTGTGCCTGGCGTGGATGCTGGCCAAGTCGCCGACCGTGCTGCCGATCCCGGGCTCCAGTCGTCCGGAGACCATCATCGACTCGGTCGCCGCGGCCGACCTCGTACTGACCCTCGCCGAGGTGGCGGAGCTGGACGCGGCCTGACGGCAGCCGCACACACGGAGCAATACGCACCACCGACCCGCCCCGGCACGATGCCCCGGGGCGGGTCAGCCGTATGTCCGGACGGACCGAATCGGCCCCACCCGGAGCCCGTTCACCCGCCCACCGGAGCCAGTTCGCCCGTTCCCCGGCGCCGGTTCATGCGCCCCGGCGCCAACTCCTTTATCACAGAGAGCCCTTCCGACCCATTGACCCCCTGTAACAGCTGAACCTACGCTGTGCGACGTACTCCAGAAAGCGCTTTCTAACCCGCAGCTCGGCTCACCAGCACCGGGAGCGCCCATGAGAACACCTGTGAGAACGCCCACGAGAACGTCGTCCGTCAGGGCTCTGTCCCCGTCCTCCTCCTCCCCCTTCCTCGTCCTCATCGCCTTACTGGCACTCATCCTCGGTCTCGGGATGGCCGCGCCGCCCCGCGCCGACGCGGCTCCGTTCCGCGTTCTGGTCTTCTCCAAGACCACCAACTCCGTGCATGACTCGATCCCCGCCGGAATCAGGACGGTTGAGCAACTCGGCAGCGAGAACGGGTTCGAGGTGGAGGCCACCGACGACGCCGCGGCCTTCACCGCGGACAATCTCGCCCGCTTCCAGGCGATCGTCTTCAACAACACCAACTCCACCCCGGAGAGCGGCGATCTGCTCGACGCCGACCAGCGCTCCGCCCTCCAGGGCTTCGTACGAGCGGGCGGCGGCTGGGTCGGTCTGCACTCCGCGTCCGCCAGTGAGCGCGACTGGGGCTGGTACGAGGGACTGGTCGGGGCGATCTTCGACAAGCACCCGGCCATCCAGACCGGCCGGGTGAAGGTACTCGACCAGACCCACCCCTCCACCCAGGGCCTTCCCCAGCTCTGGGAGCACACGGAGGAGTGGTACAACTGGCGCACCAACCCCACCGGCAAGGTGCACACGCTCGCCCAGATCAAGGTGAACGACGGCGTCGACGGGCTGGACGAGGGCGTCGACCACCCGTGGTCGTGGTGCCAGAACTACGACGGCGGACGCTCCTGGTTCACCGCCGGCGGGCATGACTCGTCCACCTTCCAGGAGGACGCGTTCCGTAAGCATCTGCTGGGCGGGATCCAGTGGGCCGCGGGCAACAAGCCCGGCGACTGCACCGCCACCAAGACGGGCGCCTTCCAGCGCACCGCGCTGGCCACCAGCGATCTCGCCGACCCCTTCGAACTGGCCGTCGCCCCGGACCGCAGGGTCTTCTTCATCCAGCGCACCGGCAAGCTCAAGGTGATCGACCAGACGACGCTCAAGGTCTCGACCGCGCTGGACTTCGCGTACACCCCGGAGATGACGAGCCAGTCCGACGGGCTGCTCGGGCTCGCGCTCGACCCGGATTTCGCGGCGAACAACTGGCTTTATCTGCTGCACTCCGACAAGACCGAGAAACGGCTCAATCTCTCACGCTTCACGGTCACCGGAAACACCGTCGATCCGGCCTCCGAGAAGCGGCTGCTGACCGTCCCGACGCTGCGCGGTGAGGGCCGGGCCAATTCCCATATGGCCGGTTCGATCGCCTTCGACAAGAACGGCGATCTGTATGTCGCGACCGGCGACAACACCGATCCCTTCGCTTCCGACGGCTTCACCCCGATCGACGAACGCGAGGGGCGTCGCGCCTGGGACGCCCAGATGACCGCCGGGAATACGAACGATCTGCGCGGCAAGATTCTGCGGATCACCCCGAAGGACGACGGCACCTATTCCATCCCGGCGGGGAATCTCTTCGCGCCCGGTACGGAGAAGACCCGTCCCGAGGTCTACGCGATGGGCATGCGCAATCCGTTCCGTATCACCACCGATCCGCTGAGCGGCGCCGTACTCATGGGCGACTACGGGCCGGACGCGCGAAAGGCCGTGGCCGACCGGGGACCGGAAGGGACGGTCGAGTACAACAGGATCACCGAGGCGGGGAATTACGGCTGGCCGTACTGCACCGGCAACAACACCCCGTTCAATGACTACGATTTCGCGACCGGGACCTCGGGGGAGAAATTCGACTGCGCCAAGCTGGTAAATGACTCGCCGAACAACACCGGTCTGCGGGATCTTCCCGCCGCCAAGCCGGCGACGATCTGGTACGCGTACTCCGCCTCGGCCGAATTCCCCGAACTCGGCACGGGCGGCGGCGGGCCGATGAGCGGTCCCGTCTACGACTACGACCCTGCGAACACCTATCCGTCGAAGTTCCCCGAGTACTTCGAGGGCAAATGGCTCACGTATGAGCTGACCAGGACCTGGTTCAAGGCATTCTCGTTCCAGCGGGAGGACCAGACCTTCACGGATCCGCGGTTCGATCCGGTGAAGGCGGGCGATCTCCACTCCATCAACGGCGTCTTCGGCGATCTGAAGTGGAACCAGCCCTTCGACGCCGACTTCGGGCCCGACGGAGCGCTGTACGTCATCGACTTCGGGCTCGGCAGCGGAACGGGCCGGGGCGGCAGCAACGAGGGCTCGGGCATCTACCGTATCGACTATGTAGCGGACGGCCGGCTGCCCGACGCCAAGGCCACGGCGACCCCGGAGAGCGGCCCGGCGCCGCTGACGGTGACATTCTCCAGCGAGGGATCGGGGCTGCCCGGCGGCAAGCCGGTGACCTACGCGTGGGACTTCGACGGCGACGGGACCACCGACTCCACCGAGCCGAACCCGTCCCATGTCTACCGGGACGAGGGCCGGTTCACGGCCCGGCTGACCGTCACCGGGCCCGACGGGCTCACCGCGCTCTCCGTCCAGGAGATCACCGTCGGCAACACCAGACCGGTCGTCACCATCCAACAGCCCCCGAACGGCGGGATGTTCAGCTTCGGCGACACCATCCCGTTCACCGTGAAGGTGACGGACCGGGAGGACGGGAAGACCGGACCGGGCGGTCGCATCGACTGCTCGCGGGTGGTCGTGCAGTCCCAGCTCGGCCATGACAGCCATCTGCATCCGCTGGACAACTACACCGGCTGTACAGGGGAGATCGTCACCGATGCCGGGGACAGTCACGGCCCCGGGCAGAACCTGTACTACGGCATCACCGCACAGTACGAGGACAAGGGCGCCGAAGGCGTACCCGCGCTGACGGGCTCGACATCGCTGACGCTGCGTACGACCTTCCGGGAGGCGGAGCACCGTACCGCGACCGGCGGCGCGCACGACGGCACTGTGATCGCCGACCGCGCCGACGCCTCGGGCGGCAAGCGGGTGACCGAGATCGAGGACGGCGACTGGATCTCCTTCGATCCGGTGCATCTCAAGGGCATCACATCGGTGACGGTGGGCGCCGCCTCCGGCGGTCTCGGCGGGGACATCGAGTTCCGTAGTGGCTCACCGACCGGACCGCTGCTGGGCAAGGCGACCATCCCCAACACCGGCGGCTTCGGGAATCTGATCTCCCCCACGGTCACGCTGATGAGCCCCAGCGGTTCGGGCTCGGGCCCCGTGAAGCTGTACGCGGTCTTCACCAACCCCGACTGGTCGGCGGAGAAGCCGGATCTGTTCGCGGTCGACTGGCTGCACTTCAACGGTCCCGGGGTGGAGAAGAAACCGGCCACGAAGGTGTCGGTCAAGGCGACGCCCGCCGACGGAAACGCGCCGCTGGCCGTGCAGCTCACCAGCACCGTGAAGCCGGTGGCCGGACGCACCATCGTCTCGTACCACTGGGACTTCGGCGACAACACCAAGGCCACCGGTACGGAAGGGCCGAGCGCGGCGCACACCTACGCACGGCCGGGCGCGTACACGGCGCATCTGACCGTCACCGACGACAAGGGCGACACGACGACCGGCGCGGTCCCGATCCACGTACGCTGAGAGGAGACAGAGAGTGACGATGAACGGCACCCGAAGAGCGTTCCTGGGCACGGCGGGCGCGGCAGTCGGTCTGGCGGCGCTGGGCGTGAGCTCTCCCGCGGCAGCGGTCGCCCACCACACCGACACCGGTCGCCGGCGGCGGCGCATCCCGCCGTCCGGGATCGGTATGCACCTCTATACGATGCGCACCCCGCTCGCGACGGATTTCCGGGGGACGCTGGAGCGCCTGGCGGAGATCGGTTACGCGACGGTCGGTGTCAGCGGCCGGCACGGGCACAGCGCCGCCGAGATCCGGCGGATGCTGGACGCCACCCGGCTCAAGGCGGTCCTGGAACATGTCGCCTACACCACGGTCACCGGCAGTGGTCTGCCGCAGGCGATCGAGGACGTCCGTACGCTGGGCGGCTCGTGGGTGGTCGTGCCGAGCCTGCCTGCGGGAATGCACTCACCGGCCGGATACCGGGAAGCGGCACGGCAGTTCAACACGGCGGGCCGGATCGCCAGGGAGTCCGGGCTCAAGGTGCTCTTCCACAATCACGACGGTGACCACGAGGTGGTCGACGGCGAGAGCCTGTACGGCATCCTGCTCAAGGAGACCGACCCGGAGCTGGTGGGCTTCGAGCTGGATGTGTACTGGGCGGCGAAGGGCGGGGACGACCCGCGCCGGCTGTTCGTGACGGACCGCAGGCGGTTCCCCGCGCTGCATGTGAAGGACATGGCCCCGAACGGCGGCTTCGAGGACGTCGGTTCGGGTGTCCTGGACTTCCCGGCGATGTTCGACACGGCGCGCAGCGGGGGCGTACGGCAGTGGCTGGTGGAGCACGACGCACCGGCCGATCCGTTCGCGAGCGCGTTGAACAGCTACCGCTATCTGTCGGCGCTGCGGTACTGAGCGCGGGCGTTCATCCGTAGGGGCTCCCGGCCGCTGTCATCGGCGGCCGGGAGCCGCTTGAACCCCCTTATTTCTTCAGCTCCTTGTAGAAGAAGGTGGTCGGGCGGAGCGTTCCTCCCGGGTCCGCCGCGTGCCCGGGAACCACTCCGATCGCGGTCCAGCCCGCCGAGCGGTACAGCGTGTCGGCGGGGCTGCCGGTCTCGGTGTCGAGCAGCAGCAGTGTCACACCGGACTCGGCCGCCGCCCGCTCCCCCGCGCTGAGCAGCGTCCGGCCGAGGCCCTTGCCCCGGGCGTCGCGGTGGACCATCAGTTTCACGATCTCGGCACGATGGCGGGCGTTGGGCTTGTCCGCGAAGGCCACGCCTACCGTGCCCGTGATACGCCCGCCGTCGTCCCTGGAGACCCGTACGGAGAGCCGTCCCGCCCGGACGGCCGGGATCCGCGCCCGCCACCAGGCCGTCGCGGTCGCCGGGTCGAGGGGGTCGAGAAAGCCGATCGAGGCGCCCCCGGCGACGGTGTCGATCAGCAGCTCCGCCAAATCCCCTACAGCGCACAGCAGTTCGTCGGCGGAGAGCGGCACCACGTCGGGGTTCATGAGTGGACCACCACGATCGCGTACCGTACGGGCGCGGGCCCCGGGCAGTGGAATCGCGTGGGCCCCCACAAGCGCATCCGCAGGCAGTCGCCCGCGTCCAGTGTGTGCCGCTCGCGCCCCATCGTGAACTCGACCGAGCCTTCGAGCACCCAGATGTGCTGCTCCAGACCCGGCACCGGAGGCCGCTCGTACGCGATGTCCGCGCCCGCGAGCAACGTGCCCTCGACCACTTCCGCGCGCAGCCCGGGCTGGGGCGGGGAGACCGAGCGGCGGAGGAAGCCGGAGGCGGTGTCCTTCCATTCGGTCTGGTCGGCCGCTCTGACCAGTTGTGCCGGTTCCGCCTCCACCTCGCTGAGCAGCTGCGACATGGTCCGTCCGTACACCGCGCACAGCCGGCCGAGCAGCGAGGCCGTGGGGCTGATCTCGCCCCGCTCGGCGCGTGACAGCGTCGAGCGGCTCACTCCGCTGCGTCCTGCCAGCTCCTCCAGGGACCAGCCGCGCTCGCCCCGCAGTTCCGCGAGGCGAGCGGCGAGCAGTTCGTCGACGGGATCGGGCCCGGGGCCAGGGTTGTTCTCTCTCACATATGGAACGCTATCCCATATCTGAGACACACGAAACGCACTGCCACGGCCCGGGGATCGGCCGGCCCGGTCAGTCCTGTGCCGAGGCCGCCCCCAGCAGCCCCCGGATATGCCCGGTCGCCTGCTGGAACTCGGGCCGGCCGAGCGTCTCCGTATAGTCCCGCTCGGCCTCCAGTCCCACGTCGATGATCTCGGTGATCGTGCCGGGGCGCGGGCTCATCACCACCACGCGGTCGGCCAGATAGACCGCCTCCGAGATCGAGTGGGTGACCAGCAGCACGGTCGTCCCCGTCTCCCGCCAGATGCGGTTCAGCTCCATGTTCATCTGCTCGCGGGTGAGAGCGTCGAGCGCGCCGAACGGCTCGTCCATCAGCAGCACGGGCGGCTCGTGCAGCAACGCCCGGCACAGCGCGACCCGTTGCTGCATCCCGCCGGACAGCTCATGCGGATACGCGTCCTCGAATCCGCCGAGACCGGTCATCTCGATCAGCTCGTCCACGCGCCGGCGCGCCGGTTCGGCGGGCATCCGGCGCATCTCCGCCTGGAGGAGGATATTGCGCCGGGCGGTACGCCACTCCAGCAGAGCCGCCCGCTGGAAGACGTATCCGATGTCGTGCCGCGGTCCTTCGACCCGTTCGCCCTGGAGCCGTACGGCGCCCGAGGACGCCTTGAGGAGGCCCGCGACCAGCTTGAGGAGGGTCGACTTGCCGCACCCCGAGGGGCCGACGATGGCGACGAACTCCCCCATCGCGACATCGAGCGAGACTTCGTGGAGGGCCGTGACATCGCGCTTCTTCGTACGGAAGCGGACAGCCACGTCCTCAAGACCGACCGCCGCCGCTCGCCCTTCCTTCTGCCCTTCCGTGGGGGCGCCGCCCTTCTTGGCGGCCGGCTTCCGGAGCGTCGTATCCCTGGCCATCGTCATCCCTTCAGCGCCGTGCCGCTGTCCCAGTACTCCGCGACGGCCTTCGGGCTCTTCACCAGACCGGCTTCGGCGAAGACGTCGATGGTCTGCTGCCAGTCGCCCTCGGTGTTGACGCCCGGGGCCTTGCCGCGCGTCGCGTCGGTGTGCAGCAGTGTGACGGTCGTCTTGAACTGCTCCAACAGGACGTTCGTGGGCGGCAGTTGCTCCGAGGCGCCGTCCATCTCCGCGACGGCCGCCTCCGGCGCCTTCTCCGCCGCCGCCCATGCCTCACTGACGGCCCGCACCATGCGGCCGGCCAGCTCGCTCCTGCCGGAGAGGACCTTCTGCCCCGCGATCAGTCCGTTGGAGTAGAAGTTGAGTCCGTGCTCCGAGAAGCGCAGATACGACACGTCCTTCTTGGCCTTGTCCTGCATGGTCGGACCCTGGTCACTGGCGTAGCCGAGCAGCGCGTCCGTCTTGCCGGAGATCACCGCGGCGATCTTGCCCGCCGGGTCGGTGTTCTGGATCCGGACGTCCGACTCCTTGAGATCGTTCTTCTTGAGGAAGATCGGGAACGTCTTGGTGAGCGCGTCACCGGCCGTGCCCGCGATGGTCTTTCCCTTGAGGTCGGCGGGGGTGGAGACGTTCTCGCTCGCGAAGAACTGCACCGAGGAGGGCGTGGTCTGGAGGAAGACCCCGAGGCTCTTCACGTTGACGCCCTGGTCCACCCCACTGAGCACGGCGGGTGTGTCCGCCCAGCCGAAGTCGGTCTGGCCCGCGGCGGTCGCCTGCACGGTCTTCTGCGAGCCCTGGCCCGCCCGGATCGTCAGATCGATGCCGTGCTTCTCGAAGATCTTCTGCTGCTTGCCGTAGTAGAACGGCGCGTGTTCGCCGTACGGATACCAGTTGAGGGTCAGCGTCACCTTGTCGAGCTTCTTGCCGGAGTCGCTGGTGGTGGTCCCCGAGCCGTCCTCGCCACAGGCCGTGGCGACCAGGAGCAGCGGTACGAGGCCGATCAGGAGTCTGCGCGCATGCATGGCTGGCCCTTCCCTGAACGGGATCGAGTCGAGTCGAGTTGTATCGAGTCGGTCAGTACGAGGTGGTGACGTTGGTGTCCCGGCGGCTGGCGTGCCAGGGCAGCAGCAGCTTCTCGGCGATCTCGACCAGGACGAAGAGGACGACGCCGATCAGTGACATGACGAGCAGTCCCGCGAAGAGCATCGGGGTGTCGAGGTTGCCGTTCGCCTGGAGGATCACATAGCCGAGCCCCTCATTGGCGCCGACGAACTCACCGACGACCGCGCCGGTCACCGCGAGGGTCACGGCGACCTTCAGCCCGGAGAAGAGATGAGGCAGCGAGGCCGGGAAGCGGATCTTGGCGAAGGTCTGCCAGGGCTTCGCGCCCATGGTGGCGGAGAGTTGGAGCATTTCCGGATCGACCGCCTTCAAGCCGGTGACCATGGAGATCACCACCGGGAAGAAGGCGATGAGGACGGCGATCAGGATCTTCGGTGTGATGCCGAAGCCGAGCCAGACCACGAACAGCGGTGCGATGGCTATCTTGGGCACGACCTGGGCGAAGAGCAGGATGGGGTAGAGCGTCTTCTCGACGGTCGAGGAGTAGACCATGACGACCGCCGCGAGCACCCCGACCACCACCGCGATCACAAAGCCGAGCAGCGTCTCATAGGTCGTGACCCACGTGTGCTGCCACAGGTAGTCGGCCTTGCCCGTGAGGACATCGAGGGTCGCGCCGGGCGAGGGGACGAGATACGGCTCCACCAGTTCGGCCGCCGCGATGATCCACCAGACGGCGAAACATCCGGCCAGCAGGGCGACGGGCCGCCAGCCGGCCTCGACGGCACGGGCCAGCCGCTCCCCCGCCCCGGGACCGTTCCGTTCGGCGACCCCGGACACTTCCCTGTCCCGTGCGGGCGCGGGTGCGGGTTCCGGCGGCGGCGCTGATGCCGGTGCGACGCTCTGGCTCACTGTGAACTCCTCGGGAAAACCGGGCAGTTATAAGTGCGCTGTTCGCCTACAAGCGCTTTCAGAAAGCGCTTTCTGATAAGGTGATCGCCACGCTAATGACTGCCCGTCCGTACGGTCAATAGGTCGTCCCGAAGTTTCGGGGTCCGCCACGGGCTCCGCCGCCACCGCGACCCGGGGGTCGAGTTGAGTGAACGGGAAGCACAGGCCCATGTGACGCTGGACGCCGTCGCCCGCCGCGCGGGTGTCTCCCTGGCGACGGCCTCCAGAGCGCTGAACGGCACGACGAGAGTCCGTGAGGAGCTGCGCCAGCGGGTGCGCGCGGCGGCCGATCTGCTCGGCTATATCCCCAACGCCCATGCCCAGGCACTGGCCAGCGCCTCCAGCAATACGGTGGGGCTCATCTGCCACGATGTGGGCGACCCGTACTTCGCCGCGATCGCGGGCGGGGTGATGCGGGCGGCGGCCGAACAGGACGTCCTGGTCATGCTCGCCAGTACGTTCCGGGAGCCGGCCAGGGAGATCGCCTATGTCTCGATGCTCCGGGCCCAGCGCGCCCGGGCCATTCTGCTGATCGGCTCGGGCTTCCAGGACCCGTCCTGGGAACGGAAGTTGGCCGCCGAGGTGACGCCGTACATCCGCGCGGGCGGGCGCGTCGCCGTGGTGAGCCGGCACCGAAATCTGCGCGCCGACGCCGTACTTCCCGAGAACCGCGCCGGGGCCGCGGCGCTCGCCCGCGCCCTACTGGCCTTGGGACACCGGGAGTTCGGGGTGCTCAGCGGGCCGCGCGAACTCACCACGGTCTCCGACCGGCTGGCCGGGTTCCGGGAAGGGCTCGGCGAGGCCGGGGTCACTCTCCGGCCCGGGTCCGTCGTACACGGCGCGTTCACCCGCGACGGCGGCTACGCGGCGGCCCGCGACCTGCTCGACGGGCCCGCTCGCCCCCGCCCCACCTGCGTCTTCGCGGTGACGGACGTGATGGCGGTGGGCGCGCTCGCCGCCTTCCGTGAGGCGGGCGTACGGGTCCCGGAGGACCTGTCGCTGGCCGGCTTCGACGACATCCCGCTCGTACGGGAGCTGACTCCCCCGCTCACGACCGTCGCCCTGCCGCTGACCGCCATGGGAGAGAGCGTGATCTCACTCGCGCTGCGTGAGCCGCGCGGTGCGCGCTCGCGGGTGCTGCGGGTCGGCGGCGAGGTCGTACTGCGCGCCAGCACCGGACGGCCGTCTCCCGCCACCACCCCTCTCTGGGACTCGTGCTGACGCTGCGTCAGCAGGAGCTCAGATGAGGCCGTCCTCCCTGCGGTGGATCTGCGCCATCAGTTCGGTGGCGAAGGACTTGATGGTGTCGAGACCGGTCCGCCCCCAACGCCTCGGCTCGGTGTCGGCCACGCAGACGGTGCCGAGCGCCATCCCCGTACGGTCGATGAGCGGCGCCCCGAGATAGGAGCGGATGCCGGTCTCGTCGACCAGCGCGTTCCCGGCGAACCGGGGGAAGTCCCGCACGTCCTCCAGGACCAGCGCCTTGTGCCGTACCACCACATAGGGGCAGTAGCCGTGGTCACGGGCCATGAACCGCTCCCTGCCCACACCGGGCGGAGCGTGCAGTCCGGCGAAGAACTGCCGCTCCTCGTCGATGAAGTTGACCATCGCGTACGGAGCGCCCGTCAGCTGGGCCAGCTGCTGGGCGACGGCGTCGAAGGCGGGTTCGGCGCGCTCCCCCAGCCCGAGCCCGCGCAGCCGGACCACACGGTCGGGCGCCTCCCTGTCGACGGGAGTGAGCAGCAGACGGCCGATCGGGTCGTACATCATGCGCGTAGCTCCGTCACTCTGAGAGGGCCGTGGGCGAGGCCGGGGCCGCGGTGATCAGATGCTGTACGAGCGTGACCAGCGTCTGGATACCGGAACTGGCGATGCGCGCGTCGCAGAGCACGATCGGCACCTCCGGCCTGAGATCGATCGCCGCCCGCACCTCCTCCGGGTCATAGCGGTACGAGCCGTCGAACTCATTGACGGCGACGACGAATCCGATCCCGCGCTGCTCGAAGAAGTCCACCGCGGAGAAGGAGTAGTCCAGCCGCCGGGTGTCGGCCAGCACGATCGCGCCGAGCGCGCCACGGGACAGCTCGTCCCACATGAACCAGAAGCGCTCCTGCCCCGGCGTCCCGAACAGATACAGCACATGGCGCTCGTCCAGCGTCAGTCTGCCGAAGTCCATGGCGACCGTCGTCGATGTCTTGGCCTCGACGCCCGTCAGATCGTCGGTCGCGGCGCTGACCTGGGTCAGCAGCTCCTCCGTACTCAGCGGCGCGATCTCGCTGACGGCTCCCACGAACGTCGTCTTGCCGACCCCGAAACCACCCGCGACCAGGACCTTCAGCGCGGTGGGAAAGGGCTCGGGGACGACGGGGGCGGCAAGGGCGGCGGCGGGGACATCAGAGCTGTCGTCGTAGACCATCGAGGACTGCCTCCAGCAGGAATCGATCGGTGGGGTGGTCGAAGCTGTGGGGCGGCCGCGCGGTGATCGCCCCGCAGTCCACGAGATCGGAGAGCAGCACCTTGGTGACCGTCACGGGGAGCCGCAGATGCGCCGCGACCTCCGCGACCGAGGTCGGCCCCTGGCAGAGGTCCATGGCATGGGAGTGCTCCGGCCCGAGATGCGCCTGGGGCCCCGATCCCGTGGACATGACCAGCGTGAGCAGGTCCAGGGCCGTCGTGGGCCGGGTCCGGCCCCCGCTCACGGCGTACGGGCGGATGAGCCGGCCGGCCGCGTCGTCGAGCCAGGGCCCCTCCGTCGGAAGCGGCACCGTCAGTGCCCCGCGGCGCTCGGGGAGAAGCCGGCCCCATGCCTGAGCGGGGTGACCAGATACGGCCGTACGCTCTTGACCAGCATCGCCATCTCGTAGCCGAGGACGGCGGCGTCCGCCTCGCGGCCCGCCAGCACGGCGAGACAGGTGCCCGAGCCCGCGGTGGAGACGAAGAGCAGGGTCGAGTCGAGCTCCACGACGACCTGACGGACCTCCCCGCCGTCACCGAACCGCACCCCGGCGCTGCGGCCCAGGGAGTAGAGGCCGGAGGCGAGCGCCGCCATGTGGTCGGCGCTGTCGGGGTCCAGGCCGTGCACGGACCTCACCAGGCCGTCGGAGGAGAGCAGCACCGCGCTGCGGGTGTACGGGACTCGCTGGACCAGACCGCTCAACAGCCAGTCGAGGTCGGAGACATGGCCGGTCGGCACATCGCTCGCCATGGTGCATCTACTCCTTGGGGGTGGTGTCGTGGCGCTGCGGTTCCGGCGGTTCCGCGAGGGGCTCGGACAGTGAGTCGGTCAACGGGTCGGGCAGGGGATCCGGCAGAGGGTCGGTCAGCGGGTCGTGCGGGGGAGCCGATGGGCGGGCGGGCTGGGATTCGGCGAGGCCGATGCCCCGCTGGAAGGCGGCCATCAGCCCGGGGTCGTGGAGCACGGCCTCCTGGGCATGAGGCGGCGCGGGCGGGGCCTCGCGCAGTTGCGGGACCATATGCTCCTGGCCACGGCGCCGGGGCAGTTGGGGCCGGCTCGCGGTGGCGTGGATCGTGCCGTCACCGAGGGGCTCGACCCGCGGACGGGCCGGATCCGGTGCGGCGACCGGTCGCCGCCGGTCGGGATGGACGGCGCCGGGGCGCGCGGCGGCGGGGGTGGGGCGATCGGCGCCCGTGTCACGGACGGGGAGCGGTGCGGGGGCGCCCTGGGGTGGCGTCGGCCCGGACGGAGTCTGGGGCGGTGACTGGGGCTGAGACTGGGACGGTGGCGGTGGCGGTGGCTGCTGGGACGGGAGCTGCGCCTCGTACATCCTCGGCTGAGGTTGCGGCTGTGTTTGGGGCTGGGGCTGGGTCCCGTACGTCTGGTGCTCGCCGTTCCGCTCGTCCGCCTGGTCCGAGCCGAGCAGCGCCTGCGGCAGGACCAGTACGGCCTGGATCCCACCGTAGATATTGGACTGGAGACGTACGGCGATGCCGTGCCTGCGCGCCAGGGCCGACACCACGAAGAGCCCGATCCGCCCGTCCTGGAGCAGATGCGCGACATTGACCTGGTCGGGGTCGGTGAGCAGACCGTTCATCTTCTTCTGCTCGTTGAACGGCATCCCGAGGCCCCGGTCCTCCACCTCGATGGCCAGACCCGCCGTCACATGCTGGGCCCGCAGCAGCACTTGGGTGTGCGGGGAGGAGAAGAGCGTGGCGTTCTCGACCAGTTCGGCCAGCAGATGGATGACATCGGCCACGGCGTGTCCGCGCAGTGTGCCGTCGATCGGCGGTACGAGCTTGATCCGCGGGTACTGCTCGACCTCGGCGATGGCCGAGCGCAGGACCTCCGTCATGGTGACCGGCCTGCTCCACTGGCGCCGGGAGATCGCCCCGCCGAGGACGGCGAGGTTCTCGGCGTGCCTGCGGATACGGGTCGCCAGATGATCGACGTGGAAGAGGCCCTTCAGCAGCTCCGGGTCCTCGACCTCGTTCTCCAGCTCATCCAGCAGCTGGATCTCCCGGTGGACGAGGGACTGGAGCCGACGGGCCAGATTGACGAAGACCTCCACCTTCTGTTCGTCCCCGACGCTGCTGGAGAGCCGGGAAGCCTGCACCACAGCGGCGACGGCGGCATCCCGGGAGCGGCCCAATTCCTGTGCCAGCAGATCGAATTCGTCACCGCCGGGAACGGCGGGCGGGGCCGGTGCGGGGCGTACGGGCACCCGCTCGCCCCGTCGGAGCTGCTCGACGACCGCACGGAGCTCGGCCTGCCCGCGCGCGCTGGAGCGGCGCATCGCGTTGCAGCGGTCCAGGACGGACTTCGCGGTACGTTCCGCGCCGAGGGCGGCCGCCGCGATGGCGGCGAAGGCGAGCAGCGCCATGCCGAACAGGGCCGTCCAGAGCGCGGCGGTCGGTTCCGCCGCCGTGGACCGCAGGATGAGCACGACGGCGGCGGCGCCGCAGAGCGCGGCGACTATCGCCGGAAGGACGGCGGTGCGCAGGAGTTGAGGCCGTATGCGGGCGTCGGGCGGCGTCGGCGTCGGCGTCTCCGCCCTCGCCGGGGACGAGAACGAGCGGGAGCCCGGCCTGCCGTGCCGCCCGCCCTCGCGGCGCTCCGGCCGCGCGACGGGTGCGCGAAGTTGAGACATCAGTGTCCTCGGTACGTGGGGCCCCAGGAAGCGGCGTCGTGCGGGTGTTCCGGTTCCGGCGGCAGCGGCAGGACCTGCGCATACCGCAACGCCCTCCGTTGATCACCGAGCACACACGGTAGTCGCCGAACGTTCCTTCGCGGTGGGCAGTTGACGAAGTTCCCCACAGAGCATCCTGCTCTGGTATGAGGCATCGCACATCAGCGCGAAATACGCGTTCGGCCCGGTGCGGGGCACCGGGCCGAACTCCCCTACGAGGACGGGAGGGACAGAAAAGGGACAGAAGAGACGGGAGGGGAAGGGATGCTCAGGAGGACGGCGACAGAATCACGGAGCGGCTGAGATGGCGCGGGTTGTCCGGGTCGAGACCGCGCCGGTCCGCCAGCGCGAGGGCGAGCCGCTGGATCCGCACCAGCTCGGCCAGCGGGTCCAGCGTCCCCGGCACCCACAGCCCACCGGTGGCCCGCACCTGCTCCCCCAGCCCCTCGGGGGCCGGCCCGAGCGCCCACGTGGCCGTCCCCTGGGTCGTGATGCTGATCGGACCATGGCGGTACTCCATCGCCGGATACGCCTCGGTCCAGGCCAGCGCCGCCTCCCGCATCTTGAGCGCGCCCTCCTCCGCGAGCCCCACCGTCCAGCCCCGGCCGAGGAATGTGAACTGCGTGCACTCGGTCACCCCTGCGGGCAGCGGCTCCGCGAGGGCCGTCTCCGCGTCCGTGACGGCCGCGTCCGAGTGCAGACCGAGGTGCGCGCGGAGCAGCGTGAGCGCGGTGGTGGCGAAGCGCGTCTGGACGACGGACCGCTCGTCGGCGAAGTCCAGTACGACCAGATCATCGGCGGCCGTACGCACCGGAGTCTCGGGGTCCGCCGTGATCGCGGTCGTACGGGCGGTGCCGCGGACGTCCGCGAGCAGGGACAGCACCTCGGTGGTCGTCCCCGACCGGGTCAGCGCCACGATCCGGTCGTAGCGGCGGCCTGCGGGGAACTCGGAGGCGGCGAACGCGTCCGTCTCGCCCAGCCCCGCCCCCTCCCGCAGCCCGGCGTAGGCGCGGGCCATGAACAGCGAGGTGCCGCAGCCGACGACGGCCACGCGTTCACCGGGCTCGGGCAGCTTGTCGCGCACCCCCTCGGCCAGGGCCGCCGCCCGGCGCCAGCACTCGGGCTGACTGGCCAGTTCCGTCTCCACATACGTCATGTGCGTCTCCACTCCCCTGAGCCGTATGACTCCGAACCGTATGATTGTTTCTGCATGCTAGACGACAGTTTCGATCACTAACAAGCAATCCGGCTGAGGTCACGAGCACATAGGATCAAGGGTCCACGGGATCGAGGGGGTTACGGTGAATCGCCATGAGCGGCATACGACCTTGCTTGAGCTGCTGACCGAGCGGCATCAGCTGGAGGTCGAGTCCGTCGCCGCGGAGCTGGGGGTGTCCGTGGCGACCATCCGCCGCGACCTCGATCACCTCGCCGAGCAGCAGCTGGTGACCCGTACCCGGGGCGGGGCGGTGGCACACTCCGTCGCGTACGAACTGCCGCTGCGGTACAAGGCGGTACGGCACGCCGGGGCGAAGGAGCGCATCGCGCGCGCCGCGGCGGCGATGACCGAACGCGGCATGGTGGTCGGACTGAACGGCGGCACGACCACCTCGGAGGTGGCCAGGGCCCTCGCCACCCGCGGTGAGCTGCGGGGAACGGCCGAGGAGCGGATGGCCGAGGAGCCGGCGCTCACGATCGTCACCAACGCGCTGAACATCGCCCATGAGCTGGCGGTGCGGCCGCACATCAAGGTGGTGACGACGGGCGGGGTCGCGATGCCCCAGTCGTACGAGCTCGTCGGGCCGCTGGCCCGGCACATCATCGGCGAGGTCAGCCTCGACATCGCGTTCATCGGTGCGGACTCCGTCGACACGGAGTCGGGCGCCGGTGCCCACAGCGAGCACGAGGCGAGCATCAACGCGCTGCTCGCCGAGCGGGCGCGGACGCTGGTCGTGGTGGCGGACAGCTCCAAGCTGGGCGCCCGCGCGTTCGCGCGGATCTGTCCGGTGGAGGACATCGGGACGCTCATCACGGACTCCGGCGCGCCGGAGTGGGCGCGCCGGTTCGAGGAGCGCGGGGTACGCGTCCTCCAGGTCTGAACGGACTCCCTGACACACCTGAACGGTCCGGGCGACGCGGGGCCCACGTCCCCGCGCCCCCGGACGTTCGCGCTTACGCGGAGGACGCGCTCTCGGCCGTCTCCTCCGTCTTCCCGCTGCCGCCGCCCGTGCCGACGTACCCCCGTGGATCGGCGGCATCACGCCGGACGGACGGTCGCCCTGGAGATCGAGATGGGCGCGCGTTGCCCTCGGCCGGGGTCATATGGATGTCGGGCCAGAAACACACCCGATGTAGCCCTCTATGCCGGACACCTGGCGTGTGGACATGTGCCGAGATTCGCATAGGGCCGGTCGGGGGGATGCCGCACAGTCCGAAGCCGCCGACCGCCATCGATACCCCGCTGGGATGTCAGCGACGGCCTCCTCCGCGGACGAGACTACTTTGTCCATGGGTTCCCCCTCGGGTGTGCGAGGGTCCGCTCGATGGTTCCGGTGACCTCTCCGAAGCCGAGGCTGGTGCCGTTTGCGAGGTGGGTGGCGGCGCTGATGGTGACCGTGTCGCCGTCACGCAGGAAGGTCCGGCGGGAGCCGTCGGACAGCTCCAATGGCTCACTGCCGTTCCAAGTGAGTTCGATCAGCGAGCCGCGCTCGTCGCGGCGCGGTCCGGAAATGGTGCCGGATGCGTAGAGGTCGCCCGTGCGCAGGGATGCGCCGTTGACGGTCATGTGGGCCAGTTGCTGGTCGGGGGTCCAGTACGCGGTACCGAACGGAGGCCGGGAGATCAGGTGCCCGTTGAGCCGAACCTCCATTGTGAGGTCCAGGCCCCACCGGCGACCGTCGACCAGGTAGGGAAGGGGGGATGGGTGCTGGCGTGGGGTGACCCGTGCCTGGGCGAGCGCTTCCAAGGGCACTACCCAGGGGGAGACGGAGGTGGCGAACGACTTGCCGAGGAAAGGCCCCAGGGGCACGTATTCCCACGCCTGAATGTCACGGGCACTCCAGTCGTTGACCAGAACCACGCCGAAGACGTGGTCGGCGAAGTCCGCCGCGGAGACTGCGTGGCCCAACCGGGACGGGGTTCCCACCACGAAACCGATCTCGGCCTCGATGTCCAGTCGCCGTGACGGCCCGAAAACCGGGGCCGCGGAGTCCGGCTGCTTGTACTGCCCGCTGGGGCGTACCACCGGTGTGCCGGAGACCACGACGGTGCCGGCCCGGCCGTGGTAACCGATGGGCAGGTGCTTCCAGTTGGCGGTGAGCGGCTCCTGTCCGGGCCGGAAGATCCGGCCGAGGTTGGTCGCGTGGTTCTCCGAGGCGTAGAAGTCGACGTAGTCGGCCACCTGGAAGGGAAGGTGCATGCGCACCTCGGTTTGCGGGATGAGGTGGGGGGCAAGGGCGGGCCGGTGGGTGACGTCTGTCAGGAGTTCGGTGATCCGGGTGCGCGCCGCGCGCCACGCCGCGGGCCCTTTGGACATGAAGGGGTTGAGGGCGTCTGCGGCGAAGTCGCCGGCTGCGGGCAGGTCCAGACGCGACAGGTCGAGCACAGCATCGCCTATGGCCACCCCTACCCGGGGGGCTTCTCCTGGGCGGGAGAACACGCCGTAGGGGAGGTTGTGTATGGGGAAGTCGCTGCCGTCCGGTACGGGTACCCAGGAGCGGTTCATGCGGTGTCCTCCTTCGCCACCAGGCCGAGGGCCCGCAGGTCATCGATGGGCTCGCTGGTACTGCAGGAGCCGTAGGCGACGAAGAGCGCACGGGCCTTGGCCGCGGTGGCCGTGGAGACCTGGCGTGCCTCCGCGGTCAGCGCCTCGGTGTCAGTGGATCCGAGCACCGCGACGGCCGCTTCGACGGTGCCGCCGTCCGCCACCCGGCATACCGCCAGGAGCAGGTTGAGAAATCCGTGGTGGATGAATCCAGTTCGCTCGTCGCGGTGGCGGACGGCGTGGTGGAGGCCGGCGGTCGCCTTGAAGGGGACGTCTTCGGTCACGCAGGCGTGGACGAAGGCTCCCAGGCTCTGGCAGCTGGGGAACAGTTCGGCGCGCAGGCCACCGCAGCGCACCTTGGCCGCCCTGTGCCCTTGGGCCAGCAGCCGAAGCACGGCCACGGGGGCGCGGTCACCAGCAAGCGGTACCTCGACATACCCCGATGCGTGCTGCGGTAGTTCGTCCAGCGCGGTCAGTGCCCGCATCACCGCAGCCGGGGAGTCCGACCCGGAGGGCAACGGTCCCTCGACGCCCACGAGTTCGACGCGGGGGTCGTCGGCTGTGCGGGCCAGCGCGCTGCGGACCGTGGAGGGGTCGAGGTGGGAGATGAGCCCGACGCTGAAGCGGTCCTCGGGGTGCAGGGACTCCAGGAGCGCGGGCAGATCGCCGGTGGTGCACAGGAACCGGTCGCTCAGTACGGGGTGCCCTGCCGCGCTGTCGTGGCGGTGCCTGGCCGTTGCCTCGGTCATGGTGAGAGCCTCGGGCGGGAAAAGCCCGGCGTCGTCCACCAGGTGAGCGAACAGCGGAGAACCGACTGAGACCCGGGTCATGACTGTCGCCCTTCGGAACCGCGCACGCTCCAGGTCCAGGCGTAGGCGGGGTCTTCGCAGGCGAGCCCTTCCGCGCCGAGCTCCAGCGGCCGGAAGGTGTCGACCATGACGGCCAGCTCGTCGAAGAACTCCACGCCGATGCTCCGCTCCTGGGCGCCGGGCTGCGGCCCGTGGGAAATGCCGCCCGGATGAAGGGAGACCGAGCCCTGGCCGATTCCGGAGCCTTCGCGGGCCTCGTACTCCCCGCCGCAGTAGAACATCACCTCGTCGGAGTCCACGTTCGAGTGGTGATAGGGCACCGGGATGGCCAGCGGGTGGTAGTCCACCTTGCGCGGCACGAAGTTGCAGATCACGAAGTTATGTCCTTCGAAGACCTGGTGTGCGGGCGGGGGCTGGTGGACCCGGCCGGTGAGCGGTTCGAAGTCGTCGATGTTGAAGGCGTAGGGGTATAGGCACCCGTCCCAGCCCACCACGTCGAACGGGTGGTGAGGACTGGTGAGGACGGTGCCGCTGATCCCGTTCGCGCCAGGACCACGGTGCTTTACGAAGACTTCCGCTTCGCCGTCATCCGTCGCCAGGAGCGGCCCGTCCGGGCCACGCAGATCGCGCTCGCAGTACGGGGCGTGCTCCAGCAGCTGCCCATACCGCGACAGGTACCGCTTGGGGGGAGCGATATGGCTGAAGGCCTCGATGCAGTAGGCCCGCAGTGGCTCGGCACCCTTCGGCACCCAGCGATGCGTGGTGACGCGCGGGAGGATCACGTAATCACCACGGCCGACTTCCAGGGTTCCGAAAATCGTCTCCACCTGGGCGCTGCCGCTCTCCACATAGACGCACTCGTCGCCGATGGCGTTGCGGTACAGCGGCGAAGGGCTGCCGGCCACCACGTAGGAGATGCGCACATCCCCGTTTGCCAACAGCAACCGCCGGGCGGTCACCACATCCGACGCCTTCCACTCCTGGCCCGGGAAGAGATCGTGCAGGCGCAGGTGGCGCGGCTTGAGGGGATGGTTGGGGACCGTGGCCGCATCCGGCGGCTCCCAGGGCCGGCTGTCGGTGATGGCCGACGGGATTTGGCTGTGGTAGAGCAGCGAGGAGTCGGCGGCAAAGCCTTCCTCTCCCACCAGTTCCTCGTAATACAGGCCGCCGTCCGGGCGGCGGTGCTGGGTGTGCCGTTTGGGCGGGACATCGCCCACTCGACGGTAGAACGCCATAACTGGTTCCTTCGTGACGATGGCAGCGGGACAGGAACGGCCCGCGCGCAAGCGGCTCTCGGGCTCTGCGACCGGCGCCGCTCAGCGTGGCCGCGTCGGTTCTGCGGCGCGCCAGGAACAAATGCCCTTACGGGCACCCATGGAGCCTTGGTGTGGCTTGCGGACCGCAGCTCGCGGGACGCGGTGGATCTCCGGGTGTATAGAGCGTAGCCACATCCCGTTTATAGGACAAATAGAACCGATAATCGGTGCCCAATGATGTGACCCGAGCCGTTCAGGCAGCCCTGTATGCAGCCGACAGACTGATCCGTACCGGGCCGCGTCCGCCTCCGCACCGCAGCGCCTGCCGGGGTCGCTGCGTGGTCGCCGTGCGGGCAAGGCCCGCACCGGGAGGCATCGCCGCCAGGCCGGGCGGACCGCCCGGCCTGGCGGGGGCGGTGATGGGCAGGGCGCCGCCCCGCGGCATCACCCGGCGCTGCCGGGAGCGGCCGGCTCAGAGGCTGCGGACGAGCCGGAATCCGAACATGTTGGTCCGGGTCTCGGAGGAGAGGTAGCCGCTGCGGTAGGCGATGCGCAGGTTCTGCGGCTGGTAGGCCCAGGCGCCGCCGCGCAGTACGACGAACGGCGCCTCGCCGTGTCGTACGGATGCGTCGGGCGTGGCTCCGGCCTGGCTGTCGATCCAGGTGTCGGCCACGAACTCGCGGGCGTTGCCGGTCATGTCGTACAGGCCGAAGGCGTTGGGCTTGAAAGAGCCGACCGGGGCGGTGTACTCGAAGCCGTCGTGGACGTTCTCCATGTGGTCCCATTCGCCGCTGCCGAGGACGGAGAAGCGGTTCGCCGCGTACGCGTCCTCGTCGTAGGTGTTGGCGTAACGACCGGCGTCTTCGACGTCTTCTCCCCAGAAGAACGGCGTCTGGGTGCCACCACGCGCGGCGTACTCCCACTCGCCCTCGGTGGGCAGCCGGTACTTCTCGCCGGTGCGCTTGGACATCCAGGCGGCGAAGGCCTCGGCATCGTTCTTCGTGATGCCGACCACCGGGTCGTCGTCGGTCTGCGGGAACCCCGGGTTCAGGTAGTTCAGGTCCGGCCGGAACTGCAGCAGCGAGTCCTCGTTGGCCACCCAGGTGCGCATTCCCCGGGCGGGCTGGTAACCGGTCTCCTTGACGAACCGCTTGAACTGGCCGACGGTGACCTCGGTACGCCCGACGGCGACCGGCTTGCCGACGGTCACCTGCTTCTGGGGGCGTTCGAAGTGGCGGCGCGCCGCCGGCACGCCGAAGACCTCCTGCTCCTCCTCGGTGGCGCCCGCGGTGTAGCCGCCGGGCGGCACGACGACCATCTTCAGGGCGTTCTTCTCCCGGACATCGCTGAAGACGGTTCCCGGTCGGGTGGTCTCGTCGACGGTGGTGAGGCTGGGTGCGGCAGGGCGAGCGGGCCGGAGGGTAACGGGCTTGCGCAGGTTCTCCCGGATCTCTCCCGTCTCGGTCCACCACTCCTTGAGCCCCGCCTGCACATTGGACACGGTGTCGAGGACACCCGGTGCGTAGCCGCTCTCCGCGGTCACCCGCACCCAGTAGTCGGCCTCCGAGGCGAGTCGTGCCAGCTGGCTCTGGAAGGTGTCGGCCCGGGGCACCGCGGCGGGGTGCTCCCGCTGGACGCGGCCGAGGTCTTCCAGGGTCTGGTCGACGGCGGTGTCGACGGCCGGGTAGGTGGCGCCCGCCGACCCCTGCCAGGTCAGGGAGTCCTGCAGCTCGGTCAGTGACGTTTCAAGCGCCTTCACCTGCTCGTTGGCCGTCACGGCGGACGCGCTGACGGTGGTGGCCAGGGTGCCCAGACTGAGTGAGACGGCGATTGCGGCGACTCGTATGGCTTTCATGGTGCTCCTTGCTGTAGT
Source organism: Streptomyces scopuliridis RB72 (assembly GCF_000718095.1). Classification (GTDB taxonomy): domain Bacteria; phylum Actinomycetota; class Actinomycetes; order Streptomycetales; family Streptomycetaceae; genus Streptomyces; species Streptomyces scopuliridis. Next base: position 74,300 of record NZ_JOEI01000032.1, on the reverse strand, counting down.
GCGCTGTCCCCCGGCTGGTGAAGAACCGGTCGGGGGTGGGGGAAGGCCGCGGACGGGTTCCGTGTCATGCGGGAAGGCCATGTACGGCTGTGCGTGCGGCCTGGTGGAGACTGATCGGCTGGTGGGCGCCGAAGGTGGTCGCGGCGGCGTTGATCAGGGCGAGCCACGGCGGATGGCACGGGCGTGATGGTGGGAACGGCGCTGGCCGAGTGGCCGGCAGGGGTCGGGCCCGGCCGGGCCCGATGGTGACACCGGACGGGCCGAGGTCAGCTCAGAAGGAGGCCGGCGCGATGGTTGCCGTCACCGCGCAGAAGCCGCGGTGTGCGTGGTGCGCGGGCGGTGGAGAATCCCTCTTCTCCGGCCAGCTCCTCGTTGTACGTACCCCCACCCGGACGCGGATGAAGGGTGTGCCGCTTGGGCGGGATGTCGCCGGTGCGGCGGCAGAACGCCATGTCTGACTCCTTTGGGCAAGAAGAGGCCAGGGCCGGGGCGCCGCCGAGGAGGCCGTGCGGCCCCTGACCTGCCAAGACACTAAACGCATCCCGTTTATAGAACAACTCGTACCGATAATCGGGTTACGCGATGCCGAGGCACAACACGCGCCTGCCGACGGGCACATCCCGGTCCGGCCGGTCCGGGCCGGCGGTGCGCATGCGCGGCCGCGGCACCCCCGGAGCGGGTCGCCGCCCCGTTCTCCCGCTCACCGGATCGCACGGCTGCGGGGTCTTGTCCCGATGACCAGCCGGAAGCACCCGCCACCAACTGCGGTATGGGGTACGGGGAGCGAGGCGGAGCCCGTCTCAAGAGCACGCCGACCGAGCGGCTTTGCACTGCGGCCGCATGTGGTGTGACGGTCGGTGAGGTTGCTCGTTGGCCGGGCTGTGCAATGAATCGCTGGAGGTTGAGCAGATCGAGTCGTCGTCCGATGGCACAGCGGAGTTATGCCCGGTTCGGGCATCGTTTTGGCAGGTCGGAGCCACGCGATCGGGCTCTGGACTACATGACGGGCCTGCTTGCGCCGCTGGAGAAGAAGAACGGTTGGACGCTGGCCGAGCAGCTCGGCCAGCTCCGCCCGGACGGTGTACAACGTCTGCTCAACCACTCCGAGTGGGACGAGAACGCGGTCCGGTACTCCGGGAACGCCGAGACCTGTAGCCGAATAATGGCGAGCGAGACCTCAAAGCGTCCCGGAAGGCATCGGATTCCGGTCGGCGGGAACGCGGGTGCTCCGCGGTGACACCCCGCCGCCCTCGTGGCGGCGCGCATGACAGCCGACCGCTCGATCGTCAGAGGGTACGGAACCACGTCGGTCCGACCGGTGCCGCGCAGGTGGACCCGGGGCGGCCGCCGACCGCTCCGGGTGTCGACCGGGTGGTGGAGCCCGTTCCAAAATCGTCGTCAGCGGTCTTGTTCCGCCTGCTGGTGTGCCGCGTCCAGCTCGCGGCTCATCCGCGCGGCCGCCGCCAGCGTATCGGCGAGCCAGTCCTGCAAAACGGCGTGTCGGCTGACCGGGACGACCACGCTCAGGCTCGCGGTGACGGCGCCCGCGGAGAAGACCGGGACCGCGATGCCGCTGACGCCCTGCTGCAACTCATCCCGCGAGTACGCATATCCGGCCTTGCGGATCTCGTCCAACCGCGCTTCCAGTGCGTCCGGCCTGTGACTGGAGCCGACGACCGGCCGCCGGGCACGGTCCGGAAGGAAGGCGAGAATCGCACGGCCGGCCGCACCCACGTGCAGGGGATGCCTGAAGCCCGGGTCCAGCGCCACGCGGACCAAGTGGCGGGAGCCATGCACGATGTCGGCCGTGACGAGGTCATCGCCCTCGCGCATGCTGAGGACGGTGGCCTCCCCGGTGGCCGCGCTCAGTTCTTCCATGATGGGCCGCGAGATGTGCAGCAGTTCCGGTTCCACGCTCGCCGCAAGATGCCGAAGAACCATGCCCAGTTCGTATCCGCCGGGCTGCCGCCGTACGAAGCCGCGCTGTTCCAGCGTGGCCAGGAGCCGGTGGGCGACGGTGCGGTGCATGCCCAGCCGGTCGGCGAGGGCCGCGGCGGTACCACGCCCCTCCTCACCGATGTTCAGCAGCAGCATGAGTGCTTGATCAGCAGTTTTGGAGATCTCGGGCAATGCGACTCCTCGGTTCGCCGTGCCGCGGCACGGCGGTGGCAGTCGAAGGCCGCGACCGCGACCTCCTCGCTGCCGTGTCGATGAGGAATGGCCCGAAGCTGTTGACGCGGTCGGCTCACCACTCCACACTGTCATCACCGATAAACAATACAGCAGTACCGATAATCGGAACAACAGCGCTGGGGCCTTGTTCACCGCCACCTCTTGACGAGACCTCAGCACTGCCCAGGCGCCGTCAGCTCCGGTCACCCTGCGCATCGCCACGGCAGCCTTGACGCCCACGCCCTCGTTCTTCACCTGCGCGGAATGAGGGACTCACCTCTCACGGATCGGCACTTCAATGTCGCAGAGCCGCACACCACGCACGAACAACGAGAGCATCCGCTGGTGGCGCACCTGGGCCACCGGGCACCGGGTCGCCGCGGCTGTACTCGCCGGCGTCGTCGCGACGCACGTGGCGACCATATTCGGTTACTGGTTCCCCGGTGTCGGGCTGACGAGGCTCGACTGGAACACCGCGAACGGCTGGGTCTACGTGCCCTTCGCCTCCCCCCTCGCCAAGTTCGTCACCGGCGGCGTGTTCCACTATCTCGACGGCATCCTGTTCGCCGTCGTCTACGCATGTGCCCTTCACCCCGTGCTGCCATGGCGGAACTCGCCGGCCGGCAACCTGACCAAGGGGCTGGTCTTCGGCACCCTGCTCGCCGTCATCAGCGTCGCGTTCATGACCCCCCAGGTCTACGGTCCCGCACGGGGCACCGACCCGGGCTTCCTCAGCCTCGAACTCGGCGGGACGTACATCCTCACCGTGTTCGTCTGGCACTGGGTGTACGGACTCCACCTCAGTCTCATCTATAACCCGCTGCCCGCGACCGAAGGGCTCGCCGAGCTGAGCGAGCGCACGCCTTCGGCGGCCGGCGACGGTCGTGACGAGTCTCCGGTGCTGGCCAAGGATCACTGACCACGATGAGCAGAGTGACACTGCACGGATTGGGCACCGAGGTCTTCGGCCCGGGTAACAGGTGCCGCATCAGCTCCCCCGTCGAGGGGGACCGCCGAGCGCCTGGATCGCCTGCTTTTATGCGGCCTCCGTCAACTTGGCGAACGCCTGCGTCATTGCGTTCAGGCTTTCATCCCTGCCCCGAGTCACCGCTCACCTGCGAGATCAAGATCGCGATTGTCCCGACCCTGAGCAACGTCCGTTGCCTCGCTGCGGCGCCAGGGGTGTGCAATCGGGGCAGCCACCGCCCGCCACCAGGGATCGAGGGGAAGCGTTCCCGCGGGTTCGAAGGGCTCGCCCGGCCGGGGAACTGCGGCTGGCTGCTCGGCTTCCTCGGCGGCATCCTTGGTCCACTCGCCGGGCTCGGCCCACGGGTGCGGGGCGAGGTTGAACGTACCCCAGTGGATCGGCAGCATCACGCCGGACGGACGGCCGCCCTGGAGATCGAGATGGGCGCGCATGCCCTCGGCTGGGGTCATATGGATGTCGGGCCAGTACTCGCTGTACGCCCCGATCTGGATCATGGTGGCGTCGAACGGGCCGTGCTCGGCGCCGATGTCACGGAATCCGGGGAAGTAGCCGGTGTCCCCGCTGTGGTAGATCCGGTGCTCGGGACCGGCCACGGCCCAGGACGCCCAGAGGGTGTGCTGCTGGTTGCGCAGACCGCGACCGCAGAAGTGCCGCGCGGGGGTGGCGGTCAGCCGGATTCCGGCGACCTCGGTGGACTCGTTCCAGTCCAGTTCACGCAGCCGGGACGCGGGCACGCCCCACCTCTCCAGATGGGCGCCGACACCGAGCGGTACGGCGAAGACCGTGTCCGTGGAGGCGAGGGCCCGGATCGTGGGCAGATCCAGGTGGTCGTAGTGGTCGTGGGAGATCACGACGACATCGACCGGCCCGAGGGAGGCGAGCGGGACGGGTACGGGGTGCAGCCGCTTCGGCCCCGCGAAGGCGAACGGTGAACATCGCTCGCCCCAGACGGGGTCGAAGAGCACGCGCCGGCCGTCGATCTCGGCGAGCACACTCGAATGCCCCATCCAGGTGAGGCGGAGGCCGGAGGCCGGGGGCGCGGCGAGATCCGCGAGGGTGGTCGGGTGCACGGGAATGGTGCCGATCGGCGACCGCCGGGCGCGCGCCTCCTTCTGGAAGTAGATCTTCGCGAACTCCAGCCCCGAGGCGCCGGACGGTCTGGTCCTGGCACCCACCGGGTTCTGGAACACCCCGTCGACGAAGTTCGGCGAGCGGTGGATCCGCTCCAGCCGCTCGCCCGCCGAATCGGCCCCGAAGGCCGCGGGTCGCAGCGAGCGCAGCCGGGAGCGCAACGAAAGGGGGGAACCAGCGCCTGTCACAGCACCTCCTGGAGGTTCGGTGTCGTCCCATTATGTCCGGGTGCGTACATCGGTGCGGGTCGAGTCGATCGGAATCGATCGGGGCTCCAGCCGGGCCGGCGTACGCACGTCCAACGTCGTCACTGCCCCCGGGATTCCCGCGTACGCCCCCGAGTCCAGGGATCTCCTCAACAAGTGGGCGGCCCCCTCCCGAAGCCGCTCGCGCCACCGGCTGCGATACTGACCGACGGTTCAGTACATGCTCCCGAACGGCTCCCTGGAGGCTCCCATGTCCGAGATGACCGGCGGTGAGGCACTCGTCCGCGCTCTCGCCCTCCACGGCGTACGCACCGCGTTCGGCATACCGGGGACGCACAATCTGGCGATCTACCGCCATCTCGACCGCCACGGAATCGCTCATGTGACGCCACGCCATGAGCAGGGGGCCGGATACGCCGCCGACGCCTACGCCCGGGTCAGCGGCCGCCCCGGCATCGCGCTCACCACGACGGGCCCGGCCCTGCTGAACATCGCCGCCGCCGTGGGCCAGGCGTACTCGGACAGCGTGCCGCTGCTCGTGGTCTCCCCCGGGGTGCCACTGCGCCATCCACGGCTGCCGACCGGTCTGCTGCACGAGATGCGCAGCCAGACCGAGGCCATGCGGGGCGTCGCCGCGTTCAGCCACCGGGTCTCCTCGGTCGAAGAGGTCGGCGTCGCGGTGGCACGTGCGTTCACGCTCTTCGGTACCGAGCGGCCCCGGCCCGCGCATATCGAGATCCCGGTCGATCTGATGGAGACGGCGGAGCCGGTGGGCGACGTACGGCTCGCACCGCCGGCCGTGCCCACGGCGCCGCACGAAGCCTCGGTGCGGGACGCCGCCGACGTCCTGCGCGCGGCGCGGCGGCCCGCGCTGGTCCTGGGCGGCGGCGCGCGCGGAGCGGCGGCCGAATGTCTGGCGCTCGCCGAGGAGTTGGCCGCGCCCGTGGTCACCACGGCGAACGGCAAGGGCATCGTCGCCGAGACCCATCCGCTCGCGCTCGGCGTCTCCCTGCACAGTCCGGCCGTACAGGAATGGCTGGCGGATCGCGACGCCGTCCTCGCCGTCGGCACCGAACTCGCCGAATCCGACCTGTGGTCGGCCGGCCCGCCGGCGCTGAACGGCACGCTGCTGCGGGTCGATCTCGATCCGGCGCAGTTGTACGGAGGGCTCAGGACCGCGCATCCGCTGCTCGGGGACGCCGCGCTCGCTGTGCGCGCGCTGCTCGGCTCCTGCCGTCACCCGGGTCCGGACACCACGCCCCGGACGACGCGCGCCGACGCGGCCCGAGCCGAGGTCGTACGGCTGCGTGGGCTGCGGGACGCGGAGACGGCCGAACGGGACGCCCGCTGGCTGCCGTTCCTGCGTGCCGTACGGTCCGTACTCGCCCCGGACGCGATCCTCACCTCCGACAGCGCGCAGTGCTGCTACTACGGCGCCCTCCCGCATCTTCCGCTCGGTCCGGAAGGCCGCTATCTGCACCCCACCGGCTTCGGCACGCTCGGCTACGCCCTGCCCGCGGCCATCGGCGCGAAGACCGCGGCGCCGGGCCGCGAAGTGGTCGCGCTGAGCGGGGACGGCGGATTCCAGTTCTCCGTCCAGGAGTTGGCCACCGCCGTGCAGGAGCGGCTCACGCTGCCGGTCGTGGTGTTCGACAACGGCGGGTACGGCGAGATCCGCGACGAGATGACGGCGCGCGGGGACACCCCGACGGCCGTCGGTCTCTCCCCCGTCGATCTGCCCGCGCTCGCCCGCGCCTATGGCGGCCGGGGCGAACGCGCGGACACCCCCGCGGCGCTCGCGGACGCTCTCACACGGGCGCTGGCCGCCCCCGTACCCACCGTCATCACCGTTCCCGAGGAGCCCGCCCGATGACCCCATCACGTCCGTCCAACCCGCTGATCTCGCTCACGTGGACGGACCATGTCACCGGCCGGCAGGGCTTCCTGGTCGTGGACCGGCTGGTCCGCGGGGTCGCCAGCGGCGGTCTGCGGATGCGTCCCGGCTGCACCCTCGACGAAGTGACCGGTCTGGCGCGCGGAATGACCATGAAGGAGGCCCTGCACTTCGACGCGGACGATGCGACGGCCCGTTATGTCCCCCTCGGCGGCGCCAAGGGCGGTATCGACTGCGATCCGCGCGACCCCTCGGCGTACGGAGTGCTGGTCCGCTATCTGCGCGCCATGCGCCCGTACATCGAGCAGTGCTGGACCACCGGCGAGGACCTGGGCCTGACCCAGGACACGGTGGACCGGGCCGCCGCCGAGGCCGGTCTCGTCTCGACCGTCCAGGCGGTCCACCCGCTGCTGGACGACGAGCGGGAGGCCAGGCAGCGCCTCGCCGACGCGTTCGCCGTCGAGGTCGACGGCATCGGCCTGGACGCGCTGGCCGGTGGCTGCGGGGTCGCCGAGTCGGTGCTCACCGCGCTCGACCGGGCGGGCGTGGGGTACGAGGGGACCCGCGTCTCCCTCCAGGGCCTCGGCACGATGGGCGGCGCGACGGCGCGTTTCCTCTCCCGGGCCGGACTGAGGATCGTCGCCGTGGCCGACATCAAGGGGACCATCGCCCACCCGGACGGCCTGGACGTCGAGGCGCTGCTCGCCGCCCGCGACGCGTACGGCACCGTCGACCGCGCCGCGCTCCGGCCCGGCGACCGGGAACTGCCGGGCGACGCCTGGCTCTCCGCCGACGCGGACGTGCTGGTGCCCGCGGCCGTCTCGTACTCCGTGACCGCCGCCAACCAGGCCGGGATCACGGCGCGCTGGATCGTCGAGGCGGCGAACATGCCGGTGCTGCCCGAGGCCGAGGAACTGCTGTCGTCGCGCGGCATCGCGGTACTGCCCGACGTCGTGGTCAACTCCGGTACGAACGCCTGGTGGTGGTGGACCCTCTTCGGTGACATCGGCCCCGACGCGGACGAGGCGTTCGCCCATACCCGCCGGGCGATGCGCGCCCTGGTGGGCAGCATGCTGGAACGCGCCGAGGCCGACGGTACGACTCCACGCGCCGCCGCCCACGCCATGGCCGCCGACCGCCTGCCCGTCATCGCACAGCGGTACGGCTGGTACCGGTGAGGCCTGTCAGTCTCGGTAGGGTGGCGTCGTGGTGAGAGTGCGGCTGAATGTGGCGGAACGACGCGAGGACCTGCTGCGCGCCGCCGTCGGGCAGATCGAGGCGCGGGGCGTGGTCGCCGTGCGGATCTCCGATGTCGCCGCCGTGCTCGGCGTCAGCAACGCGCTGGTCCTCTACCACTTCTCCACGAAGGAGAAGCTGGTCGCCGCCGCCTTCGCCCATGCCGCACGGGACGATCTCGACCAGTTGCGCGCGCTGCTCGGCCGGCGCGACAGCGCGCTGGCCCGGCTGCACGGCGCGGTCCGCTGGTACGCGCCTACCGGGGAGGCCAAGGGGTGGCGGCTGTGGATCGAGAGCTGGGCGGCGGCGCTGCGCGACCCCGCCCTGCGCGAGGTGGCGGGCGCTCTCGACCAGCAGTGGAAGGCGGCGCTCGCCGAGGTCATCGCGGAGGGCTCGGCGGCCGGCGAATTCCACTGCGCGGACCCGGTGTCGGCGGCCTGGCGGCTGACCGCCATGCTGGACGGCCTCGCGGTTCAGATGACGTCGTACGAGGGTTCACTGCCCCGCGCCACCATGCTGGAGTGGGCCGACGAGGCCCTTGCCCGCGAACTGGGCCTGGACAGCACGGCCTTCGTACGGAAACACGGACAGACCTCAGACAGCGGAAAGGGAGATCGTGGCGCAGCAGCAGACCGACCAGCTCCATCATGATGTGCTGGTCGTCGGGGGCAGCGGGGTGGATACCGTCGTCCGGGTCGACTCGCTGCCGGTGCCACTCGCCGACTCGGTCTCGGTGGGACCGATCCTCGAATGGCCGGGGCACACCGGCGGCAATGTGGCGCTCGGCTGCCGGAATCTCGGCCTGAACGTCAAGTTCCTCGACTACCTGGGAGACGACTGGACCGGCGAACGCGTCCGCGAGCGGCTCGCGCGGGGCGGTGTGGACTTCGAGGCCCTGATCTCCCCGGCGGGCACCCGGCGCGCGGTCAATCTCGTGGAGAAGACCGGCCGCCGGATGTCCTTCCACGACGGCAGGGACCCGGCCGATCTGCGAATGCCGCGCGACTTCTATCTCCCCCATCTCGAACGCACCCGCCATGTCCATCTGTCGATCACCAACTTCGCCCGGTTCCTCTATGACGACATCGAGGCGCTGGGCGTCCCGGTCTCGACCGACCTGCACGACTGGGACGGTCTCGCCGACTACCACAAGGACTTCGCCCTCCGCTCCGACCTGGTGTTCCTCAGCGCCGCCGGGGCGAGCGAGCGGATCGCCTCGGTGATGCGGGAGATCCTGCGCGAGGGCCGGGCCGAGGCGGTCGTCGCGACGGCGGGCGCGGGCGGCTCGTACGTGATGAGCCGCGAGGGAAGCCGTACGCCGCGCCCGGTCAGGGCGACCGTCCCGCCCGCGCCGGTGGTGGACTCCAACGGTGCGGGTGACGCGTACGTCTGCGGCTTCCTGTACGGGCGGCTGGCCGGACGGGACTTGGAGGAGTGCGCCCGGCTGGGCGCCGTGGCGGGCGCCCACGCCTGTACGGGCAAGGGCAACGAAGCGCTGATCGGCCCGGACGAACTGCTCGCGGCCTAAACGGTGCGCCCGGACGCGTGGTGGGTGACGGGCAGCGAAGGGGGCGCGCAGGGGTCGTGTCCGGGACACCAAAGCGTGATTTGTGGCGCGCGAAATCCAGGTCCGGACGTTAGGCAACTGTGCGCCGTACAGGGGTCCGGGGGTGTCCCCCGGGAAAACACAGTATGCCGTCCCGGGCGCGAGCCCCGGAGCGCCACCCGGCGACAACCCGCACCGGACCACCGCCCCCGGCCGAAACGCACCCGGACAACGCCCCCCGTCACGTCTGCCGCACCGGCGCGTACACCTCCTCCTCCACTCCGAACGTCCACGCGACCCCCGCCTTGGCCGTAGACACCGTCGGCGGCACACGCAGCCAGTACGTCCGGTGCGTACCGTCCGGCTCCGGTGTCGAGTTGACGACCTCGACCATCGCGACATCCTCGTCGCCGTCCAGCGCGATCCGCCACAGCACACCGGTCTCGTCGCGGTGGACGGGCCGCGCTCCCGACTCGTTCAGATAGCGGTCGTAGCCGTAGTACTCCAGCATCACGCGCCGCAGCTCCGCATTGGCCTCGGTGCGGATGCGCTCGGGGGTCAGCGTCGGCAGCCCGGCGAGGAACTCGGCGGGGACGGGCATCCCGCGCCACGCGTACAGGGCGAAGCCGTCCGGATAGGCGAGCGCGGGGCCGTCCCCGCGGTCCAGCCGCCCCGCCTCGTCGCGGTACAGCGCGACGGGACGCTCGCAGATCACCACGGCGCGTTCGTACGGCCACCACCAGCCGGCGTGCCGCGCCACCTCGGCGAGCCCTTCGAGGCGTTCGCTGCGGCCGTCGAACGCGGCGAGCCAGGCCGCGTCGTGCTGGCCGAGGACCGCGTCGAGCAGCACCGCACGGATCCCGGCCGCCTCGGCGGGCCGGTCGGCCAGAGCGTCCGCGATTCCGGTGCGTATCCGCTCGGCGAGCGCCCGGGTGGTGTCCCAGAGCCGGGCGCCGGTGGCGTTCCAGTGGTCGGCCCAGCCCGCCGGCCCCAACGCGTCGTGCATTCTGCGCCGTTCCTCGGCCCAGGGGTACGTACGCACCTCGTCCCGCACGGACCGTCCCGCGTCGCCGAGCGACCGCGCGGCCCGTGCCCCGGCCAGCGGCGAGCCGGCCCAGATGATCCGCTCCGGCTCGGCGAGGCCCGCCCTGCGGTAGGCGAGCCGCACCCCGCGCTCGGCGGCGGCCCGGTCCGTCTCCCCCTTTTCCCCCTTCTCCCCCGTCGCCGCCGCGACCGCCCGCCACCTGTCCACGTCACTCATTCCCGAAGCCCCATCCCACGTCATTCCCGTCCCCTGTCATGCCCGTCCCCCATTCCTGTCCGCCGTTTCCGTACCGCTGTCGCCCCGAGGCCCGCCCCCGGGCCGGCCCGCGCGGCCACGCTCAGTCCGCGACCATGCGCACCGCGCCCGGCAGGTACTCGCGCTGGCGCACCACCCGGAACCACCCCTTGGGCAGCGGTATCGCCGCGTGCTCCTCGTGCACCACCCGTCCGCCCTCCGGGAGATGGAGGAACATCGGTCCGAGTTCGTCACCCGGCTCACGGACCAGCCGGCCGGGTCCGGTCACCGCGTGGGCGTGGCCGGTGACCTCGCCGAGGGCCAGGACCAGCCGCCCCCGCGCGTCCCTCGGCTCGCCGGGGGCGCGCTCGGCGTCCCCCACACGCGCTGGCACCGTCTCTTCCGCGACGGGCACGATAAGGACGTCTCCCTGCCGGAACATGGCTCTCCCCTCGACCGGCGGCGCCGAGTGCGCCGACCTGTGAACGACGCTAGGGGGAGGGTCTGACAATCGGCCCCGGAGCGGGGCAGTGTCAGTGGCCGCTGGTAGAACTGCTGCACATCAGCCGATCACATGTCACCGGTGTCTGGAGCGTTCGTCATGGCCATTTCGGAAAAAATGCGGGAGTTCCACGGCCTGCCCGCGTTCGACTTCCCCGCGGCGGAAGCGAAGGCGGAGCTCCCCGACGCGGCCTCCGTGGCCTGGCGTATCTCGGTCGACTCGTACGAGTCCGAGGAGGCGTGGGAGGCGGCGTTCGCGCGCTTCGCCGAGTCCGTGGACACCACCGAGGTCCGGGCGCTGATCGTCGGTGCCTGGAGCGATGCCTACGACTCCGGCCCCGACGAGGTGATCTCGGCGCTCGTCGCCGCCCGCGACCGGCTGCCCGCGCTGCGTGCGCTGTTCCTCGGTGACATCACGTTCATGGAGTGCGAGATCTCCTGGATCAACCAGGGGCTGGTGACCCCGCTGCTCGACGCCTTCCCCGAGCTGCGCGCATTCGGGGTCCGCGGCGGCCAGGAGCTGCGTTTCCCCGCTGTCCGGCACGCGCGGCTGCGCTCGCTCACCATCGAGACGGGCGGCCTGGACGCCGAAGTGGTGCGGTCCGTCGCGGCGAGCGACTTCCCCGAGCTGGAGCATCTCGATCTCTGGCTCGGTACGTCGTGGTACGGCGCGAACGCGCAAGTGGCCGATCTGGCGCCGATCCTGGCCGGGTCGCGGCTGCCCCGGCTGCGGTCGCTGGCGCTGCGCAACAGCGAGATGCAGGACGAGATCGCCATGGCGCTGGCGGGCGCCCCGGTCGTGGCCGGGCTGGAGACGCTCGATCTCTCGATGGGCACGCTCGGCGACGAAGGCGCGGAAGCTCTTCTCGGCGGCCAGCCGCTCACCCATCTCAAGAAGCTCGATCTGCACCACAACTACCTCGGCGAGGCGATGCGGAAGCGTCTCCTCGACACACTGGGCGCGGCCGGTGTCGAGATCGACCTCTCGGAGAGCACGGAGCCGGACCGTGAGGACGACGGCGTCGAGCACCGCTACACCGCGGTGGCGGAGTAACGGATGACCCCGGACCCGAGCGCCCCGCCCCCGAGCGCACCGGCACGGAGCGACACGTCCCCGAGCACGACAACCCCGAGGGATCCGAAGCTGGTCGTGGTCGGGATCCCCGGCAACCGCCGCGTGTCCCTGTTCCAGGACGCCGTGCGGGCCGCCGGGCTGTCCCCCGCCCGCGAGGTGTCCTGGCGCGATGTGCTCGACGGCCGGGCGGAGTTCGCGGCCGGTGAGACGGTACGGATCGACTCCCCGGGCGAGGACCCGGAGGTGGACCGGCTGCTGCGCGACATGGACGATCCGACCCGCGTCGAGGGCACGGGCCGCTGGTACGAACGATTCACGGCGGCAGCCCGGGGCCTCGGCCGGGCCGCCGCCGGAGCCGGAGCCGAACTGCTCGACGATCCCGGGGAGCTGGCGGTCCTCTTCGACAAGCGGCTCTGCCATGGCGTGCTGGACGCGGCGGGGGTCCGCGTTCCCGTATCCCCCACCTCGGGCGCCGACCGGCCGGCGGTGTCCGGCTGGGACGACGTACGCGCCCTGATGGCCGGGGCCGGGCTCCGCCGCGCGTTCGTCAAGATCGCCCACGGCTCGTCGGCCTCCGGTGTCCTCGCCGTCGAGAGAGCGGGCCCCGGCCGGGTGCGCGCCCTCACCTCCGTCGAACGGGACGACGCGGGCCGCCTCTTCAACTCGCTGCGGATCCGCGACTACACCAGCGAGCGCGACGTGGCCGCGATCATCGACACCCTCGCGCCCGACGGACTGCATATCGAGCAGTGGGTGCCGAAGGGGGTCCTGGACGGCAGGTCGGCGGATCTGCGGGTGGTGGTCGTCGCGGGCCGCGCCACGCACGTGGTCGTACGGACCAGCCGGTCGCCCATGACCAATCTCCATCTGGGCGGGAAGCGCGGGGACCTCGACGCGGCCCGTGCCGTGATCAAGGCGTCCGGCGGCAGCTTCTCCACGGCTCTCACCCTCAGTGAATGGGCGGCCGACTGCTTCCCCGGAACCCACTGCGTGGGTGTCGATCTGCTGCCCGCCCCGAGCTGGCGGCGGTACGCCATCGCAGAGGTCAACGCCTTCGGCGATCTGCTGCCCGGTCTCACAGGGCTGCCGGGCCGCGGCGCCGAGGGCCTGGACACGTACGCGGCGCAACTCGCCGCCCTGCCGAGGCGTGCCACCCGCCGGACGACCGAGGAGCCGGTGTGCAGACACCTGACATGAACGAGGTCGTCGGGCGGGACGATCTCCTGCTCGTCACGCTCGACACGCTGCGCTTCGATGTCGCGGAGGAACTGGCCGCCGCGGGCCGTATCCCGCATCTCGCCCGGCATCTCCCGGACGGCCGCTGGGAGAAGCGGCACGCCCCGGGCAGCTTCACCTACGCCTCGCATCAGGCGATCTTCGCCGGGTTCCTGCCCACCCCCGCCGTGCCGGGTCCGCATCCACGGCTGTTCGCCGCGCGCTTCGGAGGCAGCGAGACCACGGCCGACCGGACCTTTGTCTATGACACGCCGGATCTGGTCTCGGGCCTCGCGGCGGCCGGCTATCGCACGGTGTGTCTGGGCGGGGTCGGCTTCTTCAACCGGCGGGGCGCGCTCGGCTCCGTACTGCCCGGACTGTTCCAGGAGAGCCACTGGGAGCCGGAGTTCGGCGTGGCCTCCGCCACCTCCTTCGAGGCGCAGGTCGAGCGCGCGGAGAAGGTCGTCGCCGGTCTGGAGCCCGACCAGCGGCTGTTCCTGTTCGTCAATGTGGCGGCGCTGCACCAGCCCAACTGGTTCCATCTGCCCGGCGCCACCCGGGACGCGGGCGACTCGCGGGCCACTCACGCCGCCGCGCTGGAGTATGTCGACCGCCATATCGGCCGGCTCTTCGCCGCCGCGAGCAGCCGCCGGCGCTGCTTCACGATCGTCTGCTCCGACCATGGCACCGCCTACGGCGACGACGGCTGGACCGGCCACCGCCTGGGCCACGAGGTGGTCTGGACCGTGCCGTACGCCCACTTCTTCCTGGAGAACGGGACAGCCCGATGAGCACCACCCCCGCGCCTCGTCCGTACGAGAGTTATGTCTACGCCTATCCGCACAAGACCGCCTACCGCCCGCTGGAGGACCGCCCGGCCCTGCGTGGGCTGTGGGCCGGTGAACGCAAGGACGCGCTCTCCCTCTATCTGCACATACCGTTCTGCGAGGTCCGCTGCGGCTTCTGCAACCTCTTCACCCGGATCGGCGCCCCCGACGAACTGACGACGCGCTATCTCGACGCGCTCGACCGGCAGGCGACCGCCGTGCGCGACGCCCTGGCAGACGCGGAAGCCGCCGCGGACACCGTACGGTTCGCCGCGGCGGCCTTCGGCGGCGGGACGCCCACCTATCTGGACGCCGACGAGCTGGACCGGCTGTGCGATATCGCCGAGAAGCGGATGGGGGCCGATCTGCGGGCCGTCCCGCTCTCCGTGGAGACCTCCCCGGCGACGGCCACCGCCGACCGGCTGGCGGTGCTCGCCGAGCGGGGTGCCACGCGCCTGAGCATCGGCGTCCAGAGCTTTGTCGACGCCGAGGCGAAGGCGGCCGTACGCCCACAGCGCCGCGCCGAGGTCGAGGCCGCGCTCGGCCGCATACGGGACGCCCGGATCCCCGTCCTGAACATCGATCTGATCTACGGCATCGACGGCCAGACGGAGGCGAGCTGGCGCCACTCCCTGGATGCCGCGCTCGCCTGGCGGCCCGAGGAGCTGTATCTCTACCCCCTGTACGTACGGCCGCTCACGGGCCTCGGCCGGCTCGGCGCCGGCGGTGACGCCGCCTGGGACGACCAGCGGCTGCGGCTCTACCGGCAGGGTCGCGACCATCTGCTGGCCCAGGGCTACGAACAGCTGTCCATGCGCATGTTCCGCCGCCCGGACATCCCGTTCGAGGACGCCGGCCCCGACGACTACGCGTGCCAGACCGACGGGATGATCGGTCTGGGCTGCGGCGCCCGCTCGTACACGTCCGCGCTCCACTACTCCTTCGACTACGCGGTCGACATGCGTGAGATACGCACCCTCATCGACACCTACACGGTGACGGAGGACTTCTCGCGCGCGGAGGTCGGCCGCCGGATCGACGGTGACGAGGCGCGCCGCCGCCATCTCCTCCAGTCGCTTCTCCAGGCCGAGGGGATGGCGGAGGCGGACTACCGCGAGCGGTTCGGCTCCGGCCCCGCCGAGGACTTCCCTGCCGAGCTGGCCCGGTTCGCGGCCCTCGGCTGGCTCGACGAGAGCGCGCCGACCGGCCTGCTGCGCCTCTCCCCCGAGGGGCTCGCGTACTCGGACGCGCTGGGTCCCGCGCTCTTCTCCCCCGCCGTACGGGCCTCGATGGCCGCGTACGAGAGGAAGTGAGACCCCGTGGACCTGACGATCCTCTACCGTGGCCCGCTCGCCTCCTGCGACTACGACTGTCCCTACTGCCCGTTCGCCAAGCGCCGCGACAGCCGGGACCAACTGCGCGCCGACCGGGCCGCCCTGGAGCGTTTCACCGCTTGGGCGTCGGAGCAGCGGGAGGACAGGCTGTCGGTGCTGTTCACCCCGTGGGGCGAAGGGCTGGTGCGTTCCTGGTACCGGCGCGCCCTCACCGAGCTGTCGCTGCTGCCGCATATCGGCCGCGTGGCGATCCAGACGAATCTCAGCTGCCGCACCGACTGGCTGGCGGACGCCGATCCCGCGAAGCTCGCCCTGTGGTGCACGTACCACCCGGGCCAGACGCCGTACGACCGCTTCCTCGCGAAGACCCATGAGCTGGCGGACCGGTCGATCCGGTTCAGTGTGGGGGTCGTCGGTCTGCCGGACCATCTGGAGCACGCCCGCCGGCTGCGCGCCGACCTGCCCGAGCAGGTGTATCTCTGGATCAACGCGGCCGAGGGACACAGTTATACGGACGAGGAGGCCGACGGCTGGACGGCCCTCGATCCGCTCTTCCCCTACAGCCGCAGCCCGCACCGCTCGGCCGGTCTGCCCTGCCGGACGGGCGAGTCGGTGATCTCGGTGGACGGCGAGGGTACGGTCCGGCGCTGCCACTTCGTCCGCGCCGAGCTGGGCAATCTCTACGACGGGTCCTACCGGCGGGCGCTCGCTCCGCGAGCGTGTCCGCTGGCGGTGTGCGACTGCCATATCGGCTATGTGCATCTGGAGACGCTGCCGTTGTACGACGTGTTCGCCGGAGGGGTCCTGGAACGGGTCCCGGCGGGGGTATGACCGGCGCCGGATCCGCCCCCGTGGTCAGTGCTTGAGGGGCAGGAGGTCGGGTCGCTTCGCCTCGACGTGGTCGCCGGACGACTCCCCGCGCAGCCGTCGTCCGATCCACGGCACGAGATATTCGCGCGCCCAGTGGATGTCGTCGCGCCGTACCTCCAGCGTCCCGCGCGGCGGCTGCGGCGGCCACGGCTGGTCCGGGTCGGCGGGCACATCGAGGCCGAGCACCTGCGCGGCGCGCAGTGCGACGCGGGTGTGCCCCTCGGGTGACAGATGCAGCCGGTCGCCGTCCCAGGCCCGCCTGTCCTGGACGGACTTGAGCGACCAGAGGTCGAGCACCGGGCAGTCGTAGCGGTCGGCGATGGCCCGTACATGCGCGGTGTACGTGGCGATCTTGCCGCGCAGATGGCGCAGCACGGGCACGCCCCGGGTGTCGAAGCCGGTGGTCACCATGACCGTGCCGACGGCGCCGGAGAGATCGGCGACGGCCCGCTCGAAACGCTCGGCGACATCGTCGGGGTCGGTGCCGGGCCGGATGATGTCATTGCCGCCGGCGCAGAACGTCACCAGATCCGGGGCGAGTTCCTTCGCGCGCGGTATCTGTTCGTCGACGATCTGGTCGAGGAGCCGTCCGCGTACGGCGAGATTGGCGTACCGGAAATCGCCATGGGCGGTGTCCGCTGTCGCACCCGCGACCGGCAGTTGGTCGGCGAGCAGGACCGCGAGCCGGTCCGCCCAGCCGACATACATCCCGTCGGGGCCCGGATCTCCCACACCCTCCGTGAAGCTGTCGCCGATCGCCGCGTACGACCCGAGTACGCCATTTCTTCTTGATCTCGAATCGCCTGCCACAGCACCACATCATTCACCGGCAGATGTGACCTACGCGACCGTAAGGAGGGGTTGACGCCGGGTGAGATATGCCATCGGTCAAGTTTCGGCCAAGCGGGAATAGGCGATAAATGACCGCTGCCCGGCACGGAAAGTGCCGGGCAGCGGTCTGAACTGACGTGATCTGACGAATCAGATGTTGACGCCGTTCTCCCGGAGGTAGGCCACCGGGTCGACGTCCGAGCCGTACTCGGGGCCGGTACGGATCTCGAAGTGCAGGTGCGGTCCGGTGGAATTGCCGGTGGAACCGGAGAGTCCGATCTGCTCGCCCGCGCTGACGCTCTGTCCCGCGGAGACGGCTAGGGACGACAGGTGGCCGTACTGCGAGTACATGCCGTCGCTGTGCTGGATGACGACCTGGTTGCCGTACGAGCCGCCCCAGCCGGCCGTCACGACCGTACCGTCGCTGACCGCCTTCACGGGGGTGCCCGAGGATGCCGAGAAGTCGACACCGGTGTGGTAGCCGCTGGCCCAGCTGGAGCCGGAGGCGCGGTACGGCGTGGAGGTCGGTCCGTCGACCGGCGCGGTGAAGCCGGAACCGGTGCTCTGCGCCGCGGTGTCGGCGGGTGCCTGCTCGGCGGTGTCGGCGGGTGCCTGCTCGGCGGTCGAAGCGGCGGACTCGTCCGTCGAGCCGCTCGACGCGGAGTCGCTCGACGAGGAATCGGCGGAGTCGGCGGAGGAGCTGGAATCGCCCGAGGAACTGGAATCGGCCGAGGAGCTGGAGGACTGCGCCGGAGCCTCGGACGAGGTGTGCGCCGCGCCGCGCCCGCCGAGGGTCAGCTTCAGGCCGGGGTGGATCAGCGACGGATTGTCGCCGATGGCCTCGCGGTTGTCCTTGTACAGCCGGTGCCAGCCGCCCCGGACATGGTGCTCGACGGCGATCTTGGAGAGATAGTCCCCGGCGACCACCGTGTAGGTCCTCGCGACCCTGGTGGCGTGCTGGGTGGCGGTAGTGTGCGCCGAGGCGGAGACGGCCTGCGGAGCGACGGCGGGGGCGGCCTTCTCCGCGGCGTGCGCGCCGGTGGCGCCGATGAGGGGAAGCGCGATGGCTGCGCCACCCGTGCCGGCGGCGATGAATCCGCGCGAGATCGGGTTGTTCTTGGGACGGCGGTGCTTACCCTTCGCGGGCATGGCGAATTCCTCTCCGGCGCCTGCGAGGTGAGCTGTCGGGTTCGGGCTGGAGCGGCCCGGCCGCGCGTGGTGCGCGACTTCACCCCAAGCCGCCCGGAGTTCCGGATCGGCGTACTACCTGGGTCCCCCGCTCCTGCCACGCGTTGATGGGTGGATGCGAATTCCGAGCGGCGGCAGGATTCGGCGATCCGCTCGGATTGAGGCTGAACGTAAGCGAGTCGGACGGCCGGAACAAGATGCTGTTTTCCGGCGGTGGCGCCCGTTTCGGATATCGCTCCGGCAATTCGGTCACCCTGCGTGGATTCCGTTCTCCAATTTCCTTGCGGAGCAGCAATTGCCCTTCCCGGTACCACCACGCAACGTCACGGATATGATCCTGCTCACTGGCCCGAGCCCATCTCCCCCGCGACCGGGGCAGGTTATGCGGAATCACTCATTCCGGACAGATAGGCATTTGGGCGATATTCATCGGCGCGGGGTGTCCGAATAATGCGCTTCTGACCCCTCCGAGGGCGGGCCGATTGCCGCAGGTTGCCTGAGGAACAAATGTCGTAGGGTCGGAAGCCGACATCGTCGGCGAGCCGCGCCGACGGCAGACACGGAGGAGCACGCCGTGACGCAGCAGCTGCCGCAGGTCCCGTCGACAGAGCCCGAGTTGTCCGGCGTGCGCAACTTCCGCGATGTGGGCGGACTGCCGACCACGGACGGCCGGCGGGTGGCCCACGGCAGGCTCTTCCGCAGCGGACATCTCGCCAACGCCACGCCGGCCGATGCCGCCTACCTCTCCGCCCTCGGCCTGCACACGATCTTCGACTTCCGCAACGCCGCCGATCTGAAGCTCGACGGCGCGGACGTGGAACTGACCGGCGTACGCAATGTGAACCTGCCGCTCACCGATCCCGCGGACGGCGCCGAGTTCTGGCTGATGGTGCGGGACGGCGATCTCGACCAGCTGCGCTCGCTCCTCTCGGACGGCCGAGCGGCGACCCGGATGATCGACTCGTACCGGACGATCATCACAACACGTACCGCCGAGCACAGCCGCGTCCTGCACTCCCTCGCCGAGGACAGCGTCCCCGCGCTCATGCACTGCGCGGCGGGCAAGGACCGGGCGGGGCTCTCCATCGCGGTGTCCCTGCTCGCGGTCGGGGTGGAGCCCGAGGCGATCGAGGCCGACTATCTCAAGTCGAACGACCCGCACCGCCGCTACCCGATCCACCGCACCGACAACTCCCCCACCGGGATGTCCTCGGAGGTGATGGAGCTGCTCAGCCCGCTCTTCGACGCTCGCGCCGAGTATCTCGCGGCGGCCTTCGAGACCATCGGGAAGACCTGGGGCACCACCGACCGCTATCTGACCGAGGGGCTCGGGCTCGCCCCCGAAACCCGCGAGCGGCTCCGCGCCCGTCTCCTCGACCAGAGCTGAGGGGCGCCGTTACCCCCGGGCGCCCATCTCGAAGAGCAGATAGAGGAAGGCCGCGAAGAGATGGCCCGCGATCAGATAGGCGAAGAGCCGGATGACCAGCCCGCGGGGGAACTTCCCCTCTTCCTTCATGACATGACCGGACGCGGCGTTCCCCGGCAGGGGGTTCTCCGGAGCGACGTTCTCCGACACGGGCTTCTCTGACTCGGGCTTCTCTGACTCGGGCATGGTGGCAGACCTCTCTCAGCAGGTCAGCGGCGATGAGCCCCGCCGCCGAGGCACAACTCGGCGGCGGGGCTCTGCAGCAGGGTATGGACGAAGAGCAGCTCGGTCCCCTCGGCTCCGGCCGCCGCGATCCGGTGCGGGGTGAGCGAGTCGAAGTGCGCGCTGTCCCCGGGGTCGAGTACGTGTACGGCGTCCCCGAGGGTCAGCCGCAGCCGCCCTTCGAGGACATAGAGCCACTCCTCGCCCGGATGTACGCGGACGAGCTCGCCCTGCGCCCCGTACGGGACCTGCAGCCGCAGCGGCTGCATGGCCCGCCCCGAGCCGCCCGCCTGGTGGTAGGTCCAGCCGTCGGCCTCGACCGGTTCCATCCGGCCGGCCCTGACGATGGGATCGCGCTCCGGCGGCATCTCCCCGAGCAGCTCGGAGACGGTCGTACCGTAGATACGGGCGAGGCTCAGCAGCATCGGGAGCGACGGCTGTCTGCGGCCGGTCTCCAGCCGGGAGAGATGAGCGGGAGAGAGCCCGGCCCGCGCGGCGGCGGTCTCCAGGGTGAGCCGCCGGCCGCGGCGCAGCTCGCGCAGTCGGGGTGCGACATCGGGCAGCTGGTCGGGCAGGTCTTCGGCGGCCTCTCCGGCGGGAGGTGTGCTCATGCCTCCATTGCGCCAGGAACTTTCCTCTCAGGCAAATTTCTTGCCCGAGAGGCAAAGCTCGCCTGCGGACTCGCGCTACCGGTTGGCCACGGCCTGCTTCACCAGGGTCCTGCCGAAGTCCCACATCAGTCCGCCACCGCCGTGGGCATCGTCCATGACCGCCGTGAACGCGTCCACGAAACGCTCGACCTCCCGCTCGCCGATGGTCAGCGGCGGGATCAGCTTGATCACTTCCAGATGGTCGCCGGAGACCTGGGTGAGGATCCGGTGCTTCTGGAGCAGCGGTACGACCACCATCTGCGCGAAGAGTCCCTTGCGGGCCGCCTGGAGCATGGTCCAGCGACCGCGCAGCTTGATCGAGTTCGGCCGGCCGAACTCGATGCCGATCATCAGGCCGCGGCCGCGTACCTCGTACAGCAGCTCATAGCGGTCGACGAGCGCGGCCAGCCGTGACCGGAGCAGATCGCCGGTGGCCCGCGCGTTGGCGACGACGTTCTCGTCCTCCATCACGGACAGCACGGCCAGGCCCGCGGCCATCGCCTGGGCATTGGATCCGAAGCTCGCCGAGTGGACCAGCACCCGGTCCATCGAGGAGTAGACCTTCTTGAAGATCCAGTCCTTGCCGAGGGTCGCGCCGACGGGCACATAGCCGCCGGAGAGTGCCTTGGCCACACAGACGAGATCCGGCTCCACTCCGTCCTCGTGCTGGTACGCGTAGAAGTCCCCGGTCCTGCCGAGGCCGGTCTGCACCTCGTCGACGATGAGCAGCGCCTTGTGTCTGTGCAGCAGCTCCTGGGCGGCGCGCAGAAAACCGGGCGGTGTCGCGTGGACGCCCTTGCCCTGGATCGGCTCGACGACGAAGGCCGCCACATCGCCGCGCTTGAGTTCCCTCTCCAGCGTGTCGAGATCGCCGAGCGCGAGGGCGGTGTCGGGCAGCAGCGGTGCGAAGCCGTCCCGGAAGCCGTCCTCGCCGTTGACCGACAGCGAGCCCGTGGTGAGCCCGTGGAAAGCGTGCGAGCAGTACAGGATCCTGGGCCTGCCGGTCGCGTACCGGGCGAACTTCAGCGCCGTCTCCACCGCTTCCGTACCGCTGTTGCCGAAGAACACCCGGTCCAGATGCGGGGAGTGGGCGAGCAGCTTCTCGGCGAGCAGACCGGGCAGCGGCTGGCAGTCGAAGCGGGTGAGGTCGGCGAGCGAGGCGTCGAGGACGTCATGGAGCGCCTTGCGTACGACGGGGTGGTGCCGGCCGAGGCCCATGACGCCGAAGCCGGCGAGCATGTCGAGATAGTCGTTGCCGTCCTCGTCCCAGAAGTAGGCACCCTCGGCCCGCTCGTAGAACCGGTCGAAGCCGATGGTGTGCAGCATGCGCGGGAGCTGGTGGTTGAGGTGTTTCGTGTACAGCTCGTAGCGCTCGGCGCCGCGCTCCGCGAGCAGCCGCGACAGGTCGAAGCCCGTGGGCTCGGTCATTCCGCTCTCTCCTTGCCTGCCGGGCGCTGCTCGCGCGCCCGGCTCACCTCGCGCGCCTGCTTCCCCACACGTGCCGGGCTCTCCTTACGTGCCAGGGCGGCGCTGATCCGTCCCGCGATCTCCACCGGGGTGAGACCGATGTCGGCCAGCACCTCGCTCCGTTTGGCGTGGGCGAGGAACTCCTCGGGGATACCGAAGGTCCGCAGCGGTACGTCCACCCCCGCGTCACGCAGCGACTGTCCGACGGCCGAACCCACCCCGCCGCTGCGGCTGTTGTCCTCGACGACGGCGACCAGCCGGTGCCGTTCGGCCAGCGGGGCGAGCTGTTCGTCGACGGGCTTGACCCACCGGGGATCGACGACCGTGCAGCCGATACCGCGCTCCGCGAGCAGCTCCGCCGCCTGGAGACATACGGGCGCGAGCACTCCCACCGATACGAGCAGCACGTCGGCGTCCGCCGCGCGGCGCAGGACGTCCATCCCGCCCACGCGTCCCACGGCCGGGATCTCCGCCCCCGCCGACTCCTTGGCGAACCGCACCACGGTCGGCGCGTCGTCCACGGCCACCGCCTCGCGCAGCTGCGCCCGCAACCGCTCGGCGTCGCGCGGCGCCGCGATCCGCAGTCCGGGTACGCACTGGAGGATCGACATGTCCCACATACCGTTGTGCGAGGCCCCGTCGACCCCGGTGACCCCGGCCCGGTCGAGTACGAACGTGACGCCGCAGCGGTGCAGGGCGACATCCATCAGCAACTGGTCGAAGGCGCGGTTGAGGAACGTGGCGTAGACGGCGACGACCGGATGCAGCCCGCCGGTGGCGAGCCCGGCCGCGGAGACCGCCGCGTGCTGCTCGGCGATCCCCACGTCCCAGACCCGGTCGGGGAAGCGCTCGGCGAACTTCGTCAGCCCCACGGGGTGCAGCATGGCCGCCGTGATCGCCACCACGTCCGGCCGCTCCTCGCCGATCGCGACGATCTCGTCACGGAACACCGAGGTCCAGGAAGGGCCGCCGGGCGGTGCCAGCGGCTCGCAGGTCAGCGGATCCATCACGCCGACCGTATGGAAGCGGTCCGCCTCGTCCTCCAGCGCCGGCGCGTAGCCGCGCCCCTTCTCCGTCAGACAGTGCACCAGCACGGGTCCGTGGAAGCGTTTCGCGCGCCGCAGCGCCGATTCCAGGGCGGCGGTGTCATGGCCGTCGACCGGGCCGACGTATTTGAGACCGAGGTCCTCGAACATGCCCTGCGGGGCGAAGGCGTCCTTGAACCCCTTCTTCGCGCCGTGCAGCGACTCGTACAGCGGCTTGCCCACCACGGGGGTGCGCTGGAGTACGTCCTTGCCCCAAGCCAGGACGCTCTCGTAGCCGTCGGTGGTACGGAGCGTGGCGAGGTGATCGGCGAGTCCGCCTATCGTCGGGCCGTAGGACCGTTCATTGTCGTTGACCACGATGATCAGGGGCCGGTCCTTGGCGGCGGCGATATTGTTCAGCGCCTCCCAGGCCATTCCGCCGGTGAGCGCGCCGTCCCCGATGACCGCGACGACATGGTCCTCGCCGCCCAGCACCTCACGGGCCTTGGCGAGTCCGTCGGCCCAGCCGAGCACGGTCGAGGCGTGCGAGTTCTCGATGACATCGTGTACGGACTCGGCGCGTGAGGGATAACCGGAAAGGCCGCCCTTGCCGCGCAGTTTGGAGAAGTCCTGTCTGCCGGTGAGGAGTTTATGCACATAGCTCTGATGGCCGGTGTCCCACAGAATGCGGTCGACGGGCGAATCGAAGACCCGGTGCAGGGCGATGGTCAGCTCCACCACCCCGAGATTGGGCCCGAGATGGCCGCCGGTTCTGGCGACCGCCTGAATCAGGAACTGTCTGATGTCCTCGGCCAGTTCACCGAGGTCACTTTCACTCAGCGCCTTGAGATCGCGCGGCCCCCGGATATTCTCCAAGACTGACACGCTCGGGCCCCCTCTCGGAATGCTTCTTCAGCTCACGGTGACGGCGGGAGTCCCCGAGGGAACCCCCGCGTTCTCCATGGATTCGGCGATTTTCATCGCCTCGTCGATCAAGGTCTCCACGATCTTCGATTCCGGGACGGTCTTGATGACCTCGCCCTTGACGAAGATCTGGCCCTTGCCATTGCCGGACGCGACACCGAGGTCGGCCTCACGGGCCTCGCCGGGACCGTTCACGACACAGCCCATGACGGCCACGCGCAGCGGGACCTCCATGCCCTCCAGACCGGCCGTCACCTCGTCGGCCAGCTTGTAGACATCGACCTGGGCCCGCCCGCAGGAGGGGCAGGAGACGATCTCCAGCCGCCTCTGCCGCAGATTCAGCGACTCCAGGATCTGGATGCCGACCTTGACCTCCTCCACCGGCGGCGCCGATAGAGAAACGCGGATCGTGTCGCCAATCCCCTCCGACAGCAGCGCCCCGAAGGCGACCGCGGACTTGATCGTGCCCTGGAACGCGGGACCCGCCTCCGTCACACCGAGGTGCAGGGGATAGTCGCACCGCTCCGCCAACTGCCGGTAGGCGTTGACCATCACGACCGGATCGTTGTGCTTCACCGAGATCTTGATGTCCCGGAAACCGTGCTCCTCGAACAGCGACGCCGATCGCCGCGAACACGTACTTCGGCTGGAAATGGATATCCGCGATCACCGGGATCTGCGACTTCCGCGCGATCGTCGCCAGCGCGTCCGCGTCGTCCTGCGTCGGACATGCCACCCGCACGATCTGGCACCCCGCCGCGGTCAACTCCGCGATCTGCTGCAACGTCGCCCCGACGTCCGACGTACGCGTCGTCGTCATCGACTGCACCGACACCGGCGCGTCCCCGCCGACCGCCACCGACCCCACCTCGATACGCCGCGAGTGGCGGCGTATCGCGATCGGCCGGGCCGGCAGCGCGGGGAGCCCCAGCGAGACTGGCTCTCCTGCGGTCATGTCGTCACCGCGTCCCGGCGACCGTCTCACGGACCGCCCGCAAGGACTCCTTGAGCGAGCCCATGGTGGCCAGGACGGCGGTCGGCTCATAGCCGCAGTGCGCCATGCAGTTGGCGCAGCGCGCGTCCTTGCCGCGACCGTACTTGTCCCAGTCCGTCTCCTCGATGAGCTGCCGGTACGTCGGCACATACCCGTCGCTCATCAGATAGCAGGGGCGCTGCCAGCCGAAGAGCGAGTAGTTGGGGATGGCCCACGCCGTGCACGGGAAGTCGGCCTTGCCTTCGAGGAAGTCCAGGAACAGCGGTGAGTGGTTGAGACGCCAGCGCGCCCGGTTACCGCCGGCGAACGACTTCCTGAACAGCTCCCGGGTCTGCTCCACACCCAGGAAGTGCTCCTGGTCGGGGGCCTTCTCGTAGGCATAGGCGGGCGAGATCATCATCTCGTCGACCTTCAGATCGTCATTGAGGTAATTGAGCACCTCGATGATGGTCTGCGGGGTATCGGTGTTGAAGAAGGTGGAGTTGGTGGTCACCCGGAAGCCGCGGCGCTTGGCCTCCTTGATGGCCGCCACGGCCTCGTCGAACACGCCCTCCTTCGCCACGGACTCGTCGTGCCGCTCACGCAGCCCGTCGATATGCACCGCGAACGCGAAATACGGTGAGGGGGTGAATTTCTCGATCTTCTTGCGCAGCAGCATCGCGTTGGTGCACAGGAAGACGTATTTCCGCTTCGCCACCAGCTGCCGGACGATCTCATCGATCTGCGGGTGCATCAGCGGCTCGCCACCGGCGATGGAGACCATGGGCGCCCCGGACTCCAGCACCGCCCCGACGGCCTGGGCCACGGGCATACGCTGCTTCAGGATGCCGGCCGGATGCTGGATCTTGCCGCAGCCCTCACATTTCAGATTGCAGGCGAAGAGAGGTTCCAACTCGACGATGAGCGGAAACTTCTCACGCTTGCGGAGCTTCTGTTCAAAGAGGTAGGTCCCGACCCTGATGGTCTGACGGAGCGGCATGGCCATCTAGCTCACCTCCTGGGGAGCAGCAAAGAACGGTGCCATTCATGGAAAGCTGGAAGGACGGCACGGAGAACGCGGAAGGCCGATATTCCACCGCGCACTGTGCCAATACGGACGAGCTCATGCTCTGGAGCGTCCACGACCACCCGGACGGCCGCAACCGGGCGGGACCCGGCGCTCAGAGCACTTCGGAGTGTGGCGGCGGATTCCATGTCCACCGCGACCGCCCCCGTGGCGCGCAGTGCGGCCCGCTCCTGACCACGAACCACATGGTCGGAGCCGGTCAGCGTTCCGGTGTGGACCGTATGCCCCGGCACGGCCCTGGCCAGCGCGTCCACCAGCAGTGCGGTGCCGGTACAGGGCGTGGAGCCGTCCGGGTCCCGGGTCTCGTCGGCGACGATCAGATCCCCCGGGTTCATCCCGGGGACGAGTCCGGCGCAGAACCCGGAGGCGATCACGGCCGCGTCCCTGTTCCGGCCCTCGCCGAGCGCGCGTGCCACGGCGCGCTCGGCGTTCTTGGGCCCCATGCCCGTACGCAGGACGGTCACCGGACCCGCCGCGCCGGCCCGGCCCGCGCGCAGGGCGAACCGTTCGATGCCGAGCGCGCAGGCGATCAGCAGCGGTACGGCGGGACCGGGTGCCGGACCTGTCGACGGACCGGGGGACGGAGCCGAGGACGGGCCGGAAGGCCGTTCCATCAACTCCCCTTGCGGACGCCCGCACGGACCGCGAGCGGCTTGGGCTCGCCGTGGAGGTACCGGCCGAGCGCGGTGAGCGGGAAGACCTGCCGGTAGAGGTGGTAGTTGATGGAGAAGTCCCAGGGGAAGCCGGTACCGGTGAAGTACGGCTCGTCCCAGGAGCCGTCCTCCCGCTGGGCCCCGGCGAGCCAGGCGATCCCCCGTTCGACGGCCTTGCTCTCCCGCTCGCCGGCCGCGAGGAGTGCGAGCAGCGCCCACGCGGTCTGGGAGGCGGTCGTGGCACCGCGTCCGATCCACGCCTCGTCGTCGTACGAGCGCAGATCCTCGCCCCAGCCGCCGTCCTCGTTCTGCACGGATTCGAGCCAGGCGACAGAACGGCGGATGGCGGGGTGGGAGGCCGGCAGTCCGGCGGCGGTCAGCGCGGGCACCACAGAGCCGGTCCCGTATACGTAGTTGACGCCCCAGCGGCCGAACCAGGCGCCGTTGGTCTCCTGTTCGGCGAGAAGCCACTCGATTCCGCGCCGGGTGCCGGGGTGGTGGGACTTGCCCTCGAAGGCGAGCATTTCGACGACATGCGCGGTGACGTCCGCGGACGGCGGGTCGATGACCTCGCCGAAATCGCAGAAGGGCAGCCGGTTGGGGAACGGGCTGGTGTTGTCGGCGTCGAAGGCGCCCCAGGCCCCGTTCCTCGACTGCATGCCCAGATTCCACCGGGCGCCGCGCTCGATGGCCGCGTCGAGCCGCTCGGCGTCCGGATGTCTGACCCGGCGCAGCGCGAGGATGACCTCGGCGGTGTCGTCGATGTCGGGGTAGTTGTCGTTGTGGAACTCGAACGCCCAGCCGCCCGGGGCGAGTCCGGGCCGGCGTACGGACCAGTCGCCGGGGCGCACGATCTGTTCGCCGATCATCCAGTCGGCGGCCTTGACGAGGGCCGGATGGTCCGGGTTCAGCCCGGCGTCGGCGAGGGCGATGGTGGCGAGGCAGGTGTCCCAGACCGGGGACTGACAGGCCTCGATCATCCGGGCGCCGTCCTCGCGCCAGACGGCGAACCGGTCGAGCGACTCCAGACCGGCGCGCATGATCGGGTGGTCGAGGTCGTAGCCGAGCAGATGCAGGGCGATCACGGAGTAGACGGCGGGGGGCTGGATTCCGCCCCAGCAGCCGTCGTTCTCCTGCCGCTCGATGATCCAGCGCGCGGCGGCGTTCATCGCGGTGCGGCGCAGCCTGCGGGGCGCGACCTTGTGGTAGGCGTGCAGCGCCTTGTCGAGGCGCTGGAACACCCCGTCCCAACTGGTCATGGGCGCGAAGGTCTTGCCCGGGTTGGGGCGCGCGGCGTCGGCGTGCAGCTCGTCCAGGGCGAAGGGAGCGGGCCGTACGGGCCGCTTCGCGGAGACGATGGTGAGCGGCACGATCGTCTGCCGTGCCCAGCAGCCGAAGTCATAGATGTTGAGCGGGAACCACTTGGGAAAGAAGATCATTTCGGGCGGCAGTTCGGGCAGGTCGTCCCACTTCCACCAGCCGAAGAGAGCGAGCCAGACCCGGGTGAAGACCCGGGAGCCCGCGATGCCGCCCTGCCCGCGCACCCAGTGGGAGGCGCGCGTCATGTGCGGGTCTTCGGGACTGTCGCCGGCCAGTCGCAGGGCGACATACGCCTCGATGGTGGCGGAGAGATCGGCGGGGCCTCCGTAGAAGGTGGCCCACGTACCGTCCGCGCGCTGCTCACCGCGGATGAAGAGGGCGGACGCCGCCGTGGTGCGCGCGTCCTGGACTCCGAGGAACTGGCGGAGCAGCAGGTCCTCGGCGTCCATCGTCACATTGGTCGCCAGGTCGCCCTTCCACCAGCCCTGGGCGTCCTGCCTGCCGAGCAGATGCTCGACGGATCGTGCGGTGGCCCGCTCGGCGGCGACCCGGAGGTCACCGCCCGCCGCGGGGATGGTGGTTTCGGTCGGTCCGCTTGCCGAGGCTGCGCGGGGTCCCACGGCCCCGGTGCTTCCGTCGGTCGTCGCTGTCATGGCTTCCCCTTCGTGCAGTGGTGTGCTTCTGCTGTGCTGGGGTCTCCGTCGTCCGGCGCCCTACGGGCTGTGGACGGCGACTGCTTGGGGTATGGGGGTCATCCCCCGGAAGGAAGGCATAGGGGAATAGTGATCATCTCTTTCGTACGACGACGAAGTCCGCGAGCGCGATGAGTTGCGCCCGGACCTGTTCCGGCATATCGACTCCATCCAGGGCCTCGATGGCGACGGCGTGCTGCCTGCGGGCCTCCTGCGAGGTCCACTCCCGGCCGCCCGCCTCCTCGATCAACGCCGCCCTGGTGGCGAACTCTTCCTCCGAGAAGGTCTCGAAATCATTGCTTTTGGCGTCGGCGGCGAGCAGTTCGCCGAGCCGTTCGGAAGCCGGGCCCCCCGCGGCGAGCGCGGCGACGACCGGCAGGGACTTCTTGCGCTGACGCAGATCGCTCCAGGTCTGCTTGCCGGTGGCCTCCGGGTCGCCCCAGATGCCGAGCAGATCGTCAACGGCCTGGAAGGCGAGGCCGAGATGGTGCCCGTACGCCTCAAGCGTGTCGGCCGTACGGTCGTCGGCGCCGCCGAGTACCGCGCCGATGGAGACGGCGCAGGCGAGCAGGGCGCCGGTCTTGTTGCCCTCCATCTCCAGGCATTCCTCGACGGTGACCCGCTCGCGGTGCTCGTAGGAGATGTCCTGCGCCTGACCGTCGATCAGTTTGCGGGTCGCGGTGGTCAGCCGGCGTGTCGCGCGGCCCGCCTCGACCGTGCCGATCTCCAGCAGCACCTCGTTGGCGAGCGCGAAGAGGGCGTCGCCGACGAGGATCGCCTGGGCGGGGCCGTGCACCTTCCATACGGTGTCGCGGTGCCGGCGCTGTTCGTCGCCGTCCATCAGATCGTCGTGCAGCAGCGAGAAGTTGTGGACCAGCTCCACCGCGACCGCGCCGGGGACGCCCCTCTCCGCGGGGGCGCCGGCGGCCTCCGCGGAGAGCAGTGCGAGCGCGGGGCGCACCGCCTTCCCGCCGTCTCCGTCGACGGGCCGGCCCTCGGCGTCGATCCAGCCGAAGTGGTAGGCCGCGACGGTGTCCATGGGCGCGGCCAGGCGCTCAACAGCGGCGCGCAGCGCCGGCGTTGACAGGCTCCGTCCGCGCTCCAGCAGCGCGTGGACATCCGCGGTGTCGACAGCCGGATTCGCCGGTGGCACAGTCGGCACGGTCTCTCCTCTTGTTCCAGTACTCGTTGGTGCGGTGCTCGGGCTCATGCCGCCTCCCGCAAGGGGTGTTCGTGGCGGCGCCCCAGCTCGGAGAGGGCCGCGCCCGCGGCGCTGAAGCCACTGCGCACCGCCCCCTCCATGGTCGCGGGCCAACCGGTGGCGGTCCATGCGCCGGCCAGGAAGAGGCCGGGGGCGCGGGTGTGAGCCGTCGGCCGCAGCCTGCCCACACCCGGTGCGGGCGCGAACGTCGCGGTGCGCTCGCGGGTCACGAAGAAGTCCCGCACCTCCGCGCCCCGAGTGGCCGGAAGGAGTCGTTCCAGTTCGGGCAGATAGCGCGCCCGCAGCTCCGACACGGGCGTGTCGATCTCGTCCTGGGCGGCCGACTGGGACACCGCCAGATACTGGCCGTCCTTCAGTCCGGACGCCTCGGTACGGTCGAACACCCACTGGACCGGGCTGCCGAGCGCGGCGAAGAACGGCCGGCGCAGCACCTTGCGGCCGTACACGACATGGAGGTTGAGGATCGGCGCGGTGCCGATGTCCAGCAGCCGGTCCGGATCCTCCAGTGCGCCCCCGGGCAGCAGCGAGTGGGCCTCGCGCTGGGGTACGGCGAGGACGACGGCGTCCGCGTCGAGCCGCTCTCCGTCCATGTCGACATGCCAACCGCCGCTCTCCGCGCGGGAGACGGAGCTGACCCGGGTGCGGGTCTCGGTCCGTACCCCCGCGGAGTCGAGCGCCTTGCGGGCGAGCGTGTCGTGCAGTTCACCGAGCGGGACACGCGCCCAGCCGATGTCGGCGGCTCCGGACTCGGAGAGCAGCCCGGTCTTGAAGACCATCGCGGCGAGCCCCATGGACGCGTGCGGCGCGGTGGCGTTGAGGGTCGCCACGCCGACCAGGTCCCAGAGGGCCTCGATGGTGCGCTCCGACTGGCCGTGCCGGCCGAGCCAGGTGGCGAAGTCGATGCCGTCCAGCGCCGGATCGGCGGGGTCGATCCTCTTCAGCGCGAGCGCGGCGCGCCCGACGGAGGCACGCTCGGCCAGCGAGAGATGCGGATACGTCGCGAGCCCGGCGGCCAGATGCAGCGGTACGGGCAGCCCGTTGCGACGGATCCGCCCCAGCCTGGGCCCGCCGGCCGGCGCGACATCGAGTACGGGTACGTCCAGCCGGTCCTGGAGCGGCGCGAGCGCGGCGCCGTCCACCCGGTCGAGGAACCAGCGGTACGCCGTGCAGCAGCGCAGATACACATGCTGACCGTTGTCGACGGTGAGGTCGCCGCGCTGGAAGGAGAAGGCGAGACCACCGAGCCGGGGCCGCCCCTCGACGAGCGTCACCCGCACTCCGGCGTCGGCGAACTGAAGGGCGGCCGTGATGCCGGCGAGTCCCGCGCCGACCACGACCGCGTGGCGGGACGTGCCCTCGGCCGTTGTCATTCGTGCCTTCCTAGGGTTTGTCCGCGACGTTTCGCCAGGACCGTCGGTTCCGTCGCAGTCAGGGACGCGTCATCACGACGCGGGGTTGAGAACCGCGGGTGCGCGTGCGTGTTCCGGTGGATTCCGCGGGGCGTGGGGAGCGGGCCGAGTCGGGCGGTGAGCCGCATCAGCCACGCCTCCTGATGGTCTGCCGGGAGATCTGGCGCGCGTCGAGCCCCGAGAGCCCGCGCACGGCGACATACGCCTTCTCGCGTCCCGGCAGCGAGACCCGGCCGCGCAGCACGGCCTCGGGGTCGCGCTCGATGCGGTCGAGCAGCCGGCGGTAGATACCGGCCATGGCCGCGACGCAGGCGCCGCTGCGCCGGTCGAGCATGGGCAGCAGACGCAGGCCCTCGGCGAAAAGCGCGCGGGCGCGACGCACCTCGAAGTGCACCAGTCCGGCGAAGTCGGCCCCGGCCGACGGGGTCGCACTGTGGAAGCCCGCGGAGCAGCCGAACTTGGCCAGGTCGTCGGAGGGCAGATACGTACGCCCGTTGCCCGCGTCCTCGCGTACGTCGCGCAGGATGTTGGTCAACTGGAGGGCGAGTCCCAGCGTGTCGGCGTACTCGGCGGCGCGCTCGGCACCGGGCGCGCCGGGGGTGGTGCCGAACACGCCGAGCGACACCCGGCCGATGGCGCCCGCGACACACCGGCAGTAGGCCTTGAGGTCGTCCCAGGTCTCATAGGTGTCGCCGCGTACGTCCATCAGCACGCCGTCGATCAGTTCGTCGAGGCCGCCGAGCGGGATCGGGAAGCGGCGCGCCGCGTCGGTGAGCGCGACGGCGACGGGGTCGGTGTCGTCCTCGTCCACCGCGCCCTTCCTGACCCGGTCCAGAAGGGCACGGGTGTCGTCGAGGCGTGCCAGCTTGGCCTCCGGGGCGAGTGTGCCGTCGCCGATGTCGTCCACCCGCCGGGAGAGGGCGTACAGCGCGGACATGGCCTGCCGCTTCTCGGCCGGCAGCAGCCTGATGCCATAGGCGAAATTACGGGCCTGCTGCCCGGTGACGGCCTCGCAGTAGCTGTAGGCCGCCAGTACCGGCGCGGACATGGGCGTCTGTCCCTCCACGTTCCGGCTCACCCCTCTCTGTGCGCACTTCGCAGGACAGCTCCCACTTCGCGCAGCAGACGCGGCTTGGTGGGTTTGGGCGGTCCGGGGAGCACATCGTGCCCGGCGGCCGCGATCGAAGCGAGGGCGGCACGCCCTCCGGCGACGAATCCGGCGAGCAGCAGCCGGAGCCTGCCGTGGACGCTACCCACCAAGGGGGTGCCCTCATTCAGCAGCTGCCCGGCACGTTCGGCCTCGAAGGCCACCAGCGCGCGCACCGACGCGTTCGCGGTGCCCGCGGCCAGGTCCGCCTCGGTGACATGAAACCTCTTCATATCCTGAGCGGGCAGATAGATACGGTCGCGGCCGAGGTCCTCGGTGACGTCCTGGAGATGTTCGACGATCTGCAGCGCCGTGCAGACGGCGTCGGAGCGGCGGACGCGCTCCGGGCTCGCGGTGCCGGTGATCTGGAGGACGAGCCGGCCGACCGGATTCGCGGACAGCTCGCAGTAGGCGAGCAGGTCGTCATAGGTCTCGTAGCGGCGTACCAGTTGGTCCTGGCGGTTGGCCGCGATCAGTCCGAGGAACGGCTCGGGGGTGAGCGAGCGGCGCCGTACGGTCGGGGTCAGGGCGCGCAGCAGCGGATGTGCCGGGGCGGGGCCCTGCGGGTCGAAGACGCGCCGCAGGTCGGCCTCGAAGGCGTCCAGCATGACGAGCCGGTCATCGGCCTGCGAGGGAGCGACGCCCAGGTGGCGGGCGTCGCCGCCGCCGGGGGCGAGATCGCCGTCGCCGATGTCGTCGACGAGCCGCGCGTAGCCGTACACGGCCATCAGATCGTCACGCCAGGCGCGCGGCAGAAAGAACGGGGCCACGGGAAAGTTCTCGTCCGCGGCCTTGTCCAGGGTGATGCGCGAGGAGGCGTCGGGGCGTACCTGCGGGGGGCCCGTCATCGCGTGCTGCCCGGTACGGGGACGGCGGAATCCTCGCGGAGCTGGAGATTTTCCGTCATTGCCGTCACATCTCCCGTTCTACACTGCTGACCCAATACATCCCATTTCGGACACGCCGCCCGCCCCTCCGAGTACAGAAGGCTGTCAGGCAGGCGGAGTGCTCCGTGGGAATGACCCCATACTTGCCGCGAATCAGCCCAGCACAGCTTACGTTGTACAGCTAAGAGGAACACGTCGGGGTGTTACGCGCATTACGAGAACGTCGCAATACACGCCAACCTTCCCCCGACCCACCGGACTTGACCGATCTTTGACGATCGGCCCACCAGGAGGCCCCCGCCGGGGCGATCCGGCGGGGGCCCGTTCGATCGTGGAGGGCCGGGCTACTTGCCGGTCTCCTTCTCGTACGCCTTGATGACCTCGTCGGTCGGGCCGTCCATCAGGAGCTCGCCCTTCTCCAGCCACAGCACCCGGTCGCAGGTGTCCCTGATGGACTTGTTGCTGTGGCTGACCAGGAAGACCGTACCCGCCTCCTTGCGCAGCTCACGGATCCGCTGCTCGGAGCGGATCTGGAACTTGCGGTCGCCGGTGGCCAGCGCCTCGTCGATCATCAGGACGTCGTGGTCCTTGGCGGCGGCGATGGAGAACCGGAGCCTGGCGGCCATGCCGGAGGAGTACGTCCGCATGGGGAGGGTGATGAAGTCGCCCTTCTCGTTGATGCCGGAGAAGTCGACGATGCCCTGGTAGCGCTCCCGGATCTGCTCGCGGGTCATCCCCATGGCGAGACCGCCGAGGATGACATTGCGCTCACCGGTCAGATCGTTCATCAGGGCCGCGTTGACGCCCAGCAGGGACGGCTGGCCGTCGGTGTAGACCTTGCCGCTCTCCGCCGGCAGCAGACCGGCGATCGCGCGCAGCAGGGTCGACTTGCCGGAGCCGTTGGTGCCGATCAGCCCGATGGCCTCGCCGCGGTACGCGGTGAAGGTGACCCCCCGGACGGCATGGACCTTGCGGACGCCCCGCGACTCCCCCTTGTCGCGGCGGAGTATGCGGCTGAGCGCGGCGGTGGCGCTGCCCTTGCCGCCGCCACCGCCGTTGACGCGGTACACGATGTGCACGTCGTCGGCGATGACCGTGGGGATACGCCCCTGCGTGTTGTCCTCAGCCACGGCCGTAGCGCTCCTCAGCCTTCCAGAAGTAGACGAAGCCGACGACGCCCAGGAGGACGGCCCACACCAGCGCGACCAGCCAGACATGCGCGGGCAGGTTCGAGGAACCGTAGCCGTCGATCAGCGCGTACCTGACCAGGTCCATGTAGACGGCGGCCGGGTTGTACTGGAGTACGTCGGCGATCCAGGAGGGCCTGCCCTCAAGCATCAGCGGGATCGAGAACATCACGCCCGAGGCGTACATCCAGGTGCGCATCACGAACGGCATCAGCTGGGCGAGGTCGGGGGTCTTGCTGCCCAGCCTCGCCATGATCAGCGCGAGCCCGGTGTTGAAGACGAACTGGAGCGCCAGCGCGGGCACGACCAGCAGCCAGCTCAGGGCCGGGTAGCTGCCGAAGGCCACCGCGACGACGACCAGCACGATCATCGAGAAGAGAAGCTGCTGGAGCTGCTGGAGGGAGAAGGAGACCGGCAGCGAGGCCCGGGGGAAGTGCAGGGCCCGGACGAGCCCCAGATTGCCGGAGATGGCACGGACGCCTGCCATCACCGAGCTCTGGGTGAAGGTGAAGACGAAGACCCCGGTGACCAGGAAGGGCACGAAGACATCCTGGGGGATGCCCTTCTTGGTCCCCAGGATGAGGCCGAAGATCAAGTAGTAGACAAAGGCGTTCAGCAGGGGGGTCGCCACCTGCCAGAGCTGGCCCAGCTTCGCCTGGCTGTACTGGGCCGTGAGCTTCGCCTGGGAGAAGGCCAGGATGAAATGACGCCGGCCCCACAGCTGCCGGATGTAGTCGCGCAGCCCTGGCCGGGCACCGCTCACCGACAGACCGTACTTGGCGGCGAGATCCGCCGCGGACAGACCGTCGTCGGGCGACGGGGGGGCGCTCACAGCGATCGCACCCTCTTGGGTTGTGTCACTCACAAGTTGAAACTTTCGTGTTCAAGATGCGCAGCCGGTCGGGCGCGGGCGCGGACGGCCCGGCCCCGGGGGGGTAAGAGGCAGGCGGCCTCTTGTCCGATGCTCTCAGAACCGAGCTTGTCAGATGACAGGCGGTCGGCCCAGCCGGGTCAGCCGCCATACCGTACGCCACTTCATCGGACGGCGCGGCCCGCACGGGGTCGCCCAGCCCTCCCTGAACCCGCCGAACCACGCCTTCAGCGCGCTCGGGGAAGGGCGCCGGACCAGGGTGAGCAGGACCCATACGCCGAGATAGAACGGGACGACGACGGCGGGCAGATTGCGACGGGCGAGCCAGACCCGGTTACGGGCCACCATGCGGTGGTAGACCGCGTGGCGGGAGGGCGGCATGGTCGGGTGGTTCAGCACCATGTCGGCGCGGTAGTCGATCATCCAGCCGGCGTCCAGCGCCCGCCAGGCGAGATCGGTCTCCTCATGGGCGTAGAAGAAACCGCCGGGCAGCGCGCCGACCTCCGCGAGGACCTTCGTCCGTACGGCACTGGCGCCGCCGAGGAAGGTCGTCACGCGGGAGGAGCGCAGCGGGTCCGAGGCGCGCAGCCGCGGGACATGGCGGCGCTGGGTGAGACCGGTCTCCGGGTCGGTGATCCGGAAGCTGACGATCCCCAGCACGGGATCGGCCGCGAAGGCCCCGCGGATCAGCTCGGTGGTGTCGGTGTGGGGCAGCAGACCGTCGTCGTCCAGGAAGAGCAGGGCGTCCACGTCCGAGCCGGCGGTCCCGAACGCCTCGATCCCGACATTGCGGCCGCCGGGGATACCGAGGTTCTCGGGCAGCTCGACCGTCCGTACGCCGTCGGGGACGGCGCCCACGGGGGCGCCGTTCCCGACCACGACGATCTCGACCGGGTCGCCGTTCTGGCGGAGGACGGAGTCGATCAGCGCACGCAGTTCGCCGGGGCGGTCACCCATCGTGATGATCACCGCGCCGAGCCGCATATCGCTCACCTCAGCCTGCTGGACGCCAGGATGGAGACCAGATGCAGCAGGGTCTGTACGACGGCGATTCCGGCCAGGATCGCGACCCCGAGGCGGGTGAAGAACAGATCGCCCCTGACCGAGTCCAGGATCGCCAGGAGAAGGATCAGCAGGGACGCCTCGATCCCGAGGATGAGCCGGTGGAACTTCAACGCCCCGGCGGCTCTGCGGGCCAGCGCCATACCGGACGAGCGCGGCTCGGAGGCCGCCTCCTTGACCGGAGCCAGTCCCTGCTGATGACGGGCGACGCCGACCAGGTCGGTCTCTGCCTTGACCATGATGGCGCCGAGGGCGGCGAGCGTACCGAGGAAGGCCCACAGCCAGTCGATCCGTCCGGTGCCCCACAGGTCGGCGGCGCGCAGCCCGAAGCCGAGCAGAACGGCGGCATCGCACACGTAGGCGGCGACCCGGTCCAGATACACCCCGGTCATCGAGTACTGCTTCTTCCAGCGGGCGAGCTCGCCGTCGACGCAGTCCAGCAGCAGATAGAGCTGGACCGCCAGCACGCCGAGCACCGCGCCCGTGATCCCCGGCACCAGGAGGGCGGGGGCGGCGAGGGCACCGGCGACGGTCATCACGTACGTCACCTGGTTGGGCGTGACCCGCGTGTTCACCAGGTACCGGTCGACGCGCAGCGAGATCTCCCGCATGTACAGGCGCCCGGCCCAGTGCTCACCGCTGCGCCGGTCCTTGACCCCCTCCGGGTGTACGACCGGGCGGAGTTCAGCTACTGATGGTCTTGGCATAGTCGGCGTACGCGTCCCTGATCTGGTCGGTGGACAGGTCGAGGTGCTCAAGGATGGTGAAGCGGCCCGGACGGGTCTGCGGCGCGTAGGCGACGGCCCGTACGAACTCCCCCACGGTGAACCCGATCTCCTCGGGCAGCACGGGCAGCCCGTGCCGGTGCAGCACCTCCGTGAACAGGTGTGACTCCTCATGGGCGCCGCGCAGATGCATCGCGAAGGCGGCGCCGATGCCGACCTGTTCGCCATGGAGCGCGGCGCGCTTGGGGTAGAGCAGGTCGAAGGCGTGACTGATCTCATGACAGGCACCGGACGAGGGGCGGGTGTCCCCGCTGATCGACATGGCGATACCGGTGAGCACCAGCGCCTCCGCCAGGACGGTGAGGAACTCGTCGTCGCCGACCCCGCCGGGGTGGCGCAGCACGGCCTCGCCGGCGGTACGGGCCATGGCGGCGGCCAGTCCGTCGACCTGCTCGCCGTTGGTGCGGTGCGACAGCTCCCAGTCCGCGATGGCCGAGAGGTTCGAGATGGCGTCGCCGATGCCGGACCGGACGAAGCGGACCGGTGCGTCCCTGATCACATCGAGGTCGATGACGACGGCGATCGGGGTGGGGACGCCGTACGAGCCGCGGCCGTTGTCGTTGTCGAGCGTCGCGACCGGTGAACACAGGCCGTCGTGCGAGAGATTGGTGGCGACGGCCACCATCGGCAGGCCCACCCGGGCCGCCGCGTACTTCGTCACGTCGATGATCTTGCCGCCGCCGAGGCCGACCACGGCGTCGTACCGCTTGCCCTTGATGTCGTCCGCGAGCCTGACCGCCGAGTCGATCGTGCCGTCCGCGACCGAGAACCAGTCCGCGCCCGGCAGGTCCGGCGCGAGCCGCTCGCGCAGCACCTGTCCGGAGCCGCCGCTTATGGCCACGGCGAGCCGGCCCGAGCTGGAGATCCGCTGGTCGGCCAGGAGTCCGGCGAGATCGTCCAGGGCGCCGCAGCTGATGTCGACGACGACCGGGGACGGGATGAGCCGGGTCAGTACTGGCACGCGATCTCACGGCCCTTCGCGAGGTCGTCGTGGTTGTCGATCTCGACCCAGGGGATGTCGCCGATGGGCGCCACGTCGAGGGTGAAGCCGCGGTTCACCAGCTCCTGGTAGCCGTCCTCGTAGTAGAGGTCGGGGTCGCGCTCGAAGGTGGTCTTCAGGGCGTCGGCGAGGTCCGCGGCGGCCTCGGGCTCGATCAGGGTGACCCCGATGTACTCGCCGGTGGCGGTGGCCGGGTCCATCAGTTTGGTGATCCGGCGTACGCCCTTGGCGCCGTCCGTGATGACCTTCATCTCCTCGTCGGCCAGCCGCTTGACCGTATCGAGGGCCAGGATGATCCTGCGGCCCTCACCGCGGGCGGCGAGGAGGGTCTTCTCGACAGAGACCGGGTGGACGGTGTCGCCGTTGGCGAGGATCACCCCTTGCGTCAGCACATCGCGCGCGCACCAGAGGGAGTAGGCGTTGTTCCACTCCTCGGCCTTGTCGTTGTCGACGAGGGTGAGCTTCAGCCCGTACGTCTTCTCCAGGGCGGCCTTGCGCTCGTACACGGCCTCCTTGCGGTAGCCGACGACGATCGCGGCCTCGGTGAGGCCGACCTCGGCGAAGTTGCCGAGCGTCAGGTCGAGGACCGTGGTGGTCCCCTCCCCCGCCGGGTCCACCGGCACGAGGGCCTTCGGCAGCGTGTCGGTGTAGGGGCGCAGACGCCTTCCGGCACCGGCGGCGAGTACGAGGCCGATCATGCGGGTTCTCCTTCGTCGTGTACGGCGGGGGCTCCGGAGGACATCCAGAACCGGATGGACTCCGTGAGCGCGACCAGCGCCACGGCGGCGGCGAGCACCGTCAGTTCCAGCGGGAAGTCGAATTCGCGCGTGGAGAGGGCGGCGGCCAAGGTGACCAGCAACGTACGGCCCTCGTGTCCGCCGAGTGTCCTGACGAGGCGGCGGGGCGGGGCGCCGGCGCCGCCGCGGATGCGGTACACCGTGTCGTAGTGATGGTAGGCGACCGCCGCCACCAGCCCGAATGCCGCGGGCAGCGCGCCGGGCACATCGGCGCGGGCGGCGAACACCAGGATGGTGGTGTACTCGGTCGCCCGGAAAACCGGTGGGATCAGCCAGTCCAGGGCGCCGCCCATCCGGCGGGCGACGGCGAACCCCGAGGTCAGGACGTAGACCAGAGCGCCAAGAATGAGCACGGGGCTGTCGAAGGGCGCGTAGCCGGGCCAGGGGCTCTTCAGCGGCGCGAAGGCCGCCGTGGCGACGACCACGACGCCGCCGGCCAGTGCGATCAGGAATGGCAGCACGCCGGGGAGGACCCGGGCCGGGCGCCGCAGCACCCGTGCGACGAGCTCGGCGAGCGGTCCGGAGTCGGCGAGGTCCGCGAGGGCCTGGGCGGCCCGGTCGGTACGGGTGGCCCTGCGGGTCACCGAGCGCATGACGCGGCCGGCCGTGGTGTAGCAGGCGGCGAAGGCGCAGCCGATGAGCAGCGCGTAGAAGACGATCCGGGGCGTGGTGACGGCCGTCAGGACGGCGATCATCGCCCAGCGCTCGCCGATCGGCAGCACGATCATCCGGCGCACCCAGACCGTCCAGCCGACGCTGTCGAGCTTGCTGGAGAGGGCGGCGGTGGGGGTGCCGACGACGGCCTTGCCCTCGGCGTTCGCGGCCGTGGCATCGACGTTCGCCTCGTTGAACGAGAAGTCGACGACATGGCGGCAGGTCTGGAGGACCATCGCGCCGAGGGCGAGCGCCCATACGTCGTCGCCGCTTCGCGCGGCGCCGAGCGCCAGGCCGGCGTAGAAGGCGTACTCCTTGGCGCGGTCGAACGTCGCGTCCAGCCAGGCGCCCATCGTGGAGTACTGGAGCGAGTAGCGGGCGAGCTGCCCGTCGGTGCAGTCCAGGACGAACGAGAAGAGCAGCAGCGCGCCGGCGGCGACATAGCCGCCGCGGGTGCCGGTGGCCGCGCAGGCCGCCGCTATCAGCGCGGTGACCAGCGACGCGGTGGTGACCTGGTTGGGGGTCAGGCCGCGGCGGGCGCACCAGCGGGCGAGATAGCGGGAGTACGGGCTGATGCAGAAGGTGGTGAAGAAGCCGTCGCGGGCCTTCACGGCGGAGCGCAGCCGTACGGCCTCGTCGTCCACGGCGGCGACGGCGGCCTCGGCCCGTTCCCGGGCGGCGGCGTCGGCCGGTACGGCGGCGACGAGCGAGCCGAGCTCGGGTCGGGTGACGGCGGTGCCGCCGGCGTCGAGCGCGGTGGCGACCCGGTCGGCGAGCGGTTCACACGGAGCCACGGTCGTGGCGGCGGTCCGCTGCGCCTCCGCCGGGGCGCCGACCGGCTGGGGGCCGTCCTCGTCCCCGTCCAGGGCCGTCATGGCGCGCAGCAGCGCGGCACGGGCCCCCGGCTGGGTGGTGAGCGCGCCGGGCACCGCGGCGGCGGGGAAGCGTGGGTCGGTCAGGGCCAGCCGCAGGGCGTGGACATGACCGACGAAGCGGGCGTCGACCAGGGCGACACGCTCGGTCGCGGGGGCGGCGGCGAGCAGGCCCCGGGCCTCTTCCGCGCCCGACGCGGTACGCACGTCGAAACCCAGCGACCGCAGATCGCCTTCGAGCGACGATCCGGGTACCGGAGGACCGGTGAGGATGGCGGTCGACAGACGAACTCACTCCTTGGCGCTGACAGGGCTGGGTGCGCGGCGAACGCCCCGGGATGCGGGCTGCGGCACGTCGGCAGAGGCTATCGGATGAACGGAAGACCTAGTTCACCGACCGTTTACGCCCCGGACGCCATGGTCTGGGCCGGGAACAGCCCGCGTGGAGATCATCATTGTCGATCGACGGCCCGCCCCACAAACCGTGGGCGCCGTGGACAGGGCCATGATGCGAACAGGACATGAGCGGGGGATGCCGAGCGGCGATCGCAGGGCGCCGGAGTGTCCTCGTAGCGGAGCTACCAGGACATTTCGGAAACGCGGAGAGCGTGCGTGCCGGGCGTTCCCGGGCAGACGGGACTTCGGACCTACTCGTCTAGGGTGACGGCATGACATGGCTGATCACAGGTGGAGCGGGCTATATCGGGGCACATGTCGCGCGGTCCATGGCCGCGGCGGGCGAGCGGGTCGTCGTGCTCGACGATCTGTCGACCGGTGTCGCCGACCGGCTGCCCGCGGAGATCCCGCTCGTACGGGGCTCCTTGCTGGACAGGGGGCTCGTCGACCGTACCCTCGCCGGGCACGGGATCACCGGAGTCGTGCATCTCGCGGCGAAGAAGCAGGTCGGGGAGTCCGTCGAGCAGCCGCTGATGTACTACCGGGAGAATGTGCACGGGCTCACGGTGCTGCTGGAGGCCGTGGTGGCGGCGCGGGTGCGGCGCTTCCTCTTCTCCTCCTCGGCGGCCGTGTACGGCGTGCCGGATGTGGAGTTGATCACGGAGCGGACGCCCGCCGTGCCGATCAATCCGTACGGCGAGACCAAGCTCGCGGGCGAGTGGCTGGTGCGGGCGACCGGGCGGGCGCACTCCATCGCCACCGGCTGTCTGCGCTACTTCAATGTGGCGGGCGCCGGGCGCCCCGAGCTCGCGGACACCGGAGTGTTCAACATCATCCCGATGTTCTTCGACCGGATCAGCCGGGGCGAGGCGCCGCGGATCTTCGGCGCCGACTATCCGACACCGGACGGCACCTGCGTCCGGGACTACATCCATGTCGCCGATCTCGCCGAGGCCCATCTCGCCACCGCCCGGTGGCTGGCCGGCCAGGAGGGCGCCCGGGATCTCACGGTCAATATCGGCCGCGGTGAGGGGGTCTCGGTGCGTGAGCTGGCCGATCTGGTGGCGGAGGTGACCGGCGACCGTACGGAGCCGGTGGTCGAGGCTCGCCGCCCCGGCGACGCCGCGCGGGCCGTCGCCTCGGTCGGGCTGATCGCCGAGGAGCTGGGGTGGACGGCGAGTCGCGGTGTGCGCGAGATGGTCGAGTCGGCCTGGGAGGGCTGGCGGCTGCACCATCCCGCAGCCTCGGTCGGGTGACCGTGCCGCGCTCTGACCTGCGGCCATTTCCGCAGGTCAGAGCATATGACAACGGTGTTCAGTGCCGTGTTGCCGGATACCCCCCGCCCGTAGTTCACTGACCTCGTCGGCAGTTCGTCCAGACGACCGGGAGGCGTCCTCAATGGGGGCAGGGCACAACCACGGGCACACGCACGGAGGACCACCGGCGGGCACCACGACCGCCGCGTACCGGGGCCGGCTGCGGATCGCTCTGTCGATCACGCTTTCCGTGATGGTGGTGGAGATCATCGGCGGTATCGCCGCCGACTCCCTCGCCCTGATCGCGGACGCGGCGCATATGGCGACGGACGCGGTGGGGCTCGGGATGGCCCTGCTGGCCATCCACTTCGCCGCCCGGCCCGCGGACGAGACCCGCACCTTCGGTTTCGCGCGGGCCGAGATCCTCGCCGCGCTGGCCAACTGCGTGCTGCTGCTCGGGGTCGGCGGCTTCCTGCTGTACGAGGCGATCGAGCGCTTCCTCGTACCGCCCGAGACCAGGGGCGGGCTCACGATCATCTTCGCCCTGGTGGGTATGGCCGCCAATATGGTCTCCCTCTCGCTGCTGATGCGGGGGCAGAAGGAGAGCCTCAATGTGCGCGGGGCGTATCTGGAGGTCCTCGCGGACACCCTGGGATCGCTCGCGGTACTGGTCTCGGCCGTCGTGATCCTGACCACAGGCTGGCAGACGGCCGACCCGATCGCGGGCCTGCTGATCGGGCTCATGATCGTCCCGCGTACGGTGAAGCTGTTGCGGGAGACGTTGAACGTCCTGCTGGAAGCGGCGCCCAAGAACGTGGACATGAATGAGGTACGCGCACATATGCTCGCACTGCCCGGAGTAGATGACGTACACGATCTCCATGTCTGGACGATCACGTCCGGGATGCCGGTGCTCTCCGCGCATGTGGTGGTGGACCAGGACGCGCTGGACACGGTGGGGCACGAGAAGATGCTCCATGACCTGCAGGGATGTCTGGGCCATCACTTCGATGTCGAGCACTGCACCTTCCAGCTGGAGCCCCGGGGCCATGCGGAGCACGAGGCGAAGCTCTGCCACTGACGCCCACGGGGCGAACGGACATGCCCACGCTCCCGAAGTGCGGACACGAGGCTTTTGTACGGCAGACTTGGGCCCCGAGGCCCGATGCGAAGGATGGTTATGCCGACCACACCAGTCACTGCGGCGAACAGCTCGTCGAACGGCGCACAAGAAACGATCATGCTGGAGCTGGTCGACGAGCACGGCAATACCATCGGCACCGCCGAGAAGCTCTCGGCCCATCAGCCTCCGGGCAGACTGCACCGGGCGTTCTCGGTCTTCCTCTTCGA
This sequence comes from Streptomyces scopuliridis RB72, assembly GCF_000718095.1. Classification (GTDB taxonomy): domain Bacteria; phylum Actinomycetota; class Actinomycetes; order Streptomycetales; family Streptomycetaceae; genus Streptomyces; species Streptomyces scopuliridis. Next base: position 30,673 of record NZ_JOEI01000032.1, on the reverse strand, counting down.
CGAGCAGGGCCGGCTGCTGATCCAGCGCCGCGCGCTCGGCAAGTACCACTCCCCCGGTGTCTGGTCGAACACCTGCTGCGGGCATCCGTACCCGGGCGAGGCGCCGTTCGCCGCCGCCGCCCGCCGTACCCATGAGGAGCTGGGCATCTCGCCCTCGCTGCTCGCCGAGGCGGGGACGGTGCGCTACAACCACCCCGACCCGGCCTCGGGGCTGGTCGAGCAGGAGTACAACCATCTCTTCGTCGGGCTCGCGCAGTCCGCGCCGCGGCCGGACCCCGAGGAGGTCGGCGAGACGGCGTTCGTCACCCCGGCGGAGCTGACCGAGCGGCACGGCGAGGCCGCGTTCTCCGCGTGGTTCATGACCGTCCTGGACACGGCGCGGCCGGCCATCAGAGAGCTCACCGGGTCTGCCGGGGGCTGGTAACACTTCCTCGCGGCGGCGGCTCATCGGGCGCGACCGGCGACGGGAAGGGCAGCACCGCCCAGACGATCTTCCCGCCGCCGGCGGTGTGCTCCACACCGCAGTCGCCGCCGGCCTCACGCGAGGTCTCCTGTACGAGCAGCAGCCCGCGCCCGCCCGTCCGGGCGTGATCCGTCTCCAGCGCCGCGGGCCGGTACGGATGGTTGTCCTCGACCGACACCCGGATCCACGCCGCGCCGATGGCGACCTCGACGGCGATCTCCGGCGAGAGCAGGGCCGCGTGCTGTACGGCGTTGGTGACCAGCTCGGAGACGATGAGCAGCGCCCCTTGGACCACCCCGTCCCTGACCGGTACGCGCTGACGTCTCAGCAGGTCACGTACGGCGTGTCTGGCCTGAGGTACGGAGATGTCGACGGCGGGTGCGGTGAACCGCCAGACCCCCTCGTACGACAGTGGCCGGGCCGGAACACTTCCGCGGCTCTCCATCGTGCGGCACCCACCCTTGCCTCGAACGGTGTCGTCCATCGGTACCGAGTCTTGGGACCGGCGCCGTCCGTACCGGAGTACTGAACAGAAGTCAGCCGGAATTGGCGCGTCGCGACCGCATTCGAGCGACACGACCGAAGACACGATCGCCTCTGCTCATCTGCTGACGATTTCGGAGCGGTTGCCGGTGTCACGGAGAGCGGCGATAGCATCCGGCGCATGGAGCCCCAGCTGCTGCACACCGTCGCGGACGGCATCGCGACCGTGGTGATCCACCATCCCGCCAAGCGCAACGCGATGACCGCGCGGATGTGGCGGGAGCTGCCACCGCTGCTCGGCGTACTGGCGGACGACCCCGCCGTACGGGTGCTGGTCCTGACCGGTGAGGGCGCCACCTTCTGCGCGGGCGCCGACATCTCCTCGCTGCGCGAGCCGGGCCAGGATCCGTCGTCGCTGGCGGTGGCCGCGGAAGAGGCGCTGGCCGCCTTCCCCAAGCCGACCCTCGCGGCCGTACGCGGCTACTGCGTGGGCGGCGGCTGCCAGTTGGCCGCCGCCTGTGATCTGCGGTTCGCCGAGGAGGGGGCGCGGTTCGGGGTCACTCCGGCGCGGCTCGGGATCGTCTACCCGGAGTCGTCCACCCGCCGGCTGGCCTCGCTGGTGGGGCCCGCCACGGCCAAATACCTGTTGTTCTCGGCCGAGTTGATCGAGACGGAACGGGCGCTGCGTACGGGACTCGTCGACGAGGTGCTGCCGGAAGGCGAGTTGGGCAAGCGGGTGGCGGAGTTCGCGCGGGTACTGCTCTCGCGTTCGCGGCTGACCCAGGCGGCGGCCAAGGAGTTCGCCTCGGGCCGTACGGACCGTGCGGCGTACTGGGCGGCGCAGGCGCGCGGCAGCGGCGACACCGCGGAGGGGGTCGCCGCTTTCCTGGAGCGCCGTGAGCCGCGCTTCAGCTGGACCTACGGACCCGCCGGAGCGGGCGGAGCTGTCACTGAAGGATGAGCGGGGCTGTCACTGAAGGATGAAACGGCTCCCGTCCCGCATCTCCGCGACCAGATCGGCGGGCGCCTTGTCCGCCGAGCCCGCGTCGTAGGGCGGCTGCGGGTCGTACTCCGTCAGCAGTTGGACGGTCTGGGCGAACCGGTCGCCGGCGAGCCGTCCCGCGAGGGTGAGCCCCATGTCGATCCCTGCGGAGACCCCGGCGGCCGTGACGTACTTGCCGTCGGTGACGACGCGTTCGCCGGTGGGCTCGACGCCGTACGTACGCAGTGTCTCCACGGCCAGCCAGTGGGAGGTGGCCCGGCGCCCCCGGAGCGGCCCGGCGGCGGCGAGCAGCAGGGAGCCGGTGCAGACGGAGGTGGTCCAGGTGGAGGTGGCGTCGGCCGCGCGCAGCCAGCCGAGAAGCGTCTCGTTCTCCATCTGACCCTCCTGGCCGGGCCCGCCGGGCACCACCAGCACGTCCGGCGAGGGGACCTCGGCGAGCGTCTTCCCGGCGACGAGCGAGAGAGAGCCGACGTCGTCGGTCACGGGCCCGGTCTTCTCGGCGACGAAGAACGTCTCGGCGCCGGGGGTGTAACAGAGCATCTGGTACGGGCCGACGGCGTCGAGCGCGGTGAAGCCTTCGAAGAGGACGATCGCGATCTTCATAACGGGCCTTTCGGTGGGGTTGCCGGGGGCACTGGTCAGTTCGCAACGAGTGCGACGGCAGTGGTCGGACGGAAGCGGCGGCGGTACTCGGCGGGCGCCGTGCCGAGGGCTCTGATGAACGCGCGGCGCATGGCTTCGGGCGTGCCGTAGCCGCACGCGCGGGAGATCTCCTCGACGCCGTCGGCGCTCTCCTCCAGCAGCCTTCTGGCGTGTTCGACCCGTACGCGCTCCACATAGCGGCCCGGGGTCATACCGGTCTCCGCCCGGAAGGCGCGCGCGAAGTGCCGTGGCGAGAGCCTGGCCCGCGCCGCCAGGGACTCGACCGAGAGATCGCCGCCGGGGTGGTCGCTGATCCAGCTCTGTACGTCGCGCAGCGGCTCGCGCTGGGCGGTCTGGGCGGCGAGCTGGGCGCTGAACTGCGCCTGGTTGCCGGGTCGGCGCAGAAAGACGACGAGATGGCGGGCCACGGTGAGCGCCGCCTCGCGGCCGAGGTCCTCCTCGACGAGGGCGAGGGCGAGATCGATCCCCGAGGTGACGCCGGCGGAGGTGGCGATCTCCCCGTCGCGTATGTAGATCGGGTCCGGGTCGACCTCGACGGCGGGGTAGTGCGTGGCCAGCAGGCCGGCGGCCCGCCAGTGGGTGGTCGCGCGGCGCCCGTCGAGCAGGCCCGCCGCGGCGAGCAGCAGGGCTCCCGTACAGATCGAGACGAGCCGCCCGGCGCGCGGCGCCCGCTCGCGCAGCCATGCGATCAGCAGCGGATCGGGGCCGCGGGTGCCGTTTCCGCCGGGCACGACGAGGGTGTGCGGATCGGGGGCGTCGGTGAGCGCGAGGTCGGGGACGAGGGTCAGCCCGCTGGAGGTCCGTACAGGCGCGCCGTCGAGAGATGCCGTACGGATCCGGTACGCGTCGCGGTCGCCGGTGGCGAGCCCGGCGCCGTGGAACACCTCCACGGGGCCGGTCACATCGAGGCTCTGCACCTCGTCGAAGAGGACGACGAGTACGGATCGTTCTGTCATGGTTCTCATCCTTGGCCCGACGGGCGGCGGCCGCAATGACGAATACCCCGCCTTCCCTGCCATTCCCTGCCCGCTGCCCACCCGTTCTGTCGCACGTACCGACCAGTCGGTAACGTACGGGCATGACCTCTCTGCCCGAGCGTGCCGCGCGGCGCTGTTACGCCGTCGTCAATCCGTTCCACTCGGCCCTCTACTTCTCGCCCGACCTCGGACGCGAGTTCGCGCGCGCCGGTCTGGACGACGCGCGCGCCGCCTACTTCGCGGCCCGCGCCGCGCCCCTGGGCCGGGCCGGCGCGGGGACCGTCACCGCGGCCTTCTACAACTTCCGGCACGATCTCGTCGCCCGGCACATCCCGCGCGCCTGGGAGTCCGTCTCGCCCGAGGACGCGCTCGACGCGCGGCTGCGGGCGGTCGACTCGCTGCTGCGCCGGCTGCTGGGCGAGGAGGTCCTCGCTTCGAAGGAGCTGGCCGAGGCGGCGGAGCTGGCGCTACGGGCCACCGAGGCGTGCGCGCGCCCCGCGCGTCCGCTGTACGCCGCCAACGCCGATCTGCCGGTGCCCGAGGCGCCGCATCTGGCGTACTGGCACGCGGCCACGCTGCTGCGGGAATACCGCGGTGACGGTCATCTGGCCGCTCTGCTGCGCGCCGGACTCGACCCGCTGGAGGCACTGGCCAGCCACACCGCCAGCGGCCGGGGCATGTCACCGAAGTGGGTCCTGGCCAGCCGGGGCTGGAGCCAGGAGGAGTGGGAGGCGGCCGAGAAGCGGCTGCGCGGGCGGGGGCTGCTGGACGACGGCGGTGAACTGACCGCGGCGGGTACGGAGCTGCGCAAGGCCCTGGAGGACGAGACCGACCGGCTGGACCGGGCACCGTACGAACATCTGGGGGCGGCGGGCGTGGCCCGCCTCACCGAGCTGGGCGGGGCCCTCGCGGGAGCGGCGCAGGCGGCCGGCGCGTTTCCCGCGGACCTCATCGGGAAGCGCTGAGGGCGGTGCCGCGACTGAAGCCCGCGGACAGTGTTTACCCGCGCCTCGAACGGACACTCGCTTAGGTAGGTGGTAGGCCGTGGTTCACCCCGTTCGAGGGTGCTCACAGCGCGTGCCCCGTACGCAGGCACCGGCCCGTACGCCGTGTGCGCGAAGCGCCCGACGCGGCCGACGACTCGACAGCCACCCGGAGGAGGTCCACGTGTTCAGTGCCATCGCCGATGTCCTTCGTGCCATCGGCTCCACGATCGCTTCCGTGGTGACGCTCCCCTTCCGCGCGCTCGCCCGTCTCTTCGGCGGCGCCGCACACGGATGAGGGTCTCCCGCCGCGGGCCCGATCGGTTCCCCGGCCCGGTCCCTCTTCGCTTCGGGACCGGGCCGAGGTCTGCCGTACGGCACCTTGCACCGGCCCGTCACCGCCGGTCGTGCCCGCCGATGTCGGTGCCACCTGCCACAATGCAGACGGCGGACCACTGAACAGCGGAGCGTGATCGTGACGACGTCCATCGAAGGCAGGATCGCCGGGGAACTCGGCGTACGGGAGCGGCAGGTGAAGGCGGCCGTCGAGCTGCTCGACGGCGGGTCGACCGTGCCGTTCATCGCGCGCTATCGCAAAGAAGCGACCGAGATGCTCGACGACGCGCAGCTGCGCACGCTTGAGGAGCGGCTGCGCTATCTGCGCGAACTGGAAGAGCGGCGGGGAGCGATCCTGGAGTCCGTGCGCGAGCAGGGCAAGCTGGACGACGCCCTGGAGGCGCGGATCCGGGCCGCCGACACCAAGGCGCGGCTGGAGGACATCTATCTGCCGTTCAAGCCCAAGCGGCGTACGAAGGCGCAGATCGCCCGGGAGGCCGGTCTGGAGCCGCTCGCCGAGGGGCTGTTGAGCGACCCGTCGGTGGAACCGCTCGCGGCGGCCGGCGCGTTCGTGGACGCGGACAAGGGGGTCGCCGACCCCGCGGCGGCGCTGGAGGGCGCCCGCGCCATCCTCACCGAGCGGTTCTCCGAGGACGCCGATCTCATCGGTGAGCTGCGTGAACGGATGTGGACCCGGGGCCGGCTCGTGGCGAAGGTGCGGGACGGCAAGGAGGAGGCCGGCGCCAAGTTCGCCGACTACTTCGACTTCGCGGAGGGCTTCTCCCAGCTGCCCTCGCACCGCGTGCTCGCGATGCTGCGGGGCGAGAAGGAGGATGTCCTCGATCTGGTCCTGGAGCCCGAGGAGCCATCGGAGCAGCCGGGCCCGAGCATGTACGAGAACATGGTCGCGCGCCGCTTCGGCGTGGCCGACCGCGGCCGTCCCGCCGACAAGTGGCTCGCCGACACGGTGCGCTGGGCATGGCGCACCCGCGTCCTGGTGCATCTCGGGATCGACCTCCGGCTCCGGCTGCGGACCGCCGCCGAGGACGAGGCGGTACGGGTGTTCGCCGCCAACCTCCGCGATCTGCTGCTGGCCGCCCCGGCCGGCACCCGCGCCACGCTCGGGCTCGACCCCGGGTTCCGTACGGGCGTGAAGGTGGCCGTGGTCGACGCGACCGGCAAGGTCGTCGCCATCGACACGATCTACCCGCATGTGCCCGCGAACAAGTGGGACGAGTCGCTCGCGAAGCTGGCCCGGCTCGCGAAGGAGCACTCCGTCGATCTGATCGCCATCGGCAATGGCACGGCGTCCCGGGAGACGGACAAGCTCGCCGGTGAGCTCTGTGCCAAGCACCCCGAGCTGAAACTCACGAAGGTGATGGTCTCGGAGGCGGGCGCTTCCGTGTACTCCGCCTCCGCGTTCGCCTCGCAGGAGCTGCCCGATCTGGATGTGTCGATCCGTGGCGCGGTCTCCATCGCACGCCGGCTCCAGGACCCGCTGGCCGAGCTGGTGAAGATCGACCCCAAGTCGATCGGTGTCGGGCAGTACCAGCACGATCTGTCCGAGGTGAAGCTGTCCCGTTCGCTGGACGCGGTCGTCGAGGACTGTGTGAACGGTGTCGGTGTCGACGTCAACACCGCTTCCGCGCCGCTGCTCTCGCGGGTGTCGGGCATCGGAGCGGGGCTCGCCGAGAACATCGTGGCCCACCGCGACGCCAACGGGCCGTTCCGCTCGCGGCGCGCGCTCAAGGATGTGGCGCGGCTCGGTCCGAAGGCGTACGAGCAGTGCGCGGGCTTCCTCCGTATCCGCGGCGGTGACGACCCGCTGGACGCGTCGAGTGTGCACCCCGAGGCGTATCCGGTGGTGCGGTCGATGGTGAAGAAGACGGGCAGTGAGGTCGCCTCGCTGATCGGGAACGCGTCGGTGCTGCGCACGCTGCGGCCCGACGATTTCGTGAACGAGTCCTTCGGTCTGCCGACCGTCACCGACATCCTGCGCGAGCTGGAGAAGCCGGGGCGTGACCCGAGGCCGGCGTTCAAGACGGCCACGTTCAAGGACGGCGTCGAGAAGCTCGGCGATCTGGCGTCCGGGATGGTGCTGGAGGGGGTCGTGACGAACGTCGCGGCGTTCGGCGCGTTCGTCGACATCGGGGTGCACCAGGACGGTCTGGTCCATGTCTCCGCCATGTCCAGGACCTTTGTGAAGGACCCGCGGGAGGTGGTGAAGCCGGGTGATGTGGTCAAGGTGAAGGTGATGGACGTCGACATCCCCCGTAAGCGGATCTCCCTGACCCTGCGGCTGGACGACGAGGCGCAGCCGGCGAAGCAGGACCGGGAGCGGTCCGGGGGCGGCGGGCGGCCTCCGCAGCAGCGGCAAGCGGGACGTGGCGGACGCGGGGGCGGTGGCGGACGCCAGGCTTCGGCCCCGCCTCCGGCGAACAGCGCGATGGCGGACGCCTTGCGGCGGGCCGGTCTGACGGATCCGAACGGCGGTGGCAAGCGGCGCTGAGGCGTCGCGGCGCCGGGCGCGGTGCGGGGGCTCCGGAGACGACCGGGAGCCCCCGCATCCGGCTCAGATCTCGATGACCTTGCCGTCCGCCACATCGAGACGGCGGGTCGTATGGACCGCGTTCAGCATCCTGCGGTCATGGGTGACCAGCAGCAGCGTGCCGTCATAGGAGTCGAGCGCCGATTCCAGCTGTTCGATGGCCGGCAGGTCGAGGTGGTTGGTCGGCTCGTCCAGGACCAGGAGATTGACGCCCCGGCCCTGGAGCAGCGCGAGCGCGGAGCGGGTGCGCTCGCCCGGCGAGAGCGTGGTCGCGGGGCGCAGGAGATGGCCGGACTTGAGGCCGAACTTCGCGAGCAGCGTACGGATATCGGCCGGTTCGGTGTCGGGGACCGCCTGACGGAACGCGTCCAGCAGGGTCTCGGGACCGTGGAAGAGGGCGCGTGCCTGGTCCACCTCCCCGACGACCACGCCCGAGCCGAGCGTGGCGTGGCCCGCGTCCAGCGGGAGGCGGCCCAGCAGGGCGGCCAGGAGCGTGGACTTGCCGCTGCCGTTGGCTCCGGTGATGGCGACCCGGTCCGCCCGGTCGACCTGGAGTGTGACCGGCCCGAAGTGGAAGTCACCGCGCGCCACTTCGGCCGCGCGGAGCGTGGCCACCACGGCTCCGGACCGGTCCGCGGAGGCGATCTCCATCCGCAGTTCCCACTCCTTGCGGGGCTCCTCGACCACATCGAGGCGTTCGATCAGCCGCTGCGTCTGGCGCGCCTTCGCCGCCTGCTGTTCGCTGGATTCGGCACGGAACTTCCGGCCGATCTTGTCGTTGTCGGCCGCCTTGCGCCGGGCGTTCTTGACGCCCTTCTCCATCCAGGAACGCTGGGTGTGGGCCCGCGCCTCCAGGGCGGACTTCTTGTCGGCGTACTCCTCGAACTCCTCACGGGCATGGCGCCGCGCGGTCTCGCGCTCCTCCAGATACGCCTCGTAGCCACCGCCGAAGAGTGTGATCTTCTGCTGGGCCAGGTCGAGTTCGAGCACCTTGGTCACGGTGCGCACCAGGAACTCGCGGTCGTGGCTGACGACGACCGTGCCGGCGCGCAGGCCCGAGACGAAGCCCTCAAGTCGGTCGAGGCCGTCGAGATCGAGGTCGTTGGTCGGCTCGTCGAGCAGGAAGATGTCGTAGCGCGAGAGCAGCAGCGAGGCCAGACTCGCGCGAGCGGCCTGGCCGCCGGAGAGCGTGGTCATGGGCTGGTCGAGGCCGACGGTCAGCCCGAGTGAGGCGGCGACCTCCTCGGCCCGTTCGTCGAGGTCGGCGCCGCCGAGGGCGAGCCAGCGCTCCAGACCGGTCGCGTAGGCGTCATCGGCGCCGGGCGCGCCGTCGACCAGCGCCTGCGTCGCCTCGTCCAGGGCGGTCTGCGCGGCGGTGACGCCGGTGCGGCGGCCCAGGAAGGCCCGTACGGTCTCCCCCGGGCGCCGCTCGGGCTCCTGGGGGAGGTGGCCGACGGCGGCGGTGGGCGGGGACAGCCTCAGCTGTCCGTCCTCGGGCTTGTCCAGTCCGGCGAGCAGCCGGAGCAGGGTGGACTTCCCGGCGCCGTTGGCACCCACGAGTCCGATCACATCGCCGGGCGCGACGACCAGATCGAGCCCGGAGAACAGTGAGCGGTCGCCGTGTCCCGCGGCGAGGTCTTTGGCTACGAGCGTGGCAGTCATCAGACCGCTGATCCTACCGGGGTGGATTCCGGTACGGTCCGGGCATGAGCGGCACAGACACTGAGGTGATCGTGGTGGGCGGCGGAGTCATAGGGCTGACGACGGCGGTGGTCCTCGCGGAGAGCGGTCACCGTGTCGGACTGTGGACCCGCGATCCGGTGGCGCGGACCACCTCGGCGGTGGCGGGAGCCCTGGTCTGGCCCTATCGCATCGAGCCCGCGCGCCAGGTCGGGGTCTGGCTGGAGGAGTCGCTGCGTCACTACGTACGGCTGGCGCGGATCCCGGACAGGACCGGGGTCCGTATCGTGGCGGGTCTGATGGCGGACACTCCGCTTACGGGACTGGGCAGTTGGGCCTCCCGGGTACCCGAGCTGCGCGAGGCCCGTACGGACGAGCTGCCCGACGGCGTCGCCCAGGGGCTGCGGGCCGCGGTCCCGCTGATCGACATGCCGGTGTATCTGCGGTACCTGAAGGCGCGGCTGCGCGCGGCGGGCGGCACGGTCGAGCGGCGGTCGGTCACGGGCTTCGCCGAGCCCGCGGCCGAGGCGTCGGTCGTGGTCGACTGCAGCGGGCTCGGTGCCCGGGAGCTGGCGGGGGACGCGTCGCTGTATCCGGTGCGCGGTCAGGTAGTGATCGTGGAGAACCCGGGGATCGACGAGTGGTTCGTGGCGGCCGTGCCCGGCTCCTCCGAGACGACGTATCTGTTGCCTCAGCCGTACGGGGTACTGCTCGGCGGCACGGCGAGCGATCACTCCTGGGATCTGAGCCCCGACCCGGCCGAGGCGGAGGCCATCGTCGCGCGCTGCGCCCGGATCCGGCCCGAGCTGGCCGGGGCGCGGGTGCTTGAGCACCGGGTGGGGCTGCGGCCCGCCCGTCCCCGGGTGCGGCTGGAGGCCTTACCGGTGCCCGGGGGCGGGCGGGTGGTGCACAACTACGGGCACGGCGGCGCGGGTGTCACCGTGGCCTGGGGCTGCGCGGAGGCCGCCGCCCGGCTGGCGGTGGCCTCCGTTTAGAACGAGGCGGCACGAAGGGTCAACAGGCAGCGGGCGTCGCGGCCGTCAGGTGGTACTCCGCGCGCTCGTCGAGCAGCAGCGGCACCAGGCTCCGCTGCGACTGGCGCAGCGGTACGAACGCGCCCGTGCCGAGCGGCACGGACACCACGCCGTGCAGGGCCAGTTCGTCCTTGACGTCCGCGTACTGGGCCGCGTCGAGACGGTAGCCGCACGGCGGGTCCTGGAGGATCTTCTCGGGCGCCGCGGGGTCGTTGTCCGCGCCGCCGAGATAGACCGGGCCGCGGTCCTTGAGTCCGGCCAGCCGGGCGGTGGCCGTGGCGGTCACGATCCGCGCCCTGCGCTCGTCGGTGAAGGAGAACAGGCCCTTCAGGGAGTCGAGTTGGCTGGTGACGCGGCGCCGGTTGTTGAGCGCCTCGTCGGCCTTCTCGGCGTCCGTGAGGGGATCGACGCGGCTCTCGATGAGCAGGCCGATCGCGTGCTTGACGCCCGAGGCGTTGCGCAGGATGCGCTCCTGGCCGTCGCCGGCGGTCTGCTTGACGGGGTCGCCGGTCACCGGGTCGGTCCAGATGCCGTACGTGCCGATGGAGTGGCCGGCCGCGCGCGCGGCGGGCCGTACGTACCGCTCCGACAGCGCCTGCGCCTCGTCGTGCACCCGCGCGTCGGTGTTGAGATTGCGCGGCCAGAGGTCGAACAGGTCCTCGTCGTAGTACGGCGGGGTGGCGCCGTACTCGTGCAGGTCGTAGATGATGTCGGGCTGACGGTCGCGGATCACGGCGGCCATCGCGCGGCCCTCGGCCGTCTTCAGCGCGATGTGGTCGCGGTTGATGTCGACGCCGTCGGAGTTGCCGCGGGTGTCGGCGGCCCGGCCGTCCGGGTTGGCGGTCGGGAGGACGAGCACGGTCGTACGGGCCAGGAAGCGCTGGGTGGCGCGGTCCTTGGCGTAGGCGAGGTCGCGGACGGTGGTCAGACAGGCCTCGCGGCCTGACGGTTCGTCGCCGTGCTGGCTGCACACCAGCAGCACGGTGGCGGGCGCGCGCCGGGCGCCGAGTTCGACGAGCTGGAGCGGCCGGCCCTGTTTGGTCGTGCCGATGGTGGTGAGGGTGGCGCGGTCGCTGCCCTGGTCGACGGCGGCCAGGAACCGCTGCTCCTGCGCCTGACTGGTCCAGTTCGCGCCGTCGCTGGTCTCGAATTCCGTACGTGGCAGGGAAGCCGCGTCCGGACCGGAGACGTCCTGACCGGCGGCGGAAGGAGCGGAGGTGGCCTGGGCGGGGAGGGCCGCGATCGGCAGCACGAGGGCCGCGGCGGTCACGGCCAGGACGAGGGTACGCAGACGGGGTGTCATCAGGTGCGGTCTCCCGGGATCGGAGGTGTCCGGCGCGGCTCGGCCACGCCGTTCGGACGGGACTCTCGGGGTGCGCTGTGCGGCGGGACGGTGCCGGTCGTGGCGCGCGCGAACGCCTCGGCGCCGCCGACGAGCGGCAGCTTCGCGGACGTACGGGCCAGATCGAGGGTGAGGGTCGGGGTGGTGGACGGCGGGTCGATCAGGCCCCGGTCCGTACCGCCGATGATCAGGGCGAGCCGGTGGCCGGCGGGTACGACATGGTCGCTCGCGGCGAGTTGGACGGTGAGGGTGTGGGGCTTGCCGGGGGTGAGCGGACGGCCGTGACCGGCCGAGGCGTAGGTGCCGAGATCGGCCCAGCCCCGGCTGAAGACGGTGTGGTCGACGTCCGCCGTCCTGGCCGCGGTCTCCCGGTAGCAGGAGCTGTCGGCGGTGGTGCTCGGGCCCCAGCAGGTGCGTGCGGTGAGGGTGGTGATGCCCTCGCCCGCGTGCCCGTAGTCACGGATGGTGTCGGGGCCGAGGTCGACAAGGACCGCGGAGAGATGGGCGGTCGAGGTGGACGGGGTGGCGGTGACGGTCACCGTGGAGGAGCCGGAGAGCCGTAGATCGCGGCTGAGCGGCCGGGTGACGAAGCCGGTCTTGGCGGTGGTGGACCGGTCGATGTCCGCGGCCCAGTCGGACTCGCTCAGCCGCGGGTCGTCCGTGAAGGTCTCGGTCGTACCGGGCCGGGCGGGGGTGCGGCCGAGTGTGCCGACGCCGGGGACCGTGCCCGCGGCGGGCCGTACGGTCGTGGCGGCGGTGGTGCGCGGCGGCCATACCGTGTCGGTGGCCCAGCGGTCGGGGGCGCGCTCGATGTCCGCCATGGGCTCGCGGTCGACGCCGTTGGCGTAACCGAGCAGATAGTGGTCGAACCAGCGGTGCAGGGTGGCCACCCATTCGGTGCGGCGGAAGTCGAACGGGTCGACATGGCCGGTCTGGGAGAGCCAGATCTTGCGCTCCACGCCCGCGTCGGCGAGCGCGTCCCACCACTGGCCGAGGTGTTTGGTGCGGACGTTGAGATCCTGCATGCCGTGTACGGCGAAGACGCTGGCCCTGACCTTGTCGGCGTCGCGTACGTAGTCGCGCTCGCTCCACAGCCGGGTCCAGTCGCCGGTGCGCGGCGCTTCGTCGATCAGCCGCTGCTGGACGGCCTCGCAGCGGGCGCGGGCCTCGGGGCTCTCGACGTAGTCGGAGAGCCATTCGGGTCCCGAGTCGTAGAGCGGGGCGCCCTGTTGGAAGTAGTAGTCGTACCAGGAGCTGATCGCGGCGATCGGGACGATGGTCTTGAGTCCCTTGACGCCGGTCGCGGCCACGCCGTTGGCGACCGTGCCGTCGTAGCTCTTGCCGATCATGCCGGTGGCGCCGGTGGTCCAGGACGCCCGTACGGGGTCGGTGCCGGTACGGCTGCCGTACGCGCGGGCGCGGCCGTTCAGCCAGTCGACCACGGCCTTGGCCGACAGGACGTCGGAGCGTCCGCCGACGTCGACACAGCCGTCGGAGCGGTTGGTGCCGGTCAGATCGACGGCGACGAAGGCGTAGCCGCGCGGCACGAAGTAGTTGTCGTAGTACAGCGGGAAGCCGGCGGGGTCGCCGTTCGCGTCATAGGTCTTCTTCTGGCTCTCGTTGCCGCGTCCGCAGCAGGAGTAGTAGGGGGAGGCGTCCATGATCACGGGGATCTTCCGGCCCGCCTGCGCGGCCTCGCGGGGCCGTACGACATCGACGGCGACCCGGTCGGTGCTGCCGTTCGCGTCGCCGTCGATCCCGGTGTCCACCCAGACGGACTCCCGGATGGCGTTCTCGTAGGAGTAGACGGGCTCGCTCTGGCGGGGGGGCGGCCCGGCCGTCGCCGCCGGCCGCGCGCTCTGTGCTCCTTGCGCTCCTGTCGGGGTGAGCAGCACCCCCAGCAGCGCGGCGGAGGCTGCCGCGACCAGCGTTCTGCATGACCAGCGGGCGCCCCGCGCACGGATCTCCATGGGGCGGAAGGTACCCCCGTCAACTCGCCCGCAAAAGAGGGCAGTCGTGGGAGGCGAGGGGCGGGAGGTGACCGTACGGGCACGGCGCCCCTTCTCGCCACCGCCCGGCAGGACCTCTCCCGCTTCGATCCCGACTTCGGGCGCACCGCCCTTCCCGGGTGGCGCGGCACGGCGCTTTCCCTGCTGGGGCGGCATGGGAGCGCTCTCAGAAAAGCGCCGGGAGCGGCTAGGCTGGGGGTTGTCCTGTCCCTTGTACTCTCCGTACCCGCCGTACTCCGCAGCCCGTATCCCCTCCGACGAGGAGCGCATGTCTTGACCGAGCCGTTCCCTGGGGCCCGCCCCACTCTGGAAGCCGTCGCGGCGCGCGCCGGTGTCTCCCGGGCCACGGCCTCCCGGGTCGTCAACGGCGGTGCGGGGGTGCGACAGCCGCTGGTCGAGAAGGTGCAACGGGCGGTCGAGGAGCTGGGATACGTACCGAACCACGCGGCCCGCACGCTGGTCACCCGGCGTACCGGCGCCGTCGCCGTGATCATCGCCGAGCCGGAGATCCGGATCTTCTCCGACCCGTTCTTCTCCCAGCAGATCCGCGGTATCAGCAAGGAACTGACCGCGCACGACTACCAGTTGGTGCTGCTGCTCCTCGAAGGCCCCGGCGACTACGACCGGATCGCCCGGTATCTCGCGGGCGGTCATGTCGACGGCGCGCTCGCCTTCTCGCTGCACACCGACGATCCGATCCCCGAGATCACCCGGCGGGCCGGGATGCCGACGGTCTACGGCGGGCGGCCGAGCTGGACGTCGGCGCCGGACCACCGCGCCGTGCCGTATGTGGACGCCGACAACCGCGGCGGCGCCCGGGAGGCCGTGCGGTATCTGTGGGATCTCGGCCGGCGGCGGATCGCGCATATCGCGGGGCCGCGCGACCAGACCTCGGCCGTCGACCGGCTCGACGGCTACCGCGATGTGCTGCTGGACGAGGATCCCGCGCTGATCGCCGAGGGGGCGTTCACCGAGGAGAGCGGGGCGCGGGCGATGACCGAGCTGCTGGAGCGGTGTCCCGAGCTGGACGCGGTGTTCGCCGCCAACGATCTGATGGCCTCGGGCGCGCTGCGGGTGCTCAAGGAGCGCGGGATCGCGGTGCCCGACGAGGTGGCGCTGGTGGGGTTCGACGACATGGACTCGGTCGCCGCGGTGACCGATCCGCCGCTGACCACCGTCCAGCAGGACATCGAGGGGCAGGGCCGGCTGATGGCGCGGCTGCTGCTGCGCGGGCTCGACCGCGAGCGCGAGGGCGAGCGGGCCCCGGCGTCGGTGATCACCCCGACCACGCTGGTACGGCGGGCCTCGGCCTGAGCCGGGCCCGCCGTACCTCGTCCGCCCATCGTCATGGGCGGCCTGACTACTTCGTCGCGGTCGAGCGGGCCGGTACGTCGAGTGTCGTACCGTCCGAGAAGGTGACGGTACGCGCCGCCGACTCGAAGTTGTGCGCCGCGTAGGTGCGCACGCCGCCCTTGCTGAAGACGGCCGAGGCCGGAACGGACCCGGTCACCGTCGCGTCGGGAGCGCCGAGCGCGTCCAGTGTGGCGATCCAGTGGTAGGTGTGCGCCTTGGACTCACCGGCCTCCGGCGTGTACCCCGCGTTGCCCGCGTCCCACTTGGCCTTGGCGCCCGCCGGATCGGCGAGGGCCTCGAACTCCCAGAGGATGTCGCGCCATTCGACGGCCGGGCCGCCGTTCTCCCGTTCCAGCTCGGCGAGATTGCGCTGGATCGCCGCCTTCTCCCGGGCCAGATGCAGTGAACCGCCGGTCACGGGCAGGACGTTGATGCCGTGGATCTCCTCCGGATTGGCGGTCCACCAGGTGGAGTACGCGGCGCCGCTGCCCCACACCATGCCGGCCGTGTCATGGCCGAAGGAGGACGGGAAGACCTCCTCGTCGGCGTCGAACCAGTACTGGGCGATCGCCTCGGACTCGGTGGCCAGCAAGTAGCTTCCCAGATCGCGTAGTTCGGCGTCACCGGTCGCGGAGCCCCACAGGACGAGTGCGGCACTGAGATTGGTGGACTCCGACGACGACTCCTGGTTGTTGCCCGCGGCGAACCCCTGGTGTCCGGAGGCCCAGCTGTGGCCCGCGTACACATCGAAGCCGCGCAGGAAGGGGAAGGCGGTGTCGGTGCGGCTGGGGTTGGCGGCGTCACGGATCAGCGTCTTGACCATGCCGCCCCAGGCGGAGTCGGCGGCCCACTGCTGGTCGTACTGCGCGACGATCGCCGCCGCGTAGACGTAGTAGCTGTAGTGGAAGTGGTGGTCGTTGAGCTCGGTGTCACTGCCGTAGGACGCCGGGTAGCCGGTCAGCGTCTTCCAGTCCTTGTCGTACGAGAACTCACTCGCGCCGCCCGCCGTGAACCACTCCTCCAGCCGGCTCTTGAGCAGCCCGAGGAGCTTGTCGCGCGTCGCGCTCTCGCCGATCTGGTCGGCCATGGGCACCAGTTGGGCGAGTCTGCCCAGCGCCTTGCCGGTCCAGTACGTGTCGGTCGCGCCCGAGAACGGATCGGCCGCGCCCGCCACTTCGTCCAGATAGCCCTTGAGCCGCGCCTGATCGACACCACTGGACTTCGGCAGCGCGGGCAGCACCCCGGAGGACGCCTGGGAGGTGGTGAAGGAGGCGGACTCGCGGACCTTCATCGTGCCGCGTGGTGAGACATAGGTGTACGGGGTCAGCGCGTCGGTGGTGTTCAGCCACTGGTGCCGGTAGAGGGCCTGGAGCGTACCGGTCTCGGTGCCCTCCTGCGGCTCGGTGGTGAGGCTGTAGGTCGCCCTGACCGTGCCGCCCTCGGCGCTCCAGCTCACCTTCGAGCCGGTGACGAAGCTGTACGCGTACTTCCGGTACGTCGCGAGCGCGTCGGTGGACGGCAGGACCGCCAGCGAGAAGTAGTCGGCGCCGCCGAGCCCGGCCGTCACGGTGGATCCGGAGACGGCCCAGTCGCTGCCGGACGGGGCGAACAGGGCGTAGTGGTGGCCCGCGACGGTGATACCGAGGACATTGCCGTCGTCGGCGAAGACATCGGGCGCGGCGGCGGTGGTGATCCGCGCGTCGCCGCCCGAGCCCTTGGCGTAGACGAAGGGCAGCCCGTGGCCGATGGTGGCCCGCAGGGTGCGGGCGCCGTCGGACCAGTACGGCGTGACGGTCCAGTCGGACCAGGCGTCGGCCTTGGTGTCGGGCGAGTTGAGCCCGGTCAGGCCGAGGGTGAGATCGGCCTTGTGGGCGTATTCGTACTGGCGGCCGTCGCCGACGATCGCCGGGGTGGTCGGATAGCCGACCTCCAGACCGCCCGCCGTCGCCTGATAGGTGAGCGGGTGGCCGTACATGGGGGTGGAGTACGGATTGTCGCCGTACCGCTGGAAGGCCAGCGAGGACCACCAGTCGTTGGTGGGCAGCGGCTGGTCGCGCGCGGCCTCGGTCACCTTCGGGGTGACGGGAGTGCCGGTGTTGGTGGTGGGGCCGGATGTGCCGGCGGGCCGGCTGTCCGAGTAACTGCCGGAGCCGACAGGCACATTGGCGGCCAGCGCCGGGGACGCGGCGGGACCCAGGCCGACGGCGGCCAGGGCGGTGGCCAGAATCAGCGCCGAGGCGGGTCTGGCGCGGGAGACGGACATGGACGGCACCTCGAAGACATGGGGGGCAAGGGCGTCCGAGAGCGCTCTCAGATGGCAGGAAACGTAAAACTCCTGAAACAGAAGTGTCAATACGTGTGGCGCGGAAGGCAGTTCAAGGCGAGCCTTGGTCCAGACCGGCAGCTGTTATGTGTTCGAGTCTTGACGAGGAGTGGCAGGCCGGGGGACGCTCCAAGCCATCTCTTGAGAGCGCTCTCAAAAGCCTCTCGCGGGTACTCCGTTGTATTCCGAAGCCAAGGGAGGCTTCCCATGCCCAACGCCCGAGCCGCCAGGAGGGCCGCGGTCCGTATCGGTGCGGTCGTGCTCTCCGGGGCACTCCTCGCCGCGTGCGGATCCGGTTCCTCGGGGGGAACCTCCGACAGCGCGGGTGGCAAGGTCACGCTGACGGTCGACCTCTTCGGATCGTTCGGCTACAAGGAGGCGGGACTCTACGCGGAGTACCAGAAGCTCCACCCGGACATCACGATCAAGCAGAGCGACACCGAGGACGAGGCCGACTACTGGAAGTCGCTCCAGACCCGGCTGGCCGGCGGGGGCGGGCTCGGCGACGTACAGGGCGTCGAGGTGGGCCGGATCGCGTCGGTCACCCAGCAGCAGTCCGACAAATTCGAAGACTTGAAGCAGTACGGCGCCGAGAAGCTGAAGGACCAGTTCGCCGAAGCCAAGTGGTCCGCCGCCACGACGGAGGACGGCCGGATCCTGGGGCTCGGCACGGATGTCGGGCCCGAGGCGATGTGTTACCGCACGGATCTGTTCAAGCAGGCGGGGCTGCCGACGGACCGTGACGAGCTCAGCCGGAAATGGTCCACCTGGGACGGATATCTCGCGCTCGGCGAGGAGTACAAGAAGAAGGCGCCCGCGAAGGGCGCCTGGATCGACAGCATCGGCAGCCTCTACTCGATCATGATCGGCCAGGAGAAGGAGCGGTACTACGACGCCTCCGGAAAGCTGATCTACGAGAACAACCCGGCGGTGAAGACCGCCTGGGACACCTCGGTGGAGGCCGCGGAGTCCGGGCTGAGCGCCAAGCTCGACCAGTGGTCGCCGCAGTGGAACCAGGCGTTCGCGGCCGGCTCGTTCGCCACCATTCCGTGCCCCGCCTGGATGCTCAGCTATATCAAGGGCCAGGCCGGCAAGGGCGGTTCGGGCACGTGGGATGTCGCCAAGCTGCCCGGCGGCGCGGGCAACTGGGGCGGCTCGTATCTCTCCGTCCCGCGCGCCGCCAAGCACAAGAAGGAGGCGTACGAGCTGATCGAGTGGCTGACCGCGCCCGAGCAGCAGGCCAAGCTCTTCCAGAAGCAGGGGCTCTTCCCGTCCGCCACGGGCGCCATCGAGAAGGTCTCCGGCGCCAAGGACCCGTATTTCTCGGACGCGCCGATCGGCCAGATCTTCGGTGACGCGGCCAAGTCCTCCCCCGTGCAGGTCCTCGGGGTGCATGACGCCAATGTCGCCCAGCAGATCACCAACGCGCTGAGCGAGGTGGAGCGCAAGGGCACCTCGTCCGACAAGGCGTGGTCCACCGCGAAGAAGGGCGTCGACAACGTCATCGGCTGACGTCGGCGTCGTCATCGGCATCGTCATCGGCTGATCACCGCGTCAGCCGACGCGGTCCCCGGGGGCGGGTTCCGGGCGGATTCCACATCTCGTCCCCGCTCAGGGCCTGTCCCCGGTCCCGGTCCCGTCCTTCCCCCTCGCCCCCGCTTCCGAAGGCCGTTCCATGACCCTCACCGCCACCGCGAAGGCCGCGCCCCCGCCGCCGCCCGGACCCCCCGCCGCCCGGCCCTCCGCCGTGCGCCGCGCCTGGCGCGCCTTCTCGCCGTACGCCTATATCGCCCCGTTCTTCACGCTGTTCGCGGCCTTCGGGCTGTTCCCGCTGCTCTACACCGCGTTCGTCTCGCTCTACCGGGTGGAACTCCAGACGCCCGGCGACATGGAGTGGCGCGGGCTCGGCAACTACACCGCGCTGTTCACCGACGAGTTCTTCTGGATGTCGCTGCGCAACACCTTCACCATCGGGGTGCTGTCGACCGTCCCGCAGCTGGCGATGGCCCTGGGCTTGGCCCATCTGCTCAACTACAAGCTGCGCGGCCGGACTTTCATCCGTACGGCGATCCTGCTGCCGTACGCCACCTCGGTCGCCGCAGCGACGCTGGTCTTCGCCCAGCTCTTCGGCCGCGACTTCGGTCTGATCAACTACGCGCTGGGGCTGGTCGGTTTCAGTCCGGTGGACTGGCAGACCGGTACGGTCGCCTCGCAGATCGCCGTGTCGTCCATCGTCATCTGGCGCTGGACCGGCTACAACGCGCTGATCTATCTGGCCGGGATGCAGTCCATCCCCAGCGAGCTGTACGAGGCCGCCGAGGTCGACGGGGCCTCGCGCTGGCGGCAGTTCCTCCATGTCACCCTGCCGGGGCTGCGCCCCACGATCGTCTTCACCGTCGTCGTCTCGACGATCGGCGCCACCCAGCTCTTCGGTGAGCCGCTGCTCTTCGAGGGGTCCATCTCGGGCGGTATCGCGCATCAGTACCAGACCCTCGGCCTGTACATGTACGAGCAGGGCTGGGGCTTCTTCCATCTGGGCCGGGCCGCCGCGATCGCCTGGGTGATGTTCGTCCTGATCCTGCTGCTGGTCGGCGTCAACGCCCTGATCGCCCGCCGCCGTTCCCGTAAGGAGGCCGGCCGATGACCGCGCTCGCCGCACCGCCCACCCCGCCGCCGGGGACCGAGGACCGGCCACGGCGGTCCGTACGACGCGGAAGCCGGGCCGGGCGCACGATGCACGGGGGCAGGCTCTCGTACGCGATCCTGGCCGTCGCGCTGCTCTTCTCGGCGTTCCCGTTCTACTGGACGATCGTCGCGGCCAGCCGCTCCAACGCCGATCTGGCGAAGGTGCCGCCGAGCCTGCTGCCGGGGCCGAACCTGATCCGCAACTTCGAGGCGGTGCTGGAGGAGGCCGATATCGGCAAGGCCCTCCTCAACTCCTTCATCGTGTCCGGTTCGATCACCGTGGGTACGGTGCTCTGCTGCACCCTCGCCGGATTCGCCTTCGCCAAACTGCGCTTCCGCGGCCGGGGCGCGCTGCTCGCCGTGACCGTGGGCACGATGATGATCCCGCCGCAGCTCGGGGTGATCCCGCTGTTCATGCTGATCGCCGAACTCCAGTGGGTGAACCAGCTCCAGGCCGTCATCCTGCCCGGACTCGTCTCCGCCTTCGGGGTGTTCTTCATGCGGCAGTATCTGGTGCAGTCGCTGCCCGACGAGCTGATCGAGGCCGCCCGGGTGGACGGCGCCTCCACGGCGCGGATCTTCTGGTCGATCGTGGTGCCCATCGCCCGGCCGGGGATGGCCGTGCTCGGCATGCTGACGTTCATGGCCGCCTGGAACGACTTCTTCTGGCCGATCATCGCGCTCTCCTCGCAGAATCCGACCGTGCAGGTGGCGCTGCGCCAGCTCGGCGGCGGCTATGTCCACGACCAGTCCGTGATCATGGCGGGCACCCTGCTCGGCACCCTGCCCGTGCTGCTGGTCTTCGGTCTGCTGGGCCGGCAGATCGTCGGCGGCATCATGCAGGGCGCCGTCAAGGGCTGATCCCCCACCTGTCGCGCGTCCCACCGCCCGCCGCGCACCCGCCACCGCGCCCGTACGAGTCCCCCGCCGCCTCCCCCCACCCTTCTGTCTCATCTCACGGGAGTTCCTTCCATATGACCGCTGTCGACGCACGTCCCCAGACCACCGCGGAGCTGCGCTTCCCCGGCGGTTTCCGCTGGGGGACGGCCACCGCCGCGTACCAGATCGAGGGGGCCGCCGCCGAGGACGGCCGTACCCCGTCCATCTGGGACACCTTCAGCCGCGCTCCCGGCCGGGTCCGCAACGGCGACACCGGCGACATCGCCGCCGACCACTACCACCGGATGGACGAGGACGTCGCGCTGCTGAAGGAGCTGGGGGTCACCGACTACCGGTTCTCGGTGGCCTGGCCGCGCGTCCAGCCGACCGGCCGCGGCCCGGCTGTACAGCGCGGTCTGGACTTCTACCGGCGGCTGGTGGACGCGCTGCTGGCGGCGGGGATCCGGCCGGTCGCCACGCTCTACCACTGGGATCTGCCCCAGGAGCTGGAGAACGCCGGCGGCTGGCCCCAGCGCGACACGGCCGAGCGGTTCGCGGAGTACGCGCGGATCGTCGCCGAGGTCCTCGGCGACCGGGTGGCCACCTGGACCACCCTCAACGAGCCGTGGTGCGCGGCGTTTCTGGGGTACGCCTCCGGTGTCCACGCCCCGGGCCGTACGGATCCGGTCGCCGCGCTGCGCGCCGCCCACCACTTCAATCTCGCCCATGGTCTGGCCACCCGCGCGCTGCGCGACGCGCTGCCGCGGAGGTCCGAGATCTCGCTGACCCTCAATCTGCACGCCGTCCGGCCGCTGACGGACTCGGCGGCCGATCTCGACGCGGTGCGCAGGATCGATGCCCTGGGGAACCGGATCTTCCTCGATCCGGTGTTCCACGGGCGGCTGCCCGCGGATCTGGTCGAGGACACCGCCGCGCTGACGGACTGGTCGTTCGTCCGGGACGGCGATCTGGCGACAGCCTCCGCGCCCATCGACTCGCTGGGGATCAACTACTACTCCCCCACGGTCGTCGCGGCCGGCTCCTGCGACACCCCGTCCCCGTGGCCCGGCGCGGAGGAGCGGGTGCGGTTCGTACCCGCGCCGGGACCGCGCACCGCGATGGACTGGCCGGTCGACGCGGACGGACTGTACGAACTGCTGACGCGGCTGCGGGACGAGCTGCCGGCCACCCCGCTGATGGTCACCGAGAACGGCGCGGCGTACGACGACTACGCGGATCCGTCCGGCGCGGTCCACGACCCCGAGCGGGTGGCCTATCTGCGTGCCCATCTCCACGCGGTCCACCGCGCGATCGCGGACGGCGCGAAGGTGCGCGGCTATTTCCTGTGGTCGCTGCTGGACAACTTCGAGTGGGCGTACGGCTACAGCAAGCGGTTCGGCATCGTCCACGTCGACTTCGCGACCCAGCGCCGCACGGCGAAGGACAGCGCGCGCTGGTACGCGAGGGTCATCGGCCGGGGCGGTCTGGACTGAGCCGCGGCTGAACGTTCAGGCCCTGACCGACCTCCGCCGGGGCGCCACCCCGGGCCGCGGCGCCCGAGGTGGCGCCCCTTTCACAGCGCCGGTGGCACAGCAATACTGTTGCACCGAGTCGACCTGTCGATCTGTCGGCCCACAGCAGCGGAAGGCGAGGCGCGGAAATGGCCACAGGGACCGAGGAGCCGACGCTCACCGTCGATGAGCTGGCGGCCCGTGCCGGGGTCACCGTACGCACCATCCGCTTCTACAGCACCCGCGGGCTGCTGCCGCCGCCGGTGATCGGGCCGCGCCGGGTCGGGCACTACGGGCGCGACCATCTCTCCCGGCTGGCCCTCATCGAGGAGCTTCAGCACCTGGGGATGACGCTCGCCGCGATCGAACGTTATCTGGAGCGGCTGCCGCCCGATCTGAGCGCGCAGGACCTGGCCATCCACCGGGCGCTGGTGGCGTCCTGGGCACCGGACTCCGCCGAGGACGCGACCCGGGCCGAGCTGGAGCGCCGGGCCGGGCGGGCGCTGTCCGAGGAGGACATCGACCGGCTCGCCGCGATGGGCGTCCTCGTACGCGCCGACGGCCCGGACGGCGGCTACCGGCTCGATCTCGGGCTGCTGCGACTCGGCGTCGAGCTGCTGGACGTGCCCATCCCGCACGAGACGATCCTCGCCGCCCGCACGGTCCTGCTGGAGCACACGCGCGAGGCGGCGTACGAGCTGACGCGGCTGTTCCGGGACGAGGTGTGGACCCCGTACCGGAACCAGGGGTCCGACCCCGAGCATGTCGCGGCGATGAAGTCGCTCTCGGCCCATATGCAGCCGCTAGTAGTGCAGGCGCTGGTGACGGCGTTCCAGCGGTCGCTGAAGGAGGAACTGCGGGCCGCGTTCCAGGCGGAGTGAGTACTCCGTAGGAGACGTTCGTACGTCGGCAACGCGACCCGCGCGCACCGCGTCTCACCCGTCGCCGAACGTCTCGCCCCTCTCCGCCTTCTCGACCAGCAGCGCGGGCGGCTCGAACCGGGCGCCGTACCGCTCCGCCAGCTCCCGGGCGCGCGCCACGAAGCCGGGCAGGCCGCCCTCGTACCCGTTGATGTACTGGAGCACTCCACCCGTCCAGGCCGGGAAGCCGATGCCCATGATGGAGCCGATATTGGCGTCCGCGACCGACGTGAGGACGTTCTCCTCCAGGCAGCGGACGGAGTCCAGCGCCTCCGAGAAGAGCATGCGCTCCTTCATGTCGAGGAAGGGGACCTCCGCGCGGGCCGCGCCGGCCGGCGTGCCGAAGTGCTCGCGCAGGCCCGGCCAGAGGCGGGTTCGCCTGCCGTCCTCGTCGTACTCGTAGAAGCCCGCGCCCCCGCTACGTCCCGGCCGGCCGAACTCGTCCACCATCCGGTCGATGACGGCGTCCGCCGGGTGCGCGGTCCAGGTGCCGCCGGCCTCGTCGACCGCGCGCCTCGCCTCGTTCCGGATCTTCCTGGGCAGGGTGAGCGTCAGCTCGTCCATCAGTGAGAGGACCTTGGCGGGGTAGCCGGCCTGCGCGGCGGCCTGTTCGACCGAGGCGGGCTCGACGCCCTCGCCGACCAGCGCCACCCCCTCGTTGATGAACTGCCCGATCACCCGCGAGGTGAAGAAGCCGCGCGAGTCGTTGACCACGATCGGGGTCTTCCTGATCGCGCGCACCAGATCGAAGGCGCGGGCCAGCGCCTCGTCCCCGGTCCACTCGCCCTTGATGATCTCCACGAGCGGCATCTTGTCGACCGGTGAGAAGAAGTGCAGCCCGATGAAGCCGGCGGGCCGGGAGACGCCCTCGGCGAGCACCGTGATGGGCAGCGTGGAGGTGTTGGAGCAGAGCAGCGCGTCGGGCTCGATGATGTCCTGGATCTCCTGGAACACCTTGTGCTTGAGCGCGGTGTCCTCGAAGACCGCCTCGATCACGGCGTCGCATCCGGCGAGGTCGGCGGGGTCTGCGGTGGGGGTGATCCGGGCGAGCAGCGCGTCGCGGTCGGCCTCGGTCGTACGGCCCCGGGAGAGCGCCTTGGCGAGCAGCTTCTCGGAGTACGCCTTCCCCTTCTCGGCGGCCTCCTCGGACACGTCCTTCAGGACGACGTCGATTCCGGCGCGCGCGCAGGAGTACGCGATGCCGGCGCCCATCATTCCGGCGCCGAGGACGGCGACCTTGCGTACGGCGCGCGGCGCGATGTCCTGGGGGCGGCCCGCGCCGGAGTTGACGGCCTGGAGGTCGAAGAAGAACGCCTGGATCATGTTCTTGGCGGTCTGGCCGGTGACCAGTTCGGCGAAGTAGCGGGCCTCGATGGTCTGCGCGGTCTCGAAGTCGACCTGGGAGCCCTCGACGGCCGCCGCGAGGATATTGCGCGGCGCCGGGTAGGGGGCGCCCGCCGTCTGCTTCTTCAGGTTGGCGGGGAACGCGGGCAGATTCGCGGCGAAGCGGGGGCTGGACGGAGTACCGCCCGGGATCTTGTAGCCCTTGACGTCCCATGGCTGGGACGACTCGGGGTGCGCGTCGATGAACGCGCGGGCGCGGGCCAGCATCTCGTCCCCGGTGGCGGCGATCTCGTGGATCAGCCCGTTGTCGAGGGCGCGCCTCGGGGTGTACTGGGTGCCCTGGAGCAGCACCTTGAGCAGCGCGTCCGCGATGCCCATCAGCCGTACGGTACGGGTGACTCCGCCGCCCGCGGGCAGCAGTCCGAGCGTCACCTCGGGCAGTCCGATCTTGGAGCCGGGCGCGTCCAGGGCGATCCGGTGGTGGCAGGCGAGCGCGATCTCGTAACCGCCGCCCAGGGCCGCGCCGTTGAGGGCCGCGACGACGGGCTTGCCGAGCGTCTCGATACTGCGCAGGGCGCGCTTCATGGCCATGCTGCTCTCGAAGACCTGCCCGGCGTCGGCCGGGCCGAGCTTGATCATGTCCTTGAGGTCGCCGCCCGCGAAGAAGGTCTTCTTCGCGGAGGTGACGATGATTCCGCGGATGCTGTCCTTCTCGGCCTCCGCGCGGTCGGCGACCGCCGCGATGGACTGCCGGAACGCCTGGTTCATGGTGTTGGCGGACTGGACCGGGTCGTCGAGGACGAGGGTGACGACGCCGGTCCCGTCCTGCTCCCAGCGGATCGCCGGGGAGGCCGGGGTGGTGGACTCGCTCATGCTGCTGCTCCGTATCGGGGGAATCCGGGCGGGGGTCCGGGAGGGGTCCGGGGAGGGGCGGGGAGTGCGGGCCGTCAGAGGCGTTCCACGACGGTGGCGACCCCCATGCCGCCGCCGACGCAGAGCGTGGCGAGGCCGTACCGCTTGTCCTGGCGCTCCAGTTCGTCCACGAGGGTGCCGAGGATCATCGCGCCGGTGGCCCCGAGCGGATGGCCGAGCGCGATGGCGCCGCCGTTGACGTTGACCTTCTCCAGCGAGAGGCCCATCTCCCCGACGAAGCGCAGGACGACCGCCGCGAAGGCTTCGTTGATCTCGACGAGATCGATGTCGTCGATGGTCAGTCCGGCCTTGGCGAGTGCCTTGCGGCTGGCGGGGGCGGGGCCGGTCAGCATGATGGTCGGCTCGGAGCCGGAGACGGCCGCGGAGACGATCCGGGCGCGGGGCGTGAGTCCGTAACGCTCGCCGGTCTCCCGGGAGCCGATGGCGACCAGGGCCGCGCCGTCCACGATGCCGGACGAGTTGCCCGCGTGGTGGACATGGTCGATCTTCTCGACCCAGTGGTACTTCTGGAGGACGACGGCGTCGAAGCCGCCCGCCTCGCCGATCCTGGCGAACGACGGCTTCAGGGCGGCGAGCGAGTCGGCGGTGGTGCCGGGGCGCATGTGCTCGTCGTGGTCGAGGACGGTGAGCCCGTTGCGGTCGAGGACGGGCACGACCGAGCGGTCGAAGCGGCCCTCCTTCCACGCGGTGGCCGCCCGCTCCTGGGACAGCGCGGCGAACTCGTCCACGTCGCGCCTGCTGAAGCCGCCGAGGGTGGCGATCAGGTCGGCGCCGATGCCCTGCGGGGCGAAGCCCGTCGCGAAGCTGGTCATCGGGTCCATCGCCCAGGCGCCGCCGTCGGAGCCCATCGGCACCCGCGACATCGACTCGACGCCGCCCGCGAGAATCAGATCCTCCCAGCCGGAGCGGATCTTGGCGGCGGCCAGATTGACGGCCTCCAGACCGGAGGCGCAGAAGCGGTTCTCCTGTACGCCGGCGACGGAGTCGGGCAGTCCGGCGGCGACGGCCGCGATCCTGGCGATGTCCGAGCCCTGGTCGCCGAGCGGGCTCACCACACCGAGCACGATGTCATCGATCGCCGCCGGGTCGAGTCCGGGGAAGCGGCGGCGCAGCTCATGGATCAGTCCGACGACGAGATCGATCGGCTTCGTGCCGTGCAGGGCGCCGTGGGCCTTGCCCCGGCCGCGCGGGGTGCGGATCGCGTCGTAGACGAACGCTTCGGTACTCACGGCGACTGCCTTTCGGGAGGGGGAGGCAAACGAAACGATGGGGGGTCAGGCGTGCGGATCAGGAGCGAGGAGCGAGCGGCCGATGATCTCCTTCATGATCTCGGTCGTACCGCCGTAGATCGTCTGTATCCGGCCGTCGGTGAAGGCCCGTGCGACCGGATACTCCGTCATATAGCCGTAGCCGCCGTGCAGTTGAAGACAGCGGTCGGCGACCCGCTTCTGGAGTTCGGTGGCCCACCACTTGGCCATCGAGGCGTGTACGGCGTCGAGTTCGCCGTGCGTGTGATCGGTGATGCAGCGGTCGAGGAAGGTACGGGTGACGGCGCACTCGGTGGCCATCTCCGCGATCTCGAAGCGGATGTGCTGGAGTTGGGAGAGCGGCCGTCCGAACGCCTCGCGCTCCTTCACATATCGCGTGGTGATCTCCAGCAGATGCTCGGCGCCCGCGATCGCGGCCATCGCGATATGCAGCCGCTCCTGAGCCAGATGGGTCATCAGATGACCGAAGGCGCCGTGGAGTTCGCCGAGCAGGTTCTCCTTGGGGACCCGTACGTCGTGGAAGAACAGTTCGGCGGTGTCCTGGGACTTCTGACCGATCTTGTCGAGGTTCCGCCCGCGCTCGAACCCTTCCGTGCCGCGCTCGACCACCAGCAGGGACAGCCCCTTGGCACCGCCCTCGGGGGTCGTCCGCGCGACCACGATCACCAGGTCGGCGAGGATGCCGTTGGAGATGAAGGTCTTCGAGCCGTTGAGCAGCCAGTGGTCACCGCGGTCCTCGGCGGCGGTACGGATGCCCTGGAGATCGGAGCCCGCGCCCGGTTCCGTCATCGCGATGGCGGTGATGGTCTCGCCGGAGCAGAAGCCGGGCAGCCAGCGCCGCTTCTGCTCCTCCGTGCCCAGGGTGGTGAGGTAGGGGCCGATGATGTCGTTGTGCAGGCCGATCGCCGGCCCGGCGGCGCCCGCGCGGGTGAACTCCTCGGCGAGGACGGCGCTGTAGCGGAAGTCGGTGGCGCCGCCGCCTCCGTACTCCTCCGGGACGGCGAGCCCCAGCAGCCCCTGCCGGCCCGCCGCGAGCCATGCCTCGCGGCTCACGATCCCGTCCTTCTCCCACTGTTCGTAGTGCGGCAGGACCTCCTTGGCCAGGAAGGTACGGACGGTCGCGCGGAACGCCTCGTGCTCGGCGGTGAAGATCTGGCGCTTCAACTCAGCTGTCCTCCTTGGCGCGTTCGGGCTCGGCGCGTTCGGCCTTGGCGCGTACGGGCAGATCCCAGTCGCGGGCCACCTCGGCGGTGTCCGCGCCGGGCCGCGCGGGCGGGCGGCGCACCGACCCGGGAGTGACGGAGAACCGCGGCGCGGGGGCGGGCTGGGTGAGTCCCGCGTGGTCGGTGAAGGTGCCGCGGGCCGCCAGATGGGGGTGGGCCGGGGCCTCGCGCAGGGAGAGCACCGGCGCGACACAGGCGTCGGAGCCCTCGAAGACCGCCGTCCACTCCTGGCGGGTCTTCGTTCTGAACCGGGCCGCGACCGCCTCGCGCAGTTCGTCCCAGCGCCCGAAGTCCTTGCGCGGCGGGAGCTCTTCGGCGATGCCCAGCAGCTCCACGAACTCGTTGTAGAACCGCTGCTCCAGCGCGCCGACCGCCATGTACTCGCCGTCGGCGGTCTCGTACGAACCGTAGAACGGACTGCCCCCGTCGAGCAGATTGGCACCCCGCCGGTCCTGCCAGCCGCCCGCGCCCATCATGGCGTGGATCATGGTGGTGAGATGGGCGGTGCCGTCGACGATCGCCGCGTCCACCACCTGCCCCGCGCCGTCGGGCGTACGCGCGTGCTGGAGCGCGGCGAGGACCCCGATGACCAGATAGAGCGAGCCGCCCGCGTAGTCACCGAGCAGATTCGCCGGGAGCGCGGGGGGCTCCCCGGCCGTGCCGATCATGGAGAGCGCGCCGGTGACGGCGATATAGCCGATGTCGTGCCCGGCGCGCTCGGCGAGCGGGCCGTCCTGGCCCCAGCCGGTCATCCGCCCGTACACCAGCCGCGGGTTGCGGTCCAGACACTCCCGCGGGCCGACGCCGAGGCGCTCGGCGACCCCCGGCCGGTATCCCTCGATGAGTACGTCGGCGCGCTCGGCCAGATCGAGGACGCGGGCCGCACCGTCCTCGGTCTTGAGGTCGATCAGTACGGAGCGCTTGTTGCGGTTGGTCAGGTCGTACGCCGGATCGATACCGAGGCCCGCGCCGCCGGGACGGTCGACCCGTACGACATCGGCGCCGAGGTCGGCGAGGGTCATCGCGGCGAAGGGGCCGGGGCCGATACCGGCCAGCTCGACCACGCGTACGCCGGTCAGCGGACCGTTTCCTGCGGCTGCCATATGGCTCCCAGCACTGTGTGACACAACTGATGTAACAGCAGTGATGCTAAGAACGTGTTCCACTCCGCACAACCCCTCGGGCCGAGCAAGCGCTTAGTTCTCTGCCGAGCCTATGCCGACCCGGACCGGTTCGCGATGAGCGTTCCCGCTCACTGCCATGAGATCTCACGCTAGCGTCGGGCACCGGCAATGGCGCGGGGCGAACGGCGGAGGACCAATGGCCAGCAGGAGGAGCGGGACGGAGCGCCCGTACGACATCGTGCTCTTCGGAGCGACGGGCTTCGTGGGGACACTGACCGCGGAGTATCTCGCGGCCCACGCGCCCGAGAACTGCCGCTGGGCCATCGCGGGACGCGATCGCACCCGGCTGGAGCGGCTGCGGGAGCGGCTCACCGCGCTCAATCCGGGCTGCGCCGTGCTCCCCGTGCTGCAGGCCGACTCGGCGGACCCCGACTCGCTGCGCGCCCTCGCCGAGTCCGCGCAGGTCGTCGCCTCGACCGTCGGACCGTATATCTGGTACGGCGAGGGGCTCGTCGCGGCGTGCGCGGAGGCGGGGACTGACTACGCCGACCTGTGCGGCGAGGCGGAGTTCCTGGACCGGATGTATCTGCGGTACGACGTCCGTGCCCGGGAGACCGGGGCGCGGCTCGTGCACGCCTGCGGCTTCGACGCGGTCCCGAGCGATCTGGGCGCGTACCTCACCGTCCAGCAACTGCCGGAGGACGTACCGCTGCGCGTGGACGCGTTCGTACGCTCCAACGCCCTCTTCTCCGGCGGAACGCTCGCTTCCGTGATGACGGTCATGAGCCGCGGCCGGCAGTCGCTGCACGCCGCGCGGGAGCGGCGGCTGTACGAACCGAGGCAGCTCGACCGCCGCGCGCGGGGGTCCCTCGGCGCACCGCACTTCAGCCGGGAGACCGGGTACTGGGCGCTGCCGCTGCCGACGCTCGACGCACAGGTGGTGGCGCGCTCGGCGGCGGCGCTGCCGCGCTACGGCCCCGATTTCCGCTTCCGGTACTTCGCCGGGGTGAGGACACTGCCGGTGGCGCTGGGCGGGAGCGCGGCGGCCGGGGCTGGCGTGGCCTTGGCCCAACTTCCCGCGGTCCGGAGCTGGTTGACGCGGCGGTTCGAGTCGGGCACCGGACCAGACCTGGAACGCAGGCGGGCGAGCAGCTTCACGCTGCGCCTGGTGGGCACGGGCGGCGGGCACCGGGTCTTCACCGAGGTCTCGGGCGGCGACCCCGGCTATGACGAGTCGGCGAAGATGCTGGCCGAGTCGGCGCTCTCGCTCGCCCTGGACGAGCTGCCCGACACCGCGGGCCAGGTGACCACGGCGGTGGCGATGGGCGACGCGCTGCTGGGGCGGCTGCGGGCGGCGGGGCTGGGGTTCAGGATCGTGGACGCGCGCGAGCTGGACCCGGCGACCTGAGGTCCGGCGGGACGGTCGGCCATCTCCGCCAGGTCCTGTCCGGTCGGTTTTCGCGGATCAGGCCGCGGCGTCTGGTGCACTGCGTTCGCTGCGCTCTCTTCGTCTCGGCGCCTTGATTCCTCCCTGGATGCCGAGCGGCGATCGCAAGGCGGAGGATCGGCGTTGTGGATGGCCCGGCCGT